>NZ_JAEULM010000052.1 GCF_016793825.1 Sphingopyxis sp.
GGATCAAACTCTCAAGTTTGATGTTCGAATCTGCAAAGGTGGAATATCCCTCGCAAACCCGCTCATTTTAAGGAGCCTGGCCTACACAAGAAGCAACCTTCGAAAAGGCTGCTTCCACGTTATGGAAACGTGTAAGACATGCAGGTCAGGCTTGGCTTTTTATCCTGAGTTGCTTGCACCCTAAAGCTGCAAGACCCAGGGCCGCCGCCCACATGTCCCTTCATCGACAATCACAATGTCAAAGAGCTCACCGACAAGAAATGGCGGACAGTTGTCGTTCCCCGCTATTTCTATCGGGGGACATCTGTCCGTATCTGTTGGCGACCGGGTGGTTCGTGGCGTCTGGCGCCGCGCCCCGTCCGGTGAACAGGCCTCTAGGCCCCTGCCTGAGTCGGGTCAACAGCTTTTTGCAATTTTGTTTCAACTTTTCGCGAAACCCGCAAAAATCCGTGGATCTTCCTTCCTTCTTCTCGGGTCTGGCCCACGCGCCCGCACGCCGCGCCGGCACGAGAATCGCGCCGACGGGATTCGAAACGCACCGAAATGCGCCGCGAATCCGCGTTCGCCCGCGATTCCCTTCAATCATTGCTTAGCGGATCCATGCTAGGGAACCGGCGATGAATAGTTCTCCCGCCCAGCCTGCCCCGCGGATCGCGGTGATCGTTCCCGCTTACGGCGTCGCGCAGTTCCTGCCCGCGGCGCTCGATTCGCTTCAGGCGCAAAGCCTTGGCGACTGGGAAGCGATCGTCATCGACGACGGCGCGCCCGACGACGTCGCCGGCGCGGTGCAGCCGTATCTGGCCGATCCGCGAATCCGGTTCCTGCAAACGTCGAACGGCGGCGTTTCGTCCGCGCGCAATCGCGCGATCGCGGAGGCCCGCGCGCCGCTGATCGCACTGCTCGACGGCGACGACCTGTTCCGCCCCGACTATCTAGCGGCAATGGTCGCCGCGATGGACGCCGATCCCTACGCCTGCATCGCGACGTGCAACGCCCGTGTCTTCGGCGCGGTCGCCATCGAAAGCGAGGTCGTGCAGGCCGGGCAGAATCGCACCGCGACGGGAACACTGGCCGACCTGCTCTGTGGGCGCCTCAACATCTATATCGGTTCGACCTTCCGCCGCGCCGACTTCGAAGCGATCGGCGGGTTCGATCCTGCAATGACCCATGCCGAGGACCTCGACCTGTGGGTCCGGCTGTTCCTGCACGGCGGACATGTGCGGTATGTCGATGCGGTTCTTGGCGACTATCGAGTACGCGGCGTGTCGGCATCGCGCCATCTGCTCAAGATGATTCGCGGCAATATGTGCGTTTACGACAAGATCATCGCAGCGCGACCGGGAAGCCGCGAAGCCGAACTCGCCCTGACGCTCCGCACGCGCGAGGAAGATCGCGTCGCGGTCGAGGAAGCCGTCGCGGCGGTCATCGCCGGGGACACCGATGTGGCCCTCAGGGCGCTGCGAACCCATCGCCGCCAGATGCGCAACCCGGGCTGGTCGCTCGCCTTCGCGCTGTGGCAGATCTTTCCGCGACTCGCGCCACCGATGCTCGCCTGGCGCCAGAGCCGCCACGCGACGACGGTGGCGCCTTCGCCCGAATTCCGCGCCGGTTGAACGCAGACATGTCGGTCCGCAAAGCCATAGCGTGGGCGAGCGCCAGCAAGCTGCTGAGCTTCAGCATCGCCTTCGCCGGCAGCATCATCGTCGCGCGCTATTTCCTGACGCCGGCCGAAGTCGGCCTGTTCTCGATCGCCTTTGCCGCGACCGCGCTGATCGCGGTACTTCAGGAGTTCGGCCTCAACCGCTATATCGTCGGCGAGGCCGAGTTGGGGAAGGAGAAGCTCCACACTGCCTTTTCGGTATCGCTCGCGGTCGCCTGGGGCGTCGCGCTCGTGATCCTTGCCGCCGCAAAGCCACTGTCGTGGCTCTATGGCGACCCAAAGCTCTTTCCGCTGATGCTGGTCATCGGTTCATCCTATCTGTTCGTCCCACTGGCGATCGTGCCGACCGCGCTTCGCCAGCGCGCGATGGATTTCCGCTCGGACTTCATGATCGAGGTCGCCGCATCGGTCACCAATGCGGTGGTGACGATCAGCTTAGCGGCGGCGGGTCAGGGTCCCATGGCGCTCGCTTGGGGCGCCCTGGCGCAGCAGATCGCGCGCGCCCTTGTCAGCCAGTGGCGGAACGGGTGGATCTTTCCCTGGCCGCTGCGATTCACCGGCGCGTCGCATGTCCTGCGTTTCGGCGGCGGCTCCACACTGCTCCAGATTTTCGATTCGGTGGGTACGCGCTCGCCCGATCTGATCGTCGGCGGGATCGCCGGCAACACGGCCGTCGGCCTCTATTCGCGGGCAAGCGGGCTCGCCGTACAGCTCGTCAACCTGATGACCGGCGCGGTGAACAGCGTCTTCTACCCCGCCCTCGCGCAGATGCGCAACGAAGGCAAATCGCTTGGCGAACCCTATCTGCGACTCGTCGGCGGCTACACAGGAATCGTCTGGCCGGCGCTCGCCGGCCTCGCGGCGGCGTCCTATCCGCTGGTTCATGCATTATATGGTCCGCGCTGGACCGACGTCGCGCCGATCCTCAGCCTGCTCGCGATCGCCGAGATGATCTTCGTCGCGCTGCCGATGAGCGTGCAGGTCCCGATCCTGCTCGGCCGACTCGACGGCGTGCTGAAACGCACCGGCACCGCTACCGCCGTCGCGGTCGTCCTGCTGCTGGTCGGCGCCCGACATGGGGGGCAGGCGGCCGCGGCCGCCTATGTCGTTTACGCCGCTTTCTGGTTCTGCCTCTATGCCGTCTTCCTGCGGAGCCTGACCGGCTTCGCCTGGCGCGGGCTTCTGGCCGACTATGGTCGCAGCCTGATCGGCGCCGCGGCGGCGGTCGCGCCGCTACTCGCCTGGTATCGCTGGATCACGCCGCCGACGGCGATGGGCTTCGCCGAATTGCTGGTGCCGGTGTCGGCCGGCGTCCTCCTCTGGCTCGCCGCCCTGTTCGCTACCAGCAACCACCTCACGGACGACATACGCCGGCTCGTCGTCACCACCCTCGACCGGATCGGCCTGCGCCGGCCCGCCTCGAAGCAACCCCTGCCATGACCACGGAGCCATCGCCCGCCATGCGTTTCACCGTCCTTATCGTGACCTATAATCGCGCCGACCTGATCGAACGGTCGCTCGACAGCATCGCGCGGCAGACGCTGCCGCCCGCCGAGATCATCGTCGTCGACGACGCCTCGACCGACAACACCGCCGAAGTCGTGGCCCGCTGGGCCGGGCGAAATGCGATCCCGGTCAACTATATCGTGGCCGAACGGAATGGCGGCGAAGGCGTCGTCCGCAACATCGGGATGAAGGCGGCAAAGACGCCGCTGATCGCCTTCCTCGATTCGGATGACGAATTCCGCCCCGACGCAATGGAACGGCTGATCGCACCACTCCTCGCCTATTCGTCCCTTGCCGTCAGCTTCGGCGACGCCTTCGTGCTGCCCGAACCGGGTCCGGGCTTGCCGCCCCGTCTTGTCGAAAGCCGCCTTGCCGCCGACGAGACCAGCCCGATGCCAGACGCGCCCGCTGGGTCGGGCTGGCGCCGGCTCGACGATCCGCAATCGACGCTGCTGCTGATCAGCATGATCCCGACCTGTTCGGCGATGTTCCGCCGCGATGCGGCCGAGGCGGCCGGCTGGTTCCCCGAATATCGCCGCGCGGGCGACTGGCTCTTCTGGCTCAAGCTGACCGGCCAGGGCGGGTTTGCCTGCCAGTTCTTCGATGCCGCCAACGTCTATCGCCAGGGCGACAATCTGACGAGCGCGGGAACCGATGCGCTGTGGGCGCAGCAGATGCTGCACGTCTACCTCGGCCTCCGGGACGGTTCGATCCCGCTCGACCTGACGAGCGCGAACCGGGCGCGGCTCGAGACCGCGATCGTCGAGAAGACAGGTCACTATCGCTATTGGTATTCGCGCAAGGGGTGGCCCGCCTACTGGCGGGCGCTGGGCGAAGCGGAGGCGCGCGCAACCGGCAACCGGCTGACGCATCTGCTGCGCGACCCCAAAAGCGCTGCCCGCGCGCTCTATTCCAGTATCCGGTCCTGAACGGTCAGGACGCGATATAGTCGCGCATCGCCGCGGCTTCGGCCTCGATATTGTCGATGCGATGTTTGACGAGGTCGCCGATCGAAACGAAACCGACCAGCCGCCCGTCATCGACGACCGGCAGGTGGCGGATACGCTTCTGCGTCATCTGCGATAGTGCCGCGATCACCGCCATGTGCGGATCGCACGTCACCGGCGACTTGGTCATCACATCGCCAAGGGCGCGGTCGAGCGCCTCCGGGCCATAGGACGACATCAGTCGCACCAGATCGCGTTCGGAAAAAATGCCGACGATGGCGTCACCCTCGACCACCGGAACCGCGCCGATGCGGTGCTGCGCGAGCAGGTCGATCACCGCGCGGACCGTGTCGCCGGGCCGCGCCGAAATCACCGCGCCCGTGCGCCCGTGAAGAATCGCTCCGATCGTCATAGTCGTGCCGCTCCCATCTCTATGTCCGTTGCGGGCAAAGCCTATCATGATTCGCGGCCAAGCCCAAAGCGGCGCCTTTGCGGCTTGGCCTGCCGGCCGTCTTGGTTCATGGAGGCGCGCATGGTCAAACCCTCGCCCCTCGACAATCGCGACACCTCGAACATCGCCTGGACGCGCTACCGCCGACTGATGAAGGGCATGACCTTCGTCTCGTTCGCGGCCGTCCTGCTGGCGCTTGGCTGGCTGCGCTATACGCTGGGCGACCAGTTCAGCATCCACATGGTCATCGCCACCACCGCAGGAGTCGGCCTGTCGGTGATGCTGGGCGCCGCGCTGATGGGTCTGGTCTTCCTGTCGAGCGGCAGCGGCCACGACGAAGCGGTCGAGGACCCGTTCGAAAACGACCCGGACATGAACCATGACCGATAAGACCGCCGCCGATTCGGACTGTCCGCGCGATCCCATCCTGCGCGTCGTCCCCCGCCCCGCCGACATCAACGCCAACGGCCATATCTTCGGCGGCTGGGTGCTGAGCCAGATGGACATCGCGGGCGGCATCGTCGCCGGGCGCGTTGCCCAGGGCGCGGTCGCGACCGTCGCGATCGAGACGATGGAATTCATCGCGCCGATCCTGCTGCGCGACATCATCTCCCTCTATGCGCATGTCGAGCGGCGTGGACGTACGTCGCTGGCGATCCGGATCGAGGTCATAGCGACGCGCGACGGCGGCCGAACCGAAGAGCGGGTGACCGAAGGCGTGTTCACCTTCGTCGCGCTCGACGAGAATCACCGCCCGCGCGCGCTTCCGACCATCTGACCGGCGCTATTTGACGCGAAAGACCTGGACGATCCGGTCGTTCGCAGGAATGCGGACGCGCCAGACCCACGCATTGCCGCGCCGCTCCCACCCCTCGGGCTCGGGATCGAGCCGCAGCGGCACCAGCATCTCGACCTCCGCATCAAACGGCCGCGCGTTGGTCAGCGTGACCTGCCACAGGCGCTTGTCCTTATTCTCCGGATCGATCTGGACGACGGTCTGCGCCTGCACCGCCGGACTGGCACCGATATCGTAATCGACCCGCTCGTCCTTCGCCTTGTCCCCGATTTTCGCTTCACCGACGAGCAGGCGGCGACCGCCGACCGTCTCGAACACCGTCGCCATGCCAGCCGGAAGCGCGAAGCCGAGCCCGTCCGATTCGCGATTCTGCACGCGCAGCCGCGTCACCAGCGGCACCGGACTATCACTATAATTCTGATAGACCGTCCCGGCGTAAAGCTGTTCGACCGCCACCTTGTCGCTCGCCAGCAGCGCGACCTGTTTCTGCCCCTTGGCCGACACATCGACGCGGAACGGCACTCGATAGAATTTGAGGTCGCCGAGATCCTCGGGCGGCGGCGGGGGCGGCGGAGCGGGCGGCGGAGGCGGCGCCATCGCCATCGCGGGCGGCGGCGCGCCCCGGCCCCTCCGATTCGCGGTTACGACCACCTCCATGGCGTCGGACTCGTTATACGCCTGCTCGACCTCGATGATCGGCGGCAGGCTCCACAATGGATGCGTGCTGGTGATGTCCATCGGCCAGCACTTCAGGATCAGCGGCCCCGGCGTGCTGCGCGGCAACGGGGGGCTGTACATCTTGTTCAGCCGGCCGGCGATCACGTTCATCTGCGCGTTCGGGAAACTCGTCACCCCGCCGTTGGCGACGGTGATCCAGCCGGTCAGCCCCAGCGACTTTCCATCGGCTGCGCGATCCGCGACATAGTTCGCAGCCCAGTCGAATCCCTCGGCCAGATAGAGTAGCTGGACAGTGACGGTGCGCGCGGTCCTGCTTTCGACGAGCACCGACAGCGTCGGCTTCGCCGACAGATCCTTCGGCACGCGGGCATAGAGCATCCGTTCGGGCAGCCCTGCGCAACCGAGCGCTTCATATCCGTTCGCGGTCTGGAGGATGACACCGCCACCAGGACCGGCCTGGATCAACGCATCCTGTTCGACGACCTTGCCGGTCGCGCGATCCGTCCGACGCAGCGTCACGCTGCGTTTCAGATAGGCGTCGACAAGCCCGGCGGGTGAAAGCAGTCGGGCGTCGCGATTCTTTTCGATCACCCCGTCGGGAAGCCCGCTCACCACCGCGGTCTCGGGCAACAGGCCCTCCGCCACCCCCTCAAAGCGCAGCACCGACACGCCGGCCGGCAGCGTCACCTTGCGCGTCTCGGTGATGAAGGCGAACCCCTGCGGCCAGTTCGGGTCGATGCCCCCGCCGCCGCGATTCGGGGCGCGGTAGACGGTGACCGCGACGTCGGCAATCTGCGACGACACCGTGACCGGCGGCTCGGCTTGCGCATGGGCGATCGCCGGCGTCAGCAACGCCGCCACCCACATCAGCAGGAGCCGGGCCCACGCCACGCCCTCTACCTCAGTATCGGGTGTCGAATGTTGCGGTCAGTTCGACCTTGCCGTTGGCGGGAACCGGCACCTGCCATTCGACGCGGTCGGCGGACACCCGCTCGCTCTTCAGGCTTTCGTCCGAAATCCGCACGTCGCCATACAGGCCGTCCTGCGCGACCAGCACCGTCGCCGCCTGCGGCCGCGCGTTGGTGACGACATATTTCATCTTCGTCACCCAGCGCGAGTCGCTCTTGCGCGTGCGCGAGACGACGGTGGTCTGGACCTTGACGTCGAAGGCATCGCCGGTCCGCAGCGACATGTTCGAACCCATCGGCGTATGATCGATCCGGTTTTCGCCGATGAACTGCGGATCGCCGCGCGCATCACGCATATAAACGCGGATCGTACCGGCGGGGAGTTGATCGCCCAGCCCGCCCTGCCGCGAGGTCGAGAATCGCAGCACGCTCGCCGTGCTGACCGGATCGGTGCTGCTGCCCAGCCAGCGGTTGACGAATTCATAGGTCGAACGCGCGGGGGCGCCCTTCACATCGAGAAAGCTGACCTGCTTTTGCTGCGCGTTGGCGATCGTCGTGCGTTCCGCCAGCGGATAGAGATAATAGTCGCCCAACCGTTCGCGATCGTTGCTCTCGGTCCCCGCCGAATCCATCGTCCCGGCGAGCTGGCGAAACCCGCCGCCGCCGCCCGGATTGCCCGCGACCAGCAGCGTGCGCGCATTGGTGAAGGTCGTGCCCGTGCTGTTGGTGAGCGTCACCCAGCCCTGAATGTCCATCGCGCCCTTCGCGGCGTCGAACAGCGCGACATAATCGGCCGTCCACCCCAGATTGGGTGTCAGATAGGACAGGCGGGCCGGAATGGTTCCCGCGTCGGCCGCATCGACCGTCACCGACAAGGTCGGCCGCGCGCGCAGATTGGGGGGCAGCCGGTCGAATACCGCGCGCACCGGCAGGCCGTCGTCACGCAGCACCTCGATCCGCTCGCCGACCTGCAGCACGATACCGCCGTTCGCCGCGAGCACCTTGGCGCGCTCGCTGCGTTCGGCGCCGGTCGCCGGATTGGTACGGATCAGCGTGATCTGCTGTCCGACCGCCTTGTCCATCAACTTGTCGGGAGTCAGCAGGTCGAAATCGAAATTCTGCTCGACGATACCGATGCCGGGCCCCGACAGCGTCACCGTCTCGGGCCGGATGCGCGCCGACACGTCGGGGAATTCGATGCGGTTGCGGCCGCGCGTGACGGCAAGCTGGCGGTCGTCCTGAACCAGCGACTGGCCGTTGTTATAGATGGTGACGGCAACGTCGCCCTGCGCATTGCCCAGAACCGCGTCCTGCGCCTGCACGGGTGCGATGGTCGCACTCCCGGCCAGCACGGCCATCATGACCAAAGCGCGCATACCCATCCTCCCCGCAGACGTCCGGCAGGGAGGCTAGGTTATGTCGATTCCAAAGGCTAGCCGAAAATCGGCTGCTTATTCCGCAGCTTCGACACCGCTACCACGTGGCGCGAGCGTGCGGCGCGTACGGCGAGCCTTGGGAGCGGGGGCCTCTTCGGCGTCGCTTTCGGCGTCCTCGACCCGTTCGGGCCGGCCGATCGCGGGCGGCAACACGGCGCTGTCGATTCCGGCGTCGCCATTGTCGTCGGCTTCGACCGGACGCGCGGCGCGGCGCGGACCACGGCGACTGGTACGCGGTGCGGGCGCGGCCTCTTCGGCGACCACCGCCTGTTCGTCGCCTTCGTCGGCGACGGGTTCGGCCACGGATCCACGATCCTGGCGATTTCCGCGGCCCTGCTGCGGACGATTGCCGCGATCCTCGTCGCGGTCGCGACCGCTACGCTCGCCACGCTCGCGATTTTCGCGATTGCCTTCGCGGTTGCTCTCACGGCCGCCGTTGTCGCGGTTGCCGTCCCGATCGTCGTTGCGTTCGGCTTCGAGTTCGTTTTCGAAGCCACTGTCGTCATGGCCGTCGAAATCCTCGACGCCGCGGATTTCGCGGCTGCGGTCGTGGCTGCGTTCCTGTCCGTTCGCGGCGGCCTTTTCTTCCTGACGGATGCGAAAATCGCTCACGACGCGGAAATAATGGTCGGCGAACTGGAGATAATATTCGGTCTGGACCCGATCGCCCGCAAGCTGCGCATCGCGTGCGAGGTTGCGATATTTCTCGATCATCTGGGCCGCATTGCCGCGCGCGCGGCTGTCGATGCGATTGGCCTGATCGACACCGCCGCGTCCGCCGGACTGCGAGCGGTTATTATTGTTGTTGCTGTTATTGTTGCGGCCGCGACGGCGACCGCTCTGCCGGTTGTTCATGTTCAACTGAGACATCCTGTCGAAAAGCTAATAAGCTACGCCAACCCCTTTTGGCCGATCGCGCGATTCCGCGCGTCGCGCCCGCGCCCTTTGCGCGGTTGTTGCCCTTTACCGCTTGCGCCGGACCCCTCGGCCCCGCACCAGCATCGTAATTGGGAAGCAGGCCGGCCGAACCCTCTAAAGGTGTCCCGATCGGGCCTGTGAGCCGCCCCTACAGCGCTTTGCGGCGGAAACCAAGCAATTTCTTGCAGGCGCCGATCAGGCGCGGGTCAGCAAAAGCGCCCTGTCGCGCCCGCCCAGATCCCGGCGGCAAACGACCGAAAACCCGGCCGCTTCGGCCAGCGTGCGCACAGGTTCATGCTGGGTATGGCCAATTTCAAGAATAGCTATGCCGCCCGGCGCCAGCAGCCGGGGCAAATCGGGCAGGATCCGGCGATAATCGTCGAGCCCGTCCGCGCCGGCAAACAACGCCCCCGCCGGCTCGTGCCGGGCGACATCGGGCATGAGTTCCTCGCTGTCAGCGATATAAGGCGGGTTGCAGAGGATGAGGTCGAACTGGCCGTCGAGCCCCGCAGCCCAGTCGCCGACCCGAAAGCGCGCGCGCTCTTCCATACCAAGATCGCTGGCGTTCATTTCGGCCCAGCCGACGGCCTTTTCGGATTCGTCGATACCAAGGCCATGGGCTTCAGGCCATTCAGCCAGCACCGCGAGCAACAGGGTTCCGGGACCGACCCCGAGGTCGAGCACGCGCTCGGGTCCACTATCGCGAAAATGATCGACCGCCGCCTCGATCAGCGTCTCGCTGTCGGGACGAGGGATCAGCATACCGGAGCCGACCGCCAGCCGGATCGTCCAGAAATCGCGGTAGCCGACGATATAGGCAACCGGTTCATGTGCCATGCGCCGCTCGATCAGCGCGGCAAAACCGGTCGGCACCGCAAACCGCGACGGGTCGAGCAGCAACACCTGTCGTTCGACTCCCAGCGCATGCGCCATCAGCAGTTCGGCATCGAGCCGCGGCGTGTCGGACACGCCCTCCAGCCGCGCCGCCGCCTCGCGCAGCGCGGTACGGACCTCAGTCACCCAGCCCCGCCAGCCGCTGCGCCTGATCCTCGGCGATCAGCGCATCGATCAGTTCGTCCATCTGCCCTTCCAATATCTCGGGCAGGCGGTGCAGGGTCAGGTTGATCCGGTGATCGGTCACCCGCCCTTGCGGAAAATTATAGGTGCGGATGCGTTCGGAACGATCGCCCGAACCCACCATCGATTTGCGCGCCGACGCCTCGGCGCTGTGAATCTTCTCGCGCTCCAGATCATACAGCCGCGCGCGCAGGACCTGCATCGCCTTGGCGCGGTTCTTGTGCTGGCTGCGCTGGTCCTGCTGGATCACGACGAGGCCGGTCGGGATATGCGTGATGCGGATCGCGCTGTCGGTCGTGTTGACATGCTGGCCGCCCGCGCCCGACGCGCGATAGATGTCGATCTTGAGGTCATTGTCGTTGATCGCGACATCGACCTCTTCGGCCTCGGGCAGCACCGCGACGGTCGCGGCGCTGGTGTGGATGCGGCCCTGGCTTTCGGTGGCGGGGACGCGCTGCACGCGGTGAACGCCGCTTTCGAACTTCAGCTTGGCGAACACCCCCTGCCCGCTGACCGACGCGACGACTTCCTTGTAACCGCCAACCTCGGCCTCATTGGCGGAGATGACCTCGACCTTCCAGCCCTGGCCGTCGGCATAGCGGCTGTACATACGCAGCAGGTCGCCCGCGAACAGCGCCGCCTCGTCGCCGCCCGTCCCGGCGCGGATTTCGAGCATTGCCGCGCGCGCGTCAGCGACGTCCTTGGGCAGCAGCTTGATCGCAAGGTCGTGCTCGGCGTCGGGCAGCGCCGCCTCGACCGCGACGATTTCCTCGGCCGCCATCGCCTTCATCTCCGGATCGGCCAGCATCTCGGTCAACGAGGCGACCTCCCCGCGCAGCCGCACGACCTCGCGCGCCGCCGCGGCGACAGGTTCCAGCTCGGCAAACTCCTTCGACGCCGCAACAAAGTCGGCAGGCGCCATATCGCCCGTCGCCATGCGCGCCTGCAACGCGGCATGGCGTTCGATGATCGCGTCGATCTGCTTTTCGGAAACGCTGGTCATCAGAGCGCGCGGACGACTGCCTCGGCCGCCTTCGAACGGTCGCCTTCGCCACGAACATTGATGTGCGGTTCCCCGTCGCGGATGCCGACGGAGATCAGCGCATGTGCGGGAATCTTCGCTGCCTTGTCAAAGCGTTTGCGCGGCGATCCGCTCGCGACGATTTCGGTTGCGAAGCCGCCGTTGCGAAGCGCGGCGAGCGCCCTTGTCGCGAGGGCCAGCTGGCTGTCGTCCTCAACCGCGATCACCGCATCGAGCCGGTTGTCGATGACATCGTCGGCCAGCAGCATTGCCAGCCGCTCGATCCCCGCCGCCCAGCCGACCGCCGCAGTCGGCGGTCCACCCAGCGCTTCGATCAGCCCGTCATAGCGCCCGCCGCCCAGCACCGTGCCCTGTGCACCCAGCCGGTCGGTGACGAATTCGAACGCGGTGTGGCGATAATAGTCGAGCCCGCGCACCAGCCGCGCATTGCGCTCCCACGCGACCCCGGCCGCATCGAGCCCGGCAGTCACCGCGCCAAAGAAATCCTGCGCTTCGCCGGTCAGAAAGGCGTCGATGTCGGGCGCGCTGTCGGCGATCGGTCGATCGCGCGGATCCTTGCTGTCGAGGATGCGCAGCGGGTTCTTGTCGAGCCGCGCGAGACTGTCTTCGCTAAGATTACCGCGATGCGCTTCGAAATGCTCGACGAGCGCGGCGCGCCATGCATCGCGGCTTTCGGCATCGCCAAGCGTGTTGAGCGTCAGCGTCACGCCCTCCGCGATCCCCAGTTCCTTCAAAAGCTGGTCGGCGAAGACGAGCAGTTCGGCATCGGCGAGCGGACTGTCGCTGCCCAGAACCTCGGCATCGAGCTGGTGGAACTGGCGATAGCGCCCCTTCTGCGGGCGCTCATAGCGAAACAACGGCCCGTGCGTCGCGACCTTCAGCGGCGCGAACTGCTGCCATCCGTTGGTGATATAGGCTCGCGCGATTCCGGCGGTGAATTCAGGGCGCAACGTGATCGATTCGCCGCCGCGATCGTCGAACGAGTACATTTCCTTCGCGACGACGTCGGTCGTTTCGCCCAGCGACCGAGCGAACACCGCAGTCGGTTCGATCACCGGCACCTCGACGCGCTTGAACCCGTAAAGACGGCGCACCCGTTCGAACGTGTCGACGACATGCGCGAAACGGTCGGCGAAATCGCCCAGCATGTCCTGGGTGCCGCGCACGGCCTGCGGCGTCGCTATTCTGGCGGATTTGTCCTTGCTCATGGCGGCGGCGTCTAATGCTTTTTCGCCGAAAGGCAAAGCGGGCTTGCGCCGGCCTTCGCCTCGTCTAGGGTCGAGGCATGGCCCGCACGCTCGGCAACCGGATCGCGCCGCCGCGCTTTATCGCCTATACGGTGGGGCTGGGGGTCGTCGCCCTGTACGCCGCCAGCCGCGACGGCGCGGCGCTTCCCGATTTCCTGATCGGTTTCGACATCGTGACGGCGCTGTTCCTGCTGTCGACAATTCCGCTGTTCCGCATTCACGACCCCCGCATCATCGCGCGGCATGCGGCCGACAATGACGCCAATCGCGTCGCGCTGCTCGTCCTGTCCTTCGCGATCAGTGCGGTGGTCCTTGGCGCGCTGACGCTGCTCGTCACGGGCGCCGGTTCCTATTCGAAGCCGCTGGTCATCGTCACGCTCGCGCTGGCCTGGCTGTTCGCCAATCTCGTCTACGCGATCCATTATGCGCATCTCTATTACCGCCCCGACGCGGCCGAGGGCGGCCATGCCGGCGGGTTGTCGATCCCCAGCACCAAAGCCCCGGATTATTTCGACTTTCTTCATTTCGCGCTGATTCTCGGCATGACGTTCCAGACCGCGGACATCGACATCACCGGCCGGGCCATCCGGCGCGCATCGACCTGGCATTGCCTGGAAGCCTTCATTTTCAACATCGGCATCCTGGCCTTCTCGATCAACATGATGGCGGGGCCCTGACGCCGCGCTTTGTCGAACCGCGATGCCCGCTGGCAGACCCTTCTCTGGACCTCGCGCCGGTTTGGCGGCAGAGAAACATCATGAAAAATACCCTGTTCGTCGCAACCGCCCTGACCGCCATCGTCACCCCGCTCCATGCGCAGGAGGGGAACAGCCGCCCGCAACCGGTGATCCAGGCGCACAGCATCCCGCTGCCCGCCGACAAGCCCTATCCGGGCACGATGCTGCTGAAGGTCGATGCGACCGACTATGCCCGCGGTATCTTCCGCGTCCGCCAGACGATCCCGGTCGCGAAGGCGGGCAAGCTCACGCTCCTCTATCCGCAATGGCTACCCGGCAAACATGCGCCGCGCGGCGCCATCGCCGAAATGGCGGGTTTCCGGCCCAGTGCGGGTGGCAAGCCGCTGACGTGGACGCGCCAGCCGACCGACGTCTATGCGTTCGACATCGACGTGCCGGCGGGCACGAAAAGCATCGACGTCGCGTTCGATTTCCTGTCGCCGACGCGCACGACCGAGGGCCGCATCGTCGCGACCCCGGCGATGATGAATCTGCAGTGGGAACAGGTCAGCCTTTATCCCGCCGGCTATTTCACGCGCGGTATCCCGGTACAGCTCGACGTGACGCTGCCCGATGGCTGGACCGGGGCCGCGGCGCTCGACGGCCTGAAAATTTCGGGCAACCGCTACAGCTATGCGCCGACCAGTTATGAAACGCTGGTCGACAGCCCGATGTTCGCCGGAAAATATTTCCGCAAATGGGACCTTGGCCAGGATGTCACGCTGAACGTCGTCGCCGACGAAGCGAAATATCTGGCGGCGAAGCCCGATCATATCGCCCGCCACGCAGCGATGGTGGCCGAGACGCTGGCCCTGTTCGGGACGAAGCATTTCGACCGCTATGAATTTCTTCTCGCGCTCAGCGACGAATTGGGCGGCATCGGTCTGGAACATCACCGGTCGAGCGAAAACAGCCGCAACCCCGATTATTTCACCGCGTGGGACGACAATGACTCGGAACGCGGCCTGCTCCCGCACGAATTCACCCATAGCTGGAACGGCAAGTATCGCAGGCCCGACAAGCTGTGGACCCCCGATTTCCGCACCCCGATGCAAGGCAATCTGTTGTGGGTCTATGAAGGGCAGACCAGTTTCTGGGACCTCGTCCTCGCGGGGCGTTCGGGAATGCAGTCGAAGGAAACGATCCTGGGCGAATGGGCCAGCCTCGCGGGGCTCTACAGCGTGCAGGCGGGCCGCGAATGGCGGTCGGTCGAGGACACGACCCTCGACCCGGTGATGGCGGCGCGCAAACCCCGCCCCTTCCCCACCGCGACGCGCACCGAGGATTATTACAACGAGGGATCGTTGATGTGGC
This sequence comes from Sphingopyxis sp., assembly GCF_016793825.1. Taxonomy (GTDB): domain Bacteria; phylum Pseudomonadota; class Alphaproteobacteria; order Sphingomonadales; family Sphingomonadaceae; genus Sphingopyxis. The sequence goes on from NZ_JAEULM010000052.1 coordinate 14,718, forward strand.
TCGACGCCGACATGATCATCCGCACCGCGACGAACAATGCGAAGAGCCTCGACGATTTCGCAAGGATCTTTTTCGGCGGCAAGGGCGGCGACTGGGGCGAGGCGACCTATGATTTCGACGATGTCGTCGCGGCGCTGAACGCCGTCCACCCTTATGACTGGGCGAAATTCCTGCACGAGCGGATGCAGCTTCCCGGCCAGCCGGCCCCGACGGCGGGGATCGAAAAGGCGGGTTACCGCCTCGTCTGGCGCGATACACCCAACGTCTATGACCGCGACCGCATGCGCAGCGCCAAAAATTATGACCTTGTCCATTCGCTAGGACTGGTGATCGACAAGGATGGCGTCGCGGGCAGCATCCTGTGGGACGGCCCGGCTTTCCGGGCGGATATCGTGAACGGCACAAAGATCGTGGCGGTCGATGGCGTAAGTTATAGCAAGGACCGGCTGGAAGCCGCGATCAGGACGGCGACCGACGGCAAGACGCCGGTCCGGCTGCTGGTCGAACGCGGCGGGCGCTATCGCAACGTCGATATCGATTATCACGGCGGGCTGCGCTGGCCGCATCTCGAAAAGGTCGGGACCGGCCCCGACGGGTTCGACCGGCTACTTGCCGCGAAGCGGGCCCTTTAGGGTCTCTTGCGCGAACCGGCGGGAAGTATCTCGCCCCTCGACTTTGCAGCGCTTCCGGCGCTAAAGGCGCGCGCAATCCAAAATAACTAAGGACATCTCCCATGCGCATCGACCTGATCCCGGCCGGCGACAATCCGCCTGACAGCCTCAACGTGCTGATCGAAGTGCCGATCGGCGGCGAGCCGGTGAAATATGAGTTCGACAAGGCGTCGGGCGCGCTGTTTGTCGATCGTTTCCTCCACACGCCGATGCGCTATCCCGCCAATTACGGTTTCGTGCCGCACACGCTGGGCGAGGACGGCGACCCGCTCGACGCGCTGGTCGTCGCGCGAACCTCGGTGATCGCCGGCGCGGTGGTGAAATGCCGGCCGATCGGCGTGCTGCTGATGGAAGACGACGCCGGCGGCGATGAAAAGCTGCTGTGCGTACCGGTCAACAAGACCTTTCCTTATTACGACAAGGTCACGACCTATCGCGACATGCCCGAAATCGTGCTGCAGCAGATCGAGCATTTCTTCACCCACTACAAGGATCTCGAACCCGGCAAATGGGCCAAGCTCAACGGCTGGGGCGATGTCGATGACGCAAAGCGCATCATCATCGAAGGGATCGAGCGCGCGAAGCAGGCCGGCCTTTAGGTCCGCCTGCTATTGGCGCTCCGGCGTTTCGACGATCCGCACATCCTGCCGCGGATAGGGGATGCGGATTCCTGCTTCGCCGAACCGATCCCAGATACCCAGGAACACGTCGCCCTGGATATTGCCGAGTCCGGCCTCGGGGTCCGAAATCCAATAGCGCAGCTCGTGTTCGACCGCGCGCTCGCCAAAGGCGGTGATCCAGACGACCGGTTCGGGGTCGCTCAGGATGCGCGGATTCGCCTTCGCGACTTCGACCATCAGCCGCTGCGCTTCGCGAAGGTCGCAATCATAAGCGACCGGCACGCGCATCCGCACGCGCACGTCGCGGCTGGAATAGCTCCAGTTCTCGACCGGCTGGGTCATCAACAGTTCGTTCGGGATCAGGTGCTTCTTGCCATCGCGCGTCACGACATTGACCGCGCGCACACCGATCTTGGCGACGCGACCGACGTTGGGAACACTTCCCGGTCCGTTCGTCCCGCCCATGCTGCTGCCGTCGCCGACGACGATCACGTCGCCCGGCTTGATCGACCGGTCCATGAGCAGGATGATCCCCGCGATCAGGTTGCCCACCGTCTTCTGGAGACCGAAACCGATCGCGAGACCGGCCGCGCCCGAAAAGACAGCCAGCGCGGTGAGGTCGATGCCGAGCAGGTCGATGCCGAGCAGCAGCGCGAGCGAGAACAGCGCGATCGCGATCAGCTTTTCGGTGAGCAGCCGCTGCGCCTCGTCGATCCGGGGGTTACGGCGTAACAGCCATTTGATCGCGCGCATCGCCAGCTTGACCGTGACCCACAGCAGGATCGCGACGACGATCGCCGCAAAGACGCCATAGAGCGACAGCCGGTACGACCCGACGTCGAGCCCGATGTCCTTCATCACCGCAAGGGTGCGCCCCGCGCCTTCGCGAAAGCCGGCTTCCGCGCTCACAGCGCCGCGAGTCCCCGTTCGAGGTCGGCGATCAGGTCGGCCGGGTCTTCCAGCCCGATCGACAGGCGGACCAGCGGGTCGGGGTCGGTCCATGCGACCGCCGTGCGGATCGCCGCCGGATCGCTCGGCACGACCAGGCTTTCATAACCGCCCCAGCTGAACCCGATGCCGAAATGCGCAAGCGCATCGACGAAGCGGGTGCGGGCCGCCTCGTCAACGCCCTTCAACGTGAAACCGAAGAGCCCGCTCGTCCCCCGAAAGTCGCGCGTCCAGATGGCATGGCCGGGATCATCGGGCCGGGCCGGATGCAGCACCCGCCCCACTTCGGGCCGTCCGGCCAGCCAGTTCGCGACCGCGAGGCCGTTGGCGCCATGGCGGGCCATGCGCACGTCAAGCGTGCGAAGCCCGCGCAGCACCATCGCGCAATCGTCCGGCGAAACCGCATGGCCGAGTTGGTACGTCGCGCTGCGCAGCTTCGGCCACACCGCGCGCGTCGAGGTGAGCGAACCCATCATCACGTCACTATGCCCGCCGGCATATTTGGTCAGGCTCATCATCGTCACATCGACGCCATGCGCGAGCGCGGGGAACAGCAACGGCGTCGCCCAGGTGTTGTCGAGCATCGTCAGCACGCCGCGCGTGCGCGCGATCGCGGTGATCGCCGGAACATCTTGCACCTCGAAGGTCAGGCTACCCGGCGATTCGAGGAAGATCAGTTTCGTTTCGGGGGTGATCAGGTCGGCGATACCGGTACCGATCAGCGGATCATAATAGGTCGTCCGCACCCCCATCCGCGCGAGCATGCCGTTGCAAAAGGCGCGCGTCGGTTCATAGGCGCTGTCCACCATCAACAGGTGATTGCCGGGCGACAGCAGCGCGAGCAGCCCCGCCGAATTGGCCGCGACGCCGGAAGGATAGAGCAAGGTTCCCTCGCCCCCCGGCTCCAGATCGGTCAGCGCATCGGCCAGCGCCCAAACCGTCGGCGTCCCGCGCCGGCCGTAATAGAGTTTGTCGTGCGTCGCATGGCCCCGCGCCTTCAGGTCGGCGATCGAGTCGTAAAGGATCGTCGAGGCGCGCCACACCGGCGGATTGACCACCCCGCCACCAAGCCGGGGGTCGCCGGTCCATTCGGGCCGCCGCCCGCCCTGAACAAGCTTCGTTGCGGGGCGCAGGCTGTCATCGTCACTTTTGCTCATGCCCGCCTTGTTAGCGGAGCGCGACGTAAAATCCAGTAGCCAGCCCTCGCCATCGCGTGAGGCAAAATAGCGCCGCGCGCCGATCGAAAACCAGCAGCGCGGCCTTCGCCCCGAATCAGGCCGCGCCGGTCGCCTTGGGAGTTGCCGTGTCCGAACCCCATTCAAGCCAGCTTCCGTCGTACACCGCGACATCTTCCTTGCCGAGCAGGTGGGCGCCAAAGGCGACGACCGTCGCGGTCATGCCGCTACCGCAGGTGGTAACCAGCGGCTTGTCGAAATCGACGCCCGCCGCGTCGAACGCGGCCTTGAGCTCGTCGCCGCGCTTCCAGGTGCCGTCGGCGTTGAACAGGCCGCCAAACGGCAGGTTGCGCGAGCCCGGGATATGGCCCGGCGCAAGGCCCGGCCGCGCGTCACGCTCTTCGCCCGTGAAACGCTTGGCGTCGCGCGCATCGACGAGCTGTTCGGCGCCGCTGTCGATATTCGCGAGGATCTGGTCCTTGGTGCGCACCGCCTTCGCATCGCGCCACACGGTGAAATGACGGTGGCGCAGCGTCTGCTTGCCCATTTCGAGCGGTCGGCCTTCTGCCTTCCACTTGGCGAGCCCGCCGTCGAGCAGCGCGACATCGTGCGCGCCGAACAGCTTCAGCAGCCACCAGGCGCGCGCCGCGCTCTTCAGCGGACTGTCGTCATAGATCACGATGCGGCTGCCGTCGCCCAGGCCAAGCGATTGCATGCGGCTGGCGAATTTTTCCGCGGGCGGCGCCATGTTGTCGACAGCGTTGTTCGCATCGGCCAATTCGGTCAGGTCCATGAACACCGCGCCCGGAATGTGGCCCGCTTCATATTCGGCCCGCGCATCGCGTCCCGCGTCTGCAGCGAATTTCGTCGCGTCGACGACTCTCAGGTCCGATGCCCCCAGTTCGCGTTCCAGCCAGTCGGTAGTGACCAAGGCGTCCATGTCATGCTCCTGTTGCGACCGGGCGAGGGCTCGTTTGCTGTCCCTGCGCCGGCCAATCCTGCTGTGGTCCGGGATCAGGACCGCTTCACACCTCGAACAGGCCTGAAGCGACCCGACCCCTGCTTTCCTGAGGAAGCGAAGCCTATGCCCCGACGTACCCTTTTTCAAGCGCGGTCGCGGTCTGCCCCAGTCGATGCTGCGCCGCAACAAAAAAGCGGCCATCCCGAGCGATCGGAGGCTGGCGATCGGGTTATAGCACCCGCCGGATCGCGGTCGTCCGTGCCGCCGGACGGTTCACGACGAAGTTCGGATGATCAAGGGGCAGCGGCGCAAGCTTCTCGCTCCCGCTCGCACCCTGCTCGCGGCCGAGGACGAAGGTGCCGGCATTCTGCCCGAACGCCTCCCCCTCACCATCCCAATGATAGGTCACGTCGAAGGCCATGACCGGCACAAGCACAGGCTTCCCCCCGACCATCAACGGTTCGACCGCCAGGCGGGGCAGCATCACTTCGGTACTGAGCTGCTCGCCCGCGCCGGGCGCGAGGGTCATGTCGTCGCGAAGAACGCTGCCGCCCGCACCGTCGAAGAAGCGCGCGAGGACTGGCTCGGTCATCGCGGAGCCCTGATTCAGCGCGATCCGCACCATAAGCCCGGTCGCGGCGACGGGCCCCTGATTGGCAAGATTGAGCGCGAAAGCGACGATCAGTTGGTCGCTCGTCATCCGGATTCCCCGGATATCCAGCGCCATCGACACGGAAGCCCGCTGCTCGTCCGCCGGCCGGGTGACGAGCGGCGAGGCGGCCGGCGGCGCCGTGCGGGCTGGTACGGACGGCGGGGCTGGCGGGGGCGGGGTCGAAGCGGCACGGGGTGCCGCCGGAGCAGGCGTGGCGGGGCGCGGCAACGGGTTGGGGGCAGCCGCCGGATCGTCAAAATCCGCCGCGGCATCGGCCGCTATCGCCGGACGACGGCGCCAGTACCAGACGCCGGCACCCACCGCGGCAAGCCCTGCGAGCAGCCACGCCCAGATCGGCGCACCGCCTGCACCGCCGGATGGCGATGCGGCGGCGCCGCTGTCGGACGGCGGCGCAACGGCGACCGGCGCGGTCGGATCGTTCGAAAATCCCGGCGCAGCCGTCGCGGACGCATCGTCGGCAGGCTGTGGCGTGTCCGCCGGGTTCGCCGATGCCGGGGAGACCGGCGCCGAATCGATCGGGCGCGATGCGGGTTGCGGTTGGCGTGGCGGCGTGGTGGCGGACGCATCGCGGCGAGCGGGCGCGGCCGCGGCAGACGGGGTCGAAACAGGCCGCGCGGGCTGCGTCGCAACGACCGGCGGCGCTGGCGTCGGCGCCGGGGTCGGCGCGGGGGCTGGCGTCGGCGTCGGCGTGGCGCGATCGCGCGGCCCCAGCGGCGGAATATTATTGTCGGTCGGCCCCTGCACCCCCGGCGTGCGGCCATCGTTCGCGGGCGGCAGCCGGAAGGTCGAGGAGGGAGTCGGCGTTGGGGCGGGCGTATCGGCTTGCTGCGCCGTGGCGGGCGTGATCAGCGCAAGCGATGCCGCCAACGCGCCCAGCGACAACCGCGCCGCCTTGTCCCTCTGTCCGATCGTCCGCACCGTCATTCTGATACCCGCAATCCCGAGACCACTCATTCGGCAGCACCACTGAATTGGCGCTGAACCCCGATTTCGCGCCGATGCTGCGTATCCACCGGATGACATCGGCCGCGCGCGTCCCTAGAGGGTTTCCATGTCCGATTCTACCCCCGCGCCGCTCGCACCCAAACATCTTGGCCAGTCCAGCGAACTGCCTGCCTCACCCGGCGCCGCGATCCTCGACTATGTCCCGAACCCGCGGACGGGCGATCTGTATCTCGTCCGGTTCGCCGCGCCCGAGTTTACCTCGCTCTGCCCGGTCACCGGCCAGCCCGATTTCGCGCACCTCGTGATCGACTATGCGCCGGGGGAAACGATCGTCGAATCGAAAAGCCTCAAGCTCTTTCTCGGCGCCTTTCGCAACCATGCCGGCTTCCACGAAGATTGCACCGTCGGCATCGGGCGCCGCCTGTTCGACGAAATGCGGCCGCGCTGGCTTCGCATCGGCGGTTACTGGTATCCGCGCGGCGGGATTCCCATCGACGTCTTCTGGCAATCGGGCCCGCCGCCGGAGGGCTTGTGGCTTCCCGACCAGGGCGTCGCGCCCTACCGTGGACGCGGTTGAAGATTCATCTTTCCGTCACAAATTGTTGACACTAATGTCAGCGCTATGACCGCCGCTTCGCTCCCGCATGACCACGACATCAAGGTCGGCGCCGACCAGATCGATTTCATGGGGCATGTAAACAACGCCCATTATCTAAGTTGGGTACAGGAAGCGGTCCTGTCGCACTGGCGTCACATCGCGCCGCCCGATGCAGTTGCGGCGCATCTGTGGGTCGCGCTGAAGCACGAGATCACGTATCGCCGCCCCGCCTTCCTCGACGATCAGGTGATCGCAACCGTGATCCTCGAGAAAGTCCAGGGCGCGCGCGCTTTCTATGAAACGATCATCAAGCGCGGCGAGGAAGTGCTGGCCGAAGTCAAATCGAGCTGGTGCTGCATCGACGCCGAAACGCTACGCCCCGCCCGCCTCGCGAGCGACGTGATCGCGCGCTTCTTTCCGGCCGAAAAACCCTAACTCGACCCCGCGATCATCGCATCGACGAGCGTTTCCATGAATTCGCAGCTGTCCTTGATTTCGCGTAACCTCTCAAGGTTCGCGGGATTGTCCGGCTGCTCGGCAAGTTTGCCGAACATCGCGATCTGCTTGTTGAGGTCTGCCTGGATCTGGTCCTTGTCCTCATCCGCAAGGACGGTCGCGACCGCCAGGAACTTGGTGCCCGACGCGGCAGCCTTGGGGTCTTCGGGATCCTTGTCGCCGCCAAGGCCCGCCATGATACCGTAAAAGGCCATGCACTGGACGCTGTCGTCGTAAAGCTCGCGTTCGTCCGCGTCGATGGTCATCGCGGCCGCCGGCGCGGCGGCACCGAGCAAAAGCGCCGCAGCCAATATCGTATATTTCATCGATTCCCTCACAAGAAATCGACCCACGCCTTGCCTTGGCATGGCATCCTGCGATCACAAAGCGCTAAATGCCCGGGCGTGCGTCGCAATTCGTGGACACGCGCAGGGCTAAAGGATCCTACACCGCCTCGAAACGCAGCGGCAGGCGTTTCAGTCCGCCGACAAACGCCGATTCGACCCGCGCGGGCTCGCCAGCAAGTTCGAGGCGCTGCAACCGCGGCAACAACTCCTCCATCAGGATCCGCATCTCCATCCGCGCCAGATGCTGACCAAGGCAGACGTGGGCGCCAAAGCCGAACGCGATCTGCTGGTTCTTCTCGCGGTCGGGATCGAAAACGAACGGGTCGGCAAAAATGGTCTCGTCGCGGTTGGCCGAGACATAGTTCAACATCAGCCAGTCGCCCTCGCGGATCGTCTGGCCGCCGATGTCGACATCCTCCCTCGCGCTGCGCATGAAATGCTGCACCGGCGTGGTCCAGCGGATCGCTTCCTCGATCAGCCCCGCCTTCTCGCTGTCCGAACCGCGAAAGCGTTCGAACAGCGCCGGGTTCTTCGCCAGTTCCATCATGGCACCCGCCGTCGATGCGCTCGTCGTGTCGTGCCCGGCGGTCGCGATGATCATGTAATAGCCGGCGAGTTCGCGATCGGGGATCTGCTCGCCGCCGACCATCGCGTTGGCAATCACCGTCGCGATGTCTTCGCGCGGGTTCGCGCGGCGGTCGGCGGTCAGCGCGCCGAAATATTGTTCGAAATCGGCGATGACATAATGGAGCATCGCGATCGCCTGTTCGGCGCTCGTGATCGCTTCGCGGCTGCGGTTGAGTTCGGGATCGGTCGGACCGAAAAGCTGCTGCGTCAACATCAGCATGCGCGGCTCGTCCTCGGCCGGGACCCCCAATATGTCCATGATCACGCGCAGCGGATAATGCGCCGCGACGTCGCGCGCGAAATCGCAGGTCTCGCCCGCCGCCAGCATCCGTTCGACCGTTTCGCGCGCGATCTGGCGAACGCGGTCTTCGACGATCTTCAGATTCTTCGGCATGAACCAGCTTTGCGTCAGCAGCCGGTATTTCATGTGGTCGGGCGCGTCCATCTGCACCAGCGAGCGGATCAGATGACCGTCGTTGTTCGGTGTCGCCGCCCGTGCGAGCGCCTCGCCGTCGCGATTGGTCAGCACGGTCGGACGGATGCCGCTTGCAAAGCGCTGCGGATCGCGGCCGATCGCCATGATGTCGGCATGCCGCGTGACGAGCCAGAAAGGGTCGTGGTCGTCGTTCTCCGCAACAGCGAGCGGCGCGTTGGCGCGGGCCCACGCAAGGTGTCGGTGAAGCCCGTCCCACTCGCCATAGGCGACCGGATTGACGACGGCGGCGGCTACCTCTCCAGGCAATATAGGTTTTGTCATGAAACCAAAACTGCCTGATCGCGTGTCATCTGTCGAGAGCCATCGGCCGCCTGCCGAAAGAACGCGCGGCTCCATGTCACAGGGGCGTAGCGCAGCGCCCAAATTATACCGGGGATCGCAACCATGAAATATTCAACTCGTCATCTGCTTATTACCGCCGTCTCGTCGCTCGGCCTTGCCGCCTGCGCCGCGCAGCCGGGGATCGAACCCGTTGCCGCGCCCGTAGCCGCCGAGCCGGTGTTCACCGGCGCTCCGCTCGATGCGAGCGTGCCCAGCCAGTTGCCGCGCATTGCCGCGCCGCTGCACTATGACGTCAGCGTGACGCCCGACGCCGGGGCGCTGACCTTCACCGGAGAAGCCGGGATCGACTTTGAGCTGTACGAACCTTCCGCGACTTTGACCCTGAACGCGCTCGACCTGAGCTTTACCAGCGCCAGCCTGACCGGCGTCGACGGCCGGCCGATAGCGCTGACCGTGGCCACCGATGGGACCGCACAGACCGCGACCTTTACCGCCCCTACGCCGCTCGCGCCCGGAAAATATCGCCTGACAACCGCCTACACCGGCGTGATCAACACGCAGGCGAACGGCCTTTTCGCGCTCGATTATCCCGACAAGACGGGTGGCGGCGACGTGCGCGGGCTGTTCACCCAGTTCGAGGCGCCCGATGCGCGCCGTTTTCTGCCCAGCTTCGACGAGCCGAGTTACAAGGCGACCTTCAGCCTTTCCGCAACGGTGCCCGCCGATGACCTCGCGGTCAGCAATATGCCGGTAGCGAGCGAAACCCCGGCCGTCGGCGGCAAGAAGACCGTCGTCTTCCAGACGTCGCCGAAGATGTCGTCCTACCTGCTCTTCTTCGCGACCGGCCGTTTCGAGCGACTCGCCGAAAAGAGCGAAAGCGGCGCCGAGGTCGGCATCGTCTCGCCCAAGGGCTCGGGCGAACAGGCGCGCTTTGCGCTCGACAGCCTCGGTCCGCTTCTCACTTACTACCGCGACTATTTCGGCCAACCCTATCCGCTGCCGAAGCTCGACAATGTGGCGGGGCCCGGCCAGTCGCAGTTCTTCGGCGCGATGGAAAATTGGGGCGCGATCTTCACCTTTGAACGCATCCTGCTCGACGATCCCAGGATCACCAGTGAAGCGACCCGACAGCAGATTTACACCACGCAGGCCCACGAAGTGGCGCACCAATGGTTCGGCGACCTCGTCACCATGGCATGGTGGGACGACCTGTGGCTCAACGAAGGCTTCGCAAGCTGGATGGAGACCAAGGCGAGCGATCACTTCCACCCCGACTGGCAACCGCTGCTCGACCGCGTCGACGGGCGCGAACGCGCGATGACGCTCGACGCTTTCGCGACGACGCACCCGATCGTCCAGACGATCCGCACCGTCGAGGACACGAACCAGGCGTTCGACGCGATCACCTATCAGAAGGGCGAGGCCGTCATCACCATGCTCGAATCCTACGCGGGCGAGGATGTGTGGCGCGACGGTCTGCGCGCCTATATGGCGAAGCACAAATATGCAAACACGCGCACCGACGATCTCTGGAACGCGGTCGAAGCGGCGGGGGCAAAAGGGCTGACCGCGATCGCGCATGATTTCACCAACCAGCCCGGCATTCCGCTGCTCCGCGTCGGCGGCATCACCTGCGCAAGCGGCCAAACGACGGTCCAGCTTGTCCAGAGCGAATTTTCGCGCGACCGCAAGGATCGCGTGGATGCCGACGGGCGACGCTGGCGGGTTCCGGTGCTGGCACGCGCCGGAAATGGCGCGGTGGCGCGGCAGGTCGTTACGGGCGGTGCGACCACGCTAACGCTGCCCGGATGCGGCCCGGTGCTGATCAACGCGGGGCAGGCGGGCTATTATCGCACGCTCTATTCGCCCGCGGCGCTCGGCGCGCTGAAGGGGAGTTTCACGTCGCTCGCGCCGATCGACCAGCTCGGGCTGCTCGGCGACAATTTCGCGCTCGCCAATGCAGGCTATCAGCCGATGGGCGCCGCGCTCGACCTGCTGGCCGTCACGCCGCCAGGCGCAAACCAGAAGGTTCTTGGCGATGCGGCCGGACGCTATGAAATCCTCTATGGCTATTTCGACGACCAGCCCGCCGTGCAGAAACAGATCGCCGCACGCGCCAGCGCCGCTCTGGCGCCGGCTATGCGGCGGCTTGGTTTCGACGCGCGGCCGGGCGAACCGGCGCTCGACAGCATCCTGCGGTCCGAACTGCTCGGCGCACTAGGCACGATGGGCGATGCGAAGGTGCTGGCAGAAGCGCGCCGCCGCTTCGCGCTGCTCGACACCGATCCCGCCGCGCTCGACGGACCGCTGAAATCCCGCTGGCTCGGTATCGTCGCCTCGAATACGAGCGCCGCCGAATGGGACAAGCTGCGCGCGATGGCGAAGGGATCGAAGTCGGCGGTCGAACGCAGCGCCTTCTACACGCTGCTCGGCAATGCAAAGGATCCCAAACTCGCGCAACGCGCGCTCGACCTCGCGCTCACCGACGAGCCGGGCAAGACCGTCAGCGCCGCGATCATCGGCGCGGCCGCGCGCAATCACGCCGAACTGGCGGTCGATTTCGCGCAGAAGAACCAAGTCGCGGTCGACCGGCTGATCGACGCCTCCGCTCGCGCTCGCTTCCTTGCTGGACTCGCGGCCTCGTCGAACGATCCGGCGATGATCGCGAAGCTCGAAGGCATCGCGGCGCCGCTGCCGGCCGACGCCCGCAAGCCCTATGACAAAACGATCGCGACCCTGAAGGAACGCAGCGTCAGCCGTCCGCGCATCAAGGGCGAAATCGCCGCTTGGCTGAAGGCGAAGTAACCACGCCATCCTTGGGCCGTCACCCCTGCCAGAGCGGGGGTGGCGGCCAAGCTTAGGGGCCTGACCCTAGTCCGCGAGTTGCGGCGCGCCCGCCGGCATCGCCGCCTTCCATTGGGCGCGCGCCTTGCGGATCATGGCTTTGAGCGCGTCGGCGTTGCGCTGCCACGCCGATGCCGCTTCCGCCGTCCAGGCATCGCCGGCGGCATCCCCCAGTTGCGCGACCGTCATGTCGATGAAGGCGTCATATTCGGCGATCGGCAGCGCACCATAGCTGCGGTGGGTGAAGACCAGTTCGGCAACGAGAGGCCACACCCAACCTTCGCCTTTTGCAAGGCCCAGCATCATCTCCAGCGTCTCGTCAGTCATCCGCCGCGAGGCGGCATCGACCGAAATGAAGCTCGCGCGCCGTTCGGGGAAAGCAGCAAAGAAGCGTTCGAACAATGGCAGGCGCATGTCCACGTCGGCAGAGGCGGCCAGGCTCGCCTCCATCGACGGGACATCCCGTTCCATCAGAGCCTCCTCTGGTCATCCCGGCGAAGGCCGGGATCTCGCCAGTGCGTCACATTGCATCGTTGAGAGCCCGGCCTTCGCCGGAGTGATGGAAAGAAAGATACCGACAGTCACTTGAACAGGCTGCCCAGAATGCCCCGCATCAATTGACCGCCGAACTTGCCCGCGACCTGCCGCCCGATGCTCGTCGCCGCGGAGCGCGCGGCCGACTGCACCATCTTTTCGGTAAAGCTCGGCTTCGCGGCTTCGCGTGCCGCGACCTTTTCCTGCTGAAGGCGAACGCGCTCTTCCGCCGCCTTGCGCTTCGCGTCTTCCTTGGCGGCGATCGCGGCCTGCTTGTCGGCCTCGACCTGCGCCTTCGCTTCTATCGCCGCCGCCTGCGCCTGCTCGGCCTTGGCGGCGAGCAGCTCCTCGGCACTCTCGCGATCGACCACGGTGTCGTACTTGCCCGCAACCGGCGATATCGATTGAATGATCGCACGTTCCTTGGCCTCCAGCGGCCCCGCACGCGAACAGGGCGCCTTGATCAGCGTCCGTTCGACCGGCGATGGCGCGCCATCGGCCATCAACAGCGAGACTAGCGCCTCGCCGACCTTGAGTTCGGTGATCTCGCGTTCGACATCGACTTTCGGGTTGGGGCGGAAGGTGTCGGCGGCGGCCTTCACCGCCTTCTGGTCACGCGGCGTGAAGGCCCGCAGTGCATGCTGGACACGATTGCCAAGCTGCCCGGCGATCGTCTCGGGAACGTCGATCGGGTTCTGCGTGACGAAATAGACCCCGACGCCCTTCGACCGGATCAGGCGGACAACCTGTTCGATCTTCTCGGTCAGCGCCGGCGGCGCATCGTCGAACAGCAGGTGCGCCTCGTCGAAAAAGAAGACGAGCTTCGGCTTGTCGGGATCGCCGACTTCGGGAAGCGTCTCGAACATTTCGCTCAAGAGCCACAGCAGGAAGGTCGCATAGAGCTTCGGGCTTGCCATCAGCTTGTCGGCGGCGAGGATGTTCACATAGCCGCGGCCATTTTCGTCAAGCCGGATCATGTCCTGGATGTCGAGCGCCGGCTCTCCAAAGAAATGATCGCCGCCCTGCGTTTCCAGCGTCAGAAGCTGGCGCTGGATCGTGCCTACCGTCGCCTTCGACACATTGCCATATCTTGTCGTCAGCTCATCGGCATGCTCCGCGCACCAAACGAGCATCGCCTGCAGATCGCCCATGTCGAGGAGCAACAGATTCTGCTCGTCGGCGACACGAAAGGCGATCGCGAGAACCCCTTCCTGCACTTCGTTGAGCCCCATCAATCGCGCCAGCAGCAGCGGCCCCATTTCGGAAATGGTAGTGCGGATCGGATGCCCCTGTTCGCCGAACAGGTCCCAGAAGATCACCGGATTGTCGCGATAAGCCCAACCGGTGTCGCCGATCTCGGCCGCGCGCTTGGCAAAGATCTCGTGCATTTTCGACGTCGGGCTTCCCGCCATCGCCAGGCCCGACAGGTCGCCCTTCACGTCCGCGACGAAGACCGGCACGCCGACCGCCGAAAAGCCCTCGGCCAGGCCCTGCAGGGTCACGGTCTTGCCGGTGCCGGTTGCGCCGGCGATCAGCCCGTGGCGGTTCGCCCGTTTCAGGACCAGCGACTGGCGCGGTCCGTCGGGCGCTCCACCGCCGCCAAGGCCAATATAGATTTCGGTCGCTTCGCCGCCATCGCTCACTGCGCTTTTCCTCCACTCAGGCACCTGTCCAAAGGTCTAGAGCGGAGGGGCAGGAAATCAAGCGAACAGCGCGGGGGCTCACCCCATCACAAAGGCATTGAGCTTGTTACCGTCGGGGTCGCGAAAATAGCCGGCGTAGAATCCCTCGCCGCGCGGCCCCGGCTCCCCTTCGCTCGTCCCGCCGTTGGCCAGTGCGATGTCATAGAGCCGCTGGACCTGCGCCTCGTCCTTCGCCTCCAACGCTACCATCACGCCGTTGCCGACGCTCGCGGGATTGCCGTCGAACGGCTTGGTCAGGCCGATGCCCGCACCACCGCCCGGCTTGCCCCAAGCGATGAAGCCGTCGAACTCCATCATCCGCGGCGTATCCAGTTCGGCCGCGATCGCGTCGTAAAAGACCGCCGCCCTGGCGAGGTCGCTCGTGCCCAGCGTGACATACCCGATCATTCTTCTTCTCCCGACTCGAAATGATGTCGAACATAATAGGAACATTTTGCCTTGGGGGCAAAGAAAAAGGGCGCCGGACCCGTTGGTCGCAGCGCCCTTTCGAACCGCTGACGCGAAAGGCTCACGGCTTTACGCGGATGGCGAAGAAGACAGAGGGCCCACCACGCCGCAGGATTTCCAGCAGCACTGCTTCGCGGCCCGCCGACTTCGCATCGCTGACGATCTTTGCAAGCGCTTCGCTCGACGTCACCGGGGTACGGTTGGCGCTGACGATCACGTCGCCCCGACGCAGCCCCTTGCGACCGGCATCGCTGTTCGCCGAAGCGGCGCCGATCACGAGCCCCCTGGTGCCGGCGTCGACCCCGACCGCGCGCGCGATATCGGGGGTCAGCGTCTGCACGGCCAGGCCAAGTGTGGTCTGGATCGTCGTGTCGGCGGCCCCCTTCGGATCGTCGGGCGTCGCCTGCTCGTCCTCGGGATCGAAATTCGAACCGGCAAGCTGCTCTTCGGGCGGGCGGGTGCCGACGACGGCATAAATCGTCGTGCTCTTGCCATCACGGATCACCTCCAGCGGGATGCGCGCGCCGGGCTTGGTATTGGCGACGATGTACGACAGCGTCTGCGACGGCGTCACGTCCTTGCCATCGACCTTGGTCACGACGTCGCCGCGTTTCAGGCCGGCCTTCGCCGCCGGGCCGTCATCCTCGACGCGCTGGACGAATTCGCCGCGATCCTTCGGCAGGCCCAGCGCCGCGGCCAGATCCTCGTCGACCGGCGCGATGCCGATGCCAAGATAGCCGCGCTCGATCTTCTGACCGGCGCGCAGCGAATTGATCACCGGGATCGCCGCTTCGGCGGGAATCGCGAAATTGACGCCGATATTGGCGCCGACCGGCGAGATCAGCATGTTGTTGATGCCGACGACATTGCCATGAAGGTCGAACAGCGGACCGCCCGAATTGCCGCGGTTGATCGCGGTATCGGTCTGGATAAACCGGTCATAGGCGCCGCCCTGGCCCAGGTTGCGCTGCACGGCCGAGATGATGCCCGCGGTCACCGTCGAACCAAGGCCCAGCGGATTGCCGATCGCGACCACCCAGTCGCCAACGCGCGCGCGGCTGCTGTCGGCAAACTTCACAAAGGGCAGCCCCGTCGCGTCGATCTTGAGCAGCGCCAGGTCGGACGCGGCGTCACGACCGACGATCCGCGCCTTATATTCCTTGCCGTTGGTCAGGGTGACCGTGACCTGATTCACCGCCTCGGCCCGCGGGCCGCCGGTGACGACATGGTTGTTGGTGACGATATAGCCATCGTCGGAGATCAGAAAGCCGGATCCGCCGCCCTGCTGTTCCTGCGTGACGGGTTCGCGCGTTCCCGCAAAAGGATCGAGCCTAACGCCCAGCGTGACTTCCTGCTTGGTCGAAATATTGACCACCGCGGGCTGCAATTGCTCGACGAGGTCCGCGAAGCTCTCGGGCGCGCCGGCGCGCGGAACGGCTTTCGCGATCTCGCTGCTTTCATTCTGCGCGACCTGCGCGATGACGGGCGACTGGGTGACGAGCGCCAGCGCGGTGCCACCCACCAGCAAGGCCGAAGTGATGCCATAAACATAACGCACGATCGCAATTCCTTTTCTCTTGCGAAAACTCTGACCCCGGCAGGCCGCTATCTGCTCACCGCAGGCTGAACGACGTTTGAACATGAACGGCGGTTGCACGCACCGTTCATATTGTTCAATTTCCCCGGAACTGGCGCAGATATTCGCTGTTCGGCGACAATATGATCGAATTGTTGGCGTTCTTCGCCGTGTCGCCGAGGAAGGTCTGCCGATAGCTCTGCATCGCGCGGTAGAAATCGTAGAATTGCGCGTCCTTGCCATAGGCTTCGGCATAGATGCGCGCCGCCTCGGCATCGGCGTTGCCGCGAATGATCTGCGCTTCCTTCTGGCCAAGCGCGCGGATCGCGACCGCTTCCTGTTCACGCGCCGACCGCATCCGGTTGAACGCGGCGTCCAGCGGCGTGCCGGCGGGCAGGTCGGCGCGCTTGATACGCACATCGATGACTTCTGCGCCATATCGCCGCGCTTCGCGGTTCAGAGCGTTCTGGATATTGGTCATCACATTACCGCGCTCGGCGGAAAGCAGCGACGCAAAGCTGCGTTTGCCAAGCTCGTTGCGAAGCGACGATCCGAGGATCGAGGTCAGCTGGCCCTTCAGATTCTCCTCACTGCGGATCGACGTGTAGGTGCGCGACGGATTGGTAATCCGGAACCGCGCAAAAGCGTCGACCTCAAGCAGATATTGGTCGGTCGTCAGCACGCGCTCATTCTGCATGTTGGCGCCAAGGATTCGCTTGTCGAAAAACACGACCGAATCGAAGAAGGGAATCCGCGCGACCAGTCCGGCGCCCGAACTGCCGAAGCGTTCGTTGGGCTTGTACTGGTTCACGACGCTGTTGATCTGGCCGTAACGGATAATCAGTGCCTGCTTGTCCTCGGGGACGATCACCAGCGTCAGGCTGGCGATCACGAGGAGCACGACGAGGCCGAATATCAGCCGGAGAGGACGGGAGAGGACGGTATCGAAAAAGCTCATTGTCCACCCTCCGTGACCGGCGCGGCCCGCCGCCGCAATTCGGGAAGCGGAAGATAGGGCGTCACTCCGCCCGATTCGACGATCACCTTGTCCACGGGGGCAAGCACCTGTTCCATCGTTTCATAATAGAGGCGTCGCTTGGTCACCTCGGGGGCCAGCTTGTACTGTTCGTACAGCTTGTCGAACTCGGCCGCCGCACCGCGCGCGCGTTCGAGCTGCGCGCTGGCATAGGCCTCGGCCTCGTTGATGTTCGATTCGCGTTCCTGCTGCGCCGCCGTCACCTTGTTGAAGGCGTCGGTGACCTGCTCGGGCTGCACCGCCCGCTGCAACTGGATCGCCTCGATCGTCACGCCTGCGCGATATTTGTCCAGCAACTGCTGCATGCGCGCACGCACTTCGCTTTCGATACCGGCACGGCGCGGACCGATCGCGTCGGTCAGCGTATAATTGGCGACTGTCGCGCGCATCGCGCTTTCGGCGACCTCGCGGATCGTATTTTCCTGATCCGCGATCTGGAACAGATATTGGTGCGGATCGCGTACCCGCCAGCGCACTTCATAGCCCAGGTTGATGATATTCTGGTCCTGCGTCAGCACGAAATTCTGCGAATCATTGCTGGTCGCGCCGATCTTCAACTCGCGAATCGACTGGACATCCTCGATCTGCACGCGTTCGAACGGCTCGGGAAGCTTGAAATTGATGCCCGGCCCCATCGTCCGCGAATAGCTGCCAAGCGTGGTCACGACGCCGGCCTGTCCTTCGCCGATGATCTTTACCGACGAAAAGACGAGCCACAGCACGACGACCGAGCCGATGCCCCATTTCCACACCCTGGCCGAATCGCCGAAATTGAAGCTGTTGCCGCCGCCCGAACCGCCGCCGCCGAAACCGCCGCGTCCCTTGCGGAGCAGTTCGTCGAGCGCCGACGGACCACGGGGCTTGCGCGGACGAGCCGGACCGGCGGGGTCGGGCGTCACCCACGGGTTGCGCGGACCAGGACGTTCGGTCCCCTCGTCCTTGCCATCGCCCCCTTCGCCCTTGCCGCCCTTCGGGCCCCAAGGACTGTTCGCCATCAGGCTGATCCGGTGGAAAAATTGCCGCAGCCCCCCTGGGACGCGGCCTTCCATGTTGCCGTCATTTTCGCTCATCATGCCTGCTTTTATAGGGAGGGTCTGCGCGATTAACAGGGGGGCTAGCGAAAATGGCTGGCAATCGTCCGCGCCATCCCTATCTGCGCAGGACATGACAGACACTGCTCCGCTCGCCAGCATCGCTACCGATCTTAGCGGCGGCCGCACCTCCGGCCTTCGTTTCCTCGATGACGGCGGAACACTCGCGATCGTCCTCGATGTCACGGGATTGGCGGCCGAGGAGCGCGCCCCGCTGGAGGAAAAGCTGCGTGCCGGCCTGCTCGCGAGGCCGGGCGTGACGTCGGTGCGCGTCGCGATGACCGCCGAACGACGCGGCCTCACGATCATCGCCGTCGGCAGCGGCAAGGGCGGCGTCGGCAAATCGACGCTCGCCGCCAATCTGGCGGTCGCGCTGCAACGGCGCGGGGTGAAGGTTGGGCTGGTCGATGCCGACATCTATGGCCCGTCGCAGCCACGGCTGATGGACAGCGAAGGCGTCAAGCCCGAAGCGCGGGGATCCAAGCTGATCCCGGTTCCCAACGCTTTTGGCGTGCCAATGCTGTCGACCGGGCAGATCGCGGCGCCGGGCCAGGCGATCGCCTGGCGCGGCCCGATGGCGGGCAAGGCGCTCGAACAGCTTGTCGATGCAAGCTGGGGCGATATCGACACCCTGATCGTCGACCTGCCTCCCGGGACCGGCGACGTCCAGTTGACGATGATCCAGCGCCACAAGCCGGCGGGTGCGGTGATCGTATCGACCCCGCAGGATCTCGCCCTGATGGACGCAACGCGCGCGATCGCCTTTTTCGAACAGGCCGACGTGCCGATGATCGGGCTTGTCGAGAATATGGCCGGCTATGCCTGCCCGCACTGCGGAGAGGTCAGCGATCCTTTCGGCAGCGGCGGCGCAGAAGCGGCGGCGGGCGTGATGGGCCTCGACTTCCTGGGCCGGATTCCGCTGTCGATGGGAATCCGTCTGGCGAGTGACGGCGGAGTTCCGCCTGCGGCCGGAACCGACCCGCAGGGCGAATCGTTCCACGCCATAGCGGCAAAGGTCGCCGCCTGGATCGACGCAAGGAAGGGTAAATGATGGCCATCAACGACGACGCCGAAATCCGCGAGCTGCTGGCAAGTCCGCGCCGCATTGCCGTCGTCGGCGCCTCGCCGAATCCCGCGCGCGCGTCGAACGAGGTCCTCGCTTTCCTGATCCGTCAGGGTCATGACGTGATCGCTGTGAACCCCGGCCATGCCGGCAGCACGATTCATGGCGCGCCGGTCGTCGCGACCCTCGCCAACGTCGAACCGCCAGCCGAGATCGTCGATATCTTCCGGAACAGTGCCGACGCCGGTGCGGCGGTCGACGAAGCGATCGTCCACGGCGCGAAAGCCGTCTGGCTGCAGATCGGCGTCATCGACGAGGCTGCGGCAAAGCGGGCCGTGTCGGCGGGACTGGTCGTCGCCATGGACCGCTGCCCCAAGATCGAGATTCCGCGCCTCGGCCTGTTGCGCTGAATTTCTTTGCGCCGATTCACCGCTCTGACTATCAGCAGCGGGCATGACCGGCATCAGGGACAAAGTGGGGAAAAGCCAGTCGCGACTGCCGCACGTCAGCCGCCGTTCGATGCTGATCGGTGCGACCGCGGCGGGCGGGCTTGCAATCGCCTGGACGCTGTGGCCGCGCGACTATCAGCCGAACCTTGCCGCGGCGAAGGGCGAGCATGTCTTCAACGCCTTTCTGAAGATCGGTGACGACGGTCATATCGCGATGATCGTCCCCCAGTGCGAAATGGGTCAGGGCGTCACCACCCTGCTGCCGCAGATCATGGCCGACGAACTGGGCGCCGACTGGCGCACGATCGCCGTGGAAACCGCGCCGATCAATCCGCTCTACACCAATACCCTGCTGGTGGATGAGGACAGCGCGACCTTCATGCCGCGCAGCTTCGTCCCCGATTTCGTGTCGGACGTGCGCAGTTGGGCGCGGCGCGAATGGGCGGTGCGGCATGCCGTGATGCTGACCGCCAATTCGTCGTCGGTTCGGATGTTCGAGGCCCCGTGCCGCGCCGCCGCGGCGCAGGTGCGCGCGCTGCTGATGATGGCGGCCGCGCGGCACTGGGACGCCAATTGGGAAGACTGCGACACGCAGGACGGCTTCGTCATCCTCGGTCGGAAAAAGCTCCGCTTCGGCGACGTGGCGGCGGCGGCGGCCCTGCTCGCCCCCCCGGCGGAGCCGGTGTACCGCGCGTCGAGCGGCGACCCGCTCTACGGCAAGGAACTGACGCGGCTCGACCTGCCGGCAAAGATCGACGGATCGGCCAACTACGCAGGCGACATCCGCCTGCCCGACATGGTGTTTGCGGCGATCCGGCAAGGGCCGCTCGGGGCGACCCGGCTGAAAAGCATCGACCGCAAGGCCGGGATGAAATCCCCCGGCCTGCTCCACATCGTCGAGCATGACCGGTGGTTCGCCACCGTCGCGCGCAATTGGTGGGCCGCGAACGAGGCTCTCGACCGGTTCGCCCCGGTGTTCGAGACTACGGGGCCGCCGATCTCGTCCGATGGCATCGACAAGGCGCTGAAGGCCGCGCTGAAGGCGGACGGTTATCGCATGCGCCGGAACGGCGACGTTGCCTCGGCGATGGAGGGACGGCGGAGGATTTCGGCGCATTATGCCGTCGCCCCGGCGCTCCATGCGCCGATCGAGACGCGCACGGCGACCGCGGCCCCCGACGGCAACCGCCTGCGCATCTGGGTCGCGACGCAGGCTCCCGCGCAATGCCGCGACGCGATCGCCCGCGCGACAGGACTTTCGGCGGCGGGCGTGACCCTGTTTCCGATGATGGCGGGTGGCTCGTTCGACGCCTGTCTCGACCATAGCGTCGCGGTGCAGGCGGCCATCATCGCGCTGCAGGTGAAACGCCCCGTCCAGCTCGCATGGTCGCGTGCCGAGGAAATCATGCGTGATATCCCGCGCGCTCCGGCACGGGCGCAGATGACCGCGACGCTCAATGCGGCGGGCGGGATCGATGCCCTGGTCGCGCGGATCGCGGTGCCGCCGACCAGTCACGAGGTCCGCAGCCGCCTCTTCGACAACACACCAGCCGACGTCGCGCAGCGCGAAGCGGCTGGATCACCCGACGCAGTCGCGGTCGAGGGGCTTGCCGCCCCCTATTCGATCCCGCATCTCGCGGTCGATCATTGTCCGGGCGATATCGGCCTTCCGACCGGGCGCTGGCGGGGTAACGCCGACAGCTACACCGCCTTCTTCACCGAATGTTTCATCGACGAACTGGCGACGCGCGCCGGATCGGACGCCCTGTCCTATCGCATGTCGATGCTAGGGCAATCGCCGTTGCTCGCGCGCTGCCTGCTTACCGTCACCAGCCTCGGCGGCTGGGAGGGCGGCGTATCGGGGACTGCGCAGGGCCTCGCCTGTCACAGCATGCGCGGCAGTCACATCGCGCTGATGGCGACCGCGCGGCCGGGTGAAAATGGTTTGCAGGTCGAACAGCTTGTCGCGGTCGTCGATGCGGGCCGTCTGGTGAATCCCGCGATCGCGCGGCAACAGATCGAGGGTGGCCTGATTTTTGGCCTGGCCGCAGCTGTCGGCGCGACAGCCGATTACAGGGGAGGCATCGCCACCGCGCGCAAGCTTGGCCAGCTCGGCCTGCCGCGCCTGGCGCAAAGCCCTCAGATCCTGATCGAGTTCATCGAAAGCGACCGCGATCCCGGCGGCTTGGGCGAAATCGGGGTTCCGGTCGTCGCACCCGCCATCGCCAACGCGATGGCCGCCGCCACCGGTCGCCGCATCCGCCGCCTGCCGCTTTCGGCCGAGCCGGTATGACCGGTATCGCGCCGGGCGTCGGCGTCCTGCTGGTCAATCTCGGCACGCCCGACGCGCCGACGGCGGCTTCCGTCCGGAAATATCTGGCCGAATTCCTGAGCGACCGGCGCGTCGTCGAGATTCCAGCTTTGCTGTGGCAACCGATCCTTCGCGGCATCATTTTGCCGTTTCGGCCCCGAAAATCGGCGGAAGCCTATGCGCAGGTCTGGACCGATGAAGGATCGCCACTCGCCGCGATCACCCGCCGACAGACGGCCGCGCTTCAGGCTGCGCTCGGCCCCGATGTCGCGGTTTCCTATGCCATGCGCTATGGACAGCCGGCCATCGGCACGGCAATCGACGCGCTGTTCGCGGCGGGTTGCCGCCGCCTTCTCGTCGCGCCGCTCTATCCGCAATATTGCGGCGCCACGACCGCAACCGTCACCGATGCCGTGAACGCCCATCTTGCCGGACTGCGCTGGCAGCCCACGATGCGCTTCCTGCCGCCCTATCCCGCCGACCCCGCCTATATCGGCGCGCTGAAGGCGCGGATCGAGACGGGTCTCGCCGCGCTCGATTTCGCGCCCGACGTTCTGCTCGCAAGCTTTCATGGCATGCCCGAACGCACCCGTACACTCGGCGACCCCTATCACGACCAATGCCGCACGACAGCACGGCTCCTCGCCGAAGCACTCGGTCGCCCGATCGAGGTGGCGTTCCAATCGCGCTTCGGGCGCGCCAGATGGCTCGAACCCGCAACCGACGCCACGCTTGCACGGCTTGGCAGTGAAGGAAGAAGCGTTGCGGTCGTTGCCCCCGGCTTTGCCGCCGACTGCCTCGAAACTCTGGAAGAGCTGGCGATCAGGGGGAAGGAACAATTCACCGCTGCCGGAGGCTCCGCTTTCGCCTATCTTCCCTGCCTCAACGACGACACAACGGGAATGGCAATGCTCGAAGCCCTTGTCCGGCGCGAACTTGCCGGATGGCATTGAAATGGAAGGCGCTTACTTCCTGTTTAGGTCCTTGGGCTAAGCCTGTCCGAAGCGGCGCCGGACCCGACCGGCCACCGCACCATGGAAGGATGGGCGATGAGCGATCTCAACGGCGCAGCGCTGATGCTCGGCGGCCTTATGCTCGTGTGGGCGCTCGGCATGTTCGCCTTCTGGTGGATGCGCCGTCCACGCCCTGACCCGGCCGCCTATGCCGCGCCGGCGGCGCCGCGCGAGATCCGCATCCCGAAGCTCACGCGCAAGGCCGAACCCGAAGCCGCGCCGATCGAAATTTCCGCGTCACGCCTCGCGCGGATCAGCGGTAAGACGACCCCGGACAAGTTCGACGACGCCTTATCGTTCTACGAATCCGAAACCGACGCCCCGTCCGCTCTCCCGCCGATCAGAGACGAACCCCCGGTCGTGGTCGAACTCGACAGCGCCGCGCCGCAGGACTCGACACCTGTCGAGGCTGTGCATGAAACTGCGCCGGTTTCTGAAAACCCGCCTGTCGTCACGATGCCAGAGCCCGCAATCGCGGCGCCCGCGCTCGACGAAGAGCTGCTCGAATCACTTGCCGCCGACGTCGAGCGCCGGGCCCGGATCGCCGATGTCCCGCTCGCCGATACCCCATTTTCCGAGGCTCCGCCCGCCAGCGCGGTGATCGACAAGCCCGTCAACGGCGTTGTCGCTTATCTGGTTCCCCAGACCCCACCTCGCGACGCGATCTTCCGCAAGAGCTGGCTGGGCGGTCGGCCTCACCTGCCTGCGGATATCGCATGGCCGCGCGTCGACGGCAGCGACGCCGATTTTCTGGCGCAGATCGCGTGCACCGACTTGCCCTCCGCCTTGTGGGACGGTCTGGGTCCGCGCACCGGCTCGCTGGCCTTCTTTGCCAATCCCGACACGGGCGCGGTAGCCGCGCTCCACCTCATCGACGAAGGCGAGCCGCGTGAGCCGTCTCGCCCTGTCGGCGGCGCCTATTTCCATCCCTATGGCATCGATTCGGCTGACCTCATGCAGCTGACAATCCGCGCCTTTCCCGAATGGCCAGTCGATGTCGTGATCGTGGAGCCGGGCGACGCCGGTCCGCGCCAAGCCGAAGCCAGCGATGTCGCCGCTCAGCTTGCGGCGGATTATGACATCGCCGACCCCGCCTTCCATCCGTTCGACTGGGCGAGCATGCTCGCGCTCGCCGACATCCTCGAAAGCCGCCTCGCGCAGCAACCGCTGGGCGGGCCGGCGCCCGACGATGCAAGCGATGAACTGGCGCAGGCGATGGTTGATGCCGACGACGCGAACCGTGACGCCGTCCAGCGCGCCGCGGAGATCATCACTATCATCCGCGAGGGCTCCGAACAGGGTGCCGGATTCTCTCCGCCCGATGCGACCGCTGTGATGGCCGGACTGCACGCGATCCGTTGGGCGCGCGTCTGGGCCGTTGCCGACGAGGAATCGGGCGAGGACCGTGTCGAAACCTTGGTTCTCCCGCTCACCCGCCACCGCCCCGACGGGGATTTGTGGGTCGACGCCTATCGCACCGTCCTGTTCGATCACGCGAAGCACGCCTGGTGCCGGAACCCTGGAATCCTGTCGGCTCCGGCACGCGCCTTTTTCGAGCCGCTGTGGGGAGTGATGGCCATTTCCGAAATCCCGTCGATGGGCAATTTCCCGTCGCTGCACGCAGTCGGCTTTGACGACGAGCGTGATGTCGTGATGCTGGAATTCCCGGCTGGGGGCCTGATGAGCCGCGGGGTTCGCGAGGGCGGAAACCTTGTCCTCGCGATGCGCAAGGCAGATCTTGCGGCCGGCGACTTTTCCGCGATGCGGGCCCTGCGCAGTAACTGATTGGACCGCTCGCCCGAATTGCCCGGCGATTGACGTTCCGGTCAACTTGCGGGGTGCCGAGACGGGTCCTAAGCAAGGTCAAGAACGTCGTTTTGGGAGATCGGCAACATGGCACGTATCGCAATCGTCACGGGTGGCAGCCGCGGCATCGGGGAGGCAATCAGCCTCGCGCTGAAAGACGCAGGGGCGACCGTTATCGCCAACTATGCCGGCAATGATGAAAGGGCCCGCGAATTCAGCGAGCGGACGGGCATCAGGACCTATAAATGGGATGTCGGCGATCATCAGGCGTGCCTCGATAGCTGCGCACAGATTGCCGCCGAGGTCGGGCCGATCGACATCGTCGTTAACAACGCCGGAATCACGCGCGACGGAACGCTCGCGCGCATGAGCTATGACGACTGGCATGATGTGATGCGCGTCAACCTTGGCGGATGCTTCAACATGGCCAAGGCGACGTTCGGCGGCATGGTCGAACGCGGCTGGGGCCGCATCGTCAACATCGGGTCGATCAACGGTCAGGCCGGCCAATACGGCCAGGTCAACTATGCCGCCGCCAAATCGGGCATCCATGGCTTCACCAAGGCGCTGGCGCAGGAAGGCGCGAAGAAGGGCGTGACGGTCAACGCCATCGCGCCGGGCTATATCGACACCGACATGGTCGCCGCCGTGCCCGCGCCGGTGCTGGAAAAGATCGTCGCCAAAATCCCGGTCGGCCGCCTCGGTCAAGCCGAGGAAATCGCGCGCGGCGTGGCGTTTCTGTGCAGCGAAGATGCGGGGTTCGTGACCGGATCGACAATGAGCATCAACGGCGGGCAACACATGTATTGAGGGCTGCCCGCCGCTCCGAACGCCCTATTCGATCGTACAGCCGACCACACGCCAGCTATCGCCTTCCAGCGCGAGCGAGAGCGTTTCGGTGGCATCGGCCTTGTTCGCGTAGCTCGTCTTGAACGTCACGATCTGATAGCCGTAAGGCGGCGCGGGCACATGATCCTCTCGCACCAGTTTACGCGACACGACCGCACCCAGCGGCGCACGCACCGATTGCGAAACGGCTGCCCACTGATCGCTGGTGTTCAACGACTTGAATGCCTGACCCGTGGCGTTCCAGCTGGCGTTCCAGTCGCCCGCATCGACAAGCGCGAGCCATTCCCGCGCCGCATGGACGGGCGCGGTTTCAGCCACGGACGCCGATGAAGCAGAGGACAGCGAGATTGCGGGCGTCACCGCTGGTCCCGAAAGGGACGAAACGGCAAACAAGGCAAGACTGATCGACATGAGAATTCCTCCAACGACCCAGCCGGCGCGCCGCACCATGCGGCGCGCCGGGGCTGGTGAGGAAACATCTGTCACTGCGGCGGCTGCCCCGGCATCCCCGAAAGATTCGTACCCGACGGGTTCGGGGGTCCGGCGTTCGATGTCGCGGAGCTGACGTGCGGCCTCGCGGCTGCTCGAAACCGCCATCTTGCGCCGCGCGTCGCGAAGCCGCTCATTGATCGTATGCACCGAAAGGCCAAGGTGGCGCGCCATCGATTTCGCGTCATAACCGCTGACGAGCAGGCGAAGCGTCTCCTTTTCCTTTTCGGTGAGGGCCTGAAATCCTGGGGTCATGGCTTGCCTGCGGTCGCGCGGTTCGGAAGGAGCGGTTTATGAAGCACGGCCCCGGCGATCCACCCCAAATAAATCGTACCTCGATTGTCCATGCAGGCTGTACACGCGGGGCATGGTCTCGCCCTATCATCCTCCCGTCAAACGATCGGTGACCATTGCCGGGCATCCGACATCGATCAGCCTCGAACCCCTGTTCTGGGATGCTCTGGAGGCGGAGGCCGAACGGCAGGCTCTGCCCGTCAACGCGCTGGTCGCGCGGATCGACGTCGCGCGGATGGAAGTCGACGATCCGCCGAACCTGACGTCGGCGATCCGGCAATGGCTATGGCGGGCCCGCGCTGCCGACCAGGGAGGCCCCTAGAGCGGAACTCTATATCGCCGCGTACACGGCCCTGCCGAACGCCGCCCCCTTGTCGGGGGAGTGGTGGAGGAACAGCGAAGGTTCGATCAGTTCGAGTTCGATGATGTGGAGCGTGCCCGCGGCATCACCAACCATGTCGACCCGTGCGTAGACCGTCTCGGCAGGCGCCGCGGCGAGCGCCGCCAACGCCAGGCTTCGCGCCTCGGCGCTTGCATCCCAATCGGCCTCACGGCCACCGAACTGTTCCTGCACGCGAAAGTCGCCCGACGCGGGGCGCTTGACGATCGCGTGGCTGAAATTGCCGTCAAAGAAGAAAAGCGAAAATTCGCCGTCGGTCAGGATTCCCGGCATCAACGGCTGGACGAGACGGCGCTGGCCGATCGCATCCGCCGGAATCGGCGCCCCCGCGGCGACGCGATGCGTGCCGTCCGCACCGCCGGAAATCGCCGGCTTCACCACCACCTCACCGTGACCGAGCGCGGCCCGCGCGGCGGTAAGGCTCGACTGGTCGAGCGACGCGACCTCGACGGTCGGCACGACACGAACGCCCGCCTCGGCAAGTTCGGCAAGATAGGCCTTATCGCTGTTCCAGCGCAGCACCGGCACCCGATTGACGACAGGCAGCGCTTCGCGCTCCAGTCTGTCGAGCAGCGCATACCAGGTCGCGACCTCGCGCTGATAGCCCCAGGCGAACAGTGGTAGGATCAGGTCATAGCCGCCAAGGTCGCCGGGATCGCTCCACACGCGCTGTTCGACGGCCAGCCCGGCCCCTGTCAGAGCGGCCGCCTTGCGCGCAAAGGCGGGCTGCCAAAGCTCGTAATAGTCAGGCGCCGGAACGAGGATCGCAACGCGCGGCTGATACGGCATTACCGGCCCAGAAGTCCGCGCGCCTGACCCGCGATGTGCGACAGCATCGCGCCGTTGGGATTCGGGATCGTGCGCGCCCGATCGACTGTCGCCCGGAACTGTCCGACCCGCGCGCCATTGTCGGCCAGCCATTTCGTCACGGCTGTGTCGAGGTCGCCCTTCGGCAGCCCCGCCAGGAAGCTGAGGCGCATCTGCTGGAAATCGCGCGCGAGGCTGTTGACCAGCAGGCGCTCCCACGGGTCCGCCGGGCTCATATGCGCCGCAAGCGTTTGTGCCCAGTCGAGCCCCAGCGCTTCGCCCAGATGGGTGAAGGCGTGCGTCACCGCCACCTCATCATCGCCGCGACGCGCGGCCAGATCAACGATGCCGATCGCGCCGTCGGTCTTGAACAGACCCACGACCGCCGACGTCAGCGTTGCGGGTGCGCCGGCGTCGAGCAACTGCTGCGCCAGCATGTCCCACTGGCGCCGTACCGAGTCGCTAAGCAGCCCGTCGACGCGCGCCATCAGGCGATCGACCCCCGGCTCCAGCCGGGCAACCACCGGCCCCGGCTGGGCAAGCGTCGAGGTGACGCGCAACAGGTCTGCCATCTGCGATGTCATGGCCGAGGCAGCCTGGCTGAACAGCGACAGGCGAATGCCTTCGTCGATCTTTGCGGTGTCAAGCGCCGACCAGATATCCTTCATGTCCAGCAACCGTTCGACCGCGACGAATGCCGATGCGACGTCGCCTAGCGAACAACCTTCCTCTTCGACAAGCTCGAAGGGATGGACGACGCCCAGGCGGTTGATCATCCGATTCGCCAGCTTGGTCGCGATGATTTCGCGGCGCAGCTGATGTTCCGCAATCGCCGTAGCAAAGTCGCGCTGCATCTCCGACGGAAAGGCTGCGGCAAGATCGCTCGCGAGCGCCGGATCGTTCGGCAACACGCTGTCCTCGATCGCGTCCTGAAGCGCGAGCTTCGCGGTCGAGAGCAGCACCGCGAGTTCGGGACGGGTGAGCCCTCGCCCTTCCTGCGCGCGGCGCAGCAATTCGTCGTTCGCCGCCAGCCCCTCGACCTTGCGGTCGAGCCGGCCGGTGGTCTCGAAAGTTTCCATGATCCGCACGAGCGACGGCACCGCTGCCGCGCCGCCCTTTTCGGCGATCGACAACGCCAGTGCCTGAAGGCGATTGTCTTCAAGCACAAGGTCCGCGACATCGTCGGTCATGCGCACGAGCAACGCATCGCGATCGTCCTTGGCCAGGCGCCCTTCGATCATCTCGCGGTTCAGCGCGATCTTGATGTTCACCTCATTATCCGAACAATCGACGCCCGCGCTGTTGTCGATGAAGTCGGTGTTGATGCGGCCGCCCTTGGCAGAAAAGGCAATGCGCGCCGCCTGCGTGACGCCCAGATTCGCCCCTTCGCCCACCGCACGGACGCGCAGATCCTCGGCATCGACACGCAGCGCATCGTTCGCGGGATCGCCGACCTCGGCATTGTTCTGGCTTGCGGCCTTCACATAGGTTCCGATGCCCCCAAACCAGAGCAGATCGGCCGGCGCCTTGAGAATGGCGGAGATCAGCGCCATCGGTTCGATGTCCGCCTGCGACAACCCCAGAACAGCCTGCACTTCCGCGGTCAGCGGAATGCTCTTCTGGCTGCGCGGGAAAACCCCGCCGCCCTTCGAAATCAGCTTTCGGTCATAATCATCCCAGCTCGACCGCGGCAGTTTGAACAGCCGGTCGCGCTCCTTCCAGCTTTTCGCCGGATCAGGATCGGGGTCGAGGAAGATGTGACGATGATCGAACGCCGCGACCAGCTTGATCGCTTTCGACAGCAGCATGCCGTTGCCGAAGACATCGCCCGACATGTCGCCGCAGCCGACAACCTGGACGGGATCGGTCTGCACATCGATGCCCATTTCGGCAAAATGGCGTTGCACCGATACCCACGCCCCGCGCGCGGTGATCGCCATGCCCTTATGATCATAGCCGTTCGATCCGCCGCTCGCGAATGCATCGCCGAGCCAGAAATTGCGTTCCATCGCCAGCGCGTTGGCGACGTCGGAGAAGGTCGCCGTGCCCTTGTCGGCAGCAACGACGAAATAGGGATCGTCGCCGTCGCGGATCACGACGTCCTTCGGGTGGACGACCTTGCCGCCGACCAGATTATCGGTGACCGAAAGCAGCGAGCGGATGAAGATGCGATAGCATTCGGTGCCTTCAGCGAACCAGGCATCGCGATCCTCCGCCGGGCTCGGCAGCGCCTTGGGATAGAAGCCGCCTTTCGCACCGGTCGGCACGATGACGGCGTTCTTCACGCGCTGCGCCTTCATCAGCCCCAGCGTCTCGGTACGGAAGTCGTCGCGGCGGTCCGACCAGCGAAGCCCGCCGCGCGCGACCGGACCGGAGCGCAGGTGGATGCCCTCTACCCGCGGGCTGTACACCCAAACCTCGCGCCAGGGCAGCGGCTTGGGCAGTCCGGGGATGAGTGCGCTATCGATCTTGAATGCCAACGCCTCGGCCGCCGCGGGGGCAAAAGCGTTGGTGCGCAGCGTCCCGCCGATCACGGCGTGGAAAAGACGCAAGATGCGATCGTCGTCGATCGACTTGATCGCGGCGAAGCCAGCGAGAATCTCGGCATTGAGCGCTTCGGCTCGCGCAACATCGGCTGCCTTCGGATCGTGCAGCGCGCGGAACCGGTCAACGAGCGCCGCCGTGAGTTGCGGCGCGTGGCGCAGCGCGGCGACAACCGTGTCCATGCCATAGCTCGACCCGCCCTGGCGCATGTAGCGGAACCAGGCACGCAGCCACACAATGGCCTTCGGATCGGTCTGCGTGACCAGAACCAGTTCGTTGAAGGCGTCATTCTCGGCCTTGCCGTCAAGGACCGCGGCGATCGCGCCTTCGATCACCTCGACATGCGGAAGCAGCGCAGCCTCGTCGACCGACGAGGGAAGACGAAGCGAAAAATCGTGAATGAAGGTCGGTGCATCGGCCCCGTCATCGTCGGATCCGGCACGAACATGAAGCTCGGTCGGGATTTCCTCGAGCACCTCGAACCCGAAATGTTCGAGTGCGGGTACCACATCGGACAGCGCAAGCGGACCTGCCGCGCTGTACACCTTGAGCCGCAGCCGGTCGTCGCCGTCGAGGCTCTTGCGCGCCAGCCGGACACTGCGCGGACTTTCGGTATCGAGATCGCGCAGGCGCAGGATGTCGCGCGCCGCTTCTTCCGGATTATAGAGGTTGCGATAATTCGCCGGGAACAGCGGTGCGAAGCGCGCCGCCAGCGCCGCAGCACGGCCCGCGTCGCCGCGCTTGGCGAGCGCCGCCTCGACCTCGGGCTGCCAGCCGCGAACCATCTGTTCGAGCTGGGCGTTCAGCGTTTCCGCGTCGGGAACGACGCCGCCGCTACGCAGGTCGAGCGTATAGCGCAGCAACGCCGCCCCGCCGTCCTCAAGCACCATCGTCCAGCCGATCACGGCCGCCTTTGCCTCCCGCACGAGCAGCGATTCAACCGCAAGGCGGCGCCCCGTCGAAACCTCGTCGCGCGGCAGCCACACAAAGGCAAAGAGATGGCGGCCAAGTGCGCTCCGCACCATCACGATCTTCGGTCGCGGCCGGTCGGTGATCGACATCGAAGTCAGTACCAGTTCCTCAAGCGAGGCCGTATCGAACGCGATGAGCAGATCATGCGGCAGCGCCGTGAGCGCGTGCGCGAGCGCCTTGCCCGCGTGCCCCGTCGGATCGAAGCCGAATTTCGCCATCAGGGCGTCCAGCTGCGCGCGCAACATCGGCACCTTCGCAGGCGGCGTGGAGAGCGCGGCGCTCGTCCACAGGCCGGCGTGGATCGACAGACGCTCGACCGTCTTCCCCTTGAGTTCGGGAACGACGACGAGGTCGAGCAATACGCGGCGATGCACCGCGGACAGGCGGTTCGACTTGATCAGCAGCGGCCCCGAGCCGCCCTGATCAAACCAGGCGAAAGCGGCGGCGAGCGCATTGGGCGAAAGAAGCTGGCTCGCGCCGGTCGCCGAAATTCCGAGCGCGTCGTGAACCGCGCCATCGCGCGTACGCCATTCGTGCCCCAGCTGCGTCATCGCGCCGCCCTCGAACCAGCGCAACAACTCGGCGGCTTCACCATCGGCGCGCATCGCAGCGTCGGCAAGCATCGCCGCGCGCATGGCCTTCCAGTCAATGACCGCGGCCCGCACATCGGAAAGCGCGGCCTCCAGCGCGTCGAGTAGGCGGCGGCGCGCCCGCGCGTCGCCGCGCTCAAGCTCCATATAGATGACCGACTCACGGTCGCCGCCCGTACGCGCCGCCTCGGCACTCGTCAGCTTTCCTTTGGCGTCGCGTTCGACCGAGACGACAGGATGCAGGATGCGGTGGATCGCCAGCCCCTGAGCCCCGACGATCTGCGATGTCGAGTCGACGAGGAACGGCATGTCGTCGTTGACCACGACCAGCCGCATCCGGCGGTCGGTGCCATCGACCGTCGCCGGTTCCAGCAACAGCGACGGCTTGCCGGCCGTACGCTCGAGCGACGCGCGCGCCGCGAACTCGCCCGCAGCCGCGAGCGCCTTCGCATCGAGGTCGTCACCCTCGCCGGGCAGCGCGCTGCTCTGCAACGCGGCCTGATAGACCTTGGAAATTTTGGCAGGAGCCTGCGGCGCCGACGCAACGTCAGCTTCCGGCGAGTCAGTCTGATTAGAAGGCATAAGGGTCTTACATCCCGAACCAAGGTTGGCAGGCCTCTACCGGGGGGACCGGCCGGCCCGTTCGCGAGCCCACCCTATGCGCCTCTGGCGCGCGCGGTTCAACACCCCGCGTCGCTTCGCGCAAAATAATTTCAATTCTTGGGTTGTCTGTTACGCGAACGACACGCGACGGGGTCAGCTCGATTCCCTCGCGGCCATATCTCAAGGAGCGATCGGAATCGCTTTCTTGGCAAGCCTCGCGATCAGCGTGGAATCCTCGGCCGCCTTTGCCACGATACCGATATGGCCACCCGGCATGGTCCGCGCGATCAGGACGACGAATTCGGCGTCGCCCGCATCATGTTCGAGGATGACGGCGGGATGCGCACGGCGCAGGGCATCGACGGCGCCCTCGCCCTGCTCTTCGCTTTTCTCGGGCTTGCGACGGGCCCGCGCGTTCTTGACGAGACCCTTGAGCCCCCCCGGATAGCGGTCGAGATAGCTGGCAAGTTCGCCGCGACCGACGCCTTCTTCCCTGGCGTGTCCCAGTACGCAGGCATATTCGGCAAGGCGCGTCTTGTCATAGGTCGCGCCGAAGACAAGCTTCACCACCGGCGTCATCGGCGCGCGGTCCTGCGCCTGCAAACCGGCATCGGCGAGAAGTTCGGCGAAGGCTTCGGGCTGTGCGTCGGCCGCGATGGCGAAATCCCATGCCTTGCCGACCGCCTGATACAGCGCGGAGCGGCTGCGACTGTCCGCCGCGATCGCGCGTTCCGCCGTTTCGCGCGCCAGTGCTAACCAGTCGGCGAGTTCGGCGTCGCCTGCCGGATCGGCCGCGCTCGCGGCGTCTTCGACGAAAGCGTCGTCAAGCGGATCATTTTCGTTTTCGACGCTGTCGTTCAGCGCCGCGAAGCCCGGAAGCGCGTCGACGCCGGTCACTTCATGGTCGATATGCTCCGAATCGGGTCCGTCGGCCCATACAGGGACGGGCGCGGTCAGCGGCGCCGCGCTCCGCAGCGCCTGCTCGACCGAAAGCTGCAGTTCCTCTTCCTGCTCGGCGGGAACGCCTTCTTTCCAGTTGATCACACCCATGATGAAGTCGATCGAGTCGTCGTCAGACGAAAAGGGGAGAAGGATGCCTCGGTACATGATCGTGATGCCGCGATCGTTGACGAATTCCGCCTCGAAGCCGATCGGCGCGCGGTTGGCAATGATCTGAAGATAATGGTCGGTCAGCCGCGACAACAGCGAACGGCCAGGAATCTGGCTGATATAATGGACATCCTCATCGATCTGCGATTCTTCGCGCAGCGTTTCGCCGACAAAGGACAGGCCGGGATTCTCAATTCCAGCGGTGAAATCGAGCAGCACCGAATACGGCCCGAAGTCGGCGCCGTCGAGATCGAGGTCCTCGACCGAAGGATAAGCCCGGTCGGAAAGCAGCGAGGCCCAGTAATTATAGGCCCGGACCTGCATCCGGCGTTCATCGACGCCGACCGAAGGGGGCGCGTCGATTGCGCCATCGTCCTGGTCGTGGCTGCCCGAAAGCAGCCCGCGCAAGCTGTCCATCATATGTCCCCAGTCGCAAACATCGACGGATGTCATGCACCGGAACTGGTAAAGGCGGCGTAAACGATGCTCGGCGGCGACACCTTTTGCGCCCCGTTTGCCTGCCGCGCCAGGCCGCGTTTATGCGATGCCGCGCCTTGTAACGGTCAGTGTGGCCGAGGCTTTAGGGTCGGGGACCCCGATAGCCGGCATCACGCAAGCCGCGTGTCGATCGGCAACCCGGCCTTCAGCGTCAGCGTCACCGGCGTGCGTTCGGCGATATCGGCCATGCGGGCGTTCTGGTCCGCGTCGAGTCCCGTAATCGTCAGCGTGCGTTCGATGCGGCGCTCTTCCGACCCATGCAGGCGCAGCGCCACATCGACCGATTCGAGCGGCCAGCCCTTGCGGTCGGCATACATGCGCAGCGTGATCGCGGTACAGGCGCCAAGCCCGGCGAGCAGCAGATCATAGGGCGCAAAGCCCGCATCCTGACCGCCCAGCGCGACCGGTTCGTCGGCGACAAGATCGCGGCCGCCGACGCTGATCTCGGTGCGATATCTGTCCTTGCCGATATGGGCGGTGCCGTGAGCCATGTCGTATCTCCTGCTGTATGAAATCCACCCGATATCGGAGCGCCGCGACCATATCTACAGCCCGCGCCCGTACCCCGCGCTACCCGATCCGGAAGTGGCTGATAAAAGGTCGCAGCCGCCACCAGATCTGTTCCTCGTCGAGGATCCCGTCCTCGACACCCGCAAGCCTGCTGAGCATCGAATCGCCCGTGACGATCGACAGGAACAGGTGCGCTGCGGCGGCGGGATCGTCGATCTCGGCCTCCCCGGCGGCGGTCCAGGCCGCGAACAGGTCGGACAGTTCGGCAATGAAGGGAAGGTGCAGATCGCGGTATGTCTGCAGTGCAAAGTCCCGATCGCGCAGGCATTCGGACACCAGCATCCGCATCAGCGCCACCGAACGGGGCGATTGCCAGACATCGCATTCGCGGCGGACATAGGCCATCAGCATATCGACGTTCGAATGGCTGGCGCCGCTGGCACAGCAACCCGTCCGTTCCTCGGTCGTCTCGTCGCGCCAGCGGATCGCAATGGCATGGAGCAGGCCCTGCTTGTTGCCGAACAGGTCGTAAAGCGTCGCGAGAGACCCTCCCGAGCGCCGGACGATGTCGGCAAGACCCGTTCTGTCATATCCCTGTTCTATGAACAGCGCCTCCGCCGCGTCGAGGATCGCTTCATGCCTCCTCTCGCGCACGCGCGACCTATCTGTTTGACATGACGTCAATTCATTTATGTCCAACGGCAGTTCCTCTCCCTTGCCCTTTGGTGTAATTTAAATTACATGGCGCCGAAGCGCAACGGTTTCATCCCGTTCGACGTTCACCAAGCAGCGAATTCTCCAGGGGTCCTTATGAGTCGCGTCCTTCCTTTTGCAAGCGCCGCGCTGGCGCTGTTGCTCGCCGCCTGCTCGTCGGAAGCGCCGCCCGCGCCGCCGCCGCCCGAGGTCAATATCGTGACGGTCGGCACCCAGGCGATCCCGAACGTCATCGAATTGCCCGGCCGCGTGCAGGCCTATCGCACGGCCGAGGTGCGTGCGCGCGTGGACGGCATCGTCGAACGCCGCCTGTTCGAAGAAGGCAGCTATGTCGC
Organism: Sphingopyxis sp.; assembly: GCF_016793825.1. Classification (GTDB taxonomy): domain Bacteria; phylum Pseudomonadota; class Alphaproteobacteria; order Sphingomonadales; family Sphingomonadaceae; genus Sphingopyxis. The sequence continues at coordinate 50,144 of NZ_JAEULM010000052.1, forward strand.
GGCGGGCAAGGCGCTGTTTCGCATCGACCCGCGCCAGCTTACCGCCAATGCCAATGCCGCGCGCGCGCAGCTTGCCCGCGCACAGGCGACCGCTGCCAACGCCCGTCAGGTCGTCAGCCGCTATCAACCGCTGCTGTCCGAGCAGGCGATCGGCAAACAGGAATATGACGCCGCGGTCGCCGCCCAGCGTACGGCGGAAGCCGACGTCCAGTCGGCGCAGGCCAATCTCGATTCGGCGCGGCTCAGCCTGGGCTATGCGACCGTCACGGCGCCGATCAGCGGCCGCGCGCGCCGCGCCGAGGTGACCGAAGGCGCTCTGGTGAGCGCCGGGCAGGGCACGCTGCTGACGACGATCGAACAAATCGACCGCGTCTATGTCAATTTCGGTCAGTCGAGTTCGGACCTGATGGCGATCCGCCGCGACATGGAAAGCGGCAAGCTGGAAGTGCCGCCGGTCGGGCGCGTCGCGGTCGACCTGATCCTCGAGGACGGCACCCCCTATCCAGTCGTCGGGCATCTCGATTTCTTCGACCTGTCGATCGACGAGGCGACGGGCACCGCCGCGCTGCGCGCCGAATTCCCGAACCCGGTCAACGGGCTGCTCCCCGGCCAGTTCGTCCGCGCGCGCATCAAGGCCGGCATCCGACCGAACGGCATCCTGATCCCGCAGCGCGCGGTGAAGCTGTCTTCCGATGCGGCGACGGTGATGATCCTCGATTCCAAGAATGTCGTCACGATCCGCCCGGTCAAACTGGGGACGATGGAGCAGGGGCAGTGGGCGATCCTCGACGGGCTTCGCCCCGGCGACCGCGTGATCGTCGACGGCCTGCAAAAGGTCCAGCCGGGGCAACCGGCAAAGGTCGCCGGTACCGCATCGACGCGGCCCAAGCCCGCGAAAACCCCGACGACCAAGCGCTGAGCAGCCGATCATGACACCCCGCTTTTTCATCGACCGGCCCATTTTCTCATGGGTCATCGCGATCGGCATCCTTCTCGCCGGGATCATCGCGCTGCGCGGGCTTCCCGTGGAACAATATCCGTCGGTCGCGCCGCCATCGCTGACGATCAGCGTCACCTACCCCGGCGCCGACGCCGGCACGCTCGAACAGAATGTCACGCAGGTGATCGAGCAGGAGCTGAACGGCGTCGAAGGCTTCCTCTACATGGCCTCGACCAGCGAATCGAACGGCACCGCCTCGATCACGCTGACCTTCGAGGCCGGAACCGACATCGACACCGCGCAGATGGAAGTGCAAAATCGCCTGCGCCGCGTCGAACAGCGGCTGCCGGAGGATGTCCGCCGTCAGGGAATCTCGGTCACGGAAGCCAATTCCGGTTTCCTGCTGATCGTCGCGATCACCTCGAAAAGCGGCAACACCGACCCGATGGAGGTCAATAATTTCGCCAACACGCGCGTACTCGACGAGCTGCGCCGCGTGAACGGGGTCGGCAATGTCCAGGCGTTCGCCCCCGAATATGCGATGCGGATCTGGCTCGATCCGCAAAAGCTTGCCTCGCACAATCTGTCGCCGGCCGAAGCGCTCGCCGCCGTGCAGGAACAGAACAGCCAGACGCCGGGCGGTCAGCTTGGCGACCAGCCGCTCGCCAAGGGCGCGCAGCTCAACGCCGTGATCACGACGCAGGGACGCTTCACCAAACCCGAGCAGTTCGAAAGCATCATCCTGCGCGCCAACCCCGACGGATCGGCGGTCACGCTGGGCGACGTCGGCCGCGTCGAACTGGGCGCCGCAAGCTACCTCTTCTCGTCCGAACTCAACGGCAAGCCGATGGCCGGGCTTGCCGTCCAGCTCACCCCCGGCGCGAACGCACTGTCGACCGCCGAGGGCATCCGCACGCGGATGGACGAACTGTCGAAGGGCTTCCCGCCCGACATCACCTGGTCGATCCCCTATGACACGACGCCCTTCATCAGCCTGTCGATCGAGGAAGTGGTAAAGACGCTGGGCGAAGCGATGCTGCTCGTCTTCCTCGTCATGTTCCTGTTCCTCCAGAACTGGCGGGCGACGGTGATCCCGACCGTCGTCGTGCCGATCGCGCTGGCGGGCGCCTGCCTCGGCCTCTGGATGGCGGGCTTCTCGATCAACGTGCTGACCCTGTTCGGCATGGTGCTGGCGATCGGCATCCTCGTCGACGATGCGATCGTCGTGATCGAAAATGTCGAACGCATCATGAGCGAGGAGCATCTCTCGCCCTATGAAGCGACGGTGAAGGCGATGGGCCAGATCACCTCGGCGATCATCGGCATCACGCTGGTGCTGATCGCGGTGTTCATCCCGATGGCGTTCTTCCCCGGATCGACGGGGGGCATCTACCGCCAGTTCTCACTGACGCTCGCGATCTCGATCGCCTTCTCGGCGTTGCTGGCGCTGACGCTGACGCCCGCGCTTTGCGCGACGCTGCTGAAACCGCACGACAATAGCGTCCGCAAGGGTCCGGTCGGCGAGCGGCTCGACCGCTTCTTCGCCGGCTTCAACGGCTGGTTCGGGCGCACGACCGACCGCTATCAGGGCGGTGTCGGTCGCATTTTGTCGGCGCCGCTGCGCTGGCTGGGCATCTTCCTTGCAATGGTCGCGGTGACGGCGCTGCTGTTCACGCGCCTGCCCGGCTCGTTCCTGCCGCAGGAAGACCAGGGCTATCTGATCACCGTCGTGCAGGCGCCGCCCGGCGCCACGACACAGCGCACGAACGAGGCAACGAAGCAGGTGAAGGCCTTTTTCGCCCAGCAGCCGCAGGTCGCCAACGTCGTGTCGGTCAACGGCTTCAGCTTTTTCGGGCAGGGTCAGGCGAACGCGATCATGTTCACCCCGCTGAAGCCGTGGGAGGACCGCAAGGGTCACGAAAACAGCGCCGATGCCATTGCAGGCAAGGCGATGGGCGCCTTCATGGGCATCAAGGAAGCCTTCGTCTTCTCGCTCAGCCCGCCGTCGATTCCCGAACTCGGCACCGCGAGCGGTTTCACCTTCAAGCTTCAGGATCGCGGCGGGAATGGCCGCGCGGCCCTGATGCAGGCGCGAAACCAGATGCTCGGCGGCGCGATGCAGAGCAAGCTGCTCGCCAATGTCCGGCCCGAGGGGCAGGAGGATGCGCCGGTGCTGAAGGTCGATATCGACCGCATCAAGGCGCGCGCGCTCGGCCTGTCGATCGGCGACGTCAACGCCACGCTCGCGATCGCCTTCGGTAGTGCCTACGCCAACGACTTCACGCGCGAGGGCCGCGTGCTGCGCGTCCTGATCCAGGCCGATGCGGCCAGCCGGATGACGCCGCAGGACGTGACCGATCTCAAGGTCCGCAGCGCCGACGGGCAGATGGTGCCCTTCGGGTCGTTCAGCACCGCCACATGGTCGGCCGAGGCGCCGCAGCTTCAGCGGTACAATGGCTATCCGGCGATGACGATCTCGGGCGAGCCCGCACCCGGACAGTCGACCGGCGAAGCGATGGCGGAGATGGAGCGGCTCGCCTCTGCGCTGCCTTCGGGCTTCGCCTATGAATGGACCGGCATCTCGTACGAGGAGAAGCAGTCGTCGGGCCAGATCGGGATGCTGCTCGGCCTGTCGCTCGTCGTCGTCTTCCTGCTGCTCGCGGCGCTTTACGAAAGTTGGTCGGTGCCCGTCGCGGTACTTCTGGTGGTGCCGCTGGGCGTGCTCGGTGCTGTCCTCTTTTCGATGCTTCGCGGGCTTTCGGCCGACATCTATTTCAATGTCGGGCTGATCACGATCATCGGCCTGTCCGCAAAGAACGCGATCCTGATCGTCGAATTCGCGATCGAGCAGGAGGCCGAAGGCAAGTCGACCCTCGACGCGGTGATGGAGGCGGTGAAGCTGCGCCTGCGTCCGATCATCATGACCAGCCTCGCCTTCATCCTCGGCATGGTGCCGCTGGTGATCGCAAGCGGCGCGGGCGCGGCGAGCCGTATCGCGGTCGGATCGGGCGTGATGGGCGGAATGATCGCGGCCACGTTGCTCGGCATCTTCTTCATCCCGCTTTTCTACCTCTCGGTGCGCAAATGGCTGAGCCGCAAGCGTCCGCCAGCGCCCACCGAAAAGGGTCATCATGACCCGGAGCCCGATCATGCGTAATCTCGCCATCCTCATCGCCGCGACAGCGCTCGCCGGCTGCGCCAATCTCGCGCCGCCGCATGTTCGGCCGCCGCTGCCGACCGACACGCAATATCCTGACGGTTTCGCGAACGACGTCGCGCCGGGACAGCGCGCGACCGAAATCGGCTGGCAGGATTTCTTCGCCGATCCGCAGCTCGCGGTGCTGATCGCCCGCGCGGTTGAACGCAACCGCGACCTCGCGATCGCCGTCGCACGGATCGAGGAGGCGCGGGGGCAGTATCGCATCCAGGACGCCGATCGCCTGCCGACGGTGGGCGCGAGCGCCGGGGCGACGCGGAGCCGCGGCGCCTCGCTCACAGGCGTCGGAACCGACACCACGAACCGCTATTCGGTCGGGGTCGGCGTGACCTCGTTCGAGCTCGATTTCTGGGGGCGGGTGAAAAATCTCTCGGACGCCGCGCGCAGCCAGTATCTTGCGACCGGACAGGCCGAACGCGCCTTTCGCCTGACGCTGGTCCGCGACGTCGCCTCGGCCTATTTCGCCTCGCGCGGCGCCGAGGAGCAGATCAAGCTTGCCGAAGCGACGGTGACGAGCCGCAAGGAAGGGCTGCGCATCGCAAGGCTGCGGCTCGACGCGGGGGTGACCTCGGCGCTCGACTACCGCCAGTCGGAAACGCTGCTCACCCAGGCCGAGACCGAGCTCGCCAGCCTCAGGCTCGCGAAGGCGCAGAGCGACAATTTCCTCGCCGTGCTGGTCGGCGGACCGCTGCCGCCCGACCTTCCGGCCCCGCTACCGCTAGCCGCGCAGTCGAGCCCGCCCGCACTGTCCGCCGGCCTGCCCTCCGACCTGCTGGTCGCGCGGCCCGACATCCTGTCCGCCGAGGAACAGCTTCGCGCCGCGCGCGCCAATGTCGGCGCCGCGCGCGCCGCATTCTTTCCGTCGATCTCCTTGACCGGCTCCGTCGGCTTCGCGTCGAGTTCGCTCGACAACCTGTTCGGCAACAACGGCCTGACGTGGAGTTTCGGCCCGTCGATCAGCCTGCCGATCTTCGACTTCGGGCGCAACAAGGGCAATCTGACCGTTGCCGAGGCGCGGGAAAATATCGCGGTCGCAACCTATGAAAAGACGGTCCAGACGGCGTTTCGCGAGGTCGCCGACGCGCTCGCGGGGCGGCGCTACCTCGCCGAACAGGTCGAAGCGCAGGAACGCGGCACGCTCGCCCAGCGCCGCATCGCCGACCTCGCGCGCAAACGCTATCGCGAAGGCGTCTCGACCTACCTCGAAGTCCTCGATGCCGAACGCAACCTCTTTGCCGCCGAACAGGCGTTGATCGAACTGCGCCGGGCGCAGGTCGACAATCTGGTCACGCTTTATGTGGCCCTGGGCGGCGGGCTGGTCGAACGGCGCTGATCGGACCGCACCGGCTCCGGTAACGGGCGTCGCGGTTCGCGGGGCGCCCGAAGCTTCGTTTCGCCCCGCCAAACCACCCGCCCGGCAAGTGAACGGCGCTTTAACCCCCTTATCGCCTTCCAACTATCGCCGACGAAGCGCAGCCTGCGCACAGGTGTCGTCCTAAAAAAGCGGATGCCCGCCATCTTTACGCGGCGGATCTTCCCGAAAAACCAAAAACATAGTCAGACCAACAGGAGAGACTGCCATGCCTCGTCACGGCGTATATCCGCGCGACATCGTTCCGCCTCGTTCCCAATATTCCGACGCCGGCCGTTTTGGCCGCATGTTCGGCGAACTGCCGCCCTTCGCGGCCGACACCCCCGACGTTCGCGCGGCCCTGATCGAGATCGGCAAGGTCGGCGGCATCATGGATGCCAAGGACAATCTGACCAAGACCCCCGCCGAACTCATCACCAACCCCGCACTGTCGGCCAAGAACAGCGATAACCCGAACCTGACCGCCGGCTTCACCTTTCTCGGTCAGTTCCTCGATCATGACATGACCTTCGATCCGACCTCCAGCCTGGAACGGCAGGTCGATCCCGAACAGATCGCCAACTTCCGGACCCCCAGTCTCGGCCTCGACAATGTCTACGGCGCCGGGCCCGGCGGCAGTCCGCATCTCTATGACACGCAGGGCGGCAAGGGCGGCAAGTTCCTGCTCGAACCGACAGGCACCGCGAACAAGTTCGACCTGCCGCGCAACAGCCAGAAGGTGGCGCTGATCGGCGATCCGCGCGACGACGAGAATCTGATCATCGGCCAGTTGCAGGTCGCCTTCCTCAAATTTCACAACGAGGTCGTCGAATATGTGAAGACCAAGATCAAGCTGACGGGGTCGGACGAGATCTTCGCCGAAGCGCAACGGATCGTGCGCTGGCACTATCAATGGATCATCGTCCATGAATTCCTGCGCCGCACGTGCGGGGACGCGGTGGTCGACGACGTCCTCCAGAACGGCCGCAAATTCTATAGCTGGCATAACGAGCCCTACATCCCGGTCGAATTTTCGGTCGCGGCGTATCGGTTCGGGCACAGCCAGATCCGGCCGTCCTATCGCGCCAACTTCACCGGAAACGGCGGCAATCCCTTTTTCGCGATGATCTTCACCCCGACGCCATCGGACCCGAACGACCCCGATGACCTGTCGGGCGGGTGCCGCGCGCCGCGGCGGTTCGTGGACTGGCCGACCTTCTTCGACTTCAGCGACGGCAATGTGAAGCCGAACAAGAAGATCGACACGACGCTGTCGACAGCGCTGTTCCGCCTGCCCGGATCGGTCGTTCCGAATCCCGATCCCAAGACGAACCCCGCGTCGCTGGCCCAGCGCAACCTGCTGCGCCACCTGACCTTCTCGCTTCCGTCGGGACAACGGGTCGCGCGCGCGATGAAATTGCCCGAACTGTCGAAAGGCGACCTCGCCGACCTCAAGCCGCACGGCTTCGACGACCGGACCCCGCTGTGGTTCTATATCCTTCGCGAAGCGCAGGTGACGCAGAATGGCGAACGGCTGGGGCCGGTCGGGGCGCGGATCGTGACCGAGGTCTTCCTTGGCCTTCTCCAGGGCGACAAGGGATCCTATCTCGCGCAGGATCCCGAATGGCAGCCGTTCCTGCCGACGGTCGATGCGTCGAAACAGGGCGACGATTTCAAGATGGTGGATCTCCTGAAATACGCGCAGGTCGCCTGATCGTCCGCGCGGACTGGCGGCACCATCGCAGTGCCGTCAGTCCGCGCGCCGCACTCAGTCGGCGGCGAATGCGATCCGGTCGGCGGCCGCGCCCGCCATCATGAAGCCGACGGGGCGCTCGCTCTCTTCCTGAAGGTGCCCGATCAGGCTGGCGGTGCGCGCAAGAAGCGAAATCCCTTTCAACGCCTCGAGCGGATAGCCGACATCCAGCATCACCGCGGGAATCGCTCCGTTGACGTTGATCGGCAGCGTCCGGCCGATCGTGTCGGGCAGCGCATCCTGTACCGCATGGAGCATGGCGACATGCCGGCCATCGACGCCATGTTCGCGGGCAAGCGCCAGCAGGCGGATCGCGCGCGGATCGCCCGCCGAATGTTCGGGATGGCCGAGGCCGGGGATCGCCTGCCTGTCGGCGCGAAGCGCGGCGATGCCCGCTCTGGCGGAGTCGGCCTCGGTCAGGCCGTCGCGGTCCATCGCCTCGATCCTCCCGGCCAGGAAGCGGCCAGCGGTTTCCGCACTCCCCAGCACGACCGATCCGCAACCGAGCAATCCCGCCGCGACCGCGCCCTGAAACGCTTCCGGCGCGGCAGCCATCGTCATCCGCGCAACGGCGACGCTCGGCACCAAACCATGCTCGGCAATCGCGCACAGCACGGCGTTGGCAAAGAATTTCTGCGTCTCGGTCGGCGGCGTCCCGGTGACCAGCAGCCAGAAATAATGCGTGAAATCGAGATGGCCGATGACCTCATCGGCAACATTCAGCCCGCGGACCGTGATACTCTTCGCATCGGAGGTCGCGATCGACGTATAGCCATTGTCCTGTTTGCCGATGCGCATGGCCTTTTCCTCTTTTTTCGATCATCGAAGTTGATTTCACTATGCGAATTTTTTAGGAGGGCTGTCAAGTTGCTCCGGGAGAGACAGAATGGCAAAGCCGCTGGCCGACATAACCGTGCTCGAAATGGGCACTTTCATCACCGGTCCGGCCGCCGGAATGCTGCTGGCGGACCTCGGTGCGAAGGTCATCAAGATCGAACAGCCGGTCACTGGCGACCCCTTTCGCGCGTTCAAAGGCGGTCTCTACAGCCCGCACTATCAGACCTATAACCGCAACAAGCACAGCGTCACGCTCAACACGCGCGACCCCGACGACCTGGCCGTCTTCGACGCCCTTGTGGCCGATGCCGACGTCTTCATCCAGAATTTCCGTCCCGGCGTGGCGGCGAAGCTCGGCGTCGATGCGGATCGGCTGCGCGCCATCAACCCGCGTCTTGTCTATGCCTCGATCTCGGGCTTCGGCGCGGAAGGCCCCGACCGCGACCGCCCGGCGTTCGACACCGTGGCGCAGGCCGCCAGCGGATTTCTGCGCCTGCTCGTCAATCCGGCGAATCCGCGCGTCGTGGGACCGGCGATCGCCGATTCGATGACCGGATTCTACACCGCGCTCGGCGTTCTGGCGGCGTTGAACGAACGGCATGCGACGGGGCGCGGACGCCGGGTCGAAACGTCGATGTTCGAATCGATGTGCCACTTCAACCTCGACGACTTCACCCACCTGTTTTCCGCCGGCGAAATCATGGGACCGCTCAGTCGGCCGCATGTGTCCCAATCCTATGTCTTCGAATGCAGCGATGCGAAATGGATCGCGCTCCACATGTCGTCTCCGGCCAAGTTCTGGGAGAATCTGGCCGAGGTCGTCGGCCGGCCGGACATGCTGTCGTTGCCCGAATTCAAGGGGCGAGACGAACGGATCGCCAATTACGAAAATGTCGTCGCGCTACTGGCGCCGCTGTTCCGGCAGCGGAAACGCGATGAATGGTGCGACCTGCTGACCGCGCGCGAAGTGCCCCATTCGGCGATGCGGACGTCGGAGGAGGCGGCCACCTGTCCACAGGCGGAGGCATTGGGTCTGGTCGTCGAAGACGCGAATGGACCCCAGGGTCCATTCCGGACTATACGCTTTCCCGTCAGCTTCGACGGCGAGCGCATGACCGACGTCGTGGCGCCGCCGTTGCTCGGGGCCGACAATGACGCGATCACAGAACCCCTCCGGAAAAGACCGCCAGGAACTCCATGACGAACAAGGCCGATAAAGACCCTGAGTATCTCTCGACGCTCGAACGCGGACTCAGGGTTTTAAGGGCCTTTGACGAACAAAATCCCGAAATGCGGCTCAGCGAGGTCGCGGCCAAGGCCGACCTCAGCCCCGCCGTCGCGCGGCGCTGCCTGAACACGCTGGTTTCGCTCGGCTATGTGGGCCAGCACGGCCGCAATTTCCTTCTGAAGCCCGAAGTCCTGGCGTTCGGTTCGGCCTTCATGTCGTCGATGAACATCGAACAGGTCGTCGCCCCGTCGTTGCAGCGGCTGCGCGACGAGACGGGCGACAGCGCGTCGATGGCGGTTCTCGCGGGCGAAGACATCCTCTATCTCGCCCATGTCTCGACGCGGCGGCAGATCCGCCTCGGCGCCGCCGCGGGCACGCGCTTTCCGCTGCACGCCACGTCGATGGGCAAGGCGATCCTCGCGTTCCGACCCGATGCGGAGATCGAGGCCTTTCTGGCGTCGGCGGACCTCAGGTCCTTCACCCCGAACACGATCACCCGGCCCGATGCACTGCGCGAGCGGCTGCTGCAAACGCGCGCGCAGGGTTATGATTCGACCTGCGAGGAACTCGACATGGGTATCATTTCCCTTGCCGTCCCGATCTTCGATGCGCGCCACAATTCGATCGCCGCGATCAACTGCTCGACGACGACAGGCCGGACCAATCCCCAGGAAATGATCGCGACCCGCCTCGACGATCTGCGCGCCGCCGCCAGCGAAATTCAGCAGGCTTTGCGGCGGTGGCCGGCGCTGCTCCACGCGATGGAGACATCACCCTAATTTTTCGATTATCGAATTTGACTTCGCATTTCGAAAGTCATATAGCCACTCCCAACTAAACAATATAGGGAGAGGGGCATGAATGCTTTTGCACGTTCGGGCGTCGCTTTGCTGCTGGCATGCAGCGCGCTGACGCCGGCCTGGGCACAAGAAGCCAGCCAGGATAATTCAGCGGAAGACGGCAACGATATCGTCGTGACCGCGCTGCGCCGCGACGGCAATCTTCAGGACACCCCCGCCGCGGTCACCGCGTTCACGTCCGACACGATCGAAAGCGCCGGGATCGAACGGCCGGCCGACTTCGTGAACCTCACCGCCAACGTGAACCTTGTCGAGACGCAGAACGCGGGCAATGCCTTCGTGATCATCCGCGGGATCACGCAGGCCCGCAACAGCGAACCCTCGGTCGCGGTCGTCATCGACGGCGTGCAGCAGGTCAATCCCGCCGCGTTCAACCAGGAACTGTTCGACATCGACCAGATCGAAGTGCTGAAGGGACCGCAGGGCGGCCTGTACGGGCGCAACGCGATCGGCGGCGCGATCATCATCAACACCAAACAGCCGACCGACACCTTCGAAGGCAAGATCAAGGTCGGGGTCGAAAACGGCTTCGGATGGCAGGCGCGCGGGGGGATCAGCGGTCCGCTGTCGGATAACATCCGGTTCCGCGTCTCGGGGTCCTATGTCGACAGCGACGGACACCTCCGCAATACCTTCCTCAAGGAAAAGGCCGATCCCTACAAGGACATGGCGGTTCGCGGGAATCTGCTGATCGATGCGGGCGGCGGGCTGGCCGTCGACCTGCGCGCTTCCTATGCGCGGCTCGAAACGCAGGCGCTCTATTTCAACATCGTCCAGGACGTCAACGACACCAGCCTGCCGATCCGGGTCAACAATTCGGGCCAGAATGATCGCGACCTGATGAACGTCGCGGCCAAGATCAGCTATGACACCGACAATTTCTCGGTCACGTCGATCTCCTCCTATGACACGGTGAAGGAAGTCCTGACCGGCGACGCCTTCGACTTCCTGCCGATCCAGGACTCGCTGTTCTTTCAATTGCTGGGCTTCGACCTCAACCAGAGCCAGTATCTGAACGTGAAGGCGTTCAGCCAGGAACTGCGATTCCAGTCGGCGCCGAGCAGCAAGCTGTTCTGGATGTTCGGCGGCTACCTGATCGACACCAGCCGTTTCATTTCGACCGGCAACATGGTCGATACGGGCAACGGCGTCTTCCCCGTGTATCGCACGCCCAGCACCAACCCGCTCAATCCGCAGGCGACCTTCCTGTCGGACAGCCAGAAGAATTTCGCCTGGGCGGTGTTCGCCAACCTCGGCTATGATTTTTCCGACACGCTGCGCGTCGATGCGTCGCTGCGCTATGACCATGACCGGCGGCGCAATACCACGCTGACGCCGACCGCCTTCCTGCCCAACCTGCCGGGCTTCCCGCAGGGCGCGACCGGCGACGTACGCCGCGACACGTTCAGCGACTGGCAGCCGAAAGCGACGCTGACCTACAAGCCGTCGGACGATGTCACGCTCTATGGCGGTTACAGCCGCGGTTTCCGGTCGGGCGGTTTCAACCAGACCGGCGTCGGCTCGATCGCGGCATCGAACGGCATCGTCGGGGTCGGCGACGTGTTCGAGGCGGAAACCGCCGACACGTTCGAGGTCGGCCTGAAGACGCGGTTCGCCGATCGCAAGATCACGTTCAACGCCGCCGCCTACACGACGATGTCGAAGAACAGCTATTTCTTCGTTTTCCTCGCCGCCAACTCGACCCAGAATCTGGGCAACATCCCCAGGACGCGGATCCAGGGTTTCGAGATGGAGCTGCAGGCGCGCCCGGCCCCGTCGGTCCAGCTCAACGCGGCCGTCGGTTACACATGGAGCGACATCAAGAAATTCCCCGATCCGACCGTCATCGGCAACGAGGCACCGCTCATCTCGCGCTACACGTATAACCTCGGCGCGCAGTTCACGCCGTCGCTGGGCGGCAGCCTGGAGGGGCTGTTCCGCGTCGATTACCGGCGCACCGGCAAGACCTGGTGGGAACCGTACAACACCACGGTCCGCAAGCCGGTCGACCTCGTCGACCTGCGCGCCGGGGTGAAGAGCGACGCCTGGAGCCTCACCGCCTATGCGACCAACCTGTTCAACAAGAAATACAACGCCGAATTCTCGCCGGGCGGGTTCGTCTTCAAGGCACGGCCGCGCGTTTACGGGCTCGAGGCGACCTATTCCTTCTAAGGAGCGACAATGGCCAGGATTCTCGTTCTCTATTATTCGGGCTATGGCCATGTCGAGGCGATGGCCGCGGCGGTCGCCGAAGGCGCAGCCAGCGTCGCGGGGTGCACCTGCGACGTCCGGCGCGTGCCCGAACTCGTGCCGGCGGAGGTCGCGGCGGCATCGGGCATGAAGGTCGATCAGGCCGCGCCGGTCGCGGCCGTCGACGACCTGCCGTCCTATGACGCGATCATCTTCGGCACGCCGACGCGCTTCGGCAACATGGCGGCGCAGATGCGCAACTTCCTCGATCAGACGGGCGGCCTGTGGTTCACGCGCGCGCTGGTCGGGAAAGTCGGCAGCGTGTTCGCGTCGACCGCCAGCCAGCATGGCGGGCAGGAGACGACGATCACTTCCTTCCATACCAGCCTGCTGCATCACGGCATGATCATCGTCGGCCTGCCCTACAGTTTCGAAGGCAATGCCGAGATGGGCGAGATCAGCGGCGGCACCCCCTATGGCGCGACGACGATCGCCGGCGCCGACGGATCGCGGATGCCCAGCGCGAACGAACTTGCCGGCGCGCGCTTCCAGGGACAACATGTCGCCGAAATCGCGAAGAGGCTGTTCGGCTGATCGACCCCGCCATTGACGACAAGCAAAGGAAACGAGCGATGACTGCACCCTTGGCCAATCGGCTGCACCACACCGCCTATGTCGTGAAGAATCTGGAAGCGACGCGGCATTTCTATGAAGATATCCTCGGCTTCCCACTGGTCGCCACCTGGTGCGAGCAGGAGGAGTTGTTCGGATCCGAACGGACCTATTGCCACTGCTTCTTCGCGCTTCGCGACGGCAGCGCGCTCGCCTTTTTCCAGTTCGTCGATCCCGGCGACCAGGATGAGTTCGGCCCCGACCTGCCGCCCAGCCCCTTCCGTCACGTCGCCCTCAACGTCGACGCCGAGGCGCAGGCCGAACTGGAGCGGCGGATCGACGCGGCGGGCTTCGTCGCGCCGCAGACCTATGTGCTCGAACATGGCTATTGCCGGTCGGTCTATGTCATCGATCCCGACGGGATGATCCTCGAATTCACTCTCGATGCGACAAACGCCGACCAGATCAACGCGGCCCGCGCCGCCGACGCGCATAGCGAACTCAAGCGCTGGCTCGCAGGCGATCATCGGCCGAACAACGACGTGCGCCATTTCGCCGAAACCCACTGACGGGTCGCCCCGCGATGAGCCATGACCGCTTCCTGACCACGCATGTGGGGTCGCTGCCGCGCGAGGATGACCTTGTCGACCTGATGGTCGCGCAGGAAGAGGGGGAAGCCGTCTCCCCCGACGCGCTCGCCGCGCGGATCGAGGAGGCGGTGCATTTCGTCGTGCGCAAGCAGGCCGAGGCCGGCATCGACATCATCAACGACGGCGAACAGTCGAAACCCAGCTATGCCACCTACATCAAGGACCGACTGAACGGCTTCGGCGGTTCGGGCAATTCCTATGTCTTTCAGGACCTGGAGGAATTCCCCGGCGTCCGCGACCGCATCGTCGCAGACCCCGGCCGCCGGCACCGCAAGACGCCGGCCTGCAACGCGCCGATCACCGTCAAGGATATGCTCGCGGTCGAAAAGGACGCATCGACGCTCACCGCGGCGCTGTCGCATCACGATGGCCGGCGGGCGTTCATGAGCGCGGCCTCGCCGGGCGTCACGGCCCTGTTCTTTCGCAACGAATATTATGACAGCGACGAGGCCTATCTGTTCGCGCTCGCCGAGGGGCTGCGTCACGAATATGAGGCGATCGCCGCCGCCGGGATCACCCTGCAAATCGACTGCCCCGACCTTGCGATGGGACGGCATACTCAGTTCCGCGACCTCAGCCTTTCGCAGTTTCGCGATCGCATCATGCTCAATGTCGAGGCGATCAACCGGGCAACCGCCAATATTCCCGAATCCCAGCTTCGCATGCACATGTGCTGGGGCAATTATCCGGGGCCGCATCATTGCGACGTCCCGTTCCGCGACGTCATCGACCTTGTCTGGCGCGCACGGCCGCACGCGATCCAGTTCGAGGCGGCGAATCCGCGCCACGCCCACGAATATGCGATGTTCGAGGATGTGAAGCTTCCCGACGGGAAGATGCTCATCCCCGGCGTGATCGAATGCCAGTCGGGCTATCTCGAACATCCCGAACTCGTGGCGCAGCGGATCGGCCGCTATGCGCACCTCGTCGGGCGCGACAATGTGATGGCGGGCATCGATTGCGGCTTTTCGATCCACGTCGGTTCGGGCGGGGTCGAACGCGACATCGTGTGGGCCAAATTGGCCGTCCTCGCCGAAGGCGCGAAAATCGCGTCGCGCCGTTTCTGGCCCTGACGGGCCGCGCCGCGGAGGATTTCGGCTTTGGCGACCTTCGTCCTCGTTCACGGTGCATGGCACGGCGGCTGGTGCTTCGACGCGGTGGGTGCCCTGCTGCGAGAGGCGGGGCACGAGGTCATCGCGCCTGACCTGCCCGGCATGGGGGGCTCCGACGAGGAACTCGCGGCCGTCAGCCTGCAAGGCTGGGCCGATTTCATCGCCGCGCAGTGCCGCGCCGCACCCTCGCGGCCCGTTATCCTGGCCGGGCACAGTCGCGGCGGTACGGTCATCAGCCAGGCAGCGGAGCAGGCGCCCGATGCGATCGACGCGCTCGTCTATATCTGCGCCATGATGCTGCCGGACGGCATGTCCCGCGCCGCCTTCCGCGCCGATGAGCCCGACAATCCGCTGTACGACGATCTGGCGTCACCGACCCCCGGCGGCCGCGGCACATTGATCACCGGCCAAGATGCCGCAGCGGTTTTTGCGCAGTTATCGGACCGCGATGTCGCGGCGTCGGCGATGGCACGACTGGTCGCCGAACCCGACGGCCCCCGCCTGACCCCGCTTACGCTCTCGGCAAAGGGCTGGGGCGCGATCCCGCGCACCTATATCGAATGCACCGAGGACCGCGTCATCCCGCTAAGAAGCCAGCATCGCATGCAGCGCCTCTGCCCCGGCACCACCGTGCTGTCGATCGCCGCCGATCATTCGCCCTTTCTCTCGCGGCCCGCCGAACTGGCTGCCGGGCTGCTCGCCGCCATTCCGCCGGAGCCGAGTTGAGTCAAACCGCCATATCGGCACGGCGCAGCCACATGCCGCGAGGGGCATCGGTGTTTCTTTTGGCAAGGGCGGGCGCCATTCCGCCCGAAGCCCACGAACTCCACAGGAAATATTCGGCGCCCTGTTCCCGCCGCCACATTTCAGCGGGTGCCACCCCGAACCTACGCCCAAAGGCGGGCGTGAAGCTGCCGTTGCTAGTGCATCCACAGCGATAACCCGCCGTCGAAATGGGGAGGTCGCATTGAGACAAGGGCTGGCGCGCGCGATCCAGTCACCGCGCGCCGAGGGCTTCGGGCACCGTACATCGATAGAGTTTGCGAAAGCCGCGCATCAGCTTTGTCCTGCTGAGACCGCGGCGCCGCGCGATCACGCCGACCGTCAGCCGTTTTTGCCCGTCCTCGTTTACGATCTGATGGCCGCGGCGATGGGTGTTACCTACCGCCCGCTGAGCGTCGTGGCCCGCGACGACATCCCTCGGCCTCTGGTTGCCGATGGACGAAAGATGCGCGCCAGATCAGCCATCGAAGTTGGCGCCGCCAGCCATATCTCAAATTCGCGGATCTTCGTAATTGTACGTGAAGTCCTCGGGCGGGATCGGCCCCCAAAGGTAGAACGAATTTTCTGCAGGCGGCGATGTCGGCACCCACGGCGTATCTTTGGGAATATAATCTATGTCGTATGAATATTCCGCATAGCTCCCCCATGGATCGCGGGCATAGTAGAAGTAGTTCGATCCCAACACGTGGCGCCCGACACCCCAGCCCCGCGCATATCCGGCGAGATGCATCTGGGAGGCGCCCTGGCCGATATGGTCAATCGAAGGAACATCCCAACTGGAATGGTGGAAGCCGGTTCCGTTGGCTTTCCCGAAAGCAACCAGATGATGATCGGATCCATGCTTGGCATGCGTGAACGCGACGACATCCTCGGATTTGTCGGAAAGCCGCAGACCCAAAGTGCGCTCATAGAACGCCACTGCCGCCGGAACGTCGGGGACGAGCAGCAGGACGTGCGAAAGGCGCGATGGACGAACCGGCGGCTGCATTCCTCGCATTGGCGCATTGCGGCATCCCGCGAGACTCGGTGCCTGGCGGCTTTCCTCTTTTGCATCCGGCGTTTTCTTGCAACCCGTCCTGATCTGCACGGGGATGCCGTTCAGATCGCGGAACCAAAGGCCGCCGGTATCAAAGGCGCCCACGGGAGCATCGATCCGTTCGACATCCAGGCTGTTCAGGCGATGCTCAAGGTGCCGGATGTCTTCCGGAAAGGCAGAAAAACTTAAATAAAATATACTCTTAGATTCCCCCTCGTGCAACCTGGCCCAGAGATGCGGCGACCCGAAAGCATAGAGCGCGAGTGTCCCGCCGTCGTCTTTCACGTCCAGGCCAAAAGCCTCATAGAACCGCTTTGCTTCGACCAGATCGGGCACGATCAGGGCATAATGGTCAAGCGAATGGATACCCACCGTTTCAGGTTCGGCAAGCCATTCGCCCGTCACCAGCCGGATCCTACACTCTGAGCGCCCTCGTTCGCCCATTGATCGATGACCGACGAGGCTGCGTCGAACAGGCTCATGTCATTGACGATGAAGTGCTGGGCGGCAACGGCAGCATCCAACAGATTTTGCGCCAGGACGCTCGGCCGACGAAGCGACGAAGAGACCGAGCTGTATGATGCGACCGCAACATTCCGACATACCTGGTGCGTCCAGGTGGTAATCTGCCGGATTTGCTGGATCTCGGCCTCCGTCAACGCTTCGCCGACGTTCGCCTTGCGGTCCACATTGGCGAAAAGCTCATATGCGCGTGCACGAGCAGCTTGGAACAGCACCTCGTTCCGAACGAAATCGAGCTTGAAGGTCGGAGTGTCGGCAATCGAAGCCGTCGCATAGAGTCGCTTCTTCAAACTTGCGACATGAGCCGCTTCATGAAGCGACCGCCTGGCGATCCCCAACGCCACTCCCGTGTGGCCGGCGCAGACCGAGACCAGGGTTCCGATCGTCGCGGCACGCGATTGCCGCATCGGTTCGGTCCAATATTGGTTGAAGGTCCAGTCGGCAGGGAAAGCCTGTTCGGGAACCTCATAGTCGAAACTGCCCGTGGCCTCCATTCCCACAACATCCCAGTTCCCCAGAATCTGAATCTTTTCGGCCGGCAGGAAGGCACCGATCACGCGCGGCTGACCGTCCGCTTGCAAGACCGGCTTGCCTTCTTCTTGCAGGACGAAGGCGGATGACACCCAGTCGGCGTGAGAACAGCCGCTGCCGAAGCCGTAGCGGCCACTGCCCTTGTAGGTGTTGCCCATCTGTATCGCCTTCCCGGTTGGCGCATAGGTGGCGCTCATTACCGGCAGACGGGCGCCGCCGAACATCCGCTCGACGTGCGCATCAGAGCAGAAGTTGGCGGCCACCATGGTTGCAATGCTTTGCGCGGCCAGGGACCAGCCCGTCGAAGAATCCGCACTCGACACTTCTTCAGCCAGCGCGGTGAATTCACAGACGCCAGTGTCTGCCCCGCCAAGGCTTTCCGGCACCAATAGCCAGTAAAATCCGGCCTCGCGCATGGCCTCGACCACGTTCAAGGATGTGGTGGCAGCATTTTCCGGTTTCCCGGCCTCCGATTTGATAAAATCCCGAAGTTCCGCGGCGCGCGTCGCAAACGTGACGCTCGGTCGGGCCGGAAGACCGGGGTTGGTGTTCGTCTCCAAAGCCAAATTGCTCACGATCCATCTCCTGGCTTCGAGCCGCCTGTCCTCGCTTTGGCGGGCGGCTGCCTGTTGTGTCCTATTGACCTTCGTCCGAAGACGATCATCCGATCTCGGCATATTGGCCAAGCCGCACCAAGTGCCGCGAGTCGGGCTCTAATAGGACTTGATTTAATATGAGACAAGACGGTATCGTATCATCATGAAAAATGAAAACCGCCGCATCTGGAGCGCCGACGACAAACGGTTCGCGCGCATGGCTGAAAAAAAGCTGCAGATCCTTCAGGCCGCCCAGCGGGTTTTCCTGCGTAACGGATATGAGCGCGCCAGCATGGATGCGATCGCGCTCGAGGCTGGCGTGGGGAAAATGACCGTGTATCGTCAGTATACGGACAAGCACACGCTCTTCATCGCATGCATGAATGATCAGTGTCGTGAAATGCTCGTGCCCGATCGCTATGAAAGCGCCGCTTCGCTGGACGAAGCAGAGTCAATGCTGATCGACTACGGACATATCGTGGTCGATCTCATCACGCGCCGCGATATCGTCATGCTCTTCCGGATGATGATTGGCGAAATCAATCGCTTCAATGGCCTTGGCGACGTCTTCTATCGAGGTGGTCCCGGTCAGGCGATTTCGGTGATCGAGAGAATTCTTGGCAAGCTGTTCCCCCCCGAGGAGGCGCGATTGCGCGCCGGGGCGTTCTTCTGGGCAGCACTGGGAGATGCCTATGAGCGCGTCATTCTCGATGTCGTCAGTGCTGATGAGGTTCAGGGCAGTTTCAGCGATCAGATCGAACTCGCAGCCAAAATTGCGCTCCGCTGAGGAAGCGGACGACAACAACGGGAGGGCAATCGATGAAAAGGATGCTTGACGGCAAGGTGATCCTGATAACTGGCGGCGGCGGGGGAATTGGTTCGGCGGCCTGTGCGGTCATGAGCGAACATGGCGCACGCCTGATCGTGAGCGACATCGACAAGGCGGCGGCGAAACGTACCGCGGAACATGTCGGCGCAACCGGCGGGGAAGCGATTTTTCTGCAGGCCGATCTTGCATCCGAGGCAGAGATTGAGCGGCTCGTGGCTGAAACTCTGGCCCATTACGGACGCCTTGATGGCGCGTTCAACAATGCCGGCGTGGAGCAAAGCAATGTTCCGCTTACCGAATTGCGGCTCGAACATTGGGAACGCGCGCTGCGGATCGACCTCACCGCCGTCTTCCTGTGCCTCAAGCATCAGATTCCCGCGATGCTACGAAGCGGCGGCGGCGCGATCGTCAATACCGCGTCGGGGCTTGGCCAGATCGCGATCGCCAACGCCGCCGAATATGTATCTGCCAAACATGGTGTCGTTGGACTGACGCGCGCCGCCGCAGTCGAGTTTGGGGGAAGAAACATCCGGGTGAACAGCGTGCTGCCCGGGATCGTCGAGACCGATCTTATTTCGCGCCTTGCCGCACAGCCTGAGTTCAAGACGTTCCTCGGGCGGTCAAAAGATCGTCATCTCATGGGAAGATTTCCCACCCCGCGTGAAGTTGGTGAAGCGGTCGCGTGGCTGCTTTCGGATCATGCTTCCTTCGTCAACGGTGCCGCAATGCCCGTCGATGGCGGTTATCTTGTCAACTAGTGAACGCGCGCCGATTGCTTCCGGAACACAGAGCGAGGCGGCAAACCGGCAAACGGCTATTCTTGTCTTCATGGCGCAATGCCCGCTGAAGTTGTGGAAAGGCACACAAGATGCACCTCGACGGGATGGATCTCAATCTGCTGGTCGCGCTGGATGCGCTGCTCAGCGAGCGCAGCGTGACACGAGCGGCGTCGCGACTCTGCGTCACGCAGCCCGCGATGAGCATAGCGCTCAGCAAGTTGCGCGCACAATTTTCGGACCAACTGTTGGAACGGGTCGGCCGTCAGATGGAGGTGACCCCGTTCGGCGAGCAATTGGCAGGCTCCGTCAAAGAACTGCTCTTTGAAATTCGGTCGGTACTCAATCGGCAATCCGAATTCGATCCCGCCACCGACAGTCGGGACTTCCGTCTGCTCATGTCAAGTTCGATCGCTGAGATCCTGGGGGTTCCGGCCATGCGCAGCCTGCATGACGTCGCCCCGTATCTTCGCTGTCAGATCGATATCTTCGTGACAGCCGGCCTGCTTCGGCGGCTTCAGGATGGTGAAATTGATCTGGCCGTGCAGCTCTATGAACCAGGATTGTGGGAACCGATCACCGATCTTGAAGCGCTGGCGAGCGAGCCCCTTTTTCGCGATCACTATGTGGTCGTCGTCGATCGGTCGAACCAGCTCATACGCAAGGGTGTGAGCTTCGAGGACTTCTGCTCTGCCGACCATGTCGAAACCCGTTTTGGCGGGGACTTTCGCAGCACCGTCGAGCGCACCCTCAGCACGATGCCTGATCGGCCACGAACGCCGCTTCTGGTATCGACCTACGCGCTGGCGATCGACGCGGTGGTTGGCACGTCGATGACGGCGATCGTGCCGCGCAAGGTCGCGGAAAGATCACCGCATTTCGGCAGAATCGCGATATTCGAACCGCCGTTCAAACTGGCGCCGCTCAACCACAAGCTCATCTGGCATCGCCGCAACGAGAATGATCCGGCGCATGTCTGGCTTCGCGACTTTCTGAAGAACTTCTCTCGCTCACCTGCCTTCGCAAGCCATTGATATCGGACACGATGACCCGCGGAGGAATGTCGTTGGCCGGGTTCGCGCGACGGCACCCGGCGGGCCTCGGCATGCGTGCCATATGCATCCGATAAATGCCTCTAATGCGGCTCATAAAAAATGACAATTTTTGATCGTTCCGGCCGTCGGTACTTGTGAGGCAGCAACGATGATCATGCGCTGCGCTGCGAAAGCTGGCCTTCATCGATGCAATCAGTTCAGCCATTCTGGAAAGATGCTTCATGACAGATTTGGATAAAGTCGCGGTCCCTTGCCCAATGATGTCGCTGCAGGCCGCGCAGAAGGCCCTGGCGGCCGGCGTAAGCGCAGCCGAGCGGATGGGAGTGCCCATGTCTCTCGTCGCAGTCGATCGAGCGGGGCAGGTCAAGGCGGTTGCGCGGATGGATGGCGCGGGTGAACTGCCGTATCAGGTGGCCTTCAAAAAAGCCTGGACCGCTGCCGTCACCGGCGCGGCGACGACCGACGTCCGCGCCTTCATCGCATCCGACGAAGGCTCATCTCTTTCCATGCCCCATCTTGCGAACTTCTCGGTGATCGCGGGTGGCTTGCCGATCGTCGTCGATGGAGTTTGTGTCGGGGCCGTCGGCGTTAGCGGCGCCACCGCGGAAATGGATTTGGCGGTTGCGCAGGCCGCGATCGCCGGTTTGCAGGCCTGACGCATGTTTGCCCTTGATTGGCAACTATCGCCCCGCGAACATGCGGTAACGATCGAGCGCAACATCAAAGTCGAGATGTCCGACGGTGTTCGCATCTCGGTCGACCTGTTTCGCCCGGCCTCGACCGGACGCTTCCCGGCGATCGTCGGTGTCCACGCCTATGATCAGGCCATGCAGTCGGCCCCATCCATCCCCAAGGCGATCACCCTGCCCAACGCCCAGGCCGAAGCCGGCGATCCGAACTTCTATGTGCGGCGCGGCTATGTGCATGTGATCGTCAATGCCCGTGGCACCGGGCAATCGGAAGGCGTCTATGCCCACTACAGTCCGCGTGAAGTGGACGATGTGGTCGAAGTCATCGCCTGGCTCGCCGAACAGCCATGGTGCACGGGCGACGTGGGCATGTTCGGTGCGTCCTACTTCTCTGTTTGCGCCAAACAGGTTGCCGCGCGCAATCCGCCCGCCCTCAAGGCCGTATTCGGCCTCTATGGTTACAACGATTTCTATCGCGACAAATTCTATCACGGGGGCATTCTCGCCGCCGGCTTCCTGACAAGTTGGGCCGGGCATCTCGACGGGTCCAGAATCAAGGGCTGGTCGCGCGACGCTCTGGGCGAAGATGAGTACCAGCGCCGGCTCGCCGAACTGCGCGCGGATCACGACCTGATGGCGATCCCCGCATTGGCGAAAGCGATCACCACCCCCGAGGAGGGCGGCCATCCGCTCATTATCGACGTCCTCATCAACTCGCATGACGGACCCTATTGGGCGGAGCGCAATCCGCGACTCGAGGACATCGAGGTCCCGATCATGATCGGCGCATCCTGGGACATGTACATGTTACATTTGCCCGGTGAATTCAGGGCGTGGGAGAAAGTCCCGGCACCGAAAAAGCTGATCGTCGGGCCGCCAATGTATCTCGATCGCCCGATTTACCAATATGCCTTGGAATCACTGCGCTGGTTCGATCATTGGCTCAAGGGAAACGATACGGGCTATCTCGATGAGCCCGCAGTCAATCTTTATCTGATGGGGAGCGGAGGCGACTGGAAGCAGGGCCATTCCTGGCCGCTGCCGGAAACCGTCTGGCAGCCATTCTATCTTCACTTCAAAGGGCTGCTGTCTGAACACGAACACTGGCCCCACGAGGGCGGCACCAGCTACGAGGACAACCGCTACAACGAGCGGGGAGGCATATTGTTTACCTCGCCGGCGATGGTCGAGGAGACGGAGGTCGTCGGCCCTTTGACTGCCACCATATATGCGTCGAACACGCAACCCGAACTTCTCCTTTTCCTGACACTGTGGGACATCGCCCCGAACGGAGATCGTCGCCTCCTGACACGCGGATGGTTGCGGGGCAGCATGCGGCAATGCGACGAAAGCCGGTCAAGACCGTGGCTTTGGCATCACGACTTCACCCAGCCTTCCGAGCTCGCTGACGGCGTACCTCATCGCTTCGACATCAATCTCGTCCCAACCGCGAACGTGTTCAAACAAGGGCACCGCATCGCGCTGGGCGTGAGTTCCAGCGACACCGATCGCTCGGATTCCTTCTTCGCCCGGCTGGGCAAGGGGCATGTCGTGCAGCAACGGCCCTCCTGGGTCACCATCCATCACGACGCGGAGCATCCTTCGGCACTTTTTGTGCCCGTCGTGAAGGGAAATCGCATCGGAACATTCATTTCCGAGGCCGGCGACCTGAACAATCAGCCAGAATTCTGAGAATAGAATGGACAAATAGATATAATATTCAGAATTTATACTCTCAACTACATTATAATATATTGAATATTATATAATTACGTCCTCATTTTTGGACATATTTCCATATATATTTCAACTATAAGTTGCATTTATCCATTTCATTTTGAATATTAATTCGCCTTATGCATGGATGCTATCTAGCAGCCTGCCGATATTCCAAAAGATAATCTCAAGGGGAGGTGACGTATGGCGCGGAAACAAACATTGATATTGTGCGTGTCTGCTCTCGGTCTCGCACATGGTACCGCTGCGCACGCACAAGAGGCCGGGGCCCAACCCGCAGATGCCGCGAATGATGCCACCGTTCAGGACATCGTGGTGACGGCGCAGAAGCGTTCCACCCTTTTGCAGCAGACGCCGGCCGCCATTACCGCTGTCACCGGTGAAACGCTCGTCGAGCGTGGGATCAGCGACCTTCCCGCCGTGCAAGCGCTGGTGCCGAGCGCCCGTTTTCAGATCGAGCAGCAGTCTGTTCAGGTTTTCATCCGCGGCGTAGGCGCGTCGCTGGATTTCGCTAACGTGCAGCCCGTTGTGGCGCTGAACCTGAACGGCGTATCGACCCCACGCGAAGGCGCGAGCGCAGGCTTTCTTGATGTCGCCCAGATCGAGGTGCTGCCGGGACCGCAGGGCACACTCTATGGCGGAACCGCCATGGGCGGCACCGTCAACATCAACTTCAACCGTCCCACTGATCATTATCAGACGAAGCTGGCTGTCGAAGGTGGGAACTATGACTTCTTCCACGTGACGGCCGTTCAGAATATTCCGGTTTCGAACGACCTGGCGATCCGCGGCGCGGTCGATTATGCACGCCATAGCGGCTACCAGGAAAGTGGTGCGAATTCCCAGAACGACTTCGTCGGCCGGCTTTCAGCGCTATTTACCCCGTCCGATGCCGTCTCGTTCAATGTCTGGGGATCGGTTGCAACAAAGAACGGCCATCCGATCAACGTCGTCACGCGGTCATTCGATGCAACCTCTATGGGGCTGCGTAACGGGGCCTATCTTCACGCAAACGATCCTTGGGATGATACGCGAACGGGTGCTCTGGCGGCTCTGGCGCCGTTCGGAGCAATTTCCGCGCTCGATCAAATATACCATAATTATTCAGTCGGTGCCCAACTCGATGCCCAATTGGGCAGCACTACGCTGACCTCGATCACATCCTATCAATACATCAACTCGGACCAGAATTTCTGGCTGACCTCAATCCCGGCGGATCTCACCGGGCGCTACAAGCAGGTTACGCAGGAGTTCCGCCTGCTCGGCGAGGCCGGCCGCTTGCGCTGGCTGGCCGGACTATACGGGTCGCGGCTCACCAACAGCGGAGCGTTCGCCCTATTCGGCGGCGGCGCGTACATCAGCAATGTCACACGCAATCGGCTGGATAATCTCTCCGCGTTCGGTGAACTTACCTATTCGGCGAGCGACCGCCTCCGCCTCACCGCCGGCGCGCGCGCCAGCCATTTCAAGCGCGAGGGGGCTGGCGTGGCTTACGACAGCACGCTCTTTGATTTCGACAAGAGCTATCGTCACGTCGATTTCAAGGTGGGGATCGACTACGACATCGCGCCCAAGGTGCTGGTCTACACCGGCTTCCAAACCGGATACACCCCCGGCACCTTCAATGAGAAGGCCAGTTCCACCACATTCGACAATGCTGTAAAGCCATCAAAGCTCAGCGCATTTTCAGCCGGCATGAAATCAAGATTCCTGGACAATATGGTGCAGTTGAATCTGGAAGGATACTATTACAGATACAACGACCTTCTTCAGCAAAGCTATGATATCAGTGCGGTTTTCAACCCGATCTTCAATGCCAAGCGAACAGAAATCTACGGCGCGCAGGCCGACCTCGTTGTAAAGCCCGCATCCACCGACCAGTTCAATCTCTCGCTTGGCTATTTACACGGGATCTACAAGGATTTCGTTCAGCCGAACGGTACAAGCTACAGCGGGAATTCGATAGCATTCGCTCCCGCCTGGACCGTCACTGCAGGGTATTCGCACGATTTTACCCTGCATTCAGGCTATATCAGAGCGCGTGCCGACGCGCGCTACGAATCCTCCTATTGGGGCGACTTTGCGCATGTCGCCGGTGATCGCCTCGGCAACTTCCTGCTCGTCGATGCGTCGCTTACTTACTACAGCGAGAACGAACGCTGGAGCTTCGGCATCTGGGGGAAGAACCTCTCGGACAAGGCCGTTCCCGGATCATCGGCTTTAGGCGGCATTCCTGGCCCCACTGCCACGCAGCTCGGTCCTCCCCGGACGTTCGGCGCCCGGTTGACGTTCAACTACTGACGGATCCTAGCCGAGGAGCCGCTTCTGTCCGGCTTCTCGGCATGCAGGGGCAATGCACATGGCTGGACGTCTTGCAGGGAAAGTCTGCATCATTACCGGAACCGGTGGCAGCATTGGTCGTGCATCGGCGGAATTGTTCGCGCGTGAAGGGGCCAGGCTGGTTGGATGCGACGTCGATGTCGAGGCGGCGGCAGCCTGTGTGAACAGCGTTTGCGATGCCGGGGGAGAAATGATCTCGATCCATCCTTGCGACCCACGCGATCCATCGATGTGCCAGGCGCTGGTCGATCTCGCATGTTCGCACTTCGGGCGACTCGACGTCCTCTTCAACTGCGCGGCGGATGCCCGGTTCGCGTGGATCGATGACCTTTCGCGCGATGACTTCGTCGATACGCTCGATGCCGAAGTCAGCATCGTCTTCAATCTGACGAAGGCTGCGTGGCCTGCTCTCGCGGAACGGGGTGGAGCGATCATCAACATGGCCTCCGCATCGGCCTGGATCGGATATGAAGCCTTGCCGGGCCTGGCGCATTCGGCGGGCAAGGGCGCCGTGCTTTCAATGACCCGGCATTTCGCCATGGAGGGGCGCCACCACGGCATTCGCGCGAACTCGCTTTCGCCGGGGTTGATCGAAACGGGCGCGACCAGAGGGTTACTGCAGGATCCCGACTTCAGGGATCCGATGCTGAGGAAAATCATGCTGGGACGTCCTGGGCGGCCGGAGGAAGTGGCTGCGTTGGCGGTATTTCTGGGTTCGGACGAAAGCTCGTTCATCACCGCGACGGATGTCCGCATCGATGGTGGAACCACGGCCTGGTGAGCTCAGGCGCAATTCCGGAGCATTGTTATGAAGCTGTTACGTTATTCCGAAGGTGATCAGACCCGTCTTGGCGCGCTTGAAGGCGAAACAATCGTCGACCTGAGCCCGATCGCGTCCGATTATCCCACCATACTGTCGATCGTTCGGGGCGGAGATGCCGCCTTGGCACGAGTCCAGGACACCATTGCCGCGCGTGAACATACTCGGGCCAGCGCCGGTGTCCGCTTGCTGGCGCCCATCGAACGACCGGGGAAGTTTCTGGCCATTGGCATGAACTACCGCAAGCATATGGCTGAATCCGAGAAGCTCGGGGTACCCAAGCCACAGCAGCAATTCTGGTTCAACAAGCAGACGACCTGCATTGCCGGCCCCTTCGACGACGTCGTTGCGGGTGTTACCGAAAAGCTCGACTATGAGGTCGAACTGGCCGCGATCATAGGCGCGCCGGCCAAAGGCGTCCGTGAAGAGGATGCCCGTCGTTACGTGTTCGGCTATGTGGTTTGCAACGATGTGAGCGCCAGGGACTGGCAGTTTCACTCGCCGACCTTCATGATGGGCAAATCCTTCGACACGCATGGTCCGATCGGTCCCTGGATCGTGACCGCCGACGAGATCGACGACCCGCACAATCTTCCGCTGCGTTGTTTCGTCAACGGCACGCTGCGACAGGAAAGCAACACGTCGGAGATGGTGTTCAACCTCTGGCAGCAGATTGCCTATCTCTCGACTGCCTTCACGCTCGAAAGCGGAGATCTGATCGCGACCGGCACGCCCGAGGGCGTCGGAATTGCCATGGACCCGCCGAGCTTTCTCCGGCCGGGTGATGTGATGCGCTGCGAAATCGATGGCATTGGCGCGATCGAAAATCGCGTCGTCGCTTGAGGCCAAAGCATCATTCACAGGCATGTAATCGGAGCGATATGGTGGCAAAGTATCTGAAGCGCGGCTTGGCAGCGGAGGCCAAGGCAAATACCGATCGCAAGGTTCGCGACATCGTGGAAGCAGCCCTGGCCGACATCGAGGCGCGCGGCGACGTGGCGGTGCGCGAGATGAGCAACCGGTTCGACGGTTGGGACCGCGATGACTATCGCCTCAGCCAGTCGGAGATCGACGCCTGCGTCGACAGCCTGACCGCCCAGGAACGCAAGGACATCGAGTTCGCCCAGGCACAGGTCTATAATTTCGCTAAAATTCAGCGTGATAGCATGAAAGATGTCGAGGTCGAAACCATGCCCGGCGTCGTGCTCGGCCACCGCCATCTGCCGATCCAGAATGCCGGCTGCTATGTCCCCGGCGGCAAGTATCCGCTGCTCGCTTCGGCGCACATGTCGGTGATCACCGCAAAGGTTGCGGGCGTTCCGCGCGTGATCACCTGCGCCCCTCCATTCCGTGGCACGCCTGCGCGCGCCATCGTCGCCGCGCAAGCGCTCGCGGGGGCGGACGCAATCTACGCTCTCGGCGGCATCCAGGCGATCGGAGCGATGGCGCTGGGGACCGAGAGCATCGAACCCGTCGATATTCTCGTTGGTCCCGGCAACGCTTTCGTCGCCGAGGCCAAGCGCCAGCTCTACGGCCGCGTCGGCATCGACCTGTTCGCCGGTCCGACCGAAACGCTGATCATCGCCGATACGGTCGGATGCGATCCCGAGATGGCGGCGACCGATATCCTGGGCCAGGTCGAACATGGGCCCGACAGTCCTGGCGTGCTGCTTACCAACAGCGAGACGTTCGCGCGCGAAACAATGGTCGAGATCGAGCGTCTGCTCCAGATCCTCCCCACCGCCGACTACGCGCGCAAGGCGTGGGACACCTTCGGTGAGGTGATCGTGGCCGAAGGTTATGACGAGATGGTGGCGATAGCAGACGAGATCGCCAGCGAACACGTCCAGGTGATGACCGCCGATCCCGACTATTTCCTGAAGCACATGACAAATTACGGGGCGCTGTTCCTTGGACAGCGCACGAACGTCTCGTTCGGCGACAAAGTGATCGGCACTAACCACACCCTGCCGACGAAGAAGGCAGCGCGCTATACCGGCGGCCTCTGGGTCGGCAAATTCCTCAAGACCTGCACCTATCAGAAGGTGCTGACCGACCAGGCAAGCGCGCTTGTCGGCGAATACTGCAGCCGGCTCTGCGCGCTGGAAGGTTTTGCCGGACATGGCGAGCAGGCCAACATCCGCGTGCGCCGTTTCGGCGGGCGCAATGTCCCGTATGCCGGCCAGGCCGAACCCAGCGCCCAGACTGCAGCCTGATCGTGGCGTTGCCCTGCGCACCCAGCTTTCGCCTCGACGGGCGCCGAGCGCTGGTGACAGGCGCAGGGCGCGGAATCGGCCTTGCCTGTGCCACTGCTTTGGCGGAGGCGGGCGCGGATGTGACGCTGACCGCGCGCACAATAGACGAACTTGAGGCCGCAGCGCAGGCGATCCGCTCTGCTGGGCACAGTGCCAGGGCTGCCGCGCTCGACGTGTTCGATCTCGCCGCAGTCGCAGTCTTCTTCGATGAGCGCCCGGCCTTCCACGTCCTCGTGAACAACGCCGGAACCAACCGCCCCAAACCAATGTGGGAGGTGACCGAAGCAGACTATAATGCCGTCCTCGATCTCAATCTCAAAAGTGCGTTCTTCGTCGCGCAGGCCTGCGCGCGGCGGATGATCGCCGAGGACGCAAAGGGCAGCCTGATTCACATGGGCAGCCAGATGGGCCACGTCGGCGGCCCGGAGCGCTCGCTTTACTGCGCCAGCAAATGGGCTCTCGAAGGAATGAGCAAGAGCTTCGCGCTCGATCTTGCGATCCACGGCATCCGCTCCAACACCATCGCCCCCACCTTCGTCGAGACCCCGCTGACCCGACCGATGTTCGAGGACGCGGCGTTTAAGGCCAGTGTTCTTGCAAAGATCAAGCTTGGACGGATCGGCGCGGTTGAGGACATCATGGGCGCCGTTCTGTTCCTGGCTTCTGACGCCTCCAGTCTTATGACAGGCACGTCACTCGTCATAGACGGCGGATGGACGGCAGAATGAATTCATTCTCGAGCGCCGGTGCAGTCGAAAGACGATATTTCTCCGTGCTTCCGCCCCGCCGATGGGCGCACCCGGCCGACGGCACCGCACTTGCCCAAAACGGCAGCGCGGCAACTTCACGGACATTCGCTTCGATATCGAACCTTGAAGATCGGACCCGTTCGCCCTGCCCTGGCGCGGACATTGTCGGACAGCCCATCTCGCGCGGTTCTTCGTTCGTCAACGGCGCCGTTTCGGATGCCAACAGCAGCCATTTCATGAACTGAGGTCACGATGGTCGATCCCATCCTTTTTCGAGCAGGCATGGCCCGATTGGGCGCAGCAGTGTGCGTCATTTCCACGGACGGACCAGCCGGTCGACGCGGGTTTACCGCGTCGGCCGTCTGTAGCGTCACCGACGAGCCGCCGACGCTCATCGTCTGCGTCAATCGCTCTGCCGCGACGAACGCTGTGCTGAAGGCAAATGGGGTGCTTTGCGTGAATATTCTCACGGGGCAGCATATCGGAATGGCAGACCTTTTCGCTCGATCGGAAGTGCTCGACCGTTTCGCAGATGACTCGGCGTGGACAACCCTGTTCACCGGAGCCCCCGCGCTGAGGGATGCCTTGGCATCGCTCGACTGTCGCATCTCGGAAGTGAACGAAATCGGTACGCATAGCGTATTTTTTTGTCAGGTTGAATCGATGCGCCTGCTCGATCGGATGGAAGGCTTGGTCTATTTTGACCGGTGCTACCATCGTCTCTCACCGAGCACCGCGGCATAGTCTTTCCGACCGCGACATCGTGCTGAACAAGGCGATCCCGCAAGAAGTGCGCACCGCCTTTTTCGGGTTTCTCGCCTCGTCGCAAAGCTACCGAGCAGGCCCGTCGCTGAATACCGAACGGGCCCACAAGGTCGATTAGCGGCGATCCAAGGATCTCGAAGCCGCCAGATAGCCGCGACCGCCAATCAGGAGCGCGGCGAGCGGCGCCCCTACACCACTTGCGGACTGGGGAAAGCAACCGATCATCCGGGAATCTCGACGCCGAGGCTGTCCGTACAGAGCAGGACAGGAGATGGAGGCCCGAGCCGGAATCGAACCGGCGTGCAAGGATTTGCAGTCCTCTGCGTCACCACTCCGCCATCGGGCCTCGAGCGCAGATTTGCGTGGAGATAGCGCCCCTAGCGATTATGCTCCGCCACTGCAATCCGATTGTTTCGCAATTTCAGCCTCGTTTCGTCGAACCCCGACCGCACTGCGGACTTGGCGGCATTCCCTTTGCCAGCTATGCGCGGCGCGATGCGGGAGCACGGCTGTATTAGTATTGCAATACAGCGTGGCTTGGGCTACGGCTGCCTGCAAAGCTTTGGATCCCAGGGAATCGGAAACGGAACGATGGCAACGAAATTGAGCGAGATTGGTGCGGCGGACATGCGCGCGGCGATGGTCGACAGTCAGCTCCGGACCAACGATGTCATCGATCCCGCCGTGGTCGGTGCGATGGGCGCGGTCGCGCGCGAGGCGCATGTGCCGGCCGCGCTGTCGGGTGTCGCCTATATGGACCGCGCCATCGCGATCGGCGAAGGCCGCGTGCTCAATCCGCCGCTGGTCACCGGGCGCCTGCTGGTCGCAGCCGAAATCCGGCCCGGCATGCGCGTGCTGCTGATCGGCGCCGGGACCGGCTATACCGCAGCGCTGCTCGCAAAGCTTGGCGCCGAGGTCTACGCCGTCGAGGAACAGGCCGACCTGCTCGCCGTCGCCCGCACCGCCGCTCCCGACGAGGCCATCCACTGGATCGAGGGACCGCTGAGCGCCGGTGCGCCGAAGGCCGCGCCGTTCGACCGTATTGTCATCGACGGCGCGATCGAAACGCTGCCCGACGCCATCGCGGCGCAGCTTTCCGAAAATGGTCGAATCGTCGCCGCCTGGCGCGAAGGCAATGTCGCGCGGCTGGTCCAGGGCGTGAAAGCCGGCGGCACGATCGCGATCCGCGCCTTCGCCGACATGGATGTCCCGCCGCTACCCGGTTTTGCCGCGCCCGCGGGATTCCAGTTCTAAAGACGCCTCCCCCCTTCCCGTTTCAGGCTGATCATCACGATGCACGATAAACAGAACAAGGTTGCCGATCGCCGCGCCCGCTGGCTTGCCGGCATGGCGTTGGGAGCACTCGCCATGGCTGCGCCGGCGCACGCCGAAACGCTGCAAGGGGCGCTGGCCAAGGCGTATGAGAACAACCCCACGCTCACCGGTGCCCGTGCCGGACAACGCGCGAACGACGAGAATGTCCCGATTCAGAAGTCCGCGGGACTGCCCTCGGTCGGCGCGAGCGTCGATTATCAGGAAAATCTGGTCGTCCCCGGCAACAGCTTCTTCACCCCCGGCCGATCGCTGTCGACGGGCGCGCAGGTGTCGGTTCCCATCTATCAGGGCGGCGCGGTCCGCAATGCGGTGAAGGCCGCCAAATATCGCGTCGAGGCTGGACAGGCCGATCTTCGCGCGACCGAGGCGAGTGTCTTCTCGCAGGTCGTTGGTGCCTATATGGACGTGATTCGCGACATCGCGATCGTCCAGCTCAACCAGAAGAATGTATCCGTCCTGCGCACCAATCTGCAGGCGACAAGCGACCGGTTCGAGATCGGCGACCTGACGCGAACCGACGTCGCCCAATCGCAGGCGCGCCTCGCACTCGCCGAAGGGGATCTGCGCACCGCCGAATCGAACCTGATCCGCAGCCGCGAATCCTATATCCGGCTGGTCGGCGACGCGCCGGACGATCTGCAATCGCCCCCGACGCTGCCGAACCTGCCGGCGACCGCCGAGGAAGCGGTCGCCATCGCGCTGAACAACAACCCCGATATCGATGCCGCCAACCAGCGCCTCGGCGCGGCCCGCGCCGACATCGGCGCCGCTCGCGCCACCCGCGCGCCAAAGCTGTCGGCAACGCTGACCGGCGGCTACAACAACAATCTCAATTCGATCCCTGCGGGGAACACGACATCGGACAACACCACGACCAGCACGATCGCGGGCGTATCGATGACGGTACCCATCTTCCAGGGCGGGCGGCCCTCGGCCCGCGTGCGTCAGGCACAAGCGCAGACGAGCCAGGCGATCGAAAGTTACGTCGCAGTCGAACGCGATGTCATCGCCCAGACCCGCGGCGCCTATGCCGCGTGGCAGGCGAACGAGCGAATCATCGCCGCGACCGAACAGGCGGTGGGTGCGAACGGCCTGTCGCTTGAGGGCGTTCGTGCCGAAAACAGCGTCGGCACACGCTCCATCCTCGACATCCTCAATGCCGAACAGGAATATCTGAACACCCAGGTCCAACTCGTCTCGGCACGGCGCAATTCCTATGTCGCGGCATTCTCGGTCCTTGCCGCGATGGGCAAGGCGGAAGCGCGCGATCTGGGGGTCGAAGGCGGCGCGCTCTATGATCCCGAGGTCAATTATCGCCGCGTCCGGGGCCAGATTTTCGACTGGGCCGACGATCCGAAACCCCAGCAGGTCGCCACCGACACCAAGTCCGTCCCCGCCGCGACGGCGAACGTCCCCGCCTATGTCGAGACGTCGCCCCAACAATAGGGCTTGGCAAAGGCCGCCCCCGACCGGTAGAAGATGGTTAACCGCCCGATTTTCGTGGGGCACAGGGGGCAACAATGGGCGACATGTCGCGAGAGCCATCGATGGAAGATATCTTGTCGTCGATTCGGCGCGTGATTGCGCGCGACGAGGCCCCCGGCTCCCGTGAGCAGCGCCCGGTCGCGGAAAGCGAGGATGTCCTCGACCTCGACGATGCGGAATCGGACGATGCACCCGCCCCCGCCCCGGCGATTCCGACCGAAGAAGAACTGGTTTCGGCGGCCAGCGCCGATGCCGCGCGTCAGTCGCTCGAGGCGCTGACCGCCGCGGTCGCGCCTGCTGCGGCGCCCGCGCCCGTCGCCACCGGCGGACGGACGATGGAAGACGTCGTTCTCGAAGCGCTCCGTCCAATGCTCAAGGACTGGCTCGACACCAACCTGCCCGGCATGGTCGAGGCGATGGTGGCAAAGGAAATCAGCCGGATCACCGGCAAGAAATTCTGACCTTCAGATCCCTCTCTGCCGCGACGCGGCGAAAGGTTTCAACTCGCCCAGTCTTCCAGCAGATAGCGTGCGATCGCCAGCGGCGGCGGTGCCAGAAAACTCGCGCCCATATCGCCGGCCAGCGCCGCGCGCACCTCGGCGCGATCGACCCACATCGCCGCTTCCAGTTCGGTCATGTCCAGCGTGAGCGCGGGGTCGCGCGCGACCGCCCGGCAACCGATCATCAGCGATGAAGGGAAGGGCCAGGGCTGGCTGGCCACATAAGAGACATCGGATACCTGGATGCCCGCTTCCTCGAAAAGCTCGCGCGCGACCGCTTCCTCCAGCGATTCGCCGGGTTCGACGAAGCCCGCCAGCGCGGAAAAGAAACCCGGCGGAAATCCGGGCTGACGGCCAAGCAGGACGCGCCCGTCACATTCGGCGAGCATGATCACGACCGGATCGACCCGCGGGAAATGTTCGGCGTCGCAGGCCCCGCACCGGCGGCCCCAGCCGCCGCGAAAAATCTCGGTCGGCGCCGAACAGACCGCGCAAAATCCGTGCCGCGCGTGCCAGTCGACAAGGCTGCGCGCGCCGCCATAGAGCGCCGCCTCCTCGGGCGACAACAGCGGCAGCAGCCGCATCACCGTGCGCGAGCGGGCGTCGATGCGCGCGCCGGGAGCAGGCGCCCGGACAAAACGCGGCGCGCCGGCATCGTCGATCCCGAGCAGGAGCAGCGGCCGTTCGTCGGATCGGTCAAGCGGCTCCCACACCAGTCCGCCTCGCTCGCCCGGCACCGGGTCGATCCCGTCCATGGCAAGGCAGGTCGCGCGCGGATCGGCGACCGTCGCCGCAAACGCCGCGGCATCGGACCGAAGCTGGTCGGCGCGATCGATCCGCGCGCCGGTAAAGCCTAGCGGCAACGGCATCAGCGCAACAATATGTCGGCGAAGAAAGCCTTACCGAAATCGCGCTGAAACGGGAGCGCTTCGGACGGCATGTACTGCGCGTAACCACCAACCCGGTACCCGCGCTTGCGATCGACGAACGCGATCGTCCCCGCGGCACCGCCCCAGCCGTAAATGCCTTCGCCCGTCGGAGAGGTCGCGAGCGAAACGCGGCCGCCCGCGCCAAAGCCCTCACCGTCGACGAACGTGCCCTTGCGATCGACCGCATCGGACAGAAGGTTCGACATCGCAAGCCGCGCGGTCTCGGGCTTCAGGATCCGCACGCCGCCGGTTTCCCCCTCGCCGAGCAGCATCGCGAGAAAGCGGTCATAGTCGCGCGCGCTCGAAACAAGCCCGCCGCCGCCATAGGGAATCGGCGGCTTGTCGAGATAGATCGAACTTGTCGCCGGATCGATCGGCAGCAACGCACCGCCGTAGGGCGCATAGTTGGTCGTCAGCCGCCCGACGTCGGCGGCCGCCACCTGAAAGCCCGTGCTGACCATACCCAACGGATCAAAGATGCGCGCCTTCAGAAACGCATCGAACGGCTGCCCCGAAACAACCTCGATGACGCGGCCCATCAGGTCGAGACCGACCGAATAGCTCCAGCGCGTCCCGGGTTCATAGACGAGCGGCAATTTCGCAAGCCGATCGGCGAAGGCGGCCAGGCTCGGTGCCGGCGTCGCCGGCGGAAAGCCCGGAATCGGCAGCCGGCTGACCTGCCCACCCAAGATGCCCTGCTCGTTATAAGCGTCGCGCAGCGGTCCCTTCTGGACGATACCATAGCCGAGCCCCGCCGTATGGGTCAGGAGCTGACGCACCGTAATCGGCCCCTTGGCAGGCCGCACGTCGGTGATCGATCCGTCGGGCGTGTTCTGGACGTTCATCTTCGCAAAGGCGGGCAGGAAGTCGGCGATCGGTTGATCGAGCTTGATCTTGCCATCTTCGACAAGGATCATCGCCGCCATGCCCGTCACCGGCTTGGTCATCGAATAGAGGCGCCACAGCGTGTCCGCATCGACCGCTTTCGCTGAATCCATCGCCTGCGTCCCGGCGCCGAAAACATCGAGGGCCTCCTGCCCCTTGCCGATTGCGGCAAGCGTTCCCGCCAGTTCGCGCCGGTCGACGAACCCCTTGATGAACCCATAGGTCGACGGATAAAGCGCCGCGCCGTCGGCTTTCCACGCAAAGGCCGAACCGGGCAGCATCGCCCCCGCTCCGCCCAGCGCGATGCCGCCAAGCAGCGCCCGCCGCGAAACCATCATGTTCATGTGACTCTCTCCCGCATCTTGTCGGTCAGCTTGCGATAGAGCGTCGGCAATCCGGCCGCGTCAAGCGCCGAAAGCGGCCACCATTCGCCTTCCCCTGCGGCAAGCTGGACTTCACGGCGCACCAGAATCAACCGGAGGTCGAAATGGGTGAAGCCATGATCGACGTGGGTAAGGCCGGACTCGGGCGGCGCACGGTCGCTCCATTCATCACCGGGCAGCGCGCGCATACCGCCGAGCATGCCCTTGCCGGGGCGGCGGACGAGCCAGACGGCGCCATCGCGTTCGATCCACCAGGCCACGCCATAGCGCTGCGGCTTCGACTTCTTCGGCGGCTTCACGGGCAGCTTTTCGATGTCGGCACGCCCGCGCGCGCGGCAGTCGGCCATGACCGGACAGATGGCGCAGACGGGCGCGCGCGGGGTACAGACCGTCGCGCCGAGATCCATCAGCGCCTGCGCGAAATCGCCCGGCCGGTCGGCCGGGACAAGAGGCGCCAGCGCGCTACGGATCTCCCGTTTCGCCGCCGGAAGCGGGGTTTCGATCAGCCGATGCCGCGCCATGACCCGCTCGATATTGGCGTCGATCACGACCGACGGCCGCCCAAAGGCGATCGCGGCGACCGAGGCCGCGGTATAATCGCCTATTCCCGGCAGCGCACGCAGGCTCGCCTCGCTGTCGGGAAAGCGCCCGGCATGATCGGCCACGACGGCGCGCGCGCACGCCAGCAGGTTGCGGGCGCGCGCATAGTAGCCAAGCCCGGCCCACGCCGCCATCACGTCGGCGTCGTCCGCCGCCGCCAGATCGACGACCGTCGGCCACCGCTCGATGAAGCGCCGGAAATAGGCGGTTACCGCCGCGACCGTGGTCTGCTGCAGCATGATTTCGGCCATCCACACGCGGTAAGGGTCGGGCACCGCGCCGCTGCGCGGCGGAATTCGCCACGGCAGGACGCGCGCCGACCGGTCGTACCAGCCCAGCAGGCGTGCCGGGAAAGTTTCGCTGGAGGGATCGGACGTCTGGACGCTCACCCCCCGCCTATGGCATGGCGGCGGCGATGGCGAAAGCAGGCAGCAACGACGGCGAGGGAGCGGATAAGAAGCCCCGGAAAAAGACCGAGGCGCGCGCGCTCAGGGAACGCCTCTCGACAGAACGTCCCTATGAGCGCCCACGCGGCGGCAACGCGCGTGCGATCGCCGACCTTGTTCCCGAAATCGGCCGCACCGCGTTCCGCAAGTTCGGCTTTGTCCAGTCTTCGGTGGTCAGTCGGTGGCGCGAGATCGTCGGCGACCGGCTGGCCGACGTGACCCAGCCGGCAATGATCCGATTCCCGGCCGGACAGAAGGCCGGCGGGACATTGCACCTCACGATCAGCGGCGCGCACGCCCCGATGCTTCAGCATGTCGCGCCCGACATCATCGCGTCGGTCAACCGCTTCTTCGGCTATGCCGCGATCGCAACCGTCCGCATGACGCACGGCCAGGTGACGCCCGCTGCCCCCGTTCAGCCGCCGGCAATGCTGAAGCCGGTACCGGCCGAATTGGGCGATAGTCTGCGCGACATCGGCGATCCGGAACTGCGTACCGTGCTCGAACGCATGGCGGCGGGACTGGCGGCCGCACCCAATATCCCCAAAATAAGCTAGGAAGACGGTCTGATCATGCCCGCATCATATCTTGCCCACCGGGTTCGCCGTGCCGCCGTCGTGGTGCTGTCCACCACCGCGCTCGTCCTGTTCACGTCGGCCGCCCCGGCCCAGCAGTCCGCGCCGCGCTGGTCGGCGACCATTGCCGAAAGCGGGATCGGCGCCTACAGCATCGGCAATCCCGCCGCGAAGGTGAAGGTCGTCGAATATTTCAGCTATACGTGCCACGTCTGCGGCGATTTCGCCCGGGCGGCGGGGGTGCCGCTGAAGACGCTCTATATCGACAAGGGTCTGGTCCAGTTCGAATATCGCAACCTCGTGCGCGATCCCATCGACATGACGGCGGCGCTGCTCGCGCGCTGCGGCGGCGCCAAAGCCTTCGCTGGCAATCACCAGGCGATCTTCGCCGCGCAGCCTGCGATCCTTGATCGCATCACCAAGGCGACCGACAAGCAGAAGAAAAGCTGGTTCGAAGGCACGACGGGCGAACGCGCACGCAAGATTGCCGCCGACACCGGCCTTACCGCGCTGATGACCGCACGCGGTTACACCACCGCACAGCAGAATGTCTGCCTCGACAATGAAGTCGCGCAGGCCGAACTCACCGGCATGACCAATATCGGCGTCAACGCTGATCGCGTCGGGGGCACGCCCGCCTTCTTCATCAACGGCAGGCAGGCGGGCGTCACATCATGGGCGGCGATCAAAACGAAACTCGACGCCGCGCTGAAGGGCTCGTAAAAGCCCGCCAAATCTTATTTGCTGGAGAAGTCCGATCATGATGAAGTCCCCGCTGCGCATCCTCCTCCTGTCGTCGCTCGGCGCGCTCGCGCTTGCGAGCTGCGGCGAAAGCAAGACCGACCCCTCCAAGGAGCAGGATGTCATTGCCAAGACCGCAGCACCCGCCGGAAAGACATGGTCGGCGACGGTCACCAAGACCGCCGATGGCGGCTATGCGATGGGCAACCCCGACGCGCCGATCAAGATCATCGAATTCGCATCGCTGACCTGTTCGCACTGCGCCGAATTCTCCAAGGAAAGTCATGAGGAGATCAAGCGCGATTTCATCGACACCGGCCGGGTGAGCCTCGAAGTTCGCAACTTCATCCGCGACCCGCTCGACGCTTCCGCTGCGGCCATCATCCACTGCGCGCCGGTCGATCGCTATTTTCCGCTCCAGGAAAATGTCTTCGCTTCGCAGGAAGAATTGTTCGCGGGCGCCCAGGGCAACCCGCAAGGGGGCGAAGCCGCGATGAAGCTGGCTCCGGCCCAGCGCTTCCCCGCGCTCGCCAAGGCGTGGAAGCTCGACACCTTCTTCCAGTCGCGCGGCGTCACCGCCGACCAGATCAACACCTGCCTCGCCAATATCGACAATATCTCGAAGCTGGAGGCGAACACCAACGCTGCGGCCGAGAAATATTCGATTCAGGGCACCCCGACTTTCGTCATCAACGGCCAGGTCGCGGAAGGCATCGCCTCCTGGGGTCCGCTGCGCGACCGCCTGCGCACCATGGGCGCGCGCTGACGTAACACCCCCCTCCCTGCCGCCGCGCGGCGGGGAGGATTTTCCGCCCCTTGCGACTCGTCCGCCCACGCGCCATGACGGTGCGAGGGGGATATGTGACACCATGGTTTCACCAGCTCCGATTCGGTAAACTGCACGGGAGCCTTCCGTGCAGATAAAGCGGCTGCGCCTGACCGGTTTCAAATCCTTCGTCGAACCGACCGAATTGCGTATCGAACCCGGACTGACCGGCGTCGTCGGCCCCAATGGCTGCGGCAAGTCGAACCTGCTCGAAGCGATCCGCTGGGTCATGGGTGAATCGAGCCCCAAGTCGATGCGCGGCGGCGGGATGGACGATGTGATCTTCGCCGGCACGTCGTCGCGGCCGGCGCGCGATTTTGCCGAGGTCGCCATCCACTGCGACACCGAAGGCGGCGTGGTCGCCGGACTTTCAGACGCGAGCGAAGGCCGCGAGCTCGAAATCATCCGCCGGATCGATCGCGGCGCGGGCAGTGCCTATCGCGCCAACGGTCGCGACGTGCGGGCAAAGGACGTCGCGCTGATCTTCGCCGACGCCGCAACCGGCGCCCACAGCCCGGCACTGGTCAGCCAGGGCAAGATCGCCAACGTGATCGCCGCCAAACCGACCGACCGCCGCGCGATGCTGGAGGAAGCCGCCGGGATCGCCGGCCTGCACGTCCGCCGCAAGGATGCCGAACAGAAACTGCGGGCGACCGAAACCAACCTTGGACGTCTCTCCGAAATCGTAGCCGACATGGAAGTCCGCGCCAACGCGCTGCGCCGTCAGGCACGTGCGGCGGAACGCTATAAAAGGCTCAGCGAGGAAATCCGCGTTGCGGAGGGACGGCTGATCTATGCCCGCTGGCGCGATGCCGCAGCGGCGGCCGACCAGGCGCGCCGCGATGCCGATGTCGCCGAAGCCGCGGTCAGGACCGCGCAGGCCGAGCTCGAAACCATATCGTCGGCGCAGGTCGAGGTCGCGACGCGCGTCGGTGCCGCAAGGACCGAAGCGCAGGCGAAGCGCGACGCTCTCGCCGAGGCGACCGCATCACTCGTCCGCCTGCAAGGCGAAGAACGCGCCGCACGACAACGACTCGACGATCTGGTCACCCAGCAACAGCGGATCGCCGACGACCGCGCGCGCGAAGGCGAGCTTGCCCGCGAGGCCCATGGCGCGCTCTCCGCGCTTGATGCGGAAACCAGGACGCTCGCACAGGATATCGCCGCGCACGACGCGAACAAGGCGGCGCTTGTCGATGCCGATCAGGCTGCACAGGCGCGGCTCCGCGACGCCGAAGTGTCGCTGGCGCAAGCGCGGGCCAAAGCCGCGAGCGAGGCCGCAGACCGCCGCATCGCGATATCCGCGCGCGACACCGCCGAGGCCGCGGTTCGCCGTATTGCCAACGACAAGACGCGAATCGAGACCGAAATCGCAGCGCTCGGCGACAGCTCGGCACTCTCCGAAACACTGACCGAAAGCGTCCGCGCCGCCGACGCCGCCGAGGCGGCCATCGCCGGGGCGGAAGCCGCGCTGGCCGCGGCCGAAGCCGATCGCGAAGCCATCGCCGCCGACCTTACCACGATCGAAGCGGGCCTTGCTGAAGCGCGGGCGGCTTTGGCCGCACTCGACGGGGAAGCGGCGACGCTCGAACGCGCTCTCGCCGCGGCGCGCAGCGACGAGGATCGTATCCTCGACCGGTTGCGCGTGTCTCCGGGATATGAGGCGGCGCTTGCCGCCGCTCTCGGCGACGATCTCGATGCGGGTACCGACGCGCAGGCCGCGCGGAGCTGGAACGGCGCCGATGCGGCAAAGAACGACCCCGCCCTTCCCGCGGGCACCCGCTCGCTGGCCGAATTTGTCGAGGCACCGCCCGCTCTGTCACGCCGTCTTGCGCAGGTTGCGGTGACCGAAAGCGACGGCGGGCAGCTGCTTGCCGTCGGGCAGCGATTGGTCACCGCCGAAGGCGTGATGCGCCGCTGGGACGGGTTCGTCACGCGCGGCGACGGCGCGACCGCGACCGAACGGCTGCAACGCCAGAACCGCCTCGACGCGCTTGCGGCACAGCGCCCCGGAGTCGAACTCGGCGTACAGGAGTTGAAGGATCGCCGCGACGCCGCCGCCGCCAAGGCCACCGAACTCGCCGAAGCCGCAGCCCTCGCCCGCAAGGCCGTCGGCCGATCGGACGAATC
This sequence comes from Sphingopyxis sp., assembly GCF_016793825.1. Classification (GTDB taxonomy): domain Bacteria; phylum Pseudomonadota; class Alphaproteobacteria; order Sphingomonadales; family Sphingomonadaceae; genus Sphingopyxis. The sequence continues at coordinate 91,212 of NZ_JAEULM010000052.1, forward strand.
GCGCCGTATCGCTCTGCGTGCTGCAGATCAGGCACAGGCGGCAATCGATCGCCATCGCGATGCCGCCGCCCTTTTCGATCGCCGCCTTGGCGAAATCGGCGACGCCGCGCAGGAAGCCGCCGATGCACTGAGGGTTCAGGACGCGGCCCTCGCGGCGCTCCCGGACGATGGCATCGCCCGCGCGGCGCTCGAAGCGGCGGAAGCCGCCGCCGAACGCGCCCGTGTCGATGCCGGCGCCGCGCGCGACACGCTAGCCGGACACGACCGGGCGCTGGCCGCCTTGAGCGAACGGCAAGCGGTCGTCATGGCCGAGATCAGGAGCTGGAAAGCCCGCGCCGGCGAAGCCGCTCGCCGCGTCACCGAAATGGACAAGCGTGCCGAGGGCCTTGCTGCGGAAGCTGCGAAGCTCGCAGACCTTCCCGACAAGCTGGCCGGCGAACGCGCCGGCGCCGAAACACAGCAATCCGTTCTGCGCGAACAGGTCGGTGCCGCCGAAGCCCGCGAACGCGAAGCCGAAGCGGCGCTACGCGAAGCCGAAGCGGCGTTGACCGCGATCCGCGAGCGCGTCGCCTCCGCGCGCGAGAACCGCGCGGGCGCGGTCGCACGCTCCGAAAATGCCGAACTTCGGCGCGTCGAAATGGGCCGGCTGTCAGGCGAACGTTTCGAATGCCCCCCACCGCTCCTGCCGCAGAAGGCGGGCTTCGCTAGCGAGAGCGTCGGCGACGCAGGGCAGGAGTCGGCGCAGCACGACCGCCTGATCGCCGACCGCGAACGCCTTGGCCCGGTCAATCTCGTCGCTGCCGACGAACTTGCCGAACTCGACACCGAACGGGAGAAGAGCGCCGCCGAGATCGAGGAACTGACGCAGGCGGTAAACCGGCTGCGGGGGTCGATCGGCAATTTGAACCGCGAGGGCCGCGCCCGCCTCCTCGCCGCTTTCGAGACGGTGAACGGCCATTTCCAGCGCCTGTTCACGACCTTGTTCAACGGCGGTCAGGCGCATCTTGAACTCGTCGATTCGGACGATCCGCTCGAAGCCGGCCTCGAAATCATGGCGCAGCCGCCTGGCAAGCGGCTCGGCACGCTGACCCTGCTCTCGGGCGGCGAGCAGGCGTTGACGGCGGTCGCGCTGATCTTTGGCCTGTTCCTCACCAACCCGGCGCCGATCTGCGTCCTCGACGAAGTCGATGCACCCCTGGACGACGCGAATATCGAACGCTTCTGCGACCTGCTCGATCGCATGACGCGCGAGACGAACACTCGCTACCTGATCGTCACGCACAACGCCGTGACGATGGCGCGCATGCACCGACTGTTCGGGGTCACGATGATCGAAAAGGGCGTCAGCCGCCTCGTCTCGGTCGACCTCGGCGGCGCCGAGGAGCTTCTTGCAGCCGAGTGAACCCGGCGCGCGGCGCTGCGCGTCAGGGGGCGCTACCCACGACCAGCATCGCCGCGAACACCAGCAACCCCGCGAAGCGGTTGCTGCGGAATTTCGCGAGCGCGTCGGCCCCGTTGGAGAGGTCGAGCGTCACCACCTGTCCGGTCAGGTGCAGGGCCGCCGGGATCAAGGCCACGAGGACCAGCGGATCGGGCCGCACGCACCACAGCGATCCCGCCCAGCAGGCGCAGGCCGCGGCATAGCAGAAACCGACGCCGCCCTTCACATGCGTACCCATCGCACGCGCGCTCGACCGCACGCCAACAAGGGCGTCATCCTCGATATCCTGAAGCGCATAGATGGTGTCGTACCCGATTACCCACGCGATGCAGCCCGCATAGAGCAGGGGCAGCGCCCAGCCCGCCGTGCCGCCGACCGCGACCCATCCGACCAACGCGCCCCAACTGAACACAAGGCCCAGCCAGGCCTGCGGCCACCAGGTCAACCGCTTCATGAAGGGATAGGCGGCGACGAGAAAAAGGCTGGCCAGCGCGACGATCTGCGCAGGCCAGGGCAATTGCACCAGCACCAGCAACCCGACGAGCGACAGCAGGGCGGTCCACAGCAGCGCGTTTCGGACCGACACGGCGCCGCTGGCAACGGGGCGCGACGCCGTGCGCGCGACCTGCGCGTCGAGGTCGCGATCGACGATGTCATTGTAAACGCAACCCGCTCCGCGCATCGCGATCGCACCAAGGAGGAACCACAGGAATAACGTCCAATGGCTGACCGCCCCGCCGCCGAGCGCCAGGGCAAAAGCGCAGGGCCAGTAGAGGAGCCACCATCCGATCGGCCGATCGAAGCGCGCGAGCAGCGCATATGGCCGCGCGCCCACGGGGAGAACGGTCAGAAAGCCCTGAAACTGGCTGTCGGGCGAGTGCATCGCGGTCATGGTCCCGCGCGATAGCAGCCGGCAGGCCGCCAATAAATGCCCGATCGCCTTAAATCTTTTCCCGACGCCTCAGGCGCAGGACGAGGCGGTCACCGACGGCGAGGGATTATAGACGCCGTTACCGTCGGGTCCCTGAAGATCGCGGCCCTCGCGAATCGTGAACGCCGCTTCGCTGCGGATCTGCCGTGGCCCCAGCCAGTTGCCATAAGCGACGGGCTGATATTGATAGGTGACCTCGACGAACATGATCGCCGTGCCGGCGATCGCCTTCACGCGATTGTTCGATGGCCCCATGCCCGGAAAGGCGGTTCCGGTCTTGCCGGTTCCTTGCGTGCCATAGCTCGAAGCAAGCTTCAGATCGCCATAGCAGCGCTGCCACTTGATCGTCTGGCCGCCATCGGCATTGACCTCGAGGCTCGACAGGATGATCCGGCCGTTCTTCTTGAAATTGAGGCCGGTCGCCTGCGTTTCGGCGCCGGCGAAGACGTCGTTGATGTCGACTTCGCGGACGCGCGGCAGCGACAGGTTGCTGCCGAACGCGATACGCGACGCATTGTCGGCCGTGTTGAGGCCGATCTGGCTGATGCGCGTATTGACCAGCGTCAGGTTCGACATCTCGATACCGCCAAAGCCGATCAGGACGAGCAGCGGGACACAGAAGGCCATTTCGACCATCACGGTCGCGCGATTGTCGCGCAGCAGGCGCGTACGGCGCATCGCGCGGCGGCCGGCTATTTTGGTCTGGCGGAAGAGCGGGCTCACGTGCATATCACCTTACTCGTCGCTGTGTTGGTCGTGTACGGCTGGTTGCGCAGCACGGTGGTCGAAACCAGCGTCTTTTCCTGCGGTTGTCCAAGCATGCGCCACACGGGAAGAATGCGATTATATTTCATCGTCGCGACATAGACGACGACATCGTCGGCGCTGCCGTTACCGCTGGTGCCGCGATCGGCGTCCCAATTGCCGTTGCCGTTCATGTCTTCGAAGCATTCGCCACTGTCATAGCGGTTGTTGCTGTTCTTGTCGGTGAAGGGCTCCGGCTTGCCGACTTCGGAAAAACTCTCGTAGGATTTGCGCGAGAAGTTCACCTGCGCGTTGCTGAAAACGGTCTTCACCTTCGCGCGCACCTGGGCATCGAGCGAAGAGGGATCGTTGACATAGCCTTCGAGCGTCGACGAGCGTGCCGCCTTGTTCACCGCGCCCTGCAGCACCTGCTGCCCATAGAGCTGCCAGCAATAATCGATGCCGCCAAGCGCGAGCAGCAGGAAGAGCGGAGCCGCCAGCGCGAACTCCATGAAGGCCGTGCCACGCTGGTCGCGTGCGAGGCGGCGGACGAAGAAGGGCCGGCGGATCATTGCGACAACCTCAGGCGCGAAATTTGCCGGGCGATGGCCTGGAAATTCTCCTTGAGCTGCGCCGCATTGGCGGCCTGATACGCCTTGCCCGGCGTCGCGCAGGTCGTGAGCTGCGTGTTGAGCGCCGTGCCGAAGCCGACCACCCAGACGGTGATATTCTTCGACTTCGCCTTTTCGCAGAGCTGGAGGAAGCGATTGTTATGGCGCGCGGTCAGGTCGCTGTCGCTTGTCCCGCCGACCCGCTTCATCGTCCACTCATAGCCCTGGAAGGTCAGGTTGCCCATATTCGCCGACATGTCGCCGTCGGTCATGAACACGATGTGCCGACCGATTGGACGGCCATTCGGCGCGGTCGCATTTTCGTCCGCAAACATACCGTCGGGAGACAGCAGGCGGATGCCCCACACCATACCCGAATCGTGATAGGTACCGCCGACCGCCGCCAGCGAGCTGACATAGCTGTCGAACGTGCCGCGATCGGTCTTCGTCATGGTGGTCAGCTTCATGGCCGGCACCGGACAGACGCCCCAACCGTTGCTCCAATATTTCGAATAGCGCTGCCAGCTGCCGTTCGAACCGGCATTGTCGCGTGTGACGTCGTTGTAGTTGACCACGCGCGGGTTGGTGGTGGGCGACGGGGGCGTGCCGCCCGGACCGCTCGCCCGCGGGAAGGCGACTTCCGGAATCAGCAGTTTCCACTTGGTCTTGTCGTCGCTCGTCGGCGCGGTATCGACGTCCATGTCCAGCGCGGTCGAGGGAGCCGCCGCGTTAGAGGCAAAGGCGGTCGTGTTGCGTTCGATCACGCAACCGCCCCAATTGGCGCTGAAGGCCGTGCCGCCATCACCTGTCAGCGTATCGAGCGCCGTCCCGGCCTTGGCCGAGGTGACGTCGAAAGTCTGGTCCTGATAGGTATAGTTCTGAACCCGGTCCTCGGTCACGGTTTTCGGCGTCGTCTGCGTATACTGCATCGTGCGACGCCGCTCCCTGCACGTGCCGGAAGGGCTGCCAGCCACCCAATAATAGCTGTAGTTGAAATAGCGATAATTCTGGGTCGTATCCGACGTCGTAACGCGATCGCCCGTGGCGTCGATATACTGGCCGGTCTGCGTCGTTGACGAACCCCCCGACGTCGTTGCCGACGAATTGGCCTGCGGCGTAGTCGCAGGACAGGTCGTGCTGTTCTTGCCGGAAATCGTGTTGCCGGTGTCCGACCATTCGGGCGAGGACACGACCGTTGCCGGGCCATTTGACGCCGTGCCAGTGTTTGTCTGCGGGTTGGTCCAGGTGACCGCGCCGCCGGTACGCGACGGCAGCGTCGTCGTGTTCGACAGCCAGTCCGGATTCTTGTCGTACAGGATCTTGCCGACATTCGCGGTCGAGCTGTACGGCACCACGCCGAAACGCAGGCGGCCATCGCCGAGGTCGGCGGTGGTCAGCGTATCGAAAAAGTCCATCGTCGCGTTTTTCAGCGCCGTCATGCGATCGACCGAGTCGCCCGAATTGACCGTCGTCATCGACCCGGTGACGTCGAGGACCATCATCACATCGGTGTTCGAGATTTCGAGCTTCGCAGTGCAATTCACCGTCAGATCGAAGCCGTCGAACGCGAACACGCGCATGACCGTGGTCGGCAGGTGCGCCGTCGCGGTGCCGTTGACGTTGGCGGTACCCTGCGCAACGGTGTCGAAGGTGACACCCGTGCTGCCATAGGCTGTGGACGAATAGTTGACGGCGAACATCTTGCTCGCTTCGGCCTTCGCGGCGGCGTTATAGGTTCCCCCGGCCATCGCGCGGCGACCGGCAAGCGTGCCCGCGTCGCAAGCCTGCTGCAGCCGGATCTGCGCCATATAGGCGCGCCCGATGTCGATACCCGAACCCGCGAAGCCGATGATCGGCAGAATCATGGCCGCGGTCAGCATCATGGCATTGCCGCGCTGATCGCGTATCAGGTTCGAGGTGCCGGCCCTGAGGCGGCTGATAAAGGTCCCTCGCATGGTCTAAACCCCTCTTGGCCACGACCCGCTACCCACCCAGATGCGTGTCCGGCATCGTTGCACCTAGGGGAGGAGTGCTTACCAAATTGCTAATCGCCCCCCGCGCCATCCGCGGTTTTCCGCCAGTTTTGACCCGTATCGGGACAAAATGGCCCATATCGAGGCGATAGATGCGCAAGAAATCACCTTCTGCTATCGGCAGGTCATGCCCGCGACACCAGCCTGGCCCCCTGCCAGCACGCCCCGCCTTTTCGTCGACCAACCCCTGGGCCCCGACTCGACCCCCGTGGTCGACGGGCCGGTGGCGCATTATCTGCTCCACGTCATGCGGCTGAAGGCCGGGGACCCGCTGCTGCTGTTCGATAACCGCAGCGGCGAGTGGCTAGGGGTCATCGCCGATACCGGAAAGAGGGCAGCGACGATCCGGATCGATCGCCAGATGCGGCCGATCGAACAGGTGCCCGACCTGTGGCTGTGCTTCGCGCCGGTCAAAAAGGCGCGGCTCGACTGGATCATCGAAAAGGCGACCGAACTCGGCGTACGCCGCCTTCAGCCGGTAATCACCGAGCGCACGATCGTCGAGCGGGTAAAGCAGGAGCGGCTGTCCGCGCAGATCGTCGAGGCCTGCGAACAATGCGGCCGCACGGCGATTCCCGAACTGGCCGAACCGATCAAACTGCCGCATCTTTTGCAGAACTGGCCCGGGGAGCGAACCTTGCTGTTCGCCGACGAGGAAGGCGGCCTGCCGATGGCGTCGGTCGCAGCACCCGCCCCGGCGGCGATCCTGACCGGTCCCGAAGGCGGCTTTACCGCGCGCGAACGTGAACTGCTGCTGGCGACGCCCGCCGTGCGCCGCATCGCTCTCGGCCCGCGCATCCTGCGCGCGGAAACCGCTGCGATCGCGGCGATCAGCCTGTGGATGGCGCAGCAAGGCGACTGGCGCGATTGAGCGCGGGGCGGACGCAGGCGATGATCCGCCCCGCATCCAACCTGTCTCATTTCAGGACAAAATTACTGCCAGACTGGCAGCTTTTAACTCCATATTAGTCATATTGCTCCCAGAGCGGGGGCATGCAACGGCGGGACCAGAGCCGAGATCGCTGGCGTGGGGGCCAGCGAACGCTGCCAGGACGAGCATTGACCCTGCTCGTCTGGCTGGCGCTGGCGCTCGCCGTTGCACCCGCCCGGGCACAGACCTCCACAACCTATGCCAATACGACGACCGGGACGATCAGCGACACCGCGACGCCGTGCACCAGCCCGCTTGTGCGCAGTTTCACCGTCGCCGCCAATGCCCAGGTCAGCGACGTCAACATCGGCGTCCAGCTTACCCACACTTATCGCGGCGATCTTCGCGCGACGCTGACGTCGCCCAGCGGAACGGTCGTCAATCTGATCACCAATGTCGGCACGTCGGCGGACAATCTGAACGTGCTGTTCGACGACAGCGCGCCGACGAACATTTCGACGCATACGACGAACGACACCACGACCGCCGCGCCGCCTTATCAAAGGACCTTCCAGCCCGAAGGATCGCTTGCGGGCTTCAACGGACAGGGGTCGGCGGGAACCTGGCAGCTATCGATCTGCGATTCGCTCAGCGGCGACAGCGGCGCCTTCGCCCGCGCTCACCTGTATCTGACGACCGTGCCGCTTTCGCCCTATGCCGACCTGTCGCTGTCGAAATCGGTGAGCAATGCGGCCCCGGCCTTCGGCGCCAATATTACCTATACGCTGAGCGTCACCAATGCGGGGACGTCGACGCTGACGGCCAACGGGGTCACGGTACAGGATACGCTGCCGGCAGGATTCAGCTTCGCGTCGGCTTCGGGCTTCGGGAGCTATAACAGCGCCACCGGCGTCTGGAGTGTCGGGAGCATTCCGCCTGGCACGACGCGAACCCTGACGATCGGCGGCACCGTTGCCGCGACCTCCGGCGCGACGGTGACCAATGTCGCCGAGGTCAGCGCCTCCTCCGCCTTCGACTTCGATTCCACACCGGGCAACGGCGCGGCGGGCGAAGACGATTATGCATCCGCGAGTTTCACCGTGTCGGGAACGCGCACCGCCGGAACGCCACCGACGCTGATCTGTTCGGCGGGAACGACTCTCCACGACTGGGACACCGTCTCCTGGTCTGCCGGCACGACCAGCGGCAGCGCGGCGCTGACCGCGATCGGCAATACCGGTTTCAACATCGCGATCAGCGGTGGGGCCTTCCTGAGCAACGCGACCTATGGGGGCCAGTCCCCGACCCGCCAGAATGTCGTCAACGGTGGCATGACCGGCCAATATTCGATCTTCGAACTGGTCGACTTCACCAGCCAGGCCGGGACCGTCACGTCGACGATCACGCTGCCGACCGCGGTGCCCGGCGCGCAATTCCGTCTGTTCGACATCGATTATGCCTCCGGCCAGTTCGCCGATCGTGTGACGGTGACCGGAACCTATAACGGCGCGCCCGTCTATCCGGTGCTGACCAACGGCGTCGCCAATTATGTCGTCGGCAACAGCGCGTATGGCGATGTGTTGTCGGCCGACACCAGCGCCGACGGAACGGTGGTCGTTACCTTCAGTTCGCCGATCGACAGCATCGTCATCGAATATGGCAGTCACGCCCTGGCGCCCGCCAATCCGGGGCAACAGGGTATGGCGATCCACGACATCAGCTTTTGCCGCCCGGTGGCGAATCTGCTGATCGCGAAGGCAAGCAGCGTCGTGAGCGACCCGATCAACGGCGCCGCCAACCCCAAGGCCATTCCCGGCGCGACGGTGCGCTATTGCCTGCTTGTCACCAACAACGGCAGCGCGACGACGACGAACATCATCGTCTCCGACCCGCTCCCCGCAACGACGACGTTCGTTGCAGGCTCGTTGCGTAGCGGCACGACCTGCACCGGCGCCACGACGGTCGAGGACGACGATGCGGTGGGTGCCGACGAAAGCGATCCTTTCGGTGCATCGCGCGCCGGCACGACCATTTCGGCCGGCGCCGCAACGCTGGCCCCGGCCAGTGCGATGGCCATCGTGTTCGACGTGACGGTGAACTGACGAGCCGATTCCTCCGTGGCGGCGCGGCGTTCGCCGAAATGCACGTTCATGGTTCCGGCACCTGCCGCGCGAATATGGGTATGGTGCCGGGACAAGGCTGCGCGATCGACCGGCACGCGGGTGGAATCGCGGTATCAAACAGCCGATTGCATTTTCCACCGGTCCTTTTAAGGGCGCGGAATGAGCACGCGGACGACCTCAGATCAGAACGATCCCTTCATCGAAAGCCGCGACCAGCTCGCGGTACCCATGGCGAAGGGCGAAAAGCCCAAGGATCGGTGGCGGATCGGGACCGAGCACGAGAAATTCGTCTACCGCACCGCCGATCACCGCGCGCCCTCCTATGACGAACCAGGCGGCATCCGCGACCTGCTGATGGCGCTGACCCGCTATGGCTGGGAACCGGTCTATGAGGGCGGCCATGTCATCGCGCTGTCCGGCAGCGACGGCGCGATCAGCCTCGAACCGGCCGGGCAGCTCGAACTGTCAGGCGCACCGCTGGAAAATCTCCACCAGACCTGCGCCGAGACCGGCCGCCACCTGAAGCAGGTCAAGGAAGTGGGCGCCGAACTCGGACTCGGCTTCCTCGGTCTCGGCATGTGGCCCGACAAGACGCGCGACGACCTGCCGCGCATGCCCAAGGGACGCTACAAGATCATGCTCGACCATATGCCGCGCGTCGGCACCATGGGTCTCGACATGATGCTGCGCACCTGCACCATCCAGACCAACCTCGACTATGCGAGCGAGGCCGACATGGTGCAGAAGTTCCGCGTTTCGCTGGCGCTTCAGCCGCTCGCCACCGCACTCTTCGCCGCTTCGCCCTTTACCGAGGGCAAACCCAACGGCTTCATGTCGTATCGCAGCCACATCTGGACCGACACCGATCCCGCCCGCACCGGCATGCTGCCGTTCGTGTTCGAGGACGGGTTCGGATACGACCGCTATGTCGACTATATGCTCGACGTGCCGATGTATTTCGTCTTCCGCGACGGGAAATATATCGACGCGGCGGGGCAGAGCTTTCGCGACTTCCTGAAAGGTCGGTTGCCCGCGCTGCCGGGCGAATTGCCGCGCCTGTCGGACTGGAACGACCATCTGTCGACCGCCTTTCCCGAAGTCCGCCTCAAGAGTTTCCTCGAAATGCGCGGGGCGGACGGCGGCCCGTGGAACCGCATCTGCGCGCTGCCGGCGCTCTGGGTCGGCCTGCTCTACGATCAGGGGGCACTCGATGCCGCCTGGGACCTCGTCAAGGACTGGAGCATCGAGGAGCAGCAAGCGCTGCGCGACGCCGTGCCGAGCGAGGGGCTCGACGCCCCCGCGCCCGGCGGCGGCTCCGTCGGCGACCTCGCGCATCGCGTTCTCGACATTGCCGCGGCCGGCCTTGCGGCGCGCGGCGAGGTCAATTCGATGGGCGACAACGAGGTCGGCTTCCTCGAACCGCTGCGGCGGATCGCCGCCAGCGGGAAGTCCCCCGCGCACGATCTGCTCGATCGCTATGAAGGGCCGTGGGACCACGACCTTTCCAAAATCTACGACGAGTTGAGCTTCTGAACGCGCGCTTCCCCTCCCGCTTGCGCGAGGGGGAGAAAACTAAGCCACCGGTCCCACGCGCGGATCGGGATCGAGGCGGATCAGCGGGCGCGTCCGTCCGCCCAGCTTTGCGAAGAGGCGCGGCACCGGCGCGTGCGCCTGTGCCCAGGCCCAGTATCGCGCATAGGCCGGATCGGCGAGGAGGTGCTTCTCCTCGGTCTTTGCCCGCCAGTAATAGATGCCGCTGACCGCTGCGAGCAACAGCGTGTTGCGCACCGCCTCGATCGCGCCGCCTGCGGTCACGAGGAAAGGCAGCGAAGCGACCCACCAGCTCAGATTCTTCGACACATAGGCCGGATGGCGCGTGAAGGCGTAAGGGCCGTGCGTGATCACGCCGCGGTGCGTCAGGTTGGAAAAGCGGATGCCGAACGCCATCGTTGCCCAAGCGTAAACGGCCACGAGCGCAAACAGCACGATTGCCCAGACCGTCATCAGCCCGTCGTGGCCTTCCAGCCAATAGCCCCAGTCGGCGCCATGCACCTGATAGTCGAGCGGTCCGCCGTTCATCAGGATGAAGGGCGGATAGCAGGCAAGCGCCGCAATCCAGCCCATGAAATAGGGGTTTGCCGTCCGGATGTGCGAATCGAGCGGCTTCATCGTCAGGATATAGCCCACCGTCGCGATATGGACGTCGACGAGGTACAGGACGTTGATCGTCCATATGCCCGTCATATAGGGGTTGGCGAGTACCTCGCTCATCTCGACCGACACCAGCGACGCGAAATTGCCCGGCACGATCGACAGCATGAACGCGGTGAAGAATCCCTTGACCGCCCATGCGCGGAAATGATGGGCGATGGCGCGGCCATCGACCGGCTGGCCCGGCGACAACATCCAGCGGCCGAACTGGTAACAGCCGTCGCGCGGCTCGACCATGCGGCGATCGAGCCACACCATGTAGGGGATCGAGACAAGCAGCAGCCACGGCGCCGCACGCTCGAGCAGGTCCATCGAAAAGGCGTAATTGCCTTCCCAATAATAGCGCATCGTCGCGTAAAACCCGGCGATCAACGCCCATGTCGCCCACAGGCCGGCAAGTTTGGTCAGGCTGATGTCGATCGTCTCGCGCCACGGGCGGCGCTGCGCCCAGTCGATACCGGTCGAAGGATTGCGATGCACCTTGTCGACCAGAACCGACCACAGCACCATCGGGATACCGCAGGCCAGCACGCTGGCGATGGCCGAATTGGGGCCATCCATCCGGCCGCGCTGTCCCCAGTCGATCCCCAGGAAGGCCGCGATCTCGGGTGCATGACGCGCCACGAGAAGATAGCTCATCAGCCCGAGCAGGCCGACCACTCCAACCCCGGCGCTGACCGCGGACCGCGGCCGCAGCGCATTTTCGCCGACCGGGCCGTCCACGATGTTCGTACCTTCGGCTGGGGAGATTCTGGGCATATGGGTCACCACCTTCCCCTAGCCCGAAATGGTAAGCAAGCCGTCAATGTTAACGGGTGAGTCGCGCCCTGAAATTCTCCCAAAATGACACCTTTCATCCCCCATGACACCGTTCACCGCGAGTCATGTTCGACTCGGCGCGAGTCGCGGTGCAAAGATTCGCAAGGGGTCGGCCGGCCTGATAAGGGCGCCATCAAGTCGGGGCGGAGGGCTCCACAGAACAACAAGATGGGGTCGCCACTTGTCTTCGAAAGCAACGGGCCTGCGCAATTTGCGCCAGCGCATTTCTGCGCTGTTTCAGGACCATGAAATCTTCATCCGTACGCACGGAAACGTGCGCTTCCTCCGTATTTCGGCGGTCTGGCAAAAGCGCGTGGCGCTGATCGTCGGGGCTGTGCTGCTCGTCTGGGCGGGCATCACGCTCGCGATTCTCGCGAACCAGCTCTTGACCTCGGGCGAACGCGCCGAAGTCGCCGCAAAGCAGGCCGCCGCCGCCGCCGCCGAGGCTCGCATCGCCAAATATCGCGATCGGGTCGCCGAAACCGCGGCCGATCTTGAAGAACGGCAGGATCAGCTCGACGAATGGTCGGACGCCCATTTCGGCGTCGAGCCCGCTGCCGCGACCCCCGACGACAACGGCGCGGCGAAGCCTGAACCCGCCGCGCTCGAAACAAGCGCCATCGATCCGACGCTGCCGCCCGAAGCCCAGGCACTCGCCCGCATCGAAAAGCGGCAGGAAGCTTTTGCTGCCCGCCTGCTGGCCGCCGTCAATGCGCGCGCGGCCAAGGCCGAAGTTGCGGTCGCGCAGCTTGGGCTCGATCCCAAATCGCTCGTCCGCAACGCGGCGACCGGTCGCGGTGGTCCGTTCATCCCCTACCGCGGCAAGATGGGCAAGGTGAACGCCCTGGGGCCGTCCTTTGCGGCACTGGAAGGCGCGCTGTTCCGCATGGAAGTGCTCGAACGCACGCTCGTCGCCGTCCCCTCGGGCAAGCCCGCCGACGTGCTGATGCTCTCGTCGAGCTTCGGCTATCGCAGCGATCCGTTCACCGGCGCGGGCGCGATGCACGCGGGCATCGACTTCCCCGGGCCGCTCGGCACCCCGATCGTCGCCGCGGCTCCCGGGCGGGTCGTGTTCGTCGGGCAGAAGTCGGGATATGGCAATGTCGTCGAGGTCGATCATGGCCAGGGCATCCTGACCCGCTATGCCCATTTGTCCGGATTCAACACCGTGGTCGGCAGCCAGGTCGCCGCCGGCCAGCAGATCGCCAAGATGGGCTCGACCGGTCGTTCGACCGGCAGTCATCTCCATTTCGAAGTTCGTTTGAACGGTGTCGCGGTCAATCCGCGCCGTTTCCTGGAGGCCAAAGCCGATGTTCTCGAAGTCAAAGACGACGCCCGACAGCGAGTCGGCGCCCTCGCTGCCAGCAGTGCCCGCTAAGATGGCAACCGGCGCGCGCCACACGACCTTCTCGGTCCTCGGATCGGATGTCGTCATCACGGGCAACGTCTCGGCAAGCGTCGACCTGCATGTCGACGGCAAAATCGACGGCGACCTGAAATGCGCGAACCTTGTCCAGGGCGAAGCGAGCGAAATCAAAGGGGCCGTCATCGCGGAGACCGCAAAGATCGCGGGCCTCCTCGACGGTTCGATCGAAGCGAAGACGCTGATCGTCCATGCGACCGCACGGATCACCGGGGACGTGATCTACGAAGCCATCACGATCGAGAATGGCGGCAAGGTCGACGGCAAGCTGTCGCACCGTCGCCACGGCGCGGTGAAGTCGCCGCCGCCGCTCGAAGTCGTCGAGAACAAGTCGCTCGGCCTCTGAACCGGGCCGACGCCGATGTCAGCTCGATAAGGCCGCTTCGCAACCGGCCGGATCGTCGCCCGGCGGACCGTTGACGCAGCGCTGCACCACGACGCAATCGCGGCCGGCGCGTTTCGCGTCGTACAGCGCTTCGTCAGCCAGCCGGTAAAGCTGCTGGAAATCGCTGGCGGGCCGCACCTCGGCGACGCCGACGCTGGCGGTGACCGTTCCCTCGCCAATCACCAGACGATGATCGCACGCCGCGATGCCGCGCCGGACGCTCTCGGCAAAGCGGGCGAGGACGATGCCTTCCATCCCGACGGTCAGCAGCCCGAATTCCTCGCCGCCCAGCCGCGCGACCGTGCACATCGGCCCTTCCCACCGTTCGATGCGCCGCGCGACCTCGCACAGCACTGCATCGCCGGCATCATGGCCGTGGACGTCGTTGATCGACTTGAACCGGTCGATATCGACAAGTAGCAGCGCCGCCGACAGGTCGTCGGCATGGGCACGGCCAAGCAGTGGCGTCACGCTTTCGACGAAGCCACGCCGGTTGAGCAGCCCGGTCAGCGGATCGCGCCGCGCAAGCTGCTGCGCAAATGCTTCGGCGGCGCGCGCGCTGTCACGCTCGATCCGCAACCGGGCGAGCCTCCGCGTCGCCGACGCCGAAAGCCAGAGCGCCTGCCAGGTCGCGGCAAGCAGCACCATGATCTGCGACCCGCCGCCCCACAGGCTGTCGTCGACGTTGACGACATGGATCAGGGCCAGAACAGCCATCGGCAGCCCCCAGGCCGCCAGGAAGTCGCGCGCTTCGACCGATCCGCGTCGCCAGGCCCAGCCCAGATAGGCGGCGACGGCGACCAGGTCGGCGAGGACGATCAGGCCCAGCATATCGGCCCATTGGGGCAGGCTTTCGCTGCGGACCAGCGCCAGCGGCACCCCGATGACCGCGACGAAAGCACCGAGCAGAAGCGCCGCCACACGCAGCCGCCGCGAGACGAGGCCGGGCTCGACGGCCAGGGTCGCGCTGGCGGTCGCGATCGCAATCGCAATGCAGGCCAGAAAGGTCGCGATCTGCGACGACACCGTCCCCGCAAGCGAGGGCAGCAGGCCAAGATGCGCCTGCGACCAGATCCCGCCCCACAGCAGCATCGTTGCCGACCAGGCCGCCTGCCAGGCAAGATATTGGCGCCGCACCGCGACCGCAAGCGACAGGCTGTAGATGCCGCTGACAAGCAACAGCGTCAGCGCGGCACCGATCGCGACCGCCATTCCGGTCGACTGGACGACCGCGTCGGTTTTCGGGATCAGCCGCGCGCGGAGCAACCCCACGCTCGCAAGGCGATCGAACCGCATCGTCACCGCCGTCAGCGGCACCGTCCGTTCGGGTGCCTCGAACAGGATCTGCCCGCCGGCGCGCCAGTGCGATCCATAATCCCCCTGCCGCACCTGCTGCCAGCGCACCTGTCCATCGGCGTAGGTGAAGGCGACGGCCAGACGATCGAAGCGCGACTGATGGACCATCAGCACAAAATCATTGCGCCATGAAGCCAGATGATCGGCATCGGTGCGAAGCCACAGGCTGCGATCATGATAGCCCGAAGGCGTGCCGGTACAGGAAAAGGCGATTGCCGGAAGGCTTGAATCGGGCGCCTGCACGTCGCCTTCCGCGTGGCACAGGCCGCGATCGACCTTGAGCGCTTCGGCGTGGACGGGCGCCGCCGACAGCGCGAACACGAACGCCATCAGGCCAAGCGTCAGCCGGCCGAACAGGTCCATCAGATGATCGCGCCCCGCAGTCATGATCATCCCATCGCACCAATATCTTGGAAAATCTTTACCACCGACAGACTTTCCCTTCGCGTGCCGGGTCCGCCCGCTCGGCGTCGTTCGGGCGGCCGACCCGCAATCGGACCGCGACCCGGTCGCCCAGACCGATGGCCTCGGCCGTTTGCACGACGCGCTTCACGGGCAGCAGATATCGCCCATCGCGCGGAAAGAGCGAGGTGGCAAAGCCGGTCGCGCCAATCCGGGCGACCACCGGCACGACGCCCCAACCATAGCTTTCCGACAGCGCCGCATAGCGGATGGTGGCGATATGGTCGTCGGGGATGACGGCAAAGACATAGGGCGCGGGTCCGCGCCATTCGATGATCTCCGCCTCGAACACGATATCGTCCATGACCTTCAACTCCGCGGTGCCTGACGACGATAGGCCAGCGCCTCGGCGATGTGAGTGCGCCCGATCACTCCGCCGCCCGCCAGGTCGGCGATCGTCCGCGCCACGCGAAGGATGCGCGTGTAGCCACGCGCCGAGAGGCGCATCGCCTCGGCCGCCTGCGCGAGCAATTGGCGGCCGGGCGCGTCGGGGGTCGCAACCGCGTCCAGAAGCTCGCCATCGATTTCGGCGTTGGTACGGACCTTGTACGCCGAATAGCGCGTCGTCTGAATCGCCCGTGCCGCTGCGACACGCGCGGCGACTTCGGCGCTTCCCTCGGCGGCGGGCGGCAGGACAAGATCGGCGGCGCTCACCGCCTCGACCTCGACATGCAGGTCGATGCGGTCGAGCAAAGGACCCGACAGCTTTGCCTGATAGTCGGCGGCGCAGCGCGGCGCGCGACTACATGCCAGCGCAGGGTCGCCAAGATGGCCGCACCGGCACGGGTTCATCGCCGCAACGAGCTGCACGCGCGCCGGAAAAGTGACATGCGCATTGGCGCGCGCGACGCTGACCTCGCCGGTTTCCAACGGCTGGCGCAGGCTGTCGAGGACGCCGCGCTGGAATTCGGGAAGCTCGTCGAGGAACAGCACGCCCAGATGGGCAAGGCTGACTTCACCGGGACGAACGCGCAGCCCGCCGCCGACCAGCGCGGGCATCGAGGCCGAATGGTGCGGACTGCGAAACGGGCGCGCGCGAATCAGCCGACCCCCCTCAAGCTTTCCGGCGACCGACGCGATCATCGAGACTTCGAGCGCCTCGGCCGGGGTCAGATCGGGCAGAATGCCCGGCATGCACGCCGCCATCAGCGATTTTCCGGACCCCGGCGGCCCCGACATCAGCAGGTTATGCGCGCCGGCGGCCGCGATTTCGAGCGCGCGCTTCGCCGTCTCCTGCCCCTTGACCTGATTGAGATCGACCGCACGCACCGGCGCCTCGACCTCGCCCGGGATCGGGGGAGCGAGGATCGCGTGACCCTTGAAATGACCCAGCAGCGCCAAAAGGTCGGGCGCCCCCAGCACTTCGACACTGCCGGCCCAGGCCGCCTCGGCCCCCTGCGCGGCAGGGCAGATCAGCCCGCGCTCGACGCTGCCCGCATGGATCGCCGCCAACAACACGCCGGGCGACGCCGCGACCCGCCCGTCCAGACCCAGTTCGCCAACGACGACATAGGACGCGAGCGTCTCGGCATCGATGACGCCCATCGCACCGAGCAGGGCGAGCGCGATGGGCAGGTCATAGTGCGACCCTTCCTTGGGCAGGTCGGCAGGCGACAGATTGACCGTGATGACCTTCGGCGGCAGCGACAGGCCGATCGCGGCGATGGCGGCGCGCACGCGCTCGCGGCTTTCGCCCACCGCCTTGTCCGGTAGCCCGACCACCACGAAGCGCGGAACGCCCGGAGTGATCTGGCACTGCACCTCGACCCCGCGCGCATCGATGCCGAGATAGGCGACGGTAGAAACGATCGCGACCATGATCCCCCTTTGTTCCCATTCCCTCTTACGCCAAGCGTCGGGGGGGTCGAGTCAATTTAGCGCCGCCTTGGCGCAATCTGCTGCGACCTGTTTGACAACATACCAACCAGTCGGTATGTAGAAGACATGGCCGCGACTCACTCTTCCCCAGTCCCCAGAAACCGCGCGCCGCGTGGCAGCGCGCGTTCGGCTCTCATTGCGGCGGCGCACGCGACGGTGCGCAGGCAGGGTTATGCCGCAACCAGCGTCGACGAGATTTGCGCGGTCGCCGGCGTCACCAAAGGCGCCTTCTTCCACCATTTCGAATCGAAGGAAGCGCTCGCGGTCGCGGCGGCCGAAGGCTGGACGGAGCGTGCGCGGCCGATGTTCGAACTGGCGCCGCACAACCGGCTGGACGATCCGCTCGCCCGATTGCTCGGCCATATCGATTTCCGCCTGTCGATGCTCGACGGACCGACGGAGGACTATACCTGCTTCGTCGGCACGATGGTGCAGGAGGCCTATGCGACGAGCGACCGCATCCGCGCCGCGTGCGAGGCGAGCATCAACGCCTATTGCGAAGCGCTTGCGCCCGACATCCAGGCGGCGATCGAGGCTTATGGCGTGCCGGAGGATATGACCGCGATCGGCCTGGCCCAGCATGTCCAGTCGGTACTGCAGGGCGCCTTCGTCCTGGCGAAAACGACCAACGATCCGGCGATTGCGCGCGGCACCGTCACCCATCTGAAGCGTTATGTCCGGATGCTGTTCGGACGGAATTGAAGATTTTCACGAAAGGAGTGCCACCATGCCCGACACGCCCGATACCCCCAGGATGATTTTCGTGAACCTCCCGGTCGCCGACCTCGCCAGATCGAAGGCCTTCTATGAGGCGATCGGCTTCACCAACGAGCCGCGCTTCACCGACGACACGGCCGCCGCGATGGTGTGGTCCGATACGATTTTCGTGATGATCCTGTCGCACGACAAGTGGAAAAGCTTCACCGATCGCCCGATCGCCGATCGGGGGTCGAGCGAGGTCTCGCTGGCGCTGGCGCTCGGCAGCCGCGACGCCGTCGACGCGATGGTCGGGGCAGCCGCGGCCGCCGGCGGCACCGCCGACGTCAACCCGGTGCAGGATCATGGCTTCATGTACGGTCGCGACATTCTGGATCCCGACGGTCATGTCTGGGGGCCCTTCTGGATGGATCCCGCCGTCGCCAATGGAGAGGCCGCCGTGCCCGAGGTCTCGTCATGAGCTTTCAGGCCTATCTCGACAATGTCGAAGCGAAGACGGGCCAATCGGCCGACGAACTCAGGGCCATCGCGACCCAAAGGGGCCTCGCCGACGAGCGCGGCCTCGCACCGGGCGTAAAGGCGACCGCGATCGTCGACTGGCTCAAGAGCGATTTCGACCTCGGGCACGGCCACGCGATGGCGATCGTCGCCTATATCAAGGGGAAGCGAAGCTAGAGCCGCGCCCCGTATGTCGTCATCCCGGCGAAGACCGGGACGACGGGAAAGCAAGGAAGAGGAGCTGGATCATGCCCGTCAACCCCCACAGCACGCTCGAAGTCACCGCCTTCGACTGGGTGCCCGATTTTGCGCGCGGTTATGTCCGCGACCTGCGTCCACGCTGGGCGTGCGAGGAGATCGGACTCGATTATGCCGAACATCTGATCAGCGCGATCAACCGGCCGGCCGACCATTTCCTGTTCCAGCCCTGGGGACAGGTACCGGTCCTGAACGACGACGGCATCCGCCTGTTCGAAAGCGGCGCGATCCTGCTCCACCTTGCCGAAAAGGACGCACGGCTGCTGCCCCGCGACCCGCAAGCCCGTGCCAACACCCTCGCCTGGCTGTTCGCCGCCTATAACAGCGTCGAACCGATGCTGTTCGAGCTCGGCAATGTCGATCTGTTCGCAAAGGACGAGCAATGGGCGCAGCTTCGGCGTCCGGGCCTGATCGAATTCATCCAGGGCCGGCTCGGCCGACTGAACGATGCGATCGGCGGCAAGGATTATCTCGCCGGTGAGTTCACCGTCGCCGACATCGCGATGGCGACCGTCCTGCGCGAGGCCGTCGAAGCGGGTTTGATCGCGGAGCAGCCACGCCTGCAAGCCTATCTGGACCGCTGCCTCGCGCGCCCCGCTTTCCAGCGCGCGCTCGCCGCGCAGCTCGACGCTTTCGACGAAGAGGCAGGGCCGACCGCCTGACTCCGAACGCCAACCCCCGAGGAGAGATACGATGACTTATGTAGAAGGATTTGTGCTCGCGGTACCGACGGCCAACAAGGACGCCTATCGCAAGCATGCCGCGGGCGCCGCGCCGCTGTTCCGGGAATTTGGCGTCGCGCGGATGGTCGAATGCTGGGGTGACGACGTCCCCGATGGCAAGGTCAACGACTTCAAGGGTGCCGTGCAGGCAAAACCCGACGAGACTGTCGTCTTCAGTTGGTTCGAATATCCCGACAAGGCAACGCGCGATGCCGCGACCGACAGGATGATGAATGATCCACGCATGGCGGAAATGGGCGCCGACATGCCTTTCGATGGCCAGCGGATGATCTTTGCGGGTTTCGATTCGATGATCGACGACCGTGCCGAGGGCCGGATGGGCTATGTCGATGGCTATCTCGTGCCGGTCCCCGACGGCAACAGGGACGCTTATCGGGCAATGGCGGTCAAGGCCTCCGAAGTCTTCCGCGACCATGGCGCCACGCGGGTCGTCGAGGCGTGGGGCGACGACGTCCCCGACGGCAAGATCACCGACTACAACCGGGCCGCACACCGGCTGGCCGGCGAGACGGTCGTCTTCAGCTGGGTCGAATGGCCGAGCAAGGAAGCGCGCACCACCGGCTGGGAAAGGATCATGGCCGACGAGCGGATGAAGCACGACCCCGCCGACCAGACGTTCGACGGCAAGCGCATGATCTACGGCGGCTTCGAGCCGATCGTCGAGGCTTAGGGACAGGCCTCCGGGATCGGCACGCGGGATCAGCCCCGATACCGCGACCCAAACGAGAAGAGAGGATTCCCCGATGACCGATGCCTCCAACTTCATCTGGTACGAACTGATGACCCCCGACCCGGCGGGCGCCGCGCGCTTCTATGGCGCCGTCGTCGGCTGGACGATCGCCGCGACACGCGATCCCGCCGCGGGCGATATCGATTATCGCATGATCGGACGCAGCGACGGCGGCAACGCCGGAGGCGTGCTGGCGCTCAATGCCGACATGCTCGCGGGCGGCGCCCGCCCCTTCTGGATCGGCTATATCCACACCGACGACGTCGACGCCGCGGTCGAGGCGATCAAGGCCGACGGCGGGAGCGTCCAGATGCCGGCGATGGACATCCCCGTCGGCCGCATCGCAATGGTCGCCGACCCGCAGGGCGCGCCCTTCTATATCATGGATCCGGTTCCGCCACCGGGCATGGAAGGCATGGAGAGCGACGTCTTTTCGGTCACCGAAGCGCAACGCATCCGCTGGAACGAGCTCGCAACGTCCGACCCCGACGCGGCCATCGCCTTTTACACGCGCCACTTCGGCTGGGGTCAGGATGGCGAAATGGATATGGGCGAAATGGGCGCATACCGCTTCCTCCAGCGCGGCGACGTCGGGCTTGGCGCGGTGATGCCGCTGATGCCCGGCATGCCCGCCCCGGCGTGGAGCTTTTACATCGGCGTGGGCGACATCGATCGCGCACACGCCGCGGTCACCGCAAACGGCGGCACGATCACCAACGAACCGATGGAAATCCCCGGCGGCGAGTTCGCGATGAACGGCATCGACCCGCAAGGGGCCCCGTTCGGCCTGGTGGGGCCGCGGAAATGATCATGCGTCATTGCGAGCGAAGCGAAGCAATCCCCGGCACCCATTCCGCTATCTCGATAGCTGGAGATTGCCGCGTCGCCTTCGGCTCCTACCAATGACGAACTGAAAGGAGAGAGACATGCCGACCCAAGCCGATCAGCGCCCGAGTTCGGGCCTGACCCCGCACATCGCGATCCCCGACAAGCGGGGCAGCGAAGCGATCGACTTTTACAAACAGGCGTTCGGCGCGACCGAAGTGGTGCGCGTCCCGGCCGAGGACGGCGTGCGCTTCCTGCATGCGCACGTCCACATCAACGGCGCCTCGCTGATGCTGCACGACGACTTTCCTGAATATTCGGGCAGTGCGATGAGCGCTCCGACCGGCACGACCCTGCATCTCCACGTCGATGACACCGACGCCTGGTTCGCGCGCGCGATCGCGGCGGGCGCCTCCTCGACGCTCGACCCGCACGATGCGTTCTGGGGCGACCGTTATGCCCAGGTGAAGGATCCGTTCGGCCATCTCTGGTCGATCGGCGGGCCGATCAAGGGAGAGAAATGATGTCCAGCCAGCCGACGAGCCAGCCCGTGACGCTTTGCCTCTGGTACGACAAGGACGCCGAGGACGCGGCAAATTTCTATGCCGCGACCTTCCCCGACAGCCGGGTCGGCGCCGTCCACAAGGCACCCGGCGATTTTCCGGGCGGCCGGAAAGGCGACGCGCTGACGGTCGATTTCACCGTCCTCGGAATCGCCTGCGTCGGCCTTAACGGCGGGCCGATCTTCCCGCACAGCGAGGCTTTTTCCTTTCAGGTCCACACCGACACGCAGGAGGAGACCGACCGCTACTGGAACGCCATCGTCGGCAACGGCGGCACCGAAAGCGCCTGCGGCTGGTGCAAGGACAAATGGGGCCTCAACTGGCAGATCACCCCGCGCGTCCTGACCGACGCGACGATGGGCGGCGACCCCGAGGTCGCGAAGCGCGCCTTCGACGCGATGATGACGATGAAAAAGATCGACATCGCGGCGATCGAGGCGGCGGTGAAGGGTTGACGCGATGCTGATCTGTTATGGCCACCCCTTCTCGTCCTACACATGGAAGGTGCTGATCGCGCTTTACGAAAAGGGGACAGACTTCGACTATCGATCGGTCGATCCGGCGTTTCCGGATCATATGCCTGAACTCAAGGCGCACTGGCCGGTCGGACAATTCCCGCTGCTCGTCCACGACGGCGTGCCCTGGTTCGAATCGTCGATCATCATCGAATATCTCGACCATCTGGTCCCCGAGCCGCGCCTGATCCCGCAGGCGTTCGACGCCGCGCTGAAGGTCCGGCTGTTCGACCGCATCTTCGACCATCATGTGATGAACCGGATGCAAGAGGTGGTGAACGACGCGCTGCGCGGTCCCGAAAACCACCTTCCGATCATCGTCGAACAGACCGAGGCAAAGCTCGACACCATCTACGCCTGGCTCGACAAGGAACTTGCGGGCGGCGGCTGGGCGACCCCCTATGGCTTCACCATGGCCGATTGCGCGGCGGCGCCGTCGCTCTTCTACGCCGACTGGGTGCACCGCATCCCCGACACGCATGAAAACCTCCGCGCCTATCGCGCCCGCCTGCTCGCGCACCCCGCGGTATCGCGCTGCGTCGAGGAAGCGCGACCGTACCGCGCCTATTTCCCGCTCGGCGCGCCCGATCGGGACTGACCCTTCCCTAGGAATGAGATGGAGAGAAAAATGAGCGACTCCCCGCGCGAACTGTCGGTCACGACCCTGATCGACGCTACGCCCGAAAAGGTCTGGCAGGTCATGACCGAACGCATGGCCGAATGGTGGTGCCCCAAGCCGTGGACCGTCACGCTCGACGAGATCGACCTCAGGAGCGGTGGTCGCTGCGCGATGACGATGCACGGTCCCGAAGGCGAAACCATGCCGACCGATGGACTCTTCCTCGAAGTCGTGCCCGGCCAGCGATTCGTGACGACCGACGCGGTGGTGCGCGGGGCCGACGGCCGCCTTGCCGCGGCCGATGCGTTCATGATCGGCGGCTGGGAAATCGCGCCCGAAGGCGATGGGACGCGCTTCACCGGCTGGGCGCGCCACTGGACCGACGCGGCGCAGAAGCAACACGAGGACATGGGTTTCACCCCGGGCTGGGGCGCGGTGGCCGAGCAATTGAAGGCGCTGTGCGAGGCGGGCTGAACACGCGATCCCGTCATCCCGCTCCCCCTCCGTCATCCCGGCGAAGGCCGGGATCTCGCCGGCGCGTCATGGCATCTGGGTTGAGATCCCGGCCTCCGCCGGGATGACGATTGGGGAAGCAAAACTCGTCCCATAATGCGGTTAATGCGCCGCTGACGCTGCCGCTTTGCCATTTGGTCATCGCGCCCGCGCGAAGGCGGACCCATGGTTCCGCCGATTGCCCTTGTTCGCACGCTTCTTGTCGCCGCCTTCGCGGCGGTGCTGGCGTTCGCGCCGGCACATGCGCAGCAGGCGATGACCGTCACCACGACGACGGTGACATGGACCTATGACGACGCCGGCGATAACGACGCTGCCGGATACATCGATGAAAACGCCGCACTGCTCGACGACGAAGGCCTGGCCGAGGACGCCGATATGGGGGCGACGCGGCGCTATGCGCCGTCGGCGACGCTCGCGACGCTCGGCCATGCAAAGGCGCATTTCGGTCCCTTCGCGGTCGTCGACGACAGCACGATCCGCATGGCCGGCGACGTCACCTCGGCAACCCCGCGCCAGTTCGCCGCGATGCTGGCGGCCTACCCCAGCTTGAAGCGCCTCGAAATGATCGACTGCCCCGGCAGCCTCGACGAGGAAGCGAACCTGATTCTCGCCCGCGCGATTCGCCGGGCGGGTCTGGAAACCGTCGTCCCGAGCGGCGGCTCGGTACGGTCGGGTGCGGTCGAGCTCTGGCTCGCCGGTAACACCCGCCGTGCCGCACCCGATGCCGAGTTCGGAGTGCATAGCTGGGCCGACGAAACCGGCCGCGAAGCGAACGACTATCCCGCGAACGATCCTGTCCATGCCGAATATCTCAGCTACTACCGCGAAATGGGCATGGACGATGCCAAGGCGCGCGCCTTCTATGCGCTGACCAACAGCACACCGTTCGACGATGTCCGCTATCTGACGCGCGACGACATGGCACGCTTCGTCACGCTCAACTGAACCCGAGCCGATTTGGCCCAAACTGATTTAGCCTTGTAACACGCCTGCGCCGCCCCCAGATCGGACGGCATGGCAAAGCGCAGCCTATACCAGCGATTGCGATCGAACGCGCAGGTCCGGACCGCGCTCTTCTGTCTTGGCGTGTTGCTGATGATCGTCGGCGTGCTCATCGGCCCGCTGCCCGGCCCCGGTTTCCTTGTCTTGTTCCCGGTCGGCCTGATGCTCTGCCTGCAAAACAGCGCCTGGGCGAAACGCCGCTACGTCCGGTTCAAATGGCGCCACCCGCGCTACGGAGACTGGACCGACCGCGTCATGCGCCGCGTGAGTGCTGCGCGCCGCCGCGCCCGCGACCGGATCGAAGAGATCCTCGATGATGATTGACTTTGCGCCGAATCCCGCTTATCCGCGCCTCCGACAGTGGCCGCCCACGCTTGGCGGCCCTTTTCTGTTGCAGCATTTGACGAGATCTAGGGAAAACCGCGATGAAGCGCACCTATCAACCGAGCCGCCTCGTGCGCAAGCGCCGTCACGGCTTCCGCGCCCGCAAGGCAACTGTCGGCGGCCGCAAGGTTCTGGCCAACCGTCGCGCACAGGGCCGCAAGAAGCTGTCGGCCTGACCGCTGACGCTTTTGCACCGGGCCTCGCAAGGTCTGGGCCGATGCGAACGCTTTCGAAACGTAGCGAATTTCTGGCCGCAAACCGCGGCCTTCGCTTTCCCATGCCCGGCTTTGTCCTGCTCGTCCGCCCGCGCGGCGACGGCGACGATGTTCCGGCTATCGGCTTTACCGTCAGCAAGAAGGTCGGCAATTCGGTCACCCGCAACCGAATGAAGCGCCGCTTTCGCGAACTTGCGCGCGCTGCGCTGGCCGAATCGGGCATTCCCGGCGCCGACCATGTGATGATCGGCCGACCGGGAGGCAACGACATCGCCTTTGCGGAGCTGGCCGAACATCTCGATTCGGCGCTGAAGCGCGCGGCGAGGAAGCTCGCGAAATGATCGGCCGTCCCGCGATGCCGCGCTACGACGGTTTTCCGGCATGAAGCCTGTTCCGTTCGCCTCCAGCACCCGAATCGCGCGTAAAGTTGCGCGGTTTTCCGGGCTCTCCTGATGATCGCCCGCCTGCTGATCCTGGTCGCGCGCGGCTGGCAGCTCGGCCCGTCGCGCATATTGCCGCCCACCTGCCGCTTTGCCCCTTCGTGCAGCGAATATGCGATTGTGGCGCTGCAACGCCATGGTGCGATCAAGGGTGGCTGGATGGCGACAAAGCGGCTATTGCGCTGCCATCCATGGGGTGGGCATGGCCATGACCCGGTGCCGTAGCATCCGCATTTCCCGACAATAGAGACGAAGAGAGACCAACGAGCGTGGACGATAAGCGTAACTGGATCACGGCAATCTTGCTGTCGGCGGCCATATTGCTGGGCTGGAACTTCGTTGCCCAGAAATTCTTCCCGGCCCCCAAAAAGCCCGATGTCACGACGACGGTCGCGGGAACGGGCGGCGCAGCGCCCGGCGCCATGCCGCCCGCACCCACGCAGCAAGGTACAGGCGCGGCAGCGGCACCCGCCGCGTCGACCGCACCCGCGATTCAGCCGGTCGAAACCGCGCTCGCCGCCACCGCCCGCGTCCCGATCGAAACGCCCACCATCCAGGGTTCGATCAATCTCGTCGGCGCGCGCATCGACGACATCACGCTCACCAAATACCGGCAGACGATCAAGAAGGATTCGCCGCCGGTCCGCCTCTTTTCGCCCGCCGGGACCAAGGCCGCCTATCTCGCCAACCTCGGCTGGTCGGCACAGGGCGTCGCGGTGCCGGGCGACACGACGCTGTGGACGGCATCGGGGACCCGCCTGACTCCCGCCACGCCCGTGACGCTCAGCTGGTCGAACGACAGCGGCCAGACCTTCCGCATCGAATACAGCATCGACGACAAATATCTGATCACCGCAAAGCAGACGATCGTGAACCGCGGCACGGCGCCCGTCGCGGTCGGCAGCTATGCGCTGATCGACCGCCTCGGCAAGCCGACCCACCCGGAAGATCATGATTCGGTCACGATCCACGTCGGCCCGACCGGCTTCGTCGATGGGAAGTCCAACTTCGAATGGGACTATGACGACCTCGAGAAAAAGGACGACAAGACAGCCCGATTTACGTCGGCCGGCTGGCTTGGCTTCAGCGACAAATATTGGCTCGCCGCCGTCATCCCCGCCAGCGGTGAAAAGGTCTCGGCCGAAATGAGCGCGATGACCGGCGACGTCTTCCGCACGATGTTCGCCCGCGCCAGCCAGCAGGTTGCCCCGAACACACAGACCACCGCAACCAGCCGCATTTTCGCAGGTGCGAAGGAAGTCGGCATTCTGTCGACCTATCAGGAAAAGGCCGGCATTCCTCGCCTGTCGAACGCGATCGATTGGGGCTGGTTCGAATTTTTCGCGGTGCCGATCTTCAAGCTGCTCGACTGGCTGTTCAAACAGGTCGGCAACTTCGGCGTCGCGATCATGCTGCTGACCCTGATCATCCGCGCGCTGATGTTCCCGATCGCACAGCGGCAGTTCCATTCGATGGCACAGATGCGCCTTGTCCAACCGAAGATGAAGGCACTGCAGGAACGCTACAAGGACGACAAGCAGCGCCAGCAGCAGGAGCTGATGAAGCTTTACAAGGACGAAAAGATCAACCCGCTGGCGGGCTGCCTGCCGATCGTGATCCAGATCCCGATCTTCTATGCGCTCTACAAGGTGCTGATGCTGACGATCGAAATGCGGCACCAGCCGTTCGCGCTGTGGATCAAGGATCTGTCGGCGCCCGATCCGGCGCACTTCCTGAACCTGTTCGGACTGCTGAACTTCACCCCGCCGTCGCTGCTGGCGCTCGGACCGCTCGCGCTGCTGCTCGGCATCACCATGTTCCTGCAGTTCCGCCTCAATCCGCAGGCAACCGACCCGGTGCAACAACAGGTGTTCAAGATCATGCCGTGGCTGTTCATGTTCATCATGGCGCCGTTCGCGGCCGGCCTGCTGCTGTACTGGATCACCAACAACTGCCTGTCGATCGCGCAGCAGCAGTTCATGTATCGCAAGTTCCCCCAGTTGAAGGCGGCACCGACCAAGTAATGACATCCGGCGATGGGGTCATCGAAAGCCGCCCCGTCGCCGGCCGTTCCGGACTCAAACCACAGGAGATGGCCCCGGCCTTTGCAGGGGCGCAGCCTTATGACCGACGAAATCGACCCCATTTTGACCGAACGGGCGCGCCGGCTGTTTGCCGGCCCGATCGCCTTTCTGAAGTCGGCACCTGCGCTTCAGCATCTCCCGGTGCCAAGCGTGCCCGAGATCGCCTTCGCGGGCCGGTCGAACGTCGGCAAATCGTCGCTGCTCAACGCATTGACCAACCGGAACGGGCTGGCCCGCACGTCGGTGACCCCGGGGCGGACGCAGGAACTCAACTATTTCGACGTCGGCAGCCCGCTGGTGTTCCGGCTCGTCGATATGCCCGGCTATGGCTTTGCCAAGGCGCCAAAGGATGTGGTCCGGAAGTGGCGCTTCCTGATCAACGACTATCTTCGCGGACGCGCGGTCCTGAAACGCACGCTCGTGCTGATCGACAGCCGCCACGGCATCAAGGACGTCGATCGCGACGTGCTCGAAATGCTCGATATCGCGGCGGTCAGCTATCGCCTTGTCCTTACCAAGGCCGACAAGGTGAAGGCGACGGCCCTTGCGGACGTGCATGCCGCGACCGAAGCCGAAGCGCGAAAGCACCCCGCCGCGCATCCCGAAGTGATCGTGACCAGCAGCGAAAAGGGCATGGGGATCGCCGAACTGCGCACTGCCGTACTGGAAGCGGTCGAGAGTTGACCTTTGCCGCCCTGCCCCCGAGGATGGGGACAGGGAGACGACATGAAACTGTTCATCGGCAACAAGGCCTATTCGAGCTGGAGCCTGCGCGGCTGGCTTGCGACCAAGCATAGCGGCCTGTCCTTCGAGGAAATCACGGTTCCGCTGTATGACGAGGACTGGTCGAACCGGCGCGAGGGCGACGAGTTCGCGCCATCGGGCGGCAAGGTGCCGATCCTGTGGGACGGCGACGACATCGTCGTCTGGGACAGCCTCGCGATCATCGATTATCTCAACGAAAAGACCGGCGGCACGCGCGGATACTGGCCCGAGGACATGGCCGCGCGGGCGATGGCACGATCGATGGCCGCCGAAATGCATTCCAGCTTCGCGGCGCTCCGCCGCCACCACAGCATGAATATCCGCCGCATCTACCCTGCCTCCGATCTCGCGCCCGAAGTGCAGGCCGACGTGGTACGGATCGTCCAGATCTGGGCCGAAGCGCGCGCACGGTTCGGCGGCGAAGGCGATTTTCTGTTCGGCGACTGGTCGGCGGCGGACATGATGTTTGCGCCGGTGGTGACGCGCTTCCTCACCTATTCGATCGCGCTTCCCCGCTTCGCGATCCCTTATTGTCAGGCCGTGATCAGCCACCCGCACATGCAGGAATGGATCGGCGGCGCGCAGGCGGAGGACTGGGTCATCGAGGCATTCGAAGGACCCGCGCAGAGCGGCTAGGTCCGGGCACCAGGGTCGGGATCCTAGGGAAGGCGCTTCGTCGGATAGGGCGTACCGTCCTTGTGGAAATAGCCGTCGGGCGAAAACAGCATGTCGATGTCCGAATAGCCGCCCCCGGTGTCATGGGCCTTGCCCCCGCCCAGGGCGACAAAGACGCAGTCGGCATCGGTTTCGTTGACAAGATGGTGGCCGTTGGTTCTGCCCTTCGGCCACACCGCGATGTCGCCGGCGCGCATCGGCCAGCGCCCGTCGTCCTCGACCAGCGTCGCCTCGCCCGCGATCATGACCAGCATCTCGTCCTCGCCGTCGTGCCAGTGGCGCTGCGACGACCAGCCACCGGTTCAGCACGACATGGCTTGCCGCGAAGTCGCTGAGCCCCGTCGGCGGCGCAAGACGGCGATACCAGCGCCCCTGCACCGCCGCATCATAGGGCGCCGGATAGCCGGTGACATTGGTCTGCGGAATGGCATCGAGATCGAGCTTGGGCATCGGGCGGTTCTCCACCCCCTTTTTACCGGTCGCACCCTGCGAAGTCGAGATGCGCACGACAGAATGGTATCTCGACTTCGCTCGACACGAACGGATAAAGGAGGCTCATGACGCATCCAGTCGACCCCGTCGCCCTCGCCCAAGCGCTGATCGCCGTGCCGAGCATCTCTCCCGCCACCGGCAGCGTCTTCGACGCGCTGGAAGCGTCGCTGATACCGCTCGGCTTTACGGTCGAGCGCTTTATCGACGGGATCGAACCCGACGGCCCGGTCGAAAATCTGCTCGCGGTGCGCCGGGGCAAAGGCCCTGTGCATTTCGGCTTTGCCGGACACCTCGACGTCGTGCCGCCCGGCGTAGGCTGGACGAGCGACGCCTTCGCGCCCGAAATCCGCGGCGACCTGCTCTACGGGCGCGGTGCGGTCGACATGAAGGGAGCGATCGCCTCCTTTGTCGCCGCAGCCGCCGCGACGCCCGCCGATGCCGGCACGATCAGTCTGATCATCACCGGCGACGAGGAAGGCCCCGCGATCTTCGGCACCCGTGCCCTGATGGAACATATGGACGCCCGCGGCGTGAAGCCCGACATGATCCTCGTCGGAGAGCCCACCTCGGTGAACCGGCTCGGCGACATGGTCAAAATCGGGCGGCGGGGGTCGGTCAACATCTGGATCGATGTGCCGGGAACGCAGGGCCACGTCGCCTATCCCCATCTCGCCGACAATCCGATCCCGAAGCTGGTCAAGATCCTGGCCGCGATCGACGCGGTCAGCCTCGATGCGGGGACCGACTGGTTTCAGCCATCCAACATCGAATTCACCGATATTGACGTCGGTAACGGCGCGACCAATGTGATTCCCGCCTCGGCGCGCGCGCGCCTGTCGATCCGTTTCAACGACCGGCATCGCGGCGCCGACCTGGTTGCGATGGTCGAACGGCTTGCGCACGACGTCGAACCTCAGGCGAAGGTTCTGGGCAGAGTTTCAGGTGAGGCTTTCCTGACCCCGCCGGGTGAATTGTCGGGGCTGGTCGCCGAGGCGATCCATGCCGCGACCGACCTGATGCCGGAAATGTCGACGACCGGCGGCACATCCGACGCGCGCTTCCTTCACGCGCTGTGCCCCGTGGTCGAATTCGGGCTGATCAACGCGACGATGCACAAACTGGACGAGGCGGTCGCGGTGGACGATCTCCGCACCCTGACCGCCATCTATCGTGGCATCCTGATGCGCGCCTTCCTCTAATCCTCGCGCGACCGGCGCAGGATCACATAGACCGCGCCTCCGCCACCATGGCTGATGTGCGCCGGCCGCAGCGCGACGATCTGGTCGGCGTATGGAGAGACCGATAGCCAGTCGGGCAGCGATGCGCGGATCGCCCCGCGCGGACGCGGATCGCCATGCATCAGCGGCAATCTGTCGGCGCCGGGACGCACCCGTCCCGCGACGACCAGCAGGACGCGGGCGCCGCGCAGCAAGCCGCGCCCGATCGCATCGTCGAGCAAGGCCTGCGCCGACGCGAGGCTGTGACCATGAAGGTCGATACTCATGTCCGGACGCACAAGGCCCTTGCGCAAACGCCGGTCCCAATGGCCATCCAGCGTCGAACCGGACCAGGTCCGACGCAGCGGCGGTGTCCGGGCACGCGGCGCGGCGGCAGGCGGAGCGGCGCTGGGCGGGGACGGCAGCGGCGGCTTGACAGTTGGCAAGGCGCGGGGCTCCAGCGCGGCAGGGCGCTTTACCAGCGGATCGACGGTCGCCGCGACCTTCTTCCAGAGCGCCGCTTCCTGAGGATCGAGCCGCCGGCCCATCGAACGATCAGCGGCGCGGCGCGAGCCGCGCGACGCTGGCGCGCGGCAGCAGGAGCAGCGCCGACCCCCGCGCCGCCATGCCGCCCGCGATCGCGCGCGCGTCGTCGCCGGCGCCCCAAAAGCTGTCGAAGCGGTTCGCGCCCTTGATCGCGCCCCCGGTATCCTGCGCGATCCACAGCCCGTTCGGTTCGGCGCGGTCGAGCGAGAGGAAGACCGGCGCGCCGAGCGGCACATATTTGGGGTCGGCTGCGACGCTCGACCGGCCGGTCACCGGCACGCCAAGCGCGCCGAGCGGACCCGGGCCCGTCAACTCGCGAAAGAAGACCCAGCTTGGATTTTCGTTCATCACCGCCGCACCGCGGACAGGATCGGCGCGCAGATAATCGAGGATTCCCTGCATCGACGCCTGGCCGGACTTGAGTTCGCCGCGGTCGAGCAGCAGTTTGCCGATGCCGACATAATCGCGGCCGTTCTGCGTATCGTAACCGATGCGCATGATCCCGCCGTCGGGCAGGCGAAGACGGCCCGATCCCTGCACCTGCAGGAAAAAGAATTCGGCGGCGTCGGCTGCCCAGGCGATTTCGAGCCCGCGGCCGGCCAGCGTCCCGCGCTCGATCGCCGCCCGGTCATAATAGGGCACGAAATTGCTGCCATCGACGCGGCCGCGAATCTTCTTGCCCTTCAGGTCACCGGAAAAGACGCCGAGGTCGACATCGACCAGATCCGCCGGCCGGCGATATACGGGAACGTCATAGCCCGGCCGCTTGTCGCGCGAAGCCGCGATCTCCGGCTCGTAATAGCCGGTTACGAACGCGGTGCCGGCCCCAATTTGCACGGTGCCGAAATAGCGGCTGAAGAAATTGGTGGCATCGCGGTCGGTCCAGTCCTTCGCCGCGCCGCAGCTTTCGGTCCACTCGGCGTTCTGGGTAAGCCCGCTGGCGTCGGTACGGCGGAGCAGCGACGGACAACTGAGGCGGAACGCCCTGAGCGCCGCGGTCGCTTTTTCGGCCGACACGCCAAGCTCGTTGAATTCGGGACCCGCAATGACGCCTGCTTCGATCGCGGTGGTCGCGGTCGCGGGAACGACAGGCGCCGCGAGTGGCGGATTCGGGGTTGCCGGAACGGGTCTGGCCGCCACCGATCCCGTTTCCGACGGGCGCGGCGTGTAGGGCCTCGGTGCATCGGTCGGACGAGGCGTCGTCGGCGCGGTGACGGGTCCGCCGGCGCCTGGTCGTGGCCCGCCGGCCTCGGGGATGACCGAGGAACAGGCCGAAAGCAGTGGAACAATGGCAAGAAGCGCAAACCCGAAACCACGCGCGCACCGTCTCCGGCGCGCCCGGTGCCTTTCGCCCCCGCGAATCATGGGATCAGGCGGCTTCGACTTCGTCGAGCAGCCAGTTGGGATCGCTGCTGCCAAGCTGGCGGCGGAAGGTCCAGTGATCGTCGGTCTGCGCCGCATCGCTCATCGATCCGGCGATCAGCTTGCCGTCGGCATCGCGGGTGATCGCACTGATATCGGCCCGATAGCGCACGGTGATCCGCGCTTCGCCGCGACCGATTTCGACGGCCGTGATCTTGGCCGAATCGATACCGATCAGGCGATTTTCCAACTTTTCGCCCCGCGCCGCGCGGTCGTCGATCGCCGCGACGAAGCCTTCATAGCTATCGTCGTCGCAAAGATCGCGCAGCGTCTCGCGGTCGCCCGACCAGAAAGCCTCCAGAATCATGCGATAGGCGGCCTCGGCGCCTTCCATGAAGCGACCGGCATCGAAATGGCGATCCGCCGCAAGCAATTGGCGCAATCCCGCTTCGGCGGCGGGTTCATAAACAAGTCCCGCACCGCCGGGCAAGGCGGACGGCGATCCTGACCCCGTCTCCGCATCGTCAAGGCGTGCCGGTGCCGAGACCGCCGGGCGGTCGTCGCGGCGCGGCAAAACAGGCTCTTGCTCGTGCCCGGTCCGTTTGCCGAGCACCGAATAGAGCCGCATGCCGAGGAACGCGGCAATCATGGCGAGCAGGACGATCGAAAAAGCGGTCACAGGCAGATATCCATTGCGGGCAATGATGAAACGTCAACCCTAACATAGGGTATAGGCGGTCATGATTCAAACCACCATGACCGCAGCGGGGCGGCAGGTCAACGATTCCCGCCCCCGCGCCGTTCGGGAGGCACCGGCCATTGTGCTGGCGGTTCGCCGCTGCTAAGCGCGCCCGCAACGCTCCGCCGTACGGCGGAACTTCCATCCGATTCCAGTGAAAGCAGACATCATGGCCGACGAGACCAGCACCGACATCAACACCGCCGCGCTGCCGAACGGCGAAGACACCGGTCCCGCGATCGGTCTGATCTCGCAATATGTGAAGGACCTGTCGTTCGAAAATCCGAACGCTCCCGCCGTCTATCAGTGGCAGTCGGCCCCGCATATCGATGTCCAGTTCAACATCGGCGCCGACAATGTCGGCGAGGGCCTGTACGAAGTGACCCTGAAGATCGACATCTCGTCGAAATCGGACGAAGGCACCGGCTTTATCGTCGATATCAAATATGCCGGCCTGTTCGGTGTGCGCAACGTCCCCGACGATCAGCTCCAGCCTTTCTTCCTGGCCGAAGCGCCGCGCATCCTCTTCCCCTTCGCACGCCGCGTGGTGGCCGACGTGGTGCGCGATGGCGGCTTCCCGCCGCTGCTGCTCGAACCGATCGATTTCCACGGCCTGTTCATGCAGCAGGCGCAGGCGATGCAGGCCGAACAGGCCGGCGAAGTCGCGGTCGGTCAGGCGTAAACCCCGCTTCGGGGGCAGGCCGGGGGATTGAGCAGCCTCGTCAAAAGCGTTGGAACGATCGGCGGCCTGACGATGGTCAGCCGCGTTTTCGGTTTCGTTCGCGACATGTTGCTCGCCCGCGTACTTGGCGCCGGGCTGGCCGCCGATGCGTTCCAGCTCGCCTTCACGCTCCCCAACACCTTCCGCCGCCTGTTCGCCGAGGGCGCCTTTTCGGTCGCCTTCATCCCCATGTACAGCCGCGCGCTGCATGGCGAAGGCGGGGAAGACGCCGCGGCGAAATTTGCCGACGACGTGCTGTCGGTCTTCCTCTGGGTGCTGCTTGCCTTCTCGGCCGTCATGATGATCGCGATGCCCGGCATCGTCTGGATTCTCGCGCGCGACTTTCAGGAAGTTCCGGGCAAGTTCGATTTCGCCGTGTTCCTGAGCCGCGTCACCTTTCCCTATCTCGCGCTCGTCAGCCTCGTCGCGATGTTGTCGGGGTTGCTGAACGCGCGCTCGCGCTTTGCACCCGGCGCTTTCGCGCCCGTCCTGCTCAATATCGTGCTGATCGGCGGAATCCTGACCGGCCGGCATCTTCGCGGCCCTGGCGGCGACGACCGGATCGTCGCCGAGCCTCTCGCGATCGCGGTCAGCGTCGCGGGCGTCGTCCAGCTTGCCTATATGTGGTGGGCAGTCCGCCGCGCCGGCCTCAAACTCCACTGGCGGCTGCCGCGCTTCACCCCGGAGGTCAAACGGCTCGGCATGCTGATCCTGCCCGCGACGTTCGGTGCCGGCATCTATCAGGTCAGCCAGTTCGTCGACACCTTCTTCGCAACCTCGCTGCCGCAGGGATCGCTGACGCTTCTGAAGCTCGCCGACCGGCTGAACCAGCTCCCGCTCGGCATCGTCGGCATCGCGCTCGGCACCGCGATCCTGCCGATGCTTTCGCGCCATATCCACAGCGGCGACGATTCCGAAGCGCAGCGGTTGCAGGCGAACGCTTTCGAGATCGCGACGCTTTTGACGCTGCCCGCCGCCGTTGCGCTCGGAATTTGCGCCCCGGCCTTCGTCACGGCCTTCTTCGTCGGCGGGAAGTTCACCGAAGCCGACGGGTTGATCATGGCGCAGATCGTCGTAGCGCTGATCGCCGGTCTTCCGGCCTATGTCATCGTGAAAATCCTGAACCCCGGCTTTTTCGCGCGGGAGGATACGAAAACGCCGGTGTGGACGGCCCTCGCCTCGCTGACCGTCAATGTCGCGATCAACCTGTATGTGGTCGAGCGTTACGGTATCGTCGGCCTCGCGGGCGCAACGGCGGTCTCGGCCTCCTTCAATTGCCTGCTGCTCTACACCGTGCTCCATCGGCGCGGCTGGTTCCATTTCACCGCCGCACTTGCGGGCAAGATCGGCCGCCAACTCATCGCCGTCGCGGCCATGGCGGCACTGCTCTGGTACATGATGCCGCTGATGGAGCCCTATTATGGCGGCAGCGCGTTCGAGCGTATATGGTCCCTTCTTGTCCTGTGCGCAGCGGGCGGCACAGCCTTTTTCGTCATGGCGTTCGTCGTGGGCGCGCTTGACAAGGATCTCCTCGCCATGCTGACGCGGCGGCGCACG
The DNA here is from genome assembly GCF_016793825.1 of Sphingopyxis sp. GTDB lineage: Bacteria > Pseudomonadota > Alphaproteobacteria > Sphingomonadales > Sphingomonadaceae > Sphingopyxis. The sequence goes on from NZ_JAEULM010000052.1 coordinate 126,683, forward strand.
CGGACCTGATCGGCGATTGTCGATCGGACCCGCCATCATCCACCAGACCCAATTCGGGAGTAAGACATGCGGACGCTATCGGGCATCCAGCCCACCGGGAATTTGCACCTCGGCAATTATCTGGGCGCGATCCGCAACTGGGTACGGATGCAGGACGACATGCCGGGCGAGAAGCTCTATTTTCTGGCCGACCTGCATGCGATCACCGTTCACAACGACCCGGCCGAACTGACCGCGAACACGCGCGAAATGGCGGCGGCCCTGATGGCCGCGGGGATCGACCCCGAAAAGGCGATCCTGTTCAATCAGGCGCGCGTGCCTGCACATGCCGAACTGGCCTGGTTGCTGTTCTGCACCGCGCGGATCGGCTGGCTCAACCGCATGACGCAGTTCAAGGAGAAATCGGGAAAGAACCGCGAGGGCGCGAGTGTCGGCCTTTACGCCTATCCGGTGCTGCAGGCGGCCGACGTGCTGCTTTATCAGACGACGCATGTGCCCGTCGGCGACGACCAGAAGCAACATCTGGAACTCGCGCGCGACATCGCGACCAAGTTCAACCTCGATACGGGGACCGAAACCTTCACGCTGCCTGATCCGACAATCCCCCCGACCGCCGCGCGGATCATGAGCCTGCGCGACGGCAACGCCAAGATGTCGAAGTCGGACCCCAGCGACATGAGCCGTATCAACCTGGTCGATGCTCCCGACACGATCATGGCGAAGATTCGCAAGGCGAGGACGGATGCCGAGCCGCTGCCATCCGAAGTGGCGGGGCTCCAAGATCGGCCGGAGGCGAAAAACCTGGTATCGATCTACGCTGCCATGGCGGACGAAAGCATCCACGATGTGCTCTCCCGCTTTGCGGGGCAAGGCTTTGGGTCCTTCAAACCCGCGCTCGGCGAGTTGCTCGTCGAAACGCTGCGTCCCATCGCCACGCGGCTCAACCAGCTAAAGGCCGATCCCGCGGCGATCGACGCCGCGCTGGAGGCCGGGGCCGCTCGCGCCGCAGCCCTTGCCCGGCCGACGCTGGACGCCGCCTATTCGGCGCTGGGGCTCTGCCGCTAAGCCTTCCGCTCGGCGCAAGAATTCTTGTTTCGCGGCAACGCCTTCCCATATCGGGACGATGGAACCGCGGTACGACGAAGCGGGTTCAACCAAGGTTAAGTCGCTTCGGCGTAGTCATGTTATAAACGGCGGTGCGTGCCGATCCGAATCACGGAGCATGAATATGAGCAAGACGATCCTCAAACGGCTGGGTTTGGCTGCCATGGCCGGCGCGACGCTCGCGCTGGCGGGCTGCGCGACCCCTTTCCGCGCCGATGTCGCACGCTTCCAGACGCAGCTTCCCGCGCCGCAGGGCCAGAGCTTCGCGATCGAAGCGGCCAATCCCGCGCTTCAGGGCGGGATCGAGTTCGGCCAATATGCCAATCTCGTTTCCGGCGAACTGACCCGCTACGGCTATCGGCCTGCGTCCGCTGGCGAACGGCCCGATCTGGTCGTGCGCATGGATTATGGCGTCGACAAGGGCCGCGAACGTGTGGTGTCGAGCCCCGGCTTCGGCGATCCCTGGTACGGCGGCTATTATGGCCGCGGCTTCTACCGCCCGGTCGTCGTCACCGGTCGCAGCGGACGCCGCTACATCTACGGCTATCGCGACCCCTTCCTGTGGGGCGGCTTCGGCCCGAGCTGGGGATATAACGACGTCAGCAGCTACACCGTCTACACCAGCGGGCTGAACCTGCAGATCAATCGCGCCGCCGACGGCTCGCGCCTGTTCGAGGGGCATGCCGAGGCGCAATCGCGCGACAACAACCTCCAGGCGATCGTCCCGAACCTCGTCGAGGCGATGTTCACCGGCTTCCCCGGCAATTCGGGCGAACGGGTCCGTATCACCGTGGCGCCCCCCGAAAGGGGCTGAGCCGACCCATACGACACGAACAGGGCCCGCCCTCCGAAAGGAAGGCGGGCCTTTTACGTGTGGCGCAAGGCAAGCCCCGGTTCCCCGGCCGATTGCCCCCCAAGTCGCAGCGTTACCCTTGAACGAGGCGCGTGGTTCGTTCGACGGGATTCGGGCGCCATCCGGCAGCAGGAGAATGGCTCCCGGGTAAAGCTCGCAAGGACAAGGGTCTGGAAACAAGCGGAAGCCGACATAAATTCCTCCCGGTGCCGCAGGCATGGGGAGGTAGCAGTGCGAAGCGCTGCAGGAGCGGATCCGCATCACGTCCGGGATGACGACGATGAAGGAGGGCCTGCTTCCCACCCCAGGCTGCCAACGGGCCGGAGTGACCGGCGATCAGTTGTTGAGGCTGCGCCGGATCGCCGCGATCTCCGCATCGAGCTCGCTGTCGGTAACGCGCAACGCTTCGACCGTGCGGACCGCGTGGATCACCGTCGAATGATCGCGCCCGCCAAAGCGGCGGCCGATTTCAGGGTAGGAACGCGGCGTCAGCTCTTTCGCAAGATACATGGCGACCTGCCGGGGGCGGGCGACCGCGCGGACGCGCCTCTTCGACGCCATCTCCGCCTTGTCGAGACGATAGTGGGCGCAAACGGCGCGCTGGATCTCGTCGATCGTGATGCGCGGGCGGGCGCTGCGGACATTTTCGGCGAGCCGATCTTCGGCCAGCGCAAGATCGATCGTCGTCCCCGTCAGCGCAGCATAGGCCAGCAGTTTGTTGAGCGCGCCTTCGAGCTCGCGGATGTTGCGCGTGAAATGCTTGACCAGATAAGCGACGACCGCGTCGGGCACATCGACCATCGGCATCGCGGCCAGCCGCTGACGGATGATGCGTTCGCGAAGATCGTCCTCGGGCGCTTCGATGTCGGCGACCAGGCCGCCCGACAGGCGCGACAGCAGCCGGGCCTCGACCCCGTCGAGCATCGCCGGCGGGCGGTCGGCGGTGACGACGAGGCGCTTGCCGGCCGTCATCAGGTCGTCGATCGTGTGAAGGAGCTCTTCTTGCGTCGAATTCTTGCCGATCACGAACTGCAGATCGTCGAGCAGCAGCAGGTCGGCCGCCCGCAGCCGCGCCTTGAACGCCATCATGTCGCCGCCGCGCATCGCGCCGACGAATTCCAGCATGAACTTCTCCGCCGACATCAGGATGATGTTGGCCGTGGGGTGCAACGCTGCGAAATCCTGCGCGATCGCCTGAAGCAGGTGCGTCTTGCCCTGGCCGGTTCCCGAACAGAGATAGAGCGGATTGAACTGCGGAGTCTCGATCATCGCCATGCGGCGCGCCGCGTTGGCGGCCAGAATGTTCGAGCGGGCGACCACGAAGCGATCGAACGACAAGCGCGGGTCGAACCCGAGCAGCGCCGGGTTGGCGGCCGGCTGTGGCGGTTCGAACGCGGGAAGCGGCTGGGCCGAAAGAGCGGTGGCGCGGTCGCTGGCCGCCGCGCCGCCGCGTACGGTGACGCCGCGCACGCCCGGCAAGTGCTGGCGCCAAGCCAGCTCCAGCCGGTCGCCGAAGCGTTCGTTTATCCAGTTCGCCGAAAAACGGCTCTGCGTTTCCAGCGTCACGACACCGGACAAGGCGCAATAATCGGCAAAACCGACCGGCTTCAGCCAATGGTCGAACGTGCGGGCGCCCAGATCGCGGCGCAATCCTTCGGCCACGCGCGGCCAGAGCATGGCGGCATCACCGCTCACGACTCCAACCCTTGCGTCCTTGCCATACCGATCCCCGCCTTGTGTCACGCCGCGTCGCCCCCAGATGTCCCCAACGCCCAAGTCTTCGTGCGGCCAGCCACACGCCGATCCGTCGCAGCCCGCGCCAAGGCACGAGCGTCCTGTCCCGGACACTCGGTCCGAAAGGGCGCGAATCATGTCGATGTGGTGGCCGCCAGCGAAGGCTGACGACGCCCCTGTCTAGGCAAGGCCATGCGAGTCGATCAAGACCGGCGCATGTAAAAATACTGAAATAAAAATCTTGACTCGCACAGGGGGTCGGAATCGCGTCAAATAGCAATTTTTGCTATATTTTTCAGTATTTTAGATAAAATCTAAAATAAGACATCAGCGAATCGCAGTAAATCCGTCACTTACCGCGCTGCAACACTATTGCCATCGCCACGTCACAATAGGACATACAAAAAAGGACCCGCCGGCCCGATGCCGGCGAGTCCTTTTTTGTACCCTTTCGGGACAATCGCGAATCAGGCGATCGCGTTCACGCTCTTGGTCAGGCGCGCATATTTGCGAGCGACCGTGTTCTTGTGCAGCACGCCCTTGGCAACACCGCGCGCCATTTCGGGCTGGGCGGCCTTCAACGCGGTCGCTGCGGCGTCCTTGTCGCCCGAAGCCACGGCGGCTTCGACCTTCTTGACGAGCGTGCGGATGCGCGAAACGCGATTCTTGTTCACGGTGGCACGCGCCTGGTTCCGGCGGATGCGCTTCTTTGCCTGCGGCGTATTGGCCATAAATTCCTCAGTTTCTCAAACGGTCACAATGGTCGGAGCACAGCCGCAGCGGAGCAGCCGAATCGCGCCCAAAGCAGCGAATCAATGTCCGGATGCGGCCGGTTCCGGACAACCGGACCCTGCTCGAAGGGTGCGCCCATAGCCACCAAGGGCCGTCCGGTCAATGCCTATTGGGCCATAACGCCGCTTCAACGCTGGCATTTCGGGCAAAAGAAGGTCGAACGGCCGCTCTGCACGACGCGCACGATCGTGCCGCCGCATTCGCACCGTTCACCCTCGCGGCCATAGACGCGCCACTCCTTTGCGAAATAGCCAAGATCGCCCTCGGGGCTCAGGAAATCGCGCAGCGTCGATCCCCCCGCAGCGATCGCGGCGGTCAACACAGCCTTGATGGCGGGAACCAGTACCGCGAGTTTCGCCCTCGACACATCGGCCGCTGGCTTCAGCGGCGAAATCCTCGCCATGTTGAGCGCTTCGCACACATAGATGTTGCCAAGCCCCGCGACGACCGTCTGGTCGAGCAGCATCGCCTTGATCGGCGCGCGCCGTCCGGCAAGCGCCTTCACGAGACGAGCCGCATCGAAATCCGCCGACAAGGGTTCGGGACCCAGCGTCACGAACGCGGGAAAGCGCGTCAGCGGATCGCCGCTCACCAGATCGACCGAACCAAAGCGCCGCGGATCGTGCAGGAAAAGCCGATGCCCGGCCCCGGTTTCGAGCAGCAGATGGTCGTGCTTGCCCGCCTCGCCGCCCTCGGTCCGCCAGCGCCCGGACATGCCGAGGTGAAAGATCATATGGTCGTCGCGATCGGTCGAGACGATGCCATATTTCGCGCGGCGCGAGAGGCGGGTGACCGTCGCGCCGGTCAGCCGCTGGGCGAGGTCTACCGGGAAGGCCCGGCGCAGATCGGGACGAAAGGTGGAAACGGTCACGAGCCGCTGCCCCTCGAGGAAGGGCATGAGACCGCGAACGGTGGTTTCGACTTCGGGAAGCTCGGGCATATCGCCAATGCGGCTACGCGCCATTTGCCTGCGCGACAAGGCCCGGCTAAAGGCCGACGCAACAGACCTTCTCCCCGCAAAGGCGCGCACTCCATGGCCACCCCCGATACCGTCAGCTTCGGCTATGAACAGGTTCCCGCGACCGCGAAGACCGCGATGGTCGGCGAAGTGTTCAGCCGCGTCGCGCGCAAATACGACATCATGAACGACGCGATGTCGGGCGGGATGCACCGGCTGTGGAAAGATCGTTTCGTGCGCCGCGTGAAACCCCGCGCGGGCGAAGCGATCCTCGACATGGCGGGTGGCACGGGCGACATCGCCTTTCGGATGGAAAAAAGCGGCGCGAGCATCACCGTCGCCGACATCAATCCCGACATGCTGGGCGTTGGCGTGGAGCGCGCGGCCGAGCGCGGGATCGACAGCCTTGTCTGGTCCGAGCAGAATGCCGAGAGACTGTCCTTCCCCGACCAGTTCTTCGACGCCTATACGATCGCTTTCGGCATCCGCAACGTCACCGACATTCCGGCCGCCCTGAAGGAAGCGCACCGCGTGCTGCGTTATGGCGGGCGCTTTTTTTGCCTCGAATTCTCGACCAACGAATGGCCGGGCTTCGCGCAGGCCTATGATGCCTACTCGCATCATCTCGTCCCGAAGCTCGGCAAACTGATCGCCGACGACGAGGACAGCTATCGCTATCTCATCGAATCGATTCGCCGCTTCCCGCCGATGCCGAAATTCGCACAGATGATCCGCGACGCCGGTTTCAGCGCGGTGAAGGTCGAACCGATTCTGGGCGGTCTGGTCGCGATCCACAGCGGGTGGAAAGCTTGACCCGACCCGTCACCCATATTGCCCGCCTGCTGAAATGGGGCCGCATCCTCGCGCGCCACGGGGCGCTACGCGGCATCGAAACGGCGCCGCAGACCCCCCCGGGGGTCAGGCGGCTCTGCCGCATCGCCCGATTGGGCACGATCCAGCCGAAGGTTCCCGATTATGCCGCCGCCTTTCAGGCGATCGGGCCCGCCGCGGTCAAGCTGGGCCAGACGCTCGCCACGCGCCCCGATCTGGTAGGCGAAGAGGCCGCGCGGAACCTGCTGACCTTGCAGGACGCGCTGGCGCCGGTGCCGTTCGACCGGATCCGGCAGGAGATCGAGGCGACCTTCGAAACCCCGCTCGAAAACCTCTATGCCGAATTCGATCCCGAACCCGTCGGTTCGGCCTCGATCGCGCAAGTCCATCGCGCGATAACGACCGACGGGCGCCAGGTCGCGGTCAAGGTCCGCCGCCCCGGCATCGACAAGCAGTTCGCGCGCGACATCGATACCTATGAATGGGCGGCCGCGCATCTGGAGGCCTTCGGCGGCGAAGCGACGCGGCTGCGTCCGCGTGAGGTCATCGCCAATTTCCGGCGCTGGACGCTGCGCGAGCTCGACCTGCGCCGCGAAGCCGCCTCGGCGTCCGAACTTCGCGACGCGATGGTCGGCGTGCCGACCTATGAAGTGCCGGCGATCGACTGGGACCGTACCGCCAGCCGCGTGATGACGCTGGATTGGATCGACGGCATCAAGATCTCGCATCGCGACGCGCTGGTTGCGGCGGGCCACGACATGCAAATTTTGTCGGCGAACCTCGTCAACGCCTTCCTGCGACAGGCGATCGCCGAGGGATTCTTTCACGCCGACATGCATCAGGGCAATCTGTTCGTGAAGGCCGACGGGACGATCGCCGCGGTCGATTTCGGGATCATGGGGCGGATCAACCGGCAGGCACGCTACTGGCTCGCCGAGATCCTCTATGGACTGACCACCGGCAACTATCGCCGCGTCGCGGAAATTCATTTCGAGGCGCAGTACGTACCGGACTATCACAGCGTCGAGGAATTCGCGACGGCGCTCCGCGCCGTGGGCGAACCCATGCGCGGCAAGCCGGTCAGCGAACTCAGCGTCGGCCAGATGCTCGACGGCCTGTTCGCCATTACCCGCGATTTCGACATGCAGACGCAGCCGCATCTGCTGCTGCTGCAAAAGACGATGGTGATGGTCGAAGGCGTCGCGACGATGCTGAACGCAAAGATCAACATGTGGGATGTCTCCGGCCCCTTCGTACGCGAATGGATTCGGGACGAACTTGGCCCCGAAGCCGCGCTTGCCGACGGCCTGCGCGAACAGGGCAAGACGCTGGCGCTGATCCCCGACATCATCCGCCGCCTCGACGCGCAACTGCCGAAGAAGGGCGCAGCCCCGCCTGCCCCGCCGCTGCCCGAAATTCCGCTGATGTGGGACACGGGCGAAAAGCGCCGGTGGTGGCGCTATGCGCTGATGGCGCTGGTCGGCGCAGCCGCGGGTGCCGGGCTGCTGCAATGGTTCGGCTGACCGACGCCGGGGCGCATCTGGTTACCGGATATTTACCCTAATTCCCTACCGCTGAACCTCGACCAACCCCGGACCCCGGATCCGGCAAATATCGAGGTTTCATGCGCCACGACGTCTTTCTCGCCGACCCCATAACAACGGTCGATACGCTTCCTCTCGAGGTCGCGGTCGTGGTGCCGACGCTCAACGAATCGGCGAATGTCGAAAAACTGGTCGAGAAACTGTCGATCGTGCTCGCCGGGCGCGGCTGGGAAGTCGTGTTCGTCGACGACAATTCGCCCGACGGCACCAGCGATCTCGTGCGCCGGATCGGCCGCACATCGCGCCACGTCCGCATCGTCCAGCGGGTGGGTCGCCGCGGCCTTTCGTCGGCGGTGATCGAAGGCATATTGGCAACCGCCGCACCGGTGATCGCGGTGATGGACGGTGACCTCCAGCATAGCGAGGACGCCTTGCCGCGCTTGATCGCCGCGATCGAAAGCGGCGACGCCGACATCGCCGTCGGCACGCGCTATGTCGCGGGCGGCGGCACCGGCGACTGGGATCAGGGGCGCGTGCGCATGAGCCGGCTTGCCACCCGCGCCGGGCAGATCGCGCTCGGAACCAATGTCAGCGATCCGATGAGCGGCTTTTTCGCGATCCGCCGCGACGCCTTTGAGCGGGCTTTGCCGCGCCTGTCGGCGATCGGCTTCAAGATCCTGCTGGATATCCTAGCATCGAGTCCGACCGCGCTGAAGGTCGCGGAGGTCCCCTACACCTTCCGCAGCCGCGAAGCGGGAGAAAGCAAGATCGGTGCGCGCGTGATCGCCGAATATGCCGAACTGATCGCCGACAAGACGATCGGCCGGTTCATTCCCGTCCGCCTGCTCAAATTCCTGATGGTCGGCGGCCTCGGCGTGTTCGTCCATCTCGCGGTCCTGCGAACCCTGCTCGGGTTCGGCGACAGCTTCCTGACCGCACAGACGGGCGCGGTGGTCGTCGCGATCGCGTTCAACTTCTTCCTCAACAACAGCTTCACCTATGCCGATCGCATGTTGAAGGGCTGGCGCATCCTCGGCGGCCTCGCGAGCTTCTATGCGATTTCGGCGCTCGGTGCGGTCGCCAATATCGGCATCGGGACCTGGATGGCGGGGCATGACGAACGCTGGTGGGTGGCCGGAGTGGCCGGCGTCCTTGTCGGCGCGATCTGGAACTTCGCCATGTCGTCCGCCCTCACCTGGCGCAAATGACCGGTAGCGCGGCCCCCGCCGCCGGATGGAACCGGCTCGTCGGGCTGCGTCGCGCCGTCGCGCTCCTGCTCCTCGCGCTGCTGGCGACACTGATCGTCCTCGGCACGGCCGAACGGCACGCGCCCCGCGACCTCGACATGCGGTCGCCGCTGCTCGCAAAGGAAGCGGGCATGATCGGCGACCACGCGCTTTACCTCAAGGTGCTGCGCAAGATGGAAGCCGGGGCACCCTACTACCGGACCGTGGCCGAAGAGCATCGCATCTACGGCTATCCGCTCCGCCCCTTTATCGTGGTGCGTCTTCCCACCCTCGAAGTCGCCCTGAGCAAGATCGGCCTGCCGGCGGGCACCGTCATTGCCAGCATCCTCGGCCTCGTCGCGCTGGTCCTGTGGCGCCGCCGTCTTGTCGGCGAACCCGGCCTGCCGGCCTACGCCCGCTTTGGCGTCCTGCTGATGGCGATCAACCTCGGGCAGGTCATGTCGGGCCAGTGGGTCCTGATCCACGAAGTGCTCGCCGGTGTGTTGATCGCCATCGCGCTTGCCCTCTATCGTCCCGAAAAGCCATGGGGTGCCATGGCCGCCGTCGCTCTTGCCTTGACGATCCGCGAAACGGTGCTGCCCGTCGCGATGCTGCTCGGCCTCGTCGCGCTGATCGACCGCAACTGGAAGGTCGCGGCCGCGTGGGTCGGCATCGGCGTGGTATTCGCCGGCGGCCTGGCCCTCCACGCCGCGGCGGTCGCCGAGGTTGTGCGGCCCGATGATATCGGCGGCGCGGGATGGCTCGGCATGAACGGCTGGAACAATTATATCGGCTTCATCCACAACACATCGGCGTTGCGCTTCGGCGCGCCGCAATGGGTCGCCGCGATCCTGACCCCGCTCGCATTGCTCGGCTGGCTGGCCTGGCGATCGCGCCTCGGCACGCTCGGCCTTGCCGTCCAGCTCGGCTACGCTGCTGCCTTCATGCTCTTTGCGCGCCCCGACAATGATTATTGGGGGATGCTTGTCGTCCCGACGCTCTTCATCGGGCTGGTCTTCGCGCCCGCCGCGCTCGCGGCGCTGATCGACGCGCTGCGCCGTCCGGCGTCGCTTGAACCGGCGCCGCGCTCGGCATAACTAGCAGGCGAGGGAATCGGGCGTCCGGTTCCGTGGACAGAATGGACCCGCATGGCCGCTCCGCGCATATTGCTGATCATCGGTGGCGGCATCGCAGCTTACAAGGCGATCGAGCTTGTCCGGCTGCTCCGGAAATCGGGCATGGTCGTGCGCTGCGTCCTGACCCGCGCCGCCGAACAGTTCGTGACCCCGCTGACGCTCGCCGCGCTGTCGGAGAATAAAGTATATACAAATCTTTTCGATCTGAAGGACGAGGTCGAAATGGGTCATATCCAGCTCAGCCGCGAAGCCGACCTGGTCGTCGTCGCGCCTGCAACCGCCGACCTGCTGGCGAGGATGGCGGCCGGCATCGCCGACGATCTGGCAACCACGCTGTTGCTCGCGACCGACAAGCCGGTCCTCGCCGCGCCGGCGATGAATGTGCGCATGTGGCTGCATCCGGCCACTCGCCGCAATGTCGCGACCCTGCGCGGTGACGGCGTCACGGTGATGGAACCGGACGAGGGCGAAATGGCGTGCGGCGAATATGGGCCGGGCCGCCTGCCCGAACCGGCGGCGATCAAGGCGGCGATCGACGACGCGCTGGCCCATGCGCCGGCGCCGGCGCCGCTTACCGGACAGCCCGACTTCGCACCGGCAGACCATCGGCCGCTGTTCGGCCGCCGTATCCTGATCACCGCCGGGCCGACGCACGAGCCGATCGATCCGGTGCGCTACATCGCCAACCGGTCAAGCGGGAAGCAGGGCTTTGCGATTGCAGCAGCCGCCGCCGAAGCCGGCGCCGAGGTGCTGCTGGTCGCGGGCCCGGTGCCGCTGCCGACCCCGCCAGGCGTGATCCGCATCGACGTCGAGACCGCGCGTGAGATGGCCGTCGAAGTCGAACAGGGCCTGCCTGTCGATGCCGCGATCATGGTCGCTGCGGTCGCCGACTGGCGCGCGGCCGACACTGCGTCGCAAAAGATCAAGAAGGACGGCAGCGGGGCCGTCCCCCCGCTCGCGCTCGCCGAGAACCCCGATATTCTTGCAAGCGTCGCAAAGAGCGCCCAGCGCCCGCCGCTGCTGATCGGCTTCGCCGCCGAAACCAACGACGTCATCGCGCATGCCGAGGCCAAGCTCGCGCGCAAGGGATGCGACTGGATCGTCGCCAATGATGTTTCCGCCGACCCGATGGGGGGGGAGACGAACCGGCTACATATCGTTAGCAAAGCGGGCGTAGATAGCTGGGACCGCCTGCCGAAGGATGCGGTCGCCCGCAAATTGATGGAAAAGATCGCCCATGAACTCGAAACCCGCGCCCCTCTTGAAAGAGATTGAGATCGCCATTCAGCGCCTGCCGAACGGCGGCGGCTTGCCCTTGCCGGCTTATGCCAGCGCGGGAGCAGCGGGGATGGACATCGTCGCCGCCGAAACGCTGACGCTGCGTCCCGGCGCGCGCCACGCGGTCGCCACCGGGTTCGCAATCGCGATTCCGCCCGGATACGAAGTACAGGTGCGCCCGCGCTCCGGCCTCGCGCTCAAGCATGGCATTACCTGTCTCAACACGCCGGGGACGATCGACAGCGACTATCGCGGCGAGGTGAAGGTGATCCTCGCCAACCTCGGCGACGAAAGCTTCGACATCAAGCGCGGCGACCGCATCGCCCAGCTCGTCCCCTCTCCCGTCCAGCGCGCGGCCTTTGCCGAGGTCGAGACGCTGGATGAAACCGAGCGCGGGACCGGCGGTTTCGGTTCGACCGGCGTAGCAAGCGGCGGCGACGAGGCGATCGAGGATGATAATATCCCCGAAAACGTAGGCTCGCTGTCGGGCATCAAGACGCGGCGATCGGGCGAGTAGGCGTTGCTCAGCGACGCCGAACTCGACCGTTATGCACGCCAGATCATCCTGCCCGCGTTCGGCGGTGCGGGACAGGCGAGGCTGAAGGCCGCCCACATCGTCATCGTCGGCGCCGGTGGCATCGGCTGCCCGGCGATCGCCTACCTTGCGGCGGCGGGCGTCGGCAGGCTGACGATCATCGACCATGATGTCGTCGAACTCTCCAACCTGCAGCGCCAGCCGCTCTTCACCGATGTCGACATCGGGTCGTTCAAGGCCAAGGTCGCGGCCGACGCCACGCGCCGGATCAACCCGCATGTCGAGGCGATCGCGGTCGCCGAACGCCTCGATGCGAACAACGCCGAAACGCTGCTCGCGACCGCCAGCCTGATCCTCGACGGCTGCGACAATTTCGAAACCCGGCTCGCGGTCAATCGCGCCGCGGTCGCGCTTCATATCCCGCTTCTCTCGGCCGCGATCGGGGCGTTCGAGGGGCAGGTCGCGCTCTATGAGGGCTGGCGCGCCGACGCCCCCTGCTACGCCTGCCTCGTCGGCGACGACCCCGATCGCCCCGGCATCAACTGCGCCGAGCAGGGCGTGATGGGCGCGCTCGCCGGGATGATCGGCACGATGGCGGCGCTGGAGGCGGTCCGCGCGCTCGCCGGTTGGGGCCGACCGCTATCGGGCAAGCTTGCGATCGTCGACATGCTCGACCGCCGCTGGCGCGAGGTCGCGGTCGCCAAGGATCCGGAGTGTCCGATATGCCGGGGCTGAACATCATCGTCGCATCGGCCGATGGCCAGCGCTTCTATGCCGCGCTCGAAACCGCCGCCGCCGCCGCCGCGCTCGGCCGCCCGGCGCGCCTCTTTCTGCAGGGCGAAGCCGCGGCGCTGCTGCGCATTCCGGTATCCTTCGACGGCGATGCCGCTCGACGCGCGGCGGGGCAGCCCGACCTCGTGTCGCTGATCGCCGAGGCGATGGCGATGGGGGTGCGGCTGACCGTCTGCCAGTCGGGCATGGCGCTCGCCCACATGGTGGCCAGCGACCTGGTGCCACAGGTCCGCGCGGGCGGGCTCGTCAGTTTCCTGACCGATGCCGAACCCGGCGATCAACTCGTCACCTATTAGGGATTCTTGCAGACCGTGATCGCGTCGGGCGCGGGGCGTTTCCCCTCGGGCACGAAGCGCGCGAGGTAGCCGCCGGCGTGCGCCTTGTCGTCGTAGGAGACGAGCTTGTAGCCCACCGCTTCGAACTCGCAGACGAGCAGGCGGAAGGGCGTGCCATGCTGTGCGATCGGACGGTCACCATCGACGACGATCACCTGCCCGCCCGCGCGCAGCGCCGGTCGCAACCGCCAGAGGAAGGCGTAGGGCTCGCCGATCTCGTGATACATGTGGACCATGAAGACGCGGTCGAAACTGTCGGCGGGCAACCGCGGATCATCGACCGCGCCAAGCTTCAGCGAAACATTGTCGAGCCGTTCGCGCGCGACGCGGTCGGCAAGGCGCTCGATCACCTCGGGCTGGATGTCCTGTGCAAGCACGCGCCCGGTCGCGCCGACCCGCGGCGCAAGCCGAACAGTGTAATAGCCGTCGCCCGCGCCGATGTCGGCGACTGTCATGCCCGGCCGGACATCGGCCGAATCCATCACGTCATCGGCTTCGTTGACGCGATCGCGGGCTTCCTCGGTCGACCATTTGGTCGAGGTGATCGGCGCAACGGGCCGGTCGGCCGGCGGAAACTCCCGCGCGGATTCGATGCGGTCGCTGTTCTCGTTCCACGGACCGTCGCAACCGCCGAGCAGCGGCACGAGGGCCAGCGCGGCGAGAACGGCCGGGATCTTCATCAGTCGATGTCCTCCACATCGACCTTCTCGCCCGTCACCTTCTGCGACAGCGCGGCCGCCATGAAGGGATCGAGCGCGCCATCGAGGACGTCCCCCGGCGCCGTCGAGGTGACCCCCGTACGCAGGTCCTTCACCAGCTGATACGGTTGCAGGACATAGGAGCGGATCTGGTGCCCCCAACCTATCTCGGTCTTCGCCTGATATTCGCCCGAGGCCGCGGCCTCGCGTTTCTGCAGCTCGGCCTCGTACATCCGCGCCTTCAGCATTCCCATCGCGGTCGCGCGGTTCTTGTGCTGCGACCGGTCGTTCTGGCTCGCAACGACGATGCCGGTGGGGATGTGGGTGATGCGGACGGCCGAATCGGTCGTGTTGACGTGCTGGCCGCCGGCGCCCGACGCGCGATAGGTGTCGATCTTGAGGTCGCCCTCGTTGATTTCGATGTCGATATTGTCGTCGATCACGGGATATACCCACACCGACGAGAAGCTCGTGTGACGGCGCGCCGAGCTGTCATAGGGCGAGATGCGGACGAGGCGGTGCACGCCGCTTTCGGTCTTGGCATAGCCATAGGCATTCTCGCCCTTGACGAGCATGGTCGCCGATTTGATGCCCGCCTGCTCGCCCGCCTGATATTCGACCAGCTCGACCTTGAACCCGCGCTTTTCGGCCCAGCGGCTGTACATGCGCTGCAGCATTTCCGCCCAGTCCTGGCTTTCGGTGCCGCCGGCGCCCGCATGGACTTCGACATAGGCATCGTTGGCATCGGCCTCGCCCGCCAGCAAGGCCTTGATCTTGTCCTCCTCGGCCCGCGTCGCGAGCAGCCCGAGCGAAGCGACCGCTTCATCGGCCAGCGCGTCGTCGCCTTCCATTTCGGCAAGCTCGATCAATTCCACCGTGTCGGCGCATTCCTTTTCGATCGCCCGCGTCGCGGTGATGGCCTCGTCGAGCCGGCGGCGTTCGCGCATGACATCCTGCGCCGCCCTGGGGTTTTCCCACAGCGTCGGGTCCTCGACCTTCGCATTGAGTTCGTCGAGGCGGCGCACCGCGCGGTCCCAGTCGAGGAACCGGCGCAAGAGCGCCAGCGCGGCGTTGATGGTATCGACATGATCCTGCGCTTCGGCGCGCATGGTCTTAGCTCCTGAAATTCGATTGGCCACCGGCCATAAAGACTGGCGCGCCGGTGACAAGCATCAGATTGTCGGCGTCAGATGATGCCGCCGCGGTCGTCCAGGAAGTCGCTGTCGCTACGCCCCGTCGCGCCCTTCTTGGCGGGACCGGTCGCGGCCTTCGGCGTCTTGATCGGCTTGATTTCTTCTTCGCGGATCGTCCGGCGCGGTTCGCTTTCGGGCTTGAAAGCCTCCCAGATGATCGCCGCCTTGGGATCGGTGCCCGGCCAGCTTCCATAAACGCGGCGACCCGACTGGCGGTCGATGCGGACCATGCGGATACCCTTGGGCGCCGTGAAGGGCACCGGCGGCGCGTCGGTCAACGCGGCGAGGAAGAAATCCTTGAATATCGGCGCCGCGAAGCTGCCGCCCTGGGCATAGCCGCCCAGACTGCGCGGCTTGTCGAAACCGATATAGACGCCGGCCACGACGTCGGGCGATCCGCCGACGAACCAGACGTCATTCGGGCCGGTGGTCGTCCCGGTCTTGCCGAACAACGGCACGCCAAGATCGCGGAGGCGTACCGCCGTGCCGCGCTGCACCACGCCTTCGAGCATGTGAACCACCTGATAGGCGGTCATCGGATCCATCAACTGCTTGCCGGTAGGCGTAAAGCGCGGCATCGGCTTGCCGTCCCAATCCCGCATGTTGCAGCCGTTGCACGGCTTCCAGTTCTTTGGGAAAATAACCTTGCCGCGGCGATCCTGTGCATAATCGATCAGCCGCGGTTTCAACTCGCGGCCGTGATTGGCGAGCATCGAAAAGGCGTTGGTCATCTTCTCGACCGTCGTCGATCCGGCGCCAAGCGCGGTCGACAGATAGGGTTCGTGCTTGCCGATCCCCATCGTCTGGATCGTCTCGACAATCGGTTCCATGCCGATCTGGCTGGCGGTGCGCACCGTCATCAGGTTGCGCGACTGCTCGAGGCCCCAGCGCATCGTATGCTCGCCAGACCCGCCCGACCCGCCGAAGTTGCGGAAGCATTTGTTGCCGAAGCGCGCACCCTGATAAACGCAAAAGGGCCCGTCGACGATCATCGTCGCAGGGGTCATGCCGTTGTCGAGCGCGGTCGCATACACGAAGGGCTTGATCGTCGATCCCGGCTGGCGTTCGGCCTGCGTCGCACGGTTGAACGGCGACAATTTGACATCGAAGCCGCCCTGCATCGCATAGATGCGACCCGAATGCGGGCTTTCGACGACCATACCGCCTGACACCTCGGGGATGTTCTTCAGCGTATAGAGACCCGGCGCGGTCGCCTTGACCGCGATCAGGTCGCCGGGGCGCATCGCCGAAAAGGCACTACCGCCGGTCTTGCGATAGCCCAGCGCCGCGGCGCCCGCGGGAAGGCGGCCGGTTTCGCCGCTGGCAAAGCCGATTCGCGCCTCGGCGGGGCTTTTCGACAGCACGGCGGCGACCCGCCAATTGTCATAGTCGATGCCGATGAAGCTCGACGCGAGGCGGCTCTGCCACTGGTCGTCGACATCGATCCGCGCGATCGGCCCCGACCAGCCCTTGCCCGCGTCATAGCGCTGAAGACCCTTGCGCAGCGCTGTGGTCGCCGCCGCCTGCATCGTCGGGTCGTAGGCCGTACGGACCCAAAGCCCGCCACCATAGACCGACAGCGGACCATCTTCCGGGCTTTCGCCGAACTGGCCGATCAGTTGCCGCCGCACCTCTTCCATATAATAGCCGCCGGCCTGCGCGACGGCGGTGTTGCCGCTGTTGGTGAGGCCAAGCGGCATCGCCTGCGCGGCGTCGCGCTGCGCGGCCGTTATCCAGCCGTTGCGGAACATTTCCGATAGCACGAAATTGCGGCGCCCCATGGCCTTGGCGGCGTTGCGCGCGCGGCCATAGGTTTCGGGCGCCTTGGGCAGGATCGCGAGGAAGGCCATTTCGTGCAGCGCAAGCTGATCGACATCCTTGTCGAAATAGGCGCGCGCCGCCGCCTGCACGCCAAAGCTGCGACGGCCGAGCGGAATCTCGTTGAGGTACAGCTCGAGAATCTGCTCCTTGCTCAGCGCCGCCTCGATACGCTTGGCAAGAATCGCTTCGCGAATCTTGCGCGTGTAACTGACCTCGTTGGTCAGCAGCAGGTTCTTCGCGACCTGCTGCGTGATCGTCGAAGCGCCGATCGGCCGCCCGCTGTTCGTCAGATTGGTGATAATCGCGCTGACGATGCCGGGATAGTCGATCCCGCCATGTTCGAAGAAGGTCCGATCCTCCGCCGCAAGATAGGCGCGGACAAGCAACTGCGGATATTCGCTATATTCCAGTTGCACCCGCCGTTCGCGCGCATAGCTGTGGACAGGCCTGCCCTCGGCGTCGCGAACCATGGTCGGAAGCGGCGGCTCGTAATCGCGCAGTTGGTCGACCGACGGCAGGTTGCGCGCGAAAACGATCCACAGAAGGACAAGACCAAGCAGCCCGGCACCGGCAAGATAGCTCAGCCGGCGGAACCACCGCCGCGTCCACATCTCGCGAAACCAGGCGATGACGGCATTGCTGTCGCGGCGCAGGCGCAGGCGAAGATGGGACACGGTGTCGGAGGCCATATGGGCAAGCCTCTAAAGCCTGCGCGGCGGAAAGGGAAGCATGGTTGCGGCTGACCGCACATCTCCCCTTCTTCTCGCCGCAGCGGGACTATCGCGCCCGGCCCCGCGCGCTGACCGGCCAGATTGCCACCAACGTGTCGCCTTCGACGACATGATAATGATCATAGAGATTCACCGTGGGGTCGCAGTGCGGCACGGTCAGCGTCACGGGGTCGCCAGGCCCAAGTTGCCGGCCGATCTCCGGCGCGATCAGCGCCGAATGCTCGTCGCCCATGAAGGCAAAGAAAGCCGTCTCGGGCGCTCCGCGCCGCACCACCGCGGCACCGCCGTCGGTCGAGAGCGACTTGAAGCCGGCGTCGATGGTGACGAGCCCGGAATGATTGGCGCTGACGACGCGCGTATCGACCCCCAGCGCGGTTTCGAACGGCACATCGCCCGCACCGGTCAGGTCGCAGTCGAGATATTGCTTGTCCATGAAGACATAGCTGCCCGCCTGCAGTTCGGTGAACAGCCCAAGCTCCAGGTCGATCCTGTGCGTGCCGGTACCCGATCCGGTAATGATCTCGGGCGCGAACCCCGCTCCGGTCAGCGCGGCGATCACACTCTTCAAATGGTCGCTGCGCTCGACAATCGCCGTACGCCGTTCGGCAAAGTCGGCAATATGCTGCTGCGATCCGCAATAATATTGGACGCCGCGCAGCGTCAATCGAGGCAGCGCGGCGATTTTGCGGGCCAGTTCGACCGCAGCGTCCGACGATGCCACGCCGGTTCTGGCGATCCCGGGATCGATGTCGATGATGACATCCAGCACCGCTCCCGCCGCTGCCAGCGCCGCATCGATCCGCTCGGCGACCGCCGGATGATCGACGACCGCCATCAACCCTTCGGCGCGCTTCGCGAGCGCCGCCAGCCGCTGGATCGCCTGCGGCGCGGCGACGGGCGAGGTGATGAGGATGCCTGCGATGCCGCCGTCGGCAAGCGCCTCGGCTTCGCCGATCTTGGCGCAGCACAAGCCACTGGCACCGGCCGCGATCTGGCGTCTGCCGATATCGACGCTCTTGTGCGTCTTGGCATGCGGACGCAGACCGACATCATGTCGCGCGGCCAATGCCGCCATTGCCGCGATATTGCGGTCAAGCGCGCCGAGGTCGAGCACCAGCACCGGCGTATTGAGGTCGGCGCGCGATCCCTGCCGACCGACCAGATGCGCATGCAGGCTCAGGTCGTCGCTCATGAAAACAGGGCCTCCAGATGGGGGTTGAGGAATTTGCCGTGCGGGTCCGCAGCGCGGCGTACGGTGCGATATCGTTCGGCCATCGGATAGAGCGCATCGACATCGTCGCGGGTCAGCGTGTGGCGCTTTGCCCAGTGCGGGCGGCCGCCGTGTGCGCGGAAGATCGCTTCCGCCGCCGAAAAATGCGCGGCCCACGGCATTTTCGCATATTGGTGCATCGAAATCGCGGCGACAGGCCCGGCGTTCATCGGACTCATCCAGATATCGTCGGCGGCGACGGTCCGATATTCGAACGGAAAGGTCACGGGCAGCCGCTTCCTGCGGATCCAGCCGACCACCTCCGAAAGCGCCTCCAGCCCTACAGCGCGTGGCATTTCATATTCCATTTCCTCGAAGCGGATCGTCCGATCCGAAGGAAAGATCGCATGTGCGGGGCCACGGCGATGCCCCTCGAAACCTGTCCTCATCATGCCGCGCTGCAACCAGGGCGTCAGAAAGGGCAGCCTCGCCGCGACATCGAGGACGCGGCGAAAGGCGGTTTCTTCCATGTCGGCGGTCGATTGCGGCGGATCGCACGGGTCACAGGGTTCCAGCGTCTTCAGGATCACATGGTCGGCGTGCGGAAAGAACCAGAATTCGATGTGCCGATGCGCCCCGGCCAGCTCGTCATAGCTTTCGCGCACCTCGTCCCAGCGGCGCTTTTCAATGCGTTCGGCAAGATGAAATGCGGGAACGACGGCGACCTCGATCTCGGTCGCGATACCGAACATTCCAAGCGATAGCCGCTGCGCCTGATAAAGCTCGGGCTCGGCTTCGGCATTGCACCAGCGTGCTTCGCCATCAGCGCCGATCAGGCGAAATCCGCGCGCCATTGTCGCCAGCGACCCAAGGTCCGTACCCGTGCCGTGGGTGCCCGTCGCCATCGCGCCGGCCAGCGACTGCGGATTCACATCGCCCTGGTTGGCCAGCGCGAGCCCTTCGTCCCACAACGCCGCGGTCAGTCTTTTGATGCTCCAACCGGCCGGAATGTGCGCGGTCTGGCGATCGGCGGCGATCGTCATCTCGCCCGCAAGCCGGTCGAGACCCAGAATCAGGTCGTCGGACTGACAGAGCGGCATGAAGCTGTGCCCCGCCCCTGTCGCGCGCACCTTCGCCGCCCCGCGCACCAGCGCGGCCAGTTCGTCCTCGCCCGTCGGCCTCGTGATGTCGGCGGGGGCGGTGACGCTCCCCGACCAGTTGCTCCACGCCATCCCTGTCTCCCGTCGTCGGCACGCTGTCCGGCGACCGGTCGATGGTCAAGGCGATTTAGGCGCTACCGATGCGATCCGGCGCGCGAAATGGACCTGCACGGCGTTTCGCACCCCGCGCGCGACCTTCCGCTGCCCCGCGGCCGATGCCAGAAACTCCGCATCGTCCTTGTTGGAGATAAAGCCCGTTTCGAACAGGATCGAAGGCGTGTCGGGCGCTTTCAGCACCACGAACGAGGCAAAGCGATGCGCGGTGGTACGAAATTTGACGTCGTCCGCCGCTTCGCGCTGAAGCAAGCGCGCGAAATCCGATGCGACATTCATCGTCTCGCGCTGCGTCAGGTCGAGCAGGATCGACGAGACGTCGCTGCTATGCGCGCCAAGGTCCACGCCATTGATGATGTTCGCCTTGTTCTCGCGCGCCGCGAGCCGCGCCGCCTCGCGGTCGGATGCGACTTCGGACAGGGTATAGACCGACGCGCCGCTCGCGGTTTCATTCTCCGCCGCATCGGCGTGGATCGAAATG
The DNA here is from genome assembly GCF_016793825.1 of Sphingopyxis sp. Taxonomy (GTDB): domain Bacteria; phylum Pseudomonadota; class Alphaproteobacteria; order Sphingomonadales; family Sphingomonadaceae; genus Sphingopyxis. The sequence goes on from NZ_JAEULM010000052.1 coordinate 147,209, forward strand.
AACAGGTCGGCCTTCAACCGCCGGGCGATGCCGTACCGCTCCTCAAGCACCAGAAAACGGTCGTCGGAGCGGGTCAGCGCGACGCGCACGCGGCCCGACGCGACCAGGTCGTCGCGGATCGCTCTGGCGAGCGCGAGCGTGATATCCTTCTCGCGCTTGCCGCTATGCGGTGACAGCGCGCCCGGGTCATGCCCGCCATGCCCAGCGTCGATCACGACAAGCGGCAGTCGAGGATTGGCAGGCCCCTCGATCGCGGGGAGCGGCAGCGCGGGCTTCGGCCTGCCGATCGGGACAGTGACGCTGTAGCGCTTTCCGGGCGGTTTCGCGCGGAACCGTGCCGACGGCTGCAGCTCTGTACGCGGCCCCACGGCGGGCGGCCCCATGTCGGCCCTGGGGATATGCCCCACCGCCGGCGCGGGATTGAACGTCAACGCAAGCAGGACGAAAAGCGGGCTCATGGTCCGATTATGCCGTGGCAGCCGAGCGATGGTCCAGCGCTTATTCGAAAGCATGAACACTCCGGCCGCTCGGAAGACTGAACCCCGCGTTAGCCACGGCGCGTCAAGTCGCGGTCAACCGGCAAGGTTAACGGGCAATTCCACATGTTTGTGCGCACACGGAATCTCGCCGGACCACCTTGCAACAATGTGCGCGCTTCCCATCTTTGTTAGGTGGCGGAGGTTGCCGTCGGGTCATGCCGATGCTAGCACCCCCACACTGACGGTGTCCTAACCGGTATCGTCCGGCCTTTTGAGGGGAAAGGCCTGATCCCGCGAATCGCGGATCAAGGCCGCCCCGGTGCCGGACATGCGGGGAAAGACGCACTGCCGTCAGCCCACCCGGATGATCGGGCGGCCACGCGGCGTTTCCAGGAAATGTCGCCGGCCCTTTCCGATCACCCTGAAACAGGTTGATGCCGTATGAGGCTTGCCATGCCCTCTTCTGATCGCGACGCAGGCGCTTTCGCCTCTGCATTCGTCGCGGCGGGGGACCGCATGCGCGTCCAGGACCGGACGCAGGCCACGCGCGGCAATAACGTCATCTTTTCTTTGAGCCTTATCGACCGCAGCCATCCCGTCGGGACGGGCGCGGCCTTTTTGTTTGGCGCGCCGCGGCGCGCCTGGAGTAATAATAATGACCACGCGCATGTTGATCGACGCGCGGCACCGGGAAGAGACCCGGGTCGCCGTCACCAAGGGAAACCGCATCGAGGAGTTTGATTTCGAGTCCGCCGAGCACAAGCAGCTCAAGGGCAATATCTATCTGGCCAAGGTAACCCGCGTCGAACCGTCGCTGCAGGCGGCGTTCGTCGAATATGGCGGCAACCGCCACGGCTTCCTGGCGTTCAGCGAAATCCATCCCGATTACTACCAGATTCCGAAGGAAGATCGCGACGCCCTGCTTCGCGAGGAGGCCGAGCATGCGGCCGCCGCGGCGCAGCGCGCCGAAGACGATCTCGACGAGCTTGAGGGCGATGTCGCCGACGTCGAATATCATGACGACGACAATGGCGACGCGCCGCGTCCGCCCGAAACCGTCGGCGAGGAAAGCGACGACGAAGAACGGGACGACGCCGAAGACAATGGCGGCGACAGCGAAGAGGGCGACGACGAAGGCGGCGAAGAGGCGAAGGACGGTCGCGGCGACCGCCGGCGTCGCGGCAACAAGGGTGGCCGGGGCGGCCGCAAGGGTGGCCGCAACCGCCGGAACGATGACGAAGACGGTGAAAACCGCATGTCGCTGCGTCGTCGCTACAAGATTCAGGACGTCATCCGCCGCCGTCAGGTGATGCTGGTGCAGGTCGTGAAGGAAGAGCGCGGCAACAAGGGCGCCGCGCTGACCACCTATCTGTCGCTCGCCGGCCGCTATTGCGTGCTGATGCCGAATACGATGCACGGCGGCGGAATCAGCCGCAAGATTTCGAACGGCGCCGATCGCCGCAAGCTGAAGGCGATGATCGACGAACTCGCGCTGCCGCCGACGATGGGCTGCATCGTCCGCACCGCGGGGATGAGCCGCACCAAGGTCGAGATCAAACGCGACTTCGACTATCTCGCGCGCCTGTGGGACGAGATTCGCCAAAAGACGCTTGAATCAAGCGCGCCGGCGCTGGTCCATTCGGACAGCGATCTGGTGAAACGCGCGATCCGCGACATCTATCACAAGGATATCGAGGAAGTGCTCGTCGAGGGCGACGAGGGCTACAAGGCCGCGAAACAGTTCATGAAGCTGCTGATGCCCAGCCATGCGCGGCGGGTGAAGCAATATGCCGACCCGGTCTCGCTCTATCAGCGTTACGGCGTCGAGGATCAGCTTGCCGGGATGCTCAATCCCGTCGTCCAGCTGAAATCGGGCGGCTATCTGGTGATCAACCCGACCGAGGCTTTGGTGTCGATCGACATCAACTCGGGCCGTTCGACGCGCGAGCATAATATCGAACAGACCGCGCTCAGCACCAACCTTGAAGCCGCGCATGAAATCGCCCGCCAGCTCCGCCTGCGCGACATGGCCGGGCTGGTCGTGATCGACTTCATCGACATGGATCATGGCTCGAACGTCCGCAAGGTCGAACGCGCCATGAAGGACGCGCTGAAGAACGACCGCGCGCGCATCCAGGTCGGCCGCATCTCGGGCTTCGGCCTGATGGAGATGAGCCGCCAGCGCCTGCGCACCGGCGTGCTCGAAGCTTCGACGCGCCCCTGCCCGCATTGCGAAGGCACCGGCCTCGTCCGCACCGCCAGTTCTGCGGGGCTCAGCGCCCTGCGCCTGATCGAAGAGGAAGCCGCGCGCGGCAAGGGCAGCAAGATCATCCTGCGCGCCAGCCAGGAAGCGACCTTCTACCTCCTCAACGAAAAGCGTCGCGAACTCCGCGAGATCGAGGAACTCTATGGCGTAGACGTCGAAATCCTCCCCGATGGTGAGACCGAAGGTGCGCGGATGGCGATCGAGGTCGGCGGCCCGCCGCCGGTAGCGCGCCGGAGCTTCGCCCCGATCGTCGAGATCGAGGATGAGGAAGAGGATTTCGTCGAAGAGGACGAGGAAGAAAGCGAAGAAGACGCGGTCGAGGAACGGCCCGCGCACCGCGAACGTCAGGACCGTCCGGACGGCGAAGATGGCGAAGGCCGCAAGCGCCGCCGCCGTCGTCGTCGCGGCCGCCGCGGTCGCCGCGACGATGAAGGCAATGAAATCGCCGACAGCGAAGCCCCGGGCGGCGAGGAAGGCGAGACCGCTCAGGATGAGGCGGGCGACGACGCGGATGTCGATGCTCTTGCACCGGTTGCCGCCGAAACCGAAGCCACCGACGAAAAGCCGCGACGGCGTCGCGGCGGCCGGGGCCGCAAGAAGCCCGAAGAGGTCGAAACCGTGGCGGAAGACGTCGCGCCGGTGGCGGAACCCGTTGAGGAACCCGTCGCGGCAGACGCAGAAGCGCCTGTTGCCGAGGAAAAGCCAAAGCGCAAACGCGCGCCGCGCAAGCCCAAGGCAGCCGTTGTAACCGAAACGGCGGAAACGGAAGCCGTCGAGGCGCCCGTCGTGGAGGCTGCACCGGCAGCCGAGCCTGAAGCCGCCAAGCCCGCGCCCAAAAAGCGCGCGAGCCGGGCAAAGAAGGCCGCTGCCGTCGAAGCCGCGCCCGAAGCCGCGACGACAAGCGACCGCGAAACGGTTGCGGCCGATGGCGAAGAGAGTGGCGAAGGCCCCGACGGCGAACCGCGTCGCGGCTGGTGGCAGCGAACTTTCGGCAATTGAACGACTGCCGCTGACCGCAGAAACGACATCCTGACCTTGCGTCCGCGCGCAACGAACCCCAATAAGCCTCCCATGGCTTCACTCGAGGTTCAGGCGCGCGGCGCAAGACAGGTGGCGATGACAGCTTTCGCGCCGCAAAGCGCGTCCCCGACGCGCGGATTTCGTGCGGTTATCCGCATCCTGCTGCCCCTCGTCGCCATGATCGCGATAACGGCGCAGCCGGCGATGGCGCAATCGATCCTGCGCGACGCCGAAACCGAGGCGCTGTTTCAGGACATGATGGATCCGCTGCTCGTTGCGGCGGGGCTTCAGCCGGGACAGGTGCGCGTCCACTTGCTCGGCGACCGCAGCATCAATGCATTTGTCGCTGGCAGTCAGGATATCTATGTGTTCAGCGGCCTGATCGAGGCCGCCGACAGCGCCGAAGAGGTGCAGGGCGTCCTCGCGCACGAGCTTGGCCATGTCATGGGCGGCCATGCCATTCGCGCCAGCGAAGGCATGAAGGCGGCAACCGGCATTTCGCTGCTCAGCCTGTTGCTCGGCGCCGCTGCGATCGCGGCGGGCGGCGGCGACGCCGGCATGGGAATCCTGATGGCGGGCCAGCAGGCCGCGCTCGGCAAATATCTCGCCTTCAGCCGCGTCCAGGAATCGACGGCCGACGCGGCGGGCGCCCAGTATCTGTCGAAAGCCGGAATCAGCGGACGCGGCAGCCTGGCCTTCTTCAAGAAGCTCCAGAATCTCGAATTTCGCTATGGCGTCAAACAGGACGACGATCAGGCTTATGGCCGCACGCACCCGATGTCGGGCGATCGCATCCAGTCGCTCCGTGAAGTCTATGTGATCGATCCCGCGTGGGACAAGCCGGCCGACCCGGCGATCGAGGCGCGCTTCCAGCGCATCAAGGCCAAATTGTCGGGCTATATCGCCGACCCGGCGCGCACCCTGCGCAAATATCCCGAAAGCGACACGAGCATCCCGGCACGCTACGCCCGCGCCTACGCCTGGCATAAGAGCGCCTATCCCGAAAAGGCGCTCGGCGAAGTCCAGGAACTGCTCAAATCCGATCCCCACGATCCCTATTTCCTGGAACTCGAAGGTCAGGTGCTGCTCGAATCGGGGCGGCCGGCGGAAGCGATTCCGCCGCTGCGCGAGGCGGTCGCCAAATCGCGGTCGCAGCCGTTGATTGCCGCGACGCTCGGCCATGCGCTGATCGCGACCGAGGATCAGGCCAATTTCGTCGAAGCCGAAAAGGTCCTGAAGACCGCGGTCGCGCTCGACAACGAGAATCCATTCGCCTGGTACCAACTCGGCATCGTCTATGCGAACAAGGGCGATCAGGCGCGCGCCGCGCTCGCCTCAGCCGAACGTTACAGCCTTGAGGGTGGACAGTCGGGTCTCGCGCTGCGTAATGCCGAAACGGCGATGCAAGGTCTTCCGGAGGGAACGCCCGACTGGATACGGGCCCAGGATATCGCGCTGGTGGCGCGCGCCGAGGTGGAACGCGAGCGCAAACGGCGCTAGATTCACCTGATGAAGCAAGGGACGCATCGCTCGCAAGCGATGGGCAAGGGCGATAAGTGACAGACAAGAAAGACGATTATTACCAGCCGTGGTTACGCGATGCGGCCGGAGCGCCCCGCGCGCCGGCGCGCGACGAGGGGCTGGCAAAGCCGCAGGAAGAACCGCCGGTCGGCATCGATCTCGCGCGGTACAAGGCGGCGGACAGGCCGCGCGAACCGCTCGTCAAGCCAGAGGTCATCAGGGCGGGAGCAGTCAGCCTTCTGGATCGACTACGGGCGGGAGCCGAAGTCTTTGCCGACTGGACGATCGATGTCGGCGAACGCGCCGATATCCCCGCGCGCATCGAAGCGATGGAAATTCCGCGCCGCGCCCGTAGCGTCGCGCGCAAGACCGGCGCCCTGACCGCCCGCGCCGCGCACGCCGTCGGCCGGGAATCGGCCAAGGCAGGACGCGCCGCCACCCGGGCGACGGGCGAGGCGTGGGACAAGATGGCGCTTGGCGACAAGGTCTCGAAACTGTCAAGCGACGCGGGCCGCGGGCTTGGCGAGGTTGCCGGCAAGACGCGCGCCGGCATCGGCCATGCGGCAAGGGCCGGCACCGAAAGCATTCGCGACAGCATCGGCGAGGCCGCGACCAAGCTGCGCCCCGCGGCGCGTCAGGACCTGGCGCCTCCGCCTTCGGGGCTCGATCAGCTACTGGCGCGCGAAGAGGCGGCGGTCGGCAACGCCGACCCCGGCACCGCGACACCCGACCTGCCGCTGTTCGCGAGCGAACCACCCGCCACTGCGGCTCTCGCCCCGACCCCGGCCGCCAAACCTGCGAAGGCCAAGGCCGCAAGCGCAACGCCACCCCCCTCGGTTTCGGGTCCCGCCGACGACGACCGCATGCCGCATCGCCCCGCGAGCGCGCCGCGAGCGCCTGCCTCGTCGGGCGTCCTGCCCGCACCGCTCTGGGCGATCGCGCTCGGCGTCGTCCTGCTGCTCGGCACGGCCTTCTGGCTTGGCGGCCGCTTTGGTGGCGGCATGAGCAAGGGCGAGGTGGAGACGATTGTCGCCGACTATATCCGCGCGCATCCTGAAATCATTCCCGAAGCCTTCGAGGCGCAGCGGAACAAGGAAATGGCAAAGGCCGTCGATCGCGTGCGACCCGCGCTCGAAAAGCCCTACGCCGGCGCGTGGGCAGGCAACGCCGACGGCGATGTGACATTGGTCGTCTTCACCGACTACGCCTGCGGTTTCTGCCGCGCCAGCGTGCCCGACGTCGATCGGCTGATCCGCGAAGACAAGCGCCTCAAGGTCGTGTTCCGCGAATTGCCGATCATTTCGCCGCAAAGCCGCGACGCCGCAATGATGGCGCTCGCTGCCGCGCGGCAAGGCAAATATGATGCCTTCCATCACGCGATGTTCGCGGCGAGTTCGCTCGACCCCTCGGCGATCGCCGCAGCGGCCGAACGCGCGGGCGTCGTCACCGACGGCAGCGCCGATGCGACCGCGAACGAAGCCCTGTTCCAGCGAGAGGTCGACTCGAACCTTGCGCTCGCGACCGAACTGCAATTGAATGCGACCCCGACCTGGGTCGTGGGCGACCAGCTGTTCCAGGGGCAGGTGGGGTACGACGCGCTGCGTCAGGCGATTGCCAAGGCGCGGAAGAAAAGCTGAGGATGGGGCTCGACCCGGCCCAGGCGGCGGTCCAGAGGGGACTTCGGAACCCCGAACTGATGGCGGCCGCACTCGCCCTGTTCGAGGGGCGACTGCACGACGCCGAGCCCGTACTGAAAGCGCATCTGAAGCGCGATCCGTTCGACGTGGCCGCGATCCGCATGCTCGCCGAGCTGGCGGCGCGGATCGAACGCTATCGCGATGCCGAGGCGCTGCTTCGCCGCGCACTGGACCTCGCGCCCGACTTCCTCGCGGCGCGATCCAACCTCGCGACCGTTCTGCATCGTCAGGGCCGGTCGGGCGAAGCCATAGACGAGCTGGACAAGCTGCAACAGGCCGACCCCGGCAACCTGACCAATGCCAATCTGAAAGCTGCGGCGCTGGGCAGGGTCGGCGAATTCGACGAAGCGCTCGAACTGTACGAACAGGTGCTCCAGAGCTTTGGCAAGCAGCCGAAAATCTGGATGTCCTATGGTCATATGCTGAAAACCGTCGGCCGCCAGGCCGATGCCGTCGCCGCCTACCGCAAGGCGCTCGACCTCAACCCCGCGCTCGGCGAAGTGTGGTGGAGTCTGGCGAACCTGAAAACGCTGCAATTCGCCGACGACGACCTGTCGGCGATGCAGGCGGCGATCGACCGCAGCGATATCTCGGCCGAAGATCGCTTCCACCTGCATTTCGCGCTCGGCAAGGCGCACGAGGACCGGCGGCAGGCCGAAACCGCCTTTTCGCATTATGATCGGGGCAATGCGCTGCGAAAGGCGCTGCTCGACTATGACGCGGACCAGACGCGCGCGGCGGTCGATCACGCCCGGTCGCTCTACACGCCCGATTTTTTCGCGACGCGCGCCGGCCATGGCGCCCATGTTCCCGATCCCATATTCATCGTCGGAATGCCGCGCGCGGGATCGACGCTGATCGAGCAGATCCTGTCGAGCCATTCGCTGATTGAAGGCACGATGGAATTGCCCGACATTCCCAAGCTATACGCAAAAGTGCGGTCCAAGGGCGGCATCGCCAGCCTTTCTGCCGCCGAAGTGCGCGAACTTGGCGAGCAATATCTGCGCGACACGCAGGTCCAGCGCAAAAGCGACAAGCCCTTCTACATCGACAAGTTGCCCAACAACTGGCTGCACGTCGGGTTTATCCGCCTGATCCTGCCGCAGGCGCGCATCATCGACGCGCGGCGCCATCCGATGGATTGCTGCTTCTCCAACTTCAAACAGCATTTCGCGCGCGGGCAGGCGTTCAGCTACAGCCTCTCCGACATGGGGCGCTATTACGCTGATTATGTCGATCTGATGGATCATTTCGACACCGTCCTGCCGGGCCATGTTCACCGCGTCTTCCACGAACGGGTGATCGAGGACCTGGAGACCGAGATCCGGGCCATGCTCGCGTATCTTGGCCTGCCGTTCGAACAGGCCTGCCTCGATTTTCACGCCAACGACCGTGCAGTCCGTACCGCCAGTTCCGAACAGGTGCGCCGGCCGATCAATCGCGATGGCGTGGGCCAATGGCGCGCGATGGAGCCCTGGTTGCAACCGCTCGTCGAGGCTTTGGGCCCCGCCCTGACGCAATATCCCGCGCGCCCCTGATCCGAATGTTGCAATTTTGTCATACTTGCCGCGAAACTGCGGCGGAGAGCCGCTGATCGCGCGGGTCCCGATTGACGAAGGCCCGAAACGTGCCACACCTTGTTCACAGCGCCGCGACGACGGCGACAGATGATAAAGGGGGGTCTTCATGCGGGTCCGATTTTCACGCCGAGCGCTGCTTCTCGCTTCGCTTTCTTCGACGGTCCTGACTTCGGGAGCCGCGCTGGCCCAGGAAGCCGCGAACGCAAGGGATGACGAAATCGTCGTCACCGCGCAAAAGCGCGAGGAAAATCTTCAGGATGTTCCGATCAGCATCCAGGCGCTCGGGACCCGCAAGCTCGATCAGCTGAATGTCGCGAATTTCCAGGATTTCTCGAAACTTCTTCCCAGCGTCTCGTTCCAGTCGAGCCAGCCCGGCGTTACCACCGTCTATATGCGCGGCGTCGCGAGCGGCGGCGATGGCAACCATTCGGGGTCGCTGCCCAGCGTCGGCGTCTATCTCGACGAGCAACCGGTCACCACCATCGGCGGCACCCTCGACGTCCATGTCTACGACATCGCGCGCATCGAATCGCTCGCGGGGCCGCAAGGCACGCTGTACGGCGCCTCGTCGCAGGCCGGCACGATCCGCATCATCACCAACAAGCCGAGCACCGCCGGGTTCGAAGGCCGCATCGATGGCGAGCTCAACAGCGTCAAGCATGGCGGCATGGGCGGTCGGCTGGAAGGCATGATCAACACGCCGATCAGCGACATGGCGGCGGCGCGCTTCGTCGGCTGGTATCAGAAGGATGCGGGCTACATCGACAATGTGCCTGGGACGCGGACTTTCTGCGGCACCCCCACGCGCGACGAGAACGACGATATCGACGGCTGCATTCGGAATGGCGTCTCGGTCAACAATGCCGGCTTCGTCAAAAAGAATTTCAACGATGCCGAAATCTATGGCGGCCGCGCCGCGCTGAAAGTCGATCTCGACGACAATTGGACGGTCACGCCGACCGTGCTGTACCAGAAGCAGAAAAGCCATGGCACCTTCGCGCAGGATCCGAAGGTCGGCGATCTCCAGACCCAGCGCTTCTATCCGGACATGCGCACCGACAAGTTCATCCAGGCCGCGCTGACGGTCGAGGGCAAGATCGGCAATTTCGATCTGACCTATGCGGGCGCCTATCTCGACCGCAAAGCCTATCAGATCAACGATTATACCGATTATGCAGAGGCTTACGACCAGATTTACGAGGCGCAGGGTGGCCTCGCGAATTATTTCTACCTTCAGGACAATGCGGGCAACACGATCGATCCGCGCCAGTTCATCATCGGCACCGACCATTTCCGCAAGATGAGCCAGGAACTGCGGATCGCATCGCCGCAGGACGAACGCTTTCGCGTCGTTGCCGGGCTCTTCTACCAGCGCCAGAGCAACCAGATCCATCAGGATTACCAAATTCCCGGTCTCGCCGATGCCCTGTCGGTCAACGGCCACCCCGGCACGCTGTGGCTGACCGAGCAAAAGCGCATCGACAAGGATTATGCGGCGTTCGGCGAAGCAAGCTTCGACATCACGCCGACCGTGACGCTGACCGGCGGCGGCCGCTATTATAAATATGACAACAGCCTGGTCGGTTTCTTCGGTTTCGGCCGCAATCCCGCCGGCGACCCGCCCAATGCGCCCTTCAACGGCGCCGGCAGCTCGCAGACCGGGGTCGCGGGATGCTATACGACCACCGGCGAGCTGTTCCGGAACAATCCGGGCGGCACGCTGCTCCCGGCTGCGGTGCCCGGCGGTCCCTGCACCAACCTCGCCGATTTCGTTGGTGGCAAACTGGTCCCGAAACGGACCAAGGACACGGGCTTCACGCATCGCCTGAACCTGACCTGGAAGCCCAGCGAGGACGTCCTGACCTACGCAACCTGGTCGCGCGGTTTCCGTCCGGGCGGCATCAACCGGCGCGCGACGATCGCGCCTTATGCCGCCGACTTCCTCACCAACTATGAATTGGGGATCAAGACGACGCTGGCCGACGGCATGGTCCGGCTCAACGCGGCGATCTATATGCAGGACTGGAAGCGCTTCCAGTTCTCGTTCCTCGGCCTCAACAGCTTTACCGAGATCCACAACGGCCCGAACGCACGGATCAAGGGGATCGAAGCGGACGTCAACATTCGTCCGACCGACGGGCTGACGATTTCGGCGGCGGCGTCCTATACCGATGCCAAGACCCGGAACAATCTCTGCGCGATCGACGATCCGACGTATCAATGCACCGCCGATCCGGACAATTCGATTGCAGCGGACAAGGGCACGCGACTGCCGGTGACGCCCAAATTCAACGGCAATGCGACGGTACGGTACCAGTTCCCCCTTGGCCCCGGCGAGATGCATCTGCAATCGGTGATCGCACACCGCAGTTCGGCAACCCCCGACATCCGTGTCGATGTCGCGGACGACCTTGGACGGATCAAGGGATCGACGACGGTCGATTTCGCGCTCGGGTTCGACTGGAACAATTACAGCTTCGAACTCTTCCTGCAGAACGCCTTCGACGAACGCGCCGAACTCTCGCGTTTCTCGAACTGCGGGCAGTGCAATGACCGCGTGCAGATATTGGTCAACACGCCCCAGACTATCGGAGCGCGGCTCGGCGCCAAGTTCTGACCGGGTGAGCACTATCAAGAGCAGCAATGAAAGGCCGGGCCAAAAGCTCGGCCTTTTGATGTGCATCGCGCTCGGCATGGGCAACATGATCGGATCGGGGGTGTTCCTGCTCCCGCGCGACCTTGCCCCGCTCGGGTGGAATGCGGTCGTCGGCTGGCTGGTGTCGATCGCCGGCACCCTGTGCCTGGCCGTCGTTTTCGCTCGACTCGCCAAAAGGTTGCCCGAAGGCTGCGCCGCCTTCACCTATGGCGCCGCCGCCTTCGGTCCGGGCACCGGCTTCATCGTCGCGTGGAGTTACTGGATAAGCTGCTGGACCGTGGTCGCGACGCTCGCGGTCGCGGCGATCAGCAACATGTCCATCCTGCTGCCATGGCTTGGCGAAGCGGGCGCCGCTCCCGCCTGGATCGCGATCGGCTTCATCTGGTTCTTCACGCTCGTCAATCTGTTCGGGGTACGCCGCGCGGGCGGCGCGCAACTCGTCACGCTCGGGCTCAAGCTGATCCCGGTCATCGGCGCGGTACTGGTCGGCATCTGGGCGCTCGGGACCGGCTCCGCGCCGCCGCCGACGATGGCGGGGACCGAACCGCTCAGCCTGTCCGGCGTCAGCGCGGCGGCAACGCTCACCCTGTTCGCGCTGCTCGGCTTCGAAAGCGCCTGCGTCGTCAGCGACCGCGTCAAGGATCCTGAAACGACGATCCCGCGCGCGACGGTCATCGCCGCGGCGGCGGTCGGCCTGCTCTATCTTCTGTCCTGTACGACCGTGACCCTGATGGTCCCGGTCGATGCACTGCACGAATCGAACGCCGCTTACGCAACCTTCTTCTCGCGGCTCGTCAGTCCCGGGGCCGGCCAGGTGGTCGCGCTGTTTGCCGCGATCGCGGCGCTCGGCGCGCTCAACGGTTTTGTGCTGCTTCAGGGGGACATTCCGCGCGACCTCGCCCACCGACGCCTGTTGCCGCAGGCTTTCGCACGCGACAACAGGTTCGCCTCGCCGTGGATCACCCAGATCGTATCGAGCGGGCTTGCGAGCGTGATCGTCTATGCCAATTACTCGCGCGGGCTCGCCGACCTGTTCGCCTTCATGGTCAAGGTGACGACCTCGACCGCAATCATTCTGTACATCGTCGGCGCGGCGTCGGCGCTGGTTCTCGAACGACAGGGCACGATCAAGATATCCGCGGGTTTCGCCGCAGCGACGATCATCGGCTTCCTCTACAGCGCCTGGGCCTTCTATGGCGCAGGGCTCGAGGCCAGCCTGTGGAGCCTCGCGATGACCGCCGCCGGCTTGCCGATCTATCTTCTGATGCGACGATCAACGCCATCTGGGCGCGAAGAAGCCCCGGTCGCGTAGGATCACCTCCGCCGCATTATGGCCCGGGGCGCCGGTGACGCCGCCGCCGGGATGCGTTCCCGCACCGCAGATATAAAGGCCCCTGACCGACCCGCGATACCCGCCGTTGCCCAGGACCGGCCGCGCCGCCCAAAGCTGGTCGAGGCTCATATTCCCATGCATGATGTCGCCGCCGACAAGGCCGAACTTGCGTTCGAGCCCCTTGGGCGAAAGGCGCGTCTGGCCGACAATGCTCGCGCGAAAGCCGGGCGCATGCTTTTCGACCGTGTCGAGAATGCAGTCGGCGGCGGCTTCTTCCTCGTCGTCCCAATCGCGGCCATCGGGCAGCACGGGGGCGAATTGCTGGCAAAAGAGGCTGGCGACATGACAACCCTCGGGCGCGAGGCTGTCGTCGACGGTCGACGGGATCAGCATCTCGACGATCGGCGCCTTCGACCAGCCATGTTGCTTGGCGTCGAGGAAAGCCCGGTCCATGTAATCCAGCGTCGGCGCCAGGATGATCCCCGACTGGTGATGTTCGCCGGGTTCTGGAAGGCAGGTGAACTTCGGCAATTCGCTGAGCGCCACATTCATGCGGAACGTGCCGCTGCCGGCCTTGAAACCCTTGATGCGTCGTTCGAATCCCGCCGGCAGATCCGACGGGTCCATCATCCGTTCGTAGAGCAATTTCGGACCGACGTTGGCGACGACCCGCGCCGCGGCGATTTCCTCGCCGCCGACAAGCTTGACGCCGACCGCCCTGCCGCCATCGACCAGAACCTTGTCGACCGGGCTTTCGAGACTGATCTCGACCCCCATATCGCGGCAGACCTTGGCCATGATTTCGGTGATCTTGCCCATGCCGCCGACGCTATGGCCCCAGGCGCCTTTCTTGCCATTGACCTCGCCGAAGACATGATGGAGCAGGACATAGGCGCTGCCCGGCGTGTCGGGGCTGGCGTAATTTCCGACCACCGCGTCGAAACCGAAGGCGGCCTTCACCGCCTCGCTTTCGAACCAGCTATCGAGCATCGTCCGCGCCGACTTGGTGAACAGGTCGAGGACGTCGCGCTGCTGTTCGAGGCTGAGACCCGCAAAGCGCCGCCCCTGGCGCGCGCCGTCGATCAGCGTGCGGAGGCCTTCGCCAACATTCGGCGGAACGCGCAGCGCAAGATCGCGCAGCAGTTCGGCGACATTCTCGAGCGCGTCATAATAGGCCGGCAGCGCCTCGGCGTCGCGGTTCGAAAATTTGCGAAACTCGGCCTGCGTGCGCTCGAGCCCGCCACCCAGCTTCAGATAGCCGCCATCCTCCTGCGGCAGGAAATTGCTGATCGGCCGCTCGATCACGCGATAGCCATGATCCGCGAGCTTCATGTCGGCGATCACCTTGGGCTGAAGCAAGCTGACGGTGTAGCTCGCGACCGAATTGCGGAAACCCGGTGCGAACTCCTCGGTCACCGCGGCACCGCCGACGACATCGCGCGCCTCGACCATGCGGACCTTAAGCCCGGCCCTGGCAAGATAGAAGGCGCAGACGAGGCCGTTGTGGCCGGCACCGATAATCAGTGCATCATAGGCTTTGGTCATGAAAATTCTTTCGCAAGGGGGGATTGAACATGCTGGCGGCCGAAACCGAGACCAAGAATTCGTCCCGGAATGCGGCGCAGCAAGGGGATGGTATCGAGCAGGCGCACCGCCAGGGGCACGCGGGTGATTTCGCCGCGCAACACGGGTTCGATGACGCGCTGGTGCGCAAAACGCTGGATCGCCTGCATGCGCGTCGTCGGCGTCCAGCGGCGGTCCTGAACCCTGGCAAGCAGCGGATCGGGATCGGCGCCGCCGGCGAGCGGCGCCGCGAGGATATTCGCGGCGGCGACCGCATCCTGCACCGCCAGATTGATGCCCACACCGCCGACGGGCGACATCGCGTGCGCAGCGTCGCCGATCGCCAGCAGGCCGGGGCGCGACCAGCGCGTCAGCCGGTCGAGCGCAACAGAGAGCAGTTTGACATCGTCGAGGCTGGCGATCGCGTCGATCCCGGCGGCGAGGCCCGGGACGATGGCGACGATCCGCTCGCGGAATGCGCCGATACCCCGCGCCTCGATCGGCGCGAAGCCGCCCTTTTCGATGATCTGTGCGCATTGCCAATAATCGCCGCGCGGAATCACAACGACCATTCCACCCTTGTCGATCGTGCCGAGCGCGACGTCCGACATGTCCGTGCCTGCCGGTACCGGAACGCGGAACCACAGCACGTCCATCGGCGCGCCAAGGTCTTCGAGCGGCAATTCGCCCGCGTCGCGCAGCACCGAACGCCGACCGTCGGCGGCGATGACCAGCCGCGCCGACAGTGTCTCCCCATTTGCCAGCATCACACCGCTGACGCGGCCCGCATCGTCATGGGTCAGCCCGGTCGCCTCGGTCGACATGCGCAGATCGAAAGTCGGGTAGCGCTTGCCCTGTCCCGCAATGAAATCGAGCAGATCCCATTGCGGCATCATCGCGACGAAGCGCGCCGCGACGGGCAGATGCTTCATCGTTGCGATCGTGAACCGTTCGCCCATCAGATTGAGCGTCATCGTGTCGATGGCGGCGTGCGGTTCCTTCAGCAGATCGCCCAGCAGCCCGATCTCGTTGAACAGTTCGAGCGTCGAAGGATGCACCGTGTCGCCGCGGAAATCGCGGAGAAAGTCGGCGTGCTTTTCGAGCACCGTCACGTGCACGCCGGCCCGCGCGAAGAGCAGGCCCGCGACCATGCCGGCAGGCCCGCCGCCGACGATGATGACCGGAAGGTCGCTCTTCATTCTCCCCTCCCGCTTGCGGGAGGGGCCGGGGGAGGGCCTGTCCCGCTACAATCGACCGGAGGGAAAAAGCCCTCCCCTAGCCCCTCCCGCAAGCGGGAGGAGGACTTTACCGGCTCCACCCCGGCGGGGGAGCTCGCTCCAGCCGCGCTTCGGGAATGATGTCGCGCATCCGTGCACAGAAATGCTTGAGGCACACTTCCTTGTCGCTGAGCGGTCCCATTGAAAAGCTCTTCGACTGCATGCCCTGCTGGACGCGCGTGATCAGTTCGGTATCCTCGGCGTTGACCTGCCGGTTGATGCGCCAGTTGAGATAGCGCGCCGCTTTCATCTCGCGGCGCGCATCGGGCTGCACATATGAGATTTCGCGGATCAGGCAGGTCGTCGGGCCGGTCGGCAGCCACTGCATGAAATCGACCTGATCGGGATAGATGTCGAACGCGACGTTCGGCCACAGCTTGAAATAGAGCCAGTGGCGCTGGTTGGCCTCCGGCAGGTACGGCACGGGGGGTAGCAGCCGCTGGTACATGCGCTCGGACCAGTTCACCGACGGCCGGTCGATCAGGTCGCCCCACATGCGATCGACTTGGGTCTCGGCCTCGACACCATAGCTTTTGCCGAACAGGCGCGTCAGGCCGGGGTGGGCGACGGGGATGTGAAGGCCATCCGAATAATTGTCGCCGACATTCTTCCAGTTGACCTCGCGCGGGCGCAGCGTGACGCGGCCAAGCGCACCAAACTCCTCGAAACGATAGGGCGCGATCATCGCCTCATAGGGCGCCATCATCGCGGCGACCGACGGACCGCCGTCATCATCCAGGCGCACGAACCAGAAACCGCGCCATTGTTCGAGATCGACCGGAACCAGCCCGGCCTTGCCCTTGTCGAGCGTCGGATAGCTTGCCGAATCGGGCACGCCGGTCAGCCGGCCGTCGAGTTCGTAGGTCCACGCATGGTACGGACACACAAGTTTCTTTGCACAGCCGACCGCGCCATCGACGAGCCGTGAACCGCGATGACGGCAGACGTTGGTGAAAGCCCGGACGACTCGATCCACGCCGCGCACCAGAATCACGCTCTCGCCGCAATAATCGATGCTGTGCCAGTCGCCGACGTCGGGGATGTCGCTGTCGTGGCAGACGACCTGCCAGCTCGGCCGGAAAATGCGTTCCATTTCAGCGGCGTAAAAGTCCGGATCGCTATAGGTCCAGGCCGGAAGCGACCAGCCGTCGAGGGGGTCTGTCGTCGGTGTGTGCAGGGGTGCAGTTGCCATGGCTCGTTCCTTGTTGTACATATGTATAACAACATGCCCGCCGTTCGCCAAGCCTTTACGCGCGAAAGCGCCGACGCCCGCCGCGCCGACCTGATCGAGGCAACGGCCGCGGTGCTCGCCGAACATGGTCTCGCCGGAACGAATGTCCGCGCCATCTGCGCAAAAGCTGGCGTTTCGCCGGGGTTGCTGCGCCATTACTTCGACGGCATCGACGACCTGGTCGCCGCGACCTATCAGGCGACGAGCGACCGGATGGACGCGATTTTCATGGGCGCGGTTGCGGCGGCGGACGACCATCCACGCGGCCGGTTGCAGGCCTATCTGACCGCAAGCTTCCGCCCGCCGGTCACCGACCCCGAACTGCTCGGCGCGTGGACGGCGTTCTGGGCGCTCGCGCGGAGCGATGCGCGGATGGCGGCCATCCACGCCGAAAGCTACGCGGGTTATCGCGCGCGCCTTCGCGAGTTGCTGATCGCATGTCACGCGCCCGACGCGGACCGACTGGCGATCATGCTGACGGCGATGGTCGACGGGCTTTGGCTCGAACTGTCGCTCGACGCCGCGAGCTTCGGTGCCGAGGCTGCGGCAGAGATGCTCGAGCGCGCGCTCGCGGCCTTGCTCCCCGGCTAAAGCGGCCGGTGTTCGGTCGTGTCTCCGGGGGTCAGGAACAGCAGTTCGCCCGGAACATGGATGATCATCCGGTGCCAAACGCCGCGCGGGACCAATGCTCCCATTCCCGGCGTCAACGAGATCGTCCGCTCCGCCCCGACCTCGTCCAGTATGACGTCGAACTGGCCGGAGATCAGCGTCAGCACCTCGTCGCCGTCGGGATGCATCTCCCAGCCCGTACTCTCTTTCATCGCGATCCCGCCGATATAGATGCCGCGATAGAGGCCAAAGCTGCGAAACAGCGGCTGCGCCGGCAGGCCCTTGCGGCCCGTCAGCGTTCGGCCGACGCGCGTCAGGAACGTCAGGATATGGACGGCGGCACGGCGCAGAATGATCGACATGGCTGGCTCTCCCGAAGCCTGCCTATCAAATGCGAACGATTCTCAAAAGGCCGATGTGTGTGGGCGGTCGTCGCTATTTCGACAGATCGCGCAGCAGGCTGTCCCAATGCGCGAGCGCGGGCGCGATCGCAGCCACCGGCGCACGTTCGTTGAGGCCGTGCGAATAGTCGTCGCTCGCTTTCAGAAACAGCCCCGCCACACCGTAACTCGGCACGCCGACGGCGCGAAAGTGAAGGCTGTCGGTTGCGCCCGCGCTCATCGAGGGGATGATCGGCAGGCCGGGCGCGCGGGCGTGCACCGCCTTCGTCACCGCCGCCACGACGTCGGCGCGCAATGGCGAGGCGTCGCTGGCGGTCGCGTCGGGATCGGTGTTCACCTTGATCGCGGGGTCGCCGATCGCCTTCTCCAGCTCGGCGCGCACCGTCTCGATGCCGACGCCGGGGAAGATGCGGCAGTTGATGTTCGCGGTCGCCCGCTGGGGCAGCGCATTTTCGGCGTGGCCGCCCTTGACCAGCGTCGGAACGCAGGTCGTGCCGATCTGTCCGACATATTCGGGGTCGGCACGGATCGTGGCGATCGCCTTGGCGTCCGAAGGGTTGGCGGCAAAAGCCTTCAGCGCCGCGCCAATGTCCCCCCCGACCTGATCGGCGACGATCGGCATGCCGACCTTGGTCAGTTCGTTCTGCTGCGGCGCGAAACGATAGGCGCCGACCTTGGCGAGCGCTTCGGACAGTTCGACGATCGCGTTGACCGGGCCGGGGCGCGAGCTGTGCCCACCGGGATTGGTGACTTCGAGCACATAGTCGGCATAGGTCTTCTCGCCCGCCTGCAGTCCATAATATTTGTCCTTGCCGTCCTCGCCGACCAGCCCGCCGCCGCCGTCACCGTTGAGCGCGAATTCGGCGTCCTTATACTTGGCGGCGAGCGCGCGCGTCGTCACCATCGCGGTTTCCTCGTCGCCCGAAAGCAACAGGATGATCGAGCGCTTCGGCTTGAAGCCGTCCTTCTTGAGCTGGGCCATGGTCGCGACCATCATCGCGACGTCGAACTTGTTATCCACCGACCCACGGCCGAATATATAGCCATTCTCTTCGACCGGTACGAAGGGATCGCGGGTCCAGTCCTTCGGATCGGCCTCGACGACGTCCATATGACCCAGCAGGACGATGGGCTTTTGCCTGGTCGTTCCCCGGAGCGTCGCCGCGAACGTCGCGGTCTCGCCGATAGGGGTGATGTCGATGTCCGAATCGGCAAAGCCCGCCGCTTTCAGCACCTTCGCGTAATAGGCGGCCAGTTCGGGAACCTTGCCGCGGCCCGCGACGGTCGGAATGGCGACGCTGTCCTTCAATATCTGCTTCGCCGCGTCGGCATCCGCGGGTTTGGCGTGGACGGGCGCGGCCGCCAGCAGGGCGGCGGAAGCAAGAAGAGCGGCGGCGAAACGCATATCATCGACCCCTTTTTTCAGATTCTCATATCGTCCGGGCGGGCCGCCAGCGGCGCCCCGTCCCTCATCTCCATGCTGGAGGAAGAACACGCCCTCGGCAAGCGTCTGGCGGGCCAAATATCATGCCGCGCGCTTCGTCACCTTCGGTGCCGGGGTCTTGGGCTTGTACCGGCACAGGTCATCGACCGGACAACGCCAGCATTCGGGCGTGCGTGCCTTGCAGATATAACGACCGTGGAGGATCAGCCAGTGATGCGCGCCGACGCGAAACGGCTGCGGGGTATCCTTGTCGAGCTTCTTTTCGACCGCCAGCGGCGTCTTTCCCGGCGCCAGCCCCGTGCGATTGCCGACGCGAAAGATGTGGGTGTCGACCGCGAACGTCTCCGCCCCGAAGGCGCAGTTCATCACGACATTGGCGGTCTTGCGCCCGACGCCCGGCAATTCGACCAGCGTATCGCGGTCGGCCGGCACCTCACCGCCATGATCGCGAACGAGGATTTCGGAAAGGGCGATGACATTCTTCGCCTTGGCGTTGAACAGACCGATCGTCTTGATATGCTGCTTGAGACCGTCTTCGCCGAGGTCGACCATCGCCTGCGGCGCCTTCACATCCTGAAACAGCTTTCGCGTCGCCTTGTTCACGCCAACGTCGGTCGCCTGCGCCGACAACACGACCGCGACGAGCAGTTGATAGACGTTCCCATATTCCAGCTCGGTCTCGGGACTCGGATTGAGCTCGGCCAGCCGGCGATAGAATTCGAAGATGTCGGCCTTCTTCATTCGGACGCGGATGGCCCCGCAGCCGGATGCGCCGCCTTCCACTCCATCGCCGCACGGACCCGCCGTTCGACCGAGGGATGCGAATAGAAAAAGAATTCCTCGACCGCGTTCGGGCGGGGATTGCGGTATTCGGCGGTCTTGACCAGCGCGCTTGCAAGCGCATCGGGCAGGTTCACGGTCTTGAGCGAATAGGCGTCGGCGGCGCTTTCGTCGATCCGCGAGAGGGTATTCTGCACCGGCGACGCCAGGAATGCGAACAGCGACAGGAGGAACATCATCACCGGAAAGCCGCGCGGATCGCCAACTGCGGCGTCGCTGCCAAACATCCGGGCAATCCATCCGAAGAGGCGGTCGGCCAGAAAGAAGAGCAGGATCGCGAGCAGCGAGAAGACGATCACGATGATCCAGACATGGCCCAGGACATAATGGCCGATCTCGTGCCCGGTTACCGCCTTGACCTCGTCGAGCGAGGCGCCCTTCAATGCGACGTCGGAGATGGCGATCCGGGCCGAATGACCGATCCCCGAAACATTGGCGGTGAAATTGTTCGACTGGCGCGACCCATCATACAGGAAGATGCGGTCCGGTTCGATCCCGGCCTCCTTCGCCTGCACGACCAGCGCCGCGCGGACCGGGCCTTCGGGCACCGGCTTGTAATCGTTGAACAGCGGTTCGATCAGGATCGGCGATACGAGCAACATTACCGAAATCGCCAGCGCGGCGAGGCCTCCCGACCAGATCCACCAGCGCTTTCCCGCGCGCCGGATCAGCGCATAGATGCCGAGGAAAAACAGCGCACCGAACAGCACCCCGATCGCGATCCCGATCGCCCCCTGCCCCAGATAGTCGCCGAGCGGCTGGCTGGTACGGCCATAGGCGGTTTCGCGCCACCAGCCGGTGTAGAGGTCCCACGGCAGCGTCACGAGCGCCGACAGCAACATGAACGCGGCGCAGAGCAGAAAGGTCCTGACCGCCCAGCCACGCTTCGCAAGCTTCGCGTCGAGCCGGTCGAGTATCCGCAACCGGACAAAGAGCAGCGTCACGAGCGCGGCGACGACGACGCCCCACAAGCTCAACCATTCGCTTCCAACGGTATAGGACGCCGCCTTTGCAAGCGCTTCGGGGCCAAGGCCGTCGATATAGGCCCTGGTCGCGGCGGCGGGATCGAAACTCATGGCCATCCTCCTGCTGTATTATATTTATGATACACAGGGAGAGTTCCAGTGCAAGCGGGGTTCAGAGCCCCAGGACCTGCGGCATCGTATAGCGGCCCGGCTTCTGGTGGATCAGCCACAGCGCCGCGCGCACCGCGCCGCGCGCAAAGATCATCCGGTTTTCGGCGCGGTGCGCGAGCGTGAGCATTTCTTCGGGGCCGGCAAAAATGACGTCATGGTCGCCGGCGACGGTTCCGCCGCGCAAGCTTGCGAAACCGATCCTGCCATGGCCGCGGGCGCCGGTGACGCCGTCGCGCCCGCGCTCGGAGCATTTCGCAAGATCGATCCCGCGCCCCTCGGCGGCCGCCTGACCGAGCAGCAGCGCGGTCCCGCTCGGCGCATCGACCTTGCGCCCATGGTGCATTTCCAGAATCTCGATATCCCATTCGGCGTCGAGTCGCGCGGCGGCCTCGCGCACCAGATACGCAAGCAGCGTGACCCCCAGCGACGTATTGCCGGTCTGGAGCACCGCGATGTCCTTCGCGGCATCGTCGATCAGGTAATGGTGGCGCTCTTCCAGCCCGGTGGTGCCGACGACGATGGGGGTCTTCGCTGCCACGCAAGCGTCGAGCGTCGCCTCGAGCGCGGCGGGCGACGAGAAATCGACGAGAACATCGGCATCGGACGCGAGCCGAACCACATTGCCGCCCTTGTCGACGCCGCAACTGCGCTGTCCGGCTTCCGAAATCGCGGCGGCGAGCGCGACGCCCATCCGCCCTTCGCTGCCGATAATGCCGATGCTGGTCATGACTCGCTGTCCCCTGTCCATCCCCCCCTTAGCCCCTCGGGTTGCGCGAAGTCGAGATGCGCCGGTTATCATCTCGTCATCCCGGCGAACGCCGGGATCGCGGCCTCGCTTATGAACGCAGCAGCGGGCGTCCGGTCTTCGCGGGGATCACGAAAAGATGGTGAAGCCATCGATACGGCCTCATAGAAGGGGGCATGCGCGACATTCAGAACATCGTGATCCTGACCGGTGCCGGCGTCTCGGCGGAAAGCGGCATCGACACCTTTCGCGATGCCGGGGGCCTGTGGGAGCAACACCGTGTCGAGGATGTGGCGACACCGGAAGCCTTCGCGCGCGATCCGGACCTTGTCCTGCGCTTCTACGACATGCGGCGCGAGGCCATTCAGACGAAAGAGCCGAACGCCGCGCACCGTGCGCTGGCGAAACTCGACGCCGAATGGTCGGGCGGGCTCCTGATCGTGACGCAGAATGTCGATGATCTGCACGAGCGCGCGGGGGCGAAGCGGCTGATCCATATGCATGGGGAGCATCTGAACGCCTGGTGCACGGTCTGCGACATGCGGATGCCGTGGATCGGCCCCCTGCTCGATCGCCCCGCCTGTCCAGGTTGCGGCGCGCCGGGATCGCTCCGCCCCGACATCGTCTGGTTTGGCGAGATGCCGTACCGGATGGACGAAATCTACGACGCCCTCGGCAGCGCCGACCTGTTCGTGTCGATCGGGACCTCGGGCGCGGTCTATCCAGCAGCCGGCTTCGTCCGGGAAGCCCGCGCGGCGGGCGCACGGACAATCGAACTGAACATGGAACCGAGCCAGGGGAGTTACTGGTTCGACGAAGCGCGGCATGGTCCGGCGACCAGACTGGTGCCGGCGTGGGTCGATGCGATGCTGGATCAGGCCTAGGGTCAGGACCCTACCGCCGCGCCGCGAAGAAATCCCGCAGCAACGCCGCTGCTTCGCCGGCGCCGATCCCGTCGTAAACCTCGGGACGATGGTGGATCGTCGGCTGCGCAAAGACACGCGGGCCATGAACCACGGCGCCACCCTTCGGATCGTCGGCGCCATAATAGAGCCGTGCGATTCGGGCATGGGCGATTGCACCGGCACACATCGCGCAGGGCTCCAGCGTCACATACAGGTCGCAGCCATCGAGCCGGTCGTTGCCCAGCGCAGTGGCGGCGGCGCGAATCGCGACGATTTCGGCATGTGCGGTCGGATCGTGCGATTCACGCGGACGGTTGTGACCTTCGGCGATGATCGCGCCATTCTTGACGACGACCGCACCGACGGGCACCTCACCCGCGTCCGCCGCAGCTTTTGCGAGGTCGAGCGCGCGGCGCATCGCGTCGGGAAGGGGAAATTGCGGCATCGCTTTTCCCGCTAGTCCCTTGACGAATCTCCGGCAAGCCGATAAGCGCGCGCCTTTCCCGGCCCATCCGGTCCATTCGGTGCCTTTTGGCCCAACCGGCACGCCGCCCAGATTTTGTAAGGAAGAAGACGATGTCGCGCATTTGCGAACTGACCGGCAAGGGCCGCCAGGTTGGCCACAATGTCAGCCACGCCAACAACAAGACCAAGCGCACGTTCCTGCCGAACCTGCAGAATGTGACGTTGCTGTCGGATGCGCTCGGCAAGGGCTTCAAGATGCGCGTGTCGACGCACGGCCTGCGCACCGTCGAACATAATGGCGGTCTCGACAACTGGCTGCTCAAGGCTGGCGACGATCAGCTCTCCGCTTCGGCCCGCAAGCTGAAAAAGGAAGTCGCGAAGAAGCTGGCCGAAAAGGCCGCCTGAGCTTCATCCGTTTCCCGATCGCAAGAGGCGGCCCGGTTTACGGAGCCGCCTTTTTGCTGTCCGCCGTTCGCGCGGGCAGACGCGCCGGCAGATCGACGAGCTCGAATTCGACGAGCAGGCTGCGCTGCCAGCTGTTGAAATTGTCGTCGGAAACCAGCCACAGGAACGTGCGGCCACCGCGCACCTCGATCGCCGCGCCCTCGTAATTTTCGGCCAGCGGCGCGGGAACCTGCCCGATTGCCCGCGACCGGACCACCCCGCCGGGCCGAATGTCGGCCGGGTCGACGATCGCAAGGATCGTCGTGAACACGGTCCGAAAACCGAGCTGGCGGTGCACGATCAGGACACGGCCGTCGGGCAAGACGGCGGCGTCGCTGACCGCGCCCTTCCCCTCGGCATCGTACAGGAAGGGCTGCGCCCGTGTGCCGGGAATGGCCGGGTCCCCCCGAAACAGAAACGCCGCGCGGCCGCGCGGGTCGTCATCGGCGTCCTCGGAAAAGACCAGCATACGGCCATCGGGCAACCGGACCATCGCTTCGGGGCCGCGATTTGGGGGCCAGTGCGGCTTCGGCAGCTTCGCCCGCGATTCGATATGCGTCAGGGCCGGGTCGATCCGCCAGATCTGGTTGCGCCCCTCAAGCGCCACCCAGGTCGTGCCGCTCGCGCGGTCGACCGCCATCGCCTCGAAGTCGCTTTGCGATTTCCGCCGCGGTGTATCGGCGGGCACCGGCAACAGCCCGATATGCGCACCGTCGACCCGGCCATCGGACCGCAGCGTCAACCGGACGCCATAACCGCCGTCGCTGACGAACTGCAACCGCTCCGGCCCGATGGTCGCCAGGGCTGAAAAGCCTCCGAACATCGCATTGGGGCTTTGCAGGCGCCAGCCGCGAACGAAGCGCAGCCTGCCTTCCCGCCCGACCGGATAATTCAGGGGAAGCGCCACGATTCGCTGCGCGCTCGTGCCGGTCTTCGGCAGGCGCTGATCGGTGCCCGGTGCAGGTCCCAGGACAAGAAATATCAAGGCGGCGGCAATCACGCGGCACATCGCCCGGGCGATAGGGCGTCGGGGCGTGGCGACGCAAGCGCCAAGCGAAGGAAAGCTGAACCTTAGCCAACAGCCATGTTCAGGCTTCGCTCAAGGCGAATCACCCATACCCCCCTCATCGACCCGCCGCCCAACCGGGCAGAACGACGAAGTAGGAGAATAACGATGAAAAAGATGGTGACTCTCTCGCTCGCCGCCCTGATGTCCACCGCGACGCTGGGCGTAGCAGCTCCCGCAGCAGCCCAGCAGGGCTATTACAACGGCGGCTATGACACCAATTATGTACGCTATGACCGCGACGACCGTCGGTATGACCGTCGCGACTACCGCGGCTATGACCGTCGCGATTATCGCAACGATCGTCGCAACTATCGGAACGATCGCCGCAACTATCGCCAGTGCGACAATGGCACCGGCGGCACCGTGATCGGTGCGATCGCGGGCGGCCTTGCCGGCCATGAGATCGCAGGCCGCGGCGACCGCACCGTCGGCACGATCATCGGCGGCGCCGTGGGCGCCCTGGCCGGCCGCGCGATCGACAAGGGTAACGACGGCTGCCGCCGCTAATGACATAATCGACAGCCGCTGCCGAAGGGTCATGACGGCCGCTACCGAAGGCGGACCCGAACCCCAATAAAGTCTCTTCCCACCTCGACCCCGCCCGACGCTACGCCGGGCGGGGTTTTACGTATCGGGGCCAGGGTTGCCATCGTGGCCCGCCGGCCCTAATCTCGGTCTCAAGTGCACGTCCGCGCATCCGCGGGCGCGTGAGATAGAAGACAGGTCACAATAGCCATGCGGCAAATGGCAGCGCCATCAGGGCGATCGCCGCGACCAGGGTCGGCGGCGGCAGGACGAAGACAGACGGGGGGGCAGCCCGGCCCGGTCGTTCGTCCGCGCAGTTATGCCGCAATCGATCTGGGCACCAACAATTGCCGATTGCTGATCGCGCGTCCGCAAGGCGGCGAGTTGGTGGTTATCGACGCTTTTTCTCGTATCGTGCGCCTTGGCGAAGGGCTTCATGCTACCGGTACGATTAGCGAAGCCGCGATGGACCGCACGATTGCTGCACTTTCGATTTGCGCCGACAAATTGCGCCGACGGCATGTAGCGCTGTCACGCGCGGTCGCGACCGAAGCATGCCGCCGCGCTTCGAACGGCGCCGAACTCGCGGCGCGGGTCAAGCAGGAAACCGGCATCGTTCTGGATATCATCTCTGCCGCAGAGGAGGCGCGACTCGCCGCGCTCGGATGCCATAATCTCATGGAACCCGGCGACGGCCCGGCGCTGATATTCGACATCGGCGGCGGGTCGACGGAATTGATGCACGTCGATGTGTCGGACCATGACGTGAAAATCCATGACTGGATCAGCGTTCCATGGGGCGTCGTATCGCTGACCGAACATGCCGTCGCCACCGACGACAGCCTGATAGGACGTCAGGCATGTTACGCACGTATGCGCGAAGTCACGCGCGAGGCCTTCGCCGCCTTCGCGGGGCGGGCCGAACGATTCGCGGGACAGCCGCTCCGCCTGCTCGGTACCAGCGGAACCGTGACGACACTCGCCAGCGTCTTTCTCGATCTGCCGCGCTATGACCGCCGTGCGGTCGACGGGCTGGTCGTTCCGTCAGACGCGATGCGCGACATCAGCCGCCGGCTCGCGGAGGCAAGCCTCGACGACCGTGCCGAAATTGCCTGCATCGGACGCGAACGGGCCGACCTGGTCGTCGCGGGCTGCGCCATCCTCGAAAGCATCATCGACCTCTGGCCCGCCGCCCGGGTCGGAGTGGCGGACCGTGGCATCCGCGAAGGAATTTTACGGACGCTCGCCATGCAAGGGCGCGATGTCCCGGTCACGCGGCGCGAGCATCGCAAATGACCGGCGGCGGAAAAAAGGGCAGTAGCGGGCGCGGGGGCCTGTATGTTCGCGTCAAGACCGCAAGAAAGCGCAGCGTGTCCTCGACCCGCTGGCTGCAGCGACAGCTCAACGATCCTTATGTTCGGCGCGCGCAGGCCGAGGGCTATCGGTCGCGTGCCGCCTACAAGCTGATCGAACTCGACGAGAAGTTCGGCTTGCTCAAGAAAGCGCGCGCGGTCGTCGATCTCGGCATCACGCCTGGTGGCTGGTCGCAGGTGGTGCGCAAGGCGAATCCCCGCGCGCGCGTCGCGGGCATCGACCTTCTCGCGTGCGAGCCGATCGAGGGAGTGGCGATCCTCGAAATGGATTTCATGGACGACGCGGCGCCCGACGCCCTGATCGAAGCGCTGGGCGGTGCGCCCGACCTGGTCATCTCGGACATGGCGGCGAACACAGTCGGGCATCCGCAGACCGACCATTTGCGTACCATCGGCCTCGCCGAAACCGCCGCCGATTTCGCGGTTCGCAATCTCCAGCCAGGCGGAGCCTTCATCGCGAAGGTATTCGCGGGCGGCGCCGACCGCGAGTTGCTGACCGTTCTGAAGCGGAATTTCGCGTCGGTGAAGCACGCCAAGCCGCCGGCGAGCCGCAAAGGATCGCCCGAGCTCTATGTGATCGCGCAGGGCTTCAAGGGACGGCGCGACACCAATGCTGCGTCAAGCGATTGATTTCCGACCTTCCCGACCGAAAGGCGGAGAGGCCATGAGCCAGGAGTGATGATTGATGCGTAAGCCGAAGCCGTCGGTTGCAGTCGTAACGCTTGCTGCGCTGCTGCTCGCCTCGTGCGGGGGCGGAGGCGGAGGCGGAGGCGGCGGAAGCAGCGGGCCGGTCACGGTCACGCCAACCCCGACTCCTTCGGCAACAACCTGCGGCCTGTCGGCGCGCCAGGCGTTCGCGAAGGGCGTAATCGACGAATGGTACTTGTTCCCGAACGACGTCGCGAGTGGGGTCAATCCCGCGAGCCACGCGAGCGTCCAATCCTATATCGACGCGCTCGTGGCGCCCGCGCGCGCACTGAACAAGGATCGCTTCTTCACCTATATCACCTCGATCGCAGAGGAGAATGCATTCTTCAGCAGCGGATCGAGCGCGGGGTTCGGCGTTCGCCTCAGCTACGATCCTGCCAGTCAGGCGGTGGTCATCGCCGAAGCCTATGAGAATGCGCCGGCGCTGGCCGCCGGGATCGATCGTGGTACCCGCATCACCGCGATCGGGACGAGTACGGCCAATCTGCGCACCGTGGCGGCGATCGTCGCCGCCGAGGGAACGAGCGGGATCACCAACGCACTCGGTCCCAGCGACCCGGGCGTCACGCGTGTGCTGCGTATTACCGATGCCGGCGGAACACGCGACGTCACGGTCACGAAGGCCGACTATGATCTCGACCCGATTTCGGATCGTTATGGCGCCAAGGTGATTACCGAAGGTGGCCACAGCTATGGCTATCTCAACCTGCGGACCTTCATCAGCTCGGCAAACCCGCAGCTCCGAGCCGCCTTCCTGAACTTCCGCAATCAGGGCATCACCGACATCGTCATCGACCTGCGCTACAACGGCGGCGGGCTGGTCTCGACCGCCGAGCTGTTCGGCGATCTGCTGGGCCGCAACCGGACATCGTCGGAGCTGTTTTCGCAAACAAATTTCCGCCCGTCTAAGGCGGCCGAGAATGATCGCCATTTCTTCACGGCACAGCCCGAATCGATCGCACCGACGCGCATCGCCTTCATCGGCACCGGATCGACCGCGTCGGCAAGCGAGCTCGTGATCAACGGAATGCTGCCCTATCTCGGCACGAACATGACGCTGGTCGGCGGCAACACCTATGGCAAGCCGGTCGGGCAGATCGCGCTGGACAAGGCGGAGTGCGACGACCGCATGCGCGTCATCGCCTTTTCTACCGGCAACGCGCTCACGTCAGGCGACTATTTCAACGGTCTCGCGCTCAAGATCACGAACAGCTGCGCAGCGAGCGATGACACGGCTTTCCCTCTGGGCGACGTTCGCGAAGCGTCGTTGCGGGCGGCTATCGACTTCCTGGCCGGCAACGCCTGCACGACGCGCATCGCGAACGCGGAAACTGGCATTTCCGCGCAAAGTCGCAGCGTCCGTGTCGCCGCCGAACCCGAAATGCTGATTCCCGCCCAGCCGCGCGCAGCGCAGCGCGATTTGCCCGGCCTGTTCTGACGGCAAGGCGATTTCGGACCATATCCGGGATAACGAAGGCCGCTGAATAGGGAAGGTCGGGGCGCGGCCGTCACGACGGCTGCATCTCTGGACTTTTTCTCGCAGCAAATTATATACCGCGCGTTATGGAAAGCGAAACAGCTACCCCCGTCAAAGGGCGCCCACGCGAATTCTGTGTCGACAAGGCGCTGGCCGAGGCTCTGCACGTTTTTTGGGCGAAGGGCTACGACGGCGCATCGATGACCGACCTTACCGAGGCGATGGGGATTACCAAGCCCAGCCTCTATGCCGCCTTCGGTAACAAAGAATCCCTGTTTCACAAGGCCTTGGATCTCTATGAGTCCGAGAAGCTTGAGTATACCCGTGCCGCCCTGCAACAGCCGACCGCCCGCCGGGTCGCCGAATATTATCTGCGCGGCGGAGTGGACGTCCATGCAGCCGAGGGTAAACCGCAAGGCTGTATGGGGTTGATCAGTTCGCTGGCCTGCAGCCCCGAAGCCGAGTCGATCAAGGCCGATGTCATCCGCCGCCGTTCCTCTTCGCAGCGCGCGCTGGTCGAGCGGTTCGAGCAGGCCAAGCGCGAAGGCGATCTCCCCGCACATATCGACGCTGAGGGGCTGACCAGCCTTCTTTACGCGATCCTGCAGGGAATCACGGTGCAGGCCGGCGCGGGGGCGACGCGCGCCGAGTTGGAAAGGCTCGTCGATACCAGCCTCGCGCTATGGCCGAGCGCTTGATACCGGATTTATTCCTCGCGCCCCATTATTCTGTAACACCCAGTACAAAACTCCTTGACAGACGGCGCCGGGTATTTATATACCGGTCAGTACAGATGGTCGTGGCACTCAAGCCATGGAATCGGCTGATCCGACCCTGCCATTATACCGCGGTCTAGCCTGCTAGGCCCTTTGACATCTCCCGGGATTTCGCACTGGCGTCCTATCGGCGTCAGGCGGGGGCTCGCGGCCGAACTCTCCCCTCGCCGGGCGCAAGTGTCCCCGGGGCCTAGGCCCCCTTGCGCCCGGCACACCCCTTCGTCCAGGAGGACCGAACATGGCGTATCTTGCACTGAAGGACGGATTGGCAGGCAGCGTTGCCGCCACCTCCCCAAGGCATTTTCCCTCTGTCGCGACACCAAAGTTCGCCGCTCCCGCCGGCTTTTCGGTGCTCGAATGGTCGGTCGTGATGCTCGCGCGTCATGACCGGCCATCGAGCCTGCGCGAGCCGGGCCACATTGCCCGGCTTCTCGGCCGCCTCCTCGGCGGCGGTTTCAACCGCCGCCTCGCCGACCCACGGCTCGAAGCGTTACGCCGCATGGCGGTGCTGACGTGGCATCACAGCTATTCGGTTCCGAAGCGCGAAATCCACGCCTTCTTCGCTGCGGGTTTCAGCGCCGACCACTACGAACTTCTCGGCAAGCGCGTTGCCGAAGTCCATATAGCCCGCCTCTTCCGCAACAACGCATAGGAGCGGTCAGGGCGGCGACGCTCTCGGCTTTGCGCAGAGCGGAGCAGATCGGCACCCTCACCAAAATCCTCACCAAGAACATCCGCGATCGCCGGGCCGGTAAATCGCGGGAAGCATGTCGGCGCGACCGCGTGTTTTCGTGCTCAGCCTGTTCGATTCCACCATCCGAATTGAAGACATTGTGAAAACAAGTCCTTGGCTCACGGCGCACTTGAACAGTCTGACGCAAGCGATACGTCTACTCGTATCCAAAAATTTGAAGAAAACTGGAGCGGGCGAAGGGATTCGAACCCTCGACCCCAACCTTGGCAACTTGACCGTGACACTTTTCGATTTCTTCCTTTTCTACGCTACCACCCTATAATTGCTTATTTTCTTGAGATTATCTCTACGACGCCCTATC
>NZ_JAEULM010000028.1 GCF_016793825.1 Sphingopyxis sp.
TGCGCGCGCCTCCGGTCGGGCTACGCCCGCCCTCCGCCGCACGCAGCGCAAGGCCATCTTCAACAAACCAGCATCATATTATCCGAAAAGGGGGTCCCTCTTCGACGCCGATCGGGGGTCCCTTTTGAACGCCGTTTGACAATGGAGTTCGTCGATATTCATGCGCTCTATGCCGACAGGTCAGGTGTGGACCGTATTTCGCCACAATCGATCAAAAAGTACCTAGGTGCGGTACAGGCACTCCTTGGGTTCGCTTTCCAGGAGCGCTTCATTCCTGCGAACATCGCCGCCGGAATCAAAGTCGAAGGTTACACGAAAAAGAGCAAACGGCGCCCATTTACCAAGGACGAACTCGCTCAGCTGTTTGCGGCCGAGCTGTTCACCGCTCGCTGGTCTGACCCCTTGAGCAAATCGAAGGTCTCCGATTCGACCCTGCGCTGGTTGTTTCTGCTCGGCCTTTGCACAGGCGCTCGAATTGAGGAACTAGGGCAGATATTGCTCGCGGACATCAAGTCCGAGCAAGGCGTCCCCTATATCGACGTCACCGACTACGTCATGGACGAGATTGAAGAGCACAATCGGGTGAAGACCGATGGTTCAATTCGCGTGATACCTCTCCACCCCAAACTCATCCTGCTTGGATTCCTCGATTACGTCCAGCGGATGCGGTCGCGCGGGGCGGTTCGCCTTTTTCCCGACCTCGTGGCGGATTCGCTGGGCGTAAAAACCAAGGAAGCAAGCCGCCGCGCCAACCGCCTGATCGACAAGGCTGTGGGCGACGACCCGCGCCTCGTATTTTATAGTTTCCGACACAGCTTCAAGGATCTCTGCCGCGACGCCAACATTCCTAAGGACGTGCACGACCAGCTTATGGGGCATTCGCCCGCAGATGTTGGCGGAGGCTACGGTTTGGGACGGGCGATCGGCAATCTTGCAGCCCACTTAAAGCGGATTGGGTTCAGTTTCGTCGATTGGGATGCGATTAAAGTGGCTGCCGAACGCCCTGAAGCATTATCCGACGCCCAAACAGGCACTCGATCGTCGGCAAGAATGTCGGTCCGTCCCGGTCGGCGGGCTGTTCGATGACTGTCGCGGCAGATCGGCTGCTGGCGAGC
The DNA here is from genome assembly GCF_016793825.1 of Sphingopyxis sp. Taxonomy (GTDB): domain Bacteria; phylum Pseudomonadota; class Alphaproteobacteria; order Sphingomonadales; family Sphingomonadaceae; genus Sphingopyxis. The sequence goes on from NZ_JAEULM010000028.1 coordinate 1,116, forward strand.
AACCCATTGATATCGGCCCATGCGGTTAGATTTTTGAAGATGGCCGGTACCAGTAGATCCAATTTTCTCGCTGGCATTCGGTCGCGGCGAGACTCTGAGGTGCTGAGCTTGGGATACAGCTCGTCCCCCAAGCGTACGCTGGTAAGCCGACAATCCGAAATTCATCGCGGGGTCGGTAGCTTTGACACTTACGGAAAGAACACGTTTTTCCTAGGTTATTTATCGCCAGGATACCATTATTCTGAAGTCTTAGAGGACTATCATAGTCCCCAGAACGCTGTATCGAACAGACCTCTTGCACGTTTGTTTTTAAGCAATCACCAATTCCCAACAACCGTATTAACGGCGCTACGCGGTCGAAGACTCGCGGAACTCATAGATTTCACCGAGGACCGTATATTTTTTGGTTCCAAGCACACCACCATTGTGTCCGCAGAAATGCACCCTGACGACGACGAGACCCTGGAATTGGAGCTTGCGGTGGCATGGTATCCTCTGTCGCGAGCGCTGTCGCACCTATAGAGAACGGAGATCGCCCTTTCCGTCGAGTCGCATCCTTCATCCGCGCAACTTTCGGTGCTGGCTCTACCTCCGATGGATAGCCCACGTGCGCGCTCAGACGCACTCGGCAACGGCTTCTACATATCAATCGAGCGAGTGGCCGTCCGGCTGCTAGTGGCTCGACCTGGCCGAGTGGAGACGGTCAGCTTTCGGACGCGGGTCTCAAGAAGCTGACATCAGCGACTGACCGTACACAGCGAGGGACACCATCACCTCAACGGCTGCCGATCGGACGGTTTAGGATCATCTATCGAGCAGACTTAGTTGCCGACACCCCCGTTTAGCCAGCGCGAGCGCGCCGAGCAGGCCGGTATTCTCACCCAACGCAGGTGGAACAATGATTTCCTGCGGAACGCCTGCGAAATAGCCATTCGACGCCGCTGAAGCTTCGGCACGGATGCGCTCGATCAGTCCTGGCGTCCCCATGACGCCGCCACCCAGGATGACTCGCGCGGGCTCGAGGATCGCCTGAAAGGTCGCCGCCGCCTGCGCAAGATACCAGGCGACGATTTCATGACCGATATGATCGACCGGCAGTTCGGACAGCGATGCGCCCCAACGCGCCTTGATCGATGGGCCAGCGACCAGCCCTTCGAGGCAATCGCCGTGAAAAGGGCAGTGACCGGCGAAGCCCGTATCGGCTGGATGCCGCGGAATCCGGATATGGCCCATCTCCGGGTGGCTCACACCGTAGATCAGCCGCCCGCCGACAACCGCACCCCCGCCGACGCCAGTGCCGATGGTCAGGTAGAGCGTCGAACCTGTTCCGTGCCCCGCGCCCCACATCCATTCGGCGAGCGCGGCGCCGTTGACGTCGGTGTCGATCGCGACCGGGCAGCCGAAGGCGCCGGCGAAGGGACCGGCAATGTCAGCGTCGCTCCAATGCGGCTTGGTCGTGCGAGTGATGTGGCCCCATGTGGGGGACGCGGGGTCTAGGTCCAGCGGGCCGAAGCTTGCGATGCCTACCGCAGCATAATTGCCGCCCTGCTGGCGCAGCCAGTCGATGGCTGCGGGGATCGTTTCCTCGGGACGCGCCGTATCGATGCGGGTGCGGGCGTGGATTTGCCGCGATGCATCGCCGACACCGACGATGAATTTGGTGCCGCCCGCTTCGATCAGCGCTATTTTTTCATTCATCGTCCCGTCCCTCGCGCCATTTTTAAAGGAAGGACGCGCCGGCGTGGGCGCGTTCGACCATGATCAGCGGCTTTTCGTCGTCCGGCGTCCGATAGCGCGCTACGATTTGCCGGGCTAACGCTTCCGCAGCATCGGCTTCGACGAGCGCGACGACCGCGCCGCCAAAGCCGCCGCCGGTCATGCGCGCGCCGCCGCGGTTGCCGATTGCGGTTTGGAGTTCGGCGACCAGTTCGTCGATCGCGGGGAGCGTGATTTCGAAATCGTCGCGCATCGAGACGTGCGAGGCGGCCATCAGTTCGCCAAGCGTGACGAGATCGCCTGCGGCCATCGCCTCGGCCGCGGCGAGCGTGCGGGCGTTTTCGTTGACGACGTGGCGCGCGCGGCGGTAGGCGAAGGGGTCGAGGTCGGCCCGTGCGCCCTCGAGCTGGTCGAGCGTGACATCGCGAAGCGCCGGGGCGCCGAGCTGGTGCGCGACGACTTCGCACTGGGCGCGGCGTTCGTTGTAGTGACCATCAACGAGGCCGCGACTGATCCCCGAATGGACGATCAGGATGGCCATGTCCGGCGGTAGCGCGACGGGCCGCACGGCGAGGCTGCGACAGTCGATCAGCAGCGCATGATCGACGGCACCGTGCGCCGATGCGAGCTGGTCCATATTGCCGCAGCGCATCCCGACGAAATCGCATTCGGCGCGCTGGGCGATTAATGCGATTTGCGTGGCGTCGAAGCGGCCGGGCGCGAACAGCCCGCCGAACGCCATGCCGCTCGCGACCGAGAGCGACGCCGAGGAAGACAGACCCGACCCTTGCGGGATGTCGCCTGCGACAAGCATGTCGAGGCCGCCGAGCTGGACGTCCTCGGCCTGCAGGACCGTCGCTACACCGCGGATATAGTCGGACCAGGGCTGCCCGGGATCGCGCGCGATCGGCCGGCCGAGATCGAATTCGCTGACCGCATCGCCGAAATCGGCGGCGATCATGCGAACGATGCTGTCGGGACGGCGGCGCACCGCGACGATGCTTTGCAGGCCGATGGCGGCGGGGAGGACGAAGCCGTCGTTATAGTCGGTGTGCTCGCCGATCAGGTTGACGCGGCCCGGCGCGCGCACCGCCAAGTCGGGCGTGGCACCGACCAGCGCGGAAAAACGGGCCAGCGTGCGTTCGGCGAGAGTCACGGCATCACCGCACGCAGCCGTTCGGCCGCCTGTTCGGGGGTCAGGTCACGCTGCGCCTCGGCGAGCATTTCATAACCGACCATGAATTTGCGCACCGTCGCCGAGCGGAGGAGCGGCGGGTAAAAATGCGCGTGGAGTTGCCAATGACCTATATCCTCCTCACCGAAGGGCGCACCGTGCCAACCCATCGAATAGGGAAAGGCGCAATCGAAGAGCGCGTCGTAGCGGCGGGTAAGCTCGCCGAGAATCGCGGCGAGACTCTGCCGCTTCGCCGCATCGAGCTGTGGCAATCGCTGCACCGCGAAGCGCGGCAGCAGCAGGGTCTCGAACGGCCAGCTCGCCCAATAGGGGACGATCGCGAGCCAGTCGCTATTTTCGGCCACGGATCGCGGGCCGCCGGCTTCGCGTTCGGCGAGTTCGAAAAGCATCGGCTTCGGACCCGCCCATGCGCGCTGGTTGACGTCCTCGCATTCGATCTCGGCGGGGATATGTCTTGTCGCCCACACTTGCCCGTGCGGATGCGGGTTGGAGCAGCCCATCATTTCGCCGCGGTTCTCGAAAACCTGGACATTGGCGTGGGCCCGGCCGAGATCGGCGCATTGATCGCACCAGCAATCGACGACCGCAGCGATTTCGGCATCCGGCAGCAAGGGCAGCCCGCGCGCATGGTCGGGCGAGAAGCAGATGACGCGCGAGGTACCCGACGCGCCCGCGGCGCGGAACAGCGGATCGTCGCCCGCCGCGGGTTCGGGCGTGCCGGGCAACAGCGCTGCGAAATCATTGTCGAAGACGAAGGGCCCCGAATACGAAGGGTTGATGGCGCCATTCGCGCGGGTGTTCCCGGGACAAAGGTAGCAGCTCGGGTCGTAATGCGGCGGCAGGTCGGTCGCTGCCCTGCCCTGCTCGCCCTGCCAGGGCCGCCTGGCCCGGTGCGGCGACACCAATATCCATTCGCCGCGCAGCGGATTGTAGCGCCGGTGCGGGTGTTCGGTCGGATCGAAACCGGTCATGGCCAGATCGCTCCGGCGCTGTCGGTGCACTGGCTCTCGCCTGCTTCGGGGTCGAGTCGCAGTTCGAGTGTCTGCCCGTCGGCAAGCATGGCACGCTGAACGATGCTCGCCTCTCCATTACCCAGCGACGGATAACGGCACTCCGCCACGTCGAGCGCCGCGAGCGCGTCGAGCAGGCGCGCGCGATCGGGCGTCAGTTCGCCAAGATGGTCGCTCGTCATCAGTACACCGCCCGACAGACCCGCGAGTAGCGCGAGGCTTTTCACCTGCGCGTCGGTCAGGTCGTGGAAGCGGTCGCGCAGAAGGATGCAGTCGGGATCGGCCTGCCACAGCCGGCCCGCGGCATGGTTTCGCGTCGCCTGATCGCGAAGCAGGCTTTCGGCCGACTGGTCGCCCGACCATTTGACCCCGACATCGCGCCCGATGCGGATCGCATCGACCAGCCCGACCGAGGCCCAGAGCGGACAGCCGCAGCCGAGCCAGAGCGCGTCGCCAATCTCCTCGCGGATGATCGATCCCATCTTGCGCCAGATTGCGATGCGCGAGAGACCTGCCTCGTGCCAGACCACATGATCGGGACCATATTCGGCGCCGAAGAACATGAAGTCGGTCTTGAAATAACGCGCGCCCCAGTCGTGCGCCCAGGCACGAAAGACGCGCCGGATATAGGCTTCTGCGTCCGGATGCGTGATGTCGAGGACATAATATTCCTCGCTGCGCTTGTGCCAGCGGAACTCGCCGTAAAAGGCCATCTGGATCAGCGGCGTGCCGGTCGCCTTTTCGCGTACGACCCAATCGGGATGCTCGGCGTAGAGGCGGCTGCGATTGCCGACCATGAAGGGCGCGATCCACAGGCCGGGCGTGAAGCCCGTGCCTGCGATTTCGCTCAGCAGCGGCTTCATCCCGCGGGCGAACTGCGGCTTGACGTCGAGCCAGTCGCCCATTTCCGGCGTGAAGCCGTCGTCGATCAGGAAGATGTCGAGATCGGCGCCATGCGCGTCGCGATAGGTCGCGGCGGCGGCCAGATGCTCGCGAATATTTTCCTCGGTGATCGCGGCGTAGAGATTGTACCAGGAACACCAGCCCTTGATGCGTTTTTCGGGAAGGCGCGGGAGCGTCGGAGACGCGGCGGCGACATGCCCGGACCAGCGGATCAGCGCCTGTTCGACGTCGGCGTCGGCGTAGAGAAGCAGGTTTTCAGCCGAAGTCGCACCGGTGCGGTCGAGCAAGGTTTCGACATCGATCGCCATCGCGCTGGCATCGCCGCCGAAGCGAAAGCGGTTCTGGAAACGGTCGTGGCGGTCGAAGCCGAGGACGACGGCGCCCTGCCCTTCCGCGGGCACCAGCGCAGTCATCGCGAAGCCGAGCGTCGGCTCCTTGCCCGGCGGCGCATCGCCCGCAGGGGTGCCGGGATCGGCAAAGAAACTGCCGTCCCAGCTGTGATAGCCGTTGCGAAGATACCGCCGCACGCCGGCGACCGCATCGAAACGCAGCCCCAGCGACAGCGGCGCTTCGCCGAGACCGGTCGCCGAGACATCGAGGCGCGTCACTTCCCCGTCGTCCACCGTCAACACGATCGAACCACCGCCATCGAGCGTCCATTCGATCCCGTTGGCGAGCACGGTCGCCGTACAGGCCGGCACCACGCCGTCGAGCAACGGTTGCACGCCGTCGAAGGTAATCCCGCTCTTCCCGAACATGCTCATGGGTTCAGCCGGATCTCGCGCCGCCCGTCGGCCGACTGCCGCGCCGCGAGCGCAAGCTTCAGCGACGCCGCGCCCTCGGCGAGCGGAATATAGGGAGTGCTGCCGGTCGTGATCGCGCGATGCACGTCGGCAAGCTGCGCGACAAACGGGTCGGTCCGTCCGGCGATTTCGTCTACCGCTACCTCGCCGGTCGTGCGCGTCAGCACGGCGTCGTTCCAGCTGGTGAACCGCCCGGTCATGCGTTCGGCATAGACCGCCCATTCCTTGTGCCATACGCCGGGGATCGCGATGTTCGACGCGCCCAGCGTGGCTATGCGGCCGTCGTCCCAGCCGAAGAGGATCGCGCTGATATCTTCGACATCATAGCCCGGCGTATCGTGATGCGCGAAATTGGAGCGGCGGGCATAGACGGTGTCAGGCTCGCCCATCATGTGGCGGATCAGGTCGATCTGGTGGATCACCTGCTCGAGAATCTGGCCGCCCGATTTCGCTTCCTCGCGCCACCAGTCGGCGTGGAGCGCATTGCAGTGATAGGCGCCGGCGTAAAGCCCGACCTTTCCGGTTTCGGCAGCTTTCCAGCGCCGCACCGCATCGCCGAAGCGGTACATGAAGCCGATCGCTGCGACGACGCCGGTGGCCGACACATCGGCGACCATCGCATCGGCGGCTTGCTGGTTCAGCGCGATCGGCTTTTCGACGAGCAGGTGGACGCCTGCCCGTGCAACGCGCTCGATCTCGCCACCGCGATTATAGGGGGGCAATGTCGCAATGACGAGATCGAGACGCTCCTGCCGCAGCATAGCGTCGAGGTCGGTATAGGCGGCGGCAGTGCGACCCTCCGCAAACGCCCGCGTCCTCTCCGCATCGCGGCCGCAGCAGGCGACCAGTTTCATGTCGTTCGATAATTCGGCAACCGCGCCCGCATGGCGCGCACCGATGCCGCCGCAGCCGAGCAGGCCGACGCGAAGCGCACTCACGCGCCGAACTCCAGCATCGCCTGCAGCATGCCGGGCGCGCCTTGGTCGAGCTGGTCGAACAGCTTCGGCGCGTCTTCGAACGGTGCGCGGTGCGTGATCAGCGGGATCAGGTCGAGCGTACCATCGTGCTGCAGCTCGATCGCGCTCCGCCAGAGCCGCGGCTTCGACCAGCGATAGCTCGCGTCGGGCGACACGCCCGAGATTTGCGAGCAGATGAGCTGGATGCGATTGTGGTGGAACTCTTCGCCCAGCTTCAACCCCGGGATCGCGCCCTGGAAGAAACCCATCGCGACGACGCGCGCATTATAGGCTGCGGCGCGGATCGCCTCGCCGAGCGCAGGCGGTGCGCCCGACACTTCGATGCACGCATCGGCGCCGCGACCGCCGGTGAGACGCTTGATCTCTTCCGCAGCTCCAGCGGGGTCGATCGCGAGATGCGCGCCGCGGCGGAGCGCGATGTCGCGGCGCGCAGCGTCGGGGTCGATCGCGATCACGCGCGCGCCCGATGCGCGGGCAGCCTGCGCGACGATCTGGCCCGGTACGCCGAGGCCGAACACCGCGATGGTATCGCCGATGCGGATCTGCGCGTCGTGGACGCCGTTCAGCGCGACCGCGCCGATATGCGAGAAGATGCCGATGCGCGGGTCGGCACCCTCGGGGAGCAGCCGGTCGCGGACGTATTCGGCAGTCGCGACATGGTGCGTCTTGTGGTTCCAGGTTCCGAAGAGGCGCTGGCCGACCTTCAGGTCCGCGATGCCGCCGCCAACCTCGATAATCTCCCCCGATTCCTCATAACCGAGGTTGCGCACAGGCCAGTCCCAGCTCGGCACCTCGGCATCGACGAACAGGCGCTGCACCTCGTCGAAGCGGCGGTGCATGAACGGGTTGGTCCCGCGATATTGGGTCAGCTCGGTGCCCGCGCTGATCCCCGAGAAGAGCGTGCGAATGCGCACCTCGTCGGGACCGAGCGGGGCGAACGCGCTGTCTTCGAACGCCAGCGTGCGCGGCGCGGTGAGGATCAGCGCCTTACTCGACAACATGGACGACCTCCTGATTGGCCGCGACGCCGCGGCGGGCCTGCAGGCGGGTGCCGAGCAGGATGAGAACGGCGAGCGCATAGAGCCCGGCCATCGCGACAATCCCCGACCCCATACCGAAGCTTTCGCCGATCCATGCGACGAGGATCGGGGTGATGCCGGCGCCGAGGAAGCCGATCATCGTCATCATGCCGACGGCGGTGGCGCGCGCATGCGGCGGCACGACGTCCTGCATCGCGGCATAGATGCAGCCGTCGAAGATGCCCTTCGCTATGCTGGTCGCGACGAGGACCATGCCGATCTGCGTCGCGGTCTTCGCGCCGAGCAACGGCAGCAGCAACAGCGCTGCCAGCCCGAGGCCGATCGCCAAGGTCGTAAAGCGGCCGATCGGCGATTTCTTCGCCAGCGTGTCGGCAAGCAGCCCGCCGAGCGGCACCGCGCAGAAGCCCGCGATGTTGATCGTTGCCGAACCGACCCATGCCGATTCCGCAAGGTTGAGGCCAAGCAGATTCTTGACGAAATAGGGCGCCCAGAAGGTCACGCCGGTCGATGCCCCGGTTGCGAGCGCGAACACCACGCAAAGGATCAGCGCCGCAGGGATGCGGAGGACGATGCCGATCGGCTCGGCGGGCTTGCCTTCCTCGGCGGCAGTGTGGACGATCGGAGCGTCGTGGAGGAAGAACCACAGAACTCCGACGTAAATCAGGCCGATGCCGCCGAAGATCAGGAAGGGCGCGTGCCAGCTGAAGGCGTCGGCAATATAGCCCGCCGCGACCGCGCCGAGGCCTGAGCCCGCGAATACCGCGGTCTGGTGGAGCGACAGCGCGCGGCTGCGCATCTGGGGCTTGTGCCAGTCGCCGATCAGCGCGGTGGCGGTGGGATAATATGTGGACTCGCCGACCGCGACGAGGGCGCGCATCGCGAGCAGTAGCGCAAAACCCGTGGCTAGGCTCGACATGCCCGTCGCGACGCTCCAGAAAACGAGGCCGAAGATGATCAGCCGGCTGCGGCGCACGCTGTCGCCGATGCGCCCCGCGACGAAGGCGCCGACGGCGTAAATCCAGAAAAAGACCGAGCCGAGCAGCGCGAGCTGCGTATCGGTCAGGTCGAATTCGGCCTTCAGGTCAGGAAGCACGGCGAGCAGGATGTTGCGGTCGGCTGCGTTGAGGAAGGCGACGAGCCAGAGCAGGCCGATCAATATCCACGGATAGTTGGCGCGTGCAGCCAAGCCTCCTTTATTCCCCACCATGTCTTCTCTCCCTTACGCTCCAGGGTCGATCAGGATCGCCCGAAAGTCGTTCACATTGGTCAATGTGGGCCCGGTTATGACCAGGTCTCCGAGTTTTTCGAAAAAGCTGTAGGCGTTGTTCGACGCCAGATATTCGGCCGGGACAAGACCCGCCGCGGCCGCGCGCGCCAGCGTGTCGGGACCGATCGTCGCCCCCGCCGCATCGTCGGTGCCGTCGATGCCGTCGGTGTCGCACGAGATGGCGAAGATGCCTCGCTCGCCGTTCAGTGCGATCGCGAGGCCAAGCAGATATTCGAGGTTGCGGCCGCCGCGCCCCGCCTTGTTGGTGACCGTCACCGTGGTCTCGCCGCCCGAGATGATGACGCGGGCGTTGCCGTCCTTTGCCATGCGGCGCGCAAGAGCGGCGTGGCTGGCGCCGAGGTGCCGCGCTTCGGCCTGGAGCTGGTCGCCGAGATTGGTGACCTGATAGCCCGCCTCGCCCGCCATCGCCTGCACTGCGGCGAGCGCGTCCCGCGCCTTGGCGATGATCTGCGTTTCGCCGCCCGCGATGCCGAGCGCGTCGGCGGCGGGGGTTTCATTCGCGGGGTCGTCCAGCGCCGCCGCGACCTGCGGCGATGGCTCAATGCCATATTTGGCGACGATGTCGCGCGCATCGGAGAGGCTGGTGAGGTCGGCGACGGTCGGCCCCGACGAGACGAAGCTGGGGTCGTCGCCCGGAATGTCGGAAATGATCCACGTCGTGACATGCGCCGCGCCCGCCGCGACCGACAGCCGGCCGCCCTTGACGCGCGAGAGATGCTTGCGGACGCAGTTGATCTCCTCGATCGTCGCGCCCGATTGCAGAAGCGCGCGGGTGATCTGCTGCTTGTCGGAAAGGGTCAGCCCCGCCGCAGGCGCCGCGAGCAAGGCGGATCCGCCGCCCGACAACAGCAGCAGGAGTTTGTCGCCGGCTTCCAGCTTGGTTGCGATGGCAAGCGCACGCTCGGCTGCGATCAGACTGTTCTCGTCGGGATAGGGATGGCCCGCCTCGACAATCTCGACATCGGGCCATGCCGGCGCGGGTTCGGGAAGATGGCCGTGGCGCGTCACGACCAATCCTTTTAGCGGCTGCTCGGCGCGGGTCTGTGCGACGCGCATCATCTCGGCGGCGGCCTTGCCGACCGCGATCACGACCGTGCGGCCGTGCGGCGAATGCGGTATCTTGCGCGGCATCGCGACTTCGGGGCTCACCGCGCGCACCGACTCGCGGAACAGCGCGATCAGCTTGTCGCGCTGGCTCGTCCGGCTCACCTGTTCAGCCTCGGTAGCGATGACATCCTCCACTTATGATTTGCCCCTTGGGGTGGAGCAGAGCGGCAGGGCCAGCTAGCGCAAGATTGCGGAACTATTTGTTCCATTTTTCGCAACGACTTCAAATTTCCCATGAAAGCGTAGGCCTTAGCTTCTCCGACAGATAGTCGATCAGCGACCGGACGCGGACGGGGACGCCCTTCGGGTCGGCGAAGAGCGCGTAGAAGCTCATGTCGGGCGCCTGCCAGCCGGGGAGCACTTCGACGAGCTTTCCCTCGGCCAGATCGCTCTTGCAAAGGAACGCGGGGAGCGTTGCGATGCCTAGCTCTGAGCGCACCGCGTGGCGGAGCAGGATGAGATCGTTGCACACGAGCCGCGGCGAGAATTCGACCGTCACCTGCTCGGTGTCGGTGTGGAGCGGCCAGCGGTGGCGGCGGTCGACGGTGCCCGTCGCGAGCAGGTCGAAGCGCGGCAGCTCGACATGGTTCTGCGGCATACCCTTGCGCTCGAAATAGCCTGGCGCGCCGAAGATTCCGCATTCGGTGACGCCGAGCTTTACCGCGACGAGTTCGGAATCGGCGAAGGGCCCGACGGCGAGTGCGACATCGAAGCCGGCGCGGAGCAGTCCGACCGCATCATCGGTCAGCACGCTGACGAGCCGCACGTCGGGGTAGAGATCGAGGAAGCTTGCGAGCAGCGGACCGATCAGGCTTTGCCCGAGCACATAGGGGATGGCGATCTTGACGACGCCGCGCGGGACATTCTGCCGGTTCTGCAAGGCCCGCTCGCCGTCGCGCAATACCCCCAATGAACGGAGACAATATTCGAAGAACATCGCGCCATCCTCGGTCACCGTGACCGAGCGCGTCGAGCGGTGGAGCAATTGCACACCCAGATTCTCTTCGAGCCTTGAAATGCGCCGGCTGACAGTCGATTTGGGAAGCCCCAGCGCCTGCCCCGCCTTGGTCAGGCTTTCGGTTTCGACGATCTTCGAAAAGACCTGCAGGTCGCCCAGATCGAGCATCGTCCATCTCCCGTAATATTATTGCTTATTATATCATTATCAGCAACACAGCGTTGCAACAATACGGACTTTCGTCCACGGCCCTCCCCCTTCAGTTTTTGTGACAACGGCCTGCAAAGGGCCTGGAAGAAATATTGGGAGGAGACCAGCATGACCATCCAACGCCGTTTTTCGCGCAGTTTCCGCGGCTCGCTGCTATGCGCCGCGTCGCTTTCCGCGGCGCTGACCCCGCTTCAGGCTGCACAGGCGCAGGACGCGTCGCCTTTGGCCGACGAGGCCGTTGTAAGCGATGACGCCGTCGCCAGCGACCAGGACACGATCATCGTCACCGGCACCAGCCGCGGCCGTATCGCGCTCGACACGCCGCTCGCCGTGACCTCAGTCGGTGAGGACGGGCTCGCGCGATTGGGCGTCAGCAGCCAGGCAGACATCCTCGCCAGCATCCCGACGATCAAGGCCGACGCCGGCGGCGGCGAAGTTGCATCGAACGTGTTCGTGCGCGGCCTCCCCTCGGGCGGGCAATATCAGTTTACGCCGCTGATGTATGACGGCATCCCGGTGATGTCGACGTTCGGTCTCAACTCGTCGGCCTATGACGTTTATTACCGCAACGACCTTGGGATTTCGCGCCTCGAATTCGTCCGTGGCGGTGTGTCCAACCTGTTCGGCCCCGGTTCGGTCGCCGGCCTGATCAACTATATCAGCAAGACCGGACGCGACGAACTCGAAGGCACCGCGCAGATCGAATGGGCCGAAAAGGGCCGCTATCGCGGCGATGCGGCGATCAGCGGACCGCTCGGCGAAAATCTGTTTTTCGCGCTGTCCGGTTTCTACCGCAAGGACGACGGCCCCATCAAGACGGGGCTCGATACCGAGGGTTTCCAGATCCGCGGCAATCTCAAATATGAGTTCCCCGACGACAGCGGTTCGATCACGCTTTACGGCCAGTATATCGACGATCAGGCGCAATTCTATCTGCCTGTTCCGCTGGACGGCACGACGCGTAGCCGTATCGCCGGCAACGACGGCAAAAAGGTCTATCAGTTGATGACTCCGGCAGTCGCGGGGCTCGGCTTCAACACCCCCGACGGCGCCTTCACCACCGGCATTACCGACGGCGTGACCTCGAAGGGCGGTCAGGTCGCGATCGCCTTCGATAAGGCGTTCGGCGACAGCGGCTGGGGCATCAACGGCCGCGTCAAATATTCGGACTACAAGCACAAGTTCGGGCTGTGGTCGGACGGCGACGGCATCGTCAACGTCCCCGAGACGCTGAACGCCTTCGTCACCAACGCAGCACGTCGCGGACAGATTCCGGAACTCAACGGCATCACCGCTGCCAACGCGACCTTCACCTATGTCGGTGGCGGCGCGGTCGCAGCAGACGATATCCTGTTCGCCAACCGTTTCACCGACCGCAACCGCCCGATGCACGACCTTTCGGCCGAGCTGAACCTCACCAAGGAGGCGACGACCGGCAGCATCGAGCACAGCTTCACGCTCGGCGGTTTTTACGCCGATACGGTCGCCCGCGACGTCAATGTGACGACCACCTTCCTCGGCGCGTTCAACAATCGTCCACAACTGGTCAACCTCACCGTCACCAATCCGGTCGGCGGCGCCACGACGATCATTTCGCGAAATGGCCTGCTCAACGCCGGCGGCGGTTACGTCAACAACCGGCATCAGGCCGAGCGCTACGCCGTCTATTTCGCAGACCAGATGCAGATCGGCGAGCGCTTCAACATCGACATCGGCGGCCGCGTCGAACATTATAAGGGTGATATCAGCCGCGAGCGCACGTCGACGACGATTACCGACGCGACGACGCCGAACCTGTCGGGCGCGCTCCGCGACGTGATCTGGGGCAACGACGGCTATCTGACCGGCAAGGTATCGACCACCGAATGGGCGCTGGCGGCAGGCGCCCTGTATAAGGTCACTGACGACGTCAGCCTCTACCTCAACGCCAGCCGCGGTTATTTCTTCCCCGAAGTTCGCGCGGTCGGCTTCCTGCCGCTGCCCGCCGGAACGGCCGCCAACGCGAGCGCCTCGCCGGGAACGCAAAGCTATGAAGGCGAAATCATCAAGCAGGTGCAGGGCGGCATCAAGGTCAGCCAGCCTGCCTTCAGCCTCGAGGCATCGGCCTTCTACACCAGCCTGAAGAACCGCCGCCAAGTGCTCTTCGTCAACGCCCCGGGCGGCGGCTTCCAGGAACTCGTCAACCTTGTCGCCACCGAATCCTTCGGCGTCGAGGCGGTCTTCGACCTGAAGCTGCTCACCAATTTGCGCTTCAACGGCAACCTGACGCTGCAGAAGGCGAGGTATACCGAGTTCCAGTCGAACGTCGGCGGCGTTCCGACGTCGAACCCGGCGATCATCGGCAACGATCTCGAGCGCCAGCCGCAGATCCTGTACAACGCCGGGCTATATTATGACGATGGCGCGCTAGATGTGTCCTTCTTCACCAACTACACCGGCGACAATTTCACCGCGTCAAACAATGCCATCAAGCTCGACGGGTGGAACATCGTCAACCTCGACGCCGGCTACACCGTGCCGTTCGGCAACAAGAGCCTGCGCCTCGGGGTGAATGTGTTCAATGTGTTCGATACCGACGCGACCACCGAAGGATCGCCGCGTCTCGACAACAACCAGACGGTCGGGGGTGCCTATTTCGTTGGCCGCCCCGTCCTCCCGCGTCGCATCACGGCACGGGCCACCTTCAATTTCTGATAGAAAACGGGCATTCGCGACATGACGACTGACAAGCTTGACGCGGGTGCCCGCGCCATCCTGACTGCCAACGACCGGGGCGGCTACACCGTCCCCAACGGCCGGGTCTATCCGTTCCAGTGGAACTGGGACTCGGCTTTCGTCGCCCTCGGTTTCGACACCTGGGACCGCGACCGCGCATGGAAAGAGGTCGAAACCTTATTCAATGCGCAATGGGACGACGGTTTTCTGCCGCACATCGTCTTTTGGCAGGACGATCCCGGCTATTTCCCCGGCCCCTCGGTCTGGGCCACGGGCAAGACTCCCGTCACCTCGGGCATCACCCAGCCGCCGGTCGCGGCGACGGTCGTCCGCAAGCTGTGGGACAGCGCGATCTCGGCCGATGCCGACGACGCATACCGCCTCCGCCTTGAAAGCCTGTTCGACAAGCTGATCGCCTGGCATCGCTGGTTCCGCGATTATCGCGATCCCGATGGCCGCGGCATCGTCGTGGCGATGCATCCGTGGGAGACCGGCCGCGACAATTCGCCCGAATGGGACATCCCTGGCGAGCCGATCGATATCTCGGGCGTCGGGGAATATACACGGCGTGACACCGGTCATCTCGACGCGAAGATGCGACCGACCAAGCTGGAATATGACCGCTATCTCGCGCTCGTCCAATATGGCGTCGCGCAGGGCTGGGACCATGCGAAGATCACCGCGGGCAACCCGTTCAAGGTTGCCGATATCGGCATGTCGATGATCCTGCTGCGCGCGAACCGCGACCTGCTCCACCTTGCCGACTATCTTGGCCGCGACGCCGAAGCCGCCGAAATCCGGGCGATGATCGCAAAGGCCGAAGCCGGGATCGACTGGCTGTGGGACGAGGAAAAGCACAGCTGGTGCTCGCGTGACCTGCTCACCGGCCGCTCGTCGGGTTTCATCACCAGCGCCTCGTTCCTCAGCTTCTATGCCGGCCTCGCCGATCCTGCCAAGGATGCCGCGATGCTCGCGCACCTGCACCGCATCGGCAGCAAGGTCGAATATCTGATGCCCAGCCTCGACCCCGAGGACCCGGGTTTCCAGATGATCCGCTATTGGCGTGGCCCGGTGTGGGCGGTGGTCAATTACATGATCGGCACCGGCCTTGCCGAAGCGGGCTTCGACGCCGAGGCCGCCCGCGTGCGCCATGACACGCTCGCGCTGATGGAGCGCAACGGCTTTTACGAAGCGTACAGCCCCGTCGACGGATCGGGCAGCGGCGGCGACGATTTCTCGTGGACCGCAGCGATCTGGCTCGCTTGGAGCTAGTCAGCGGTCGGGATCGACCACCGGTCCCCTCACCCGCGTACGCACCGCGCTCGGGCTCGCCCCGAGCAGGCTCCGCACCATCTTGTTGAAGCGCTGCGCGTCGGCGACGCCGCAGCGCTCGGCGACGCGCCATATCGGCAGGTCGGTCGATTCGAGCAGGAAGCGCGCATGTTCGGCGCGCCGCTGAAGCAGGCGGTGCGGCACGGTGGTGCCGAACCGGCTTCGGAAAAGCCGCGCGAGATAGGCCGGCGAACGCCCCGCCGCGGCGGCAATGTCGCGAACGCCGATCGCTTCGGAGAAATGACGGTCGATAAATTCGGCGGCGCGCGCCGCGGCGTCATCCTCGGGCAGCGGATCGGTGCGCCGCGCGAGCGTCAGCAACAACTCCTGTGCCGCGAGCCGCGCGGCGATATGCGCGATCGGGTCGCTCGCGGTCGCGAACAGACCGCTGACATGCGCAAAGCGTTCCCGCAATGCCGCGCAATCGGGCAAGTGCAGCGCGACAGGCGCGCACGCCCCCGGCCCCTCGCCGGCTTCGATATGGATGCACCAGTGGGTGCCGGGTGCGGCAAGATCGTAGCTCGATGGCAGCCCCGCAGGGCTGAGCGTCACGTCGCCGGGCGCGATGCGGATGCGTTTTCCCGCCAGCTCCATTTCGCCCGTGTAGCCGTGGAGATGCAGCGCATGCGTACGTCCCTGATGGATCGTCGCAAATCGGCGGTCGGCCAACGCGAACTGTCCGGCAACGGCGACGCGCGGCAAATCCTCAAGCGGCAGGTCGATACTTTGCATATTCGACTTTTTACCACAAGATTGGTCACAAACCAATTGCGATGATCGACCGGACGCGGCACCATCCGGCCATATCGATACCAAGAGGATGCCCCGGTGATGCTGAGCGAAGAGCAGAAAAAATTCTATGACGACCAGGGCTATGTCCTTGTCTCCGGTCTGTTCAGCCCTGAAGAAGCGGCGGCGTTCCGCGCGGAAATGCATCGTATCGCGGACAATGAGGGAAACAGCGACGCGACATGGGACAGCTTGCGCGGCAGCGGCACGACGATCACCCACTGCCACGACGTCCATTTCCGCTCGGCGATGGTGACGCGCCTGCTCACCGACCCGCGACTGACCGAGATCGCGCAGGATATCATCGGACCGAACGTCCAGCTTCACCACAACAAGATGTTCATCAAGCCGCCCGAGAAGGGCTCGCCCTTTCCGATGCATCAGGATTACCCATATTTCCCGCATCGCGACCATTCGATGATCGCCGTGATCCTGCACTTCGACGATGCGCCCGAGGAAAAGGGTTGCCTGCGCGTCTATCCCGGCACACACAAGCTTGGTCCGTTGCCCGCCGAGGGTGCCGACCACCACGCGTCGACCGAAATCTATCCGATCGAGGGCGCCACCCCGCTTCCCGCGAAGGCAGGCGACGCGCTGTTTTTCCACTATCTGACCGTACACGGGTCCGGCCTCAACACCTCGGACGAACCGCGCACGACCTTGCTGATCCAGCTTCGCGATCCCGCCGACATGCCACTCAACGACCGGCACAGCTCGCGCGGTCAGGGAATGATGCTCGCCGGCATCGACCCGACCGCCGGCGCGTTCAAATTTGCGTGGGAAGACGAGCAAGCTGCCTGACGCCTTCGCCTGGCTGCCGCTGCTTCTGTCGTTCGGCAGCCCCGCCGCGGGGGATTTCTGCGCCGATCTTGCCGGCCTTGCCATCGACAAGGCAGTCGTGGCGAACGCGCGCCTGTCGGATGGCATCTGCATGGTCGACGGGTCGGCACATCCGGTCGCCGGGTCGGACATCCGTTTTACCGTCTATCTGCCCGCGCCCGCGCGCTGGAGCGGGCGATATTATCAGATCGGCAATGGCGGCTTTGCCGGCGCGATCCACCTGCCGACGCTCGACGAGGGCGCGCGGCGCGGTGACGCGATCGCGGCGACCGACACCGGACATCGCGGCACCGGGTTCGACGCACGCTGGGCAGCGGACAATCCTGTCGCCCTTGCCGACTATGGCTGGCGCTCGATCAAGGCGACGCGCGATGCCGCACAGGCGATCGTCGGCGCCTATTATCACCGCCCGCCCGCGCACCGCTATTTCATGGGTTGCTCGAACGGCGGCCGCATGGCGCTGATGGCGGCGGCACGCTGGCCCGAGGACTGGGACGGCATATTAGCCGGCGCGCCCGCAAATCCGTGGACCGTCCAATTGCGAGGCTTTGATCGGGTTCAGCGTGCCGTCCGGGCACCAGGCGCCTGGCTCGGCAAGCCGCAACTGGAACTCATACGGCGCTCCGCTATCGCGGCCTGCCCAGCCCGCTCGGTTCGAAACGGGATAGCACAACGGCCCAATGCCTGCCGCCCCGACTGGGATCGCCTGACCTGCCGCGACACGGCCGATGCGACATGCCTCTCGCCCCCGCAACGCGCCAGCCTGCAGGCCATAATCAACGCCGGCTATGTGCCCGCCGCCATGGATGTCGAGGATTGGGAGCGCTGGGTCGTCAATCCGGATATCGCAGCACCGTCACAGCTGGGCTTCGCCGAAGAGGCGAGGCAGCACCTCTTCGGCCAATATGACACAGCGACGCTGTCGTCCCACCTAGACGTCCTTCCCGAGGAGCTTGAGGCCTTCCGCGATCATGGTGGCAAGATCCTGTCTTATTTCGGTTGGGCCGACGCCGTCATCTCCCCCGAGCTCGGATTACAATGGTATCGGTCGGTCGAACGCGCGACGAACGGGCCGGGCCCGGCTACCGATTTCTACCGTCTCTTCATGGTCCCGGGCATGCTGCACTGCCAAGGTGGTATGGGCGCAGTGAGTTTCGGCCAGTCTATCGAGGCACCGGCCCGTTTCGCGCGACCGGCCTATGATGTCCGATTGGCGCTCGAGCAGTGGGCGGAAAAAGGCCAGGCACCCCGCGCGCTGAAAAGCGGCGACGGCAATTCACACATCAGCTTGCTGCCTGTCGGTGCTACTCAGCAATCAACTGGAAACGGCCCCGTAAAGTAACAAACGGTGTCAGACTTTTCGCGCATTCGGTCGGGCCGATTCTGGGCGAAGTCTTGAGAAGCAAACTGCTATTTTACCGCGCAATGAGGCGTAAGGCCGGCTCGACGATATGCAGCTGATAGGCCCCGCAGGATCGAAGCGGAGACGGGTAGCGATCATTTCTTATCGAGCGGCAGCCCCCGGGCGCGCCACAACATCCTCATCGCGAATGCGACGCTCTGGTCGTATTATCTTACACAGCTTCGAATGGCCGATTGCGGAAGGTCAATATGATCTCCAAGATGACTGTTGCGCTGAGCGAGCGAACCATGATGTTTATCATATCGTCATGCGGGCCAAGCGAGCAGCGCGCGCGCACCCTCGTCAATTTCGATGGCCGTTGGGGCGCTGAGCAACACGGCTTCGCCGAGCGCGACGCTTTCGCCTGCGACGCGGCAGCCGGCCGACACCGGCACGAAGGTCATCTCGCCCGCGGCCTGTTCGAGTAAGGCTGTATCGATCGGCGCCGCGATCTGCGCGAGGTGGAAATGCGGGCCGCTCACCAACATGCGGTTGGCGTGGGGGTCGACGACGGCATCGCGCGGATCGTGGACCGGGCCGGGGTGCGCGACCCTGAGGCCGGCATCGAGATGCAGTTCGCGCGGGCGGCCATAGTCGTAGAGGCGGTAGGTGCAATCGACATTCTGCTGCACCTCCACGACGATCAGGCCGGGCCCGATTGCGTGGATTGTGCCCGCCCGGTTATAAACGAAATCGTCGTTTTTCGACGGTCGCCAGTCGATCATGTCGACGATCGAGCCGTCGAGCGCCGCGTCGTGGAGCGCTTCGCGCGTCGTTTGGACGTTAAGACCAACGCCGAGCTCGGCGCCCGGATCGGCCGAGAGAATCAGCCAGCATTCTTCCTTGCCGCGCGGATACCCTGCCGCCTGCGCGGCGTCATCGTCGGGATGGACCTGGATCGACAGCCGCTCCGACGTGAAGAGGAATTTGACCATGATAGGCGCATCATCGCCAGCGGGGTTCGCGAACCATATCTCGCCGATCCGACGCCCCCCGAAATCACCGAACGCGGGCGGAATATCGGTGCGGCCCCAAGGCTTTTCAACGACGATGGTTTCGAGGCGGATGAGCATCATGGCAAGATGTGGGCGCGCTTGCTGGGCGTCAAGCGCCGGTTCGGTAAGGCAGCTCTTTCCTGCGACCGACTCATGATCATCCGGTCACACGCAAAGAAATACGAGGCTTCCGAGCACCGTCTCCGTGCAAAGCTACTGCTAGGCGGGGAAGGGGCCCTGTGAAGCTATCTCGGCCGGTTCCCGGCTAGGCTTCCGAACTGGCCCGCGAGGCTCCTTGTCGGCCCAAGTCCTACCTGCGTAGAGCGCGCTGCACGGAACGCCTGCAGCTGGCCGATGCACGAACCGCTCCGCGGATTGGTGCTAGCCTCGATGTAAAGCGGCCGAGCGAGCGCCGCACCTGATTGAACGTGGGCTGCCGCAGGTGGACCCCCTCGACTCCTTCACCTGAGGAGTCGAACGATGAACGAGCTTATCCAGATTGGCCCGATCAGCCCGCTGCGCCAGCGCCTGATCGACGACATGACCATGCGCCGCTTTTCGCGCGAGACGCAGCGTAACTATCTTCGCGATGTCGGACGGTTCGCGACCTGGCTCGGACGCTCGCCCCACACCGCGAGC
>NZ_JAEULM010000001.1 GCF_016793825.1 Sphingopyxis sp.
CGCGCGCCTCCGGTCGGGCTACGCCCGCCCTCCGCCGCACGCAGCGCAAGGCCATCTTCAACAAACCAGCATCATATTATCCGAAAAGGGGGTCCCTCTTCGACGCCGATCGGGGGTCCCTTTTGAACGCCGTTTGACAGCTGTCCCCCCAATGGCCTCGACCCGTCGCTTGAACGACCGGAACTTCCTCCAGTCCCGGCACACGGGGTCGATGTCATTGAGATACAGAACACGGCTGTCCGGGAATTCGTCGCGCCAACTCGCAAGGTCCTTGGCCATATTGGCTTGATGGCACAAATGCCCCGAAGCATAGGCGAAGCGCGATTTGATGGCATAGGGGCGGCCAAGCGCCACGGTCCCGAGGGTATCGATGAACTCGTGGCACGCAGCGAGTTTTTCGCTGTCCGTCAGGGGCTGAACTACGCGCGCCCACGCGCGAAGCCGTTGCACGTCGTGCGTGAGATCGTTGATTATATTTGCCAGTTCCGCGGCATATTCGCTGAGCATCTGAGTATAGGGTAGCCAAAGACCGCCGATGGGATCCGGAAGGCGCCACCAATTATACGGCATGAACCGCAAATCGTCTGGGCCGTCGTCGTCGAGTATTCTACGAAATGAGGAATACATTTCAATCGCTTGCAGTGACTGTTGATGCGCGAACGCGTCAGGCTCTGTCGGCATTGGTGCAATCCCTCGTTCAAATGGCGCGTCCGAGTGACTATGTCGTCACATCTTCTGGCGCCAGCAAAAGGACCGACGGGTGAGTTTGAACATGCCGACAGCGTGGCGGTACGGGACGCAAGTTCCTATGGAACCGGTCGCGGTGCACGCATTCAATTCGCTCGTTCACACGATTGCCGGTCAGACTGAATCTTCTTGGTCGATATTCGAGCTGTTCAAGGCGAAGTTCAACGGCGGCCAAAGTTCAAGCTCTAGTGAAAGCTGGGCCATCAGCGACTTGCACGTCAGCATGATGAGCGCGGGGCAAAACGCCCCAACATTCATCAGCGCATTCTGGGACGGCTGCATGCAGGTCCGGGCGCAATATCCTGAGATCGGGCTTCCCGACGCCGACGTGGTAAACCAGCTTCTTTTTGATCATTCGGTCCCGTTCGAAGTTCGCCCGCCCGATCTTTTGCCGCGCAATCCCCAAACGCCGATCGCAGTGCAAGCTCCGGCTCCTTCGATCGGGGAAAAGTCGGTCGCGCTGATACATGCTTCGCTCGACCAGGCGGATCGCCTGCTGCTGGAACATCGACCCAGGCAAGCCGTGCAGGAAATCCTCTGGCTTCTGGAGACCGTGGCCACGGCCTTTCAGGGCCAGGAGAGCGGATCCGGAACCGTCGAGGGCAAATATTTCAATGAAATCGTTCGGGCGCTCCGGTCCAATCATCGCGGGGCGGCCCTCGCCGAAGCGCTGGGTTGGATGGCTAGGATGCACGGCTTCCTGTCGTCACCTACAGGCGGCGGAGTTCGTCATGGGACCAAATTGTCGGCAGACGTTTCACCGTCCCTCAAGGAAGCCCATCTCTACTGCAACCTTACGCGAAGCTACATTAATTACTTGTTGGCCGAGATCGGCAATCCCTCGGTTGCGACCACGACCTAGGGTGTGCCGATTGAGCGCGATGTGATGGGAACAGGGGACTGTGGCTGTGCTCGAAAAGGTAAAAGATTATCTCCTGCGGCGGCGGGAGACACCTGCGGCCCCTCCCGCCAACGCAGGAACGCGCGATCCTGAGGCTGAGGCTGGGGGTGACAATACCGCTATGCAGGCAGACCGGCCGATCGAGCGGAAGGCTGAGGACATCTTCGACCGTGCGCCGTTCGCCGAACAGATTGCCGGCATCATCGCTGGGCGGGTGGATCCCTCGAGCTTGGTGATCGGGCTCTATGGTCCCTGGGGGGACGGAAAGACCTCGACCCTCGCCATGATCCGCGAGTCTCTGGAGAATAATCCCGACATCATCGCCATGGATTATAATCCGTGGTTCTACGGCGACACGACCGAGCAGCTGACTCGAAGCTTCTTTGCATCAATCCAGGCGAAACTTGAGAAGAGCGGCTACTTCACACTCGAGAAGATTGGCTCCGTCATGGAGACCTTCGGCGGGGGTGTCCCCTATGTCGGCGAGGGCATCAAGAATGTCGGCAAGGCGATGACCACGGAGGCGCTCACCGACGCCCGAGACAAGCTCGGCGAAATCCTGCGTCGGCATCGCAAGAAGGTCGTGATCTTCGTCGATGATATCGATCGCCTCGACCGGGCCGACATCCAGACCCTGTTCAAACTGGTTCGCCTGTCGGGCGGTTTCGACCATACGACCTATATTCTGGCATTCGACGACGCGGTCGTTGCAGAGGCGCTCGGCCAGGCCTATGGCTCAGGCGACCCCGTCGCAGGCCGACGCTTCCTCGAAAAGATCGTGCAGGTTCCGCTTCATCTGCCGCCGGTGCGCCGCGAGAAGCTGCGCGACCTTATGTTTGCGGCGTGCGACCGGACCCTTTCTGCGAACCAGATCGAACTCAAGGAAGGCGAGGGATCCGAGCTGGGGCATGCGTTGGCGTCCGGGTTCGTGCATGCGTTAAAAACCCCACGACAGGTCAAGCTTCTCGACAATGCCCTGAGCTTCGCGGTTCCTCTCCTGAAGGACGAGGTGCGCGCCGTCGACCAGGTCCAGATCGAGGCGCTGCGCATCTTCTATCCCGAGCTGTATGAGGCGGTTCGAAAAAGCCCCGACACGATGTTGCGATCGCGTGAGCAGCGCGAAGGTCAGCGTCTTTCTCCCGTCGAGGCCGCGATCGATGCCCTGAAGGCGGGGGAAGACGAGAAGAAGGCCGTTCGCGACTTCCTTATCGGATTGTTTCCGCGCTTCAGCACCATGGGATATGGGGATGATTGGGACGCCTCTTGGAACGCCGAAAAGCGAATCTGTGGCCGCGACTATTTTCCGCGCTACTTTGGCTACGCGGTTCCTCAGGGCGACATCTCCGACAAGGTCGTCGACGAGCTTGTAGGCGTTGCTGCTGCCGGTGACGTCGGCGCCGCCCGCGTCATTGTTGCCGATAGCTTTACCCTCGGCGCTGCCGAGCTCCTCGTCAGGAAGCTACGTAGCCGGGAGGAAACGCTTCCCATCGATGCTTCCTTGCCGATTATTCGTGCGGTGGCATCCAACGCCGCGTCGATCCCGGTCACCCGCGACATCATGATGGGGGACTTCGTCTTGTCGCAAGCCGCGACCCTCGTGACGCGCCTCGCCGCTCGCGCAGATGCCGAGCAACAAGATTCCTGGCTGGCTGCCGCCATCGAGGACACAGACTCTCTCTTCTTCGCGTCGCATATCGTGCGGCGCTCGCTAGCCGAGCCGAAGCGACCGAACGACCGCGCCTCGCTTCCGGCGCTTCGCGTTGAGCGCCTTGGCGCCCTAATGTTGGGCCGGCTACGAGCCATGGCCCGGCAGGGCGATATATTCGAACAAGTCGGTGATCGCATCGGTCGGGTCTTTAACGCAATCAGGTCGAGTGGCTCTGAGGCGACGCAGCGGGGGCTTCGCGAGCTGCTCGCCGAGACCCTCGCGGCAGATGCTTCTAATGCTGTGCGCTTCGTGAAGGCTTTTGCTGGCCGGACGCAGGGCGGCGACGGCGTCACTCGGATCAGCGATCTTACGCGTGACAATTATCGCGGGCTCGCCACGGTTTTCGATATGGACGCGCTATTTGCCCAGTTGGAAGCGGCATTCGGCGAAGAGATTGCGAAGGCCGAGTGGCGCGAAGCAGACGGGAATATTGGGGATGACGATCGGAGGATCGCCGAGCAGTTTGCGTTTCTGCATCTTAATCCGGCGGCGCCCGATGGGGATGAGATTCCAGCGGACGATTAATGATTGCGCCTGATGAAACGTGCTCGTTCAAGGAGTTCGTCAAATGTGACGATGTCGATGCTTCTTCGGCCG
The DNA here is from genome assembly GCF_016793825.1 of Sphingopyxis sp. Taxonomy (GTDB): domain Bacteria; phylum Pseudomonadota; class Alphaproteobacteria; order Sphingomonadales; family Sphingomonadaceae; genus Sphingopyxis. Next base: position 3,954 of record NZ_JAEULM010000001.1, read on the forward strand.
CTTTTTCGACTTACGCATAGAAGCGGACAGTCTCAAACCGTTGAGAGTTTCAGACGCCGATAGGCGTCAGAAAGTCTTCGGTGCCCGAACCGCGGGCCGCATGGACTGAGCTATGGGGAAAGTTGTTTTGCGCTGATGGCGAGGTAGCCAGTTGCTGCCCAAAAGCGGACGTGCGC
>NZ_JAEULM010000002.1 GCF_016793825.1 Sphingopyxis sp.
CGCGCGCCTCCGGTCGGGCTACGCCCGCCCTCCGCCGCACGCAGCGCAAGGCCATCTTCAACAAACCAGCATCATATTATCCGAAAAGGGGGTCCCTCTTCGACGCCGATCGGGGGTCCCTTTTGAACGCCGTTTGACACCCCGCGACCTCACCATCACCCCAACCGGCAGCGTTGACGAGATTCGCCGGGATCGACGCATTGACGCTGTCGGTCTCGATCGTACGGATCAGGTTGCCGCTTGCATCATATTCATATTGCAGCACCTGCGACACACCGCCCTTCGTCGCGGGCGGGCTCATCAGCTGCACAAGCTGCTTCTTGTTGTCGTACCAGAGCCGCGTGACCTGATCGTTGGGACCGGTCACGCTCGCGACGTTCACGCCATAGCCGATGCGGGTAACCCGCACGTCGCCTGCGGCCACAATCTGCGTCAGGGTCGTGACGCGGCCCGATGCGTCATAGGCGATGGCAAGGCTGGACCCATCGGTCTGGGTGATCGATGCAACGCGCTTGCTCGACCCGTCATAGGTGTATGTGGTGACATAGGTCCTGCCATCGGCGACGCTGTTGTCCTCGGGACTGAGATCGACCGTCACCTGGACCAACCGGTTCTGCCCGTCATAGGCATAGCGCGTGCGCGTCAGCGTCTTGGGCGTGCCACTCGCAAGATCGGTATAACCGGTAACGATCTGGCTGACATTCTCGCCCGACCAGATATAGTCCTGATACTCACCATTGCTGGTGGTCGCGCGCGACAGCCGCCAGCTGCCATTGTGCATGTGATAGCTGAACGAAAGACTATTCCCGTCGGTATCAGTGGTGTTGATCAGCACACCGCCAATGTCATAGACTTCGCTCGCCTGCGTATCGCCGTCGGTCCAGATCCAGTGACCGACGTTGACGATCTTGTCGTGTGCACCCGCGCCATCGGTCGCGCGATAATAGCCGAGGCCCACATCATAAGTGTAAGTGATGACCGATCCGTCCTCGCCGACCCGATCCACCGTCGCACCCGCGGTGTTCGCCACCCCGGTCCAGTTCGCAAGCCGCCGCTGCGATCCGAAGCGCCACTGGTCGCCATTGTCGTCGCTGACCTGTGCCAGGCTATTGTAGGTCCGTGATACCGCCGAATCCGGCCCGCGTCCGACCAGAAAGTCATCCTGCTGCGTAATCAGCAGATTGCCCGTCGCCGCATTGACCGACACGCCCTCGCCGCTGCGCCCCTGCACCGCAGAACCCAGCACGCCCGAGCCGCCCAGCGTCGCACCCGAACCCCGCGCAAAACCCGCTCCCGAACCCACGAATATCGATACCATCGAAACACCCCGAACATGCTTGCAGCAGGGCGGATCAATCAAAAGCCAACTCCACTCGCCGGCTCCATCCGCCCCTCAAAGTGTCATTCCGACGAAAAAGAATATTGTTTAGCTCAATCCAAAAACTCGGCTCAGAAAATGAACGCAACTCCCGCGCATCGGCTAGGATGGCGTCAATGACTTCCGAAAAGAAAATCGCCAACTTATGAAGGCTCGGGAGGAACTTGCCGCGGCCCATCTGAACGAACGCGGAGAAGCGAGCGCCGACCCTTTCGGCTGTCCTCATAACAAGTTTCGTGCCAACTCTGGCACGGCACACCCCAACTAAATCACGCTTTTCTGCGGAAGTGTTGGCGCGCCCGGCAGGATTCGAACCTGCGACCACCCGCTTAGAAGGCGGGTGCTCTATCCAGCTGAGCTACGGGCGCATGCACAAGGCTGTGGGCAGCGCGAATAGCGCGGTTTGCGAATGCTGCAAAGCGCGTTAAGCAGCGATCGCAATGTCCGACATCCCACCCCCGTCCGATCGGCCGACGCATGTCAGCGCGTCCGCCGTCCGCCACTTTCGCTACTACGACCTGATCATGGCCGCCTTCGTCGCGATCCTGTTGCTCAGCAACATCATCGGCGCGTCGAAGCCCAGCTATATTGTCCTGCCTAGCGGTGAGCATTGGGCCTTCGGTGCGGGCGTACTGTTCTTTCCGATCAGCTATATCATCGGCGACGTCCTGACCGAGGTCTATGGCTATGCGCGCGCGCGGCGCGTCATCTGGACCGGCTTCGCGGCTCTCGCCTTCATGGCGTTCATGGCGTGGGTGGTCGTGTTGCTGCCACCCGCGGAAGGGTGGCCGGGGCAGGAAAGCTATGAATTTGTGTTCGGCAACAGTTGGCGGATCGTCATCGCGTCGATGACCGCCTTCTGCGTCGGTGAGTTCGCCAACTCATATGTCCTGGCGCGGATGAAACTGTGGACCGGCGGACGGATGCTGTGGATGCGCACGATCGGATCGACGGTGGTCGGCCAGGGTCTCGACAGCCTGATCTTCTATCCGCTCGCCTTCTATGGATTGGCCGGATGGCCGCCCGAACAGTTGATGCAGGTCGTTCTGTCGCAATGGGCGATCAAGACCGGGTGGGAAGCCGCGCTGACCCCTGCAACCTATGTGGTGGTGGGCGCGTTGAAACGGCGCGAAGGTGTCGACGTGTTCGACGAAGATACCGATTTCAACCCGTTCGGCGCCAAGGTTTGACCCTTCATGACTTTGATCGAATTGGCTTCGTTGTTCGAGGCCCGAAAAGTCTCGGTCATCGACGCCACCGGCCTCGATAAGGACGCCCTGCATATCTATTTCGGACTGGCGCTCTTTCTGTCGGTCCGCATGATCTGGCGCTGGCGCGGCGGTTGGTTTGCGGCCTGGCTCGCGGTGCTGGCGATGGCCTGCGGCGGCGAGTGGCTCGACATGGCGGCCGAATTCAGCAACGCCGCGATCCAGCCCGACGCGGCGCACTGGCACGATATCTGGAATACGATGTTCTGGCCGACGGTTCTGCTGTTGGTCGGACGATGGCTCCAACCGGGAAGGACGATCGCCGACGAGGCGATCGAAAAGATTTCAGGCAAGAACGCCGAGTGCCGCCTCGAACAGGCGTAGTCCGTCGGTGCCGCCGTGCGCGCGGTCGATCGCCCGCTCGGGATGCGGCATCATGCCCAGAACGTTTCCGGCGCCGTTGAGTACGCCGGCGATGGCGCGCGCCGATCCATTCACGCTGTCGGCATAACGGAACGCGACACGCCCTTCCCCCTCGATCCGGTCGAGCGTGTCGGCGTCGGCGAAATAATTGCCGTCATGATGCGCGACCGGGATGCTGATCCTCTCGTCGGCCGCATAGCCCGCGGTGAAGAGCGACTGGCTGTTCTCCACGGTCAGCGGCACGCTGCGGCAGACGAAATTGAGCCCCGCATTGCGCATCAGCGCGCCGGGCAGAAGCTGGGCCTCGGTCAACACCTGAAAGCCGTTGCACACCCCAAGGACCGGTACCCCGCGACCCGCCGCATCGGCTACCGCGCGCAGGATCGGTGAGCGCGCCGCCATCGCGCCCGAACGAAGATAATCGCCATAGGAAAAGCCGCCGGGCAGCGCGATGAAGTCGACGCCGTCGGGCAGCACGGTCTCGCGGTGCCAGACCATCGCGGGCGCCCTGCCCGTGACCTGTTCGAGCGCGACAGCCATGTCGCGGTCGCAGTTGGAGCCGGGAAAGACGATGACGGCGGTCTTCATGGCTCTGTCTCCCTGGGTTACGCGCGTTCGATGCGGTAGTTTTCGATCACGGTATTCGCGAGCAGCTTTGCGCACATCGCGTCGAGATCGGCATCGCTCGTGCCATCGGCAACGTCGAGTTCGATGAAGCGCCCGGCGCGAACGTCGGCGACGCCGTCGAACCCCAACCCTTCGAGCGCATGGTGGATAGCCTTGCCCTGCGGGTCGAGAACGCCCGGCTTGAGCGTCACATAGACATTCACTTTCATCGGGGCGGACCTTTTGCGCTGGGCGCCGGAAAACCGGCGAAGAGGATGGGCGCGCCTATGCCCGCGAATCACTTTTCGGGCAAGGCCCGGCGCGCCGAAAATGCCGCTCTTCAGATTGCGAACCAGTCGCATCTTTCCAGTTGCGAATCCCTCGCACTATCCCTAAATCAACCTTGTTGAGAGGGATTCGCACATGGTCGTCTGTGTCTGCAACGCAATAAGAGAACGCGATCTTCGCGATGTCGCGAAGGGCGGCCAATTGCGGTGTGCCAAGGCCGCCTATGCGCAATTGGGTCGCAAACCCAAGTGCGGCCAGTGCCTGTCATTCGCTCGCAATATCATCAGCGACGTCGCCGCGACCGCCTGATTTTTCTCGGATTTCCGCCATTTTTGACCTTGGCCTGAGGGGCCTGGGGCCTGTATAATGCGCGCGACATATTTCCAGAGAAAACGACAGGACAGACCATCATGAAGGGCGACGAAAAAGTCATCGACTATCTGAACGAGGCTCTCAAGAACGAGCTGACCGCGATCAACCAATATTGGCTGCACTACCGCATGCTCGACAATTGGGGCGTTGCACGCCTCGCGCATTTCGAGCGCGAAGAGTCGATCGACGAGATGAAGCACGCCGACAAGCTCGCGGATCGCATTCTCTTCCTTGGGGGCCTGCCGAACTTCCAGTTGCTGGGTCGCCTGCGCGTCGGTGAAACCGTCGAGGAAATCCTGAAAGCCGATCTCGCGATCGAGGAAGAGGCAATTCCGCTGCTCCGCGACGCCATCGCGCATAGCGAAAGCGTGCGTGACTATGTCAGCCGCGACCTGTTCTCCGACATCCTCGAAAGCGAGGAGCACCATGTCGACGAACTCGAAAAGCAGTTCGAGATGATCGAGCGCATGGGAATCGAGAATTACATCCAGCTCCAGTCGAAGCCGGTCAGCGAAGATTGACGATGGAGTCGAAGGCGGAGGGGGGCTTCGTCCACGGCCTAAACCGCTGAATTCAGGGGCACCTTCGGGTGCCTCTTTTTTTGCTTGTATTTGCGAATAATTCGCAATAGCACAGTCAGGCAGTCCCCTCCTGCCGGCCGCTGCACCTTCTAGCTGCACCAAAGCGGCCGGCATCTTTTTCAGGCCCCGGAGCGGGATATGCGCGAGAAGGCTGGCACGGGCGAGCCGATGTGGGAGGCTTCATGCAGAGCAGCGAACTCGTCCGCCGATTCACCGAGCAGCCGCTGGTTCGCGACTTGCCGGTCGACGCGGCGCAGGCGATCCTCGCGCTCAGATACTGCATTCTTTGCCGCCGCAGCGAACGCGACCCGATGCCCGAACTCGAACGGCGATGGGGCAATATCCTCGCGGCGCGGCGTTATCGCCTGGTGGTCGAGGCGATCGGCCATGTCTGGCCGGACCCTTTTGCGGTCGCACCGCCCTGCTGCCCGCGGGTCAGCTTCGACGAGGCGCTGCTCGCCGCCATGGTCCGCGCCGCAAGCGCCGGCGACCGCGTCCATTTCGATTGCCTGACCGCCGAGATGCTGGGAAGCGACGCACGCGCCATGCTGTTCACCGCGATCGAGAATTTCGTGCGGGCGCGGGCGCCGGGGCGCGTCGGCGGGCTCTGAACGCGCTTATCCGGTCACGCCGGACGTGATCCGGAATACGCCATGCGGTCGCTGCGCGACGAAAACGCCGGCTACTTCCCCGCCTTGTCGCTGACCGCCTTGATCACCAGCGCCTTGTCGTCGACAAGGTAACGCTTGGCCAGCGTCTGCAACTGGGCGGCGGTCACGCCTTCGACGATGGCCAGGCTCTTGCGGCTGCGGTCGAGCCGATCGGCCCGGCTCGTCGCTTCGGCGACATAGGGCAACCAATAGCTGTTCTCGCGGCGCGCCTTGGTCATCGCCTCGATCAGCGGCTTGCGGGCGCGATCGATCAGGTCGGCATCGACGGGCGCATCGCGCAGTTCCTTCGCGATGGCGAAGATCGCGCTGCGCGTCGTCGCAATATCCTTGAAATCGACATTGCTCGCCGCGAACAGGTGGCCATAGCCCGGAAATTCGTCAGACAGGCTGGCGCCCGCGCCGGGGCTGTAACTTTCGCCCAGCTTCTCGCGCAATTCCTCGGTCAGCTTGAGCTGCATCACCCGGGACAACAGGTTGAGCTGCATCGCCTCGGTCAGGTCGCTGTCATCGCGCGCCGGCCAATAGACGCGCACCTCGGCCTGCTCGGCCGGACCCTTGTGGATCAGCGTCCGCTCGCTGCGGTTGGTGGCGTAGGCGCGGATACGCGCCGCATCGCGCGGGTCGAACGCCGCACGGCGCTCGGGCAGCGCCCCGAAGGTCGCGGCAATCGCGTCGATCGCGGCCTGCTCGTCGATATCGCCGACGACGCCGATCTCGATGGCGCCATGTTCGAAACTGTCGGTGATCGCGGGTTTGAGCTGGGCCCAGTCGAGCGCCATCATCTTTTCGAGCGGCGGCGTCTGCGTGCGCGGGTCGTCGTTCGCAAGGATACCGCCGGCATCGCGGCCCAGCACGGCGGCCGGCGTCGCGTCGTTGGCGGCATATTGCTGCGGCAGTGCACGGCGCAGCAGCGCCAGACCGTCGGCGCGATACCCCGGATGGGTCAGATAGGCCGCCATCAGCTTTGCCTGCAGCGCAAAATCCTCGGGCGAGGTCAACGCGCTACCGCCGAACGCATCGGTTCCCGACCCCAAGACCGGACTGACCGTCTTGCCCGCGAGGATGGTTCGCAAATCGTCGAAGCTGTGCGCCTCGAGCCCACCCACCAGAAGCGATCCGGCAAGCGCGACGCGCGTCGGATCCTCCCGCGTCGCGAGGAGATTGCCGCCATCGACGCGCAGCGACAGATAGACGCGATCCTTCTGGAAATCGGTGGTCTTGATATTCAGCATTACATTGTTTGCGAAACGGATGCGGCGGATGCCGAGATCGTCGATCCGGGTATCGCTGACGATCTTTCCGGGCGTCCCGAAATTGTCATAAGCGAAGGCCGCGCTTTGCGCTTGCGTCGGTGCGGCGACGGCAACCTGCTGCGACGCCTTGAGTGCCGCCAGGATTGCATCGGTGCCACCCTCGATCGGCGCCTTCGCGGTAACGCGCGCGGTCGGCGCGCCAAAGCCCTCCATCCGTTTACGGAAGGCGGCCGTGACCGCCGCCGCATCGAGACCGGGCGCTGCCGCCTCGAACAGGGCTTGCCCGGTTTCGGGGCGGGTAAACACGTAATCGCCGTCGGCAGCATCGACCAACGCATCGGCCAGGCTGTCGCTTCGCCGCGTTGTCACACCCGAAACGGCGTTCTTGAACGCCGTCCGGCGGTTCGCGATCTGCTCGTCGACCTCCGCCTGCGTGAAGCCATGTTCGACGGCGCGGCGCGTTTCCTGTTCGACCAGCGCGAGCGCAGCCTTCCAGGCCCCCTCTTTTGCGACAGCGCCGACGGTGATCTGGTCGAAGACCTTCCAGCCCTCGGCGTCGCTGAAATAGCCTGCAAGGATCGGCGAATCCTCCTGAAGCGCGACCTTCGCCAGGCGGCGACCGACGATCGCCTCGCCGACCTCCTCGGCAAGATTTCGCGCGCGCTTCGCTTTCGTATCGGGCTCGATCACCCACGGCTTGAAGGCGGCAATGGTCACCGAATCCTGAATCGCCGGATCGATGAAATCGTCGGCCGCCGCGGAACGCTTGTAATCGAGATTGCCGATATCGGGATCGGCGCCGGCGGGGCCGCGACCTTTCCAGTCGCCGAACCGTGCCTTGATCTTCGCCTCGATGGCCGCCGGGTCAAAATCTCCCACCATCACCAGCGTCGCGCGCTCGGGCCGATAATAACGATCGTAAAGATCGCGGAGGCGCGATGCCGGTGCGGTCTTGATCACCTCTTCCGTACCGACGGGAATGCGGCTCGCGACCTTCATTCCCTGCATCTGGAAGTCGAGCTGATCGATCAGGCTGCGGAGCTGGTAGGTATCGCGCGCCCGGCGCTCGGACAGGATGATGCCGCGTTCGCGATCGACCGCCGCGGGGTCGATCGTCAACTCGCCGGCGGTTTCGCGCATCAGCATCAGCCCGGTGTCGATCAGGTCGTCCGATGCGTTCGGCAGATCGAGCTTGTACACGGTCTGGTCGAATCCGGTCGACGCATTGGTATCGGCGCCAAAGGCCAACCCCTTGCGTTCCAGCAGCTTGACCATCTCTCCCTCAGGCACGTGGGTCGAACCGTTGAACGCCATATGCTCCAGGAAATGCGCGAGGCCGCGCTGGTCGTCGGCTTCGGCGAAGCTTCCGACATCGAACCGCATCCTCAGGATCACGCTGTCCTTCGGCGTGCTGTTCTTCAGCAGCGCATATTTCATCCCGTTGGGCAGGATACCGAAGACGATGTTCGGATCGACCGCCACGTCGCTGGCGGCGAAGTTCCAGGCTTTGGCCGCGTCGGATTGCGGATTCACCGGCGCGGTGGCGGCGGGCTTCGCGACTTCCCTGGCAAGGGCCGGCACCGAGCAGACGGCAAGGAGAGCAAGGGACGACAGCACGATCGAAGCGCGCCGGAACAGCTTGGTTTTCATGGGAAAGGGTTTGGCGACCGCCCTGCGGACCGTCAAGCCGCAGGCAATCTATCCCGCAAGGCTTTCGACAGACGACATGCCGGCGCGATCAACGGCCTTCGCCGCATAAAGCGCGCGGTCGGCCGTTTCGAACAATTTTCGGCTCGTGGTGCCGGACTTGGGCCATGTCGCAACGCCGATGCTGGCGCCAACCCGGATCAGCCGCCCTTCGATGCGATGGGGTGCGGCGAGCGCCGCAAGAATGTGGTCGGCAAGCGAGGTCGACAAAAGCGGCGACCCCGGCGGCGCGAGGATCGCGAATTCGTCACCCCCCTGCCGCGCGACCATCGCGTTAGGGCCGCACGCACGCACCAGCCGGCCGGCAATCGCGCAAAGCAGCGCGTCGCCCGCGGCATGGCCGTGACGGTCGTTGACCGGCTTGAAGCCGTCGAGGTCGAGCAGCGCGATGACAAAGACCGTGTCGCCGTCGGCCTTCGCGATCTCCTCGTCGAGCCTCAGATCGAAGGCGCGGCGGTTCGGCAGGCCCGTCAGCGCATCGCTGTGCGCCAGCTCGCGCATCTGGCGCTGGAGCTGGAGCAGGTCGACCAACTGGCCATGCTGTTGAATCACCATGCGCAGCAGGAACAGCGTGGCCAGAACCAGGCTTGCGCCAGCGGCAAATTCGGCCGCGATGCCCGACGTCAGCATCAGCAACGAAATCGGGACCAGCCCGATCCCCAGATTGACGAACGTCGCAAAGCGGATCGACGACAGGCAATAGGCGGTCGCAAGCGATCCCATGGCCATGATCATTGCATAATAGCTGTGCGAAGCGGGCGGAGCGGCGATCCAGTTGACGACGGTCCACAGGCTGCACATCGCGCCCATCACGCCCGATAACAGGGTCGCTTCGACGATCATGCGCCGCGCGCGCCGCGGGCTCATCCGGCGGCCGCGATTGTGCAGCAGGAACAGGAAACCGCCTATGCCGACGACCGCCAGGATGACGGGAAAGCCGATGCGCACGACCGGATGAACGCCAGCGGCGCCCGCATAGATGGCGGTCGGCGTAGTCGCCGCCAGCAGCAGAAAAAGCGCAGGCGTCAGCGTCTCGATACGTTGCGCGCGGATCATCGCGACATCGTCGCGAATGTCTTTCGGCACCGGCGGGAACACCCGCGTGCGCAACCAGTGATAGACCCCCGTCATGACGTGGGGCTAGCAAAGTACCGTAAATCAAGGCTTAAGGATATGCCGGGCGCGGACGCCCCGATCCGTCAGCTCTTTTTCTTGCGATGGCTTTCGAGGTCCAGAACGGCATTGTCGCCGCCTTCGGGAAGCAGGCCGAGCCGGCGCGCGACTTCCTGATAGGCTTCGACCTCGCCGCCAAGGTCGCGGCGGAAGCGATCCTTGTCGAGCTTTTCCCCCGACACCATGTCCCACAGACGACAGCCATCGGGGCTGATCTCGTCGGCCAGGATGATCCGGCTGAAATCGCCTTCGTAAAGCCGGCCGAACTCCAGCTTGAAGTCGACCAGGCGGATACCGACGGCGGCGAACATGCCCGACATGAAGTCGTTGATGCGGATCGCCATGTCCTGAATATCGTGAAGCTCGTCCTGGCTGCACCAGTTGAAACAGGCGATATGCTCTTCGGCGACCAGCGGATCGCCCAGCGCGTCATCCTTGTAGCAATATTCGATCAGCGTGCGGGGAAGCTGCGTCCCCTCTTCGATCCCGAGGCGCTTCGACAACGTACCCGCAGCGACATTGCGCACGATCACTTCGATCGGCACGATCTCCACCTGCCGGATCAGCTGCTCGCGCATGTTCAGCCGGCGGATGAAGTGCGTCGGAACGCCGATATTGCCGAGCAGCGTGAAGACATGCTCCGAAATCCGGTTGTTGAGCACGCCCTTGCCATTGATCGTGCCGCGCTTCTGCGCATTGAACGCCGTCGCGTCGTCCTTGAAATATTGGATCAGCGTGCCGGGTTCAGGACCCTCGTAAAGAATCTTCGCTTTGCCTTCGTAGATCTGGCGGCGACGGGCCATGGGCGCTTACTTTCTGTCGGGACCAAATGAATGACCCCGGCAACTAGCGACTCAGAATGAGGCGCGGCGCCGGGGCGATGCGGCGGCCTATAGCGGCAAAGCGAGGGCGCGTCATCCCCGGCATCGCAAGCAATCCTTCCGGCCGCGAAGCGGCCGCGACGCGGGGACGCGACGCGCGGGCGGCAAGGTGGATGACGCAACGCCGCCCCTCCGTCGCCGCCTCGATCCCCACGCCCGCGCACGGAGGCTATCTTTACGCTTACGTAAACTAGAGCTTGCCTTCGCACCCGTCGCTTGCGACCATGGCCGTAACGGCAAGGAGAGTTAAGATGAGCTTCGACCAGATTCGCCTCGACAAGCATGAGGGTATCGCGCTGCTGACATTGCACCGGCCCGATCGGATGAACGCCTTTACCGCCGAAATGATGGCCGAGATCATCGCCGCGCTCGACGACTGCGACGCCGACGACAGCGTTCGGGCGGTGATCTTCACCGGATCGGGCGAGAAGGCCTATTGCGCGGGCGCGGACCTGGGATCGGGCGCATCGACGTTCGACTATGACAAACGCAGCGACAAGCTCGCCCAGTTGCCCGACGGCCTCTCGAAAAGCCCCGTCGCCGACGACGGCACGATCAACTGGTCGCACCCGCTGGTGCAGGACGGCGGCGGGCGCGTCTCGATGCGCATCTTCGCTTCGAAAAAGCCGGTGCTCGGCGCCATCAACGGCGCGGCGGTCGGGATCGGCGCGACGATGACCCTGCCGATGGACGCCCGCCTCGCCAGCGAGACGGCACGCTATGGCTTCGTCTTCGCGCGTCGCGGCATCGTGCCCGAAGCGGCGTCGAGCTGGTTCCTCCCCCGCCTCGTCGGCATCGCGAACGCGGTCGATCTTTGTTATTCGGGGCGGTTGATCTCCGCCGCCGAAGCGCATGAAAAAGGCCTCGTTCAGTCGGTTCACGCACCGGGCGCACTGATCGACGCGGCGATCGCGAAGGCGCACGAGATGACCGCCGACAGCGCCCCCGTCTCGGTCGCGCTGACGCGCCACATGCTCTGGCGGATGATGGGCGCACCGCATCCGATCCACGCGCACCGCTGGGACAGCCGCGTGATCTTCTCGCGCGGACGGAGCCCCGATGCCGCCGAGGGAGTGACAAGCTTTCTGGAGAAGCGCCCGCCCAATTTCACCGCGAGCGTCGCGAACGACTATCCCTGGTTCGAGGAATTCGAAGACACCCCACCCTATAGCTGAGCGGCCGGAGCCCGGGCGCTGACCCTAGACCGCGTCATATCTCCGCCGCCCGCGCGCCGCGGTCATGCGGTGCGAATTCGTCAGCTTGAGGTCGTGGGTGCGTACCGATGCGACGCTGTGCCAATCCGCCGTCACCTTTTCAGGTGTCAGCGCGACGGTCGCGTAGCCACGATCCCGCGTGTTCGCCCAGCGCAGTTGCGGTGACGAGGCGCGGAGCGCAGAAACCCGCGTGTCGTCGGAAATGCCCGGCGTATAGGCCTCGAAACCCGGCGAGGTGATGCTCTGCCCCGCGACCTCGATCCCCGCGGGCCGGCCGTCGTGCGTGAGGTCGAACGCCCAGGCGTTGTGGCTGTCGCCCGACAAGGTGACCAGATCGGCGTCGGCACGCTGGGCGGCAGCGAGCAACCGGTCGCGCGCCGCCGGATAGCCGTCCCAGCTATCCATGTTGAGCGGCAGCCCCGCCTTGGCGGCCAACTGCGCGACCTCGACACGGCGCTTTACATAATCGGGCTGATCGGCGCCGAACCAGGTCCGCGATTCGGGCGGGGTGAACAGCGACCCCATCACGATCTGCTGCGCGCAGACCTGCCAGCGCGTTCCCGCCTTCACCGAATCGGCAAAGCCGCCGAACAGCCATTGTTCCTGGTCGGCACCCATCAACTGGCGTGCGGGGTCGCGATAGTCGGTTTCGGCGAACTGCCGGAGCGTCGCCGCGACGTCGCTTTTCCCCTTCAATATGTCGCCAAGCTCGAAGGGCTTGTCGCGCGCGGTAACGCGGGTTTCGGGGAGGAAGATCGTCGCCAGATCGCCAACCTCATATTGCCGCCAGCGCGTGTCGGCGACCGGCATCCACTCGCCGTGCGCTCGTTCCGCCGCCGCTGCGCGGTCGATCCAGCGACCCTCGCCCTCCTCCTCATTATGATTCTCGGCACCGCCCTTCCAGACGTCGTTCGCAAACTCATGATCGTCCCACTGCGCGATCATCGGAAAAAGCTGATGCAGCCGCTGCAAATCGGGGTCGGCGCGGTACGAGGCGTAGCGCAGCCGATAGTCGGCAAGGGCGATGATCTCGGTCGTTGGCTGAACCAGCCGCCCGGGGACGGCATCCTTGACCGTGGGATAATCGCCGGCCTTATATTCATACAGGTAATCGCCGACGTGGACGCACAGGTCGATGTCGCCGCGCGCCGCCGCATGGCCATATGCGTTGAACCAGCCGAAAGGCATGTTGGCGCACGAAAAAAGCGCAAGATTGAACGCGCCGGTCGGACCCTGCGGCAAAGTGCGCGTGCGCCCGACCGGCGACCGCGTGCCGTCGGGCGCGACAAAGCGATAGTAATACCAGCGCCCGGGCTGCAGGCCCTCGACCGCGAACTTCGCCGTATGGTCCTTGTCGCCCGTTGCCGTCACATTGCCTCCGCCAACAACGCGCGCGAAATCGGATGTTTCGGATAATTCGACGGTCAGCCGCGTGTCCGAGGGGGCGGCATAGCGCGTCCAGAGCAGGATGCTGTTCGGCCCCGGCTCGCCGCTTGCGACGCCGTGGGTAAAGCCCTGCGCCGCCATCGCCTTTGCCGCCCCCGGCAGCGCGAGCGCCGCCAGCCCCGCGGTGCCGAGCTTGATAAGCACGCGGCGATCAAGTTCGCCCCAGAGCTGGTGCATGGCATTCCTCCCTTTCGCCGGATCTTTGCCCGGCCGTTGTTACCGCCCGGCGTCTACCCGCTGACGCCCAGCGCAAGCAGCAGCAGCATGAACATGATCACCGAAAACAGGCTGAAAAGCAGGAGCACGCTCGCGCGGACAAGCGACCCGAACCGCGACGAGCGATAGGCGCCGCGCAGCTGCCGGTACATGTGAAAGGGCACATAGAATATCGCAAAAAGGGTCGCGAGTTCGCCGAAGATGGTCAAATTCAGTAACCGCACCACCACGAACAGAAGCAGCATGAAACTGATCGAATAGGTAACGAAGACGAAATGGTCATAGGTGTGGAAACGCCGGCTGAACGGATAGAGCAGCCACATGAAGGGCAGCGATAACGGGATCAGCGCCCATGCGAATTTATAGGCGTTCGCCTGCAATTTATAGAGGATCAGGGCAGGATTCGCGAACGCCTTCGCAAGCCCGTGGTCGATGAAGGGAACACCCGTGTTGATCCTGTTCTGCGAAATGAAATCGGCGCTGGTGGACAATTGATCCTTGGGGTTGTCGAGTACGGGCGGTCCGGCCGCCCGGTCGGCCGCGCGCTCGTCCTTGCTGCGCGCGCGCGAGACGCCCAGATATTCGGCGCTTTTCTGAAGCGTGTCGCGCTCGTCCAGCAACAGCCGGCGGCTGGCCGCGGGCAAATCCTTCTTCGCAAGCGCGGCATCGACCCTGTCGACTTCCGCCTGCATGCTGTCCTTGATCGCCGCTGTGCGCGTCTGTTCGGCGGCAGCCTTGTTCAACTCCTCGCCGAATCCACCGCCGCTGCCGACCATGGCCAGAACGGCATAGGTCAAAAATACCGCGAACAGGAACAGCGCCAGCGGCGAGATAAAGCTGGCGCGTTCGCCATGGATATAACGGCGCGTCAGGTCGCCGGGCCGCCAGGCCAGCATCGGCAGCGTGTTCCAGAGCTTGCCCTCGAAATGGAAGATCGCGTGGACAAGATCATGTCCGATCGCGCCGAAGCTGCGGTGAACATCGACTCGCTGTCCGCAACGGTGACAATGCGACCCGACCAGACTTGTGCCGCAATTGAGACAGCGCGTTCCGCCATGGCCGCCCGCGCCGCCGTGTTTCGGCTCGACCGCCGCGCCCGCAAGCCCCGCCGTGACCGCCGCCCCGATGCTTTCGATGTCCCCGCTCATCCGCCCTGACTAATGGGCCGCGCCGCGCCGCGCAACGGGGCTTTCACGCGCAAAGCAAAGCGTGATAGGGGCAGGCCATGAAAGCCGAAACTCTCGCCGCGCCGCGCCTTATCGACGCCGATGCGCTGATCGCCGACATGGGCGCGCGCGCGCGCGCCGCGGCGAAACGGCTCGCGGTTGCGACGACGGCCGAAAAGGCTGCGGCACTCAAGGCAGCGGCGGCGCGACTGCGGGCTCGGGCAACGGACATACTGGACGCCAATGCACGCGACATGGAGGCCGGGCAGGAAAGCGGGCTGACCTCGGCGATGCTCGATCGGCTGCGGCTCGACGAAGACCGGCTGAGCGCGATCGCGGACGCCGTCGATGCCGTTGCAGGACTCCCCGATCCCGTGGGTGCCGTCATCGACCACGCGGCGCGCCCGAACGGTATCGAACTCAGCCGCGTGCGCGTGCCGCTCGGCGTCATCGGCATCATTTATGAAAGCCGGCCGAACGTCACCGCCGACGCGGCGGCGCTGGGGGTGATGTCGGGGAATGCCGTCATTCTGCGCGGCGGCAGCGAAGCCGTCCGCTCGAACCATGCGATCCATGCCGCCTTCGCCGAGGGCCTTGCCGATGCGGGACTGCCCGCCGATGCGGCGCAGCTCGTCCCGTCGCAGGACCGGGCCGCCGTCGGCGCGCTGCTCCGCGCGCAGGGCTTGGTCGACATCATCATCCCGCGTGGCGGCAAGGGGCTCGTCGCGCGCGTGCAGGACGAGGCGCGCGTGCCCGTCCTCGCGCATCTCGACGGGATCAACCATCTCTATATCGACGGCGCCGCCGATCCCGCAAAGGCGCTGGCCCTCGCGGTCAACGCGAAGATGCGCCGCACGGGCGTCTGCGGCGCCACGGAAACGATCCTGATCGACCGCGCCTATGCGGCGCCGCTCGCGATCGTCGACGCGCTGATCAAGGCGGGCTGCGAAGTGCGCGGTGACAAGGGCGTCGCGTCGCTGAGCCCGCATGTCGAACCGGCAAGCGCGAACGACTGGGATTGCGAATATCTCGATGCGATCGTCTCGATCGCGCTGGTGGACGGCTTGACCGGTGCGCTCGCGCACATCGACGCGCATTCCAGCCGACATACCGACGCGATCGTCACCGAGGATGCCGCCGCCGCCGAACGCTTCCTCGCCGAGGTCGACAGCGCAATCGTGATGCACAACGCCTCGACGCAGTTTGCCGACGGCGGCGAATTCGGCCTCGGCGCGGAGATCGGCATCGCAACCGGCCGCCTCCACGCGCGCGGCCCGGTCGCGCTCGAAGGGCTCACCACTTACAAGTGGCTCGTGCGCGGCTCGGGGCAGGTCCGACCCTGACCCGGAAAATCCCTACCGGCCTCCTCGGCGGCAGCTTCAATCCCGCGCATGGCGGACATCGCGCGATCAGTCTCAACGCGATCGAGGCGCTGGGCCTCGACGAGCTATGGTGGCTGGTGTCGCCCGGCAATCCGCTGAAGCCCAAGGCAGGCATGGCTTCGCTCCCGGCACGGCTTGGGTCGGCGCAGCGTATGGCGCGCCGCTCGCCGATCCGCGCGACCGCGATCGAGGCCGAACTGGGCACGCGCTACACCGTCGACACGCTCAAAAAGCTCGTCCGACGCTACCCCAACCGCCGCTTCATCTGGATCATGGGCGCCGACAATCTGGTCCAGTTGCCCGAATGGCGCGACTGGCGGGGAATCGCGCGGTTGATGCCGATTGCGGTTATCGCGCGTCCGGGTTATAATGGTAGGACCCACGCCGCCCAGGCGATGGGTTGGCTTCGGCGCTACGTCCGGCCCGCGGACCAGAAACTTCACTGGACGGACTGGAGACCGCCTGCCCTCGTGTTCCTGCGTTTTTCGCCCGATGTGCGATCCGCAACTGCAATACGGCAGGCCAACCCCCGCTGGTTCGAACGCTATGCAGGCCGCGCGCAGCGCGACCCGCTGACGCATTCGCGGCTGGCGACGGATGAAAGGAATGAAACCACTTGATAGCCGCCAGTAAGGGGACCGCGCCCGGCGCCGCACCCGCACATGACAGCGTGGAGGCCCTCCACGCGCTGATCCTCCACCAGCTTGACGAGGATCAGGCCCAGGAAACCATCTCCATCCCGCTTGCCGGCAAGAGCAGCATCGCCGATCACATGGTGATCGCGAGCGGCCGGTCGACGCGCCATGTCTCGGCGATCGCCGACAAGCTGGCGCAGCGGATCAAGCAGGAAGCGGGCCGCAGCGTTCGCGTCGAAGGCCTGCCCAACGCCGACTGGGTCCTCCTCGATGCGGGCGACGTCATCGTTCACCTGTTCCGTCCGGAGGTTCGCAGCTTCTACAACCTCGAACGCATGTGGTCGTTCGGAGACGCTCCGCCGGTCGCAGCGGCAAATTGACGGCGTCGTCCGGTTCGGACTAACGTCCGGACAGACGCGGCGTCAGACCGCTTCTGCCAGGAACGAACGGGGCGTCATGTTGCTGCACATCATCGCACGCGGGCGCATCGGACGCGGGCCCGAGGCTGAACTGGTCGAACGCTATATGAAGCGCGTGACCTGGGCACAGAAGATTTCCGAACTTCCCGACACCGGCGGACGCGCGCCTGTCGCCGCGGAGCATAGCCGGACCGTCCTGCTCGACGAAGGCGGCGAGCAGCTTTCCTCTCTCGAATTTGCAAAACTGCTTGAAAAATGGCGCGATGGCGGGGTGCGCGAGGCCCGTTTCTGTCTCGGCGCCGCCGACGGCTTCACGCCGGGAGAACGCGAAGGCGCCGACCGGATCATCGCCTTCGGACGTGCCACCTGGCCGCACCTGATGGCACGCGCGATGCTCGCCGAACAGTTGTGGCGCGCAACGAGCATCATCGCGAACCATCCCTATCATCGCGAGGGGCGTCAGTGAGACGCTGGGCCGCCGCTTTGATCCTCGGCCTCGCCGTCGCCGGGGGCGCCTATGCCGCCGCGCAAAGCGACGTCTTCGACGCAGACGCGATTGCCAGTCGCGAACGCCAGCAGCTTCTCGCCGCCAAGCAGCAATCCGCCGACGCGCTGGCGCGCAGCACCGCGCTCGAGGCGCAGGCAACCGCGGCGCGCGACGAAGCCGACCGGCTCAAGAAGCGGAGCGCGGCGCTCGCAGCGCGCATTCAGTCGGCCGAAGCCGACATCAACGCCGGCGAGGCGCGCGTCGCACTCGTCACCCGGCGCCTCAAGGAACAGGAAGCGCGGCTGGCCGAACAGCAGCAGCCGCTGCTCGAACTCACAGCGGCGCTCCAACAGCTCAGCCGCCAGCCGCCAGTCAGCGTCCTTGCGCAGCCAGGATCGCTGACCGACATGGTCCACGCCCGCGCCGTGATCGACGCGGCGATGCCCGTGATTGCGAAGCGCACCGAGGGGGTGCGGCGCGAACTGGCCCAGTTGCGCGCCACGCGCCGACAACAGGCGATCGCGCTGAAGGCCCTCGCGTCGAGCAAGGCGCAACTCGCGCAGCGCCGCGATGCGCTGACCCGCCTCGAAAACGAGGGGCGCCTGCGGTCGCGCGAACTTCTGAGCAGCGCGCAGCTCGAATCGGACCGCGCGCTGGGCCTCGGCGAAAAGGCTCGCGACATCGTCGAACTGATGGACACGCTGGAGACTGACAGCGCAACGCGCGGCGAACTCGCGCAGCTTGCCGGACCCGTCCAGCGCCCGCGCGATCCGTCCAGCGCGGCGATGCAGGCGCCGCCGCCGCCGGCCCCCGAAGCCGAACTCGCGCGCGGCGCCTATCGCCTCCCCGTCGTCGGGCGCATCGTCGCGGGGCTGGGCGAGGTCAATGACAGCGGGGTCCGGTCGCGCGGCATCACGATCGCGGCACGGCCGGGCGGCCAGGTTGTGGCTCCCGCACCAGGCCGTGTCAGCTTCGCCGGCGACTATCGCGGCTATGGCAAGATATTGATCATCGACCACGGCGGCGGCTGGACCTCACTCGTCACGGGATTGATCGGTCTCTCGGTCAGCGTCGGCGACACGCTAGACGCCGGAACGCCGATCGGGCGCGCCGGGTCCGACGACAGCCGGATCACCGTGGAGTTGCGCCGCGCGGGACGACCCGTCGATATCGCCCGAATGCTGGGTTAATCGCCACTTCACGCGATGTTCCGTATCGGGATGGATGCTTGACGCCCTTCGAAATCCGTAGGACGATGGCGCGCCGGGGATTATAAGGCAGGTTCATCCTGCGCGAGTGAAAGACGACCATGACCGAATCGACCAAGAGCCTTCCCTCCCCGAAGCGCCGCTTCGCCCTGTGGCAGGGTGCCGCCGCGCTTTCGACGCTGGCGCTCGTCCCGCTGGCGACCGGCGCGATGGCGACCGTCGATGCATCGACGCAGGAAGAAATCTCGCGCTTCATGGACGTCTTTCTCGAAGTCAAATCCAACTATGTCGAACCCGTCAGCGACGACAAGCTGATCGAGGGCGCGATCAACGGGATGCTCGCCAGCCTCGACCCGCATTCGGGCTATCTCGACGCGCGCGACTATTCGAACCTCCGTACCCAGACCGACGGCGAATATGGCGGCCTCGGCTTGTCGGTGACGATGGAGGACGGCGTGGTCAAGGTGATCGCGCCGACCGCCGACACGCCCGCCGACCGCGCGGGCATCAAGGCGGGCGACTATATCACGCACATCAACAAGGAACTGATCTTCGGCCTGTCGCTCGATGAAGCGGTCGAACAGATGCGCGGCCGTCCGGGCACCCAGATCGAGGTAACGGTCGTGCGCGAAGGGCAGGACAAGCCCATCGAAATGACGCTGACCCGCGAAATCATCGACGTGAAGCCGGTGAAGTGGGAAGTGAAGGACGACGTCGGCGTTCTGACGATCACCAGCTTCTCCGCCGACGCGACGCGCGACCTCAAATCGGCGATGGTCTCGGTCGAAAAGTCGCTGGGCCATCGTCCGCGCGGCTGGGTGCTCGACCTGCGATCGAACCCCGGCGGCCTGCTCGACGAAGCGGTCGGCGTCAGCGACCTGTTCCTCGATCGCGGCGAAATCGTCTCGCAGCGCGGCCGCAAGAAGGGCGACATCGAACGCTATTTCGCCGAATCGGGCGACCTGGCCAGCGGCGCTCCGGTAATCGTACTGATCGACGCGGGATCGGCCTCGGCCTCCGAAATCGTCGCGGGCGCGCTGCAGGATCAGCACCGGGCCGTCATCATGGGCGAACGCAGCTTCGGCAAGGGGTCGGTCCAGACCGTCCTGCCATTGACCGACACCACCGCGCTTCGCCTCACGACGGCGCGATACTATACGCCGTCGGGCCGCAGCGTGCAGGAAGGCGGCATCGAACCCGACATCCGCGTGCCGCAGCTATCCGACCCCGACTACAAGAATCGCCCGCGTTTCCGCGAAAGCGATCTGCGCCGTCACCTCGTCAACGAAAAGAAGGTCGACAACAGCCTGCTCGAAAAGGACGAAAAGGATGATCCGCGCTTTACCGCGAGTGCCGCCGACCTCAAGGCGAAGGGTATCGACGACTATCAGCTCTATTACGCTCTGCAGACGATCGGACGGATCGGCCCGACGGGAGCAAGGATGGCGCAGGGCGGCAAGCCGCCGGTGAAACCGGCCGCAAAGCCGACCGGGCGCAATTGACGTTTCCCTTCGATCGGACGTCCCGGCGAAAATAGAGATTTGCCGCGACGTCGCGATGAAAGGGCGGGAGCCCGTCCCTCGCCCGGATGACAATGTTTCAAGGTAGATCCAGATGCTTCGATCCCGTCTCGCCGCGCCGCTCGTCGCGCTTGCCGCTCCGCTTCTTCTTTATGGCGGTGCGCTGGTGTCTCAGTTCGGCTTTGGACTGCATCCGTGCGAAATGTGTTACTGGCAGCGCTGGCCGCATCAGGCGGCGATCGTTCTGGCGGCCCTCGCATTGCTGCTGCGTGCCAACGACAAGGCGATGCGCGGACTGACCGTGCTTGCCGCCATCGCCATTGCGATCAGCGGCGGTATCGGCATCTTTCACGCCGGGGTCGAATATGGCTTTTGGGAAGGCCTGACGACGTGCAGCACGACGCAGTCCGGCCCGATCTCGCTCGAACAGATCATGGCGACCCCGATTATCCGCTGCGACGTGCCGCAGTGGCAGTTTTTGGGTATTTCGCTCGCAGGATTCAACGCGATCTTCTCGCTTGCCGCCGCCGCGCTCGTCTTGACCTTGCTGCGCCGCCGGCCCACATCGACAATATGAGCAAGGGCGACAAAAACGCTTCGATGATCCGCGTCGATCAGGCTGGCGAATATGGCGCGACGCGCATCTATGCCGGCCAGCTTGCGGTGATGGGCGACCGGCATCCGATGGCGCGCGAGATCGCCCATATGGCCGAACAGGAAGAACGACACCGCAAGTTCTTCGACAAGATGGTCGCCCGCCGCAGCGTCCGCCCCACCGCGCTGCAACCGGTCTGGAATGTCGCGGGCTTCGCGCTCGGCGCGGTAACCGCCGCGATGGGGCCGCGCGCCGCCATGGCCTGCACCGCCGCGGTCGAGACCGAGATCGACCGCCATTACCGGCATCAGCTCGACCAGCTTGGCGACAGCGACCCCGAACTAAGCGCGGCGGTCGAAGATTTCCGCGCCGAAGAGCTGGAGCATAAGGAAGCGGCGCTGGCCGCGGGTGCCGAAAGCGCGCCGGGCTATCCGCTGCTCAGCTTCGCCATCCGCGCTGGCTGCCGTGCAGCCATCGCGCTGTCGAAGCGTCTCTGATAAGGGTACGCTTCTCGGGCCGTTCGACATGGACGGACATGCTTTCGTTCATCGATCATGCAGAGAGCGGATGCCATCTGGCAGCCATAGGACAAAGGATAGAATGATGACCCGCCTGCCGCTTGCCGCGCTTTTCCTCGCCAGCAGCTTTGCCGCGCTCCCCGCCACTGCGCAGGACGCGGACACGTCCAACGCCGAGAGGATCAACCAGGTCATCGTGTACGGGAGCGACAAGTGCGAACAATCGAGCCCCGACGAGATCGTCGTCTGTAATCGACTGCCCGAACAGGACCGTTATCGCGTGCCGCAGATGTTCCGCGGCGGCGACCCGCTCGACCCGCGCAACCAGGCATGGCTCAACCGCGTGACCGCGATGGAGCGCGTCGGGCGCTTCGGCACCGACAGCTGTTCGCCGGTCGGGCTTGGCGGCTTCACCGGCTGCACGCAGCAACTGGTTGCCGGCGCCAAGGCCGAACAGAAGGCCGCCGACAAGACCGACTGGCAGGCCATGATCGCCGATGAACGCGCCAAGCGCCTCGCGGGAATCGACGCCGCCTCCGACGAGGTGGAAGCGGCTGTGGTTGCCGAGGAGAAGGCGCTCGCGGAGCGGCAGAAGGCAGCCGAAGAACTTGAACGCCAGGCGAGCGGTCAGGCACCGGCCCGCGCGACGCCGGACGTCGATGCAGGCGAGCTCCCGGTTCCACCGAAGAGCTGACGCTCCCGATCATACTGAAGAACGAAGCGCAGCGATCCGGAGCATCGCTGCGCTCGCATAACCATCAGTTCAGCAGATACTGCTTCCAGAAAAGCAGCGACGCCCAGAAATTATAGTCGGCGTTTTCCTTCTTGGCGAAGCCATGCCCCTCGTTCGTTCCGACGAGGTGCCAGGCCGTGCCGCCGTTCCCCCGCACCGCGGCGACGATCTGGTCGGCTTCCGATTTCGGAACACGCGGGTCGTTCGCGCCGGTGACGACGAACAATGGTTTTCTGATATCGGCGACACGAGTGAGCGGCGATATTTCCATGAGCTTCTTGCGCTGTTCGGGCACGCGCTCGTCGCCATATTCGACGCGGCGCAGGTCGCGGCGATATTCCTGGGTATTCTCAAGGAACGTGACGAAGTTCGAGATCGCGACCACGCACAGGTTCGCGCGCAACTTGTCCGCATAATGTGTCGCGGCGGCATAGCACATATACCCGCCGTAGCTGCCGCCCGTCAGCCCGAAACGCGATGAATCGAGACTTTTGTCCTTGCCCAGAAGGTCGAGGAAGGCGCCCATATCCTTGACGCTGTCCTCGCGTTTGAACGGGCCGTTGTCGAGGCTGACGAACGTCTTGCCATAACCGGTCGAGCCGCGGACGTTCGGATAAAAGAGCGCGACCCCCATTTCGTTGAGCAGATAATTGCTGCGGCCGAGGAAGCCAGGCCGCGACTGGCCTTCAGGGCCGCCATGGATGTTCATGATCAGCGGGCGCTTGCCGGGAAACTTCGTGGCGTCGGGGCGATAGAGAAAGCCGGATACTTCAAGCCCGTCGAAACTCTTCACCTTGACCAGCTCCGGCTCGATATTCTTCAGCGGGTCGAGCCCGCCGGTCTCGCTTTGCGTCCAGCGGGTCACCTTCAGCGTCGCCGGATCGACGCTGTAGACGTCCGCCGCGCTGCGCGCCGAGGTAAAACTGAACCCGACTTCGCCCCATGGCGCGATCTGGACACCGCCGATGATGCCCGCCGGCAGATCGACCGTGCGGGCAGTTCCGCTTTTCGGGTCGAGCAGCCGCAGTTTCGACATGCCCGCTTCGTTGACCACATAGGCAATGAAGCTTCCGTCGTCGGCGATATCGAAATTGTCGACGTCCCACTTCTCCGCCGGTCCCTTCGGCGTGAACTTTCCGTTGGCAGGATCGAGGGTGCCGAGCCGCTGGAAGTCCGATCCTTCGTCGCTGGTCATCCAGATCGTCCCGTCGGGGGCGAACTCGGCGCCGCCCTGCGCCGCGACCTTCCTGTGATCGCCGATCGGCGTCAGCGCGCCGGTTGCCATGTCGAGCCGGAAGAGGTCGGCCTTTTGTACCGAGACATATTGCGAGACGATCGCCCAGCTCTTGTCCGGCGCGAAGTCGTTGACCGCCCAGCCGCCCCCTTGAACCTGCGCTATCATGCGGCTCGAGCCCGGGTCGCGCGGATCCATGACATAGATATCGCTATCGCGACCGTTGCGGCGGGTGGAGGTATAGGCGACGAGCGCGCCGTCCTTGCTCCACGCATTGAAGCCATTGCGGCTCTTCCCGTCGGTGAGCAGGTCGAGGCGGCCGTCCTTCAGCGCATAGATCTGGTAAAACTCATTGCCCCCGACATCCTTCTGAACAAGCATGACGTCGGCCGTCTTCGGCGACCAGGCGCCCGATCCGACCGGCTCCGCCTCGAAGGTCATCTGGCGCCGGTCGCCCATCGGCATCGCCACACGATGGATCTGGGTGGTGTTGCCAAAGCGTGTCGCGATCAGCATCGAATGATCGACAGGATTCCAGCCGACGAAGCCGGCCCCGCGATTTTCCATATACGGCCGTGTAGCCGCCGTCAGTTCGGCGGGCACCTCGGGCACGCCATCGGCGATGAGCGCCGCCGGCTTGGGCTCGACCAGGGGCTTCGCGCCCTCCTGGGACAGAGCCGGCGCGATCGGCAGGGCAAGGGCGGCCAGAAAGGCAAGATGACGCATCGATGATTTCCCCGGTTGCTTGGTATCTGTTCGGCGCAGGCTAGACGTCATGAACCTGCGCCTTGGATACAAGTCGACCAACGACAGCCTCTGCTCGACCACTGACCGCCATATTGAACCAATTTGACAGCGAATGTCGCCGGTTTCGTAACTATTTCGGCACCCCGACCCGGTTTCGTTGCGAATCCGCGATGAATCGAATGCAAAAATTAACGAATCGCTGGCAGAGTGTCTTGACTTGGGAATTTTTGAGGCAAATCGTGCGGTTTCTGGGAATCGCCGGCCGGGGAGGCTGAAAACATGGCATCGACGTTCGGACCGCGCCTCTGGCGCCGATCGACTGCAAGCGTCCCCGCAGCCCGCAGCCTGGGTCGCCGGATGACATGGCACGCTGCCGCCGCGCTCCTCGCTTTCGCTGTCCTGCAGGTCTGGCTTGTCACAAGCGCCGTTGCGGCTGGCGCTCCGTCGGCGTTGATCGTTGTCGCACTGGTCATGCTGCTCGCGCTGGGGCTTCCCGCCGCGCGGATGACCGAACGCCGCTGGTATCATCTCAGCCGCCAGGCGCTCGCAAGCCGAGGACTGCACGCACGTTTCCGCCGCGACCTTCGCCGCCTCTGGGTCGCTGCGCTGACCCTGCCCTTTCTGTGGGTCAGCGGCGCGATGGCGGCCACCGACGCGATCGCGGCCATCGCCAACTGATCCGACTTAGATTTTGACGCTGGCGCGCTCGCCGTATAGGGCGCGCCCATGCTGACCGTTGCCGAAGCCCTCGATCGCGCACAGATGCTGTGCGACGCCGCGACCAAAGCCGGCGCCGACGCCGCCGACGCGCTCTATTATTGCAATGCCGCCACGTCGGTCTCGATGCGCCTCGGCGCGCTCGAGGATGTCGAGCGTTCGGAGGGGCAGGATATTTCGCTGCGCGTCTTCGTCGGACAGCGCAGCGCCAGCGTCTCGACCGCCGATATGGACGCGGGCGAACTGGCGAAACTGGTCAGCCGCTGCGTCGCGATGGCGCGCGAAGCGCCCGAGGATCCCTACGCGGGTCTTGCGCCCGAAGACCGGCTGTTCAGGGGCGTCGCCCCCGATTTCGATCTCGATGACGGCAGCGAAGCCGATCCGCAGGCCCTGCGCGCGGCCGCGCTCGCCGTTGAAGAAGCCGCGCGCGCAGTCGATGGCGTCACCAACAGCGAAGGCGGCAGCGCGAGCCACAGCCGGACACGCTTCGCTCTCGCGACCAGCCACGGTTTTCTCGGCGGCTACGGGTCCAGCGGGCACAGCCTGTCGGCAAGTGTGATCGCGGGCGAAGGAGCGGGGATGCAGCGCGACTATGGCTGGCACAGCGCGCATCATCTGTCGGATCTCGAAAGCGTCGCGGCGATCGGTACGCGCGCGGGCACTCGCGCCGTCGCACGCCTGAATCCCGGCAAGGCCCCCGTCGGCAAGGTTCCGGTGCTGTTCGATCCGCGCGTCAGCGGCGGCATCGTCGGCCACCTGCTGGCCGCAATCGCCGGCCCCGCGATCGCCCGCGGCACCAGCTTCCTGCTCGGCAAGGAAGAGCAGGCGCTGTTCGACAGCAGCATCCTGATCCACGACGATCCGCACCGTCCGCGCGGCTTGCGCAGCCGAGCGTTCGATGGCGAGGGGTTGCCGACGGCGCCGCGCGACATCGTCACGGGCGGCAAGATCACCGGCTGGCTGCTCGACACGGCCTCGGCGAAACAGCTCGGTCTCCAGCCCACCGGCCATGCGAGCCGCGGCGGCGGCGCGGCGGGCGTGACCGCGAGCAATCTGCATCTCGCAGCCGGGGCGCAAAGCCCCGAAGCGCTGATGGCCGACATCGGGGAAGGCGTCTATCTCACCGAACTGATCGGTCATGGGGTCAATCCGGTCACCGGCGATTACAGCCGCGGCGCGTCGGGTTTCCTGATCCGCGATGGTCGGATCGCGGGACCGATCGCCGAGTTCACCGTCGCGGGCAACCTGATCGACATGTTCGCGGCACTCATTCCCGCGGATGACCTCGTTTTCCGTCACGCGGTCAACGCACCCACGATCCGCATCGACGGCATGACCGTCGCCAGCGGATAGACAAAGATGCCGGGTCGCAACCTCGAAGCCGTGATCGCCGCCACCCGCGAGGTTGGGGACATGGCGATGGCGCGCTGGCGCGGCGAAGGGCGACCCGTCGACGTCTGGAACAAATCGCACGACAATCCGGTCAGCGACGTCGATCTCGCGGTCGATGCGCGGCTGAAGGCGATACTCGGCGCGATGGTGCCCGAGGCCGGCTGGCTTTCCGAAGAGACCGCGGACAATGCGGATCGCCTGTCGTGTCGCGCCATGTGGTGCGTCGATCCGATCGACGGCACGCGCGACTTCATTCGCGGCCGGCCCGGCTGGTGCGTGTCGGTTGCGCTGGTCGTCGACGGCCAGCCCGACCTTGGCGTCCTCTATGCGCCCGCGCTCGACGAACTGTGGGTGGCGCAACGCGGCAAGGGCGCTCTGCTCAATGGCGAGGTGCTGCAGGCCAGCCAGCGCATGACGTTCGACGGTTCCCGCGTTCCGGCCGACAGCCTGCCCAAGATCGACCGTGACCTCATCTGCGTCACCAAACCGAACAGCATCGCGCTGCGCATGGCGCTGGTCGCGGACGATCGTGCCGATCTGGTGGCGACGCTGCGCTGGGGATTCGAATGGGATGTCGCCGCGGCGGCGCTTATCGCGGCGGAGGCCGGCGCGATCGTGACCGACGCCTTCGGCCAGCCGCTGGCATTCAACACCCCGCGCGCGCAGGCATTCGGGGTCATCGCCTGCGCACCGGGAATCCACCAGGCGGTCGTCGATCGCCTGCGCGATCGCGCGGTCGCACTCACCTCGCAGTCATAACGATCTTCGCTGCCGCGCAGCGATGGCAACGGCACGATCGCAATCACGCCAGAGGCCTCTTCGTCGGCGCACGGCACCCGCCCCTTCCCCCGGCTTCGCCACCGGGCGAACCGGGCGCGACCAGCCGCACTTCCCTTGACTTTATACGCGACTCACCTTAGTTGCGCATCCATTCCGACAGCCTGACCGGACGGCGAAGCGCATCCGCGCATTCGTGGTCCGTTTTTTGCGTTGGAAATCAGACGCTTTGAGATGGGGTCGATTGCCAGCGACCCTGTGGAGCAGGAGAAAGAATAAATGGCACGTATCGCGGGCGTCAATCTGCCCACCAACAAGCGCGTTATCATTGCGCTCACCTACATCCACGGTATCGGCCGCAAGACCGCCGTCGACATCGCCGACAAGCTGGGCATCGACCACAGCCGCCGCATTCAGGACCTGTCGGACGCCGAAGTCCTGCAGATCCGCGAAACGCTCGACGCCGATCACACGGTCGAGGGCGATCTTCGCCGCAACACGGCGATGAACATCAAGCGCCTGATGGACCTCGCCTGCTATCGCGGCCTGCGTCATCGCAAGGGCCTTCCCGTCCGCGGCCAGCGCACGCACACCAACGCGCGCACCCGCAAGGGCAAGGCGAAGCCGATCGCCGGCAAGAAGAAGTAAGCCGGTTTTTCGCGCCGGCGGCCGCCTTCTGGCTGCGCCCCGGCCCGCTTTACGGATTTAGGTAGGATACAGCACAATGGCTCGTGAACCGCAGCGCCTTCGTCGGCGCGAACGCAAGAACATCTCGTCGGGTGTGGCTCATGTCAACGCGACCTTCAACAACACCATGATCACCATCACCGACGCGCAGGGCAACGCCATTGCCTGGTCGAGCGCCGGCATGATGGGCTTCAAGGGCAGCCGCAAATCGACTCCCTATGCAGCGCAGGTCTGCGCGGAAGACGCCGGCAAGAAGGCCGCCGAACATGGCGTCCGCACGCTCGAGGTCGAGGTCAAGGGCCCCGGCGCCGGTCGTGAATCGGCGCTGCGCGCGCTGCAGGCCGTCGGGTTCCACATCACGTCGATCCGCGATGTGACGCCGATCCCGCATAATGGTGTCCGCCCGGCCAAGCGCCGCCGCGTCTGACGCCTTTTCGGGCGCACCCCGCCGGGGCCCGCCCGTACCAAATCTCTCGCTGGACCGGCAGTCGACCCCTGCCTGTCCCGCCCAAAGCAAAGGGAAGTCCATGACTGTCAATATCCGGAACTGGCAGGAATTGAAGAAGCCCAGCAACCTGGAAATCAAGGCTGGCGGCGACGGCAAGCGCAAGGCGACCTTCGTCGCCGAACCGCTTGAGCGCGGCTTCGGCCTGACGCTCGGCAACGCGCTGCGCCGCGTTCTGCTGTCGTCGCTCCAGGGTGCGGCGATCACGTCGATCAAGATCGAGAACGTCCTGCACGAGTTCTCGAGCCTGGCCGGCGTGCGGGAAGATGTCACCGACATCGTCCTCAACGTAAAGCAGGTCGCTCTCAAGATGGAAGGCGAAGGCCCGAAGCGGCTCCAGCTTTCGGCCACCGGTCCCGCGACCGTCAAGGCCGGAGACATCATGGTGTCGGGCGACATCAAGGTGATGAACCCGAACCACGTCATCTGCCATCTCGACGACGGCGCGACGCTGAACATGGAACTCGTTGCCGACACCGGCAAGGGTTATGTTCCCGCGACCGCGAACCGTCCCGCCGACGCGCCGATCGGCCTGATCCCGGTCGACTCGCTCTTCTCGCCCGTTCGCCAGGTCGCCTACAAGGTCGACAATGCGCGCATCGGCCAGGAACTGGACTTCGACAAGCTGAGCCTGACCGTCGAGACCGACGGTACGGTCACCCCGGAAGACGCCGTCGCTTACGCCGCGCGCATCCTCCAGGACCAGCTTCAGGTCTTCGTCCACTTCGAAGAGGCGATGAACGACAGCGGCCTCATCGGCATGGCGGCACCGTCGACCACCGCCGATGAATCGGACGTCAACCAGCTCAACCGCTTCCTCCTCAAGAAGGTCGACGAGCTGGAACTGTCGGTCCGCAGCGCGAACTGCCTCAAGAACGACAATATCATCTACATCGGCGACCTGGTCCAGAAGACCGAGGCCGAAATGCTCCGCACGCCGAATTTCGGCCGCAAGTCCTTGAACGAAATCAAGGAAGTGCTGTCGTCGATGGGCCTGCGCCTGGGCATGGACATCCCCGGCTGGCCGCCGGAGAATATCGAGGAAATGGCCAAGAAGCTCGAACAGGAACTTCTCGGTTAATTCCAGACTGTGCCCCGGCGAAAGCCGGGGTCCGGTTGCAACGGGAATGGGTTGCCCCGCAAGCGACCTGGTCTGGGCTACCTCACACGGGCCCTTAACGAACGAAGGAATGGATTATGCGTCATAAATCGGGTGGCCGGAAGCTTCAGCGCACCAGCGCGCATCGCATCGCGATGTTCCGCAACATGTCGGCCTCGCTCATCAAGCATGAGCAGATCACGACGACCGTCGCCAAGGCGAAGGAACTGCGTCCCTACATCGAAAAGCTGATCACGCTCGCCAAGCGTGGCGGCCTTGCCAATCGCCGTCTCGCGCAGAGCCGCCTGATGGACGATACCCAGCTCAAGAAGCTGTTCGATGTTCTCGCCGAACGCTACAAGGACCGCAACGGCGGCTACACGCGCATCATCAAGGCGGGCATCCGCGCTTCGGACGCCGCTCCGATCGCCATCATCGAATTCGTCGACCGCGACGTTGACGCCAAGGGCCAGGATTCGGGTCCGGTGCTCAGCGACGAGGAACTGGAAGCCGCGTAAGCCGCGTTTTCAGCGACACGAAAAGGGGCGGCCTCCGAAAGGATGGCCGCCCTTTTTCGTTCGACGGGACGGAAACTGGCGCTCAGGCGCAGGAAACGGCGACCCTGGCCTTGCGGCGATTGGCGCGCATGGCGCCACCAACGAACCCAAAGCCCGCCAGCATCAGGGCCCAGGTCTGCGGCTCAGGAACCGCCGAGGTGACGGTGGCGCGGATGATCATGTCATCATAATCCTTGTCCGCATTCTTTGCTTCGTCGTCGTAGGCGAAATAGAAGGTCGAGACCCCCGTGCCGCTCAGTTGGTCGCGCGTCAGGAAAATCCCGAAGCCGTTTTGCCCCACGGTTGCCGACTTGCCCCCGATGCTCGAAAAATTCAGCAATCCGGCAAGGCTTCCGGCGTTGAAGCTTCTGCTGCCGAGCAGGATAGGCGCTGCGAAATTATTCTGGAAGCTGCCGCTCTCGGTCGTCGTCAATATCGGTGAAGACACGGTCGAGAATGTATCGTTGAGGCTGCTTTCCGAACCCATGAGATGGAAAGTGATAATCGAATTCGCGTCGAGAACGATCGACGCGCCCGTCGTATCATATTTCGTCAGTCCCAGCGCGGCGATCTGCGTCTTGAAATTGTTATTGTCCGCAATCGAGGTCGTGTTGTCAAAACTGATGACCGCTGCAGCTTGCGCGGATGCGGGTATTACCAGACCTGTCAGGACCAGTGCGGCAAAAAGCGGCTTCATTTCTTCAATCCCCCAAGTCCGGTAACAGAATCGGGCTATCCGACTCCATCTTCAGACTCTTGTGGTTAGCATTGGGGAAACCACAAAAGTAGACCGCGACCGGAACTGTCCCGACTTGATACATAGATAGTTGGGGACGAATATTCGGTGGATTCTATTTCGTCTTTACGGAGGCATCGCCCCTTCACGATCACTGGCGATGAGCATCGCGTGCGGCCCGCCCCGAAAACTGGCAGCAGCGTCCCGCGCCAGCAATGCTGCGTCCGACGCAACCCGATCGACCGCTCCCGACCATCGACACCGGTCGCGCTTGACAGATCATCGGTTTAGTCGGATATTTCTGTTATGACAGAAATTATCGAAATTGAGTCGAAACTGTCCCCGGCGGCGACCGAGTTCATTCTGCACTGGGGCAATCTCGGCAGTCAGTGGGGCGTCAACCGGTCGGTGGCGCAGATTCACGCCCTGCTCTTCATATCTGACCGCGCGCGACATGCCGAGGAGATCGCCGATTTGCTCGGGCTCGCGCGTTCGAACGTGTCCAATTCGATCAAGGAGTTGCTGGCCTGGCGGCTGATCGATCGCGTCCCGCTGCTTGGCGACCGACGCGACCATTTCACGGCCGAGAAGGATATCTGGGAAATGGTCACGCGCATCGCCGCGGGCCGCAAGGCCCGCGAAGTCGATCCCGCCGAATCGGCCCTGAAAGCATGCGTCGCGCGCGCCGCGGGCGACCCCGACCTCAGCGCCGGCGCGAAAGCGCGCCTGTCCGACATGCTCGATTTCGTCACGACGATGAGCCGCTGGCACGACGAGATGCTGAACGTGCCCAAGCCGGCATTGATGCGGCTGATCAAACTCGGCGCCGGGGTGACAAAGCTGATCAACTGGCGCCCCGGCAAGGGCAAGAACGCCGGATAGGGGACGGGTGATGCAGGGAGGGTTACAGCGGCAGGTCCAGAAGCGCCGCCCCGCACCGGACGGCGGCGGCGAGGCCGTCTATGACTATCGTTTCCGTCACCTTGTACCCGCGGGCGATTGGGATGCGCTTCCCGGTGACGTCCGTCGCCGCTTCTCCAAACGCCTCTCCGGTCAGCGTGTCACGTCCTATCGGGGCGAGATCGTCTGGACTCGCCTGTCGCGGGCGGGGTGGCTGCTCGCGCAGATATGCCGCGCGATCGGTGCGCCGCTTCCGACGAAGGCGAGCGGCGCCGCACCCGCCGCCGTCGTCGTATCGGAAGATCGGGGGAGTGGCGGCCAGATATGGACGCGCCTCTACGGACGTCCGCACGGCCACCCGCAGGTGATCCACAGCGCGAAACGCTTCGCCGGACCGACGGGGCTTGAGGAGCATATCGGCGGCGGTTTCGGCATGGCATTGATCGTCCGGGCGGAGGCCGATGCGCTGATCTTCACATCGGACCATTATTTCTGGCGGATTGCAGGCGTCCGGCTTCGCATTCCCCGCTGGCTCGCGCCGGGCGAAACCTTGGTGGCGCACCGGTATCTCGGTAGCGGCCGCTTCGCCTTCGACCTCAAGGTCAGCCATCCGCTGCTGGGCGAACTCCTCGACCAGCATGCGCTATTCCGCGATGACTGACGGCCCGATCATCCTGTTCGACGCCGAATGCATCCTCTGCTCGGCGAACGCCCACTTCGTTCTGAAACACGACCGGGCGGCGTCGTTTAGGCTTGCCTCGATCCAAAGCGCAGCGGGAGCCGATATCTGCCGTCGCAACGGCATCGACCCGCACGACCCAGCCAGCCTGCTGGTTGTCGATGGCACGCGGATCCACCGTGACAGCGATGGCGTGCTTTTTATCTATGAAAGGCTCGGCTGGCCATGGCGGCTCGTGACCGTCTGCCGCCTTGCGCCCGTCGCCCTCCGCGATCCGGTCTATCGATGGATCGCGCGCCACCGTTACCGCCTCTTCGGAAAGCGATCGACCTGCTGGGTCGCGCCGCCCGAATATCGCGGCCGTATCCTTTGATCCCAAACGAGCGAAGAAACCCATGCGCATCCTGATACTCGGCGGCTACGGCGTTTTCGGCGGCCGCCTCGTGGAACTCCTGGCCGATTGCGGCGATCTCGAACTGGTGATTTGCGGCCGCGACCTTCGGCGCGCCGAAGCATTTTGCGCCGCTTATGCCGGGCGAGCCCGCGTCCGGCCCGCCGCGCTGGATCGCCGCGCGATCGGCGAGGGGCTCGCTGCCCACCAACCCGACCTCCTGGTCGATGCGTCGGGCCCCTTTCAGGATTATGGAGCGGATCGCTATGGCGTCGTCGAAGCGTGCCTCGCGGCGAAGGTCGATTATCTCGATTTCGCCGATGCCGCGGACTTTGTTTTCGGTATCGATCGTTTCGATGCACGGGCAAAAGCCGTCGGCACATTCGTCCTGTCGGGGGTCAGCAGCTTTCCCGCGCTGACGGGGGCAGTCCTGGACAGGATGACCCAATCGATGGACATCCGGGTTGTCGAAGGCGGCATCGCCCCGTCTCCCTTCGCGGGGATAGGTCTGAATGTCATGCGCGCCGTGGTCGGCTATGCCGGTGCACCGGTAAAACTGCGCCGCAACGGTATGGAAGGCCATGGCACCGGCCTCGCCGAGAGCATGCGTTTCACCGTCGCGGTGCCGGGCCGCCTGCCTCTGCGGAACATCCACTTCTCGCTCGTCGACGTGCCCGACCTGCAAGTGCTGCCGCCCGAATACCCCGGTTTGACCGATATCTGGATGGGTGCCGGCCCCGTTCCGGAAATCCTGCACCGCATCCTCAATCTGCTCGCGATGGCGCGCGCGACGTTTCGCCTCCCCTCGCTCGAACCCTTCTCACGTCTTTTCTATATCGTCCTGAACTGGATGCGCTTCGGCGAGCATCGCGGCGGAATGTTCATTCGTGCGCGCGGACTCGCCGAGGGGGTAGAGGTCGAGCGGAGCTGGCACCTCCTGGCCGAGGGGGACGATGGCCCGTATATTCCGTCGATGGCGGTCGAGGGCATCGTCCGCAAGCTCCTTGCCGGCACGCGCCCGGAACCCGGGGCGCGGTCGGCGACCCGGGCGCTGAGCCTGGCTGATTACGACGCACTGTTCGCCAATCGGTCGATCCATACCGGCTTTCGGGAAGCCTGTCCGGGGGCGCCGCTCTATCGGCGCATCCTGGGTTCCGCTTTCGACCAGCTTCCGCCGCGCGTCGCAGAACTGCATTCCAGCGCCGAGGAAAGAAGCTGGAGCGGAGAGGCTGCGGTAGAGCGTGGCCGGGGATTGCTCGCGCGCCTCGCCGCCGCGATCGTCGGCTTTCCCAGGGCGGGCGCGTCGATACCGGTCACTGTCACTTTTGCCGCCGAGCAGGGCGGAGAACGCTGGACCCGCGATTTCGGTGGCAGGAGATTCTCGTCGCTGCAATCGGCCGGGACGGGCCGCAACGATTATCTGCTTGTCGAACGCTTCGGGCCCGCCGCGTTCGCCATGGCGCTCGTCGTCACGAACGGGCGGCTCAATCTCGTGCCTCGGCGATGGACGCTGTTCGGCCTTCCCATGCCCCGGTTTCTGATGCCGAACGGTCCAGGCTTCGAAGCGGACCAAGAAGGAAAATTCCATTTCAACGTCCGCATTTCGGCTCCGGTCGTCGGCTTGATCGTCGCCTATCGCGGGACGCTTGCGCCGGTGGATTCCGCCTGATCGATGCCAAAAGCCGCTTGCCCCGGCCTGTGCCATCCTTACATTGGGGCGCACGAATATTTCTTCCCCGGACGATGAGGATCGCCTTGCCATGCCCCCCAAGACTCTTCGCGCGCCGCTTGCGCTGGCCCTGCTGATGATCGCGCCCGCAACGGCCCACGCGGCCGACGCCGCCGCTTCGGCGCCCGCCCCGGCGCTGGTCTATCCCGCGACCGAGCGTGGCAACACCATCGATCCGCAATTCGGTGTCGACGTCGCGGATCCCTATCGCTGGCTCGAGGACGACGTCCGCGTCAATCCCAAGGTCGCCGCCTGGGTTGCCGACCAGAACAAGGTCACCGACGCCTATCTGGCGACACTGCCGGGGCGCGAAGCCTTTCGCAAGCGGATGACCGAACTTTACAATTACGAACGCTTCGGTCTGCCGCGCAAGGCGGGGACCCGCTATTTCTACACACGCAACGATGGATTGCAGCCACAGGCGGTGCTGTACGTCCGCGAGGGGCTGTACGGCGAAGGCCGCGTGCTGATCGACCCGAACGGCTGGGCCAGGGATGGTGCAACCGCACTGGGCGAATGGAACCCGTCCGAAGACGGCAAATATCTTCTCTATTCGGTGCAGGACGGCGGCACCGACTGGCGCATTGTCCGCGTCAAGGACGTCGCCAGCGGTCAGGACATCAGCGACGAAATCCGCTGGGTCAAATTCTCCTCGCTCGACTGGGCCAAGGACGGCAGCGGCTTTTATTACTCGCGCTTTCCCGAACCGAAGGAGGGGCAGGCCTTCCAGTCGCTCAACGAAAATCACGCGGTCTATTTCCACAAGCTCGGTACGCCCCAGACCGCCGACGTGCTGATCCACGCGACCCCGGACAAGCCAAAGCTCAACCATGCGGCGGTCGTCACCGACGACGGCAAATATCTTCTCGTCGTGTCGTCCGAGGGGACCGACGAACGCTTCGGCCTGACGCTTCATCCCTTGAAGGGAGGCAAGGCGATCCCGCTGGTCGACGATTATGCGAACAACTGGGAATATGTGACCAACGAGGGGACGCGCTTCACCTTCGTCACCAACAAGGGCGCGCCGCGCCAGCGGATCGTCTCGTTCGATATCAAAAAGCCTTCGGCGTTGACCGAGGTCGTCGGTGAGAATGAGGCAACGCTGGTCGGCGCCTCGCGCGTCGGCAACCGCCTCATCCTGTCCTACCTCGGCGATGCGAAGTCGGAAGCGCGGATGGTCGCCCTCGACGGCAAGCCGATCGCCAACATCAAGCTGGCCGACATCGGCTCGGCGACGGGCTTCGGCGGCAAATCGGCCGATCCCGAAACCTTCTACAGCTTTGCGAGCTATGCCACGCCGACGACGATCTACCGCCTCGACACGGTGACCGGGAAAAGCGAAATCTTCGCACAGCCGAAGCTGACGTTCGATCCCAGGCAGTTTTCGGTCGAACAGCGCTTCTTCAAGTCGAAGGACGGCACCGAGGTGCCGATGTTCGTGGTGATGAAAAAGGGGCTCGACCGCAGCAAGGGCTCGCCCACACTGCTCTATGGC
This sequence comes from Sphingopyxis sp., assembly GCF_016793825.1. Lineage (GTDB taxonomy): Bacteria > Pseudomonadota > Alphaproteobacteria > Sphingomonadales > Sphingomonadaceae > Sphingopyxis. The sequence continues at coordinate 35,726 of NZ_JAEULM010000002.1, forward strand.
TATGGCGGCTTCAACCTGTCGCAGGTTCCCGGATTCTCGCCGACCAAGCTCGCCTGGGTCGACAAGGGCGGCATCTTCGTGGTCGCGAACATCCGCGGCGGCGGCGAATATGGCAAGGCGTGGCACGACGCCGGACGGCTCGACAAGAAACAGAATGTCTTCGACGATTTCATCGCGGCCGGGGAATATCTGATGGCCGAGGGCATCACCGGGAAGGGCCAGCTCGCAATCGAGGGCGGCTCGAACGGCGGCCTGCTTGTCGGCGCCGTCGTCAACCAGCGGCCCGACCTGTTCGCCGCCGCCCTGCCGGCGGTCGGGGTGATGGACATGCTGCGCTTCGACCGCTTCACCGCGGGCCGCTATTGGGTCGACGATTATGGCTATCCGTCGAAGGAGGCCGACTTCAGGTCGCTTCTCGCTTACTCGCCCTATCATAATATCCGGGGCGGGAAGGCTTACCCGGCCGTGCTGGTGACGACTGCCGACACCGACGACCGTGTGGTTCCGGGGCATAGCTTCAAATACACCGCCGAACTGCAGCACGCCGATGTCGGTTCGAAACCGCATCTGATCCGCATCGAAACGCGCGCCGGCCATGGCTCGGGCAAGCCGACCGACAAGATCATCGCCGAAGCCGCCGACAAATATGCCTTTGCGGCCAAATGGACCGGCCTCAGCGTCGAATAGGCCGCCGGATCGCCATCGCCGCCATCGCCCTTCTTGGGCTGGCGGTGGTGGTCTGGTCGGTCCTGCCGAACGGCAAATTGGCGCGGATCGAACGACGCGCTGCCTGTTACGATCCCGCCGCGCTGCCCAAGGTCGAGACGCTGGCTGACGGACGCAAGGCGATCCGCCTTCGCGTCCTGCTGTGGAATGTCGAAGGACTGCCATGGCCGGTCCGAACTGGACGCGAGGCCCGTCTCGCGCGGATCGCCGACTGGATCGCCGCACGCCGGGCCGAGGGGAATGGTCCCGACATATTGATCCTGCACAAGGCCTTCATTCCCGAAGCTTCGCGCACTTCGCTCGCCGGCAACTATCGATCGATCATGCCCGGTCCCGACCGCGACATGGCCCGGGTGACGCCCGCTGCCACAGCGCCGGAGGGCTTCCTTGGCAGCGCCCATTGGTGGAAGGGCGAAGCGGTCGGCAAGTGGCTCGACAGCGGCCTGTATATCGCAACCGACCTTCCCGTCGTGGCTGCGCGCGTGGAAGCGTTCGGCCACGACAGTTGCGGCGGTTACGATTGTCTGGCGAACAAGGGCGGGCTGGCATTGCGCATTGCGCTCCCCGGCGCGCCCGAGCCGCTGATTCTGTTCAACACGCATCGCAACTCGCGCGAACCGGCGGGCGTCCCGATCGCGCGGGCGGAGACCGCCCACCTGTTGCAGACCCGCGAGAACGACCGGATGCTGGCCGATTTCGATATCGGCAATCGGCCGGCGATGATCGCGGCAGGCGATTTCAACAACTATCGCGCGGGCGACCGCAGTGGCCGCTTCGCAAGCGATCCCGCCTTTCGGCTCGCCGGCAAGGCCGCCGGCTTTGCCGCACGCGCCGCGCCGATGACCGACCCCGCAGCCTGGCGACAGGCCTATGATCTCCTCGGCTATCGCAGCGGCGATCGGCTTGACGTCGCGCCCGTGTCGGTCGCAACCCTGTTCGACGGCAAAAATGGCCCTCGCCTTTCGGATCATGACGCCCAATATGTGGTCTTCCGGATCAGTTGGCCGAACGGCGCGCAGCCGATGCCCAACCCGGTCCCGCCTTGCCATATTTGAGGAAGATGATGTCCTACGCCTTCGCCTTTTCCGCTACCGACGCCGCCACGCTTTGGGCCGAAGCCGCCGACGCCGCTGCCGCCCTCGTCGCGGGCGAGCCCGATGGCATCGCCAACATGGCCAATCTTTCGGCCCTGATCTGGCAGGCGATCCCCGACCTCAACTGGGCCGGCTTCTATCGCTTCGACGGCACCGAACTCGTTCTCGGCCCCTTTCAGGGCAAGGCTGCGTGCATCCGCATTCCGCTCGACAAGGGGGTGTGCGGCGCGGCGGCCCGCCTCCGCGAAACCCAGCGGGTCGAGGACGTCTTCGCCTTCCCCGGGCATATCGCCTGCGATGCGGCAAGCCGCAGCGAACTTGTGGTCCCGATCGTCGTGGACGGCCGGTTGATCGGGGTGCTCGACCTCGACAGCCCCTCGCCGGGACGATTCTCCGCCGAGGATCAGCGCGGCGCCGAAGCGCTTGTCGCGCGCACGGCCACTGCGCTGGTCGGCTGACCCAAATTGGGACGTGAATCTCAGGGTTAACGGATTCGCGGGAATCGGTTCGATTTGCTAACACGCTGTTAACCAATCGCCAGTCGCCGTAACTGGGGCGACCGGCCGGATAACAGGGAGTTAAGCCATGCGCACCATCTTGCTTCTCGGCGTGGCCGCGGGAACGCTGCTGCTGGCAGGTCGCGCGTCGAGCGCCGAAATGCCCATCATCGCCGCGCCGACCGACCTGGCCGGCAACGCGGCCTTCGGTCATGACCCGGAACCGAAACTCGAATATGGCGCGCCGACGGCGCCCGACGTCCGCGTCTATACCGGGTCGCCCGACCGCGTGCCGAGCGAAGTCGAATATCGCCAGGTCAATGGCACCTATGATGCCGAAGGCCGCTGGAGCGGCACCTGGAACGGCACATATGAGGGCCCCGACGGTCGCCGCTACGACGGCACGTACGAAGGCACGGTCGAACGGACCGGTGCGGGATATCCGCCGCCACCCGAATATGATCCGCGTCACGGCGGCCCCGACCCGCGCGATGCCGATATGGCACGGCGCTGCGGCAACGGCGGCAAGATCGGCGGCGCCGTCATCGGCGGTATCGTGGGCGGAGTCGTCGGCAACCGCGTCGCCGGGCACGGCGATCGCACCGCCGGCACCTTGATCGGCGGCGGCGTCGGCGCACTTGCCGGCTCGGCGATCGGCAACGAAGCCGACAGGAAGAAATGCGAAGACTGGTGGGCAAGCCGCGGCGGCTACTACCAGGGTTATGGCTATCCGGGCACGACCGTCTATCAACAGGGCGGCACAAGCTATTCGGGTTACGGATATGGCTATTATACGCCGGGCGTTGTCGTCGTCACGACGATCACCAACGGCGCGCCGGTCGTGACCGAGACGGTCGAGACCAGCACCCGGACCTATTATGAAAACGCGCCGGTGCGGAAACGCTATGTCGCGAAGAAGAAGTGGAAGCCCCGGCCCAAGCCGCGCTGCGCCTGCTGATTTACCCGGTAAGGTCTGGTCACCTGTATCCGGTCCCAAAGGCCCGTCGTCCTTAACGGATGGCGGGCCTTTCGTTTCATCGTGCGCCGATACCGGTTCAGCGGCGCGAAAGCATGACACGCCTAACAAAGGTCTATTGCGGGCCGGACCGTCCTTTGCCCGCCTCGGGGAGTGTCCCTTCGATGCGCAGATTCACAAGCTTCGCGACCGCGACCGCAATCGTCCTGACGTCGGTCGCCGCCGTCCCTGCGGAAGCGCGCGGCCGGTACGGCGGCTGGGGTTACCGCGACCGTGACCATATCAGCACCGGCGAAGTTATCGGCGGGCTTCTCATTCTCGGCACGATCGCCGCGATCGCCAGTTCGGCGAGCAAGGACTCCGCCAACCGACGGGCAGAGCGTCGCAACGACCGCTATGACCCGCCTTATCGCGAACCGCGTCAGGACACGCCAAACTACGACCCGCGCGGCGACGAAGGCGAACCCTATGGCGCTGGAGCAACCGAGGTACGCCCCTATGGCGCGGGCGAAGCCGAAGCCCGCGCAGCCGATGCATGCAGTTGGGCCGTCGAGGGCGAGATGGGCGACGACGCCCGTGTCGACAGCATCACCGAAACGCGCCCCAACAACGGCGGCTGGTACGTCACGGGAACCGCCTCGCGGACGGGCAGCGACGTGCGCAGCTTCGGTTGCAGCTACAAGAGCGGCCGCGTGATCGACGTGCGCTTCGATTGACCCGATTCTCCCTGTCGCACAGCGGCAGGAACGACGCCTTTGGCGCCACGCGACGGAGGGGCCCTTGCACAGCGCAAGCGGCCCCTTCCCCCTTTGTCGTCCGGCCCGCAGAGGGGCGATTTCATTTATGAACCCCAGCAAAACCGAGGCTGAACCTCAGATAAGCGGGGGGTTCAGGGCCGCGTCACAGCCGAATCGGTAAAAGGGTCTCAACAGGCAGCAAAGGGTGCCGCCTGCGCGAATTGGAGACCGAACCATGGCTATGAAAGCTTCCTTGACCAAGGCCGCGATTGGTGCGGCCACCGCTGGCGCGATGCTCGTGAGCGCCGCCCCCGCCGCCGCGCGCGATCGGAACGACCGCGATGGCATCAGCGCGGGCGAAATCATCGCCGGCGCTGTCGTGATCGGCGGCCTCGCCGCAATCCTGTCGGCCGACAACGACCGTGATCGCTATGACCGCTACGACAACCGCTATCGCGACGATTATCGCGGCGACTATCGTGGTGGCGGTCGATATGACGACGCCCGCTACGGTTACGGCTATGACTATAACCGCTACGGCAACAGCCGCAGCGCCGTCAGCCAGTGCGTTAACGCGGTGGAGCGCGGCACGACCCGCTATGGTCGCACCGACGTCACGCAGGTCACCAGCATCGACCGCAAGCGCGACGGCTATCGCGTCAAGGGCCGCGTTGTCGTCCGCGACGGCTACGGCGGTCGCTGGGGGCGCGGCGGTTCGTACGACCAGGGCAAGTTCAGCTGCGACGTCCGCTACGGCCGGGTGCAGGATATCGACTACTCGGGCCTGCGCTGAATCCCGACCGGCTGATCCGGAACCCATGGCCCGCCGCGTGGCACCCCACGCGGCGGGCCTCTTGCGCGCGGCCCCTTGCACCGACGCGAGGGGCGTCGCATGAAGCCGCATGATCAAACATTGCCTGCTCGCCGCGCTGCTGATCGCCGCGCCCGCCGCCGCTCATGCCAAGGACGAAACGCCCGCCGCCGACCCGGCCCGACTCAAGGCGCTCGTCGAAAAGCTCGTCTCTTTCGGAACCCGGCACACGCTCTCATCGACGACCGATCCGAAGCGCGGCATCGGCGCCGCGCGCAACTGGGGCGCCGGTGAATTCGAACGGTTGTCAAAGGCTTGCGGCGGCTGTCTGACGGTCGAACGGATCAGCGACCGGTTCGAGGGCCCCCGCGCGCCTGACGGCGTGATCGTTGAAAATATTCTGGGCATTCAGAAAGGCAGCGACCCCGATCGCGTGATCATCATCGCCGGCCATATCGACAGCCGCGTGACCGACCCGATGAATACCACCGCCGATGCACCGGGCGCCAACGATGACGGATCGGGTACCGCGCTGGTCCTCGAAGCCGCCCGCCTGCTGTCGAAGGACAGGCATCGCGCGACGATCGTCTATGCCCTGCTCTCGGGCGAGGAACAGGGCCTCTGGGGCGGCAAGCTGATCGCGCGCCACGCAAAGGACAAGGGTTGGCAGGTCGTCGCCATGCTCAACAACGACATCGTCGGCGGCACCCACGGCACCGACGGGACCATCGTCGACAACCGCGTCCGTGTGTTCAGCGAGGGCATCAGGGCATCCGAAGATCTGGCCGGCCAGCTCGCACGACGGGGGATCGGGGGCGAAGATGATGGCCCGTCGCGCGCGCTTGCCAAGGCCGCTATCCGCGCCGGAATGCTGCATCCCGCGATCGGTCTCGAAGTGCTTGCCGTGCGCCGGCCCGACCGTTTCCGCCGCGGCGGCGATCATCTTCCCTCGCTGGAACTCGGCTATCCCGCAATCCGCTTCACCGTCGGGATCGAGGATTATGATCATCAGCATCAGGATCTGCGCATCGAAAACGGCCGCAAATACGGCGACACGGTCGACGAGATGGACTTTCCCTACCTCTCGCGCGTGACCGCGCTCAATGTCGCCCTGGTTCGCGAACTCGCCGATGCCCCCCCGGCGCCCGCCCATGTCAGCATCGACGGCGCGGTCAGCTCGAACACGACGGTCCGCTGGACGCCGGTCGAGGGTGCCGCCGCCTATCGCATCTACTGGCGCCGTGCCGACCGCAACGATTGGACCGACAGCCAGCTCGTCTCATCTGACTCCAGATCGGAGAGAATGTTGCCCGGCGTGATCGTGGATGACAATTTCTTTGGCGTTTCAGCGGTTTCCGCGACCGGTGAGGAAAGCATCGTCGCATTTGGCGGCCTTCCCGCCGCTCGATAACTATCAAAGACGGCAAACGAAAATTTACCTTCGCGCGGTATGGCATCGATGGGACCAAAATGACCGCCTGGCGTGGGTGACCGGGCGGAGAGAATGTTGGTCGCCCATGCCGAATCCCGAGGCTGCAGCCTCACCATTGCCGGACGAAAAGCGCCAGCCGCGACAGTCGCGACTGGTCAAGGCTTCGCTCGGCTGTCAACGACTTGGCCGGTTTGACGTGACGATCCGCAACGTGTCTGAAACTGGCATCGGCGGCCAGTGCCCACATATCCTGAACATTGGCGAACGCATGACGGTCTTCCTGCCCGGGCATGAACCGATGCTCGGCACCGTACGCTGGGTGGTCGACAAGCGATTCGGTGTCGAAACCGACAAGCCGGTCGAAACCATGCGGCTCCGCGCATCGCACGGCGACGATCTGCGCACCGTCGATAGTGTCGCCGATTTCCAGATCGTCCCCGCACCGAAAGTCGATACATGGCGCCCGGGATTGACGCGCGCGACCACCGTCCCCGACCATTTCGGGCGAAAACGTTAGGCAGGAAACAAGAGCGAACGCATGTCGCCATTGCCATTTCCGAGTTGGCGGTTCAGCGTCGCGACATGGGTGTTCAAAAGGGCGAAAGCGGACCGCACAGCGCAATCCTGAGCGCGTCGGCTGCGGCAATTGTCGACTGGCTGGCGGAGGTCGGAACACGATGGGGCTTCCCCGCCGATGCCTGTCGCGTTCACGGCCTCCTGTACCTCGTCGCGAAACCGCTCTTCGCCGATGTCCTGAGCCGCGAGTTGTCGTTGACGCCGGAGGCGACGAGAGGCGCGCTCGTCTGGCTGGCCGGTGAAGATCTGGTGACGGAGGGCCGCGAAGGCTGGACGACCCAGGCGGACCCATGGATCCTGATGATGCAAACGCTCGAGAAACGGCGCCAGCGGGAACTGCCGTCGGCGCTGGCCGTTCTCGGTCCCTGGCGCCATCCAACGGACGTGGATGACCCGGCAGTCGGGCGCCAGGCGAAGCGCCTGCTCGATCTGGTCGAGGACCTGGCGGCGATCGACGCCGGAACCCGACGTCTTTCGAACCACACGCTGCGGCGTATGGTCGGTATCGGCGGACGCGCGGCGCGCCTTCTCGGCGCCACCGGACGCAGCAGGGGAAAGTCATGAGCGAAGCGGGCGGTGCCGCAGCCGGCGCCTTCAAGGTAAATTCGCTGTCGGGGCTCGATCGGGCCGATGCGGTCGAAGGCCGCGTATTATGGGACGGAAACCGCTCGATCTGGAACATGGCCATGCTGGTCACCGCGCTGGTGCTCGGTCCCATGACTTTCGGCTGGAGTGCGCTTGCCGTGTTTCTCCTGACCTCGGCCGTGACCCTGTGTGCCGGCCATTCGGTCGGCTTTCACCGGCGGCTGATCCACCGCAGCTTTGATTGTCCGAAGTGGCTTGAACGGATCCTGGTCTTCCTTGGTACGGCGGTCGGCATGGGCGGGCCGATCTGGACGATCCGCTTGCACGACAGTCGCGACTGGGCCCAGCGCCAACCCGACTGCCACTGGTTCCTCCGCCATGCCAGGCCGCTCTTGATCGATGGGTTCTATTATCTCAATTTCCGGCTTCAACTCGCGCAGCCGCCGGGCTTCGACTCCGGCCCCGGTATCGCGGACGATCGCTTTTACCGCTTTCTCGACCGCTACTGGATGCTGCCCCAGGTTCCGATCGCGCTGATCCTGTACTGGGCGGGGGGCTGGCCCTGGGTCATCTGGGGCGTGCCGGTGCGCGTTGCCGCCTGCACGACCATGCACTGGTTCATTTCCTATTTCGCTCATACGCGCGGCTCGCAGGACTGGGCCGTCGATGGCGCGGTCATCCAGGCATATAATGTGCCGATCATGGCCATCCCGACGATGGGCGAAAGCTGGCACAGCAACCATCACGCCTTCCCGAGTTCGGCGCGCCATGGCCTCTATCCGGGACAGATCGACCTCGGCTACCGTTTCATCCAGCTTCTGGCCCTGATGAGACTGGCGTCGAACATCAAGCTGCCGGCCAATCTGCCGGCGAGGCCGGGCATCACCCCGCTGACCGCCAGAGCGCTCAGCGTCGCATCCGATCGTCAGGCGAATATCCGGGCGCATGATGACCGCCGAGCCTGATCCGCTCGACGTTCTGCGCGAGGCGAATGGCCTCGAACGCGCCGATGCGTCGCACTGGACGTTTCGCCTCGGGCCGCTGCGGCCCCGTCTGCCCAATTTCGCATGGCGGAAGGCGGCAATCGACGCCCACGACCGCCACCATCTCATCACCGGCTACCCGCTCACGCTTGCCGGCGAAATACAACTCGCCGCCTGGGAATGGGGGGCGGGTCGCTATCCCGACTGGCGCGCCACCCTGTTTTGCTCGCCGCTGATCCTTGCCGGGATCATCGCCATGCCCCGCCGCACCCGGCGGGCCTATGAAGCGGGAAAGCGCAGCGAAAGCCTGTATCCGAAACGCCAGCCGTCCTGAACGCCAAAAGAAAACCGGCGCGGATCGCTCCGCGCCGGTATCCCCCGTCAAAACTCTTGGCGTGCAGCGGCTCAGGCGACCCGGCGCACTTCATTGCCTTCTTCGTCGATGTCCCGCAGGACATAACCGCGGCCCCAGACCGTCTCGATATAGTTTTCGCCGCCACAGGCGAGCGCCAGCTTCTTGCGCAGCTTGCAGATGAAGACGTCGATGATCTTGAGCTCGGGCTCGTCCATGCCGCCGTACAGGTGGTTGAGGAACATTTCCTTGGTCAGCGTGGTGCCCTTGCGGAGCGAAAGCAGTTCGAGCATCTGATATTCCTTGCCGGTCAGATGCACGCGGACGCTGTCGACTTCGACCGTCTTGGTATCCAGATTGACCGCCAGCTTGCCCGTCTTGATGACGCTTTGGCTGTGGCCCTTCGAACGGCGGACGACCGCATGGATGCGGGCGACCAGTTCGTCGCGATGGAAAGGCTTGGTGACATAATCGTCGGCACCGAAGCCGAACGAACGCACCTTCGAATCCATTTCGGAAACGCCCGACAGAATCAGCACCGGCGTCTGCACCTTCGCGGTGCGCAGCTTTTTCAGCACGTCATAGCCATGCATGTCAGGCAGGTTCAGGTCGAGCAGAATGATATCGTAATCATACAGCTTGCCGAGGTCCAAGCCTTCCTCACCCAGGTCGGTGGTATAGACGTTGAAGCCTTCGGTCGTGAGCATCGTATCGATCGCCTTGGCGGTCGTCGGCTCGTCCTCGATCAGCAGTACGCGCATTGGGCACCCCTTACTCCATCCCTTTCGGGACTGTTTCCCACGATGATCCCGCAACCCGTCTGCTGGCCATCATGCTGCCACCGACGTCCCCCGTTGCAGGACTGCCGGAACATTAACCATGAAAGCAATGAAGGGAAAAGGTTAATTTTGATTTAACCCGCGGGAATCCACGAGTCGCGGCCAATATGTCACAGCCGATTTACAGGCCTTGGGCGTTTCACATCGCCAGGAACTGCTCGTGCGCAAGCGTGCAGGACGGCTTCAGCGTTTCGACCAGATGGTCCGACAGCGCGCGCACGCGCGCGGGACGCAGGCGCGAAGGCGGCGACAGCAGGTGCAGATAGGCCTGCGGCCGCGACCAGTCGGTCAGGATGCGGACGAGCGCCCCCGACTTCAGTTCCTCGGCGGCAATGAAGTCGGGAAGCAAGGCGATCCCTCCCCCCGCGACGAGCAGCGGAACGACGATGTCGCCATTGTTCGCGAACAACGGTCCGGTCGGCAGCACCGTGGCCTCTTCACCCTCGCGCTGGAAGTGGAGCGGGGTTGCGCGCTGCCGGTGCCCATAGCCGATCAGCCGATGGCCGGAGAGGTCGAGCGGATGCCTCGGGGTTCCATGTTTCGCCAGATAGGCGGGGCTGGCAAGCATCGACGCGGCGACGGGCGCGATCGTCCGCGCGAGCAGGCTGGAATCGGCCAGCGGCGAGATCCGGAGCGTCAGGTCGATCCCCTCGGCGACCGGGTCGTTGCGCGCGTCGCTCAGCAGGACGTCGATCTCGACCGCCGGATGCTGGTCGAGGAAAGCGGCGAGCGGCGGGCCGAGCACCTTGATCCCAAAGCTCATCGGCGCCGCGAGACGGATCGGCCCCGCAAGGTCAAGCCGGTCGCCGCGCGCGGCTTCGGTCGCCGCGGTCGCCGCCGCGACCATTGCCCGCGCCTCGTCGATCAGCCCGGTCCCCGCGGTCGATACCGCTACCACGCGCGAGCTGCGATGGAGCAAGGTGATGCCAAGCGACGCCTCGAGCCGGGTTACCGCCTTCGACACACTCGCCTTCGACAGGCCGAGGGCGGCCGCAGCGGCGGTAAAGCTGCCGCCGTCGGCGACGGCCACGAAACAGGCCCAGCCTTCATAATCGGGAAGCGCCACAAATACCCTCCAAACGGAAACAATGGTTTTCCATCTACGCTATTTCAGAAACGATCCCAATGCCTATCTTGCCCTCAACAGACGCGCCGCCCGGCACCGATGCCCAAAGAGGGTGGCGCCAGATGAAAGGACAAGCCCGATGATCGATATTCGCAAGTTCGACACGCTGGGCCACGCCAACCACGGCTGGCTCGACGCCCGTCATCACTTTTCGTTCGCCAACTATTACGACGAAGGCCGAATGGGCTGGGGCGCGCTGCGCGTCTGGAACGACGACGCCATCGCGGCGCAGTCGGGCTTCCCGCCGCACCCGCATCGCGACATGGAAATCATCACCTACGTCCGCTCCGGCGCGATCACGCACCGCGATTCGATGGGCAACACCGGCCGCACGGCAGCGGGCGATGTGCAGGTGATGAGCGCCGGAACCGGCGTGACGCACAGCGAATTCAATCTGGAGGGCGAGGAAACCACGCTCTTCCAGATCTGGATCATGCCCGACCGCGATGGCGGCAACCCCGGCTGGGGCGCCCGCCAGTTCCCGAAGGCGGATCGTTCTGGCCAGTTCGTCACGCTGGCCAGCGGTATCGAGGGCGATGAAGCCCTGCCGATCCGCGCCAACGCCCGTGTGGCGGCGGCAACGGTCAACGCCGGCGAGAGCGTCTCCTACGACCTCGAGGGCGGTCGCCACGCCTACCTCGTCGCCGCCAAGGGCAGAATCCGCGTCAACGGACAGGATGCCGACCCCCGCGACGGCATCGCGCTCCGCGATGTCGGCACGATCGAGGTCGAAGCGCTCGACGACGCCGAACTGGTGCTGGTCGACAGCCTCTGACGAAGCCCCCCGGGCCGCCGCCTGTCCCCTCCCTTTGGCGGCGGCCCACCCCCATTTTTACCCAAGACTGGAAGGATGAAGTTGATGGCTAAGGTTCTGGTGCTCTATTATTCGAGCTATGGTCATATCGAGCAGATGGCCGATGCCGTTGCCGATGGCGCGCGCGCCGCGGGCGCGGAGGTCGATATCCGCCGGGTCGCCGAAACCGCGCCTGCAGCGGTCGTCCAGGCTGCCGGGTTCAAGACCGACACCGCGCATCCCGTGCTTGCCGATCCCAACGAACTCGCGAACTACGACGCGATCGTCGTCGGCACGCCGACGCGCTTTGGTCGAATGTCCAGCCAGATGGCCAGTTTCTGGGACACCGCCGGCGGCGTCTGGGCGCAAGGCAAGCTGAACGGCAAGGTCGGCGCAGCCTTCGCCTCGACCGCTTCGCAGCACGGCGGACAGGAAACCACCCTGTTCTCGGTCCTGACCAATCTCCTGCACTTCGGCATGACGATTGTCGGACTCGACTATGGCTACGCCGGCCAGATGGGCGTCGATGAGGTCAAGGGCGGAGCGCCTTATGGCGCAACGACGCTTGCCGACGGCAACGGCTCGCGCCAGCCGAGCGAAGCCGATCTCGGCGGCGCTCGCTATCTGGGCGAGCGCGTCGCCCGGACCGCGGCGAAACTGATCGCCTGATGTCGGCGCGCCGCCTCCCGAGCCTGTTCCTCTCGCACGGCTCACCGATGATGGCGCTAGAACCCAGCCCGGCGCGGGATTTCCTTGCCGGGCTGGGCGCCCAACTCCCGCGTCCGCGCGCGATCCTGATCGTGTCCGCGCATCATGATGCGGCGTTCGAAGGCGGCCGCGCGACCGTAACCGCGTCGGCCGCGCCGCCCACGATCCACGACTTTGGCGGCTTTCCCGACGAACTGTTCGCGATGCGCTACCCCGCGCCGGGCGATCCGGCGCTCGCCCGCCGCATCGCCGATCGGCTCGCCGACCACGGCCTGACGGTGGCGATCGACCCCGACCGGGGCCTCGACCATGGCGCTTGGGTGCCGCTCTCGGTCATCTACCCCGATGCCGACCTTCCGGTTGTCCAGCTTTCGATCGCGTCCAACGCATCGCCGGAATGGCACTACGCGCTTGGGCAAGCGCTCGCCCCGCTGCGCGACGAAGGCGTGTTGATCATCGGATCGGGCAGCATCACCCACAATCTGCGCGCTTTCTTCACGACCTGCCCGCCCATCGCGGCGCCGGCCCCCGCCTGGGTCAGCGATTTCACCGCATGGATCGCGGACCGCATGGAGGTTAACGCGATCGACGATGTGCTCCACGCCGTCGATCGCGCCCCTCATGGACGCGACAATCATCCGACCCCCGATCATATCCTGCCCCTGTTCGTCGCAATGGGCGCGGGGGCGGACGGCGAAAGCCTGCGCGCCCGGCGACTTCACGCCAGCACCACCTATGCCGTGCTCGCGATGGACGTTTACGCTTTCGGCGAAGAGGCCCCCGCCCTATAGCGCGGCGATGCTCCTTTCAGACCGCATCCTTTTTCTCGACGGCGAGGCCATCGTCCTCGACAAGCCCGAAGGCCTTCCCGTCGATCCGCCGCGCGACGGCAGCCTCAGCCTCGAGAATCATCTCGATTCGCTGAAGTTCGGTTTCAAGCGCTGGCCGCTGGCTGTCCACCGGCTCGACCGCGACACATCGGGTTGCCTGCTGCTCGCCCGCAACCCCAAGGCGCACGGACGCTTCACCCGCGCCTTCGAGGATCGCGAGGTCGAAAAGCAATATCTCGCGATCCTCGATGGCGTGCCGGGAACCGCCAGCGGCACGGTCGATCTGCCGCTTTCGAAGGTTTCGACTGCCGAACAGGGCTGGCGCATGGTCGGCGACCCGAAAGGCAAACCATCGATCTCGCATTGGGAAACCTTGGCGGTCGTCGATGGCCGCGCGCTCCTTCGCTTCCGCCCCGAAACCGGCCGAACGCACCAGTTGCGCGTCCACGCGCTCGAAGGCCTCGGTTTTCCGATCGTCGGCGACCCCGTTTACGGCACGGGGCGCGCGAAAGATCGCACGATGCTTCACGCTGAACGGCTCGTCGTAAAACGTGACGTCAAGCCGTCAATAATTGCCGAGGCGCCCTTCCCCGATCGCTTCGCCGCGCTCGGCTTTTCCGCTCCGGAAGGCGCGTCGCCAACCCGTGGCTGACATCCCCGAAAGTGCGATCACGGAGAAATTTCTCGCCGGATCGGGACCGGGCGGCCAGAATGTCAACAAGGTCGCAACCGCGTGCCAGCTCCGCGTCGATGTCTTCGCGCTGGGCCTCGCGCCCGACGCCTATCGACGGCTCAAGACGCTGGCGGGCAGCAGGATGACCGCCGCCGGCGAACTCGTCATCCTCGCGCGCAGCTTCCGCACACAGGAAGCCAATCGCGCCGACGCGCGGGCGCGGCTGAACGAGCTTGTCGATGCCGCCCTCATCCGGCCCGAGAAGCGCATCAAGACCAAACCGAGCAAGGCCGCGAAAGCGAAGCGCGTCGATACCAAGAAAGCGCGCAGTTCGGTCAAGGCCGGCCGCGGCCGCGTGCGCCTCGACTAGGGTCAGGACCCCAGGCATGCAGCTCTACCGGCTCGACGCCAGCGCAGCGCAGATCTCCGTCGCTTTCGGCGTCGACACGGGTGACGACCCCTGGACGGGCGGCTATGTCGTTCCCGCCCGGCCAGCGCCCGTCATCGCCCCCGACAGCCGCGGCGGGCCGCGCCGCTACCTGCGCCCGAAACTGTGGGGCGTGCCCCCGCCGCCGCAGGGAACGCAGCCCGTCGCGACGGTGCGCAACCTCGCCAGTCCGTTCTGGATCGGGACACTTCGCCATCCCGAGCTTCGCTGCCTGATCCCCGCGACAAGCTTTGCCTTATGGTCGGGAGCGGCCGGCACGAAGCGCCAGCACTGGGCCTCGGTGACCGGCCGCCCGATCTTCGCGTTCGCCGGAATCCAACGCCAGAACGAAGACTGGCCGGGCTTTGCGATACTCACCACCGACCCCAACAATATCCTCGATCGCCACGGGGTGACGGCGATGCCCGTGATCCTGCAACCGGAGGATCATGAGCACTGGCTGACCGCCGAATGGCGCGACGCCTCCCGATTGGCGGCCGCCTATCCGGGACATCTGATGACCGTCGGCGACACGCCACCCCTGATCTGAAATTTCACCATATTTCTTCACTTTGCGATAACCAGCACCGCGCTAAATCCAGCGAATCGATGGACGGGGCGGGATTTGCGAACAGTGCAGATGAGGACGAAACCCACGACGCAAGGACGGCGCTCCGAACGCGCCGCCGTGCAGGCCCGCGCGCGTTTCCGCGAGCCGGGACTCAATCCGTTCGATGTCGATCTGTTCGACCTGTCGTCGACCGGCTTCCGCATGGTGACGTCTTTCCGGCCCGACATCGGCAAGCATATCTGGGTAAACCTGCCCGGGTTGCAACCGCTCGAAGCCGTCGTCCGCCGCGCCGAAGGCAACAACTATGGCTGCGAGTTCGTCTATCCGCTCCACCCCTCGGTGGCCGCGCACTTGCAGGTCAAGCTGCGGCAGGAAGCCCTGACACGCTGACCTTCGCTGCCCCCGCGCATGGCGGTGGCCCGATCAAACCTGCGGCGATTCCGACTTCTTCAGGATATGCTTCCATTCGTCGGGGGTGACGCGCCCGACCGACAGGCGCGACTGACGGATCAGATCCATGTCGGACAGCACCGGATCGGCCTTGATCGCCGCCAGCGTCACGGGATGCTTCAGGACCCGCACCGGCGCAACGCGCACCACGACCCATGGCGACCCCTCATCGGCGGTCGGGTCGGGAAAGCTCGCCTCGGTGATCCGCATGATCCCCACGCATTCCTTGCCGATATTGCTGTGATAGAACAGCGCCTCGTCGCCGACCTTCATCGCCATCATGTTGAGCTTGGCGGTATGATTGCGCACGCCGTCCCAGATACCGCTGCCGTCCTTGACGAGTTGCTCCCACGCATAAGCGTCGGGTTCGGATTTCATCAGCCAATATTGCTTGCTCATGGCGCGAGGCTTAGCCGAGCGCGCTGCGCGACGGAACCGCCTTTTTCCCTTTAAAGGCTCCGCGGCAACGCCTAAATCGTGACTCATCCGCGCCAGCCGGGCGCCGCCCCTGAACATATGGACAATATTCGCATGACTGCTGCCGTTCCCGTTATTTCGATGTCGCTTCCCGCCGACCAATTCGCGCATGATTTCGGCGCTTCGTTCGAACGCTTCGGCTTTGCGATGATCACCGACCATGGCATCGACCCCGCGCTGATCGACGACGCCTGGGCGAAAGCGAAGGCCTTCTTCGCGCTGCCCGAGGCAACAAAGCGGGCCTATCACATCACGGGCGGCGGCGGCGCGCGCGGCTATACCCCCTTCGGGACCGAGATTGCGAAGGGCGCCAAGGAAGTCGACCTCAAGGAATTCTGGCACGTCGGCCGCGACCTGCCCGCCGGCCACCATCTTGCCGCGCAGCAGCCGAACAATGTCTGGCCCGCCGAAGTCGCCGGCTTCCGCGCCGTCTACGACCGGCTCTTCGCCGAATTCGACCGCGTCGGAGGCCGCCTGCTGTCGGGCATCGCCCGCTACCTCGGCCTTGCGCCCGATTTCTTCGACGACACCGTCGCGGACGGCAACAGCGTGATGCGTCTGCTCCACTATCCGCCCGTCGCCGCCCCCGCAAAGGGCATCCGGGCCGAAGCGCATGAGGATATCAACACGATCACCCTGCTGCTCGGTGCCGAAGAGGCCGGGCTCGAAATCCTCGACAAGGACGGAAGCTGGCTTCCGGTCTCGCCCCCGCCGGGCGCGATGGCGGTCAACGTCGGCGACATGCTGCAGCGGCTGACCAACAACCGCCTGCCCTCGACCACCCACCGCGTCCGCAACCCCGACGAAGGCCGCGCCAGCGTCGCGCGCTATTCGATGCCCTTCTTCCTGCATTTCCGTTCGGACTATCCGATCGAAACGCTGGAAAATTGCGTCGATGCGTCGCACCCGAATCTCTACCCGACACCGATCACCGCCGACGACTATCTGCAGGAGCGGCTACGCGAGATCGGGCTCAAGAAGTAGGGCAGACAACATAGATGCCGCAGCGATGCCACCACGTGGCGATCAACACTTGATGGATAACACAATCTTAGTAATGGGCGCCCATTGATACGTGATCGGAAGGACGCAAGAATGCTGGCTACCATTGGTTACGAGCGCTCATCGCTAGCCGATTTCGTCGCGACACTGGTCCATAGCGAGATCGAAATCCTTATCGACATCCGTGACCGAGCCCAGTCACGGATGCGCGGTTTTTCTAAATCTGCCCTTTCGGAAGCGCTAAAAGAAGCAGGAATTGGCTATGTCCATTTTCGACAGCTCGGCGACCCAAAGGAAGGGCGCGATGCTGCCAGGCAGGGAAGATACGACCTGTTCCGTGAGATTTTCCGTGAAGTTATGTCAACTGCTAGTGCAAAAAATGCCCTTTCAGAGGTACAAGATTTAGCTGCTAACAAAAAAATCTGCTTGATGTGCTATGAGCGCGACTACAATCAGTGTCATCGAAAAATTGTTTCTGAACATATCGAACGCATGTTATCCTGTAAGGCAACACACTTAGGGGTGCAGAGCGGGATTGCCAATGAACGGACAGCCGGACGAGTGCTTTATACTGATAAAAGCGCAACCTCATCGGTCTAGCAAATACTTTGAAACTGTCTGTTGTGCAGGCGTAGGCCGAGACAACAAGTGGCGCCGTCAATATCCTGTGCCGTTTCGGATATTACAGGATTCTCAGAAATTCGGACGCTGGAGTTGGATAACGTACCGGTTCGTAAAATCTGATGGTGATCCACGAATTGAAAGTCAAAAGGTAATACCTGAGAGCCTCGTCGTCGGGGACAAGATTCGTTCATCAGAACGCTCTAATTTTCTTCAGCCGTTGATCCGCGCGTCATTTGCTGACGCCGATTCGAGACGAGAATCTCTCTGCTTGATCCGCCCCTTGGATCTGGAATTGACGGCCATAGAAAAATCAGACGAAGAAATTCGATCCGAGGAACAAAAGCATCAAATTCTCGCTGATCAGCTTTCTATGTTCGACAAGACAGCCGAACCAATGAAAACATGCGCGATGCGCTTTGTCGTCAACTGGAAAGACCAAGACGGGAAACCCCGGTCTCATGAGTGCGACGATTGGGAAACTTCAGCGGCCTACAATCGCTTCGAGCGAGATTATGGCCGAACACAGGCCATTGAAATTCTGAAGAGAAAATATGAAGAAGAGTATTTCAAAGCTGGGCTAGCTCTCGGATTTAGCACCCACAGCCGCAGGAATGCTGAGTTTGGTTCTCAGAACCAATGGTTGCTAGTCGGCCTTATCCGGCTCGATCAAAGCAATCAGACCTCCTTCCTACTGTAGCAAATCGCTTTAACGCTCCGCCCAGAAATCGAACACCGCCTGCTGCTGTTCGCGGATGAAGCGCGCGGCCGCCGCGCCTTCCCACGGGCCATCATAGCCGAGCAACAACGCCGTTCCGCCGACCCACCAGCCCTGCCCGGGCAGGCGGTCGCTCTCGCGCACCAGCAGCACCGCAAGATCGGGCTGGCCATCCAGCGCGCATAGCCGATCGACCTCCGCCAGCGTCTTGCACACCGCGCGCATCTTCGGGCGCGTGAAACGAAACCCCAGGTCGCCGAGCAGTTCGGAATAACTGACGCTACGCCCTTCGCGCGCCGCTGCCGTCAGGATGGCCCGGATACGCGGCGCATCGCCAAGCGCCGATGCGTCGGCCGGGCGCGCCTCGCTCCCTAAACCCTGATCTTTGGCGGCCATGGAATGAAACCCGAGGTGCGCTGGACATAGGCGGCATAATCGGGCCGCGTCTTGTGCAGCCCCTTTTCGAGCAGCGCCTTGCCCGACCATTTCGTCAGCGTGAAGGTCAGAAAGAGCGGCCCGATCACGCTCGCGAGCGCGATCCACGGCCCGATGTCGGCGGCGATCAGCCACAGGCCCCACCAGGTCAGCGCGTCGCCGAAATAATTGGGATGCCGCGTGTAACGCCACAATCCCGTGTCGAGCACCTTGCCCTTGTTCGCCGGATCCTTGCGGAAACGATCGAGCTGCGCATCACCGATCGTCTCGAAACCGATCCCAACCAACCCCGCAACCATCCCGATCCAGCCGATAACGCCGACAGTGGGCGGCGGAAACGCCCCCGCCATGCGGATCAGCGAGGTCGCGCCGGCCCAATTCGCCGCGCTTGCCCCTATGCCGATCTGCGCCGGCAGGCTGGTGATGAACAGCAGCGGAGCCTGCGTCAGGAAGACGGTGAGCAGCGCCACCTTCGCCCAGCTCCATTTCTTCGTCTCCATCTGCCGCGCAATGATCTTTGCGTAGCGCGGATCTTCGCCGTGCGATCGCCAGCGGATGAACAGATGGATCGCGAGACGCAATCCCCATAGGGTCGTCAGCCCCAGCAGCAAGCGGCCGTGAGGGCCCTCGACCCCGACCTGCCATGCGCTCCCCCATGCGAGCAGGACCATGCCAAAGGCCCAGAAAGCGTCGATGAACGACACGCCGCGCATCGCGACGGCGATCCACCACAGGATCAGGATCACCGCGAGCAGGCCGGCAAAATTGATGCCCAGCAGCGTCAGCGCTTCGCTCATCCGCGTGCTCCTTCATCTTCCGTGCCGACGATGTCGTCGATCGAGCTTACCGCACGCTCGGGGAATTTGGGAATGCAGCTTTTATAGGTCTCCAGCACCTTCATCATGTCGGCTCGGAAATCGCCGGTCGGCCAGATCAGCGGGCCAAGACCGCCCGTTTTTCGGCCATAATCCATGAAACCGACGACCATCGGAACCTTCGCCGCAATCGCGATCTGGTAAAAGCCCGTCCGCCATTTCTTCGCCTTGCCGCGCGTCCCTTCGGGTGCGACGGTCAGCATGAACTCGGCGCGGCGCGCAAACTCGTCCACCATCTGCTGCACGACATTGCTGGCATTGCGGCGATCGACGGGGATGCCGCCCATCTGCTTCATGAAGCCACCGATCGGCCACCGGAACAGCGACAGCTTGCCCATGAAATGCGCGCGAACCTTCAGGTCGGCAGTCAGCCCGAGGAAATTGACGAAGTCCCAATTGCTGGTGTGCGGCGCCGCAATCAGGATGAAGCGCCGCGGTTCGGGCACATCCCCCACCGCTTTCCAGCCGCGCATCCGGTACATTAGCAGCAGCAGCCACTTCACCGCTCGCGCTATAGGCCCCGGCGGATCGTCTTCGATACCCGTCACGCATTCTCCCCTTCCACCGCATCGATTGCGCGAAAGCGCCGCCGCGCGCAAGCAGCTTGCAGGCGGCAACGGTTTCTGCTCCGATCGCGACGTTGAAAGGGAGACGCGCATGAAGAACTGGACCACGTTGCTGGGCTCGGCACTGCTCGCTACGACCCCGGCAGCTGCGCAGGATGCGCCGCGCGCCGACCAGCTCGCCTTTCGCGATCTTTACAAGGAGCTGGTCGAAACCAACACGACGCTTTCGTCGGGAAGTTGCACGCTGGCGGCAGAACGTATGGCGGCGCGGATGAAAGCCGCAGGTTTCCCCGACGGCCGGTTGACGCTGTTTGCGACGCCCGACCATCCGAAAGAAGGCGGGCTCGTCGCCATTTATCCGGGAACATCCAAAACCGCGAAGCCGATCCTGCTGATCGCGCATATCGACGTCGTCGAGGCTAAGCGCGAGGATTGGGAGCGCGACCCGTTCAGGATGGTCGAGGAAAACGGCTATTTCTATGGTCGCGGCACGCTCGACGACAAGGCGCAGGCGGCGGTCTGGGTCGATGCACTGATCCGCTTCCAGAAGGAAGGCTACAAGCCCAAACGCACGATCAAGCTCGCGCTTACCTGCGGCGAAGAGACCAACGGCGCGTTCAACGGCGCCGAATGGCTCGCCGCGAACAAGCGTGACCTGATCGACGCCGAATTCGCGCTCAACGAAGGCGGCGGCGGCGACAGTGACGGCAAGGGCACGGTGATCGGCCAGTCCGTGCAGGTAGGCGAAAAGACTTTCGCGAATTTCCGCCTCGAAACCCGCAACCCCGGCGGACACAGTTCGGTGCCGGTGCGCGACAATGCAATCTACCAGCTTGCCCGCGCGCTCACGAAAATCGACGAACATGAATTTCCGGTCGAAATGACCGACACGACGCGGCGTTTCTTCGCCGAAGCCGGCGCGGCACGCAACGACGATATCGGAAAGGCGATGGTCGCTTTGGCAAAGGACAATGGCGACAAGGCGGCCGAGGCGATCGTCAATGGCGACCGCTTCCTCCACGGTAACCTCCGCACGACCTGCGTTGCCACGTTGCTCGATGGCGGTCATGCACCCAACGCGCTGCCCCAGCGCGCCGGGGCGAACGTCAATTGCCGCATCTTCCCCGGCCACAGCATCGAGAGCATTCGCGACGAGCTGGCAAAGGTGATCGGGGACCCCGGCGTCACCGTGACCCAGCTCCCGCCAAAGCGTCCCGCTCCACCCGCGCCGCCGCTCGACCCCCGGATCATCGGCCCGATGGAAAGGCTCGTCGCCAAATATTGGCCGGGCCTGAAAGTCATCCCGTCGATGGCGAACGGCTATACCGACGCAACCTTCCTCGGCGCGGCGGGCATCCCGACCTATGGTATTCCCGGCATCTGGGGCGATCCCGACGGCAACGGCGTCCACGGGCTCAATGAGCGCGCCGAAGTGAAGGCGGTCTATGTCGGGCGCGACTTCATGTTCGACCTGGTCAAGGCCTACGCCGACAAACCCTAGCGCAAGAGCTGGTGGCCCGGGGGCAGGGCCCTAGCCCCTGCGCGCCAGTCGATGCACCGGCCCGAACTGCGCGACCGCCGCGCCGATAAACGGTAGTACGACAAGCCACAGCCGCACGCCGGTCACGCCGGCAGGGCTGGCGATGCTGATCGCCGCCGTTGCGGCAAGTCCGATACTGATCAGAATCAACCCCACGACAAGCCGCCAGTGCGGCGTTTCCATATCGGTCTTGCCGTCGGCGCGCTCATATCGCGCGAACAACAGGATAAGCGGCACGAGCGCCGCGATGTACAGCGCGAACCAGATCGGACGCGCGAGCCACCAGGCCGGCGCGCCGGGCGCGACGTCAAGCCCGACTCCGCCGAACAGCCACGCCGCGACCATCACCAGCACGAATGCGGTAAGGTGCCAGAGATAGATCGTCATGATCATTCCGTTGACCAGTACCACTGCCGTCCAGCGTGCGAGATTGCCCAGCACCCGCCGCCCCGCCGGTTCGAGCGCAAGGGCGAAACCGCTCTGCGCCACGCCGAGCGCCAGCAGCGCCAGCGTCGGCGGCATCGAGTTGCTCAGATCAGAACCGGGAACGCCGATCATCGCCACCGGATAGGGACCGAACCCGACGAGCAAAGCCAGCACGGCCAGTCCGCCAACGCCCCATGACAACGCCTTCCCGGGCGCCAGCCGCCCCTCGCTCCAGGCAAAGCCAAGCTGGTGGATCGCCAGCCAGACGAAGGCGAAATTGAGGAAATTGACATAAGGGACATCGAAACGCAGCGACGCGACGTCGATGGCGACCGCCCCCGCGACGAACGCCCAGAACGAACCGAATCCCCACCGTTTCCACGCGCGCCACGTCCATGGCACCAGCGCGGCGACCATCAGATATACCGACAGGAACCACACCGGAATCAACGCGAGCTGTGCCGCCATGGCGACGATGCCGCGCTCGATCCCCATCATGGTTCCAAACATCGCGACAAGGGTCCAGATCAGGAACAGAGGCAAAACCGGGTTGATCAGCCGCTGCAACCGTCCGCTGTACCAGCCCGCATAGCTCCCTCCCTTTCGCAAGGTCGCCGCCCACGACATGCCGTTCGAAAAGCCGCCGACAAGGAAGAAGATGGGCATCACCTGAAACCCCCAGGTCAGCCATTGCGTCCATGGCAGGATGCCGAGCAGGTGCCCGCCCTCGACCGCGCCATCCTTCATATAGGGGGCGGCGACCAGCCAGTGACCGACGACGACCGCGAGAATTGACAGCGCGCGAAGGAAATCGACGTAGCGATTGCGCTCCGGCGGCGCCGCCTCGGCTATCGCCCGCGCGCGCGACCAGAGAGTTTTGCGAACCGCGCCGGTCGTTTCCGTCAAGATATTGCCCCTCTCCAATCAGGCTTTCCAAGCTAGGGCCAGGACCCTAGGGCGACATCTCCGCAACGCAAGCCTTTGCCTTGGCGCGCGAGCCTTGCTATCGGCGCGGAGCAATGGCGAGTACCACCGAAGACACCCCCCCTTCCGTTCCCGGCATGATCGACGCCCCGTTCGACAGCGCGCTGTCCGAACGCTACCTCGTCTATGCCCTGTCGACGATTACCGCACGCTCGCTGCCGGACCTGCGCGACGGGCTGAAACCCGTGCACCGCCGCCTGCTCTGGGCGATGCGTGCGATGCGGCTCGACCCGTCGCAGGGGTACAAGAAATCGGCGCGCGTTGTCGGCGACGTGATCGGCAAATTCCATCCGCACGGCGACACCGCGGTCTATGACGCGATGGTCCGCCTCGCGCAGGATTTCTCGCTGCGCTATCCGCTGGTCGACGGACAGGGCAATTTCGGCAATATCGACGGCGATAACGCCGCGGCCTATCGCTACACCGAAGCGCGGCTGACGCGGGTCGCGATCGACCTGATGCAGGGGCTCGACGAAGGCACGGTCGATTTCAAGCCGACTTATAACGGCGAAGACGAAGAGCCCGAGATCATGCCCGGCCTCTTTCCGAACTTGCTCGCCAACGGCGCAAGCGGGATCGCGGTCGGGATGGCGACGAACATTCCGCCGCACAATGCCGCCGAAGTGATCGACGCCGCGCTGTTGCTGATCGAAAATCCGAAGGCGGAACTTCACGAACTTCTCGCACGTGTCAAAGGTCCGGACTTTCCTACCGGCGGCATCATCGTCGATAGCCCCGAAACGATCGCCCACGCCTATGAAACCGGGCGCGGCGGCTTTCGCGTCCGGGCGCGTTTTTCGACGGGCCGGAATGCCGATGGCGGCTGGGAAGAGACGGGGATCGAAAAGCAGGCGGGCGGCACCTGGCAACTCGTCATCAGCGAAATTCCGTACGGAGTCGCGAAGGGCAAGCTGATCGAACAGATCGCGCAGCTGATCGCCGACAAGAAACTGCCGATCCTCGAGGATATCCGCGACGAAAGCGCCGAAGACTTGCGCATCGTCATCGTTCCCAAGAGCCGGAACGTCGATCCCGATATCCTGAAGGAAAGCCTCTATCGGCTGACGGAGCTCGAGAATCGGTTCGCGCTCAACCTCAACGTCCTCGACGCGACGCGCACGCCAAAGGTGATGGGGCTGCACCAGTTGCTCACCGAATGGCTGGACCATCAGATCGTCGTGCTGATCCGCCGTTCGAAACACCGCATCGCAAAGATCGACGACCGGCTCGAACTCGTTGCCGGCTACCTCATCGCCTTCCTCAATCTGGACCGGATCATCGAGATCATCCGGACCGAGGACGAACCCAAGGCCGTCATGATGGCCGAATTCTCCCTCACCGACCGGCAGGCGGAAGCGATCCTCAACATGCGATTGCGATCCTTGCGCAAGCTGGAAGAGATGGAGCTCAAGCGCGAGCAGGCCGACCTCAGCGCCGAACGCGAAGACCTGGTCAAGCTGGTCGAGAGTCCGGCACGCCAGCGGACCCGGCTGAAGCGCGACCTCGGCGCGCTGCGCGCCGTCTATGGTCCCGAGACCGCGCTCGGCGCCCGCCGGACGACGCTTGCCGAGGCCGCTCCGGCGCGCGATATTCCGCTCGATGCGATGATCGAGAAGGAGCCGGTCACCGTCATCCTGTCGAAACGCGGCTGGATCCGGGCACAGCGCGGGCATGTCGCTGCCGACCAATGGGGCGAGTTCAAGTTCAAGGAAGGCGACGAGCTGCTGTTCGCCGCGCACGCGCAAACGACGGACAAATTGCTGATCGCCGCAAGCGACGGGCGTTTCTATACGGTTGGCGCCGACAAACTGCCCGGCGGGCGCGGCTTCGGCGAACCGCTTCGGCTGGTCGTCGATATCGATCCCGACGCCCGCATCGTCGCCATGCTGCCGGCGAGCGCCGAAGGTCGCCTGTTGCTCGCCTCGACCAGCGGCCATGGCTTTATCGTCCAGATGGGCGACGTGATCGCCGAAACGCGCAAGGGGCGCAATGTCGTCAACCTCAAGCCCAAGGCGCAGCTAAGCGTCGTGCATCCGATTACCGCCGACGACGACAGTATCGCGGTGGTCGGCGAGAACCGAAAACTGGTCGTCTTCCCGATCGCAGAGGTGCCGGTCATGGGACGCGGACAGGGCGTGATGCTCCAACGGTACCGCGACGGCGGCCTGTCCGACGCGGTCAGCTTTGTTTTTGCCGAGGGGCTCAGCTGGGCGATGGGTGGCGACACCGGCCGCACGCGCACCGAAACCGACGTCGGTCCGTGGCGCGTCGCGCGCGGTGCATCGGGCCGGATGCCGCCGACGGGCTTTCCCCGGAACAATCGCTTCAACTGATCGCATTCGGATGTTGCCGTAAATAGCTTATTTACCCCCCGCCTCTAGGTCAGGGGCAATGGGGAAAGGTCGCACAAAACCCTCTATTATGCCTATCGATCGAACCGGCGAAGACCGGCCATCTCTGTTTGTCGGCTGGATCGACGCGCTTCCGGTTCCGGCGGCGCTGATCCGACCCCTTTCGCGTGGCAATTTCAGCCTCCATGCCAGCAACGCCGCATTCGACCGCCTGGGCCTTTCGCCTGCCGGCGTCGATGCACCGTTCGAACTTCGCCGCGCGATCGAACGCGCCACCCAGAATGACGGGGGCATCCAGGAATTTTCGTGCCGGCTGGGCATCGGGGTCGCGGCCCGCGACCTGCGCGGGTCGATCGGCCCGCTGTCCGAAGAAAGCGGCGACACGTCGCTGTTTCTCCTCACCCTGATCGATCGCACACAGGAAATGATGACCGAGCGCAACCTGCGCCGCGAACTTGTGTCCGACAGCCTGACCGGTCTCCCCAACCGCGCCGGCTTCGAAGAGCTGGTCGAAAAGCGGAGCGACACGGAGGGTGCGGGCGACCATGCGATCCTGCTGCTCGACCTGGCGCGCTTTTCGCGGATCAACCAGCATATCGGCCCGATGGCAGGCGACGAGTTGATCATCACCGTCGCGCGCCGCCTCAAATCAAGCCTGCGCAGCGGCGACATTCTCGCACGCACCGGCGGCGACGAATTCGCGATCTCGTCGCGTGTCGCAGGCGGCAAGGCCGACGTCCGCGAAATGGCGCGGCGCATCCGCGGCTGCTTCGACCATCCATTCCGGATCGGCGAGTTGAAGGTCAGCGTCGATTGCGCGCTGGGCTGTGCGATCCAGCCCACGACTGACACCGATATCGCCGATCAGATCCGCCATGCGCAGATCGCCCTGAAGCGGGCCAAACGCACCGATCGGATCGAAATCTACGAACCCGAAGCGGCGCTGCTTTCGGACAACCGTTTCGGCCTCGAAACCGAACTGCGCAACGCGATCGAACATGACGGCCTGCACCTCGACTTTCAGCCGCTGATCGAACTCGCCACCGGCACCGTTGCCGGTTTCGAGGCGCTTGCCCGCTGGAACACCGGGGCGGGACATTCGGTCTCGCCGACCGAATTCATCCCCGTCGCCGAGGATTCGGGGCTGATCGTTCCGCTCGGCCAGTGGGCGATCACCAAAGCCGCGGAGACGCTGGCCGATTGGGACCGCAAGAATGCGGGACAATCGGTCGATTGCTATATCTCGGTCAACGTCTCCGCGATCCAGCTTGTCCGCGACGATGTCGCCGCGGTCGTCCGCGACGCCCTCGCGGCCAGTGACGTCGGCGGTGAACGCCTGATGATCGAGCTGACCGAAAGCGCGATCATCGGCGACCCCGACCTGGCGCTTTCGGTGCTGAGCGAACTCAAGGCGTTGAACGCGCGGGTCGCGATGGACGATTTCGGAACCGGCTATTCCAATCTTGCCTATCTGCAGCGGCTGCCGCTCGATGTGCTCAAGATCGACCGCAGCTTCGTCGACCATATGGTCGAGGACCGCGACAAGGCGGCGATCGTTCGGACGATCCAGAGCCTGGCCGAGGTACTGGGAATGCGGACGACGGCAGAGGGGGTCGAGACCGCCGACCAGGCTCGGTTGCTGTCGGCGCTCGGCTGCGATTTCGGGCAGGGTTTCCTGTTCGCCCGGCCGATGGATAGCGCCGCCGCGCTTGCGTACTGGCGTCAGTCGCTGCTCCGCCCGATCATCTGATCGACGAGTTCCAGCGCACGCGGCCTGTCGGGGAAATCCTCCTCGACCCAGGCCTTCTCTACCGATTTCAGAATGCGCGCGACATCGGGTCCGGCGCTGACTCCGTGCATGATC
The DNA here is from genome assembly GCF_016793825.1 of Sphingopyxis sp. Lineage (GTDB taxonomy): Bacteria > Pseudomonadota > Alphaproteobacteria > Sphingomonadales > Sphingomonadaceae > Sphingopyxis. Next base: position 62,771 of record NZ_JAEULM010000002.1, read on the forward strand.
ACGTCGCGCCCCTTGACGGGAAGGACGGGAACCGCCCAGTTTTCCAACGTCCGAATCGCCGTGCTGGCCGACGCCGTGTCGCCGACGAGCAGGCGGACATCGCGCGCGGTTTCCAGCCCGACGGCATAGGCGAATTGCCGCACCGGCATCTCGGTCGTGCCGCGATGGGCGGCCAGCGCCGCCAGATGCTTGCGCTGTCGGGTCGAAAAGCGCAGCCGGCTCGCGACCTGATCGGCCATGGCGGCATCGGCCGGCAAAAGCGCCGAAAGCCGACGCAGCGGCGCCGGCGCGACCCCCGAAGCCGCTTCATTGGCAAGCAGCCGGTCGAGGGCGGCGGCGAAATCGGGCGCCAGTTCGGGCAGGATTACCTCGAAGATTCCATCACTTGCCATCTGCGCAACGATCGGCCGCGGATCGGCGAGCGACAGGATCTTGAGCAATTCATCGGCCACGCGCTCCCGCGACAGGCTTTTCAGCGACTGGCGCGCGGCAATGACTGCGGCATGGCTGACGGGTTCCAGATCGCCCCGGCCAAAGCGCGCCGCGAAGCGATAGAAGCGCAGGATGCGCAGATGATCCTCTGCGATGCGGGTCACGGCATCGCCGATGAAACGTATGCAACCCGCCTCCAGATCGGCGATGCCGCCGAACCAGTCGTCGACCCGGCCGCTGTCGGGGTCGCAATACAGCGCATTGATCGTGAAGTCGCGGCGGGCCGCATCCTCGCGCCAGTCCCCGGCAAAAGCGATCGTTGCGCGGCGGCCGTCGGTCTCGACGTCCCGGCGAAGCGTCGTGATTTCGTAGTGCTCGCCGCTCGCGATCGCGGTCACCGTTCCGTGCGCGATACCCGTGGGGATGACCTTGATATCGGCGGCCTCGAGCCGCTGCGTCACTTCCTGCGGCAGCAGCGGCGTCGCAAGGTCGATGTCGGTGACCGGCAGGCCGAGCAGCGTATCGCGCACCGCTCCTCCGACGACCCTGACGTCGCCCCCGTCGGCGCGCAGCGACGCGACGATGCGGCGCAGGCCGGCCGCCGTTCGCCATCCGGTGCCGGGAAGCGTGATCACCGGTGCCAGCCCGCGGGAAGTCGCCGCGCCAGGTTGATGATGATGTCCGCCGTCACGCCCCATATCCGCCGTCCCCGCCACGTCATGTCATAATAGCGGCGGTCCTGCCCCTGCCAATGCGCGTGATGTCGCTCATAATTCAGGGGATCGAACAAGGTGTCGAGCGGCACTTCGAACCACGCCTCGACTTCGTCCGGATTCGGATCGAGCGGAAGGTCGGGCGGGATCACGGCAAGCACCGGGGTGATGTGATAGCCGCTGCCCGATCGATAGGGTGTTGTCGTGCCGGCCACGGTGACGTCGCGGCGATGCAGCCCGATCTCTTCCTCGGCCTCGCGAAGCGCCGCATCGATCGCGTCGCGGTCCCCCGGGTCGATCTTGCCGCCGGGAAAGGCAACCTGTCCGGCGTGGCTGCGCAGCCATTGCGGACGCTGCGTCAGGATTACCCCGGGTTCGGGACGATCGGTAAGGGCGATCAGCACGGCGGCGTCGCGGAGCGGCTCACCATGCAGAAGATAGGATTCGTCCGATCCGGCGTCGGGGAGCAAATTGTCGAGCGCCGCGCGCAACTTCTCCGACAGCATCAGCCACCCACCAGCGGGAAGCGTATGCCGTTCGACCAGATGGCGGGGGCCTCGCCGTCCGCCGCGCCTGCCGAGGCGGACTCCGCCAGCGCCATCTCGGCGATCTCGTAATAGAGCGCGCGGTCGATCCGCGCCTCGAGACCGTTGCCGATCGCGCCGCGAACGTGAAGGCGCGGGTCGGGGTTGTCGATATCCCTGCCAAAGCGCAACGGATGGTCGGCGCCTGCCATCACCAGATCGTCGGTGTCGAGACGAAAGACGAGCCGACGCGCCTGCCCCACGCCCTCGCTCTTCATCTCGACCGCGCGAAAGGGAGTGTCCTCGACGGCGATCGTCAGCTTCTCGGCCGGGGTGACCAGAACATGGCGGCCATCCGCCTCGCGCCGCAGGATCGTCGAGAATAGCTTTACCATCGCGGGGCGGTTTATGCGGCCGCCTTCATGATACCAGCTTCCGTCGGCGCGAATCTCCATCGCGCTGTCGCCTTCGCGCTCAGGATGCCAGCTATCGACCGGCGGCAGCTTGCGCGCCGCAAGAAGCTCCGCGGCCTCGGCCAGCGAAAGCCGCGCGAAGTCTTTGGGAAGCGAAGGCGCCGGCGTGACCATCCCCCCGACATAGGATCGTAAGCGGTGGGCGCAAGCAAAGACGTCGCCTCCGCTCCGGGAGGAAGGGAGCGACCGATATCAGCGCGGTCCGATCATCCCCGCACCGCGCGGCAGCGCGTGCCCGTTCACCGCCCGCGCAAGCAGGCGGCGCTTCTCATAGGGACCGGGCAGATCCCATTCGCCCGTCGCGTCGGCGGTGAAATCGAAGAAGCGGCCATAATATTCGGGATCGCCGATCATCATCAGCGAGCTGTCGGCAGCGGTTTCGGCCGCATCGAGCATCCGCTGCATCAGGACGCGGCCATGCCCGCCGCGCTGGACGTCCGGCCGCACGGCGACGGGCCCGACCATGACGAGCGGCGTCGCCACGCCGTCCTCATTCCGATGAGCGACCGGCCAGCATTGGATCGTCCCGGTCAGGATGCCGCCGTCGACCAGCGCAAAACTCAGCGCCGCGACGACTTCCATCCCGTCGCGGATGCGATAGGCGGTTCGTCCAAAGCGATCCGTCCCGAACGCCGCGTCGAGCAGAGCCTCGACCGCCTGTGGTTCGATATCGGACAATGGAAGTAACTCGACCAACGCGCACCCTTTCGCTAATGCGGCGGCGCTTTAGGGACCGGGGCCTTGCTTGCAAAGCCCCGACGGACAGGATTTTCGCGTGACCGACACATTGTGGCTCGAAGTCGATGGCCTGACCGTCGACATATTGACCGGCATCTATTCCGAAGAAACGCACCTGCCGCAGCCGCTGCGCATCTCGGTACGCGCCAAGCTGACGATGGCTGATCATTATGATCCGACCACCCCGCTCAGCCGCTCGAAAAACTATATGCACCTCAAATTCGCGGCGACCGAAGGCATCCCCAAGGACGTTCATTTCGTGCTGATCGAAAGCGTCGCCGACCATATCATCGACACGCTCTTCCTTCAGGACGAGAAGGTCGAGGAGGTCGAGGTGAAGATCGTCAAGCTTGCGATCGCCGAGGAGGGCGAGGAGATCGGGATCACCATGCGGCGGGTGAGGAAGTGACGCAGAAGCTCGCTCTCGTCACGGGCGGGCTGCACCGCGTCGGCGCCGCGATTTCGGCGCGGCTCGCGCGCGAGGGCTATGCGCTGGCGCTGCACAAGCGAAGCGCCGCGGAAGCCGATCCGGTGCTGGCAGAAGCGATTGCGGAGACGGGCGTTCGGGCGCACCGCTTCGCCGCCGACCTTGCCGACCCGGCCGCCGTCGAAGCGCTGATTCCCGCGGTCGCGGAAAAATTCGGCCGCGTCCCGGATCTTCTGGTGAACAACGCGGCGCTGTTCGCCGAGGGCGAATGGCCGGACCTGTCGGCCGCCGCGCTCGCGACGATGATGCAGGTCAATCACCACGCGCCGGTGATGCTCGCCAAAGCACTTGTTGCGGCAAGCGAGGGCCGACGACCCGCGATCGTCAACATCGTCGATCAGCGCGTCGTTCATCCGGTTCCCGACCAGATCGCCTATAGCCTGTCGAAGTCGGCGCTGTGGCAAGCGACGGCGACGCTGGCCGTCGCTTTCGGCGGTCGCGCGCGCGTCAATGCCGTGGCGCCGGGCCTGACGATGGCGACCGACGATTATTCGGCGGCGCAGGTCGACCGGCTGGCGAAACGCATGCCGCTCGGCGCGCTGCCGACGCCGGCACAGATAGCCGACGCGGTCGCCTGGCTCGCTCGCGCCGAGGCCGTGACGGGGCAAACGATCTTCGTCGATGGCGGCGCCCATCTGGCGCCGCTGGGTCGCGATTTCGTCGCGCTCGACCGGGACTAGCTGGTCGAAAGCCCGATACCGACCCTTCCCGGCGGAGAGGGTCAATCATCGACATCAGTGAATGTGCACAGCCTTGGTCACAAGGTATCCGTCGAGCCCTTCGGGCCCGCTCTCGCTGCCGAAACCCGATTCCTTGATCCCGCCGAACGGCGCATCGAGGGCGGAAACGACGAAGCTGTTGACCCCGACCATCCCGCTTTCGATCGTGTCCACGATCCGGTTGATGCGGCGACCGTTCTCGGTGAAAGCGAAGGCCGCGAGGCCATAAGGTAGCCGGTTCGCCTGCTGGAGCGCCTCGTCCTCGCTGCCGAACGGGCGGATCAGCGCCATCGGGCCGAAAGGTTCATTGTTCATCGCATCGGCCTCGATCGGAACGTCAGCGATCGCGGTCGGCTGGAAGAAATAGCCGTTGCCCGTCGCCTCGCCGCCCGCGATCACGCGCGCACCCTTTGCCTTGGCGTCGGCGACCAGCGCCTCCAGCGCCGGAACGCGGCGTGCGTTGGCAAGCGGGCCCATCTGCGTGTCGGCGTCGAGGCCGCTGCCGATCTTCACCTTCGCCGTGCGCTCCGCAAAGCCCTTCACAAAGGCATCATAGATACCCTGCTGCACATAGAAGCGCGTAGGCGAGATGCACACCTGCCCGGCATTGCGGAACTTCTGCCACACCACCTTGTCGAGCGTCGCTTCGAGGTCGCAATCGTCGAAGATCAGCACCGGAGCATGGCCGCCCAGCTCCATCGTGATCCGCTTTACGCCATCGGCGGCGAGCTTCATCAGATGCTTGCCGACTGCCGTCGATCCCGTGAAGCTGACCTTTCGGATGACCGGGCTTGCCAGCAGGTGCCGGCTGATCTTGTCGGGGTCGCCATAGACGAGCTGAACGACGTCGCCGGGAATGCCGGCGTCGGCGATGCAACGCATGACCGCACTGGTGCAGCCCGGCGTTTCCTCGGGGGCTTTTGCGATCACGACGCAGCCCGCGGCAAGCGCCGGGGCGATCTTCTTGACCATCAGATTGACCGGGAAATTCCACGGGCTGAAGCCCGCAACCGGGCCCACCGGATGTTTGGTGACCATCGCGCGCTGGCCGACCGGGCGCTGAAGGACCCGGCCCTCGATCCGCTTTCCCTGCTCGGCGAAATAGGCGAACAATCCCGCCGCCGACAACACTTCGCCGCGCGCCTCGGCAATCGGCTTGCCCTGTTCGAGCGTCATCAGTGTCGCGATGTGGTCGGCGCGCTCGCGGATCAGCCCCGCGGCCTTGTGCATCAGCGCCGCGCGCTCGTCGGGCGTCTTCGCCCGCCACACCGGCCATCCGCGCTCCGCCGCCGCGAGCGCTTCGTCAAGGTCGGCCGTGGTGGCGACGGGCAGTCCCGCGATCGTGCCCGCCGTCGCCGGATTGAACACCGGCCGTTCGTCGCGCCCCTCCCCGCTCCGCCAGGCACCGTCGATGAAGAGCTGGAGGTCGGCGTCGTAGGTCGCGGTCATGTGGGGCTCCGTTCTGAGTAATCATCGTTGCGAGGAGCGAAGCGACGAAGCGATCGCCAGCTATCGGGATCGCATGAGGCCGGTGGCTGGTGATTGCTTCGCTTCGCTCGCAATGGCGAGCGCGATATAGGAACGCTTCAGCGATAGTTAAAGCTGATACTAATCCGTTCGCCCTTCCCCGCGTTGGGCATGACTTCATGCCGCAGCCAGCTCTCCCACAGGAAGACGCGACCGGCGGCAGGCTCGGCATAAATGAAGGGCAGCAGGTGCTCGGGCGCGTCCTCGCTGCGTCCCGGTGCCGCCATCAGCATCGGCAGCCGCGGATCCTCCAGCTTCAGCGCACCCGATCCCGGCGGGACGACGACATAGAAGGTCCCCGATACGATGCTGTGCGGGTGAATATGTCCGCTGTGCGTCCCGCCGGGTTTCAGGATGTTGACCCACAGGCTGTCGAGCTTCAGCGGTTTCGCAAGGTCGAAATGACAGGCCCTGGCAAAGGCCTTCACTTCCTTGTCGAGCAGGCGTTTCAGGTCATGGAACGCGGGATCGCGCTCGGGCAGGTCGCCGAGGCTGGCATAACTGGTATAGCCTTTGTAGCCATGATCGCGGCTCCACGCCCTTCCCGCGCGATCTTCTTCGGCGAACAGGCGGCAACTGGCCTCCAGCTCTTCAAGCAGATCGGGAGTGCCAACGTCGGCTTCGTAAAAATGGGTGGCGAAGAGCGTACGAACGGGCATGATGGGCGCAAAGCATAGGACAGGCGGAAGAGCAAGGGAGAGGATATGGCCGAGTTTGAACTGATCGCCGACGGGTTGCGGTTTCCCGAGGCGCCGGTCGTGATGGAGGACGGCAGCGTCATCGTCGTCGAGATCGAGCAGGGCCGGATAACCCGCTGCTGGCCCGGCGGCCGCAAAGAGGTTGTCGCGACACCCGGCGGTGGCCCCAACGGCCTGGCGATCGGCCCCGACGGCAAGCTTTACTGCTGCAACAACGGCGGGTTCCACTATGTCGAATCGAACGGCTATCTCGCCCCGCATGGCATCGCGGCGGATTATTCGGGCGGACGGATCGAACGCATCGATCTGGCCACCGGCGAGATCGAAACGCTGTACAAATCGGGCGACCATGGGGTGATCCTGCGCGGCCCGAACGACATCATGTTCGACGCGCACGGCGGCTTCTGGTTCACCGATCACGGCAAGGTCGATTATGCGAAGCGCGCGCACGACATCGTCGGCATCTTCTATGCCAAGGCCGATGGCAGCTTCATCGAGGAGGTGATCTTCCCGTCGAACAATCCGAACGGGGTTGGCCTGTCGCCCGACGGCAACACGCTTTATGCCGCCGAAACTTACACCTGCCGTCTGATGAAGTTCAACATCGTGGCCCCCGGCAAGGTCGCGCCCGATGCGGGCCCCGGTGGTCCCGGCATCCCGCTCTATCGCCCGGCGGGCTATAAATTCTTCGACAGCCTCGCGATGGAAGCCAACGGCAACATCTGCGTCGCGACGATCGGCGAATGCGGGATCAGCGTCATCTCGCCCACGGGCGACCTTGTCGAATTCGTCGCGACCGACGATATCTTCACGACCAACATCGCGTTCGGCGGCCCGGACATGCAGGACGCCTATCTGACGCTGTCGGGCACCGGCCGGCTGGTCAAGACGCGCTGGAACCGACCGGGGTTGAAACTGCAATATTAGGGTCAGGATCCCAGGGGAACTATGCACGAAGAAACGCACGCCGTTACGCGGATCGGCTGGCTGCGCGCCGCGATCCTGGGCGCCAACGATGGAATCGTCTCGACCGCCAGCCTGATCGCGGGCGTCGCGGCCGCCGGGGCGACGCAATCGTCGATCCTCGTCACCGGCACCGCGGGCCTCGTCGCCGGGGCGATGTCGATGGCGGCGGGCGAATATGTCTCGGTGAGTTCGCAGGGCGACGCCGAAAAGGCCGACGTCGAGCTGGAAAAACGGCACCTCGCCGCCGACCCGGAGTTCGAGCTGGAGGAGCTCACCCAAATCTACCAGCAGCGCGGCCTCGACCGCAGCCTTGCCGAGCGGGTCGCGGTAGAATTGACGGCACATAATGCACTCGACACCCATTTGCGAGACGAACTGGGCATGACGGACGAAATGGCGGCGCGACCGGTACAGGCGGCGGTGGCCTCTGCCGCCAGCTTCTCGGTCGGTGCCGCCCTTCCCCTCGCAACGGTCTTCATCGATCAGGGTGCATCGCTACCCTGGACGGTATCCGGCGCATCGCTGATTTTCCTCGCGCTGCTTGGGGCCCTCGGCGCGCGCGCGGGGAAGGCGCCGATGCTGCGGCCGGTGGCTCGTGTAACCTTCTGGGGTGCGATGGCCATGGCCGCGACGATCGCCATCGGTTCGCTGTTCGGCGCTGCCGCCTAGCGCCGTTCCAGCCATTCACGGAGCGCGACCGCATTGTTCCGTGCCATATTCTTCGCGGCATAGAGCAACGTCACCGGCCCGGCCTGTATCGCCGCTTCGAGCACGAAAAGCGCCGCCGCCCTATCCTCGCTCTCTGCGTCGAGTTCCGCGAAATAGTCCAGCCGGAACGCATCCCAGGCTTCGTCCGAATCCGCTGTTTCGCCGTGGAAGCGCTTGCGCAGCGCATCACTGGGCGCGAGCGGCTTCAGCCATGCGGCCAGTTCCGCCTTGTCCTTCGCAATGCCGCGCGGCCACAACCGATCGACCAGGAAGCGCGCACCGTCACCTGCCTCCGGCGCGTCATAGATCCGCTTTACCGCGATTGTCAGTGCCCTCGTCATCTGCAAGACTATCGGCCATCCCGTATCGACGGGCAAGACTATCGGAGGGGTCCGGATATGAATTGGGCGATTAACATCGACCGCGACGACGTCACGCAAGCCGAGCTGGTCGCCGATCCGCCCGCGTCGCTGGCGTCCGGGCAGGTCCGCGTGACCCTCGACAGCTATGCGATGACCGCGAACAACATCACCTATGCGGTGTTCGGCAAGCCCGCCGGCCTGTTCGGCAACGATCAGGGCTATTGGGACTTCTTTGCCGAGCCGTGCACGCCCGGCCGCCTGCCCGTCTGGGGCTTTGCCACCGTCGCCGAAAGCGCCGCCGACGGCATCGCGCCCGGCGATCGCTTCTATGGTTATTTCCCGATGGCGAGCGAGGCGATCCTGACTGCGGGACACGTCGGCGCCGGGGGCTTCACCGACGTCACGCCGCGCCGCACTACGTTGCCGCCGATCTATAACCAGTATCAGCGGATCGAAGCGCTGCCCGATTACCGTGCCGCCGACCATGATTACTGGCCGGTCTTCCGCCCGCTCTTCCTCACCGGCTGGCTGATCGCGGACCAGTTCGAGGACGAGGGAGATTATGGCGTCCAGCAGATCCTGATCGCCAGTGCATCGAGCAAGACCGCGATAGGGCTCGGCTTTTCGCTCGCACAACGCGCCAGCCGCCCCGAAACCATCGGGCTGACCAGCGCCGCCAATGTCGACGCACTGGCCGCGCAGGGGATTTACGATCGCGTGATCGCCTATGACCAGATCATGACGCTCAACGCCGCGACGCCTGCCGCGCTGGTCGACATGGCGGGCAACGGAGCGGTCACGCGCGTCGTCCACAGCCATTTCGGCAACCAGCTCAAGGCGTCGATCATCGTCGGGAAGTCTCACTGGGACGCTCAGGGAGATGCCGGGGCGCTGCCCGGCCCCGAACGGCAGGGTTTCTTTGCCCCCGGCCGCAGCCAGAAACGCATCGCCGACTGGGGCGGTGCAGCTTTCGGCAAAAAGATCGCCGAAGCATGGCTCGCCTTCATGGACGTCGTCCCCCGCCTCGCCCATATCGACAAACGCAGCGGCGGAGAGGCCGCCATCGATGCCTATAAGGAAATGCTGTCGGGTCGCGCCGATCCCAGAGCGGGGATCATCGTCGAACCCTGACCAACCCCGAAAGAATATCCGATGCTTCGTTCGCTTTCCCTTGCCGTCGCGGCCGCGCTGCTTCTGCCCGTCGCGAGCCATGCCGAACCCACGCCTGCAAAGGCGCCGCGCAAGCTTGATCTCGCCGATCGGGTAGCGGGCACCTATAAGGGCGCGGTTGCGTCCGACGCGCGCGGATCGTCGAGGGATAACGTCACGATCACCGTCACCCGCGTCGGGGCGAACAAGGTCGAGATCCGGTCCGACTATGCCCGCATCCCGACGGTCACCATCGCGCTTGAAAAGGCAATGGATGCGATCCTCGCGGCGAACGGCCCCTACACCTTCCTGCTCGATACGGTGCGCTCGCCGGACCGGCTCGACCTCAGCATCGACGACGCCAGCTGGTATGGCACGCGCGTGAAATAACGCGGCCCGCGCCTTCGCGTTTGACGTTAACGTCAATCTGCGCTCTAGCCGCGCCATGTCTCGCTACACCCACGTCATATTCGACTTTGGCGGCGTCATCACCGCCTCCCCCTTTGAAGCCTTCAACCGGCTGGAGGACGAACGTGGCCTGCCGCGCGATTTCGTACGGCGCGTGAACGCGGCCAACCCCGACGACAACGCCTGGGCCAAGTTCGAGCGAGCCGAAATCGACGCCGCGACCTTCGATACTCTGTTCGCGGCCGAAGCGCGCGCGCTGGGGCATGATCTGGCAGGCGAGGCTGTCCTCGCCGTCATCGCGGGCGCCGTCCGGCCGGCCATGGTCGCGGCGCTCGACACGCTGAAGGCCAAAGGGTTCGGCATCGCCTGCATCACCAACAACGTGCCGGGAGGCAAGATGGGCATCCAGGGCGCGGGCATGACCCGCAGCGCCGAGGCCGCAGTCGAGGTTGCAAGTATCATGGCACGGTTCGACCATGTCATTGAATCGAGCAAGGCTGGCGTGCGCAAGCCCGACCCGCGCATCTATCTGATGATGTGCGAAGCGCTGGGCGTCGAACCCGCCGCCTGCATCTATCTCGACGACCTCGGCATCAACTGCAAACCCGCAAGCCAGCTTGGGATGCACGCGATCAAGGTGACAAGCGGCGAGCAGGCGCTCGCCGACCTGTCCGACGCACTGGGTATTTCGTTGCCCTAATGCGCCAGCAACAGCGGTATCCGGCCGCTGGTCAAAAGATATTGGGTCACCCCGCCAAAGATCGTCTCGCGGAGGCGGCTGCGGCCAAAGGCGCCCATCACGATCAGCCCGGCGCCCATCGCGAGCGCTTCCTTTTCCAGGCGTTCCTCGACCGTATCGCCGCCGCGATCGACCGTCTTCAGCTCGGCGTGGATTTCATGGCGCGACAGATAGCGCAGCGCATCGGTGGCCGGAAAATCGCCGTCATCGCCGCCGACGGACACCAGCACGACTTGCCGGCCGCCCAGCAGCGGAAGGGCTGCGCGCAAAGCGTGCGCCGCCTGGGAACTACCGTTCCAGGCGACCATCGCCGGCGTCTCGCAATCGAGCGACCCGGTGCCGCGCGGCAGCGCCAGAACGGGCGCGGCGGCCGTGACCGCAAGGTCGCCGGCCAGCATCGGTAACGCATTGCCCCGCGGCCCGTCCTTCGCGGCGGGCAGGCTGACCACTGCCAGATCGGCGAAGGTCGCCGCTCCCGCGAGCGCGCCGACGATGTCGCCGTCGGCCATCGCGATGTCCCACGGCGCATCCTCGTTCGCGAGTCGTTTGGCCAGCCGGCTTTCGAGCGCGATATCGTCGGCCTGCGCCGCAGCCAGCGCTTCGGCGGCAAAATAGGTGCCGCCGAACGGATCGAAGCTGACGAACTGTTGCAACGGCGTCGCGATCAGCAGCGTCATATGCCCCTGAAAGCGGCGCGCCAGGTCGAGCGCGACCTGCAATCTGTCCTCACAGGCGGAATCATTGTCGGCATGAACCAGTATCGTGCGCATGGAGAGCCTCCTTTTGTTGTCCAATAAGGAAGACCATGCGCCGCGCCGCGCGGCGATTCATTGACCGGCGTCAATAGCCGGCGCGATGCGCAGGCGCGCCGCCTGCTCGAAAATCCGGACCAGCACCGGCTCGGTATCGGCGACCCGCATCGCGACGTGGAATTCAACGGGTGCCGGCGGCGGCATCCCGGCAAGCGCGACCAGCGCCCCGCGCGCGACCTCGCCGCGCACCATCGGTTCCGGGAAAATCCCGACCCCGCCGTCCGCGAGCGCGATGTCGATCATCATCCGGGCATTGTTGCAAAGGTTCAGCGATCGCGGCGCGATTCGCGAAGCGTCGATCGCGTCGCGCATCCGGCCGTGGATCGGCGAATGGCTGGCAAGCGACCAGACCGGCACCGGCGGTGCCTCGCCGTCCGCGCCGAACGCCGCGGCGACCGCCGGGCTGGCGAGCCAGACGAGTGCGACCTTGCCGATCGGGCGCGACGTCAGCGCCGGGTGCGCGACCGGCCCCGCGGCGAACGCCATGTCGGTGCGGCCGGTGAGCAACTGCTGGATCAGGTTCGCGGTCAGGTCGATCTCGATCTCCAGCCCGACCCCCGGCATTTCCTCCTTCAGCGCGGCGACGAACGGCGGCAGGCAGCTCGCCGCCGCAATCTCGCCGGCGCCGATGCGCACCACGCCGCTCGCCTCGGCAAAGCCGCCGCTCCCCAGCAGCGCCCGCTCCATGTCGCGAAGCAGCGGCGCGCAGTCGCGCACCAGCTTGCGACCCGCCGGGGTCAGCGACATCGCCCGTCCGTCGCGGCGGAAAAGCGCCGACCCCAGCCGCTGCTCCAGCTCGCGCATCCGGGCCGAAACCGCCGGCTGGGTAGTATTGAGCCGCTCCGCCGCCGCCGAGAAAGTACCGAGCCGATCAATCCAGAGCAGCGTTTCGAGATGATAAAAGGCGATGCGATTGATCGACATTGTTTATCAATACCCTAAAAACACTATGATTAGAATTGATATGTCAGATGCGCCAATGTCGCGCTCGATCACCCAACAAGGAGGCTGTTTCATGGGGAACAAGCGCTATTCCGACGCCGCTGCCGCACTCGAAGGACTGCTGTTCGACGGCATGCAGATCTGCGCCGGAGGTTTTGGCCTGTGTGGCATTCCGGAGCGGCTGATCGACGCGATCCGCGATGCAGGGACATGCAATCTGACGATCGCCAGCAACAATGCAGGCATCGACGGCGAAGGGCTCGGCAAGCTGCTCCGCACGCAGCAGGTCAAGAAGATGATCTCCTCCTATGTTGGCGAGAACAAGGAATTCGAACGTCAGTATCTGGCGGGCGAACTCGAGGTCGAATTCTGCCCGCAGGGCACGCTCGCCGAACGCTGCCGTGCCGGCGGCGCGGGCATTCCCGGCTTCTACACCAAGACCGGCGTCGGCACGCTGGTCGCCGAAGGCAAGGAAGTGAAGAATTTCGACGGACAGAATTATATCCTGGAACGCGGCATCTTTGCCGACCTTGCGATCATCAAGGGCTGGAAGGCCGACGAAAGCGGCAATTTGATCTTCCGCAAGACCGCGCGCAACTTCAACCAGCCGATGGCGACCGCGGCGAAGATCTGCGTCGCCGAGGTCGAGGAAATCGTACCGACCGGCAGCCTCGACCCCGACAGCATCCACCTGCCCGGCATCTATGTGAAGCGGATGATCGTCGGCGCGCCGTATGAAAAGAAGATCGAGTTCCGTACTGTGCGCCCGCGGGAGGCCGCGTGATGCGTAGCCTTGCCCTGACCAGCGCGCTGCTCCTCGCGGGCTGCGCCAGCGCACCCGCTCAAGTCGCGACTGCGCCCACGCCTCCGCCGCCCGCCACCGGGCCGGCAACGCCGGCGGAATCCGCCAAGCCGCCGACGCCGTTGCAATATCTCTATGGATCGCCCGAAGCCGCGGTCGCGGTGCGCGCGACCAATGCGCGGATCGCCGACTATGGCGTGTGGCGGATCAAGCAGCGTCCGAAGGACAGCGTCGTCCTCGCGGCCGGTGCAACGATGGACGCACCGCAGTTCGAACCCTGCGGCAACAAGCCCTTCGCCGCGGTGTTCGATGCCGACGAAACGCTCATCTGGAATCTCGGTCCGATGCGCTACTTCGCGCAGCAGGGTACGGCGTTCGACGTCGCGGTCTGGGATCAGTGGGAAAAAACCGGCGCGGGCAAGGCGATCGCGATGCCCGGCACGGTCGAGATGGTGAACGCCCTGCGGGCCGCCGGTATCACCGTCATCGCCAACACCAACCGCAGCGCCGCCAATGCCACCGGCAGCGAAGATACGCTGCGCGCCGCCGGGCTGGGCGAATTCAAGCATGGCGAGACGCTCTTCCTGATGGGCGACGATGCCGGCGGGTCTAGCAAGGATCCGCGCCGTTCGGCGATTGCGTCGAAATATTGCGTGATCATCCTCGGCGGCGACCAGCTCGGCGATTTCAGCCAGCAGTTCAACGAAAAGGGGCTACCCCCCGCGACCCGCATGGCGCTGGCGACCGGCCCCGGCGCGGCCGCACTCTGGGACAAGGGCTGGTTCCTTTTCCCCAATCCCGTCTACGGCCCGTGGGACAAGCTGGGCTGGAACGACGCCTTCCCCTCCGACAAGCAATGGGAGCCGAAATAATGGCCGAGGATAGCAAGGGCTGGACCCGCGACGACATGGCGGCGCGCGCCGCGAAGGAATTGCAGGACGGCTATTACGTCAATCTGGGAATCGGTATTCCGACGCTGGTCGCGAACCATATTCCCGCCGGGATGACGGTCACGCTCCAGTCGGAAAACGGCATGCTCGGCATCGGCCCCTTCCCCTATGAGGGCGACGAGGACGCCGACCTGATCAACGCGGGCAAGCAGACGATCAGCGAGCTGCCGCAGTCGGCCTATTTCAGTTCATCGGACAGTTTTGCGATGATCCGCGGCGGCCATATCGACCTCACCGTCCTTGGCGCGATGGAGATCGCCGAGAATGGCGACATCGCCAACTGGATGATCCCGGGCAAGATGATCAAGGGCATGGGCGGCGCGATGGACCTTGTCGCCGGGGTCAAGAAGATCATCGTGGTGATGGAACATAACGCCAAGGACGGCAGCCCCAAGTTCATCCCGGCGTGCACGCTTCCCCTCACCGGCAAGAATGTCGTCGACATGATCGTCACCGACCTCGCCGTGTTCAAGCGCGAGAACCATGACAGCCCATTCCGGCTGATCGAACTCGCTCCGGGCGTGACGGCGGACGAAGTCGCCGCTAAGACAACCGCCAAATATGAGGTCGCCATCTAGTCACGGGTTCATGAAGCGGTTTTTTGTTGTTCTTCTCGCGGTCGCTGCGCTCGTTGCGGCTGGTTGGTTCGGTGTTCGCGCGCTTGGCGGCGACCATCCGCTCGCGAGCGTCGCGATTCCGTTCAAGGCGGCCGAAAACCTGCCCGACACGCCCGGCGAATGGCACGGGCGGATCGACTATCGCGCGCTCGACGGGCAACTCGCCGCGTTGACGCAGCGGCCCGAGATGGCGGGTCTGGCGGTTGCGGTCGTCGAAGACGGCAAGCTGACCTTCGTGCGCACCTATGGCGTCGCCGATGCCGCGACCGGCGCACCGGTCACGCTGCAGACACTGTTCCGCTGGGCTTCGGTTTCGAAGACCGCGACCGGCGCGCTCGCGGGGGCGCTGGCGAACGACGGCGCGATCGATCTCGACCGCCCGGTCGCCGACTGGCGTACCTCGCTGCGTCTCCCCGGCGGTGCCGAGACGCGGATCAGCGTGGCCGACCTGCTGTCGCAGCGCACCGGCCTCACCAAAAACGCCTATGACGAGAAGCTGGAGGAGGGGCAGAGTCCCGCACTGCTGCGTTCGATGCTCTTCGCTGCGCCGCTGCAATGCGAACCCGGCACCTGCCACACCTATCAGAATGTGGCCTTCGACGCCGCGAGCGAAATATTGGGCGAAGCCGCCAACGAAGGCTTCGCCAATGCGGTCGAGAGTCGCTTCTTCCGTCCACTCGGCATGGTCAGCGCCGGCTATGGCATGGAAAGGCTGACAGGCGCGAAGGACTGGGCGCGGCCGCACCGCAGCGGCACGCAGGTCCGCCCGGTCAAAGAAGCTTATTGGCGCGTTCCCGCCGCTGCCGGGGTTGAAAGCGATATCGTCGATTTCGCCAAATGGATGCAGGCAATGATGGGGAAACGATCCGACGTGCTGCCCGACAAGGTGCTGCAGATCGCCCATCGTCCGCGTGTCGGCACCGGCCGCATCTATGGCGGCACGCTGCGGCAGGCGAACAGCGATGCGGCTTACGGCCTCGGCTGGCGCAGCTTCATCTATGACGGCCGCCGGCTCGAAGGCCATTCGGGAGCGGTCTCGGGCTACCGCGCGACGATGATCTTCGAGCCCGCGACGCGGACGGGCGTCGTCGCGATGTGGAACAGCGACTGGGGCTTCCCTTTCCGCATCCCGTTCGCGGCGATCGATAGCTATCACAAGCGCGCCGATGCGAACTGGCTGGACCTCAGCGAACTGCCGCCCGCGACCGGCGGGGCGGCGAGAGCGGCTCCCTCGACAGTGAGTTTGAAAGAGTAACGCCCCTTGCCGCACAATCCGCGGCCTGTGTATCAGGCCTGCGCCGGGTCAGAGGAGAATCGGACATGCGTGTGCTGCTGACCGGATCGTCGGGCTGGCTTGGACGCTATCTCGCGCCGCTGCTTGCTGAAAACGGCCATCACGTAACCGGTCTCGACGTCGTGCCGGGCGTGCATACGCGGGTGATCGGTACCGTCGCCGACCGCGCGCTGGTCGATCGGACGATGGGCGAGCACGGAATCGAGGCGGTCATTCATGGCGGTGCGCTGCACAAGCCCGACATCGTCCGCTATCAACGGCAGGCCTTTGTCGATGTCAATGTGTCCGGCACCCTGAACCTGATCGAGGCGGCGGTCGCGGCAGGGAACGACCGCTTTCTTTTTACCTCGACCACCTCGCTGATGGTGCGCGCCGATGTTCGTGCGGGCGCGGGCGAGGCCGGCGCGTGGTGGATGGACGAGGATTTCGGTCCGATCGAACCGCGCAACATCTATGGCATTACCAAGCTCGCGGCCGAGCAAGCCTGCAAGCTGGTCCACCGCGAGCATGGGATCAATATCGCGATCCTGCGTACCGGGCGTTTCTTTCCCGAAGATGACGACACACATGCCGTGCCGAGTGGGCCGAATCTCAAGGCCAACGAACTGCTCAACCGGCGCCTGACGGTCGAGGATGCCGCAGCCGCGCATCTTGCCGCGCTCGAAGCCGCGCCGGAGATCGGCTGCGACACCTTCATCCTCTCCGCCCCGCCGCCGTTCGCGCGCGAGGAGTCCGAAGAGCTGGCCCGCGATGCGCGCGCGGTGATCGCGCGCCATCATCCCGATGCGGCCGAGCTTTATGCCGCCGAGGGTTGGGTGCTGCCGGAGATCATCGACCGCGTCTATGATCCCTCGCGCGCCGAGCGGCGGCTTGGCTGGCGCGCACAGACCGACTTCGGCAGCGTGCTCGCCGCACTCCGCGAGGGCCGCACGCTGCCCTTTGCGCATGACCCCGATTACACCTCCCCCATCGCCCGTCAGGAGCGCGAAGCATGTATGTGCTGATCACCGCCAACCGCAATTATTCGAGCTGGTCGCTGCGCCCATGGGTGCTGATGCAGGGCTTGGGCATCGCGTTCGAAGACCGGCTGGAGCCCTTCACCGGACCCGTGAACTATGGCGCTTTCCGAAGCTTCTCCCCGACCGGGCAAGTGCCGGCGCTGCTCCACGACGGGCGCACGATCCATGACTCGCTCGGCATCGCACTCTATCTCGCCGATCGGCACGACGGCGTATGGCCCGCCGATCCCGACGCGCGGGCATGGGCGCAATACGCCGTTGCCGAGATGCACAGCGGCTTTTCGGCGCTGCGTAACGATTGCACGATGAACGTCGGGGTGCGCGTGACGCCGAAGCCGATGTCCGACGCGCTGCGCTCGAACGTCGCGCGCATCCGCGAGCTGTTCGAGGAAGGTCTGGCGAAGTTCGGCGGGCCATGGCTCGCGGGCGCCGACTTCTCTGCTGCCGACGCCTTCTTCGCGCCGGTCGCCTTCCGCATCCGCACCTATGGCCTCGACGTGGGCGCCGGCCAGGCATGGGTCGATCATATGCTGGCGCATCCCGCGATGCTCGAATGGGAACGGCAGGCGCTGCTCGAGGAATGGCGCGAGGAAAGCCATGAGGCCGAACTGGCAGCCACCGGCGTGATCACCGCCGACTATCGGACGGCCTAATCGGCGAGCGCCTCGCGCACCACGGCGATCCCCGCCTCGCGCTGCGCCTTCAGTTCGGCTTTCAACGTCGCGGGATCGCGCGCGAACACGAAGCCGAAGCTCACCCCGCCCTCCTTGCCGATCGTCGCGTGGTGGAGCTTATGCGCCTGTACCAGCCGCTTCGCATAGCCGCGCCGCGGCACCCAGCGGAAATAGCGCTGGTGAACCAGCCCGTCATGGACCAGCGTATAGATAATCCCGTAAATGAGGATACCGAACCCGATCCAGGTTCCCGGTTCCCACACCGCGCTCCCCAGGATCATCGGGCTGCCCAGCGCAAACATCGAAATGCTCATCGCGGCGCCGACGATGGCGAAGAGATCATTCTTCTCCAGCAGCTTGTCGTGCGGTTCATGGTGGTCGCGATGCCAGGCCCAGCCAAAGCCGTGCATGATATATCTGTGGCTCGCCCAGGCGACGCCCTCCATCGCCACGATGGTGCCAAGCACGAGAACGATGATGGCGGGCATCGACATCGGGCAATCATAGGCTTGTCGACGACATGATGCTACATCGCCGACATCCCGGCGAAAAATCGCCGGAAAGGCGCGCGACCAAAAATTGCGTTTTTGATCGCCACTCGCTTGCAAAGTTATGCGGGCGGCGTAAGTGAACCGCATGACTCGCCCCCGCACCCTCTATGAGAAAATCTGGGACGCGCATGTCGTCGAACAGCGCCCCGATGGTACCTGCCTGATCTTCATCGACCGTCATCTTGTCCATGAAGTCACCAGCCCGCAGGCGTTCGCCGGACTACGGGCCAACGGCCGCACGGTACGCCGCCCCGACCTGACGCTCGCGGTGCCCGACCACAACCTGCCGACCACGGCGCGCAAGGATGCACGTGGGAACATCCTGCCGATCGCCGATGCCGAAAGCGCCGCCCAGCTCGCAACGCTGGAAACGAACGCCAGCGAGTTCGGCGTCCGCTATATCGACGCCGTCGCGCCCGAACAGGGGATCGTCCATGTCGTGGGTCCCGAGCAGGGCTTTTCGCTGCCCGGCACGACGATCGTCTGCGGCGACAGCCACACCGCCTGCCATGGCGGCATCGGCGCGCTGGCCTTCGGCATCGGGACGAGCGAGGTCGAACATGTGCTGGCGACGCAGACGCTGCTGCTGCAACCCGCCAAGACGATGGAAGTGCGCGTCGAGGGCGCCGTGGGTCCGGGCGTCACCGCAAAGGACATCATCCTCCACATCACCGGCACGATCGGTGCCGCTGGCGGCACCGGCCATGTCATCGAATATACGGGCAGCGCCATTCGTGCGCTGTCGGTCGAAGGCCGCCTGACCGTCAGCAACATGGCGATCGAGGGCGGCGCGCGCGCCGGGCTGATCGCGCCCGATGAGGTGACGTTCGCTTACCTCAAGGACCGCCCCTACGCGCCCAAGGGTGCCTACTGGGATGCGGCGGTCGAATATTGGAAGAGCCTCGCGACGGATCCGGGCGCGACCTATGACAAGGTCGTGATTATCGACGCCGCCGACATCGCGCCGAGCGTGACCTGGGGCACCAGCCCCGAGGACGTCGTGCCGATCACCGGCGTGGTCCCCGACCCGGCGAGCTTCGCCGATCCGTCGAAGCAGGCCGCCGCCGCCAAGAGCCTTGCCTATATGGGTCTGGAGCCGGGCACGCGGATGCAGGACGTGCCGGTCGAGAATATCTTCATCGGTAGCTGCACCAACAGCCGGATCGAAGACATGCGCGCCGCCGCCGCGATCGTCAAAGGACGCAAGAAGGCCGCCAACGTCAAATGGGCGATCGTCGTCCCCGGATCGGGCCTCGTGAAAGCACAGGCCGAAGCCGAAGGGCTCGACCGCATTTTCACCGATGCAGGGCTGGAGTGGCGCGAGCCGGGCTGTTCGGCGTGCCTCGCGATGAATCCCGACAAGGTGCCGGCGGGCGAGCGATGTGCTTCGACCAGCAATCGCAATTTCGTCGGTCGTCAGGGACCGGGCAGCCGCACGCACCTCGTCAGCCCCGCTATGGCGGCGGCGGCCGCTGTGACGGGCAAGCTCACCGACGTGCGGGAGCTGATGGCATGACACCGATCGAAAAGGTCGAAGGCCGCGCCATTCCGTTCGGGCTCAAGAATGTCGATACCGACGTCATCATCCCCGCCCACTGGTTGAAGACCACGACACGCGACGGAATGGGCAAGGGGGCGTTCGAAACGCTGCGCGCCGATCCCGACAATCTGTTCGACAGCCCGCAGTTCAAGGGAGCGCCCATCCTGATCGCCGGTGACAATTTCGGCTGCGGGTCAAGCCGCGAGCATGCGGCCTGGGCGCTGGGCGACCTCGGCATTCGGGTCGTTATCGCGCCCAGCTATTCCGATATTTTTTCGGGCAATGCGGTCAAGAACGGCATCCTGCCCGTCGTCCTGCCGCAAGCGGCGATCGACCGGCTGATGGAAGTCGCTCAAACCGATCCGGTGCATGTCGATCTCGACACCCAGACGGTCACGACGCCTTTTCAGGATCGCTTTGCCTTCGAGATCGATCCGTTCCGCAAGATGTGCCTGCTTGGCGGACTCGACGAAATCTCGCTCACCGAAAAGAGTGCCGCCGCGATCGGCGCCTATGAGCAGACGCTCGATGCCGATCGCCCCTGGCTGCGTCCGACTGCGACCCGGACCTGATCGAACACCCCATAAGGAGAAGATGATGAAGGCTCTCTTGTCGACCGCAACCGGCGGCCCCGAAACGCTGACCCTTGGCGAACTGCCGCGCCCGAGCGCCGGCAAGGGGCAGATCGTGATCGATGTGAAGGCCTGCGCGGTCAACTTCCCCGACGTGCTGATCATCGAGGACAAATACCAGTTCCGCCCCGAACGCCCCTTCGCGCCCGGCGGCGAGGTTGCAGGCCTGGTCGCCGAGGTCGGCGAGGGCGTCACCGAATTCAAGGTCGGCGACCGTGTCATCGCCGGCTGCGGCAATGGCGGCATGTCGGAGGCGGTCGCGGTGAGCGTCCACAACGTCTATCATCTGCCCGAAGGATATGATTTCGCAGCGGGCGCGTCGCTGCTGATGACTTATGGCACGAGCATCCACGCGCTGCTCGATCGCGGCCACATCAAGGAAGGCGACACGCTGCTCGTCCTCGGCGCCTCGGGCGGCGTCGGCATTGCGGCGGTTGAGCTCGGCAAGGCCTTCGGCGCGCGTGTCGTCGCCGGGGTATCGGGCGAAGCCAAGGCCGATATCGCCCGCCAGGCCGGGGCCGACGAGGTCGTCGTCTATGGCTATCAGCCGTTCGACAAGGATGCGTCGAAGGCCCTTGCCGAAAAGTTCAAGGCGGCCGTCGGCCCCAACGGGGCCAACGTCATCTATGACGCCGTCGGCGGAGACTATGCCGAACCCGCGCTGCGTTCGATCGCGTGGGAAGGCCGCTACCTCGTCGTCGGTTTCCCCGCCGGCATTCCGCGGCTGCCGCTCAACCTGACGCTGCTCAAGAGCTGCGACGTCGCGGGCGTGTTCTGGGGGGCTTTCGTCATGCGCGAACCGGCGCGCAACCGCGCCAATATCGCGCGCCTGTTCCAGCTTTGGGAACAGGGCAAGATCAAGCCGCGCGTCACCGAGAGTTTCGCACTCGCCGACGGCGGCAAGGCGATCGCCAAGCTCGCCGATCGAAGCGCGGTCGGCAAACTGGTGGTCACGATCTGAAATATCGCCCCGATCCCGCGCTGACTGCGGCGCTGCGCGGACGGGCAGCGTCCGGACGGCTGGAGGTCCGCGTCGTACCCGGCGCGAGCCGTGACGAAATCCGCATCGTCGATGACATTGTCCAGCTTCGCGTCACTGCGCCGCCCGCCGACGGTGCCGCGAATGCGGCGGTGATCGCGCTGCTCGCCGCGGCTCTGGACCGGCCCCGGCGCGAGTTGACGCTGCTCCGCGGCGCAACGGCCCGAGTCAAGCTGATCGCGATCGCGCCCGGCTGAAACCGATGTCCGATTATTCGGTTAACCCTTTATCAGTTCATCACCATTATGGTGGGAACAGGACTATTGGGACCATAAGGTATCAGCGATGGCAAATCGCCGCTCGACCGACGATGCGCAACAAGCCGCGAGTCTCGCGAACATTTCGCGTACCCGCCGTGCGCAGCTCGTCGCCGAGTTCGAAGGCGAGCTGGGCATCGACCACAAGGCCCGCGCCCTTGCCGCCTATGAAGCCAAACGCTGGGAAGTGATCAAGACGATCATCGTGTGGACGATCGCGTTCATGTTCTTCGCCATCGCCTGCCACCGCCTGTGGATCATGGGCCAGGACGTCGATGAACCCTTCACCGATCTCAATCCGATCCAGAGCATCTTCGGCAGCGAATAGAAGCCGGCGCGCAGCCGGCCCGCCGGCGATCCGAAGAAGCCCTAGTAAACGCGAGCCTTCGGCTTGATATACTCCGCATCGTCCGACAGCGTGTATTCGTGGACCGGGCGGTAGTCGAGACGAACCCCGCCGCCTTTGCCACCCCAGCCGTCGAACCAGCTGATGGTGTGCTTCATCCACTTCTTGTCGTCGCGGTTCGGGAAATCCTCGTGCGCGTGTGCGCCGCGGCTTTCCTTGCGGTTGAACGCCGAATGCATCGTCACCGTCGCCTGACTGATCAGATTGTCGAGCTCGAGCGTTTCGATGAGGTCGGTGTTCCAGATCAGGCTGCGGTCGGTGACGTGGACGTCGTTCATCCGCTGATAGGTCTTGGCCAGCTTTTCCTTGCCTTCCGCCATCAGTTCGTCGGTGCGGAACACCGCGGCATGGGCGGACATCGCGCGCTGCATCTCGGTGCGGATTTCCGCCGTCGGCGACCCGCCGTTCGCATTGCGGAAATGGTCGAGCCGTTCGAGCGCCAGGTCGGCGCTGTCTTTCGGTAGCGGCTGCTGCGCCGCGCCGGGGGTCAGGATTTCCTTCAGGCGATGCCCCGTCGCACGGCCGAACACCACGAGATCGATCAGGCTGTTCGAACCGAGCCGGTTCGCACCATGGACCGAAACGCACGCCGCTTCGCCAACCGCAAACAGGCCGGGGACGACTGTATCGGGGTTGCCGTCCTTCAGCGTGACAACTTCGCCATGATAGTTACAGGGAATGCCGCCCATGTTGTAGTGGACCGTCGGCACAACCGGCAACGGCTGGCGCGTCAGGTCGACGCCCGCGAAAATCTTGCCGCTTTCGGTGATGCCGGGCAGGCGCTCCGCCAGCACCGCCGGATCGATATGATCGAGGTGCAGGTAGATATGGTCATTGTGCGGCCCGACGCCGCGGCCTTCACGGATTTCGAGCGCCATCGAACGCGACACGACGTCGCGCGACGCCAGATCCTTCGCCGACGGGGCATAGCGTTCCATGAAACGCTCGCCTTCGCTGTTGGTGAGATAGCCACCCTCGCCGCGCGCACCCTCGGTGATGAGCACGCCCGCGCCATAGATGCCCGTGGGGTGGAACTGGACGAATTCCATGTCCTGCAGCGGCAGGCCGGCGCGCAGCACCATGCCGCCACCGTCGCCGGTGCAGGTGTGTGCCGACGTCGCGGTGAAATAGCAGCGACCATAGCCGCCCGTCGCCAGCACGACGGCCTGGCTGCGGAAGCGATGGATGCTGCCATCCTCCATGCACAGCGCGATCACGCCGCGACACGCGCCGTTTTCCATGATCAGGTCGAGCGCGAAATATTCGATGAAGAAGTCCGCGTCATATTTCAGCGATTGCTGATAGAGCGCGTGCAGCATTGCGTGACCGGTACGGTCCGCGGCGGCGCAGGTGCGCTGCACCGGGGGGCCTTCGCCCATATTCTGCATATGGCCGCCGAATGGGCGCTGATAGATGGTGCCGTCCTGATTGCGGCTGAACGGCACGCCCGCATGTTCAAGCTCGTAAACCGCGTTCGGTGCTTCGCGCACCATATATTCGATCGCATCCTGGTCGCCGAGCCAGTCCGACCCCTTGACGGTGTCGTACATGTGCCAGGTCCAGTGATCGGGCGAATTGTTGCCGAGCGAGGCGGCGATGCCACCCTGTGCCGCGACGGTGTGGCTGCGCGTCGGAAACACCTTGGTGATGCAGGCGGTCTTGAGACCGGCCTCGGCGCTGCCCATGGTGGCGCGCAGGCCCGACCCGCCCGCACCGACAACGACGGTGTCATAGATATGGTCGATGATCTTGTAGGCTTCAGTCATCTTACATGCCCCCCGGAGCAAGCCCAGCGGGCGCCAGCGCGATGCGGACGATGGCAAAGATGCCAAAGGCGGCGCCGCCGATCGCGTAGAAATTCAGGATCACGAGCGCGAGAAGCCGCGTCGCTTCGCCATGGACATAATCCTCGATCATCACCTGAAGGCCGAGGCGGAAATGCCAGAAGACGCTGATCACGAGCAGGATCAGCGCCAGCGCGACCGTGGGGTTCGAGGCCCAGCGCTGAACCGCGCCATGGTCGCCAAGCGGCAGGCGGATCAGCGACACGAAGAACCAGGTGACGAGCAGGATGTTGCCGAGCGCGGTCAGGCGCTGCTGCAACCAATGCTGCGATCCGTGATGCGAGGAACCGAGCCCGCGAACCCGGCCAAGGCGCGTACCATTACCCATGAAGCGCCTCCTTCGCGATGTAGAGCCAGACCGCCGCGGTCGCGAAGATCGCGCCGGCAAAAACGAGGATCGACCACAATTTGTTGATCTTCAGCTCATAACCCGCACCGGCATCGAGCACGAAGTGGCGGAGGCCCGAAAAGAGGTGCTGGAAAAAGGCCCAGGTCAGACCGACCAGAACGACCTTGCCCAGAATATTGGTGACCTGATGGACGACGCTCACCTCCGGGCTGGGATCGTGCCAGACACAGGCGAGGAACGCCGCATAGGCATCCGGACCCGCCGCGATCGCGCCCAGCCACCAAAGGAACATCAGCGCGCCGACGATGGCAAGGCCGTCGCCGGTGATGCGATGGAAGATCGAGACCGCCATCGAAGGCGCCCATTTATACACCTGAAGGTGCGGCGAGAGCGGCCGTGCGCTCGGTTGCTTGCCAGCCATATCAGCCCCGTTTCCTGACTCTGTCGGTCGATGCGCGCGGGTTAAGCGTTCCCGCCGCGATATGCAATTGCTTAGGGTGCGGGTGCGAAGAATTTAATGCCCGATCCGCTTCGCGCTCATTCGCCCGCGCGCTCCAGCCGCCTTTCCAGTGCCGGCAGCCCGCGCCGCAAACCGGCACGGCCGATGGCCCCGCCCAGCGAAACCCGGAGCGCCGACGTACGCCGGCCCGCATCGACCGCGAAGATGCTGGCGGGAATCGCGGTCACACCCTCGCCGCGAAGATCGGCCGCGACGCGCGCCTCGTCCATTCCATCGGGAAGCGGCACCCAGAGATGATAACCGCAGGGGTGCGCCGAGAAGCTGTGCGCGGGCAGGCTCTCCGCCGCAATCGCTTGCCGCTCCACCGCCTCGGCGCGCGTCTCGCAGATCAGCCGGTCATAGCTGCCGTCCTCCAGCCAGCGCGTTACCAGCGCGACGTTCAGCGGCGGCGCCATGACATTCACCTCGTGCACCTCTGCGGCAAGCGCCAGCGCGTCGCGCGTCGTCGGCGCGCGGACATGCGCGACGCGCAGCGCGGGCGAGATCGTCTTCGACGCGCTCGCAATATACCAACCGAGTTCGGGCACGAAGCTCGACAAGGAAGGAAGCGGCTGCGCGGCGAGTTGCCCATAGGCGTCGTCCTCGATCACGCGCACGCCGTGGCGCCGCGCAACGTCCGCCAGCGCGGCGCGCTCGGCAATCCCGATCGTGCCGGTCGTGGGATTGTCGTTCGTCGGCACGACATAGAGCGCCGCGATGGCGCGGGTCCGGCACAGCGCCTCCAGCGCCGCCGCCTCGACCCGCTCCAGCGGCGCCAGCTTCAACCCCATCCTGCGCGCCAGTGCGAGGAAACCCGGATAGATATGCGCCCCGCACGCGACGACATCGCCGTGCGTCAGCACTGCACCCGCGACCGCGTGCAATGCATTTTGCGCGCCCGCCGTGACGACGATCTGTTCGGGCGCACTCGCCAGCCCCATCCGCGCGCAAATCTCCGCCCCAGCCGCGCGGTCGACCTCCCGCCCGCCCGCCGGCGTATAATGCAACCGCCCGCCCGCGCCGGGCGCGCGGAGCAGCGCGCTGGCCGTCCGCTCCCAGCTTGCGAGCAATGTCCCGCCCTCGACCTCGGGCGGCATGTTCATGCCGGTGTCGCGCGGCGGCGGACCGGCGGCGATCGCATCCTGCGGCAGCACAAAGCTTCCGGCGCGGCCGCGCGCCCCGACAAGGCCGCGCGCCCGCGCCTGGTCATAGGCCTTGGTAACGGTCGTGAGGTCGATCCCCAGCCGCATCGCCAGGTCACGCTGTGGCGGCAACCGATCGCCGCTGCGCAGTTCGCCCGTTTCGACCGCCGCCGCGATCGCGTCGGCGATCGCGACATATTTGGCGCCGCGCACGCGGGTCAGGTCGGGAACCCAGACGTCAGGCATCGCTGTCCAGAATCTCTCCCTTCGCCCGTGCGTTGAGCTGTTTCCACAGCGCGTCGGTGCCCGCTTCCTGCGCCTTGTTCACATATTGCGACGCGACGAGCCACCCCTTGATCGGTTGCAGGGCAAAAAGGCACGGCAGCAACATCAGCGGGGCCGACACGATCAGGTGCATCCACCAAGGCGGATTCAGCGCGACCTCGAACCAGACGACCAGGAACAGCAGCGGAAAGGCGATGAAACAGAGCGAGAAAAAGGCGGGGCCATCGTCGGGCGAGGCGAAATCATAGTCGAGCCCGCACCGCGAACAGCGGTCGGTGACTTTCAACCAGCGCCGGAACATCTTGCCCTCGCCGCACTGCGGGCAAAGGCCATGAAGCCCGGTCCGGTAAATCCAGCGCCATTTTTCACGCCCTTCGCGTTCGCCCGTCATTGCCGCATGCCTTTGTCATTACCATACACAATACCATACATAATAGCAGGCATGACAAATGTCGAGGGCGGGATTACCTCCGCTCCATGAGCGACGACAAAATCTATATCAGCGCGAACGAATTGCTTGCCGATTCCCTGCGGCTTGGCATGCAGGTGATCGACAGCGGGTTCAAACCGACGCATCTCGTCGGCATATGGCGCGGCGGCGCGCCGGTCGGCATCGCGGTGCAGGAACTGCTCGACTATCACGGCCACCACTGCGACCACATCGCGATCCGCACATCGTCGTACAAGGGCATCGACAATCAGGACCCGCAAGTGCGCGTCTTCGCGCTGGGATATCTGATCGACACGCTCGACCCCGAAGACCGGCTGCTCATCATCGACGACGTTTTCGACAGCGGCCGCAGCATCCGCGCCTTCATCGCCGAACTGAAGGCGCGCTGTCGCCACAATATGCCGCGCGACATCCGCATCGCGACGGTATGGTTCAAACCGCGCCGCAATGTCACCGACCTGCATCCCGACTATTTCGTCCGCGAAACCGACCAGTGGCTGATCTTCCCGCACGAGATCGACGGGCTGACCATCGACGAGATCCGCCGACACAAGCCCGAAGCGGGCATCATCCTGCGCGAAGAGGACAGGCCTCATGACTGACGGTTTCGCTTCAGCGCGGGAACGCGCAGCCTTCATCGCGGGGCTGCCCAAGGCCGAACTTCACCTGCATATCGAAGGGTCGTTGGAACCCGAACTGATGTTCGAGCTGGCCCGGCGCAACGGCATCGCGATCCCGTTTGCCAGCGTCGCCGAAGTCCGCGCCGCCTACGCCTTCTCGAATCTCCAGGATTTCCTCGACATCTATTATCAGGGAATGGGTGTTCTCCAGACCGAACAGGATTTCCACGACCTCACCGCCGCCTATCTCGCGCGCGCGAACGCCGACGCCGTACGCCACGTCGAAATCTTCTTCGATCCACAGGGCCACACCGAACGCGGAGTCGCCTTCGCGACCGCGATCGGCGGCATCACCCGCGCGCTCGACGACGCGCGGACGCGCGACGGCATCTCGTCGAGGCTCATCATGTGCTTCCTCCGTCACCTCAGCGAAGCCGCCGCCGACGCGACGCTCGACGAGGCGTTGCCCTTTCTGGACCGCATCGACGGCGTCGGTCTCGATTCCTCGGAAGTCGGGCATCCGCCTTCAAAATTCGAGCGCGTCTTCGCCCGCGCCCGCGCGCTGGGGCTAAAGGTCGTCGCGCACGCCGGCGAGGAAGGCCCGCCCGCCTACGTCCACGAAGCGCTCGACCTGCTCAAGGTCGACCGTATCGATCACGGGAACCGCAGCCTCGAAGACGCGGCACTCGTCGCGCGACTGGTGAGCGAAGGCATGACCCTGACCGTCTGCCCGCTATCGAACCTGAAACTCTGCGTCGTCGATGACGCCGCCGCACATCCGCTGAAGGCGATGCTCGATGCCGGGCTGCGCGCCACGGTGAACAGCGACGATCCCAGCTATTTCGGCGGATATGTGAATGCCAATTACCTGGCCGTCGCCGACGCGCTCGACCTGTCGAAAGCCGATCTGGTCACGCTCGCGCGCAACAGCTTCACCGGTTCGTTCCTGAGCGACGGCGACAAGGCGAAACACCTCGCCGCGATCGACGCCTATCTCTGAAAACGCCGCCTGGGGTCGGGACCCTAGCGGGGATGCAGTCTGGCGAGCGCGATCCCGGCCAGATTCTGCGACCGGCCGACATGCCGGATCCGCGGCGCGCACCCCCCGTCCGCGATATCGCGAAACATCGCGAGATACTGCGCCGCGGTGCCGCTGACGCGAACCGCCCCGGTCGCCTGCGCCACCACGGCCGCCGCATCGCCCAGCAGGATGAACTCCTCGATCCCCCCCGCGCGCGCCAGCCGGAGCGCGGCGATCAGCGCGAGCCATTCGGCATCGAGGCTGCTGCCGTGCCCCAGATCGCGCTCGATCGTCGCAATCCCGCCGATCACGACGGCGATCTCCATCGGTCCGGGGTTCGGCCGACACCCGCCGTCGAAATAGATTTTGGTGCGGCGCGCGATCACACCGTCGGCTTAGCTCAAATCGCCGCGAGCCGGAACCGGGCGCAACCGGCCGGCGAAGCGGAAGCGGTTCGGCGATCAAAACTTCCCGCGGACCGAGAAGGCGAAGATCGGGCCGATCAGCCGGTCGCGCTTTTCAACGAATGCGATCGGGCTTGCACCGCGTATATCGGTGTAGACCGTGCGGTCGCGCTTCGACCGCGCGTTCGCGATGTTCGAGATCTGGGCGCGGACCGTCATCCCGAACACATCCTTATGCTCGACGAAGACGTCGGCGAAGACCGGCCCCTCCCAGACCTTGTCCGACTGGCTGCGACGGTAGTTGGGCTGGTAGTGGCCGTAATTGCCCGAAATACCCCACGCCCAGTTGCTCGCGGGAATATCATGGCGCACGCCGAGTTCTATGACCGTGTCGGTAAAGCCGCTCCACTGCCGCTTTTCGCCGGTGAAGGGATCGCGCAGCGAGCTTTTCTGCAACAGCACGCGCGTTTCGACCTTCATCCCCTTGATTCCCGCCGGGTCGAGGTTGATCGTCGATGTCCAGTCGATCGCGCCAGCTTTTGCTTTCGCGATATTGCCGACCGCCTCGCCGTCGGCGCCCACAGGGATCACGTCGACGCGGTCTTCCACGTCGCGATAGATCAGCATGATCTTCGTCGAACCCCACGCACCGAATTTCTTGTTGATCTCGGCCTCATAGGTCCAGTCCTGCTGCGGCCGCAGGTCGTTGTTGCTTTCGTTCTGGTTGCCGTCGTTGAGGAAAGCGCGGGCAAGGAAATCATAGAAGCTGAGCTGAAGCACGCGGCGGCGCAGTTTCACCGACACATCGAAATCGGCCGACGGCGTCCAGGCGAACGAGATCGATCCCTTGGGGCGGAAGAAGCTGCGCGTCAGCCCGTTCGGGCCGGTCTGGGTGATCGTCGAATGCTCGGCACCGGCAATGATCTGGAAATTGAGCGTGTCGGTCAGCCTGCGCCCGAAACTCAGCAGCCCTTCGTAACGATCCTCGCTCACGCCGCCGGTGCCGCCGTCAAAAGGCAGGTCGACGAACACGCCCGACGGATCAAGCGCCGCGATCGACGCGACATTGTCCAGCGTGTTGAACGCCGCTTCGCCCGAAAGCTGCCAGTCGCCGCCGAACATCTTCCACTGATATTCGCCGCGCGCGATCGTCTCGCCGAGATCGCCGACCTGTTGGAAGCGGTCGCCGGTCGCTACGCCGGTTGCCGGGGTCGTGATGATTTCCTGCGAATAGGGTTCATGGCTGAAACGGCGAAGGCCGATCAGCTTGAGCTTTCCGGGGCCGAATCCAAACTGGTAATCGCCCGAGATTTCATAATTCCAGCTATCGCTATTTTCGCGCACGGTGCGCAGGCGGTCGGGCAGGCCGGGGCCGGTGCGGACGCCATCTTCGTAATAGCGGTCGTACTTGCGCTGATACTGACCGCCCAGATTGGCGATGGTGTCGCCCGGCGGGTCCCAGGTGATTCTGCCCGACAGCTTGGGCGTGTCATAATGCGTATTCCAGATGTCCTTGCGCCGCTCGATGATCTGGCCCGCACCGTCGTAAATCAGCGTCGGGCCGCCGGCGCCGCTGCGCGAAGATTCGTCGTTGCTGAGCGCGGCTTCATATTCGACCTGTCCGGCGCGGCCGCGAACCGACACGTCGCCGCGCGTAAAGAGCGGATCGGTGTAATGCGCCCGAAACTGGGGTTTCCACGAAAACTGGCCCGAAAAGCTGTCGGCGCGATAGACGATATTGGCGACCTGCCCCGAAAGCCCCGGGATATCGAGCGTCGCGCCATCGACGATTTCGATCCGTTCGACGTTGGCCGCCGGGATGCGCGACAGCTGGGTGTACATGTCGTCGCCCTTGTTCGACGGCCTTTCGCCGTTGAACAGGACATTGCCCGTCGCCTGCCCCAACCCGCGCAGATTCTCGTTGTCGCGGATCGCGAAGCCTGGAACCTGTGCCAGCATGTCATAGGCGTTCTTCGGCGCATAGCGCGCGAAATCGGCCTGCGTGAACACCTGCCTCGCCGTGCTTGTAGCGGTCGCGGGCGTAGCGGCGGCCGCGGGCGGAGGTGTATCACCGGTCGGCGGCGCCACCTCCTGCGCATGCGCAGGGATGGACGACAGCACCGCCGCGACGGCCGCAAGGCTGATGACGGCTTTCACTGGCCGCTCCCCCGCGCGCGATTGATCGCCTGCGCATATTCGCCCGAAACCCCCATCGCTTTCATGCCGACGACATCGTCGGCGCTCAGCCCGCGATACCCCGCATCGGCGAGCGAGCGCACATAGGCGCCGTCGACGCCCAGCGCCTTGCACGCGATCGCGTCCTCGACGTCCGACAGCGCCAGCGCTTCGGACTTCAGGTCGCGCACATAGGACGGCGTCACCTCCAGCGCCGCGGCGGCGATCAGGTCGCCGTTGTCCTTCGGCTTGACGCCTTCAGCCGACAGCCCGTCGGCAAGCTCGATCGTCGCATCGACCAGCAGCATCGCCAGCAGCTCGTCGCGGTCGTCGGGAGCCAGCCCGCGCGACGCAAGCGCGCGCTCGAACCCCGGATCGGCGTTGAAGCGGCAGCGGCCGGCACCGTCGAACGCGCTCTTGAGCGTTCCCGAACAGGCGAGTGTCCCCGATGCATGGACGATCGTGAAGGAAACCGGCCCAGCCGCGCCTTGCAGCACGGCCTCGGTACCCGCGAGTTCGCGACGCGAACCATCGATCGCGACGTCGCTGCTCGATGTCTTGCGGCTGACGCGCAGGTGCGACTTGCCCTTGCCGTCCGCCGGGACGACTTTCCACGCGATGTCGTCGAGGACAAGCTGGTCGGCGGCGGTGCTGGGCGCGGCGCAGGCGATCACCGACAGCAAGGCGGTGCCGGCGACGAGATACAGGTTTTTCATGGGCGTGCTCCTCCCTCCGTGCGCCGCGCAAGCGTCATCGCTCGCCGCCGCAGCGGGAATTCAAAACTGGGGTTCGATCAACGGGTGGCGAGGTTGGACGAACGTCCGAACGTCAGCTCCGTGGCGGGACCGGCGGGGTTACCGGTTCCAGAGGTTGGGGCGGCTCGGGCGCCTCGATCCGCGCAAGCCGGCCATCGGCGCTGCGCGCCTCGATCACCGGGCCGGGACCGATGCGGACCGTCGCCCCGCTTTTCGACACGGCGACCTTTGCCGCCTTCTTTCCGGGTGGATAGGCGCCGGTCGCGCGGAGTTCGATCGCGTCATCGACATCGCGGAGCTTGACACCGGCGCGGCGCATTTCGGTAACGAAGTCGCAGTCCACGCCCATCGCCTTCAGCGCGATCAGGTCATCGATCCCGATACCGGGGAAATGCTCCTTCATGTCGCGGGCGAAAGCAACGTCGATCCCGATCTTCCTGGCGCCGATCAGCTCATCCAGATCGGCATCGGGGATGATCGAACGCATCCGCCCGATATAGGCCGGATCGACGCCGGTCGCCTTGGCCGCGATGATATCGTCGGGATCCATCGAACCGCCATGTTCGCGCATCTGCGCAACATATTCGGGGGTCACACCGACCGCGCGCATGCCGACCAGCTCGTCGGCGCTGAGCGGCCGCGAGGCGGCAGCCTCTTTCGCATTCTTCTCCGCAACGTCGCGCGCCGCCACCGCGGCCTGCGCCGAAGCAATTGCGGTTTCGCGCGATGTGAGCGCAACGGCGCGGGCGTCCATGGCCGCCTCCTTGTCCGCGGTGGCGGAGAAGGCCGCCAACGGAGCCGTGATGCCCGCCAGCAGGATCAGGCTCATCAACATCCAGCTCGCGCTCGCCGGCCCGCGCTTCAGGCTGCCATCCAGAACGCGGGTGATCCGCCGCTTGAGGCTGTCCTTGCCCGGTGCGACGCCATGCGCGGCCAGCAGCGCGGCCTGATTATCGTGCCGAGCCGCGCCAACCAGCAGCGTCGCATAGTCGGGGCCATCGATGTCGGCGAGCAGCACCGCATCATCGGCGGCCTCTTCGCGCAGTTGATGACTTTCGCGCGCGAGCATCCACACCAGCGGATTGAACCAGAATACCGCGCAGGCAACGCGCGCGCCGAGCAGCTTGGCCCAGTCGAGACGCGCGACGTGCGCCAGTTCGTGCGCGATGATCGCCTCGGCCTCACCGACGGCGCCGACCGCCTTCGGGCTCAGCACGATCGTCGGGCGCAGCACGCCCCAGCTGATCGGCGAGCGCAGTTCCTCGCTGACCAGCAGCGCAGTGCCATGCTTGAAGCCCATGCGGCGCTGCGCTTCGGCGAGCGCCGACAACCACGAACGCTCGACAAGAATCTCGGCGCGCGAGCGCATCGCGAACAGCCGCACCACGGCGAGCAGCATCATTCCGCACAGCAAGGCCAGCGGAACGAGATAGAGAAAGGGGGCAAGATCGGTCGCCGATGGCAACATCGACGGAGTCGACCCGGCCAGGTCCGCCACGGCAGGGACTGACGCCGTGGCGGAGGCCGGATCGACCGCCGATCCCCCTGTTGTCGCAATCTTTTGGGCGGTCGCAGGCGCTGCATCGGCGAACCAGTGGCCGGGCAGCGGTGCCCATTTCGGGAGCAGCAGGATCGCTGCGGGCAGCGCGAGCAGCGCCGTCAAACCCGCATGGGCGATCATCGACCGCTCACCCGCCGACCGCTGTCGCGCAAGGCGCAGCAGCCCCAGCGTCAGGCCGGCGATGACCAGCGATTTCCAGGCAAGGCCCAGCAGCATGGCGGTCGTCATCATTGCATCCTCCCGTCGCGGGCTTTCGCGATCATTTTTTCGAGTTCGTCGAGCTCGGCGCCCGTCATCTCGTCCTGCATGCCGAGCAGCGCCGCCGCGGCGCTCGTGGCCGATCCGTTGAAGAAAACGCGCACCACCTGGCTCAGTGCCGATTTGCGCGCCGTCTTGTCCGACACGCTCGGCGCATAGACGAAGCCACGATCCGACGCCTCGCGTGCGACAAAGCCTTTCGCCTCCAGCCGCTTCAGCATCGCGCGGATCGCCGAACCCGACAATTCGTCGGACAACGCCTCGCCGATCTCGGTCACCGTAGAGGCGCCGCGTTCATAAAGGACGTCGACAATCTCGCGTTCTCGTGGGGGCAGGCTCGACAACATTCGAATCACCTCATGCGCTACATTTGTAGCGTGCTACATTTGTAGCGCTGCTTTGGCAAGGGGTTTTATTCGGATAATACACATCGGCCCAAAGCGCGGGTTCCCGGCACGGGATTCGCAAATCGCGCGGGTTGCCTTTCCCTTGGCGCCACACCGGCTTATGCAGGCGCGAAATCAACAGAAAGCGCCGCATGCCGATCATTGCCGCCCGCCATTATCACCAAGGCAAACTCGTCCGCGACCTCGGCCCGAACGATGTCATTCCCGAAGATTGCCAGGACGACGATTTCTTCTGGCTCGGCCTCTTCGCACCGACCAAGGAAGAACTTGCGGGCATCGCGAAGCGTTTTGGCCTGCACCCGCTTGCGGTCGAGGACGCCCTGAAGGCGAAGCAGCTTCCCAAGGTCGAGGTTTATGGCGACCAGTTGTTCGTCATCGCCGCCACCGGAAATCTCGACGGCGACACGATCCAGTCCGGCGAGACCGCGATCTTCCTCGGCCGCCACTTTGTCGTCACCGTTCGCCACGGATCGGCCCGCGCGCATACCGACGTGCGGGCGCGGCTGGAATCCCTGCCCGCAAAGCTGGCGCACGGTCCCGACTATGTCCTCTATGCGATCCTCGATTTCATCGTCGATGGCTATTTCCCGGTGATCGACGCGATCGAGGACCGGCTGCTGCTGGTCGAGGAAAGCGTGATGGACACGCCGCTCGATGCCGAGGAAATCCGCCATCTCTATGGCCAGCGGCACGAGATCATCCGCTTTCAGCGCATCGTCGGGCTGATGAAGGATGTCGCGAACCGGCTGGTCGGGACCGACGACCTGCCGTGGATCGACGATGCGGTGCGCCCTTACTTCCGCGACATTTGGGATCATGTCCAACGGGCCGAATTCCGCCTGCAGGGCCTGCGCGAAATCGCCGCTTCGGTCGTCGACACCAACTCGCTGCTGGAACAGCAGCGACAGGGCGTGATCACCCGCCAGCTCGCCGCATGGGCCGCGATCCTGGCGGTTCCGACGGCGATCGCCGGCATCTATGGCATGAACTTCGAACATATGCCCGAACTGGGATGGACCTTCGGCTATCCTTTTGCGATTGCCCTGATGGCCAGCATCTGCGGCCTGCTCTATCGGCGCTTCAGGCGGATCGGCTGGTTATGACGGCGGGGGATCACCACCGGAAAGGACGCGCCGCGACGCATCCCCGGATGGATGGTTCAACGCCCGCTAACCGAGTTTTAACCGAATATGGTCGACATAGGGCTATGATGTCCAACCCAGCACTTTACGATCAACCCGCGCCGGGCAGCCGACGCAGCCCGCGCCGCAACCTCCCGCTTCGCGTCGGCGGTCGCCAAAGCAACGGCAGCCCAGTCGATTTCCAGATTTTCAACATCTCCGAAACCGGGGTCCTGGCGGAATGCGAGGTGGATATTGTCGCCAATGACGCGATTCAGATCGACCTGCCGCACGCCGGGACCGTCCGCGCCCGTGTCGTCTGGACCAACGGCGCGTTGATCGGTTGCCAGTTCGATACGCGCATTTCGCCCGCGACGCTAAGCGCCGCGCAACTGCAGAGCGCGGTGGGTTCGCACCTCAATCTTGGGGCCACGGAAGAAGCGCCGACCGATCATTTCGGCGCCCGATTGCAGCGGCTGCGGATTCGCAAGGGCCTGAGCCAAAGCGACATCGCCGCCCATCTGGGCGTCAGCGCGCCTTCGATTTCTGGATGGGAAAAAGGCCGCACGCGCCCCAAGCATGCGCGGCTCGATGCGCTCGCCGACCTGCTCGGCGTTACGTTGGCCGATCTGCTGGAAGAACCCGAACCCGAGGGCGTCGAGGATCTGATCGACCGCAGCCGC
Source organism: Sphingopyxis sp. (assembly GCF_016793825.1). Classification (GTDB taxonomy): domain Bacteria; phylum Pseudomonadota; class Alphaproteobacteria; order Sphingomonadales; family Sphingomonadaceae; genus Sphingopyxis. The sequence continues at coordinate 98,524 of NZ_JAEULM010000002.1, forward strand.
AACCAGATTGCCCGCGCGATGGGCACGACCGCCGACAAGGTGCGCATTCTCGTCGAGCTCTAACGCGCCTTTCGCAATCCGCGATAGTCCGCTATAGAAGGCGCTCACCGCTCAAGGAGTCACAGGATCATGGACCGCAACTGATCGCATCGCCCCAAGCCTTGCTTTCAGGAAAGCCTTTTCATGTCCTCGATCTCTCTCTCCCGCGTCGGCTGGTCCACACCCGACGGCCGCCCGATCCTTTCAGGCCTTGATTTCCAGTTCCGCCGCGAGCGGACCGGCCTTGTCGGACGCAACGGCATCGGCAAGTCGACCCTGCTGCGTCTCGTCGCAGGCGCGCTGACACCGGCCACCGGTTCAATCTCGATCGACGGCAGCATCGCCGTGCTGGGCCAGACCGTCCAGCCGGGCCCGGACGAGCGGATCGCGGACCTGTTCGGCGCGCGCGCCGGCCTCGCCCTGCTCGACAAGGCCGACGCCGGCGAAGCGACCATCGACGAAATCGGCAACGCCGACTGGACACTTCGCGAACGGATCGACGAAGCGCTGGCGGACGTCGGGCTGCGCCTCGCCGCCGAGACGCCGCTGGCCGCGCTGTCGGGCGGCCAGCGTACGCGCGCCGCACTGGCCGGTGCGATCTTCGCCGCCCCCGACATCCTGTTGCTCGACGAACCCACAAACAACCTCGATCGCGAAGGGCGCGACGCGGTGCGCGGCCTGCTGCGAAACTGGCGCGGCGGCGCCGTCGTCGTCAGCCACGATCGCGAGTTGTTGGAGGAAATGGATGCGATCGTCGAACTGACCGCGCGGGGCGCGGCGCGATATGGTGGAGGGTGGAGCGCCTATCGCGCGCGCAAGGATATCGAGCAGGCGGCGGCCGAAGCCGATCTTGCGGGCGCGGAGAGGCGAATGGACGACGCGCGGCGCCAGGCGCAGGCGGCGACCGAGAAGCAGGACCGACGCGACGCCGGCGGGCGTCGCAAGGCGGGTCGCGGCGACATGCCCAAAATCGTCATCGGGGGACTGAAGCGCCGCGCGGAGGAAACGCGCGCGGCGGCGGCCCGGCTCGCCGATCGTCAACGCAGCGAGGCCGAAACGGCAGCCCGGCTGGCGCGGGATCGGATCGAGGTGATCGATCCCCTGTCGGCCGGGCTGCCTTCGACCGGACTGCCCGCATCGCGCACCGTCCTCGAGCTCGACCGCGTCACGGCGGGTTATGCCGAAGGCGCTCCCGTCATCCGCGATTTTTCGCTGACGATTACAGGACCCGAACGCATCGCCATCGTCGGCCCCAATGGCTCGGGCAAGTCGACGCTGATCGCGCTGATCGCCGGCACGCTGGACCCCTGGTCGGGGACGGTGCGCGCGCCGGTTCCGCCGGCAATCTTCGACCAGAGCGTCTCGCTGCTCGACCCCGCGCGCTCGATCGCCGACAATTTCCTCATCCGCAATGGCGGGACAACGAACAACCAGTGCCGGGCCGCGCTCGCACGTTTTCGGTTCAGGGCCGAAGCTGCCGACCGCATTGTCGGAACACTCAGCGGTGGCCAGATGCTGCGCGCCGGCCTTGCCTGCGTCCTCGGCGCTCCGCAGCCGCCGTCGTTGCTGATCCTCGACGAACCCGGCAACCACCTTGATCTCGACTCGCTGACGGCCATCGAAACGGGCCTTGCCACCTATGACGGCGCCCTGCTTGTCGTCAGCCATGACCCGACGTTTCTGGAAGCGATCGGGATCGAGCGCACGATCACACTGGGACCATGACAATAAAAAACAAGCCCACCGGTCAGAACCGGCGGGCTTGAAGGAAACAGACTGGCCCAGTGAACCATCCTGCTTGGGTCGCACCCGATACATGCCCGATTCGCCGCGCGGTTTCGCTACCCACCTGGGTAGGGCCCCCGACTTTTTCGCTTTTCCGCCGAGGGTTTTGCTGCTCTATTCCAACTTGCTGCCGACCTTCCGACCGGGGGATGGATGCCGATCGACAATGCGCCAAGCTTTCCGCTGGATCACAATGCGCCCGCCGAGTGGGAGACTCTGAACGCATTGATCAGCCGTATCTATGACTCGGTCCTCCATCCCGAAAGCTGGAACGAGACGTTGGCGCGGATCACGGGCGCCCTCTGCCCACTCAGCTGGGAAGCCGCGTTCATCCTGTGGGAGGGGAATAATCCGCCTCGCGCACGCTTCGTCGCCGCAACCGGTCTCGCCGCAGGCATTCAGGAAATCTACACGGCGGTCTATGCCGGCAGCCACCCCTGGTCGCAGCGATTCATGCGCTATGGCAACGGCAGCGTCGTCGACAGCTATGACATATTGACGCGCGAGGAATTCTATCAGTCCGACTTTTTCCGCAATTTCCTTCAGCCCTATGGCATCGACCGGCTCGTCGGGGTGCTTCTCGATCGCCGCGAAAACGAACGGCTGGGGTTGATGCTTCCCGGACCCGGCGATCGCGACGTCAGCGCATTGAAACGCGGGCTGCGCGTCCTTGCCCCGCACATCCAGCGCGCCATGCGGATCAGCGATCGCATCGCGACGCTGGAACTGGCCGCGGGCGCCGCACGCGCCGCCGCCGACGCCGCACCCTTCGCCATCTTCAGCCTCGACGATCAGTTCAACATTCTCGCCGCGAACAGCCGCGCAGCGCAATATGAGCGGGCGGGGTTCATCCGGCTGGTCGACGGCCGCTTCGCCTTCACCCATCCGGCCAGCCAGCGGCGGTTGCTCGACCTCGTCAAAAGCCCCGACCCCACCGGCCTCGCGATGCAGGCGGTCGGCAAATCGGGCGCCGAATGCCCTGTCCTCGTCGCCCGGATCACGCGCCAGTCGGCGCAGCAGATCGGCGGCTTCAGCCTCGGTGCGTCGCTGATCATCACGATGGGAAGCGCACCCGGCGAAACCCCGGTGGTCGAGATCGACCGCGTCGCGCAATGGTTCGGCCTGACCCCCGCCGAGGCCCGGCTCGCGGTCGCGCTCGCGGCGGGTCAGACACTGCAGGATTATGCCGCCGAGCGCGCCGTCAGCCTGAACGCCATCCGTTTCCTGCTGAAAGGGATCTTCCGCAAGACCGGCGCCGCGAGCCAGGCACAGCTCGTCGCGACGCTCGCGCGCCTGCCCGCGGCGGCCGAAACCTAGGGTCCTGACCCTAGGCCGCGAGGACCTTGGCCATCATCCGTTCCTCCTTGTCGACCCACGGCGCCAGGCTGGGTCGGGAGAGGATCGCCTCGCTCCATGCGGCAACCTTCGGATGCTTCGCGGCATCGACGCGCAAGCCGCAATGGCGGAGGTTCATGAACGGCGACGCGACCGCCAGATCGGCGAGCGTAAAGCGATCTTCGACAAGATAGCCCGACGCGGGGATCGCGCCTTCCAGATAGTCGAGCAATTTGGGGAGTTCTTCGGCCTCCGCCTGTGCGGCGGCCGCGAGGTCGCCCTCACGCCCGAGAAATTTCGGCGAGACGATGCGGTTGAAGAACATCTTGCCGCCGCACGCCGCGAACACCGTATCGCCGAACTCGTCCCACCAGATGACGCGCCCGCGCGCCTGCGGGTCGGCGGGAATCAGCACCGGCTCCGGATATTTGGCTTCGAGATAATGGATGATCGCGCTGGAATCGGCGAGGAGGAAGCCGTCGTCGTCGATCGCGGGCATCTTGGCCAGCGGCGAGGCGGCGCGAAACCCCGGATCGGGATCGCCGATACCGACACCCTTCAGTTCGAAATCCAGCCCCTTCTCACCCAGAAAACCAAGTAATTTCCGAACGAAAGGCGACACCAGCGAACCATAGACGATCATTCTTCCTTCTCCTCTTTCCGGGATCGCAGCATAGGCGAAAGGTTGCGCGCTGCAACCCGTCCGGCGGCGGCGGACCCCCGACGAAATAATCTTGCTATCGGTCGCCCGGCGTGAAACATCTGGATGCGGAGGGGCGCGCTGCCATGGCAGCCATCAGCGGGATTTCTGACAATGCGCCCTTCGACATGGGCAGATCGGCTGATGGGCCTGCTCGTCCGGTTTGTCGGGCTGGTCATCCTGCTCGCGACACTCGTCGCGGCGGCGGCGAGCTTTTTCTATAACGAGGCCGAAGAGGCCGATCAGGCGGCGCGGGTCGCGATGCAGGTCAACATGCGCCTGCGCGATCATGTCGCGGTGCTCGAGGGCGTCCGCGCGCTCTATCAGTCCGATCCGAGTTCCAGCGGACCCGGCATCCGCGCCTATCTCTCGTCGTTGCAGCCGCAGGTACGCACGCCGGGAATGGAAGGCATCGGCATCGCCGCCGCGATTCCCGCCGGCGTGCCGCAGCGAGCCGAGGAGCAGCTGCGCGAGAATTATGGCGAAGAGATCAAGGTCTGGCCCGCAACCGACCAGAAGATCGGCTTTCCCGTCGTGCTGGTCGAGCCCTATACGCCGCGCCGCCATGTTGCGCTGGGGTTCGACATGTACAGCAACCCGACGCGCCGCGCCGCGATGCGCCGGGCCTGGCAAACCGGCCAGCCCGCCGTCAGCGGCGTGGTCGAACTCACGCAGGAACGCCTCGCGCGGCAAAAGCAGCCCGGGTTCCTGATCTATGTCCCCGTCTATGCCCGCCAGCCCGCGTCACCGCTCAGCAACATTGCGACGCGGCCGGGTGCGCGGCCGATCGAAGCCTTTGTCTATGCGCCGTTCCGCAGCCGCGACCTGATGAAGGCCGTGCTGGGCGAGCAGGCGGACGGAATGCGCGGCATCGAAATCCATGCCGGCGCCGGTCCGGCGGCGCCATTGCTCTATCGGCGGGGAACGATCGGGTGGGACGCGCACGAACAGAAAATCCGCGTTGCCGACCGCGAGTGGACAATGCGGATATCCTATGGCCGTTTCCTCGAACGGCTCGGACGCCCGCTGGCCATCCTGCTGTTCGGCCTCGCTCTCGCCGCTCTCGCGACACAGCTCCACCGCGTGCAGCAGCGCCGCGTCGGAGCCGCCCAGGCGCTCGCCGAAGAACAGGCGCGCCATGCCGAGGATCGCGACCTGATGATCGGCGAGATGGCGCACCGCATGAAAAACGCCTTCGCGCGGATCGGCGCGCTCGCGCGGATCACGCTGCGAGAATCGGACAGCCTGCAGGACTTCGAAACCAAGTTCGACGGCCGGATGCGCGCGCTGTCCGACGCCAAGCAGATGCTCGTCACCGGCGCGGTCGACAGCGTCGACCTTGGCCGGATCATTCGCCGCGAGCTGGAGATCGCGGGCTGGTCCGCCGAACGGTTCGGGACGGTCGGCGGGCCGGCCGTGCTGCTCAACGACGAAAGCGCGCAGGCCATCTCGCTCGCTGTCCACGAGTTCGTGACCAACAGCATCAAATATGGCGCGCTGTCGGGCACCGGCGACCTGTCCGTTCAATGGCGGCACGACGCCGGCGATGTGGAGCTTCGCTGGACCGAGACCGGTCTGGCCGAAACACCGCATATCGAGATCGAAAGCTTTGGCACCCAGTTCATCCGCTCGCTGATCGAAAGGCAGCTCAAGGGCAGCTGGCAGCGCACGGGCGTTGACAACGGCCTCACCATCGTCATTCGCTGGCCGGACGATGGCCTCAAGACCTGACGACGGCTGGCAGATCTGGATCGACCGCGGCGGCACCTTCACCGATGTCGTCGCACGGCGACCCGACGGCACGGTCGTCACGACCAAATATCTGAGCGAGGACCCGGCGCGCCCGGGCGACGCGGCGGTCAATGCGATCCGCGACCTGACCGGCGCCGGCGCAGGACCGCTGCCGCCGCTCGCGATTCGCATGGGATCAACGGTCGCGACCAACGCGCTGCTCGAACGCAAGGGCGCGCCGACCCTGCTCGCGATCACCCGCGGCTTTGGCGATGCACTGACCATCGGCTATCAGGATCGCCCCGACCTTTTCGCGCGGGCGCATCATCGCATCGCGCCTCCGCACGCGGCAGTCGCGGAAATCGACGAGCGGCTTGGCCCCGACGGCGAAATTCTCCGTCCGCTCGACGAAGCGGCCGCGCGGACGGCGCTGGAAGCTGCACGCGCACGCGGCCTTGCCAGCATCGCGATCGTGCTGATGCATGGCTATCGCTACCCCGCGCACGAACGGCGGCTGGCCGACATCGCGCGCGACGTCGGCTTTACCCAGATCTCGACGAGCCACGACGTCAGCGCGCTCATCAAGCTTGTCGGGCGCGGCGACACGACGCTGGCCGACGCCTACCTCTCCCCTGTTCTCCACCATTATGTACGCCAGTTCGTCGCGCAGCTCGACGGCGGGATCGATCCGCAGTTCATGAAAAGCTCCGGCGGCCTCGCGTCCGCCGGCGCCTTCCACGGTCGCGACGCGATCCTGTCGGGCCCGGCGGGCGGTATCGTCGGGATGGTCGGCAGCGCCGCACCGCTCGGCAAGGATCGTCTCATCGGCTTCGACATGGGCGGCACATCGACCGACGTCAGCCACTATGCGGGGCGACTCGAACGCGACAATGAAACCATCGTGGCGGGCACCCGCATCCGCGCCCCAATGCTGCGTATCCACACCGTTGCCGCGGGGGGAGGATCGATCTGCCGCTGGGACGGCGCGCGGCTCTCGGTCGGCCCCGAAAGCGCAGGCGCAAACCCCGGCCCCGCAGCCTATGGCCGCGGCGGGCCGCTGACCGTCACCGACTGCAACGTCCTGCTGGGCAAGGTCCAGCCCGGCCACTTCCCCAAACTCTTCGGCCCGAACGGCGACCAGCCGCTCGATCGCGACATCGTCGTGCAAAAATTCGCGGCCATGGCCGAACAGGTCGGCGGGATCAGCGCCGAAGCGCTGGCCGAGGGACTGCTGGAAATTGCGGTTCAGCAGATGGCGAACGCGATCAAGCGGATCACGATCGCGCGCGGACACGACGTGACGCGGGGGTACAGCCTCGTCGGGTTCGGCGGGGCGGCGGGCCAGCATGTCTGCCTCGTCGCCGACGCGCTGGGTATCGACGAGATTCTGCTCCATCCGCTGGCGGGCGTACTCTCGGCCTATGGTATGGGCCTCGCCAGACCCTCGGCTATCCGCGAGCGAACTCTGGCGCTGCCGCTCGATCCCGGCTGCGCCCGCTCCCTTGCCGCGGCCGAGGCCGACCTGACCGACGCGGCCCGCGCGGACCTTGCCAACGGCGCACCGACGTCGCGCGAAACGCTGCTGTTTGTGCGCCTCGCCGACAGCGACAACGCCATCGAACTTCCCCTCACACCGCCTGCCGAGATCGCCAGTGCCTTCGCCGCCGCCTTTCGTCAGCGTTTTGGCTACGCCCCGCACGCCAACCTGGTCGTTGATCGCATCCGCGTCGAACTGACCGAAGCGGGCGGCACCCCCGCGACCCTGCCCCCTCCCGCACCGGACGCGGAGGCGGCGCCCGAAACCGTCACGGCGTGGCTGGCGGGGGCCGCGCACGCGGTCCCGCTGCACCAGCGTAGCACGCTTGCTCCCGGCCGGGCCATCGGGGGGCCCGCCATCATCATCGACGCGCTCTCGACCACCGTCGTCGAGCCCGGCTGGCAGGCCGAGGTCGAACACGAAGGGACGCTGCGCCTCGTCCGCACCCGCACCGCCGGATCGCAAACAACCGCCCGCGACGATCTTACCCGCCCCGATCCCGTCCGGCTCGAGATATTCAACAGCCTGTTCATGGCGATTGCCGAGGAAATGGGCGGCGCGCTTCAGCATAGCGCGTCGTCGATCAATATCCGCGAGCGGCTCGATTTTTCCTGCGCGATCTTCGATGGCGACGGCCGCCTCGTCGCCAACGCCCCGCATATGCCGGTGCATCTCGGCTCGATGGGAGAAAGCGTCCGCACGATCCTGCGACAGCGAACCGGCGACGGACGCGGTATCCGGCGCGGCGACGCCTACGCCCTCAACGCGCCCTATGACGGCGGCACGCACCTTCCCGACATCACCGTCATCATGCCGGTGTTCGTTGCGGGGGAGATGCCCGCCTTCTTCGTCGCGGCGCGCGGCCACCACGCGGACCTCGGCGGCATCGCGCCGGGATCGATGCCGCCCGGCAGCCGCAGCATAGACGAGGAGGGTATTCTCTTCGACAATATGCTGATCGTCGACGACGGCGCATTTCGGGACGAGGCGGTACTCGCACATCTCGTCGCCGGCGCCTTTCCGGCGCGCAATCCCGCGCTCAACATCGCGGACCTCAAGGCGCAGGTCGCCGCATGCCAGCGCGGCGCCACCGCGCTGGCGGAGCTTTCGGCAGCACACGGCGTCCGAACCGTCGCGGCCTATATGGCGCATGGCCAGCGCCAGGCCGAAACCGCGGTGCGCCAACTCGTCGCGCGCCTCGACGACGGCGCTTTTCGCTATGCGATGGACAATGGCGCCGAGGTGGTGGTCGCGGTCAGGGTCGATCGCGAAGCCCGCCACGTCACCATCGACTTTACCGGCTCGTCGCCCACGCTCCCCGACAATTTCAACGCCCCGATGCCGGTCGTTCGCGCCGCCGTCCTCTACGTCCTGCGGACCATGCTCGACGACCCGATTCCGATGAACGAGGGCTGCCTTGCTCCGGTCACCCTGATCGTTCCCGCCGATTCCATGCTGTCGCCGCGCTATCCCGCGGCGGTGGTCGCCGGCAATGTCGAAACCAGCCAGGTGATCACCGACGCGCTGTTCGCGGCCTTCGGTGCGATGGCGGGCGCGCAGGGGACGATGAACAACTTCACCTTCGGAAACGATACCTACCAATATTATGAAACGATCGCAGGCGGGTCGGGCGCCGGCCCCGGTTTCGCCGGCACCGACGTGATCCAGACGCATATGACCAACAGCCGCATGACCGATCCAGAGGTGATGGAGACGCGCTTCCCGGTGATCGTCGAAGACTTCGCGATCCGCCATGGTTCGGGCGGGCGGGGTCGCTGGCATGGCGGCGACGGCGCAACCCGCCGGATCCGCTTCCGCGAGCCGATGGCCGCGAACATCCTTGCGAACCGTCGCAAGATCGCGCCTGCGGGCCTCGCGGGCGGCGAAGACGCCGCGCCCGGCCGCAACTGGATCGAGCGGGCCGACGGGTCGATCGAAAATCTCGCCGCGACGGGCAGCGCCAACCTCGAGGCGGGCGACGCCTTCGTGATCGAAACGCCGGGCGGCGGGGGCTATGGGGAGGCGGGGGACTGACGCGATGCGGGATCAGAAAGAAAATCGGTTCGCCTTGTCGTGCGATCCCTTGTCGCCACTCCCCGCTCTGGCGCGCTGCTGATGCTCGTCCTGATCGGCATCGCCATCATCATTGCGGGCTTCCTGCTCCGTTTCAATCCATTGCTCGTGATCATGGCCTCGGCCCTCGCGACCGGACTTGCCGCCGGGCTCGACGTGCAGGCGATCGTCGCCGCCTTCGGCAAGGCGTTCAATGACACCCGTTATGTGTCGATCATCTGGATCGTCCTCCCCGTCATCGGCCTGCTCGAAGCTTATGGGCTGCAACAGCACGCGCGCAGGCTGATCGACCGCATGAAGGGCGCGACGCTCGGCCGGCTGCTCACCTCGTATCTCCTGCTTCGCCAGGTGATGTCGGCGGTCGGCCTCACGTCGGTCGCTGGCCATGCCCAGACCGTCCGGCCGCTCGTCGCCCCGATGGCCGAAGCCGCCGCCGAGGCGAAAAACGATGCGCTCACCGACGACCAGCGCGAAGAGGTCAAGGCCTTCGCCGCTGCCACCGACAATGTGGGCCTTTTCTTTGGCGAGGATATTTTCCTCGCGATCGGGTCGATCCTGCTGATGAAGGGTCTTCTCGAAGGCTATGGCTATGTGATCGAACCCCTTCACTTCTCGATGTGGGCGATCCCGACAGCCATCGCTGCCTTCCTGATCCACGGCTTTCGCCTGCGCCGGCTTGAGAGGCGGATGACCGGGAAGGAGGCCAGCGCATGATCACGCTGACCTTTGTCTATATCCTGGCGGGGCTGACCTTCGCATTGTTCGCGGGGCTGGGCTTCATGGACCGGAGCAATCCCAAACGCTTCGGCAACGCCGCCTTCTGGGGCCTGCTCGCGCTGTCGATGCTCGCGGGCGATTATCTGGGCGACTTCGGCAACGGCCTGCTCGTCCTCGCGCTGGTCGCCATCGCCGGCGCCGGCCAGATCGGCCGGGCGCCGGGGGGTGAAGTCCCGGCCGAGGTGCAGGCCGAACGCGCCGTACGGTATGGCAATTTCCTGCTGCTCGTCGCGCTGATCATCCCGGCAGTCGCGCTTGCGGGCACCTTTCTGTTCAAATGGGTTCCCGGTCTCGCCGATCCGAACCAGGCGACGCTCATCTCGCTCGCACTCGGCGTTCTGGCCGCGCTTGCGGTGGGGATGGCCCGGCTTCGATCGCCGCTCATGCTTCCGGCGCAACAGGGGCGCCGGCTGCTTGACGCCGTCGGGTGGGCCGCAGTCTTGCCGCAGATGCTCGCAAGTCTCGGTGCGGTCTTCGCACTTGCGGGGGTTGGAGAGGTGGTCGGCGGGCTCATCGGCACGGCGATTCCGCAGGGCAGCCTGTTCGGCGCGGTGCTGGCATTCGGGCTTGGCATGGCGCTTTTTACCATGGTGATGGGCAATGCGTTCGCGGCCTTTCCGGTAATGATGGCGGCGGTCGGACTGCCGTTGCTCATCAAGCACTATCACGGCGATCCGGCGGTGGTCGCCGCGATCGGGATGCTCGCAGGCTTTTGCGGGACGCTGATGACCCCGATGGCGGCGAACTTCAATCTTGTCCCCGCCGCGCTGCTCGAACTCAAGAGTCCTTACGGCGTGATCAGGGCGCAGATCGGCACGGCGGTGCCGTTGCTGGCCGTGAACATCGTCTTCATCTGGCTGTTCGCTTTCTAAATTCTTCCCGTCGCCAGGCGATGGGAAGGGCTCAACTGCAACAAGAGACGCTCGTCATGCTCCACCTCACGCCAGACCACGCAACGCGCTTCGCGGCCGCGACCCTGTCGCATCTCGGGCGCGAATATCCCTACAAGATGGATCTCGTCCTGAACGGCCCGGAAGACGCCAAACCGCCGCGCGCGCATCACCCGATCTTTCATGGCAGCTTCGACTGGCATAGCTGCGTCCATGGCTGGTGGCAGATCCTGCGCATCGCTCGCCGTTTCCCCGACCTTCCCGTCGTCGCCGACATTCACGCGCGCGCCGACGAAATGCTGGTGCCCGAAAAGGTCGCGGGCGAACTCGCCTATCTCGAACGCCCTTATGCGGCGGGCTTCGAGCGCCCCTATGGCTGGGCGTGGCTCCTCGCGCTCCACGCCGAGGCGGCGCGCCACGATGCCCGCTGGGCGACCGCGCTCGAACCGCTTGCGGCCGCCTTTGCCGCGCGCTTTCATGCCTTCCTGCCAAAGCTGACCTACCCGCTGCGTGTCGGCACCCATTTCAACATCAGCTTCGCGCTGATCCTCGCGCGCCGCTGGGCCGAAGCGCGCGATCCCGATCTCGCCGCGCTGATCGATGCCCGCGCCCGCGACTGGTTCGGGCAGGACCGCGACTGCCAGGCATGGGAACCCGGCGGCGACGAATTCCTGTCCTCGGCGCTCACCGAAGCCCATCTGATGGCAATCGTGCTGGGCGGCGATTTCGCGGGCTGGTTCGATGCCTTCCTGCCGCTCGCCGCGCGGCAGGCGCCCGCGACGCTGTTTACGCCCGCCACCGTCTCCGATCGCAGCGACGGCAAGATCGCACATCTCGACGGCCTCAATCTCAGCCGCGCCTGGTGCTGGCGCGCGATCGCATCGGCGCTCGGCTCCGAACATCCGGTCAGCCCGGTCGCCACGGCCACCGCGCAGGACCATCTGGACGCCGCGCTCCCGCATGTCACCGGGGACTATATGGGCGAGCACTGGCTCGCGAGCTTCGCCCTGCTGGCGCTCGACGGCCTTTAGGCCGTCGTTTCGAACCGCGACCGGCCTCGCCGATTGACAAGCTCCGCCTGCGCGGCGACAGACGGCGCAAGGGGAGAGAGGCCGGAATGAAGACGTTGCGCCCGACATCGTTCGACGTCGCCGAGCGCGCCGGCGTATCGCAATCGACCGTGTCGCGGGCCTTGCGCGGCAGTCCCGGCGTCAACGCCGAAACGCGGGCCCGCGTTTCGGCCGCCGCGCGCGAAATGGGTTATGTCGTCGACCGCCATGCCTCGTCGCTCCGCCTCAAGAGCAGCGAGACGATCGCGCTCGTTACCGTCTGCCGTCCCGGCGAGGATCGCAGCGCGATCAACCCTTTCTATTTCGCGTTGCTTGGCAGCATCGCGGCTGCGACCTCGGCGCGCGGCTTCAACCTGCTGGTGTCCTTTCAGGAGAGCTCCGACAATTTCCGCGCCGATTTCGTGGCGTCGGGCCTCGCCGACGCGATGATCGTTATCGGGACGACCAGCAACCGCGCCGCGTGGGAATATTTCGCGCAGGCACAGCGTTCGGGCCTCGACTTCGTCTGCTGGGGCAGCCCCGGCGACCCTTTTCACTGGATGCGCAGCGACAATGGCACTGGCGGCGCTCTCGCCGCGGATCATTTCGTCGCGTCGGGACGCCGCCGCATCGCCTTCATCGGCCCGCAGCGTTCGCCCCAGCGCCAGTTTGACGAACGGCGTGAAGGCTTCACCGACGCGCTCGCAAAGCACGGCATGGCGCCGATCATCGTCGAACCGCCCGCCGCGACCGACCGCCATGCCCAGGGGGTCGCCGCGGTGGCCGAACTGCTGGCTGCGCATCCCGATACCGACGCGATCTTCGCGGCGAGCGACATGCTCGCGCTGGGTGTGCTGCAGGGGCTGAAGGATGCGGGGCGCCGCGTGCCGGAGGATGTCGCGCTGATCGGCTTCGACGGCATCCGCGCGGGAACGCTCGCCGACCCGGCGCTCACCTCGGTCGAACCCGATCTCGACGCGGCGGGCGAAGCGCTGGTCGCGATGGCGCTCGAAGACGATGCCTTCACGCGCAGCGGAACCCGCATCCCGGTCTATCTCGCGACACGCGGCACCGCCTGAACTCCACCCTGCCCGCCGCTTGCTGCAGGATAATCGCGTCCGGCCGACTTCGCCTTGTCGCATTCGTCACCGTGACTTAACTTACCCCCAAGTAACAACTCGTTATCCATGGCAGGCTACCCAAGGGGTTGGGGGAGAGAGGTAGGGAGTCTTTGTCGGGACAGCTTTTCATCTCGCTGCTCAATCCGGGCATCGGCCTGCTTTTTGCCACCGCCTTCTTTCTGATGTGGCTCCAGCGCCGCGAGCGCTACATCGCCTTCGCCGCCGGCGCTTATCTCGCCACGGCTGCGGCGTTCCTGATCCTCGACGTCGCGCCCGTTCTGCCGATGGAACTGCAACGCCTGCCCGCGAACATGGGGTTCCTTGCGACCGGCATGCTGTTCGCCGCCGCGATCATCGATCGTTACGGCTTGCCTGTCCCCTGGCGCGCGATGAGCGTGGTCGCCGCAATATCGCTCGCCATATTCGCCTGGTTCCTGCTGGTCGATCCCAGCATCCCGGCGCGCATCTATGCGATCAGCATCGGCGCGGGAGCCATCGCGCTGATGATCGTCCAGGCGCTCGGGCCTGTTGCCAAGCCCTATCTGATCGACAAGGTCCTGTTCGGCGTCGCCGCGCTGTCGGCCGCGAACCTGATAATCCGTCCCATCGTTATCCTGACCTTCAGCGGCGGGTTCGACGACTATGTCGGTTTCCAGCAGTCGATCTACTGGACCACGGTGCAGTTCAGCCAGGCGATGGTGTCGATCATCGCGGCGATCAGCCTGATGGTCGCGGTGGCGATCGACATGATCGGCGAACTGCGGCGCGAGGCCGATGACGACCAGCTTTCGGGTCTTCTCAACCGTCGCGGGTTCGAAGCGACGGCGGGCTCGGCGCTACGCCGGTGCCTCGATGGCGGCCGTCCTGCCGCGCTGCTGATCGCCGATCTCGACCATTTCAAACGGATCAACGACACGCACGGCCACGCGGTGGGGGACATGATCATCGCCAGCTTTGGCGCGCATGTCCGCAGCATCGCACCGGCGGAAGTCGTCGCGGGTCGTATCGGCGGCGAAGAATTCGCCATCCTGTTCCCCGGCGCGGGTATCGAGGCCGGGCGACAGCTTGCCGAGGCGGTGCGCATGGGATTCCAAGCCGCCTGTGCCGGCCGGATACCGGCTGGACTCCACCCGACGGTCAGCATCGGCCTGGCCGCCGGAATCCCCGGCGAGGGCCTTTCGCGCCTGATGCACGATGCCGACCAGGCCCTGTATGAAGCGAAACGCGCGGGCCGCGACCGCGTGCGAACCTTCACCCCGAAAGTCGTGTCCCCGGCAGCAGCAGCAAGCTAGAGCCGGCGCTTCAGGCCGTCCGGCACCAGTCCGCGAGGACGCGCTCGGTCAGCGCGTTGCAATCGGCACCGGCAAACGGAAAGCTGCCGGTCAGCGCCGATTTCAGTTCGGGCGCCAGCAGTTCCTGCAACCGCCGCCGCGCACGCAGGCAGCGCGTCTTCACCGTCGCCGGCGAGATATCCAGCAAAGCGGCCGTTTCCTCGACCGACATCCCTTCGATCTCGCGCAGGACGAAGGTCGTGCGGAACTCCGTCGGGAGCTGCTCGATCGCGGCCTCCATCGTCTCGCGTATCTGGGTTCTGGCCATTTCGGCGTCGGGCTTCCCGCCCTGCATCGATCCGCGCATCAAACGATCCCGATATTCGTTAAGGTCGATAACCGACGTCGCGTCGAGCCGCTTTCGCCGCCGCTCCGCCGACCGCGCGCGCCCCAGCGCCTCGTTGATCGCGATGCGGGTCAGCCAGGTCGACAGCGACGACCGCCCCGCGAAGCTGTCGATCGCCTCGAAGCCGCGCATATAGGTCGTCTGCACGACATCCTCGGCCTCTTCGCGTTCCTTGAGCACGCTCCACGCGACGCGGAACAATCGCTGGTTGTTGCGTTCGGTCACGATCCGCACCGCGTCGCGATCGCGCACCGCGATCAGTTCCGCGAGTTCGACGTCGGAAAGTCCCGACAGGTCGCGCCAAGTTTGTGCCGTCATCCTTCTCCCCCCCCATCGCTGCCGCGACGCGGCAAGGAACTCAGCAATTCGCGGCGCAGAGCTTCGTTCTCGCCGAATTCGCCGAGCCAGCATTTGGTGACGAGCGACACGCCATGCTGCCGGACGCCGCGCGTCGACATGCACCCGTGCGCCGCCTCGATGACGACGGCGACGCCGCGCGGCTGCAACGCATCGTCGAGCGCCTGGGCGATCTGGCGCGTCAGCCGTTCCTGCAACTGCAGGCGGCGCGCATAGACATCGACCAGCCGCGACAGTTTCGAAATGCCGACCACCCGGTCGCGGGGGCGATAGGCAACATGCGCCACGCCGGTGATCGGCGCAAGATGATGCTCGCACGTCGACACCAGCGGGATCGATCGCAGCAGGATGGTTTCGTCATACCCTTCGGCCTCGCCGAAGGTTCGGCTGAGCAGATGCCCGGGGTCGATCGCATAGCCGGCGAACCATTCGCGATACGCCCGCGCGACCCGTGCCGGCGTGTCGAGAAGCCCCTCGCGCGCCGGATCGTCGCCGGCCGCCGCGATCAGCGTGCGGACCGCCGCCTCGACCTCAGCCTGGCCGGGACGCGACAAGGCGCGCGCGGGAACATCGTCCACCTCGATCGCGGCCGGTTCGGAGTCCAGGTCATACATATCCATTCGCATCTCCAGCGTTGTGATGCCCATTGGATGCCAGAGCGCGCCGCAGGTTCCCGGGAACCTTTTTCACGCCGTGTCATCCAATGGCCGCATTCGCAAAAAAGGAGACACAAGATGCTGAAGACCTTCCTCTGGATCGGCGCTGCGGCGTCGCTGACCATCAGCGGCGCGGCGATGTCGCAGGACGCGGCGAAGCCGAACGACGCCCAGATCGCACACATCGCCTACACCGCCGGCCAGATCGACGTCGATGCCGGCAAGCAGGCGCTCGCCAAGTCGCACAACCCGGCCGTTCGCGCGTTCGCCGAAGAAATGGTGCGCGACCACGCCGCCGTGAACGACAAGGCGCTGGCCCTCGTCACCAAGCTTGGCGTCACGCCGGAAGCGAATGCCACCAGCACCGCCCTGTCGGCGCAGGCCGCCCAGAAGCATGCCGAACTCGACAAGCTCGACGGCGCCGCCTTCGACCGCGCCTATGTCGCGAACGAAGTCGCCTATCACAACACCGTCAACGGTGCGCTGCGCGGTCTGCTGATCCCGTCGGCAAACAATGGCGAACTGAAGTCGCTGCTGGAAACCGGACTCGTCCTGTTCAGCGAGCATCAGAAGCACGCTGAGCATCTGGCCGCGAGCGTCAAGTGACGCGCGCGCTTCTTTGCGCGCTCGTGATGGTTGCCGCGCCGCTGATCGGCGGCGCGGCTCCCGCTCCAAAAGCCTATACGGTCGTCGTCGACAAGATGAAGTTCGGCGCGGTGCCGGCCGGCGCGCGCGTTGGTGACACGATCGTGTGGGTCAACAAGGACATGTTCCGTCACACGGCGACCGCCCGCGACGGCAGCTTCAATGTCGATTTGCCAGTCGGGAAAAGCGCGAAAACCGTACTGAAGAAACCCGGCAGCATCGCCTTTTACTGCATCTTTCATCCGGGAATGACAGGAACGCTGGTCGTCCGGCGCTGAATTCCGGGATTCACAGTTTGTCCGGTGGGCACGGGACGTCCACCCCCCTCGGCCGAGTGACCCTTGGTCCTCCGTGCCCACCGGGCAATCCTGCGCCCCCGCCTCCACGGCTCACTCGCTCCGCCCCCTGCCGCGGCGGGCGGGCGAAATTTCCTGCACCACGACGGCGCGAGCCCGGCCGCACGACGGCGCTGGGCGCGAAGCCATGCGCGCGCCCGCGCGTCATTCGCGCGAGCAAGCCAAGGACTGTCCGCGCCTGCTCAGTCCTCGCCAACGGCATGAAAATGGCTCAATTCAGGACAGTTCGGCCTCGATCGGGAGTCATTCCGGGTAACATTCTCCCTAATTTTTGTTAAGAGGGCGCGACCGCATTCGATTCGCGGACAGCATTTTGAGGGGGTACGATATGCGTCTGATTTCCGCTTTGGCGGCTTGCGCCGCGATCGCAGTCGCCGCTCCGGCGTCTGCCGCAGAAGTTTTCTTCGACGGTTTCGAAGCCGACACGCCGGGCATCGGTTTGTCGAGCCTGACCAATTGGTTGATCACCTCGGGCGGCAATCCGACAGGCGGCACGGTCGACATCGTCGCCGCGTCCAATCCGTATGGCATCAATGTCACCAACCCGGCATCGGGCAACGTCCTGGACCTCGACGGTACCCCCGGACCGGCGGCGATCTATTCGAAGCAGCTGTTCAATTTCAACGCCGGCGATCTGGTAACTTTTTCTTACGACGTGAGCGGAAGCCAGCGGTCGCAGGACTCAGATCCCTTCTACGCCGGACTGTTCGTCGATCCGGCGCTGGTCGGTCTCTTCTCCGGCACCGGCCTGACCGCGTCGCCGTTGCTCTATTCCAACCAGCTTACCAGCGTTACGTCGCTCAGCGGCCTTGGTACGCCGTTCACCTCGTCTTCGATCAGCTTCCGGGCGCTTGGATCGGGCAGCCTGCAGCTCGCATTCTACACGACCAGCGGCGACAATGTCGGCCCGCTTCTCGACAACGTCCGGCTTGATGTCGCGCCCGTGCCCGAACCCGGCACCTGGGCCCTGATGCTGCTGGGCTTTGCGGTCGTGGGCGGTGCGATGCGGTCGCGGCGCAAGCCGCACCTTAGCGTTCGCTACACCTGATCTGGCGACCAGAATTCAAAAAAGCCGCCGGCCGCAAGGCTGGCGGCTTTTTTTGTTGGGGAAACCGCGTGACGCAGCGGGCCGGACCCGCGTCTCCTCACCGCCATCGGTGAATGGAAAGGGGCGAAGCTTCACACCTTTGCGAAGGTTGCGCCCCCTCCCCCTTGCATTTCCTCGCCCTCGGCGTAAGGCGGCGCCAACATAAACCTGCGCGTGCGACTCCGCTTGTCCCGCTCTCCCGAACGGGCATCGGGCCGTCTTTCCCCGCCGCGCCAACATGGGGACTGCAATCCTATGACGACCACGGGCAACGACACGCTGGGTACCCGTTCGACGCTGAGCGTCGGCGGCAAGAATTACGCTTATTATTCGCTCGACAAGGCCGCGACGAAGCTCGGCGACGTGTCGCGCCTGCCCTTCTCCATGAAAGTGCTGCTCGAAAACCTGCTGCGCTTCGAGGATGGCGGCTTCACCGTCTCGACCGACGATGTGCAAGCGCTGGTCGACTGGCAGAAGGATCCGCATTCGAACCGCGAGATCCAGTATCGCCCCGCGCGCGTGCTGCTCCAGGATTTCACCGGCGTCCCCTGCGTGGTCGACCTCGCCGCGATGCGCGACGCGATCGCCAAGCTCGGCGGCGACACGACCAAGATCAACCCGCTCGTCCCCGTCCACCTCGTCATTGACCACTCGGTGATGGTCGACGAATTCGGCACCCCCAAGGCGTTCGAACAGAATGTCGAGATCGAATATTATCGCAACGGCGAGCGCTACGACTTCCTGAAATGGGGATCGAAAAGCCTGTCGAACTTCAAGGCCGTACCTCCGGGGACCGGCATCTGCCATCAGGTCAACCTCGAACATATCGCGCAAGCGGTGTGGTCGAGCGATGATGCGCACGGCACGACCGTCGCCTATCCCGACACCTGTGTCGGCACCGACAGCCACACGACGATGATCAACGGCCTCGGCGTGCTGGGCTGGGGCGTCGGCGGGATCGAGGCCGAGGCCGCGATGCTCGGTCAGCCCGTGTCGATGCTGATCCCCGAAGTCGTCGGCTTCAAATTCACCGGCAAGCTGAAGGAAGGCGTCACCGCGACCGACCTGGTGCTGACTGCGACGCAGATGCTGCGTGCCAAGGGCGTCGTCGGTCGCTTCGTCGAATATTTCGGCCCCGGCCTTGCCTCGCTCAGCCTCGCCGACCGTGCGACGCTCGCCAATATGGCGCCCGAATATGGCGCGACCTGCGGCTTCTTCGGCATCGACGACAAGACGCTCGATTATATGCGCCTGACCGGCCGTTCGGAAGAGAATATCGCGCTGGTCGAGGCCTATGCGAAGGCACAGGGACTGTGGATCGTCGAAGGCGCGGCGGACCCCGTCTTCACCGACACGCTCGAACTCGACCTGTCGACCGTCGTCCCGTCGCTCGCGGGGCCGAAGCGTCCGCAGGACCGCGTCTCGCTCCCCGAAGTCGACGATGTGTTCAACGCCGACATGGCGAATACTTATAAGAAGGCGCAGACGCGCGTTCCGGTCGAGGGCAAGGACTTCGACATCGGCGACGGCGACGTCACCATCGCCGCGATCACGAGCTGCACCAACACCTCGAACCCCGGCGTCCTGGTCGCGGCGGGCCTCGTCGCGAAAAAGGCCGACGCCTACGGCCTGAAGCCGAAGCCGTGGGTCAAGACTTCGCTCGCGCCGGGCAGCCAGGTCGTAACCGACTATCTGGAAAAGGCAGGGCTTCAGAAGCATCTCGACAATATCGGCTTCAACCTCGTCGGCTATGGTTGCACCACCTGTATCGGCAACTCCGGCCCGCTCGCCGAACCGATCAGCAAGGCGATCAACGAGAATGGCCTCGTCGCCGCGGCGGTGATCTCGGGCAACCGCAATTTCGAAGGCCGTGTGTCGCCCGACGTGCGCGCGAACTTCCTCGCCTCGCCGCCGCTGGTCGTCGCCTATGCGCTGAAGGGCACCGTGATCGAGGATTTCACCACCACGCCGATCGGACAGGCCGAGGACGGCAGCGACGTGTTCCTGAAGGACATCTGGCCGACCAACCAGGAAGTCGCCGAGACAATGGCAGGCGCGGTCGACCGCGACATGTTCGAGGCACGCTACGCCCATGTCTACAAGGGCGACGAACATTGGCAGAAGATCAAGGTCGAAGGCTCGGATACCTATCAATGGCGTGCGGGCTCCACTTACGTGGCCAACCCGCCGTACTTCGAAGGCATGACGATGACCCCGGCTCCCGTCAGCGACATCATCGACGCCAAACCGCTCGCGATCCTCGGCGACAGCATCACCACCGACCATATCTCGCCCGCGGGCTCGATCAAGGCGGACTCGCCGGCCGGCAAATGGCTGATGGAGCATCAGGTCAGCAAGGCCGACTTCAACAGCTATGGCGCCCGTCGCGGCCACCACGACGTCATGATGCGCGGCACCTTCGCGAACATCCGCATCAAGAACGAGATGGTTCCCGGCATCGAGGGCGGCATGTCGCGCTATGGCAGCGAAGTCATGCCGATCTATGACGCCGCGATGCGCCACAAGGCCGACGGCACGCCGCTGGTTGTCGTTGCCGGCAAGGAATATGGCACCGGCTCGTCGCGCGACTGGGCGGCAAAGGGCACCAACCTGCTCGGTGTGCGCGCGGTGATCGTCGAAAGCTTCGAACGCATCCACCGGTCGAACCTCGTCGGCATGGGCGTGCTGCCGCTCCAGTTCCTCGAAGGCCAGACCCGCGAGACGCTGGGCCTGACCGGCGATGACCAGTTCACCATTACCGGCGTCGCGGACCTGAAACCGCGCCAGACGGTCACGGTGAACGTCACCCGCCCCGACGGCTCGACCTTCAGCTTCGACACGCTCTGCCGCATCGATACGGCGAACGAGGTCGAATATTACATGAACGGCGGCATCCTGCACTATGTGCTGCGCAAGCTCGCGGCCTGACGCCGCGCACTGCTGACGTTACGAGCGCCCGCCCCCTCGCCGGGGCGGGCGTTTTCATTCGGAAGGAAAAGCCATGAGCGCCGAAGTCATCGCGATCGAAACCATCGGCTGGGCCGCGGCGGTGCTGATCCTCGTCGCTTATGTCCTGCTCTCGCTCGGCAAGCTCGAAGCGCGCGGCTACGTCTACCAGTGGATGAACGTGATCGGCGCCGCCGGCTTCGTCATCAACTCGGGATATAATGGCGCCATCCCCTCGGCCGTCCTCAACGTCGTCTGGGCCGGGATCGGTCTCTTCACGCTCACGGTTGTGTGGCGCGCGCGCAAGGCGCCGCTCGCTCACTGAGCGCGGGCGGCCTCGGCATTCCACGCGGCCACCTTCGCGCGCGTGTCGGCCAGCATCCTGTCCAGCGCCGCGCGATCCTGAACCTCGCCGCGCAACACCACCGCATCGATCGCGCGGGTCGCGGCAATATCCGTCAACGGATTACGCGTCAGGAGGACCAGATCGGCGGCCATGCCCGGCCTGATCGCGCCATAGCGGTCGAGCCAGCCGAACCAGGCCGGCCCCGCGCGCGTCGCGGAGGCGAGCGCCTGCGCCGGAGTCAGGCCCTTTTGTACAAAGAGTTCGATCTCGTCGTGGAGCCCGAATCCCGGATAGTTGAAGCTGTTGAGAAAGCCCGCATCGGTTCCCGCCATGATCGGCACGCCCGCCTCGACCAGCATCGGCAGGATCGTCGCGATATCCTCGATCTGCTTGTGCCGCGCGGCGATTCCGGCCGCATCGGCCTTCGCCGCACGCTCGATGCGCCAATCATAGGTCTTGCGCAGCTTCGGCCCGATATAGGCCAGCCCCTCGTCCTTCGAATGATCGCCCTGATCGAGGTAGGCGAGGATGCGGCTGCCGTTCAGCGTCGGGGTCACCGACACACCCTTCGCGACAAAGCGGCGATAGGCCGCCATCGCCGTGTCGCGGTCGAACCCCGCATCGAGCCGGCGGTTCGCCTCGGCACGGTCGATACGCCCCGCCGCGAAATCGGCGGCGATCGCGGCCTCGTCCTTCGCGCCCGCATTATAGGCATAATCGAGATGCTCGATCGAACTGATCCCCGCATCGACCGCCTGATCGACCGTCAGCGCCATCGGGATATGCCCCGACGTCCGGATGCCGAGCGCCCTTGCTCGCCGCAGGGCATACAGGAACAGCTCGGGCTTCAGCGTATTGTCGGTGATCTTCACGAAATCGACCTTGTCGCGCTGTTGCAATCGCGCGAGCGCGGCATCGACATCGGCCTCGCTGCCGACCTCGATCGTCCCCTTCCACACCGGCGCGATCCCTTCGATCTTCGCGCCGGACGTCAGCAGGCGCGGCCCGAACAGGCTGCCCTTTGCGATCGCGCTGCGCCACGCCAGCACCTGATCGGCAAGGTCGCCCGAACAGTCGCGGATCGTCGTGATGCCATTCGCGACATAGAGTGGAAGCAGCGCCTTATTCTCGTCGATCAACTCGGGCCCGCCGCCGAAATGGACATGCATATCCCACAGACCGGGGATCAGATATCGCCCCCTCGCCTCGACCGTTCGCCGCGCGCGCCAGTCTTTCGCGATGGCTGCGTCGGCGCCGACGGCGACGATATCGGCGCCGCGCAGAACGACCGCCTGCCCGGCAACGGTCCTGGCCGCTTCGACATCGACGATCGTGACATGGCGAATGATGACATCGCCCTGCGCCGGCGCCGCATATGCAGGCACCGCGAAAAGCGAGAAAGCGACAGCAAGTGCTGCAAACAGGTGTTTCATGGGCGACCCTTTTTCCAAACCGGCGAATTCTTAGCCCCGGTCTGGCAGGTACAACAAGAGCGGTGACGGGGCGGCGGACCGGCGGCCCGCGCCCCGACCCATAGTCGCCCTGCCACGCCTACCGCGGCATGGATGCGATCCGGTCCCGGAACTGACGGCGGCCGTAGGCGATCAGCGCCGCGGTGATCGGCGCGACGACGAGCGCGGTGATGGCGATCGAGACATTGAGCTTGCTCTCATCCTGGATCAGATAGTCGCTCATGAACGCCGGCACGATCGGTCCGAGCGCGGTCCCCAGGATCCCCGTGGTTAACAGGAACACCGCGCCAAGCTGCGCGCGCAGATTGTGCGGCGCGACCATCTGGATCGCGGCGGGAATCAGCACCGGGTTGAACCCGCCCATGAATTTGATCGGCCAGATCAGGACCGCCATCATCGTCGCATTAGGCATGATCGGCATCAACGCGCCGAAGATTCCCAATCCGATCGCCCCAAACATCGCCAGCGAAAGACAGGCATCGGACCGCCCGCGCTTGATCAGGCGGCTGGTGTACCAGCCCGCGAAGACCATCCCCGCCGGCCCGGCCGTCAACGAAGCCAGACCGTTGACCCGCCCCGCCTCATCGGCGTGCCAGCCGTACATGCGGATGAACAGTTCGGGATACCAGGCATCGAGGTAACTCAGGATCGACAGCATCCCCGCGCCCAGAAACAGGGCGACCGACATGCGTGGCCATGCCGAAAGAAAGCGGGCGATTTCGGCGAACGACAGCGATTTCTTCTCTTCGGCGTTCAGCGGCTTCTTGCGTTCCGGCTCGCGGAGCGTCGCGACCCACAGCGCTACGACGATGCCCGGAGGCCCCACGACGAGGAACACGGCGTGCCACGACCGAAAGGTGCCAAGCAGCGGAATATCGACATAGGGCGTCACCTCGAGCGCGCTGACGACCATGCCGCCGATGATAAGCGCCAACCCGGCACCGATGAAGATGCCGAGCGAATAGATGCTCATCGCGCGCGGCAGGCGCGAATCGTCGAAACGGTCGCGCAGCATCGAATAGGCCGACGGCGACAGCGTCGCCTCGCCCACGCCGACCATGATCCGCGCGGCCATCAGGCCCGGAAAGGTCCGGGCAAAAGCACAGGCGCCGGTCGCCATCGTCCACACCGCGATTCCCGAAGCGATCACCCATTTGCGGGGATAGCGGTCCGCCAGCCATCCCATGGGGAGCGCCATGACGGTATAGAACAGCGCAAACGCGCCGCCGGTCAGCATCGCAAACTGGGTATCGGTGATCTGAAGGTCGGCCTTGATCGGCCCGACCATCAGCGTCAGGATCTGGCGATCCAGAAAAGACAGCGTGTAGGCGACCATCAGGACGATGGCGGTATACCAGCCGTAACGGTAATCGCCCGCAGCCGGCGTTTGTTCCTCGGTTTTCATCGTTCCACTCCCGATCCAAGCCTTGCGGCTATGGCGACTCCAGGTCGAGACACACATATTTAATTTCGAGATAATCCTCGGTCCCGTGCCGCGACCCTTCGCGGCCAAGGCCCGACGCCTTCACTCCGCCAAACGGGGCGAGTTCGGTGGAAACGAGGCCGGTGTTTACCCCGACGATTCCCGATTCGATGCGCTCCGCGATCCGCCACACGCGGCTGACATTCCGCGTGAAGACATAGGCAGCAAGACCGAATTCGGAGCGATTGACCGCCTCGATCACCTCCTCCTCGGTCGCAAACCGGACAACCGGGGCCAGCGGGCCGAACGCCTCTTCTTCAAGGGCCAGCATGCCCTCGCGCATCCCCGTCAGGACCGTCGGTTCGAAAAAGCAGCCGCCGCGCGCATCGCGCTGTCCGCCGGTCGCGACATGCGCGCCCTTGCCGACCGCATCGGCGATCAACCGTTCGACCTTTTCGACCGCCTTCTCCTCGATCAGGGGTCCGATCTCGACGCCTTCTTCGCTCCCCGACCCGACGCGCAGACGCGATGCCGCCGCGACGAATCGCGCGACGAAGTCGTCGTGGACGGCATCCTGCACATAGATGCGATTGGCGCATACGCAGGTCTGTCCGGCGTTGCGGAACTTGCTGTCGATCGCGCCTTTCACGGCGGCGTCGATGTCCGCGTCGTCCATGACGATGAACGGGGCGTTCCCACCGAGTTCGAGGCTGAGCTTCTTGATGCTCGGCGCCGACTGGGCATAGAGCATCGCACCAATCCGGGTCGAACCAGTAAAGCTGAGCTTGCGGACGACGGGATTGGCGCAAAGTTCGCCGCCGATGGCGGCGGCATCACTGCCGGTGACGACGTTCAGAACACCGGCCGGAACGCCCGCCTGTTCGGCGAGCGCCGCGAGCGCCAGTGCGGTAAGCGGCGTCTGCTGCGCGGGTTTGACGACGACGGTACAGCCGACCGCCAGCGCCGGGCCGATCTTGCGGGTGATCATCGCGGCGGGAAAATTCCACGGCGTGATTGCCGCGACCACGCCGATCGGCTGCCGCATCACCAGGATCCGGTTGTCGGACTTGGGTCCCGGAACAAGGTCGCCATAGACGCGCTTCGCCTCTTCGCCGAACCATTCGATGAACGAGGCGGCATAGGCGATTTCGCCGCGCGCTTCGGCCAGCGGCTTGCCCTGTTCGGCGGTCAGCAGCTCGGCAAGCGCGTCCTGCTGATCCATGATCGCTTCATAATAGCGGCGCAGGATCGCCGCGCGTTCCTTGCCAGTCAGCGCCGACCAGGACGGCAGCGCGGCGTTCGCGGCATCGATCGCGCGTCGGGTCTCTGCGACCCCGAAATCGGGAACCCGGCCGATCACCGCACCGCTCGCGGGATCGGTGATCGGAAGCCATTGCTCTCCCGCCAGCCACTCCCCGCCAATCAGGCAAGCCTCGCGTTGCAGCGTGGCCATTATTCGGCGGCGCCAAGCCGCATGATCTTGTGGTCGCCCGTCGCCAGCGCGATATTCTTGGTCTCCATATAGAAGTCGAAGCTCCAGTCCCCCCCGTCGCGACCGATGCCGCTGGCCTTCACGCCGCCAAAGGGGGTCGGAAGATGGCGGACATTCTCGCTGTTGACCCAGATCATCCCGGCTTCGAGCCGGTTCGACACGCGCAGCGCGCGGCCGAGATCGCGCGTCCAGACATAGCCGGCGAGGCCGTAGTCGACGGCGTTGGCCTTTGCGATGGCGTCCTCTTCATCGTCGAAGGCGATCGCGGTCAGCACCGGACCGAAAATTTCCTCCTGCGCGATCCGCATCGACATGTCCGCGCCGGTATAAAGCGTCGGCTCGAAGAAAAATCCCGGTCCATCGACTGGCGCGCCGCCGGCCGCGATCGTCGCACCGCCCGCCGTCGCAATGGCCGCATAGCTGGACACCTTGTCCAGATGCCGCTGGTGAATCAGCGGGCCGACTTCGGTGGCCGGATCGAACGGATCCCCGACCTTCAGCTTGCGAACCCGCTCGACCAGTTTTTCGATGAAGCGGTCGTGGATCGACCGCTGGACCAAGACACGCGACGACGAGGTACAGCGCTGGCCGTTGAGCGAATAGATCATGAACACGACGGCATCGAGCGCGCGATCGAGATCGGCATCCTCGAACACGATCACCGGGTTCTTGCCCCCCAGTTCGAAATGCACGCGCTTCAGCGTTTCGGACCCCTGCCGCATGATCGCACTGCCGGTCTTGCTTTCGCCGACAAAGGCCACCGCCTTGATGCCCGGATGTTCGGTCAGGCGGCGCCCGGTGGTTTCGCCCAGACCGTTGATCGAGTTGAAGACGCCGGCGGGAAGCCCCGCCTCGGTCGCGATCTCGACCAGCAGGCGCGCAGAATAGGGCGACCATTCGGCCGGCTTGTGGACCACACTGCACCCAGCGGCCAGCGCGGGCGCGATCTTCCAGGTCGACAGCATGAAGGGCGTGTTCCACGGCGTGATCACCGCGACGGGGCCAATGGGATAGCGCGTCGTCAGGTTCATATGCCCTGCGGTGGGCAGCGACTGTCCGTCGTTCGCACCGGGCGCGCGGTCGGCGAAAAACCGAAAATTCTCTGCGCCGCGCAGCGCCGCCTTCGACATGAAACGCCAGGCCTGCCCGGCGTCGAGACACTCGACCGCGGCGATTTCATCGGCGCGCGCCACAATGAGGTCGGCGATCTTGTGGAGCACCGCCTTGCGCTCATCACCGGGCGTCCGCGACCAGCGCGCGAAGCCTTCCTCGGCCGCTGCGACCGCCGCATTCAGTTCGGCCTCGGTCGCGTCGCGAACCTCGCCCAGCGTCTCGCCGGTCGCGGGGTCGGATACCGGAAACAGGCTTCCCGAACCATCGACCGGGCACCCGGCAATGTGATGACCAAGCGGGCGATCCCGAAAGCCGGAGGTTGATTTCAGGGCCAATTCACGGCGATTCGAGGGCATGCGGGACTCCCGTTAATTTGTTATCGTGTTAAGTATATAGCTGGATCGGGCCGCGCGTCAAACGTCTTTCTGACCCCTTGCCCATCGGCAGCTCGGGTTGACATTTATCGTGTTAAGTATCATGCCGCGACGACAGTTCCACCGCGAGAGGGCATCATGTTTGCAGGCACCGCCTATTGCACCGCGCTGAACGATCGCCGGCAACTGGAGGCGCTCGACCCGGCGCTCCACCAGCCGCCCTATGCGAATCCGCCGCAGGCGCCCGTGCTCTATATCAAGTCCGGCCATTGTGTCGTCGCCAGCGGTTCGACCGTGTCGCTCCCTGATCCGACAGATATTCTGGCGGTGGGCGCAACCATCGCACTGCAATGGACGGCGAGCGGCCCGACGACGGCCCGGCTGGCGCTCGATCTCGCGGTCCCGCACGAGAGTTTCTATCGCCCGGCCATCGGCGAACTCACTCGCGACGGTCTTCTTCCCGTCGGCGCAGCCGCCCCGCGGCCTGACGCGCTCGACACGCTGGAGATCGTCACCGAAATCAACGGCACGGCGGTTCATCACTGGAATCTGTCGTATCTGGTGCGCGGTATCGATCGGCTGATCGCCGATGTGACCACTTTCATGAGCTTACTGCCCGGCGACATGCTGCTTGTCGGTACCGCCGGCGACCGGCCGACCGCAAAGCGGGGAGATCACGTCAGGGTATCCGCCGCCGGCTTCGCGCCGGTCGAGGCCGTGATTTCGGGCAGCAACATGCAGGCAGGTCACGCATGAAACACGTCCGTCTGGTCCATGCCGGCCGCGAACAATGGGGTGTTGTCGCCGATGATGGCGCCACCGTCCGCCTCGCGTCCGGGAAAGCCGTCGCGTGGGACGAGGCAACCCTGCTGCCACCGGTAACGCCGGGTGCGCGGATTTTCGCCCTCGGCCTCAACTATGCCGATCATTCGGCCGAACTCGGGTTCAAGGCGCCCGACAAGCCGCTGGTGTTCCTGAAGGGCGTCAATACCCTCGTCGCCCATGGCGGCACGTCGTATCGCCCGCGCGACGCGCACCAGATGCACCCCGAATGCGAACTCGTCGCTATCATCGGCCAGACGGCGCGCAACGTGGCCGAAGCGGACGCGCTGTCCTGTGTCGGCGGCTATACGATTGCCTGCGATTATGCCGTGCGCGAATATCTGGAAAACTATTATCGCCCCAACCTGCGCGTCAAGAATCGCGACGCCCTGACGCCGCTCGGCCCCTGGGTGGTCGATGCCGCCGACATCGCGGATCCGCAAGCGCTCAAGCTGTCGACCACGATCAACGGCGTCGAAGTGCAGACGGGCTCGACGGCCGCGATGGTGTTTCCGATCGCGCGCCTGATCGCCTATCTGTCGGAGATGCTGACGCTCGAACCCGGTGACATGATTCTGACCGGCACGCCGCACGGCGTCGCCTTCGTCGATGAGGACGACGAAGTCATCTGCGACGTCGAATCGATCGGCCGGCTGGTCAATCGCGTGGAACTGTTGCCATGAGCCTGTACCAGCTTTCGAAACTGTTGTTCGAACTGAACCGCGACACGGCGATCCAGGCCGAATTCACCGCCGACGCGGGGTCGGTCGTCGCGCGATACGACCTCGACGACGAAGAGCGGCGGGCCATCCTCGACGCCGATATCGGGCTGCTCTACGTCCTCGGGGTGAACGGCCAGATATTGATGCATTTCGCCGCGTTCAAACAGATCGCGTGGGCCGACTATCTGCAACTTATGCGCGACGGCGTGCGCGACCACGGCCCGGTCCGGGCGGGCGTCTATGCGATGACCACGGGTCTCGACGAAAAGGTAGCGGGCGTATGACCTTGGTATTCACAGGAATCTGCAGCCACGGCCCCGGCATTACCGGTCGCGCCGACCTGGCCCCGCCCGACCTGCGCGATCCCTTTTTCGCCGCCTATGGCGCGATGCGCGACGCCTTGCACGCGGCCCGTCCCGACGCGGTGATCATCGTCGCGGCCGAACATTTCGCCAATTTCTTCATGAACAACATGCCCAGCTTCGCGATCGGCATGGCCGACGGCTATGAAGGACCGATCGAAGACCCGGACTGGCTGAAGATTCCGCGGCGGCGCGTCCGCGGCGATGCCGCGCTGTCGCAGCGAATCGTGGCCGAAGTCCAGCAGAGCGTCGATGTCGCCTATGCCGAGGAGTGGAAGTTCGACCATGGCATCATGGTGCCGCTGAGTTTCCTCGATCCCGACAACCGGCTCACGATCATTCCCGCGAACATCAATTGCCAGGGTCCGCCGCTGGCTCCGCTGGCGCGCGCCTATGCCTTTGGCGAGGCGCTGCGCCGCGCCGCGGACAAGGTGCCGGAACGCATCGCGCTGATCGGCACCGGCGGTATTTCGCACTGGCCGGCCACCCCCGACAGCGGGCGGATCAACGAGGAATGGGATCGCGAATTCCTGCGCCGCTGGTCGCTCAACGACAAGGCGCAATTGCTCGACTACACCGACGCGCAAACCTATGCCGACGCCGGACAGGGCGGGTTTGAAATCCGCACGCTGATCGCGGCCGCCGCTGCGGCGCGCGGGCCCGGCACCGTCCATTTCTTTGCGCCGATCCCGATCTTCAGCACCGGCTGCTTCGTCGCGACGGCGGAGATCGCCTGATGGCCCACGCAACCGTGGAATGGACCGATAATCTGGAGGGACGGTTCGACCTGCCCGGCCTGCTGTCGCTGATCGCGGCGGAGATGCGCGAAAGGTCGGGCGGGGTTTTTCCCGTCGGCGGCATTCGCGTCCGCGCCATCCGCCTCCATGACTATGTGATTGCCGACGGTGCGGGCGCCGACGACGCCTTCATCAACATCGACATCAAGATGGGGGTTGGCCGCGACGCCGCGTTCAAACAGGCCTTCTTCACCCAGATGTTCGACGCGGTGAAGGCGCATCTTGGCGACCTGTTCGACCGGCAGCCGCTCGCGCTGTCGCTCTATGTCGAGGAAAGCGAAGGCTGGAAGCATAATTCGATCCACAAGCGCCTCGGCGCCAAGGCCTGAAGGCAGTATATGACATTGCAACCCGAACAGATCGACGCGCTGGCGGCCGAACTCGACGCGGCCGAGCGCGCCCGCACCCAGATCTCGCAATTCTCGCTTCGCCATCCCGACATGACGATCGAGGATGCCTATGCCGTCCAGCGCGCATGGACGCGCCGCAAGCTGGCGGACGGGCGCCAGGCCATCGGCCACAAGATCGGCCTGACCAGCCGTGCGATGCAGCGGTCGTCGAACATCGACGAACCCGATTACGGCCTGCTGCTCGACGATATGCTGTTTCCCGACGGGCGGGATATTCCCATCGGCCGCTTCATCGTGCCGCGCGTCGAGGTTGAGCTGGCGTTCCGGCTCAAGCACCGGCTGTCGGGTCCCGACTGCACGATTTTCGACGTGCTCGACGCCACCGACTATATCGTCCCGGCGATCGAGATCATCGACGCCCGGATCGAACAGATCGACAAGGCGAGCGGCGTCACGCGCAAGGTTTTCGACACCATATCTGACAATGCCGCGAACGCCGGGCTTGTCCTCGGCGGCCGACCGGTGCGGCCGATGGACGTCGACCTGCGCTGGGTGTCGGCCCTGATATTCCGCAACGGCGTGATCGAGGATTCGGGGGTAGCAGCGGCGGTGCTGGGTCATCCCGCCCACGGCCCTGCGTGGCTCGCCAACAAGCTGCATCCCTATGGCGAGACACTGGAACCCGGCGAGATCATCCTCGGCGGCAGCTTTACCGCGCCGGTCCCGGCCAAGGCGGGTGACAGCTTCCACGTCGATTTCGGGCCGCTAGGCACCATTTCGGTGCGCTTCGCATGAGCGACTTTCTGCAGTGGATCGATGCAGGGCGACCGCGCGCGATGCTGGGCCTGTGGCAAGCACTCGCCACGCCCTATACCGCCGAAATCTGCGCTCGCGCCGGGTTCGACTGGCTGTTGTTCGACGGCGAACATGCCCCCAACACGGCGCAGACGCTGCTCGCGCAGCTACAGGCCGTCACGCCCTTTCCGCTGCACCCGATCGCGCGCGTTCCGATCGGCGATCCGGTACATATCAAACAATATCTCGACATCGGCTTTTCCACGCTGCTCGTGCCCATGGTCGACAGCGCGAATCAGGCCAGGGCGATCGTCGCAGCCTCGCGCTTCCCGCCCCGCGGCACCCGCGGCGTCGCCAGCGCCACCAGCCGCGCCTCGGGATTCGGCAGCGACGCCAACTATCTGAAGGACGCGCACGACCGCGTCGGCATCATCGCGCAGATCGAAAGCGGCGCCGCGCTGGAGCAGGTCGAGGCCATAGCTGCGGTCGAGGGCATCGACGGATTGTTCGTCGGCCCCGCCGACCTTGCAGCCTCGCTCGGCCACCTCGGCAATCCGCGCCATCCCGACGTGCAGGCGGCGATCGAAAGCGCCCGGCTTGCCATTGCCGCCGCTGGCAAACCGGCAGGCATTTTCGCCCTCGACGCCGACGACGCAAGGCATCGCGCGGAGCAGGGGTTCACCTTCATTTCGATCGGCACCGACATCGGTTTGCTCGCAAAAGGCGCGGCCGCACTGCTCGATAGCTGTTCAGCGTAACGCGGCGCCCCGCCGCCTCAAGGAAACAGAATCATGTCAGACCAGGAATTTCCGCTCTTCATCGGCGGCAAGGCCGTGCCCGGCACCGGCAGCTTTGCCGTCATCGATCCCGCGACGGGCGAGGCCTTTGCCGAATGCGCGCTTGCATCGACCGACCAGCTTGACGAGGCCGTCGACGCCGCACGCGCCGCGTTCCCCGCATGGGCGGCGATGCCGATAGAAGACCGCGCCGCGCGCCTGCTTGCGATCGCCGACGCGATCGAAAGTCGGCAAGGCGAACTCGCAGCGCTGCTCTCGCGCGAACAGGGCAAGCCGCGGAAATCGGCGATGGGCGAAATCGGCGGCACGCTTTACTGGATCCGCGCGACCGCCGCGCTCCGTCCCGCCATCGAGCGGGTCGGCGGATCCGAAGGCCCGATCGTCGAACTCCATCGTCGTCCGCTCGGCGTCGTCGGGTCGATCACCCCGTGGAATTTCCCGGTCATGATCGCGATCTGGCACGTCATCCCGGCACTGCTCGCGGGGAACAGCGTCGTCATCAAGCCGTCGCCCAATACGCCGCTCACCACATTGCGCGTCGTCGCGATCGCCAACGAGCATCTGTCCGCCGGGGTCTTCAACGCCGTGACCGGCGATGTCGAAATCGGCGGCGCCATGTCGCGGCACCCGGGGATAGACAAGATCGTCTTCACCGGGTCGACCCCCACCGGCCGCGCGATCATGCGCGAAGGCGCCGCGAACCTGAAACGCCTGACGCTCGAACTCGGGGGGAACGATGCGGCCATCGTGCTTCCCGACGCCGACGTGGACGCGATCGCGCCGCGGATTTTCGCTGCGGCATTCGGCAACAGCGGACAGGTCTGCGCCGCGATCAAGCGACTATATGTCCACGAGTCAGTCCATGATGCCCTCGCCGCCCGACTGGCGGAGATGGCTGCCGCCGCCACGGTCGGGGCCGGCGACGATCCGGACAGCCAGTTCGGGCCGCTGCAGAACCGCAAACAGTTCGACTATGTCGCCGCGCTCGCCGACGATGCGCGCGCCGCCGGAGGTCGCTTCCTCACCGGCGGCACAGCCACTACAGGGCCCGGCTATTTCTTTCCGCTGTCGGTCCTTGTCGATGTTACCGACGGCGTGCGCGCGGTCGACGAGGAACAATTCGGGCCGATCCTGCCGATCGTCCGCTATCACGATCCCGAAGACGCGCTCGCACGCGCCAATGCCAACGACAATGGCCTGGGCGGTTCGGTGTGGTCATCGGATGTCGAACGCGCCGCCGCCTTGGCGCAGCGGCTGCAATGCGGCAGCGTCTGGGTGAACGATCATTCGACGATTTCGCCGACGATCCCCTTTGGCGGTGCCAAGCAGTCGGGAATCGGCGTCGAATTCGGCCAGCACGGCCTTGACGAATATACCCAGTTGCAGACGGTACGCATTCCCCGCTGACCGATGTAGACTGGCAACCATCCGTCGCATTGTTGCAGGAGGCTCGGCTTCGCGCGCCACAAGGTCGCCTTGCCCAAATCGCATTTGTATCGTATAGCAATATTCAGTCTCATAATACGAGACAAGAGGAGAGATCATGTTTGCCGACCTGAGCGATGCACCGCCCGATCCGATCCTGGGAATGGCCCAGTTGTTCGCCGCCGACCCCGACCCCCGCAAGGTCGATCTGGGCATCGGCGTGTACAAGGATGACAAGGGCGATGTGATCGTCCTCGACACGGTCAAGAAGGCCGAGCAGTGGCTGGTCGAGACGCAGGCGAGCAAGCGCTACCTCTCCTCCGCCGGCAACCCCGAGTATAACGACCGCATTCGCGCGCTGCTGCTTCCCGAAGGATCCGATGCCCATGCGCGCGCCCGGACGATCCAGACGCCGGGCGGCACCGGCGCGCTGCGCGTCGCGGGCGATTTCATCCATCGCCTGCGCCCCGGTGGCCGCATATTCCTCCCCGATCCGACCTGGGCGAACCACCCGGCGCTGTTCAAGGCGGCCGGCGTCGAGATCGTGACTTATCCCTATTACGACGTCGAAACCGGACGCCTGCGCTTCGATGACATGATCGCGGCGCTCGGCGCGCTGACGGCCAACGACACGCTTCTCGTCCATGGCTGCTGCCACAATCCGTCGGGCACCGATCCCGACACGGACCAGTGGAACGCGATTGCCGACGTCCTTGCCAAAACCGGCGCGATGCCGCTCGTCGACCTCGCCTATCTGGGTTTCGGCGACGGGCTGGAGGAAGATCGCGCTGGCATCAACATCCTCGCGGCCAAATTGCCGCAGATGATCGTCGCGAGCTCTTGTTCCAAGAATTTCGCGCTCTATCGCGAACGCACGGGTGCGCTGACGCTGGTCGGCGGTACGCCCAAGCAGGGCGAGGCGGCCGTCGGGCACCTGCTTCCCGTCGTGCGCGCCAACTATTCGATGCCGCCCGATCATGGCGCGGCGATCGTTGCGCATATCCTTGGCGACGCGGCGCTGCGCGGCGAATGGGAGATCGAGCTGACCGGAATGCGCACCCGCATTCAGGATGTCCGCCGCAAGCTGGTCGAAGCACTCGACGGGCGCGGCGGCCGCGATTTTTCCTATCTGGCTGGTCAGAATGGCATGTTCGCGCTGCTCGGCCTTCCGGTCAGCGCCGTGCACAGGCTGCGCGACACCTGGCATATCTACGCCACCGATTCGGGTCGTGCGAACCTGGCTGGCCTGACGATGGACAATGTCGAACATGTCGCCGAGGCGTTCGCAAGCGTCAGCCAGGGCGGTTGAAGGCTTGCCTTTTGCCGCCCGATGATCCCATGCTGCGCCATGTCGGACGGGCGGGTTAGGCACGCATGAACGCAAAAGGCGACGAGCAGTCGGGATCGGTAAAAAGCGTCGAGGTGGCCGTCCAGATTCTCGACGCGCTGACCGAGGCGACCGGCCCCGTCCGCGTCACCGACCTCGCCCGCGACCTCGGCATGACCAAGGCGCGCGTCTCGCGCCATCTGCAAACCCTGTCGATGCTGAAGCTCGTCGAGCGCGCGCCCGCGGGCAGCGGCTACGTGTTCGGCCGCAAGCTGATGAAATACGGCCGCGCGGCAGTGTACCGCAGCAACATCGTCGAGTTGGCGCAGCCCTATCTTCGCCGGATGCGCGACGAAACGGGGCATACGGCGGTACAGACGCTGCCGACGCGCGACGGATCGCTTGTCGTTGCGGCGATGCCGAACGAGTTCGAACCCGGCGTCGCGATCCGGCTCGGCACCCTGCTCGCGTTTCCTCAATCTCCATCGGCCCGCCTCGGCCGCTTTTTCGAGGGGAGCCGCTTTGCATCGGCGGTGCTCGAGGCGAATCTCGTTCGCTTCGGCCTCGATTTCGAGGTTGATGTCCACGGCAATGGCCTCGGCGGAATCGCCGCCCCGATTTTCGAGGCCGATGGCAGCCTTGCGACAACCGTCGGCCTCGTGCTGTCGTCGGCGCTCGTCGATCCCGAACCGGCGGCCGCGCTGATCGCGCAGGTATCGAGTGCGGCCGCCGCGATCCAGGCCCGCTACGCCGAAGGCGCCACGTCGCCGCTGATGCCGGTCGCCTGACCGGCGCGCATCACGCTTCGGCGGAGATCGTGAAATTGCCCGATCGGGACCGGATCCATTCCTCGCCCGGCGTCTGGGTCCAGCCCACCGGGTCGCTTCCCTCCGCCACCAGCTTGACCTGACGCGCCAGCAACCGGCGCAGCATCGCGATGCCGGCATCGCTGCTGGCAAGATGCTCCTCCGAATGGAACGCGATCTCGCCCTGGCTGGTCTGCGCCTCCCAGTCGCCGGGAAAGCGCTGCCGCTCGTCCTCGGTCATCTCGCGCCAGTCCTTGCCGCCCGGCTTGGACCGGATCGCTCCCAGATCGGTTCCGGGGGCTGCGCGCGCGACATTATAGACCAGATAATGGGTCGAATCGATCGGTACGACAAAGCCGATACCTTCCGTCGGCCCCATCGCCAGCCGCGGGCTTGGGACCACGCGAACATTGGGTAGCAACGCCTCGGTCACGCGCCGCAGCTTGCTGCCGTCGCCGAGGTCGCGCACCTGTTCGGACCGCACGCCCTGTTCGAACGCCTCGAACTGCACGTCAGGTTTTACACCCATTTCGGCGACAAATTGAATTCCGCTGAAAGACTGGTGCAAGACGGGGACATGAAACGGATCGACGACATTGTCGAAATGCTGCAACCAGTTACACGGAGCAATACCATAGCCGCCCGACCCGAGATTGCTGTCGTCGGCAACGATGACTTCGCCGTCTTGCAAATTTTCCAGCAATTCGTATCGCGGCAGCAACGGCTTCTTGTCTGGCGGCCCCATATAGGCAAAGATCAGACCATAACGCTCTTCGACCGGATACCAGGGCTGACGAATGCGATCGCGAACCTTGCACCCGTTATCCGGCTCCATCGGCATATCGACGCACCGGCCTTCGACGTCGAACATCCAGCCATGATAGCAGCACCGGATGCCCTGTTCTTCGCCGCGACCATAAAAAAGGTCGGCGCCGCGATGCATGCAGCGCGCATGAACAAGGCCGGGCCGCCCTGCCCCGTCGCGAAACAGGACCAGGTCCTCCGACAAGATACGGACGCGCCGCGGCGTCGCCGTCGCATCGGCGATCAACCCCACCGGATGCCAGAAGCGCCGCAGATATTCGCCCATCGGCGTGCCCCGCTCGACCAGCGTCAATTCTTCCCGAAAATGCGGCTTGCGCCCGCTATAACTATACCCGTCCACGCATCCCACTCCCACATTTCCTCGCGACTCTGCGCCCGTCGACGGGCCGTCGCAATCACTAATAACATATCATGTTAAATTATTTCGCTCTGTCAATCGATCTTTCCCCGGCGCGGCGCATATTCGCGCTTGAACCGCGGCGAGCATCGTCATATAGATAACTTGTTAAATGATTTGGGAGTCTCCGCGCCATCTCGTGACGGTGATTGCCCGCGAAAATGGAGAAGATGCACGTGAGCCAATATGCCCCCCAGGAACGGACCGGCGGCGCGGCGCTGGTCGCCCAGTTGATGGAAGAAGGCGTTCGCGACATCTTCGGCATCCCCGGCATCCAGCTCGACTGGGCGGTCGAGGCGATCCGCCAGCAGGGCGAAAAGCTGCGGCTCATCGTTCCCCGCCACGAACAGGCGACCTCCTACATGGCCGACGGCTATGCGCGGACCACCGGGCGCGAGGGGGTCTGCATGGTGGTTCCGGGGCCGGGCATGCTGAATGCCCTGTCGGGAATCTCGACCGCCTATGCCTGCAATTCGCCGGTTCTGTTCATCGTCGGCCATATTCCCTCCGACACGATCGGCAAGGGCTATGGCATGCTCCACGAACTGCCCGACCAGTCGGGCATCCTCAAGAGCCTGACCAAATGGCACGGCATCGCACGCTCCGCCGAGGAGATTCCGGCCCTGGTGAACGAGGCGTTCAAACAGCTTCGTTCGGGCCGGCCGCGTCCGGTCGCGATTGAACTGCCGACCGACCTGCTGGAGGCCAGGGGAGTGTGCGCCTTGTTGCCGGCGGCGCCCGCCGCGCCGACCGCGCCCAATGACGCCCTGATCCGACAGGCGGCCGACCTGCTGGTGAATGCTCGTTTTCCCGTCCTGTACGTCGGCGGCGGCGTCGTCGCGGCGCAGGCGGGCGATGCGGCAAAGGCGCTGGCCGAGAAGATCCAGGCCCCCCTCGTCACCAGCGAAAACGGTCGCGGCGCGGTCGATGACCGCCACCCGCTCGCTCTGACCGCGCTGGGACGGCGCGCCGTCCTGCCCCACGCCGACGTCATCCTCGTCGCGGGCAGCCGCTTTCTCGATGGCCATGGCACGCCGATTCAGGCGTCCGAAAACGCGCGTTACATCTATCTCAACGTCGAATCCAACGATGTCGGCGCCCCGCGCCGGGAAGGTCTGGCCGTGGCGGGCGATGCCCGGGTCGGTCTCGAAGCCCTTCTCGCCGCACTGCCCGCGGACCTCCAGCGTGAACCGATCGCCGATCGCGTCGCGCTCGTCAAAGCCTGGTCATCCGCGCAGACGGACGCCATCCAGCCGCAAACAGACTATGTCGCCGCGATGCGTTCGACGATGGCCGACGACGATATTCTCGTCAGCGAACTGACGCAGGTGGGCTATTTCTCGAACATCGGTTTCCCCGTTTATGGCCCCCACAGCTTCATCACCCCCGGCTATCAGGGCACGCTGGGCTATGGGTTCAACACTGCGCTGGGCGCCGCGCACGGCAACCCCGACCGTCGTGTCGTCTCGATCAACGGCGACGGCGGTTTCGGCTGGGGATTGCAGGAACTGGCGACGGTGGCTCGCGATCAGGTCAATCTGTCGATCGTGGTTTTCGTCGACGGCTTCTTCGGCAACGTCCGCCGTATCCAGAAGCGCGTCTTCGGGCACGAGATCGGGGTCCAGCTCGTCAATCCGGACTTCGAACATCTCGGCCGCGCTTACGGCCTGCCGACGCATTCGGTCGACTCGCCCGCCGGGCTTCGGGATGCGCTCGAAACGGCAAAACAGCGCGGCGGACCAGCCCTGATTCAGGTCTCGGTCGGCGAGATGCCTAGCCCGTGGGCCTTGATCCATCCGTTCGTGCCGTCGCCCACGCCGGTGCCGCCCAACCCGCTCGGCGAACCCTGAGCGGATCGGGTCTCGCGGCGCGGTCAGCTTTCGTCGGGAGCGAACGGCGCCAGGGCTTCGCGAAAGGCCACAAGTTCGGAAAGCAGGTTCGTCAGCCGCTCGCGACCGAACGCCTGCGCATAATGATTGATCAGGACCAGCGTATGCGCCGCCGTCTCGTCGATCGCGGCGCGGCCCGTCGCCGTGATCTCGATGATCGAACGCCGGCGATCCTTCGCGTCGAGCTGACGATGGGTCAGCCCGCGGTCGCCCAATTCCTTGAGAATGCGGGTCAGGCTGGGCCCGTGGAGCATCGCCCGGGTTGCCAGAGTCGCGATGTCGAGCGGCCCCTCATCCGACAGCACGCGCAATACGCGCCATTGCTGCTCAGTGAAATTCGCCGCACGCAGCAGCGGCCGGATCGGCGCCATCGTTGCTTCGCGGGCGGCCAGTAAAGATCCCGCGATGGAATCGCGATACGGTGATAGCTTCCGTGGTTTCCTCATCATGATAAGTATATGGCCGAATCCGGGCAAAGGGCAATGTATTAAGCCCCGATTCGGACATTAAAACGCGACGAAAACGCCCGGCCTGGCCACTCAGGACGGCGCGACGACGCGATTGCGCAGCACGCCTATTCCCCCGACTTCCAGTTCGACGACATCGCCGTCGGAAAGGAAGGTCAGGCTTTCATATCCGCAGCCGTCGCCGACTGTTCCCATGGCGATCAGGTCGCCGGGATGCAGTGTTTCGTCACGCGAAATATAGGCGATGGTCCCCGCGATCGAATGCTGGCCACCGCCCGATATCGTGCGGACCTTTTCCTCGCCATTGACCCGCGCGATCATCACCATGTCTTCGGGGTCGACGATTTCGTCTGCGGTCACGATGCACGGACCAATCGCGTTGCCGGTGTCGAAATCCTTGCCTTTCGCAGGGCCGAAACGAAACTGGGTTTCGCGCGACTGGATATCGCGCGCGCTGAAGTCGTTGAATATCGTGTAACCGAAGACCGCGCCCAGCGCATTGTCCGGCGTCAGGTCCTTCGCCGGGCCGCCGATGACCACGGCCAGTTCCAGCTCATAGTCCATCAGCCGCGCCGAGCGTGGCCGAACGACGTCGGCGTCGGGGCCGACCACCGTCATCGGGTTGCCCTTGTAATAGAGCGGCTGCTCGAACCAGACCGGCGGGATTTCGAACAGTCCCGCGGCGCGAAACGTCTCGAGCGTCGCGGCCGGATCGGCGGTCGCGTTGGCGCGCAACTGCATCGCGGCGGCAATCGCCTGACGCACATGCTTTTCATAATTGCCGCAATCGCGGATCTGCGTCGGCCGCGGCAGCGGCGCCAGCAGCCGGACGTCCGCCAGCGCATGAACGTCCTCGTCGCGGGCGGCCTCCATCAACCGGGCGATCCGGGCCAGCCCCGCCTTACCCGCCGTGATGACGGCCAACATGTCGCCGAGCGCTTCGCCGTCGCGCGCCGTCGCGGCCATGATATCGAACACGCGATCTTCCGCAATCAGTGCGCCCGGCCGTGGAGCGCCCTGTCCGTGGGCGAATGTCACCAGCTTCATTGCATCCCTCCCGCTCCGCGCATCTGGTCCAGCAGAATCGCCGGATCGGCCGGCAATGCATCGCCGCGCCACGCCACGTGCAGGTCGGGCCGCGACAGCAACAGCGCGTGGCGAAAGACCTGCGTTCGCTCGTCGGGCGCGATATCGACGACCGTCAGCGGCACGCCGGCCTGCCGCGCCGCCGCGACCAGTGGCTCGACATCGATCGCGGGGTCGAACCGCAGCAAGCTATAGTCCGGCCCGAAATCGTCATAGGCCGACCGGCCGCCGCGCCGCCAGAAATGGGGCGTGCGGCATCCCGGAACGGTCGACGGTTCGAACCCCGCCATCGAATAGCCCGGATGCGCTTCGCCATCATATTCGATGATCGGCGATTCCGGATAGAAATAGCCGAAGTTCAGGCCGCCGCAGCAATATTGCTGGACGTTGAGCGCATAGACCTGTTCGCCCAACGCCGCGCGCGCAGCCGCGCCTTCGGCACCGTCATCCTCGATCGCGCTGGGCACTTCCCGCCGATGCGCCATGGCGCTGAGGGCGTGATTCATCGCGAAATGCGATACCTGCTCGGTAATCGGCAACCGTTCAGCTTCATAGGCATCGAGCAGGTGATCCCCGCCCCAGCCGTTCAGCGTCGCCGCCAGCAACCACGACAGGTTCATCGCATCGGCGATCCCGGCATTCATCCCATAGCCGGCATAGGGCACCCACAGATGGGCACTGTCGCCACAGATGAACATGCGTCGGTCGCGAAACTTGTCGGCAACCAGCCGGCGTCCGATCCAGTCCTCGTTGCTGATCACCTCATAGTCGAAATCGCCGCCGACCCCCAGGATGGTCCGGATCGCGGCGTCGCGGTCGATCGCGTCGAAATCCTCCTCATGCTCATAGAGATAGCAGTGGATCAGCCAATGCTCCTTGCCGTCGATCGCGACCGTATTGCCCGACCGACGGGGGTTGAGCGACAAGTTCATCCAGCCGGGGCGACCCTGCAACAGACCAAGCAGCTTCGGCGCGCGGATATAGGTCGACTGCACACGCTGCACGACCGGATCGCCCGACAGCTTCGCGCCGATCAGGTTGCGCACCAGCGACCGCCCGCCATCGCAGCCGAGCAGATAGTCGGCCGTTGTCGTCCGCGTCTCGCCGGTATCGATGTTGCGATAGACGGCCGATACGCCGGTCTCGTCCTGCGTCGCCTCGACCAGTTCGGTACGGTTGTGGATCGTGATCAGCGGATGCGCGGCAGCATGGGCGAACAGGATCGGCTCGAGGAATATCTGGTTGATCCGGTGCGGTGGCTCCGGCGTCGGCCAGGCCGTATCCGGACCTTCGAAATCCGTACCGCGTTCGGCGCGCGCGGGGATCGGGATGCGCGTGATTTCATGTCCCTGCGTCACCGAGGTGCGATAGACGCAGTCGTTCGGATAGTCGGCGGGAAGCCCGGCGTTGCGTACATCGTCGGCGATGCCCAGCCGGCGGAACGCCTCCATGGTGCGCGCGGCGACATGGTTGCACTTGACACTCGGCGGCTCGCCAGCGCTCCGGCGCTCGACAATCGTCGACCGAATACCGCGACGGGCGAGGTCGAGCGCCAGCGTCATGCCGACCGGCCCGGCGCCAGAGATGAAGACGGAAGGCGCGCTCATTGCCACGCCACGAATGCGCAGGAGGATCCGGTCCCGCCTTCGGTGCGGTAGAGCGGCTGATAGCCGACGACCGACATTTTCAGCCCGGCTTCGCGCATCGCGGCCGAGGTCGCGATCCAGCTCTTGCATTCGGACGTTCCGGCCATCAGCTCGGCCTGCGGGATGGCGCAAAGCGCCTCCTGGTCGTCGCGTTCGAGCGCGTCCAGGAACCAGCGATCCCATTGCTCATCGACGACAAAGTGCGTGAGCCCGCCGGTGGTCAGCACCGCGACGCGCGCGTCGCTGTCCCACGCCGCGATCGCCCTCGCGACCGCTCCGCCGAAATCATAACAGCGCGCCGCAGTCGGGCTGTTGTCGTAATACCAGCAATTCACATCGACCGGGACGTTCGGCTTGATCCGGTCACGCAACAGGTTCTTGTACAAGAACCCATAAGCATGCGGCAGGCCGTACAGCAGCGACTTGTCGTTCCGTACGGTCGGCTTTTCGTGGCACAAGGTGACGTCGAACCCTTCCTGACCGACGACATGGCGCGCGATATGCTGGCCCAGCGCCCGGTGGCCGGGGAAGTTGACCTGCGCGTCAGGCAGATGCCCATGGTCGGAAATTTCGATGCCGACCGGCAACCGTCCATTCTGCTCGGCGGTCCGCGGCAGATTGGGCAGTTCGTCGGCGGCGACGACGGCAAAGGCCGGAACGATTTCCGAAAAAAATTCATTCTGGTCGTTGCCGATCATCACCACGATGTCGGGATCGACCTCGGCAAAGCGAGCGTGGAGGCGGTCGATCGCATCGAAGCTCGCCTCCAGCGCCGCGCGGCGGGTGCCGAGGTCGAGCTTGTCGGCGAGCCGTTCATCCGCCCGTTCCGCCTCCAGCTCGGCATATTTCAGCTTGCGCCCATGAAACCAGAGCGGGATTCCGTCCGTCCGGTCCCGCGCCGCGCGGATGTCCCAATCCTCCGCCAGCGTGTGCAGTTGCGGCGTGTGCGCGCAACCGATCCCAAGCACGATCTCGGCCAATCCGTCCTCCCGTTCCGTTCGCTATCGACTGTCGTCAGGGCATCATCGTGATGCGGTTCGACAGACGGCCAAGGCCCTCGACCTCCACATCGGTCAGCTTGCCGTCGTAAAGGTTCAGATAGGTGCCGATGTTGCCGCGCGGATGTTTTTCGGTGCCCTTCGACGCCGTGCCCGTGTGAATGCAGTCGCCCACTTCCATCGTGAACCACTTGCTGGCTTCGGAAATCACGCGCTCGACCGGGAAGAAGTAATTGGCCGTGCTGTCGTCGGCATAGCATTCGCCGTCGATATAGCCGCGGACACGCAGCGCGTTGGGATCGGGAATCTCGTCCTTGGTCGTCAGCCAGGGCCCCATCGCGGCAAAGGTATCGGCACCCTTCGACTTGCTGTGATAGATGAACAGCAGATAGGTATCCTCGCCCTCGAACTTCGGCCGCCAGGCAAGATGATGCGGCTTGATGACCTCGGGCCGCTGCTTGAGCGCAATCGAGTCCTGCGAAAATTTAACCCCGCTCGCGGTGACGTCGTTGGTCAGGGTGTAACCGAAAACATAGTCGAGCGCCTTTTCGGGCGGCACATTCTTCGCCGTCTTGCCAAAGACGACGACCGGCTCGGGCTCGGGGATCGACTGGCCGTGATCCTTCAGCAATTCGATATTCTTGTTGTGCCCGGTCAGCGCCGAACGCCCTTTGGTAAAGAACATCGGCGCCGTCATCGGTTTGACCGCATATTGATTGAGGTTGTTGTTGTTGACCGCACAGCCCAGGATCTTCGAGGGGCGCGGGTTCGGCGCCATCCAGTCGGCGTTGGTCAGATCGATCAGCGGCCGCGCGCCTGCACGCGCCGCGTCGATCGCCGCGGCGGCGGCATCAAGCCCCGCATTGCCCGCCTCGATCAGGTCTTCCATCCACGCATAATCCAGCGCGACGGCATGATCGTCATCGACGCGGGCAATGACCGTTGGCCGGCCTTCGATCCGGATGGTTCCCAATTTCATTGTGCAATCCTCTCTTCGTTACGTTCGGTCGGATGTGTCAGATGGTCTGTTCGGCATCCTCGGCGATCATGCCCATCGCGACCTGATATTCGCGCTTCACGGCCTCGGGCTGCCCGATCTGGTGTTGATAGTCGGGCCGGTTCAGCCGGTAGGCGAGCGAATCGCCCAGGGCCCGGCTCTCCTCCAGCGTCATCGAACTGGTGAACAATTCACGATGCTTGATCGGCAACTCGACACAGCGATTGACTTCGGCATCGCGGATGAGCCCCTTGGGGTCGCGGCCTTCCTCGACGTCCTTCATCGCCTTTTCGAAGGCACGCCGCATCATGACGATACCAAAATCGCTCTGACCCAGATGCTCCTGCGTGCGGTCGGCGATTACCCCCTGCCCTGCCCAGGCGACGATGTCCTGGTTCAGCACATGGCTGATGATCCAGTTTCCGTCGGCATCCTTCACCGGCCCCTTCC
Source organism: Sphingopyxis sp. (assembly GCF_016793825.1). Lineage (GTDB taxonomy): Bacteria > Pseudomonadota > Alphaproteobacteria > Sphingomonadales > Sphingomonadaceae > Sphingopyxis. The sequence continues at coordinate 142,463 of NZ_JAEULM010000002.1, forward strand.
ACCAGGGCACGCGCGCCTGGACATAGGGTTCGCGCTCGCGCGGAACGCGGTGAAACATCCAGGTGATGCTCAGCGTGTTTTCGTCGTCGACGGGCACCCGCCATTCGATATGATCGCCCAGGAAAAAGGCGTTGGGCCACAGTGCCGTCGCGCCTACCGTCCAATGCTGATTGCTCTTGTCGGTATCCTCGCGCACCCGCTTGTAGATGTGGCCGAACTCGAACTCCTCGAACTTCAGCTCCAGATGGGTGGGCCCATAGTCGCCAGATCCGAACAGCACCGACGACCAGTTGCGATGCATCCATTCGAAATGAACGGGATCACAGCTATTTTCCTGGCACTGGAACCAGTTGCACGGCACGTCCGCGAACACGACCTGGGTAAAGCCATTGTCCCAGGTAAAAGGCTCCCAATTCGGCACGAGGGGCGCGGGGGCGGGACCCATATAGGCCCACAGCATCCCTGCCTTTTCCTCGACTGGATAGGCTTTGGTGCGGATCTTGTCGCGGAAGCGCGCGCGCGGATTGGCGATGTCCTCGAACGGCTGCTCAAGGCACTTTCCCGACGCCGCGAAGCACCATCCATGATAGCTGCAGCGCAGCCCGTCGTCCTCGACAATGCCGTTCAACATATCGGCGCGCCGGTGCGGGCATTGGCGATCGACCAGACCGAAGCTGCCGTCCTTTGCGCAGAAGGCGACCAGGTCTTCGCCGAGCAGGCGCACCGCCATCAAACCGGCCTCGCGCACCTGTGCCGCCGCCGCGAAAGGGTGCCAGTAACGGCGCAGCAGCTCACCCATCGGCGTGCCGGGGCCTACGCGGGTCAACCTTTCGTTCTGCGCCGGACTGGCCATCTTCGTCCCCGATTTTCGTTGATTTGCTGGGGCCGCGCTATCCTTTCGTCTCGACACTCGCAACATAACATGTTAAGAGTTGCGCATGTCGCAACAAACTCCGCTTCCGCCCTACGACCGCGATCTTCGCCGCCAGTCGCCGACCGAGGGGTTGGGCAAGATCGAAGCCGTCGCGACCGCGACCGCGATCATCGACCTGCTCGCCGAACGCGGGGGCAAGGTCGGTGTCCAGGATGTGGCGACGGTGCTGGGGCTCACCAAGTCGCGAGCCTCGCGGCATCTGTCGAACCTCGAACAGCTCGGGCTGGTTCAACGACAGGGCAGCCGCGGCTACGAACTTGGATGGCGACTGGTCCGATGGGGTCATATCGCGGCAAGCCGGTTCGATCTGGGCGCGATGCTCGACGATCTTCTGGTGACGCTTGGACGCGAACTTCAACTCACCGTGCTGCTCTGCACCGCCGCCGATGGCGACGCGGTGGTCCAGCGATCGATCCCCGCGCCACAGGCCATCCATATCGACGTGAAGCCGGGACTGGTGCTCAGCCTGCCGCATTCGCCCACCGCGCGAATCGTCTTCGCCTTTCAGTCGCGCGAACGGCGCGAGGAGCTGCTCGACCATCTGTGCGCCCGCGAAACCGACTTCCGGGTCGAGGACCGCGCCGATTTCATGACGCAGATCGCCGATATCCAGCGCCACTATGTCTGCTGGACTCGGGACAAGTTCAATCTGGGGCATGGCGCGGTCGCTGCGCCGATCTTCGATCGACACCATCATCTGTGCGCGGTCGTGACCGTCATGATCCCGAGCTCGTCGCTCGGCGAGCAGGGGCCGCCGCGGCGGATCATCCAGGCGCTGCTCGATTGCTGCCGGCAATCGTCGCGGCGGCTGAATTCGCGGTTTCGATATCCCGACTATCAGGCGGCCGACTGAAACCCCGAAGGCCGGTCGATCGCGTTTGAAAAGGCAACGGCCCCGCAACATCGCTGTCCGGAGCCGAAACCGTCTCACCAGTGGGCGAGCCTCAATATTTGACGCTAAGCTCCAGCCCGATCGTCCGCGGCGTCGCATAGAGCGCGCTGAACGGCGTCACGCTGTCGGCCGTGACATTGTAGAGCGCGCGCTTGTCGAACAGATTGTCGACGAAGAGCTTGGTCGACCAGCGATCGCCCTTCGACAGGGTCGCCGCGACATCGACCATCGTATAGGCGCCCGGCGTGTGCAGATTATACTGCGGGCGATAGTCCGAAAAGGCGATCCGGCCGGAGTTCTGGACGTTCGCGGTCAGCGCCATCTGGAAATCGTCGCTGATATCCCATTCGTAATTGGCATAGGCGCTGAACGTGTGACGCGGGGTGTCGGCAAACTGCGTGCCGGCGGCCGGGCTACCGTTCATGGCCGGCTGCGCCTTCAGCCACTTCGCCTTGAAGACCGTCCCGCTGAAGCCGAGATCGAGGCCGCGCACCGGGCGGGCGTTGATGTCGATTTCGATACCCTGCGACCGGGCGCACAGGCCTTCGCAGTTCAGGATGCCTTCGAAGGCTCCGTTATAGAACTCGCCCGAAATCTGCGTGTCGTACCAATTGATGTGATAGAGCGCGATGTTGGCGGTCAGGCGGCGGTTGAACCATTCGGTCTTCGCACCGGCTTCGAAGTTCCACGTATAGTCGGGGCCATAGGCGTCGGGCAGTTCGGGAACCACCTTCAACACCGTACCGCCAACGCGATAGCCCTGCGACGCAGAGGCATAGAGCATCAGATGTTCGGTCGGCTTGAAATCGGCTTCGAACTTGAAGATCGCCTTGTTCTCGTTCGACGAGAGCTGGTCGGGGGTCCCCGCCACGCCGAGGCGGAGGAAGGGCACGATCGGCGTCAGCACATCGTCGCGCTTGGCGTTGAAATAGCGGATACCGGCCAATACGGAGAATTTGTCCGAGAACTTGAAGTTCGCCTCGCCGAACGCAGCGAACTGCTTCAGCTTGAAGGTCGCCGACCGCTGGAACCAGATCGGGTTCGCGGCGCTCGCCGGGATCGTCAGGCCCGAAACGCGATCGACGTCCTGCAGGATGTTCTCAATCTCGGTATCGCGCGTCTGGTACATGACGCCCGCCACCAGGTTGAACGGTCCGTCGAACTTCGTCGCGACGCGCGCTTCGGTATTCCACAGCTCGAGGCTCTGGTTCTGGATGAAGGCCAGATCGTTCGGCGTCGGCACGTTCGGAAAGGCATTGATGCTCTGCAGGAAGCGGAAGAAGTGCCCCATGCCCGAATTGTCCTTCACCGCCAGATTCTTGCGATGCTGATAGGATTGCGACAACGTCAGGACGGCGGGGCCGAAATCATGCTCCAGCGTCGCGCCGGCAAGGACCGTGGTATCGTTGAAGACCCCCTTGGTCGCTGCATCGGTCTGCAACTCTCCAACGGCGGGGAAGGTGACCAGGCCGATCGGCGAAGCCCAGGGTCGCGAGAAGCCGGCGCCGGCCGACTCCAGTCGCTGGACATACAGCTGGCTGGTCAGCGTCGTCGCTTCACCCAGTTCGAACTTGGTGTTCACGCGCAGGCCCGTCTGGTCGGCCTTGTTGAAATTCTTGTCACCGTGCTGGACATCGTCGACGAAGCCGCCGGTGTGCACCTGATAGCCGACGACCCGGATCGCGGCCTTTTCGCTCAGCGGCAGGTTGACCATGCCCTTGACCGACCAGCTCGGCGAACCTTCCTTGATCGTCGCGGCGCTGAAGTCGGCCTGTCCGGCAAAGCCCGACGGATCGGCTTCGTTCGAGATGATGCGGACGACGCCAGCGAGGGCCGACGAGCCATAGAGCGTGCTCTGCGGCCCGCGCAGCACTTCGACGCGCGCCGCGTCCCAGACGACAAGGTCGGTCTGGCGACCCGAGGTCAGTGCCGCGCTTTCGCCCGAACCCGAGGTGGGAAGGTTATCGTAATAGAGGCCGACCGTCGATTCGCCGGCGCCAACCAGGCCGCGGATCATGATCGTGTTGAGGCCCGGGCCTTCGTTGATGACGTTGAGGCCGGCGACGTTGCGCGTGATATCGTCGAAATTGACAATATTCTTGGACGCAAGCTGCTCGGCGGTGATGACGCCGATGCTCGACGGAGTGTTCTGGACGGTCTCGTTGCCGCGCTTGTTCGCCGTCACGATGATCGGGGCCGGACCGTCGTCTTCAGCGGTCGCGGCGGCCGGACCGGCACCCTGGGCGGCGGCGGGACTCGCCGCGAGCAGGCCCGCAACGACGGCGATCGACGCACAGCTGAGATTGATTTCTCTAGAAAACAGGAATTTAGACATCGAACCCTCCCATGGATAGCTTTTCTCGCCCGCCGCTAAGCGCGCCGTTATTGCTTCACATGTTATCCAATTTTACGGAGGCTGCAATCCTTTTTCTGCAGGTTTGTTTCGCTAGGTGTAACATTAGCACATATTTTGTGACTTCGCCGGTCGGCGCTCGGATGCTGCGGGACGTCATATTCATAAATATATCAGATGGTTGTGTTCACCCGTCCATGAACAGGCGGATGCCGTCCATCGGAAATCGGGACAATCAGGCCCATTTTGCAAAGGTCGGCAACCGGGCAGCCGCCAGCGTCGGAATCGACGATCGCTTTACGGCCCCTCGCGCTGCCGCAGGGTAACGGGACATCCGTGTCCCGGATCAAGAAAGTCCGCGCTATCGTCGGGTATCTGCCGCCCCCTGGTGGGCGCTGACGGGCTCGAACCGCCGACCCTCTCGGTGTAAACGAGATGCTCTACCAACTGAGCTAAGCGCCCCTCGCCATCGGCGGGAAGCGCGCCCCTGCCACAAGCGTCATGCGCTGGCAAGCGCGACCCTAGTCGTCCAGCGCTTCGAAATACCGGGTCATCGCCTCACATGCGCTGTCAACCAGCCCGATAAATATCCGTCGGCCATCGCGAGGATCCGCCTCGCGGAGGAAGAGACCGGCATCGGTCATCGTCTTGATCCAGCGAAGCGCGGTCGTCGCGGGCACCGCCGCTGCAATGCACAGACTGGACACTGACACCGGCTGACGTTCGAGCCGCGCAGCATATAGATCGAGCAGCATGTCCCATGCCGGATCGGCGAACAGGTCGGCGGGAAAATATTGCTCGCGCATCCGCCGTTGCCGCAGCATCCGCCGTACGGCTTTGGCGCGCTGGCGTTCGACCGTTCGCTCTTCGGGAACGAAGCTACGCGGCATGGTGGCAAAGTCGTGCACGGGCGCGCGCACCTGCCCGGCATAATCCGCATAGCCTTCGCCGGGCGACGGATAAGCCGCCGGCGTGCCCGCAATCCCTGGGCGCTGCGCCGCAAGGTCGCCAAGCAGGCGCGAGATGCGTGCCACCTCCTCCTGCAACCGGTCGATGCGGTCCAGCGCCGGATCGCGCGTGACGTCGTGAACGACTTGCTGGAACTCGCGCCGCGCAGCCGCGAGCGCCATGCTCCGGTCGGTCGCGTCGGCATCGACAAGCCATTCGACGCGGACGGTGGCGGGGATTGTCGTCGCGATATGTTCGAGCGCCCCCAGCGAGGTTTCGCAGATCAGGGGACACCCTTTTTCCGCCACTGCTTCGCCGATACCGGCAAGCGTGTCGGGCGCGATGGCCTCGGCCCCGACCAGCCAAACGATGTCCAGCGCCAGCATCGCCGCGATATGCTCGGCAGCCGCGGTCGCCGGCACCGCCGCCGCGAGGCGCACACCTTCGATCAGGTCCAGATCGGGCGCGCCGGGTCGCGATCCGACAAACAGCAGCGTCGATGTCGCGCCCGGCGTCCAGCCTTCCTGCGCATCCGCTCCAAAGGCGGCGTCCGGGAACACTCCCGCCGCCGATCGGGTCTGACTTGCCTGTTCCATATCGTGTCACAACTCCTGCCGTTCCGGGCCGGCGCCCTTATGTCGTCATTCTGGCTCGATTCACCTTTTGTTCGTTCCCCTTTGCCGCCAAACCGGACCTTGCTGTCCGCGAAACAGCGTCCGGCATCGGCCGAACGGCTGAAACAGATCCAATCTGGACCCTGTTTGTTCTCTCGGTCAACTCGTTCTTGCCCCAAAACGGTGCAGCATGGTGATACGTCGCGTCCCCTTTTCGCTGACCATCGGCGACACCCCTCGCGCGCCGCGAACCCCGCTCTTGTCAGTCCTCCATCGACCCGGCTTTGCCTGACGGCGTTTTACGGCTAGGGCGACGGCTATGAACGGGCTTTTTCCAGTGATGATCGGCGGCGCGCTCGGTGCGGGCGCACGACACCTCGTCGGGCAGGCGATGCTCGCGCGCCTTGGTCCGGGTTTTCCCTGGTGGACTCTCTCGATCAATATCGCCGGCAGCCTGATGATGGGCCTGCTGATCGGCGGGCTGGCGCGCGGCAGCGACGGCGGCGACACCGCGCGCCTTTTCTTCGGAGTCGGCGTGCTGGGCGGCTTTACCACCTTTTCCTCGTTCAGCATGGAGTTCTGGCTATTGTTCGAACGGGGCGAGACCGCGCAGGCGGCGAGCTATGTGTTCGCGTCGGTGGTCGGCGCAATTCTGGCTTGCGGGCTCGGCCTTCTCATCGTTCGTCAGGTGCCGGCATGAACGCCGACACCCGCGCGCAGGATGGCGCGACGATCGCCGAGGACGACGACGGCATACGGCTTGATCGCTGGTTCAAGCGCCACCGGCCGGGCACGCCGCACGCGCTGCTCGCGCGCTGGGCGCGGTCGGGGCAGCTTACGCTCGACGGCAGGAAGGCCGACGTATCGGACCGGATCGAGGCGGGACAAAAGCTTGTCATGCCGACGCCGCCGGTCGAAACCGCGGCGCGGCCCGCGCGCAAGGGGCGCCCGCTCACCGACGCCGATGTAGAGCTTGCCGAATCGATGGTGATCCACCGCGATGCGAGCGCGCTGGTCCTCAACAAGCAGCCCGGGCTGGCGACGCAGGGCGGGACCAAGACCGAGCAGCATGTGGATGGCCTGCTCGACGCATTGAAATTCGACGGACCGGTCAGGCCCAAGCTTGTCCATCGGCTCGACAAGGACACATCGGGCGCGCTGCTGATCGCGCGGACGCCGCGCGCAGCGGCTTATTTCGCCAAGAGCTTTTCGAACCGCAGCGCGAAGAAGACCTATTGGGCGATCGTCGTTGGCGTCCCCGACATCCAGCAGGGCGAAATCGATCTGCCCCTCGCCAAGCAACCCGGATCTGGCGGCGAAAAGATGCATGTCGATGACAAGGGACTGGCGTCGAAAACCCGTTACCGGGTCATCGAACGTGCGGGCAACAGCGCCGCGTGGGTCGAACTGCAACCGCTCACCGGCCGCACACACCAGCTTCGCGTCCATATGGCAGCGATCGGGCATCCGATCGTCGGCGACGGTAAATATGGCGGCAAGGGCGCCTTCCTGACCGGCACGATCAGCCGCAAATTGCACCTGCACAGCCGCCGCCTGCGTATCGATCATCCCGATGGCGGCAGCATCGACGTCAGTGCCGAGGTGCCTGAGCATTTCGACGCCAGTCTCGACGCGCTGGGTTTCGACCTTCTGCTCGGTGATGTCGGCATCGATACCGGCGAGAGGGGCCCGCCGCCGAAAACCGCGATCAAGGCAGCGGCAAAGGCCCACAGCAAACAGATCCGCAAGGCCCGCCGCGGCGAACGACGCGGGCGCACAGCGACCAGCAAGCCTACCGACCAGGTCGGCAAGCCGAAAGACAAGGTCAAGGCGCGGACCAAACCGGGAGCGACGCGGCCTGGAACGAGCAAACCCGACGCAAAGCGTCCTGCGACAAAAGGTCCCGGCCCCAGGAAGCCGCGCCCACCGAAAGCCCCCTGATGCATCCCAATCCCGTGTTCCGACCCAGGCAGGACGATCTGGCCGCGCTGTTCGTGCGCGAAATCGGCTTCGCCGCCCTGTTCGCCACCACCCCCGACGGGCCGCGCGTCGCCCATGCTCCCATCGTGCTGAGCGAGGACGGAGCCAGCCTGCGATTCCATCTGGCCCGTGGCAACAGCCTTGCGAAACATCTCGACGGTGCCGCGGCGCTCGCGGTGGTCCAGGGGCCCGATGCCTATGTCAGCGCCAGCTGGTACGCGGCGCCCGATCAGGTCCCGACATGGAATTATGTCGCGATCGAGATGGAAGGGACGGTCCACAAACTCGACGACGCCGGACTGGTGGCGCAACTCGACACCTTGTCGGCGCAACAGGAAGCGCGTGTCGGGGCGACCCCGCCATGGACGCGCGACAAGATGAACCCCGCCATTTTCAGCAAGATGACCGGCGCGATCACCGGCTTTGAAATGCGGATCATGGCGTGGCGCCCGACCTTCAAGCTGTCGCAGGACAAGGCGCCGGACGAACGCGAGCGCGTCGCCGCGGGGATCGAGGCGTCCGGTCACGGCGCGCTGGCCCATTTGATACGCCACCTCGGAGGCGATAGGGACAAGACATGAGCCAGTCCGACGATAGCCTCGCAAAAAAGCGATTCTTCGCGCTATCCGCGATGCGCCTCATGGGCGCCTTGTTCATCCTTGCCGGGTTCGTGCTGATCCGCGGCGCCTGGACGCTCGCGGGGCAGCCGACCGACCGATGGATCGGCGTTGCCATCGTGATCGTCGGCGTCTTCGATTTCGCGATCATGCCGCGCCTTCTGGCGCGCCGCTGGCGTTCGCCCCGAAACCCATGAAGCGCTTCTGGAGCAAGGCCGAAGTCGTCAACCATCCCGGCGGCCGGGGCATCGCGCTCGATGGACGTGCCGTGCGGACCCCGGCCCGCGCCGAGCTGATCGTCGAAACCCATGCGCTCGCCGAGGCCATCGCGGCCGAGTGGAACGCGCAGGGCGAAACCCTCGCCCCCGCGTCGATGCCGCTGACCGGTATCGCCAACGCGGCGATCGACCTGGCGAGCCCCGATCCCGCCGCCTTTGCCGAGCCGATTGCCGCTTATGCGGGAAGCGACCTTTTCTGCTATCGCGACGACCGCGACCCGGCGCTGCAGGCCGAACAGGCGGCCGCATGGAATCCGGTGCTGGACTGGGCCGAAGCGCGGCACGGCGTCGAGTTCGCGCTGACGCAGGGCGTGATCCCGATCGATCAGCCCGCGGCGACCATTGCGACGCTCCGCGACGCGCTGCTCGCGCACGGTCCCTTCCGGCTTGCGGCGCTGACGCCGCTCGTCACCATCGGCGGATCGCTGGTCGCGGGGCTTGCGCTGGCCGAAGGCGCCTTTACCGCCGACACGCTGTGGGATGCCGTCAGCCTCGACGAATTATATCAGGAACGCCGCTGGGGCGCCGATAGCGAAGCACAGCAAGCCCGCGCCCGGCGTGAGGTCGATTGGCACAACGCCGCCCGCTTTCTCAGCCTGCTGTAACGCGCCGGCTCCTTCTTGCCGGAGCCTCCTTGAAGGTGCGATGCAGAAGTTCAATCGACGAAGTTCGGCTTGCGTTTCTGCATATGCGCCATCACCGCCTCCATCTGGTTCGGGGTGCGGATGACCTTGACCTGCTCATCGCTTTCGGCCTGCAATATGTCGGCACCGCTGGCGTCGGCGAGCATGTTGCACAGCCGCTTCGCCCCGCGAATCGCGTGCGGATTCCTGTTCGCGATCACCCGTGCCAACTCCATCGCCCGCACGAGCGGGTCGTCCGAGACATGCGTCGCAAAGCCGAGGATTTTCGCCTCGGACCCGGTGAATTCGCGATTGGTATAGATCATCTCGCGCAGCACGTCGTCGGCGACCTGCGTTCGCCACAACGCCATTCCGGCCACGTCCGGGACAAGACCCCAGCGCATTTCCATGATCGCCAACCGCGTGTCGGGGTGGACGATGCGGATGTCGGCGGCCGCCATGATCTGACTGCCCGCGCCGAACGCCACGCCGTGCACGGCCGCGATGACCGGGACCGGCAACTCGCGCCAACCCCAGGCGGCATATTGGGCATTGTTCGAAAGGCCCCGCGTGCGGTCGGAGAGCGTCCCGCCGGCGCTGCTCGCACCGGGATCCCGGTCGGCGCTGAGGCTCGAAAGGTCGAGCCCGGCGCAGAAGGCACGCCCCTCCCCCGACAGCACGACAACGCGCAATCCCGGCTTGGCCTTCAATTCGTCGATCGCCTCGGCCAAAGCCGCCCACATCGCGGCGTCGAGCGCATTCATCTTGTCGGCCCGGATCAGCCGGACGTCCGCGATACCGTCCTCCAGCATGGTGATCGAGATGCGGTCTTTCATCGGGGAGTCCTCACTTGCCATTGAGCGCCGCTTCGACGAGCGGCAGTTGATCGTTGCCGAAATACATGTCGGTGCCATCGACGAAAATCGTCGGCGAGCCATATCCGCCCCGCGCGACGACCTCGTCGGTATTGGTGCGCAGTCGCGCCTTTACCGCGTCGCTCCCGGCCGCCGCCCGGATCGCGGCGCCATCGAGGCCGACCGTGGCAGCCACAGCTTCGAGGACAGCGGGATCGTCGAGATTCTCCTGCCTGTCGAAATAGCTCGCGAAGGCGGCACCGGCAAAGCGCACGAGCGCAGCCTGATCATCCTCGATCGCGCAGCAGAAGCGCATGGCCTGGATGCTTTTCGCCGGATGCCACTGCGAGGGAAAGTTCATCGGCACGCCCGCCAGTCGCGCCCAGTCCTTCAGCACTTTCCAGCTATGCTGCATCCGCCGATTGTCGGCCTGCTCGCGCGCCGCATAGACGGCCGGGTTCACCGCGTTGAAAACGCCTCCGACCAGAATTGGACGAAAGACCGCCGTCGCCCCCGTCCGTTCCAGCAGGCCGGGCAAGTTGTGGAACGCAAGGCAGGTCCACGGACTCGACAGGTCAAAGAAGAATTCGACGCGAGCCGTCATGCTCAGCCCCCCGCCTTTGCCTTTTCCCAATATTGATCGCGCAACAGCCGTTTATAGAGCTTGCCGGTATCGTGACGCGGAAGCGCTTCGAGGAAATCGATGCGCCGCGGAATCTTGACGCCCGACAGCTTTTCGCGCGCAAAGGCAATCAGCTCGTCACGGAAGGCGTCGGTCGCGTCCGCCATGTCGGCGGGCTGGATCACCGCGATCACTTCTTCGCCCATTTCCTCATGCGGCCCGCCCACCACCGCGACATCGGCGACCTTGGGATGGGTGACGAGGTGATTTTCGATCTCCTGCGGATAGATATTCACCCCGCCCGAAATGATCATGAAACTCTTGCGATCGGTCAGATAGAGAAATCCGTCCTCATCGACCCAGCCCACATCGCCGAGCGTCGACCAGCCCTTCGCATTGCGGCTCGATGCGGTCTTTTCCGGGTCGTCATGATATTCGAAAACATGCTCGCTCTCGAAGAAGACCGCCCCCTCCTGCCGGGTGCCAACTTCGGTCTCATTGTCGTCGCCAACGATATGAAGGATGCCGTGGATCGGGCGTCCGACGGTGCCCTTGTGCGCCAGCCAGTCGTGACTGGTCGCGAAGGTCATGCCGTTGCCTTCGGACCCGGCATAATATTCGAGCAGCACCGGCCCCCACCAGTCGATCATCGCCTGCTTGACCGGCACCGGACAGGGCGCCGCCGCATGGATGGCGCTTTTCATCGAGGTCACGTCATATTGCGCGCGGATCGCATCGGAAAGCTTCAGCATCCTCACGAAATGGGTGGGGACGAATTGCGCCGAATTGCATCGATAATGCTGGATTGCCGCGAGCGCGCCTTCGGGATCGAATTTCTTCATCAGCACCACGGTGCCGCCAAGCCGATGGATCGTCATCGACCAGCGCAGCGGCGCGGCATGATAAAGTGGCGCCGGGGAGAGGTAGATGCTGTCGGCGTTGATCCCGAACGCCATCGACGCAAGCACCACCAGATTGTTCGTGGCGTCGATCGCCTCCTCGACCGGCAACGGAACCTTCACGCCCTTGGGCCGCCCCGTCGTGCCTGACGAATAGAGCATGTCGACCCCCGCGCGCTCGTCGGCGATACGCTCGGCGGGCATCGTCGCCAGCTCGTCCTCGATCGTCGCCCACCCCGGGATGTCGCCGCCCATCGAATAGCGCTCGATCTGCGTGGTGAGCTCTTGTGCGGCAGCTGCGAGACTGGCCGATACGACAAGCATTTTCGCGCCCGAATTTTCGAGAATATAGTCGGTCTCGTCCTGCGTCAGCCGCGACGAAATGCAGACATAACGCAGCCCGGCGCGCTGCGCCCCCCAAGTCAGCCCGTAATAATGCGGCGTGTTTTCCAGCATGAAGGCGACGACATCCTCGTGCTGCAGCCCATGCGCGCGAAAAAGCTGCGCCGCGCGGTTCGACGCGGCGTCGAGTTCGGCATAGCTGATCGTCTCGCCCGTTTCGGCGACGATGACGGCGGGCTTGTCGGGATGGGTGGCAGCGTAAGTCGAGGGGTGCATCGGGCGATCTCTCCAAAGAGGCTTATTGCTTTGTTTATGTCGAAGACCCGTAGCAAACTGAAACTTTCGGTCAAGCAAGCTGGAACGCCCGCCCCAATCTCGATCAAGAAGCGCCAAATAGCGGAGCAAAATCGGGCAGTGCGTGCGGGTATGCGGCCTCGTCGGGACGCGAGCATAGTGTATAGCCCTGCCCCTTGACCGTCCGCAGCATCGGCCAGGCGAAACCTCGGTCGATCTTCGCGCGGAGCCGCGACATATGCACTTCGACGCGGTTGGTCCCGGGATCGAAGTCGATCCGCCACACCGCCTTCAGGAGAGCGGCGCGCGAAATCGGCCGGTCAGGGACGCGCGCAAGATTGGCGAGCAGGTCGAACTCGCGCAGCGGCAGCCGAATCGGACGCCCCGCCCGTTCCACGCGCCGGTCGATCAGGTCGATGCGAAGATCGCCCGCGCCAAGCTGCCCCGCCGCGATCCGGCTGCGCCGGAGCAGACCGGCCATCCGCGCGAGCAGTTCGGGAAGATTGCGCGTCCAGCCGATCGCGTCGTCAGCGCCGCCATTCAGCGCAATCATCCGTTCGTCGAACGATTCGCGATCCGAAAGGACCAACAGCGGTCGCCGCGCCGCGACGGTGCGCACCAGTCGGACGAACTCGACGGGATCCTGCCATTCCAGAAAGGGGTTGATGACGACCAGATCGAAGCAGCAATCCAGCCACGGCCGCAATCCGCCGATGGGCGGGGATAACAGATGGACGCCATATCCCGCCGCGGCGACGGCGCGGCCCAGTTGCTCCGCCCGGTCGCGGACGCCGTGATAGATGGCGACGAGCGGCGGATTTTCGTCGATCGTACCGCCCTCCCCTGCCGCGATTGCATTCCACACCCGTCTCCCGGACCGCATCGTTGGCGGCATTGCGCGGCGCGGCGCCTGTGCTAACCCTCTGGTCATGACCAGTACCGAGATGCTCGAAAGCGCCTTCGCCACCCTTCCCGATCTTGTCCGGGCCCATGCCGCCGAACGCCCGGAGGACATAGCCGCGGCCGACCCGGCGCGGCGGCTGAGCTGGTCCGAACTGGACGCAACAATCGATCGCATCACCGTCCGGCTCCAGGCGGACGGGCTGGTCAAGGGCGACCGGACGGCTATCGCCGGGCTGAACAGCGTCGAACAGATGGCGGCGATCCTCGGCACCCTGCGCGCCGGCGGCGTGGCGGGGCTGATCACCAACAGCGCGACCGGCGAACAGATGGCCGCGATGATCGCCGACACCGGCGCACGGCACCTGTTCCTCGACGCGGCCGCGGCGGCGAGCCTCGACGGGCAGGCGGTCACCGCGACCGACCGGATCGCGATGGACGGCGGCGACGCCGGCACCCCCCTCGCCGCCTGGATGGCCCCCGAAGGCGCAAGGCCTGCGCCGGTCGATATCCGGCCCGAAGACGGCTTCAACATCATCTATTCGTCGGGCACCACCGGTACGCCCAAGGGAATCGTCCACAGCCACGCGATGCGCTGGCAACATATCCAGCGCGGCGTTCCCGCCTATGGCCCGCAGGCCGTGACGATCCTCTCGACCCCGCTCTATTCGAACACGACGATGGCCAGTTTCCTGCCAACCATCGGATCGGGCGGCCGCGTCGTGCTGATGAAGAAATTCGACGCGCACGGGTTCCTGGAACTCGCGGCGCGCGAACGTGCGACCAACACGATGCTAGTGCCGGTCCAATATCGCCGCATCATGGCGCTGGAGGATTTCGGCCGCTTCGACCTTTCAAGTTTCGTGATGAAATATTGCACCTCGGCGCCGTTCCCCGCGTCGCTCAAGGCCGACGTCCTGCAACGCTGGCCCGGCGGTCTCGTCGAAATCTATGGAATGACCGAGGGTGGCGCGGCCTTCATCCTCGAGGCGCATCAATTCCCGGACAAACTCCACACCGTCGGCAAACCCGCGCCAGGCCATGTCGCCAAGGTGATCGATGAAGACGGCAACGAGCTGCCGCAAGGATCGGTCGGCGAAGTTGTCGGCCGAAGCCCCGCGATGATGACCGGCTACAACAACCGCCCCGACGCGACCAAGGCGATGCACTGGCACGATGCCGAGGGGAACCTCTTCTATCGCCACGGCGACATCGGCCGCATCGACGAGGACGGGTTCCTCACGCTGATGGACCGCGCCAAGGACATGATCATCTCGGGCGGCTTCAACATCTTTCCGAGCGACCTTGAAGCGATCCTCAACGCCGATGAGCGCGTTGTCGAAGCGACCGTCGTCGGCATGCCGAGCGAGGAGTGGGGCGAAACCCCCGTCGCCTTCGTGGTGCTGAACAATGCGGCGGACGCCGAAGCGGTGCGCGCCGACTGCAACGCCAAGGTCGGCAAGACACAGCGGCTGGGCGGCATCACCGTCGTCGAAGAGCTGCCGCGCAGCGCGATCGGCAAGGTGCTGAAGCGCGAACTGCGGGATGCTTACGCGCGCTAAAGAGAGGGTCGATTACGACCATTGTCAGCCGTTCGCCAGAGCCGCTGACTCGCTCATAAAAAGTCATTCGTCCAATTGAAGGCGTCCATCAGAAGTTCCCATGTCGCTGCTCGAAGAGAATGCAGAAATCCTCGGAAGGATGGAGAAAGATGGGAGCGATCTTGGACGTTCGCGATCGGTCGATTTTTCGCATGTTTTTGCTACTCGCGTATCAGCGGAAAAGTTTGCAGCCGAGTGCGAAGCGGATGGTTTCAAGATCGACGTTATAGAGACGGACGGAGTTGCAGACCCATGGGACGTCACTGTTACAGTAAAGATGCAGCCTTCGGCCGCTAACGTCACGTCATGGGAGGAACGCTTCGATATTCTTGCTCGGAGACATGGTGGACGAACGGACGGCTGGGGATTCTTCACGGTCTAAAGGCAACTTTCGTTCCGTCGCCACTCCGAACCAGACAGTCCCCTAACGACCCCAAGCAGACTATCCACCGCCGCCGCGCTTACGAAAGTCCCGCCGCCTGAATGGCTGCGAACGCGCTTTCCAGCCGCGCGTCGCCGTCGCCTTCGACCCACGCCCAACGGAGCTTGCGGCGTTCGAGTTCGCCGATCGCGACGTCCATGAATTGCCGCCGCGCCAAGTCGCTCCCGAACAGGCGCGTGCCGTCCTCCTGCCACGGCAGGTCCATTGCGGGGACGAGATAGAGGTCGGCGGGTTTGTCCCACAGGTCGATCTCGGGCAGGCGGCGCCCAAGCAGCATGATCGCCCATGCCTGCGTCATCAGCGGGTCGGTGTCCGAAACCAGCCATTCGGGCTTTTGCGCCAGCGCGGCCTCGGTCGCCGCCAGATGCCCGTCCAGAATCGCAAGCAGGTCGACCTCGTCGAGATCGGTTCCATTCGCTTCGCAATAGGTCCGGCCATATTCGGGAACGATGAGCGCGCCGAGCTTGAAGGCAAGCCGCGGCGCCAGCGTCGACTTGCCGGTGCTTTCGGCGCCGTGAAGGCAGATGTGCCGGGTCATGCCGCGACCGTCCCGGCATGGGCCGCCCGCCGCCATTGGATCAGCCCGTCGATCGACAGGCCGAGCAGGACGACATAGACCGCGCTCGTCGCATAGAGGCCACGCCATGCGAAGAGCGGCACCGCGATCAGGTCGACGAGAATCCACAACCACCAGCTTTCGACTCGGCGGCGCGCAAGAAGCCACTGTGCGGTGACGCTGATCATCGCGATCGCGCCGTCGATCCAGGGCGCAGCGGCATCGGTGAAACGGTGCATCGCCGCACTCCACACGACCCACGCCGCGGCCGTGACGCCCCCCCAGATCCAGCGTGCGCGGGCGGTCATCCAGCCGACGGGAATATCGCTCCCCTCGCGCGCGCGCATCCACGCGGCCCAGCCGTACAGGTTCAGCGCAAAGAAAAAGCCCTGAAGCAACATGTCGCTGTACAGCTTCGCCTCAAAGAAAACGAAGGCGTAGAGCGTCACCGCCGCAAGCGCGAAGGGGTAGTTCCAGACGCTGCGGAGCGCGACCAGCGCGACATTGGTCAGGACCAGCGCGGCGGCCAGCCATTCGAGCTGGCTCATGCATCATCCTCCGCCGACGGGCGCGTCCACAGACCGTCGCGGCTGATCCGCCGCTGCGGCGGACGGCGCAGCACCGACCAGCCCGCCCGCGCGACCCAGCCGAGTTTGGCGAGCAGGCTGGACGCCGCCCGATGGTCCCATGCGTGATCGCCGCGGGCGCGGACCTCGCGTGCGATGTCGCCATAGATGCCCGCGGCCGCCAGCACGGCCCAGCGGCTGCGCGGCGGCAGCTTGCGCGCGCCCCAGCGTGCCGACGCTTCATATTCATCGGCCATTTCGGCAAGCCATTTCGCCATCACCGCCAGCCGGGACCGATAGGCGGGGTGCATGTGTTGACCCGGTGGGATGTCCAGTTCGACCATCCACTCGTCGGGCAGGTAGCAGCGATCGGCGGCGGCATCCTCCGCCACATCGCGCGCGATGTTCGATAGCTGAAAGGCGATGCCAAGGTCCGAGGCGCGATCAAGGGTCGTGGTGTCGCGCGGGTCGATGCCCATGACCAGCGCCATCGCAACCCCCACCGCCCCCGCAACATGATAGCTATAGCGCAGGAGGTCGGCTTCGCTGCGCGGCCGCCAGTCCTTCGCGTCGAGGTCGAAGCCCGCGACGATGTGGTCGATGACGCTGCGCGGGATGTCGATTTCGGTCAAAAGCAGGCCAAGCGCGTCGAAAGCAGGCTCCCCGGTCGGTTCGCCGGCAAGCGCCCTGCCCGTCTGCACCCGGATATGCGCGACGGCCGCGACGGGGTCATGGTTCGGAACCATCGCCCCGCCATGATCCTGCCCGTCGGTCAGATCGTCGGCGGCGCGGCACCAGGCATAGAGCAGCCAGACGCGCTCGCGCGTAACGCGGTCGAAGAGCCGGCTGGCGAGCGCGAAGCTTTTCGATCCGCGCGCGATGCTGTCATGCGCGAATCCGTGGAGGGCATGCGCATCATAGGCCCCCGCCACGATCATTACAGATCGTCGGCCTTCATGGCGAAGATCGGCGCGTGCGGTTCGTATGTCTCCATTTTGTCGAGCAGTTCGTCGATCCCGGCATCGACGATCATGATCCCTGCATGCGCGGGGCGGATGAAGCCGACGTCGATCATGTGCCGGTTGAAGGCGACAAGGTCGTTGTAGAAGCCCGCCGCGTTGAGCAGTCCGACGGGCTTGGCATGATAGCCGAGTTGCGCCCAGCTGATCGCTTCCCAAAGCTCGTCCATCGTGCCGACCCCGCCGGGGATCGTGAGGAAGCCGTCGGAAAGGTCGGTGAACATCTTCTTGCGCTCGTGCATGCCCGACACGACGTGCAGTTCGGTGCAACCGCGGTGCGCGACTTCGGTTCCGACAAGCGCATCGGGGATGACGCCGATCACCTCGCCGCCGGCTTCCAGCGCGCTGTCGGCGACGGCACCCATCAGCCCGAGCCGGCCGCCGCCATAGACGACGCCGATCCCGCGCTGCGCGAGCGTCCGCCCGACGTGGCGCGCGGTTTCGATGTAGATCGGGTCGGCGGGGGTCGCGGACCCGCAATAGACGGCAAGGCGTTTCATTCGTTCACTCTATCGCTTTCATCACCCCTGCAAGGGTCGGGGTCCAGATGGAATCCCGCCTTCGCGGGAATGGCGGGAAAGTAAAGAGCCTATCGGGATTCGAGCATCAGCGCGGCGGTCGCGCGGGCGCTGCCGACGACGCCGGGAATTCCCGCTCCCGGATGCGTGCCCGCCCCGACGAAATAGAGATTTTCGATCGCATCGTCGCGGTTGTGCGCCCGAAACCAGGCGCTTTGCCAGAGCAGCGGCTCAAGGCTGAACGCGCTGCCGAGATGCGCCGACAGATCGCGGCCGAAATCAGCCGGTGTATAGTAGAAGCGGGTCACGACCCTGTCCTTGAGACCCGGCAGGACGCGACGTTCGACCTCGTCCAGTATCGCATCGGCGAAGCGTTTGCCGAACGCGCCATCCCAGTCGGCCTTGGCCTTTCCCAGATGTGCGACGGGCGCCAGCGCATAGAAAGTCGAATGGCCGGGCGGCGCCAGGCCGGGGTCGGTGATGCTGGGGTGATGAAGGTAGAGCGAGAAATCTCCCGCGACGACGCCATTGGAGTAGATATCGTCGAGCAGCCCCCTGTAGCGCGGACCAAACAGGATACTGTGGTGCGCGACGTCGGGATATTCACCCTGCACGCCGAAATGAACGACAAAGAGCGACGGCGACCAGCGTTTGCGTGCCAGCCCCTTCGCGACCTTCGCGCCGCGCGCATGGCACAGCAGGTCGCGGTAGCTGTGCATCAGGTCGCCGTTGCAGGCGACCATGTCGGCCGCGCCGTGCCATCCGCCCTGCGTCGTGACGCCCGTCGCACGGTTGCCCGTCGTTTCGATCCGCGCCACCGGATCGCCGAGCCTCAGCGACCCGCCGAGCCGCTCGAACAGGCGCACCATGCCGCCCACCAGCGCGTTCGTGCCGCCGCGCGCGAACCAGACCCCGCCGTCCTTTTCGATCGTGTGGATCAGCGCATAGATCGCGCTCGTCGTCATCGGATTGCCGCCGACCAGCAAGGTATGGAAGGACAACGCCTGCCGCAGCCGTTCGTCCTCCACATAGGACGACACGATCGAATAGACGCTGCGCCAGGCCCGATATTTCATCAGCGCTGGCGCGGCCCGGATCATCGACGCGAAGTCGAGAAAGGCCACCGCGCCAAGCTTGACATAGCCCTGTTCGTAAACGCCCCGCGAATAGGCGAGGAAGCGGTCGTATCCCGCGACGTCGGCGGGATGCAGCCGCTCGATTTCGGCACGCAGCGCGGCCTCGTCGTTCGAATAGTCGAAGCGTGATCCGTCGGGCCAGTCGAGCCGATAGAAGGGCATCACCGGAACAAGATCGACATCGGCCGCCATGTCCCGGCCGGAAAGCGCCCACAAGTCCTGAAGGCACGGGGGATCGGTAATCACCGTTGGCCCCGCATCGAAGGTGAAACCGTCCTTCTCCCAATGATAGGCCCGCCCGCCGGGCTTGTCGCGCGCCTCGACGATCGTCGTTTCGACACCGGCCGACTGTAACCGGATCGCCAGCGCCAGCCCACCGAACCCCGCACCGACGACGATGGCCCGCCGCGTCATCGCCAGTCGAACCGGGCAAGCGCGGACACGGCGCGTCCGACGGGCACCGGCGGTTTGCCGGCAAGGATGCGCAACTTGTCTCGCGCGCTGGGCGCGCCGGCATAAAAGCGCGCGATCAGCCCCGGCGACAGGCGGTAGAAACGCTGGAAGATGCGATAGCGTTCGCCGGGTTCGGCGGCGCGAAACAGCATCGCGCCGAGCATGCGATAGAAACGCTGGCGTCGCCATGACGTGGCGGCCTGTGCCCGGAGCAGCGCGGACAGATCGGCCCGATCGACAAGCGCCGGCAGCGTCGCCGCGGTCCGCACCGCATCGGGCAGCGAATAGCCCGTCGTCGCGTGAAAGCGCCCCGCGCGAACCCCGATCCGCGCGACGCCATCAAGCACCGGCCAGATCGCCGCGAAATCGCCCGCCATCACAACGGGCAGCGCCCCCGTCTCCTCGCGCTCGACCCCCGCGACGCCCCAGCCGCGCGACGCGGCATAGGCGGCGATCCGGCCGCGTACCGCCGCAACGTCGAGCGCCGCCTCGTTGCTGTAATAGGTATCCTCGACGAACACCGTCTCGGCGTCGAACGGCAGGCAATAGACGAAGCGATAGCCGCCGAGTTGTTCGACGGTGGCGTCCATCACGACCGGCTGCGCGAGGCCATGTCCGCCCTCGACGCGCAGCGCCTGTCCGACGAATGTCTGCCACCCGCACTTGATCCCCGCGAGATCGCCGATCCCGCGCGCGTCGAGGACGTGCCGTGCCTCGATCCGGCTGCCGTCATCGAAAGTGACCGATTGCGGCGCAAGCAGGATCGCCGCCCGCACAATTCGCCGGTCGGTGGGCAGGACAGCGCTCACCGCCTCGGCAAGCGCCTCGCCGGTAATGCTGTTGTACGCCATCGGCAGCCGACGGTCGAAAGCGGGAAACGCGACGTCATAGCCGTCCCAGCGATGCCGGATCAGCGGTTCGACAAGCCAGCGATCGCTCGCCGCGATGTCGGCGTCGAAAAAGGACCAGATGTGATTGCCGCCGATCGGGCCCGGCTCGATCAGCCGCACGTCAAGATCGGGCCGCCGCCGCGCGAGCGCCAGCGCCGCGAGCCCGCCGGCAAGCCCGCCACCGACGATGGCTATGTCGCAACTATCCTTGTCCGGCGCCGCCATGTTCCCCGTCCTAGGGTAGGAACCCTAGCGAGCGGTGCGGCGCGCCGCTATGGCTTCCTTCATGGCCGCGATCATTTTCTCTGCGCTGGCGATGACGCTGATCGTCGGTGTCCGCTACCTGCTGAGCAGCGGGGTCTTCGCATTTGTGACGAAGCTCCGGCATCCGGGCCTCTATCGGGGCCTCGAAGCCCGGATATGGCGCGAGATCGGCTGGAGCCTCGCGAGCGCCGCGATCTATGGCATCCCGGCTGGCATCGTCGCGTGGGGATGGCAGGCGCGTGGCTGGACGCGCCTTTATACCGACGTCGACGCCTTTCCGCTCTGGTACCTGCCGGTCAGCCTGCTTGCCTATCTGATCCTCCACGACACCTGGTTCTATTGGACCCACCGCTGGATGCACCGGCCACGCTGGTTCCGGATCGTTCATGCCGTCCACCACCAAAGCCGACCGCCAACCGCCTGGGCTGCGATGAGCTTTCATCCGATCGAGGCGATCACCGGCGCCGTCGTAATCCCCGCGCTGCTGTTCGTCGTGCCGATCCACGTCGCCGTACTGGGGCTCGTCCTCGCGATCATGACCCTGATGGGAGTGGCGAATCATATGGGATGGGAAATGTTCCCGCGCGCGCTCGTTCATGGACCCGCAGGCGATTGGCTGATAACCGCAACCCATCACGACCAGCATCACACGGCCTATCGGGGGAATTATGGCCTGTATTTCCGTTTCTGGGACAAGGCGTGGGGCACGGATATCGGGCTTGGCCGCTTTGCCCCTGCTGCTGGCGGCGGCGAGCGCGCCGCCGACCGTTGAGGTCAGCATCACCGGCCTGCGCAATGCCAAGGGACAGATTCTCGTCTGCCTGACGACGAACCCCAAGGCTTTTCCCGATTGCAGCAAGGACGAGGCGTCGGTCCATATCGCGGTGAAGGCCGCCGATGCCGCCGATTTCACGATCCGCGCCCCGGGCCCCGGCACCTATGCGATTGCCGTGGTCCACGACGAGAACGCCAACAACAAGATGGACATGGCCCTCTTCCTGCCCCGGGAAGGCTTCGGCTTTTCGCGCAACCCGGCGCTGGGCATGGGGCCACCCAAGTTCAAGTCGGCGAGTTTCGTCGTCGCGGGTGACACGCGCCAGTCGATCAGGATGAAATATATGCTCTGATCATTCGGCAGCGAGGGCGAAGCACCGTGCGATTTGCGGCTCGGCCTTCTCCTCGGGCAGCGCGTCGAACTCCTCCGGCGAAAAGGCGCCTTCGGCCGCACGCAATGCGGCTTCGACCGCATCGTCCCCGACGCTTTCGGCCAGTCGCGCCATCAGACGCGCCTTCATCGCAGCGAGCTCCTTCGCTTCATCCTTGAAGACCGGAATACCGATCGCAACATGGCTGAGAATGACGTGACACCGCGCGGCATCGGGCATTGCGATGCCGCTCACGCGGACAACCGGCGTCAGGCCGCTGACAACGCCGTCGCCACCCCCCGATACGTCTATGCTGTCATAGAGCGGCGCGCAGCCCTTCATGGCGACATCAAGCGTCTTTTGCGCGGTCTTCCGGTTTTGGCCGCCACCCAATGTCGCAAAGGTATAGGCTTCGAAATCCTGCTTATAGACGGCCTTTACCTCCGCCGCGCCCATGCCCGTTTCCTGCATGATGGCTTCGGCAAGGCGCCCGGCCAGTACCTCGGCCTTTGCATCGCTCAGGCCATAGTCGTTTTTGGACACGCCGCGGCCGACATCGTACATCACGGCACTGGCCAGCATCGCGCATCGCACCTCGCGTCGCCGTGGTTCGGAAAGCGCCGCCAGTTGCGCGGCCGCCATCGCCGGATCGGCAAGCTGTTCGACCGTTTCCTCCGTCGTCGGTTCATCGGCCGACACTGCCGCTTGCGATACCCCCATCAACGCGAAAAGCACCCACCACATGTTTCACCCCCGATAGCGCGCCCAGTCGCATGCTGTGGAAATGCAGGAGCCTTGGCAAGCGGCATTGTGGGGCGACGGACGCGCGGCTAAAGCAGCGCGCGTGACCGCGCTTTCTTCCCGCATCATCGCTTTTGCCAACCGCTGGCCAAAGCTCGTGGCCCTGGCTCTCGGCGCCGTGTCGGCGACGGGGTTCGCGCCGCTGAACCTCTGGCCGCTGACCCTGCTTGCCTTCGCGGGCTGGATGGCGCTTGTCGCACGAAGCGGCAAGGGCTGGGGCGCGTTCGGAATCGGCTGGGCATTCGGAGTCGGCCATTTCACGATCGGCCTCAATTGGATCGCGACGGCCTTCACCTATCAGGCGGCGATGCCGGCGTGGCTCGGCTGGATCGCGGTGCTGCTGCTGTCGCTCTATCTCGCGGTTTATCCGGCGCTTGCGGCGTGGGGGGCGTGGGTAGTGCGGCACTGGGGCGTGCCGGCGACGCGGCTGACGTCGCCCTCCTATATTCTAGCCTTTGCCGGCCTTTGGATCTTGACCGAATGGCTGCGAAGCTGGGTCTTCACAGGTTTCGCATGGAACCCGTTAGGCGTGATCGCGATCGGATTGGCCCAGCCCGCCGAGCTGATCGGATCCTATGGGCTGTCCGGCCTCATGATCATCGCCTCCGCGATCTACGTGCTGCCCCATTTCGAGCGCGGCCGAGCGCACACGCCGCCCGACCTGTCGGAACGCCAACAACTGCAGATGCAACTCGGGTTCGGCACGTTGATCGCCGTCACGGTGGCGCTCATGTATTTCCAGCCGCTTCCTGCCGCCGAAAAAAAGCCAGCGCAAGGTACGATCCCCGTCACCGTCGTCCAGCCCAATGTCGGACAGCAGGACAAGTGGGAAGGCGGCAAGGCCGATGCCAATTTTGCAAAGCTCGCGCGGCTGACCAAACCGAAGGACGGACGGCCACGCCTGATCCTGTGGCCCGAGGCCGCCGTGCCGGACTATCTCGAAACCGGGTATCCATCTGTCTATTACGACCGTTCGCCTGCTGAAGCCCGCGCGCGGCTGGTCGATCTGATGAACCCGTCAGACGTGATGCTGCTCGGCGCTCTAAAGCTCGAATTCGACAAACAAGGGGAAGCGGTCGGTGCACGTAACGCTGTGATGACGGTGCACGCGGACGGCTCGCTAGGGCCGCGCTACGACAAGGCGCATCTCGTTCCCTACGGCGAGTATCTACCGATGCGGCCTGTGCTGTCCGCGATCGGGCTGTCGCGCCTTGCTCCAGGCGACATCGATTTCTGGCCAGGGCCGGGACCACGGACGCTTGCGGTTCCCGAGGTTCCCGAACCGCCCCTCGCACCCGACGCGAACGAGATCGAGAAAATTGTGCGCAGGGAAATGCCGTTCGGGCGCCGCGCGCTGAATGTCGGGCTGCAAATCTGTTACGAGATCATCTTTTCGGGGCAGGTCGTCGATCGCGCGCATCGGCCCGATTTCATCTTCAATCCGTCGAACGATGCCTGGTTCGGCGGCTGGGGGCCCCCGCAGCATCTGGCACAGGCGCGGCTCCGCGCGATCGAAGAAGGATTGCCCGTGGTCCGCGCGACGCCGACCGGGATCAGCGCGGTGATCGACGCCGACGGGCGCATCCTCGAATCGCTGCCGATGCACGAGGCGGGGCGTATCGACACGGACCTGCCGCCCGCGCACGCCCCGACGCTGTTCGCGCGATATGGCAACAAGCTGCCGGTCGGATTTGCGCTGCTGCTGCTCGCGCTCGCCATTGCCTTTCGGCGGCGCGGGCGCTAACAGCACCGCGACATAAAGCTTCCTTTATATCCGATTCCCAAAGAAGGCACCGATGCGCAACAGCTTCCTTTTCACGTCCGAGAGCGTTTCCGAAGGTCATCCCGACAAGGTCGCCGACCAGATTTCCGATTCGATCGTCGACCTGTTCCTGTCGAAGGACCCCGAAGCGCGCGTGGCCTGCGAAACGCTGACCACGACCCAGCTTGTCGTGCTGGCCGGTGAAATCCGGTGCAAGGGCGTGTTCGAAAACGGCGAATGGGCACCGGGCGCCCTCGAGGAAATCGAGGCCGTCGTCCGCAACACCGTTCGCGAAATCGGCTATGAGCAGGACGGTTTCCACTGGGAAACCTTCCGCTTCGAAAACAACCTCCACGGCCAGTCGGCGCATATCGCGCAGGGCGTCGACGAGAGCGGCGACAAGGACGAAGGCGCCGGCGACCAGGGCATCATGTTCGGCTATGCGTCGGATGAGACGCCCGACCTGATGCCCGCGACGCTCGACTACAGCCACAAGATTCTGGAGCGCATGGCCGCCGACCGCAAGGCGGGCACCGCGCCGTTCCTCGAACCCGACACCAAGAGCCAGGTCACGTTGCGTTATGCCAATGAGCGCCCGGTCGAAGCGACCGCGATCGTCGTGTCGACCCAGCACGCACCGGGGTATTTCTTTCACAACGGCGAAGGCGACGAAGCGAAATATACGGAACTGCGCAAATACGTCCTCGGCGTGATCGCCGACGTGCTGCCTGCCGAACTGCTGACCGCTAACACCGTCTATCACATCAATCCGACCGGCCGTTTCGAGATCGGCGGCCCCGACGGCGACGCCGGGCTGACCGGCCGCAAGATCATCGTCGACACCTATGGCGGCGCCAGCCCGCACGGCGGCGGCGCCTTCAGCGGCAAGGACCCGACCAAGGTCGACCGCTCGGCCGCCTATGTGACGCGCTACCTCGCCAAGAATATCGTCGCGGCAGGCCTCGCGCGCCGCTGCACGATCCAGCTCTCCTATGCGATCGGCGTTGCCGAACCGCTGTCGATCTATGTCGACCTGCACGGCACCGGCGCCGAAGGCGTGAGCGAAGCCGCGCTCGAACAGGCGTTGCCGCAGCTTGTCCGACTGACGCCCAAGGGCATCCGCACCCATCTCGGCCTCAACAAGCCGATCTACAAACAGACCGCCGCCTACGGCCATTTCGGTCGCACCGCCCACGGCGACGCCTTCCCGTGGGAGCGCACCGACCTTGCCGACAAGCTGAAGGCCCTTGTGAAGGCCTGAATCGACAGCAGCGTCCATGCTGCTATCCTCCCCCACTCGGACCGGGTGAGGGAGGTATCGCATGAGGGGTTGGATCGGGATTGTCGTGCTGGCCGGTGCAGGGCTGGCGGGCGGACTGGCGTTTGCCCAGAAGGCCGCGCCGATGACCCGCGCAGAGGCGATCAAGCTTTACGCCGCCGGTGGCTTCCCGATCAGCGCGGACGGCAAGAGTCCGACCAATCGTTGCGGCAAGCCTGCGAATCCGCGCATCACCTTCGTCGACCTCAACGGCGACAAGGTGAAGGACGCGCTCTTTACCGACAGCGACAGCGACACCGGCACCTGTTATGGGTCGGACAAACGCTTCTTCGCCATGGCGGTGAAGGAGAGGGACGGAAGCTGGCGCGGACTTGGGGGCTGGACGGGCACCGCGCAGGCGACAGGCAGCGACCGCAACGGCTGGCTCACCATCACCTGGACAAGCAACGGCGCGAGCCGCCCGCTCGCCTATAACGGGGTCAGCTATACGACGGAAATCGCTCCCTCCCCCGCTGCCCCGCCGCCCGCCGCCAAGCCGCCCGCATCCGCTCCGCCGACGGCGAGCGCAGCCCGCGACGCCGCGATTTTCCGGGCCGCCGGTTTCCAGCAGACCCGACGCGGCTGGGAAAGCGGCTGCGACGATCCGTCAAGTGGCTCGGTCTACGAACCCGGCGCGATCGATCAGGTGAAAGACCTGAATGGCGACGGCCGTCCCGAGGCCGTCGTCACCGAGGGCGGCAGCCTGTGCTATGGCAATACGGGTACGGCCTTCAGCCTGGTCAGCCAGCAAGCAGACGGCAGTTGGAAGCTGGTTTACGAAAGCATCGGCATTCCGGAATTCCTCGCCACGAAGGGCGTCGGCGGCTGGCCCGACATCTCGGTCGGCGGGCCGGGTTTCTGTTTCCCGGTGCTGCGCTGGAACGGCCGTGCCTATGTCCGCCACCGCATGGAGTATGAAGGCAAGCCCTGCAAAGGATAGGCAAGGCTTGCCGGGCCCCCCGCGACTCCCTAAGCGCGCCGCATGACTGCGTATAAATCCGGCGATCCGACGACCCTCAACCGGCTCTATGGCCGCGCGCAAGGAAGGCCCCTGCGTGCGGGTCAGCAGGAACTGGTCGACACTCTGCTCCCCCAGATCGCGGTCCCGGCCGAAGGCGAGGTCACAGCGACGCGCCTGTTCGGCTATGACCGGCCGCTGCATTTCGAGATCGGGTTTGGCGGCGGCGAACATATGGCAGGGCGCGCCGACATGTTGCCCGACCATGGCTTCATCGGCGCCGAACCCTTCGTCAACGGCGTCGCGCAGGCGCTCGTCCACGTCTCGGGCGACCCCCATCTCGAAGGCCAGGGGCGCGCCCACGCCCCGCTCGGCAATGTCCGTATCCATCATGGCGACGCGCTCGAGGTGTTGCGGCGCGTTCCCGACGCCGCGCTTTCCTTCGCTTATCTGCTTCACCCCGACCCCTGGCCCAAGGCGCGCCACGCCAAGCGCCGGATGATGAACGACGGTCCGGTCGACCTGATCGCGGCAAAGCTGAAACCCGGCGGCGAATTCCGGTTCGGGACCGACCATCCGGTCTATCTTGCGCATGCGCTGATGATCATGCGCCGTCACCGCCACCAGTTCGAGTGGCTGGCAAGGGACGCGCAGGATTTCCTCGTTCGCCCCGGCGGCTGGCCCGAGACGCGCTACGAAGCCAAGGCGCGCGCGCAGGGTCACGAAGTCTGGTATTTCCGCTATCGCCGACGCTGAACGCCCCATCGCTTGCGAGCGATTTGCCTAAACTGTATTGCTTGTATAATACGGGATGACGAGCATGTTTCCATTCCGCAAGAAGCCCGCGCCCGTTCCGCCACCCCCCGCCGATCCGCGCGGGGCGACCCTTGCCGATGACGGCGCGGCTTTGCCTCCGGCGACGCTTGTTCCCGAGACGCGGCGGCGCAAATGGACGCGGCGCCTTTCGCGCGGCTTCGCGATCGTCTCGGTGGCCTTCATCCTGCTCGTCGGCTGGCTCGCGCTGACCGCTCCGCTTTCCAAATCGCTCGAACCGATCGCCCCGCCAGAGGTCACGCTGCTGGCGTCCGACGGCACGCCGATCGCGCGGATGGGCGCGATCGTCGACAAGCCGGTGCAGGTGAAAACGCTTCCAAAGCATGTGACCGGCGCTTTCCTGGCGATCGAGGATCGACGCTTCTACACCCATTGGGGCGTCGATCCGCGCAGCATCGCACGCGCGGTGTGGGCCAATGTGTCGGGCGGCCGGCCGCAGGGTGGCAGCACGATCACCCAGCAGCTCGCCAAATTCACGTTCCTGACGCCCAAGCGCACACTGGGACGCAAGGCGCGCGAAGCGATGATCGCCTTCTGGCTGGAGGCCTGGCTGACGAAGGACGAGATTCTCGAACGCTATCTGTCGAATGCCTATTTTGGTGACAACACCTATGGGCTCAGGGCCGCGTCGCTCCATTATTTCTCGCGCCAGCCCGAAAAGCTGACGCCGTCGCAGGCGGCGATGCTCGCGGGGTTGGTGCAGGCACCCTCGCGCCTGGCGCCGACCAAAAACCCCGGTCTTGCGGCCAAGCGGATGCGGCTGGTCGTCGATGCGATGATCGACACCGGCTATCTGACCGAAGCCGAAGCGAAGAAGATCCGTCCACCGCGCATCGACGTCCGGTCGCGCAACGACCTGCCCACGGGGACCTACTTCGCCGACTGGGCGCTTCCCGAGGCGCGAAAGCTCAGCGATGTCGGCTATTCGCGGCAAACGATCCGCACGACCCTCGACGCCCGGCTACAGGGGATCGCGCGCCGCATTACCGCGCGCTCCGGCGTCGGCACGGCGCAGGTTGCGCTGGTCGCGATGCGCCCGAACGGCGAGGTGGTCGCGATGGTCGGCGGCCGCGACTATGCCGCCTCCCCCTTCAACCGCGTCACGCAGGCGCGCCGCCAGCCGGGTTCGACGTTCAAGCTGTTCGTCTATCTTGCCGCACTGAAAGACGGGTGGAAGCCGGCCGACACGATCGCCAACACCCCGATCGCGACAGGATCGTACCAGCCAAAGAACGCCGGCGGCGCCTATTCGGACACGATCAGCCTCGAAGACGCCTTCGCCTCGTCCAGCAATGTCGCCGCGGTACGGCTGCTGCGCGAAGTCGGTGACGACAAGGTGATCCGCATGGCGCGCGATCTCGGCGTGAAGTCGCCGCTGGCGCGCGGCGACCCCAGCCTCGCGCTCGGCACATCGAGCATGACCCTGCTCGAACTCACCGCCGCCTACGCCGCGGTCGCGGCAAACGCCTACCCGGTCGTTCCGCACGCCTTCAAGGAAGAGGAAGATGGCTGGCTTGCAAATCTCTTCTTCGGTCCCGACCATTTCGGATCGCGTGTGCATGGCGATATCGAACAATTGCTGCGCGCGGCGGTGAATCGCGGCACCGGGCGGGCCGCACGGTTGCCGCAGGCCAATTTCGGCAAGACGGGTACCAGCCAGGACAGTCGCGATGCGCTGTTCATCGGCTACGCCAACGGCCTCGTCGTCGGAATCTGGGTCGGTAACGACGATAATTCGCCGCTGCGCGGCATCGTCGGGGGCGGGCTTCCGGCGCGTATATGGCGCGACTTCATGGTCCAGGCGAGCGGCAAGCCGATCCCCGCCAAGGCACCTCCACCGCGCGCGACCGATCCCGGCGGTCCGGTCCAGCCGCTCGACATTCCCGACGTTCCGGCAATCCCGGTCGCCGACAAGACGAGTATCGAGGTGAAGGACGGCAATGCCGTGATCAGCACCGAAATCGGCGGCACGCGCGTCGACCTGCGCCTGCCGGTCGGGGATCGGCCGGCCGAGACGACACCACCTTAGGGTAAAAGCGGTATTAGGGGTTGTGCGTTGCCGTTCGAGAAATGCGCTATTCCCCCCCTCCCGCAGACGGGAGGGAAGAAGAATGGCCGCTTCCAGTTCAAAACCGGAAATTCGTCGCTCGGGACGCCCACCGCCCCGCGGCACCAAACAAAATGGGGCAGCCTCGTTAGGAGTGCCGCCCCAGTTGGTGGGGTCCGTCGGGAGAGGGAGAGGACGGACCGGAGATTGGTGTCTAATCTGACTTAGCGCAATGCCATCTTGCTGTCGGTTGCGACTTCGTCGACACCGGCAAGCTTCAGGGCAGCACGGAACTGCTTGGCGGCGGCGCGTTCGTTGCCCGCTTCGCACAGCTTCTTGCCGGTCGAGACGAAGCGCTTTGCATTGACCTGCTTGGCACCGTCGACGCCGTTGGCGGCGACATAGGCCTGTTCGGCGAGCGTCGAACAGCGATAGTCGCTGCTGTCCTGCGCATAAGCCGGCGAGGTCGTCGCGGTGAGGCCGGTGAAGGCGAGAGCCGAAGCCGCGACGATCGCGAAGGCTGCGGGGAAGCGGCGGAAAGAGGAGAGCTGAGTGGCCATGGGAGAGGTTCCTTTCGTTTCGTTGTGCAACCTTTTTAGTCGCGCTTGCGCCCTTATATAATCCTCTATAATCTGCAAGTGCTTTGAAGCAGGATTTAACAATCCCCCATGGGGCGCTCGACGGGATCGAAGCTTTCCTCCGTGTCGCGGAAAGGCGCAGCTTTTCCGCCGCTGCGGCCGACCTCGGCGTCTCGCCCTCGGCGATCAGCCAGACCGTGAAAGCGCTCGAGGCGCGCATCGGTGCGCCACTGTTCATGCGCACGACGCGCAGCGTGGGCCTGACGCAGGCCGGCGAAATGTTCCTCGAACGCGCCGCGCCCGCCTATTCGGGGCTCGCCGATGCCTATGAGGCGGCGCGCAACCTTGGCAACCGGCCGGCCGGGCGTCTGCGCATCAATTTGATGCGCGGCGCCGTCCAGCCGCTGTTCGAACCGATCATTGCGGGCTTTTGCGAAGCCTACCCCGAAATCGAGCTGGAGATTTATGCCGACGACGCTTTGTCGGACCTCAGCGCCGGCGGCTTCGACGCCGGGGTGCGGATGGGCGAATCGCTCGACGCCGACGTTATCGCGGTTCGCCTGACCGGGCCTTTCCGCTTCGTCGTTGCCGCAACGCCGGCCTATTTCGAAAAATATGGTCGCCCCGAAACGCCCGAGGACCTGCGGCACCATCGCTGTGTGCGCTTTCGCCTGGCGTCGGGCGGGCTGATGCCCTGGACGTTCGAAAAGGGGAACCGCGAATTCGACGTCGCGGTGAGCGGCCCGGTGATCGTCAACGACTGGATCGCCGCGACGGTCGCGATGCGCAGCGGCATCGCGATGATCATGACTGCCGAACCCGTCGCGAAGGCGATGGTCGAATCCGGCGACGTC
This sequence comes from Sphingopyxis sp., assembly GCF_016793825.1. Lineage (GTDB taxonomy): Bacteria > Pseudomonadota > Alphaproteobacteria > Sphingomonadales > Sphingomonadaceae > Sphingopyxis. Next base: position 173,355 of record NZ_JAEULM010000002.1, read on the forward strand.
GAACTGGTTCTGACCGATTATGCGGGTTCGACCTCGGGCCTCTTCCTCTATTACCCCAGCCGCAAGCAGGTGATGCCCAAATTGCGTGCGTTCATCGACTATGTCCGCGAATTTCTGCCCGATAATGTAACGGGATAAGGGAACCCTTTGAGCGCAGAAACAATTCCCTTTCCAGCCAGCAGAAAAATTGCGGTGGCACTTTCGGCAAAAAGGCGGCAGCCCGTTCTCAATTAAAACGCTTGGGATGTAGATATGTTCGATCTGGCGGCTTTGGACCCCTCTTCGCTTTTACCCTTCATCCTGATCGGCTTTGCGGCCCAGCTCGTCGACGGCGCGCTTGGAATGGCGTTCGGTGTGATTTGCAACACGCTCCTCGTCGCGGTGATGGGAGTGCCGCCTGCCCAGGCCTCGGCGCGCATCCATGTGGTCGAGGTGTTCACGACCGCGGTGTCGGGGATCAGTCACCTGATCCATCGCAACATCGAATGGCCGCTGTTCTGGAAGCTACTCATTCCCGGCATGGTCGGCGGCGTCCTCGGCGCCTATGTGCTGACGTCGCTCCATTCGGAAGTCGTGAAGCCCTTCGTCCTGGCTTATCTGGTGGCCATCGGCATCTGGCTGCTCCTGCGCGGCCTGCTGTATCCGCCCAAGGTGCAGAAACCGACCGTCATCGCCCCGCTCGGACTCATCGGCGGCTTCCTCGACGCCGCGGGCGGCGGCGGCTGGGGGCCTGTGGTAACGTCGAACCTGCTCGTTCAGGGGGCAGAGCCGCGCAAGGTCGTCGGCACGGTGAACAGCGTCGAATTCTTCCTGACCCTGACGGTTTCGGCGACCTTCATCTATCATCTGGGACTGGCCCAGATCGCGGGCGCCACATTGGGCCTGCTGATCGGCGGCGTCCTCGCCGCACCGCTCGGCGCGATCATGGCAAAGCGTTTCTCGGTCAAACTGATGCTGACGCTGGTCGGCGTCGTCCTGACGGCAACCAGCGCCTTCGGCCTGTATCGCGCCTTGTTTGCCTGACCGGCTCAGTTCGCGGGCTTGGTCTCGTCGATCTTGTCGATCCATTCGGGATAGAAACTCGGTTCCCGTGCCGACCATCCCGGTGCCGTCGCCGCGGCTTCGCTGATCGACTGCAACAACACCTTGCGCTTGTCGGGGTGGAGGTGCGGCAGCGAGGCAGCGGCGCAGAAGGCGCCGGGCAGCCAGGGCCGGGCGTGCGCCCCGAGCAGCCGTTCGTACAGAAAGCGATAGGGTGCAAAACCCTGCAACCGGTCCTGCCCGAGGTCGAACGCCGAAACCGTTACGAGCGGCGCCATGAACGCTTCGAGCGAGTCGAGCCCGCTGTCATCGGGAATATGTGCGCGAATGTCGCCCAGCCGCTGATAGATACGGGCCTGTACGCGAATGGCCGTCTCTTCGACCATATCGCGCGACCAGCGAGAGATCGCGTCGTCGCGTTCCAGCCCGATATCCAGCGACCGGCGGATGTAGCGCTGCGTCGCGGCGGGGAAACCCGCAAATTCCTTGATCTCCGCAATCGACAGATCGCCTGCTGCCGGTCCCGAACGAGTCACCATGGTCGTGCTCCCGCACGGCGCCCGGGGAGCCATCCCCCCGGAGGCCTGCATCATTCAGTCTGCCACCAAAAGGGTTAGCAGCGGGTTAACCATGATGTCGGCGACCGTTCAGGCCGATCGCGGGCGTTGCGCGCTGCGGTGAGCCGTCCTAATCAGCGTGCATTCGAAAACAAAACACGCAGGACCGTCATGTCGCAAGCATCGCAACCGGTCATTTCATCGACCGGCCTTTTCACCCCCGCCGAACGCATCACCAACGAAGAACTTGTCGCCAGTTTTAACGCCTATGTTGCACTGCACAATAGGGAAAATGCCGCCGCGATTGCGGCTGGCGATATTGTCGAACTTGCGGAATCGAGTGTCGAATTCATTGAAAAGGCCAGCGGCATCGGATCGCGGTTCGTGGTCGACAAGGCGGGCATCCTCGATCCCGCCCACATGGCACCGCGGATCGCCGAACGCCGCAACGACGAATTGTCGATCCTCGCCGAAATCGGCGTGGCGGCCGCGAAGGACGCGCTCGCGCGTGCCGGCCGCGCGGCGGCGGACGTCGATGCCGTGCTTTGCGCCGCGTCGAACATGCAGCGCCCCTATCCTGCGATGGCGGTCGAAATTCAGGACGCGCTTGGCATCGACGGTTTTGGTTTCGACATGAATGTCGCCTGCTCGTCGGCGACCTTCGGTATTCAGACCGCCGCCGACTATATCCGCGCCGGCCATGCGAAGAGCGTCCTCGTGGTGAATCCCGAAATCTGTTCGGGTCACCTCAACTGGCGCGACCGCGACAGCCATTTCATCTTCGGCGACGTCGCGACCGCGATCCTTGTCGAACAAAAGGATATCGCTCCGGACGGCCACTGGGGCATCCTCGGTACCAAGCTCAAGACCGTCTTTTCGAACAACATCCGGAACAATTTCGGTTTTTTGAACCGCGGCCACGGTGGGATCGACCAGTCGGGTCCCAAGACCGACAAACTCTTCGTCCAGGAAGGCCGCAAGGTGTTCAAGGAAGTCGTGCCTATGGTCGCCAACATGATCGTCGAGCAGATGGAAACGCTCGGCCTTGAGGGTCGCGACATGCGCCGGCTATGGCTGCATCAGGCGAACACCAACATGAACCGGCTGATCGCCCATCGTGTGCTGGGCCACGAAGCGAGCGAGGACGAAAGTCCGACGGTCCTCGACACCTATGGCAATACGTCGAGCGCCGGTTCGATCATCGCCTTTCACCTGAACCATGAGGACATGGTCGCAGGCGACACGGGGCTGATCTGCTCCTTCGGGGCGGGTTACAGCGCAGGAACGGTGTTCGTCCGCAAGACCTGACGGTTCAGCAGGTCGCGGCGCCGGCCCGTTTCAGCAAAGCTCAAACAAAAATTAGGGCACAAAGGTCGTGAACAGGTAGATCGCGAACAGCATCAGGTGGATCACCCCCTGCAACACGGTGGTCCGACCGTTGGCGAGCGTCTGCACCGATACGATCAGCGACAGGAACAGCAGCACCGTCGACTTCGCGTCGAGACCGAGGCTGATCGGCAGATCGGTCACGATCGACAGGATCGCAACCGCGGGAATGGTGAGGCCGATCGTCGCGAGCGCCGAGCCCAATGCGAGGTTGAGGCTGGTCTGCAACCGGTCGGCCTTCGCCGCGCGCACGGCCGCCAACCCTTCAGGCGCGAGGATCAGCGCCGCGATCAGCACGCCGAGCACCGCAGGCGGAGCCCCCCAGTCGGCGAGCAGCGCGCCGATGACCGGCGACAGATTCTTCGCGAGCAGAACAACTGCAACAAGGCTGGCAAGCAGCAATGCGCCCGAAATGGCGGTGCGCTGGAGGCTAGGCGGCGCGGCGTGGGCGTCAAGCTCGCCGTCGCCGTCGGCATCCCCGTCGGGAAGGAAATAGTCGCGGTGGCGCACCGTCTGGACCAGCGCGAAAGTCGCATAGAGGATCAGCGATACCGCGGCGACGAAACCCAGCTGTTTCGCCGAATAGAAGGGACCGGGGACGCTGGACGTGAAATTGGGGAGAACCAGCGTAACGACCGTGAGCACGGTGAGCGTCGCGAGGGCGGCGCCGATCCCGGTGCGCGGAAACCGCTGTTCATGATGACGGATCGCGCCGCTCAGCAGACAGAGGCCCATGAGCAGGTTGAGGATGACCATCACCGCCGCGAACACCGTGTCGCGCGCCAGCGTCTGCGCCTTTTCGGGTTCGGCCTGCATCAACGTCAGGATCAGCCCGACCTCGATAACCGTCACGGCGAGCGCGAGGATCAATGTGCCGAACGGCTCCCCCACGCGGTGCGCGATGACTTCCGCATGGTGGACCGCCGCGATCACGGCACCCATCAGGATGATCGCGACGAGCCAGGCATTCAGCGGCATCGCGAGGCTCGCCATCGCGGCGACGAAGCCGAGGATCGGAAAAATGTCGTTGGTGCGGTCGGCGAGGCGAAGTTTTGCGGTCATGGGACTTCTATTGCAGCCGCATCCGCGCATGGCCACCCCCAACCGCGTCACCCCGGCGACGATCAGGTCGAGAGCAGCCTCAGTGGCTGCGCACCGGGAGTCCGGCGGCTGCGAGCCGCGCATGGACTTCGGCGATCGTCGCTTCGCCGAAGTGGAAGATACTGGCGGCCAGAACCGCGCTCGCACCGCCTTCGACGACGCCGGCAACCAGATGGTCGAGCGTGCCGACGCCGCCCGATGCGATCACCGGCACGTTGACCGCATCGGCGATCGCGCGGGTGAGCGTCAGGTCATAACCGTCGCGCGTTCCGTCGCGGTCCATGCTGGTCACGAGCAGTTCACCGGCGCCGAGCGCCGCCAGTCGTGTTGCATGGTCCACCGCGTCGATCCCGGTCGGCTTGCGCCCGCCGTGCGTGAAGATTTCCCATCGACCGCCCTCGACGCGGCGCGCGTCGATGCTGCCAACGGCGCATTGACTGCCAAAGCGATCGGCGATGTCGGCGACAAGCTCGGGCCGTGCCACCGCGGCGCTGTTCACGGCAACCTTGTCGGCCCCGGCGAGGAGCAGTGCGCGCGCATCGTCTGTACTCCGCACCCCGCCGCCGACGGTGAGCGGCATGAAACAGACCTCGGCGGTGCGGGCGACCATGTCGAGCAAAGTGCCGCGCCCCTGATGGCTGGCGCTGATATCGAGAAAGCAGAGCTCGTCGGCGCCGGCCGCGTCATAGGCGCGGGCCGCCTCGACCGGATCGCCGGCGTCGCGCAGATCGACGAAATTGACGCCCTTCACGACGCGGCCATCGGCAACGTCGAGACAGGGGATAACGCGGACACGGACGGTCATACGAACCATCCCCCGGATCCCTTCGTGTCGGGCGCGGTCGAGGCACTCCACAGCGCAGCGCAACACCGACAGGCATCTCGACTTCGCCCGATGCGATCGGAAAATGGGATGTGCGTCACGCGACGCCCGCCGCAATCGCTTCGGCGAGATCGAGCCGGCCGTCGTAGAGCGCGCGGCCGGTGATCACGCCTTCGATGCCGTTCGCGACATGTGGGCGGAGGGCATGGATGTCGCCGATGTCGGCAACCCCGCCGCTTGCGATAACCGGAATATCGACCGTCTGCGCCAGCGCCACGGTCGCCTCGACATTGCAGCCCTTGAGCAGGCCGTCGCGCCCGACGTCGGTGAACAGCAGCGCGGCGACCCCGGCATCCTCAAATCGCCGTGCAAGATCCTCGACGCGGACGTCGGAGACATCGGCCCAGCCTTCGGTCGCGACCATCCCGTCGCGCGCATCGACCCCGACGACGATCCGGCCGGGCAGGTCGCGCGCCGCCAATTTGACGAATGCGGGATCCTTGAGCGCTGCAGTGCCGATGATCACGCGCTCGACGCCCAGCGCGAGCCAGCGGTCGACGCCGGCGCGGTCCCGGATGCCGCCGCCAACTTGCACCTTGCCCGGAAAGGCGGCGATGATGGCTTCGACCGCGCTGCCGTTGACGCTGGCGCCCGCGAATGCTCCGTCGAGATCGACGACATGTAGGTGCGACGCGCCCGCATCGGCGAAAAGCTGCGCCTGCGCCGCTGGATCATCGCCATAGACGGTCGCGCGCGCCATATCGCCCTCGGCAAGCCGCACCACATGCCCGCCCTTGAGGTCGATCGCTGGAAAAATGGTCAGGGGCGCCACATCAAAAACCTTGTCAATGTCGCGAGACCATAGGCCTGGCTCTTTTCGGGGTGATATTGGACGCCGACGATATTCTCTTTCGCCACGGCCGCGGTGAAAGTCGCGCCATGGCTGCTCGTCGCGGCGACGGCGGCGGCATCGGCAAAATGATAGCCGTGAAGATAATAGGCTTCGCCCGCCGCGATCACCGGATGCGCAACGGTCGGAACGACGTCGTTCCAGCCCATATGCGGGATGCGCAGCCCCAGCTGCGGATCGAACGCGCGCACCGTGCCGCCGATCCAGCCGAGTCCTTCATGCCGGCCATGCTCCTCGCCCGCGTCGGCGAGCAATTGCATACCGACGCAGATGCCGAGGAACGGCGCGCCCTCGCGGCGCACGCGGCGTTCCATGGCTTCGACCAACCCATCGATCGAAGTCAGGCCGTTCATGCACGCGGCGAACGCCCCGACGCCCGGCAACACGATCCGGTCGGCGCGGGCGACGACGTCGGGGTCGGCGGTTACAGCGACATTCTCCGCACCCGCCGCGACGAGCGCATTATGCACCGAGCGAAGATTGCCCGCGCCATAGTCGATCAGGGCAACGGCGCTCATCGACGACCCTAGAGCACGCCCTTGGTCGAAGGGATGGCATCGCCCTTGCGCGGGTCGATCTCGACCGCCTGTCGCAGCGCGCGCGCCAGCGCCTTGTACATGCTTTCGGCGATGTGGTGGTTGTTCTCGCCGTAGAGCGTCTCGATGTGCAGCGTGATCCCCGCAGTCTGCGCAAAACTGTGAAACCAATGCGGGAACATCTCGGTGTCCATCTCGCCGAGCCGTGGCTGCGAGAAACCCGACTTGTAGACACAATGCGGGCGCCCCGAAATGTCGAGGACGCAGCGCGTCAGCGTCTCGTCCATCGGCGCGTGGGCTTCGCCGTAGCGGGCGATGCCGCGCTTGTCGCCGAGCGCTTGCCCGACCGCTTCGCCGAGCGCCAGGGCGCTGTCCTCAACGGTGTGATGCTGGTCGATGTGCAGGTCGCCCTTCACGGTCATCGCGATGTCGATCAGCGAATGGCGCGACAATTGCTCGACCATATGGTCGAGAAAGCCGATACCGGTGGACACCGAATATGCGCCTGTGCCGTCAAGATCGACGGTGATCGCGATATCCGTTTCCTTGGTCGTGCGCTGGACGGTGGCGGTTCGCATGGCCGACGCCTTAGAGCCTGTATTTCACGTTGCAAGGCGATTCTCCCCCTTCGAGCCCTCTTGACCGCCGCCCGCGCCGCGTTCATCCCCCGCGCATGAGTAACGATGTCCGCGACAGCCTGATTCCCTATGACGAAATCGTGCAGGACGCGCTGCGCGCCGTTGTCGGCCGCGTGCTGAGCCAGATCGAGGGGCACGACAGCCTGCCCGGCGACCATCATTTCTATATCACCTTCAAGACTCAGGCGCAGGGCGTCGATATCCCGGCGCACCTGATCGCCAAGTTCCCCGACGAAATGACGATTGTCCTCCAGAACCGCTTCTGGGATCTGACGGTCGAGGACGATCATTTTGCGGTGGGCCTGTCGTTCAACCAGACGCCTTCGATGCTGACGATTCCTTACGCCGCGATCACCGCTTTCGTCGATCCATCGGTCGATTTCGGCCTGCAATTCCAGGTCAGCGATGAGGATGTCGACCAGCCCGAGCCGCATGACGAGGCCGACAACGACCGCCCGGACGTCACCAACGAGGACGGCTCGAACGTCGTGACGGTGGATTTCGGCAAGAAGCGCTGACGCCGTGGGCGCGGGCTGGCCCCCGAGCCGTTTCTGGCAATATTGGGCCCTCGCGGGCATGCTGGTCCTGACCGCTGCCTTCTGGTGGGGGGTCGAAGGCTATGCCTATTTCGAGGGTGGCTATGCCCGCGGGCCGATTGCCGACGGGCTGCTGCGTTTCAGCCTGCTGGTCCTGACTCCCACGCTCGTCCTCATCTGGCTGGCTGCCGCCTGGCTGCGCCGCCGTATCGGCGAGACGGGTTTCTGGCAGTTGCTCGGGCTGGTCGCGATGATCTGGGCTGGCGCGATATTGGTGGCAAGGATGCTGATGGCATGAACGGGACGCGGACAGAAAGCGACAGTATCGGCAATATCGAGGTCGCGGCCGACGCTTATTGGGGCGCACAGACCGAGCGCAGCCGACACAATTTCGCTTTTCCGGCGCACGAGCGGATGCCGATGCCGATCGTCCACGCGCTCGCGCGGATCAAGGGCGCCGCCGCGCGGGTCAACCGGAACCATGGCCTCGATGCGGGGCTTGCCGACGCGATCGTCGCGGCCGCCGATGCCGTCGTCGCGGGCGAATTTGACGACCAGTTCCCGCTCGCCATCTGGCAGACCGGCAGCGGCACCCAGTCGAACATGAACGCTAACGAAGTCATTGCCGGCATCGCCAACGAAAGGCTGGCGGGTACACGCGGCGGCAAATCGCCGGTGCATCCGAATGACCATGTCAACATGGGCCAGTCGTCGAACGACAGCTTTCCGACAGCGCTGCACGTCGCGGTCGCGGTCGAGACGACGGCGCGACTGATCCCGTCGCTCATCGAATTGACCGACGCACTCGAAGCCAAGGCACGGGCATGGGGCGACATCGTCAAGATCGGCCGCACCCATTTGCAGGATGCAACGCCGCTGACGCTGGGGCAGGAATTCTCGGGCTATGTCGCGCAGTTGATCGCCTGCCGCGCGCGGATCGAAGGCGCACTGGCCCATAATGTCTGCAAGCTGGCGCAGGGCGGCACCGCGGTCGGCACCGGGCTCAACGCACCCGCCGGCTTCGACAAGGCCATGGCAGAGGAACTGTCGAAGAACACCGGCATCGCGTTCGAACCGGCGCGCAACAAGTTCGAGGCGCTGGCATCGAATGACGCGCTGGTCTTCTTCTCCGGCGCCCTGAACACGCTCGCGGTCGCGCTGACCAAGATCGCGAACGATATCCGCCTGCTCGGTTCGGGGCCGCGCGCGGGGCTCGGCGAGCTCGACCTGCCCGCGAACGAGCCCGGGAGCTCGATCATGCCGGGCAAGGTCAATCCGACCCAGTGCGAAATGCTGACGATGGTCGCCGCGCAGGTGATCGGCAATCATCAGGCGGTGACGGTCGGCGGGTTGCAGGGGCATCTGGAACTCAACGTGTTCAAGCCGCTGATCGGTTCGAACGTGCTCCGGTCGATCGAACTGCTCGCGATCGGCATGGCCGGTTTCACCGAACATTGCGTCGTCGGGATCGAGCCCAACCACGCGCGCATCGACGACCTCATGAACCGCTCGCTGATGCTCGTCACGGCGCTGGCGCCCGAAATCGGATACGACAAGGCCGCCAAGATCGCCAAGCACGCGCACGAGATGGGAACGACGCTGCGCGACGCCGCGCTCGATCTCGGCTATGTCGATGGCGCGACCTTCGATCGTGTGGTCGACCCGCGAGGGATGCTGGGCCCCGAAGACTGACGGGGAACCGGTGAGCCTTTCCGCGAATTGATAGGGGAGAAGGAGAGATGAAGATGATCGGTCGGATCGTTGGCGGCGTCCTCGGCAGCGCTATCGGACGCCAGAAGGGCAATCATCCCGTCGCAGGCGCCGTGATCGGCGCGGGCACTCTGTTTGCCGCGCGGCGCCTCTTTCCCCAACGCTATGCGGTCTTCGCTGCGACCGCCGCGGCCGCCTATCTCACGAAGAAGTGGGCCGACCGCGCCGAAGCTCGCAAGGCGGCCGAAGAGGCGCATGCAATCGACCCGAAGCTGGCCACACCCAGCGTCGTCGATCCCGATGCGGGAACCGCGGATATCGAAACCGACGGCCAGTCGATCGCCGATGCGCTCCCACCGTCGATCCCTGTCGGCGCGAACGGTCAAGGCGCGGCAATCCACTGATCCGCGCTGCGCGCAACATTCTGAAACATTGCCGACATTCGCCGGCAAGATTGCGGCCCTACTCCCTCGTCACGCGCTGACGGTGAGGAGTTCCGATGTTTCGCAAGCCCTTCGCGATAACTCTTGCCGCAACGCTCCTGTGCGCGTCGGCGCTAGCCGGAAATCCGGATTCGCGAGGTGAAACGTCCGCTCCCTTCATGCTGGCGGACGTCAATGGCGATGGCCGGGTGACGGCAGACGAACTCGACACACTTCTGAATGCGCGCTTCTCGGTTCTCGATACGGATAGCGACGGCCGCATTTCCACTGCCGCCCTTCACCATCCGACCGGCAACCACAGGCGCGGGCCACCCCCTGGGGGTGCCTTTCGCGGCCCTCCCCCCGGCGGAGTTCCGCCCGGACCGCCGCCCGGACCGCCGCCGGAGGGGTTCGCCGGCCCCGGCAGCCCCCGCGACAGCGACGAAGGCTTTCCGTTCCCACAACCCGAAGATGTCGATGATGACGGCTTCATTTCGCGCGCCGAGTTCCTGCAACCCGCGGCCGCGATGTTCGATTATTGGGACCGCGACCACGACGGCGCCGTGACCGCCGAGGAAGCGCATCCCGCAACGGACCGCTGACCCACTTCGTGCCATCCCCGTTGGCCACCGGGTCGCCCGAAGCCCCGCCGGATCATCCGGCGGGGTGGAGGCGTCGCAGGACACGCTTCGGCAACACCGCGTCATCCTGTCAGGCGTTGAACTTCTCCGATCCATGACTTAGGTCCGGGCGGGAGAAAGCACGGGACATTTCGACGCGCGACGCATCAGCAAGACCGGACAAGACGCGCCGAAAGCGCCGAATTGTCGCATGGTTATCGGGGATCTCGCTAATCTTCGTGGCGGTCGGCTTCCTGTTCACGGACGCCCGCCCGCTGGTCGAACAACCCGCGCCGCCCGACGCCGAACAGGCAAGCGCGGTGAAGATGGCCGTCGGCCAGCTACGGGGCAGCGACCTGCCGGGAAAGGCCGCGCCGCAGAATATCCACCTGACATCCCAGCAGCTGGAAGCCGCAGGCGCGCTGGCAAGCGATGCTTTCAAACCCGACCGCCTGCTGGTCGAACTCGACGGCGACCGAATCAATATCACGGGCAGCCACAAACTCCCGTTCGGCCGGTGGCTTAACGCCGGCCTTGTCGGTCACCGCAGCGGAAGCGGCTTCCCCAAAGTCTATCTCACCGTTGGATCCGTGTCGTTTCCGGCAGGAATCAGCCGCACCATACTCGAAGCCGTCCGCCGGGCGATCAATTGGCGTGGCGCGGCGATTCCGCCCTTGGACAGGTTGGTCCAGCGCTTCGAAATCAAGGGAACCGACGCGATCGCCGTGGTGCAACTGCCGCCAAGGAGCGGCATCGTCGATCAGTTGGCGGGCGGCCGAGGCAGCATCGACGCCCGCACGGTCCTGGCCGCCTATTGCAAGCTGACCGCGTTGCAATCGTCGAAGCCGACCGACGATCTCGCCGAAGTGGTGCGCCGGGCCTTTCCCGCCGGAACCGCCGGAACCGCGACTGTCGCATCGAACCGGGCGGCCTATGTCGCGATCGCGATGTTCGTCGTCTCGCCCCGCGTGGGGGACCTCATCGGCCTGTCGGACAAGGACATCGAGGATTGCGGAAGTCAGCCCGTCGCGGTCAAGCTCCACGGCCGCTTCGACCTGCCGCAACATTGGTCCCTGTCAGCGGCGCTCGCGGTGACAAGCGGGACCCAGATCAGCCAGGCTATGGGCGAATGGAAGGAACTGGCCGACAGCGTGTCAAGGCAGTCGCAATTTGCCGTCGGCGATCCGACAGGATTCTCCTTCCTCGACATTGCGGCGGATCGTTCGGGCTTCCTGATCGCGCAGGACGCGAGCGATCCGGATCACGCGCGATCGGCGGCGATCAGAATGTCGCGGATCGGTCAGGACGATATCTTGCCGCCCTCGCTCATGACCCTCGAAGACGGCTTGCCCGAAAGCGTTTTCGTTCGAAAATATGGCTCGATCCGCGACCCCCGTTTTCTCGCCAGGATCCGGCAGATCGACGACGAATTGAACCCATCCGCCCCCAGGTGAGGCCGAGCGTCGCCGGGCAAGGACAATGGCCCGCGCGCCCGGCACCCTATGATCCGGACTGCCACTCCTTGATCGCTTCGACCGGCGCGACCAACATCAACACGTTGAGCGTCAGATTGTCGCGGATCGTCCAGAGCGTGAACAACTCGAACGCGATCGCAAGCAGCACGGTCGCCCACCAGCGCATCCGGCTCGCGGCCAGAAAGCCCAGGATCATGAAAACCGCGTCGCTCACCGAATTGAGGATCGAATCGCCCGAATAGCCAAAGGCCATCGTCACTTCGCGATAGCGGTCGATGATGACCGGCGAGTTTTCCAGGATCTCCCACGCGCCCTCGATGCCGATCGCGATCGCAAGCGCGACCCACAGCGGCCGCGACGGCAACAGCCATCGCGACAGGCCGTAAAAGATGAAGCCGTGGATCGCATGGCTGAAACTGTACCAGTCCGAAATCTGTTGGCTGTTCTGGTCGGATTCGACGACTCCGTGCCACAGGCTGACCGTTCCGCAAGGGCAGATCGGCGGGCGCCCCATCGCGAAAAGGATCGCGGTGAGCGCGGCCAGCAGCGCCGCCACGACCAACCAGCCCTGTCGTGAAATCCCCGCCACCGACATTCCCCCTTCACCCTTGACCGCCGCGCCTCATCGCGCGAATAGCGCGCATGACCGAAAGCGTCCATCTGAACCGCCGCGGCGTGCTGTTCGTCCTCTCCTCCCCCTCGGGTGCAGGCAAAACCACCATCTCCAGAAAGATGCTCGAAGCCGACGGCGATATCGCCCTCTCGATTTCCGCGACGACACGCCCGCCCCGCCCCGGCGAACGCGACGGGGTCGACTATCATTTCGTCGACGTCGACACCTTCAAGCAGATGGCGGCCGACGGCGAATTCCTCGAATGGGCGCATGTGTTCGGCCACCGTTACGGCACGCCCCGCGCGCGGGTCGAGGAACTGCTCGCGGCGGGAAAGGACGTGCTGTTCGACATCGACTGGCAGGGCGCGCAGCAGCTCTATCAGGAAGCCGGGCCCGACGTCGTGCGCGTCTTCGTGCTGCCGCCGACGATGGAGGAGCTCGAACGCCGCCTGCGTTCGCGCGGCACCGACAGCGACGAGGTCATTACGGCCCGGATGGCGCGCGCTGCCAACGAGATCAGCCACTGGGACGGCTACGACTATGTGCTGATCAACGACGCGGTCGACGAATGCTATGGTGAGGTGAAAGCGATCCTGCGCGCCGAGCGGCTGAAACGCCGCCGCCAGATCGGCCTGATCGGCTTCGCGCGCGACCTGATCCGGTCGGTGCCCGATGCGGATACGAAGCTTTAGCAACCGTCATTGCGAGCGAAGCGAAGCAATCTCAGGCTGTCGGTCGTCCGCAACGCCGATAGCAGGAGATTGCCGCGTCGCCTTCGGCTCCTAGGGTCAGGACCCTGGCGATGACGACAATCTAAACCGGATTGGCGCGCTTCGCTTCCAGTTCCGCGACCATGTCGGCACGCAGCGGCTTCGCCTCACCGTCGGTGCGGCAAACGACGACCGTATCGCAGGTCGCGATGCAGCGATCATTCTGGAACATCGCCTGGACGATCGTCCAGCTCGACGTTCCCAACCTGCCGATGCCGGTGGCAATCTGGACCGGATCGGGGAAATTGCCCTCGGCGAGATAATTGATCTCGACCGCCGCGACCATCGTCCGCTCGTTCGCCGGGCGCTCGCCGAGCGGGCGAACCTCGCGGTTCAGCAGCACCCGACCGCTTTCGAACAGCGCCGCAAAGGCCACGTTGTTGAGGTGACCGTTGATGTCCATATCCTGAAAGCGTGTCTGCAATTCGATGCAGACGGGGTAGCTGGCGGCATCGAGCCGCCAGCCATCCGGTTTCGGCATATCAGCGGGGCCCCATGCGGATGCCGCCGTCGAGGCGCACGTCCTCGCCGTTGAAATAGCCGTTCTCGATCATCGCGAGCGCGAGCGCGGCATATTCGGGGGGATTGCCAAGCCGCTTCGGGTTGAGCACCGACGCACCCAGCGCGTCACGGACATTCTGCGGCGCGCCCGCAAGCAGCGGCGTGTCGAAGATACCGGGCAGGATCGTGTTGACGCGGATATTCTCACCGGCAAGGTCGCGTGCGATCGGCAGGGTCATACCGACGACGCCGCCCTTCGACGCCGAATAGGCGGCCTGACCGATCTGACCGTCCTCGGCCGCAACCGACGCGGTGTTGACGATCGCGCCGCGATCGCCGTCTTCCTGCGGGTCGAGCGTCATCATGCCCGCCGCCGACTTGGCGATGCAGCGGAATGTGCCCACAAGGTTGATCTGAATGATCCAGTTGAAGGCATCGAGCGGGAAATGCTTGATGCTGCCGTCTTCCTTGGAACGGCTGGCGGTCTTGATCGCGTTGCCGGTACCGGCACAATTGACGAGGATGCGTTCCTGCCCGATCGCCTCGCGCGACTTGGCGAAGGCGGCATCGACCGATGCGTCGTCGGTGACGTTGCATTCGCAGAACACGCCGCCAAGTTCGGCGGCCAGCGCTTTGCCTTTTTCTTCCTGCAGGTCGAAGATCGCGACCTTGACGCCCTTCGCTGCCAGCGCGCGCGCGGTCGCGGCGCCGAGGCCGGAGGCGCCGCCGGTGACGACAGCGGATACAGTGGAATCGAGTTTCATTTTTCTCTCCGTTTAAGCCCTCCCCTTTAGGGGAGGGTTTGGGTGGGGCATGTTGGGGAGCACCAGCGAACAGGCCCTCCCCCAATCCCTCCCGCAAGCGGGAGGGGGAGAAGGATTTACAATCGCTCGATGATCGTGACGTTGGCCTGGCCGCCGCCTTCGCACATCGTCTGCAAACCATATTTGCCGCCCGTCGCGTCGAGCACGCCGAGCAGGGTCGCCATCAGCTTCGTACCCGAAGCGCCGAGCGGATGGCCAAGCGCGATCGCGCCGCCATGCTGGTTGATCCGTGCCGGATCGGCGCCCAGATATTTGAGCCATGCGAGCGGGACCGGCGCGAACGCCTCGTTCACTTCATAAGCGTCGATATCCTCGATCTTCATGCCCGCCTTCTTCAGCGCCCGTTCGGTGGCGAACAGCGGTTCTTCGAGCATGATCACCGGATCGCCTGCGGTCACCGAGATATGGTGGATGCGCGCACGCGGGGTGAGGCCATGATCCTTCAGTGCCTGTTCCGAAACAACAAGTGCTGCGGACGCGCCATCGCAAATCTGGCTCGACGACGCGGCGGTGATCGAACCACCCTCCTGCAGCAGCTTGACGCCGGCAATGCCTTCAAGCGTCGCGTCGAAACGGATCCCCTCGTCGACCAGATGAATCTGGCGTCCTTCGGGCGTGTCGATTTCGACCCCGACAACCTCGCGCTTGAAATGACCAGCTTCGGTCGCGGCGGCACCGCGACGGTGGCTTTCGAGCGCGAAGGCGTCGAGATCGCCCTTCGTGAAGCCATGCTTCTTGACGATCATTTCGGCGCCGGCGAACTGGCTGAACATGATGCCGGGGAATTTCTCCTCGAGCCGCTCCGACTTATAGTGGCCAAGCCCTTCCTTCATGAACAGCGTCGCGACGCTGCCCATCGGCACGCGGGTCATGCTTTCGATGCCGCTGGCCAGGACGATGTCCTGCGTTCCCGACATCACCGCCTGCGCGGCAAACTGAACCGCCTGCTGCGACGATCCGCACTGGCGATCGATCGTCACCGCGGGGATCGAATCGGGCAGCTTAGAGGCGAGGACCGCGTTGCGGCCGACGTCCATCGTCTGCTGACCGCCTTGGCTGACGCAGCCGGTGATGACGTCATCGATCGCCTTCGTGTCGAAATCATTGCGGTCGGCGATCGCGTCGAACACCGCGGCGCCGAGATCGACGGGGTGGACGCCGGCGAGCCGGCCGCCGCGCTTGCCGCCGGCGGTGCGAACGGCGTCGACGATATATGCTGTAGCCATGGGGAGTTCCTTTCACCTTCTTCCCTCTCCCCTTGCGGGAGAGGAATTTTTCATCAGAGCTTGCGCCCGATCAGTTCCTTCATGATCTCGTTGGTGCCGCCAAAGATGCGGGTCACGCGCGCGGCGCGCCAGGCGCGGGCGATGGGATATTCGTTCATATAGCCCGCGCCGCCGAATAACTGGAGGCATTTGTCCATGACCTCCCATTGCAATTCGGTGTGCCACAGCTTCGCCGCGGCGCCCTCTTCGGGGGTCAGTTCCTTCTTCAGATGCCGCGCCAGCGCCCAGTCGAGATGGGCCCAGCCGACCTGCAATTTCGCCTTCAGATCGGCGAGCACGAAGCGGCTGTTCTGGAAATCGAGGATCGGCTTGCCGAACGCCTTGCGGTCGCGCGTGTATTCGACCGTGTCGTCGAACGCGCGCTGCGCCGATGCCTGCGCGCTGACCGCGATCGACAGGCGCTCCTGCGGCAGCTCGCTCATCAGATAGATGAAGCCCTGCCCTTCCTCGCCAAGGCAGTTGGTGATCGGCACGCGGACGTCGTTGAAGAACAGCTCCGACGTATCGGCTTCGTCCTGTCCGATCTTGTCGAGGTTGCGGCCACGCTGGAACCCTTCGCGGTCGGCCTCGACCAGCACGATCGACACACCCTTCCACGCCGGCTGCACCTCGGTGTCGGTCTTGACGCAGACGAGGATCAGGTCGGCATTCTGGCCGTTGGTGATATAGGTTTTCGACCCGTTGATGACATAGTGATTGCCATCCTTCTTCGCGGTCGTGCGCATCCCCTGCAGGTCGCTTCCGGTTCCCGGTTCGGTCATCGCGATCGCGGTGATCACTTCGCCCGCGACCATCTTGGGCAGCCAGTGCTTCTTCTGCTCTTCGCTGCCGTAACGGGTGATATAGTTGGTCACGATGTCCGACTGGAGCGAAAAGCCCGTGGTCACGCGGCCGTAATAGGCGCTTTCCTCGTCGACGATCGCATTATAGCCGAAGTCGAGGCCCAGCCCGCCATATTCCTCGGGCACCGTCGGACACAGCAGGCCAAGCTCGCCCGCCTTGGGCCAGATGCTCTTCGGAACGATGCCGTCCTCGGCCCATTTCGCCTGGTTTGGCGCGACTTCCTTTTCCAGGAACTGGCGCACCGTCGCGCGAAACGCTTCATGATCCTCGCTATAGGCGGAGCGCGAGAGGTTATCGAGCGACATCGTCATCCTTTCCCTTGGGGCAGCCGCACGCAAGCGGGGAGTCGGCCGCAATATTCGACGACCACCTGACCTTACGTTTACGTGCACGTCAAGTAGAAATGCCGCTACGGCAGGAAGTTCGTTCGCCGTTGCCTTTCTTTCCTCGTCATCCCGGACTTGATCCGGGATCCATTCTTGCAAGCGCAGGGGGCGTGGTCTCCGCAGCAAGTCCGGGCTGGCGATGACGAAGGGTCGCGCCGGGCGCGTCGTACTCCATCGGCGGCGGCCGAATAGGTTTGCGGCGGCTGGGCAGTCGGGGCTCGCCGCGCTAAGGCCCGCTCATGGTGGACCTGTTTCTCGATGCCGGCGCCCAGCTCGGCGAATCGCCCCGCTGGCACGCCGCCGAGGCGCGTCTATACTGGGTCGATATCGACGCGCATTGCATCCATCGCACCGATCCGGCGACCGGGACGACCGAGACGATGCAGATGACCGGCGCCGTCGGTTGCGTCGCGCCGCGCGCGCAGGGCGGGTTGGTCGTGGGACTGAAAGACGGCTGCGCACTGATCGACGCATGGGGCGACGTCCCGCACGCCTTCGGACCGCAGGTCCTCGCAGGCATCCCGGAACAGCGCTTCAACGATGGCTGCGTCGACGCCGCCGGGCGCCTGTGGATCGGCAGCGTGACGAGCGACAAGTCGAATCCGGGCGCCATGCTCTTTCGCCTCGACCCCGACGGCGACCTCACACCGATGATCGGCGGGCTGCTGACCAGCAACGGCGCGGCGTTCAGCCCCGACGGGCGAACCTTCTACCATGCCGATACGCCGACCCATGCCCTGCGCGCCTATGACGTCGATCCCGCGACCGGCGAGCTTGGCGACGACCGCCTTTTCCATCAGTTCGAGACTGGCACCGGCCGCCCCGACGGCGGCACCGTCGATGCCGATGGCTGTTACTGGTCAGCGCTGTGGGATGGCTGGCGCGTTGTCCGCCTCTCGCCCGCTGGCGAGCTTCTCCAGACGGTCGAGATGCCCGTCCAGCGTCCGTCGATGATCGCCCTCGGCGGCGCCGACTTGCGGACTGCTTTCGTGACCAGCGCAGGCAAGAACCTGACCGAAGCGGAGCGTAAGGCCCAGCCCCATGCAGGCGGACTCTTCACCTTCCGCGTCGATGTGCCGGGCGTGGCGCAACCGGGCTTTGCGGGTTAAACTGCCGCGCTTGCACCTCTTCGCCATCTCGGGTTAAGGCTCGGAGCAACATGGTTTCGGCCGAAACCGTTTCCCCGGGGAGATTTGACGATGTCGCGCAAGGCGCAGCCGCTTTTCCGTTCGTCGATGCTGCTTGCATCGACTGCCTTTCTGATGGGTTATAGCCCGATGACCATCGCCGCCGAAACCGCAGCCAAACCAGCGCCCGCCGCCACGACGGACGCCAACCCGATGCTCCAGCCCTGGACGGGCCCCTACGAAGGGGTGCCGCCGTGGGACAAGATGGACCCCGAGCTGTTCCCCGATGCCTTCACCAAGGGCATGGCGGCCGTGAAGGCCGAAGTGCAGGCAGTGATCGACAATCCGGCCGAGCCTACCTTCGAGAATACCCATGTCCCGATGCAACTCGCGGGCGAAGCGATGGAGCGCGTCTTCGCCCTGTGGGGCGTGCAGACCTCGAACAAATCGAACGACCGGGTCGAGGATATCGACGCCGAGTGGAGCCCGAAGCTCACCACCTTCTACACCGAGCTGTTCCTCGAGCCAAAGCTCTTCGCACGCTACAAGGCGGTGTACGACAAGCGCCTGACCAGCGGCCTCAACGCCCAGCAAATCCGCATCGTCGAACGCAGCTATGACGAGATGGTACGCGACGGCGCCAATCTGTCGCCGCCCGACAAGGCGAAACTCGTCAACCTGAACGCCAAGCTCGAAGGCTTGTTCTCGACCTTTTCGTCAAAGCTGCTCGGCGACGAAAAGCTCTATACCTTCGTCATCAACCAGGCCGAACTCGACGGACTCCCTACCGGTTTCGTCGCCTCGCTCGCCGACGCGGCCGAGGCGCAGGGCAAGACGGGCCAGTGGGCGATCAAGAACACGCGCTCGTCAGCCCAGCCGGTGCTGCAGAACGCCACCAACCGCGCGCTGCGCGAAAAGGTCTGGCGCGCCTTCGTCAATCGCGGCGACAATGGCGATGCGAACGACACCAATGCGACTATCGCCGAAATCCTGAAGCTGCGGCAGGAACGCGCAGCGCTGCTTGGTTTCCCGACGCACGCCGATTACCGCATGGCCGATACGATGGCCAAGACCCCGGCACATGCGATGGACCTGATGATGAAGGTCTGGCCCGCCGCAGTCGCGCGCGCGAAGGAAGAAGTCGCCGACATGCAGGCGATCGCCGACGCAGAAGCAAAAGCCGGCAAGGGACCGAAGATCACGATCGCGCCGTGGGACTATCGCTATTACGCCGAAAAGGTCCGCAAGGCGAAGTACGACCTCGATGAAAGCGAGGTGAAGCCCTATCTCCAGCTCGACAAGCTTCGCGACGCGATGTTCTGGTCGGCGGGGCAGCTCTATGACCTCGGCTTCCGCGAAAACACGGGCACGATTCCGGTCTTCGACCCCAAGGTAAAGACGTTCGAGGTCTATAACCTCAAGACGAACGCGAATGTCGGCGTTCTCTACCTCGACAATTTCGCGCGTGACGGCAAACGTTCGGGCGCATGGATGACCACCTATCGCAGCGAGCAGGGTCTTGGCGGCGAGCGCAACGTCCTCGCGTCGAACAACAATAATTTCACCGAGGGCGCGAAGGGCGAACCGACGCTCGTCAGCCTCGACGACGCAACGACACTGTTCCACGAATTCGGCCACGGCATCCATTATCTGTTGCAGCACGTCTATTATCCGGCGCTTGCCGGGGTACCGCGCGACTTCGTCGAATTTCCGAGCCAGGTGAACGAGAATTGGCTGATGACGCCAGAAGTGCTGTCGAAGTTCGCGACGCACTACAAGACCGGGGAACCGATGCCGCAGGCGCTGGTCGACAAGATCCTTGCGTCGAACAAGTTCAACCAGGGCTTCGACACGGTCGAATATCTGTCGAGCGCGATCGTCGACATGAAACTGCACGATCGCAAGACGCCCGTGACCGACGTCGACAAGTTCGAACGCGACACGCTGGCCGAAATGGGCATGCCGAAGGAAATCGTCATGCGCCACCGCCTGCCGCAGTTCGGCCACCTGTTTTCGAGCGACGCTTATTCAGCCGGCTATTACAGCTATCTCTGGTCGGAGACGATGGACGCCGACACCTGGGCGGCGTTCACCGAAGCCGGCGGACCGTGGGATCGCAGCGTCGCCGACAAGTTCCGCACCATATTGCTGATGACCGGCAACGAAACCGATCGCGCCGAAGCGTACCGCGCCTTCCGCGGCCGTGACCCCGACGTGAAAGCCCTGCTCCGCAAGCGCGGTTTTCCGACCGAATAGATCTGGGAATTCAACCGGGGAGGAAAGGGGGCCACCGTGCCCCCTTTGTTTTGCACGATTGGCGGCGGCTGACGATCGGTCTCCGTCATCCAGGAAAAGGCCCCTCCCCCCCGACGCGGGACGTTCGCCGGTCCGAATCGAGCTCGTGCGAGCCGCCGATGTATTCACGCTGCTGCGGCGCGGCGCAATGTGATCGGGACCGATTTGTACGAAGGCGTGCCGCTGCGGCGGTCGTAGTCGTCGAGTGCGATAAGGCCGTTCGCTTCTGGATAATAGGCCGCAACCGAACCGCGTGCGATGGCGTGTGCGAGCACGGTCTGCCTCGCCAGCATGCGCCCCGATCCGGCAATCACATCGACGATATCGCCATGCGCGAGGCCCATCGCCGTCAGGTCGTCGGCATTGGCGAAGATGACATCGCGCCGCCCGGAGACGCCGCGATAGCGGTCGTTCAGACCATAGATGGTCGTGTTGTACTGGTCGTGGCTACGCACCGTCGTCAGCGTCAGCGGCGTGTCGTCGCGGCCGTCATCCTCATCGATCCCGGGATGGACGAGGAAATGCGCCTTGCCGTCGGGCGTGTCCCATTCGCGGTTCGACGCCCCGACGCGGAGGCGAAAGCCCCCCGGCGCACGGACGCGGGTGTTGAAGTCGCGAAAGTCGGGAAACACTTCCTCGATCTTGTCGCGGATCCTGTCGTAATCGGCGACCAGCGCATCCCAGTCGACCGGAGTGTCCGGCACGGCGGCCTTTGCAATTCCGGCGACGATGGCGGGTTCGGACAATAGTCCCGGCGATGCCGGTTTCAGCTTGCCGCGCGAGGCGTGGACCATCGACATCGAATCCTCGACTGTCACCGATTGCGGTCCGCTTTCCTGCATGTCGAGCTCGGTCCGGCCGAGGCAGGGCAGGATGATGCTTTCGCGGGCGATCAGAAGGCAGGTCCGGTTGAGCTTGGTACAGATCTGGACGTTGAGGTCGATCTTGCGGAAAGCGGCGAAGCAGGCTGCGGGATCGGACATTGCGACCGCAAGATTGCCGCCAAGCCCGATGAACCCCTTCGCATAACCGTCGCGCATCGCAGCGATCGTTTCGACCGAATTATGTCCATGTTTGCGCGGGCTCGTGATTCCGAAGGCCGCATCGAGGCGGGCGAGAAACGGTTCGGTCGGCAATTCGGTGATACCGACGGTCCGGTCGCCCTGGACATTGCTGTGTCCGCGCAAGGGGCAGATGCCGGCGCCGGCTTTACCGATGTTGCCGCGCAGCAGCAGCAGATTGGCGAGCTGCTGGACATTTTCGGTACCGTGGCGATGCTGCGTCAACCCCATGCCATAGCAGACGATGACGCGATCGGCCTGCCAGTAGGTGCGCGCCGCACCCTCGATGGCGGCGCGGGTAAGGCCCGACTTTCGTTCGATCGCGGGCCAGTCGGTCGCTGCGATGTCGGCCTTCAGATCCTCGATCCCTACCGTATGTTCGGCGATGAACGCGCGGTCGAGCATTCCTGGTCCACCGGCCGCGATGTCGGTCGCGTCGGCTTCAATCAACGCCTTCATCATCCCCTTGAACAGCGCGGCGTCGCCGCCGATGCGAACCTGGTGATAGGCCGACGCCAACGGTGTCGAGCTCAGGGTCATCATCTCGACCGGCGCCTGCGGGTCCTGGAAGCGTTCGAGGCCGCGTTCGCGCATCGGATTGACGACGATGATCGGCACGCCCCGCCGCGACACCTCGCGCAACGTGCCGAGCATCCGCGGATGGTTCGTGCCGGGGTTGTGCCCGATGCAGAAGACCGCGTCTGTAAGTTCGAAATCCTCGAGCGTCACGGTGCCCTTCCCGACCCCAATGGATTGCGGCAGGCCGGTGCTCGTCGCTTCGTGGCACATATTCGAACAATCGGGGAAATTGTTCGTGCCATAGATGCGGGCGAGGAGCTGATAGAGAAAGGCCGCCTCGTTCGACGTGCGGCCCGAGGTGTAGAATTCCATCCGGTCGGGATCGTCGATCGCCCGCATTGCGGCGCCGATGCGGGCAAAGGCTTCGTCCCACGCGATCGGTACGAAGCGGTCGCTGGCGGGATCATAGGCGAGCGGATCGGTGAGCCGGCCGGCGTCCTCCAGATCATAGTCCGACCATTGCCAGAGCGTTTCGACACTGTGCTTCGCGAAGAAATCGGGATCGACGCGCTTGGGTGTCGCTTCCCAGGTCACCGCCTTCGCGCCATTTTCGCAGAATTCGAATGACGAGCTGTGCTTGGGGTCGGGCCAGGCACAACCCGGACAGTCGAAGCCATCGGGCTGGTTGACCTGTAACAGCGCACGGGTGTCGGGGCTTGCGCCCATCTGTTCGCGCACGGCACGGGCGACCGCGCGCAGCGCGCCCCATCCGCCGGCCGGGCCGGTATAGGGCTTTACGCCCACGGGTTCGTCATCTGCCATTTCGATCGCCTGCATCGTTCCGTGTCGGGCAGCATAGCGCACCCGGGGCGGCCGCGTCGATCACCCGATACAGCGGAAGGGATCGTTCAGGATCAGCGCGGCGTCCGGTCGGGCGAGAGTGACGAGGGTGAGTTGCGCCGCGACCGCCCGCTCGACAGCCAGACTGGTCGGCGCCGAAATCGTGACGAGCATCGGACAGCCGGCGCGCACCGTCTTTTCGACCAGCTCATAGCTGCAGCGTGCCGACAGCAGGACGAATCCCGATGCCGGATCGACAGCGTCCATCGCCAGCGCTCCCACCAGCTTGTCGAGCGCATTGTGACGACCGACATCCTCCCTCGCTGCGACCACCCCTCCTGTGGGGTCGCAGAAGGCGGCGGCATGAACGGCGCCGGTCGCGCGCCCGAGCGGTTGATGATCCCCCAACGAGGCCAGTGCCCGCGCAATCGCGGCGCGATCGGTCGGACGGGGGCGCGCGGCAGCGGGCAGCGGGCGAAGCACCTGTTCGATCGTCTCGATACCGCAGAGCCCGCAACTGCTTTCCGACGCCCGCGTTCGCGCCCGTTCGATCACCCTGTCCATGCGGGCGGGTGCCAACCGGACGCGCACGACCCATCCCCCGCCGGCCCTGTTGACCTGCACTGCCCCGATATCGCCTGCGGATGAGGCCAGTCCTTCGCCGATCGTGAACCCCACCGCATAGGCTTCGAGATCGGCGGGGGTCGCCATCATCACAGCGTAACCGATGCCATTATACTCGATCGCGACCGGGGCCTCCACGGGAACCGCACGGTCGATCGCCGCGTCGTCCTGCCCCTGAAGGTCGAGGCGGCGCGCGGGAAATCGAAGATCGGTGTTCATCCCCGATGCCTAATACGCCGCCGACAGCGTGGCAACGCGCCGCGTCCACGGCCGACTTGGCATCACGGGGGCTTTCTGCGACGAGGAGGCATGGATTTCGATGACCAGCTCCGCCGCTATTTCGGTACCGCCGACCTGTCGGCCGTGCATCCCGAGGCCTTTGCCGCGGGGAGCGAACGGATGCGGGTCGATTTCGGGCTTGAGGCCAACGGTGGACGGCGCTTTGCGTTGTGGACGCTGATGCATATCCTGGGTGTCGCGCCCGATCTCGACGTGGCGTTCAAGGACGCCGCCGAAAGGGACGCGGCGCGCGATTTCATGGATATGTTCGACCGCGCGAACGAACGACCTGACTAGGTCGTACGGGCGCTGACGCCCTGAGCCTCAGTCGCCCGGCTTCCACGCCCGATAGAATGTATCGACCGCATCGTCGACGTCAGCCCGAAGCCGCGCGAGGTCGCGCGCTTCGGGCAGGCCGAGCAGCGCGAACTGATAGATGCCCGATTGGCAAAGGCCGGTGAACTGTTGCACGGCGCGCATCGGGTCGCCCATTCGCAGCTCGCCGCGCACCATCTTTTCGGCGACCCATTCGGCGGTGCGCGCCTTGCCGCGGCGGGGCCCGCGATCATAGAAGGTCTCGGCGAGATGGGGAAAGCGCTCGGCTTCGCCGACGACCAGCCGATAGAGCGACAGGATCGGCGTCGCGGTCAATTTGGTCACGAGAAGGTTGCCGAAGCGGTGAAGTACGTCCTGAACCGGCTCGTCGAGTGGAAGCTCGATCGACAGAAGCTGCCCATATTGCTCGACGATGTCATCGACCACCGCTTCGAACAGATCCTCCTTGGACGGGAAATAGCTCCACAAGGTGGTCTTTGACCCGCCCACCTTGCTTGCGATCGAGCTCATCGTCGTGCCGGCATACCCGTGCGCGAAGAAGGCGGAGCGGGCGGCGTCGACGAATGCCTTGCGTCGTTGCGCAGCGGGGTCGTCGAGCGCGACCGTACTATCTGGTATCATTTCGATTGACAATGGAGTCTCCGGCGTCCAATGGCGCATGATACCAGCTAGTATCGTTGGACGCCATGCCTTATCGATTTTTCCTTTCCGCCGCTATTTTGGGCCTGGTTTCGGGCTGTGCGACCGTGCCCGATCTCGGCCCGAAGCCCGTTCCGGCCGCGGCGGCAGCGTTCGAGTCGTCGACCAGCTTCGGCGACGCGGACGGTGCCTGGCCCACCGAAGGCTGGTGGCAGGGCTTTGCCGATCGGCAGCTTGATGCGCTGATTGCCGAAGGACTCAACAGTTCGCCTGATCTCGCTACGGCCGCCGCCCGGGTGCGCGCCGCCGAAGGGATGGCGCAGCAGGCCGGGGCGGCATTGCTGCCGCGCGTTGGGGCGGAAGGCAGTGCCGGCGGTGTCCAGCAAAGCAAGAACATGGGGATTCCGCCGCAGTTCGTTCCCGAAGGCGTGCAGGATACGGGCCATGTTGCTGCGACCTTCAGCTTCGATCTCGACTTGTGGGGCAAGAACCGTGCCGCGCTCGCCGCCGCGACCTCGGACGCCGAGGCGGCGCGGGTCGATGCGGCGCAGGCGCGGTTGATGCTGACCACGGGCATCGCGTCGGCCTATGCCGATCTTGCCGCCTATTATCAGGCACTCGACGTCGCGAAGGATGCCGTGCGCGTGCGTTCGGCGAGCGCCAACGTGTCGGCAAGACGCGCCGCCGCCGGAATCGAAAACCAGTCGGCCGAGCGGCAGGCCGAAAGCCGCGCCGCGGCCGCTCGCGCCGACGTGGTCGCGCTCGAAGAGGCCATCGCCACGACGCGAAACCGCCTTGCCGCGCTCATCGGCGCCGGTCCCGACCGCGGGCTTGCGATCACGCGGCCGACGCTGGCATCGCCGGGCATGGCCTTGCCGCCGCAGGCGGGCATCGACCTTGTCGGCCGGCGTCCCGACATCGTGGCCGCCCGACTGCGGGCCGACGCCGCCGCGAAACGAATCGACGTCGCGCGCGCCGATTTCTATCCGAACATCAACCTGTCGGCGCTTGTCGGGTTTCAGTCGCTGGGTCTTTCCAACCTGTTCAAGTCGGGATCCGAATATGGCAACGGCGGCGTCGCGATCAGCCTGCCGGTGTTCGATGGCGGTCGGCTGCAAGGGCGCTATCGTGGCGCGCGCGCCGAGTTCGACAGCGCGGTGGCCAATTATGATCGCACGCTGATCGCGGCGTTGCGCGACGTCGCCGACATCGTTGCCAGCCGCGCCGCAACGGAACGCCAACTCGCCGATCGCCAGGAAGCGTTGAAGGCCGCGACGGACGCCGCCGGGATTGCGGGCCTGCGGTATCGCGCGGGCCTGTCGAACCAGCTTCCGCAGCTGACAGCCGAAGACAGCATGACGCAACTCGCGCGGCAGGTGGCCGACCTCGAGGCGCGCCGACTTTCGCTCGATATCGCTCTGATCCGCGCGCTCGGCGGCGGCTATCAGGGCAGAACAGGAGAATGACGATGGCCGAAGATACGGCTGCGGCGCCCGCACAGCCTCCCCACGAATCTCCCGAAACCGCGTCCGAGAACAATGGCGCGGCGCAGGCGACGCGCAAGAAGTTCCTCCGCATCCTTGCGATTGCCGTCGTGTCGATCGCGCTGATCTGGGGCGCCTGGTACTTCCTGACGCAGGCGGGCCGCGTATCGACCGACAATGCCTATGTCGGGGCAGACTCGGCGACGGTGACGGCACTGATCTCGGCACCGGTCAAGGAGGTCCGCGTCAGTGGCACCCAGACGGTGAAGAAAGGCGATGTCCTTGTGGTGCTCGACGATGCCGATGCCCGGCTTGCCGTCGCCGATGCCGAGGCGGCGTTGCGTCAGGCGCGCCAGCGTTACGGGCAAGCGAGCGCGAGTGCCGACGCCGCCCGGTCGCGCGTGGCGGCGCGGGGCGCCGATATCTCGCAGGCCCGCGCGCGGATGCGCGATGCCGACGCCGCGGTCGCGAAGGCGCGCGCGGAGCTTGCGCGTCGCGAAAGCCTGTCGGGCACCGGGGCCGTGTCGGCCGAAGAACTGACTGCCGCGCGGACCGCGCTGGCGTCAGCGTCGGCGGCGCGCGATCTGGCCGCAGCCTCGATCGCCTCCGCCGAAGCCACCCGTGGTTCGGCAAGCGGCGATCTCGGCGCCGCGGAAGCACTCGTCCGCGGTACGACGATCAATTCCGCTCCCGATGTCGCGGCGGCGCAGGCGCGGCTGGACAAGGCCCAGCTTGACCTCGAACGTACGGTCGTGCGCGCGCCCGTCGACGGCATTGTCACCAACAAGCAGGTTCAGGTGGGCCAGCGGATCGCAGCGGGCGCCCCGATCATGGTCGTGGTTCCGGTGGCGACGGCGTATGTCGATGCCAATTTCAAGGAAAGCCAGTTCAAGCGCATTCGTATTGGCCAGCCGGTCGAGCTGACGTCCGACTATTATGGCGGCGATGTCGTATTTCGCGGCAAGGTGGTCGGGATCGCCGGAGGCACCGGCGCGGCCTTCTCGCTGATCCCCGCACAAAATGCGACGGGCAACTGGGTGAAGGTCGTCCAGCGCCTGCCGGTTCGCATCGCGCTCGATCCCCGGGACCTCAAGGACCACCCGCTCCGCGTCGGCCTGTCGATGGAAGCGACGATCGACACGCGCGAAAAGTGATCTGAGCCATGGCCAGCGCTGCCGCCCAGCCCCTGCCCACCGAACCGCAACCGCTGACCGGCGTGCGGCTGCTTGTCGCGGCCTTCGCGCTTGCGCTCGCCAACTTCGTCGTGGTGCTCGACACCACGATCGCCAACGTGTCGGTGCCGCACATCGCGGGCGGACTGGCGGTGTCGCCGACGCAGGGCACTTGGGTGATCACCAGCTATGCGGTCGCCGATGCGATCAGCGTTCCGCTGACCGGATGGCTGGCCTCGCGGTTCGGCACGGTACGCTGGTTCATCTTCTCGATCATCGGATTCGGATTCTTCTCGTTCCTGTGCGGTGTGTCGCGCACGCTCGATGCGCTGATCCTGTTCCGCGTGTTGCAGGGGCTTTCTGGCGGGCCGTTGATGCCGCTGTCGCAGATCTTGCTGCTGCGCATCTTTCCCAAGGAAAAGGCCGGGGTCGGCCTGGCGATCTGGGCGATGACGACAACGACGGCGCCGATCCTCGGGCCGATTCTGGGCGGGCTGATCAGCGACAACTGGTCTTGGCCGTGGATCTTTTTCATCAACCTGCCGGTCGTCGCCATATGCGCCTTTGGGGTGTTCAGCCTGCTGTCGCCGTTCGAGACCAAGCGGGAAAAGGCACGGATCGACGTCGTCGGGCTGATCCTGCTCGTCGTCTCGGTCGGCGCTTTCCAGATCATGCTCGACACGGGGCGCGAGCATGACTGGTTCGGATCGGCGTGGATCGTCGGGCTTGCGGTCGTCGCGGCGATCAGCTTTGCCGCGTTCGTCATCTGGGAATTGACCGATGCCAATCCCGTCGTGGACCTCCGCGTGTTCCGGTTCCGCGGTTTCAGCTTCGCGACGCTGGCAATATCGCTTGGCTTTGGGGCCTTCTTTGCACAGGTCGTCCTTACGCCCCTCTGGTTGCAGCAGGTTGCCGGATATACGGCGACGGAAACCGGCTTCGTCGTCGCCTGGCTCGGGGTGTTCGCGGTGCTGCTCTCGCCCGTCGCGGCTGGCCTGATCGGCAAGATCGACGTCCGGCTGACCGTCTTTGCGGGAATCATCTGGATGGCGGTGATTTCGGTCATGCGCGCAAGCTGGAACGCCGATGTCGACTATTGGACGCTCGCCTTGCCGCACGTCCTGCAGGGTCTTGGCATGCCCTTCTTCTTTGTCGGGCTGACCGCGCTTGCGCTGAGTTCGGTGCCGGCCCAGCATCAGACGTCGGCGGCGGGGCTCATGAGCTTTCTGCGAACGCTATGCGGCGCGATCGGGACCGCGATCGCGACGACGGCCTGGGACGATGCCAGTCGGACGTCCCGATCCGAACTGGTGTCATCGCTCAACAATCCCGAGGCGACCCTGACCTCGCTGCAGAGCGCCGGGTTGACGATCGAACAGGCGCGAGCGGTCCTCGACCGATTGGTCGAAGGACAGGCGGCGACGCTTGGCGTGCTGCATCTCTTCCTGGCGTCGGGCGTCGTCTTCGTGATCGCGGGCGCTGCTGTCTGGCTGGCGCCGCGACCGAAACAGATATCGATGGGTGCCTCGCACTAGTCCCCTTTGGCAAAGAGCAACCCAAGGTCGGCGAACGCCTTGAACTCCAGCGCATTGCCGGCGGGGTCGAGAAAGAACATCGTCGACTGTTCACCGGGCTGGCCGGGAAAGCGCGTATGGGGTTCGATGACGAAGCCGACATCGTGCGCCTTCAGGCGGTCGGCGAGTGCTTGCCATTCCGTGGGCGGCAATACGACGCCGAAGTGCGGTACCGGAACCGCGTGACCGTCGACAGCATTATGCCCCGTGATGCGTTCGCGCCGGTCGACGCGGTGCGCGACGATCTGATGGCCATAGAGGTTGAAGTCGATCCAGTCGGTGTCGCTTCGCCCTTCGGGACAGTCAAGGATGGTGCCGTAGAAATGGCGCGCGGCGTCCAGGTCATCGACGGGAAAGGCGATATGGAAGGGCGCAAGACTGGTCATCGGGCCCGTTTGCCGCAACCGCGTCCGGATTGCCACCCCGGGGTTGGGCTGGCGCGCGGAACATGCTAGGCGCGCGCGCATGCTGACAATCAACGGAATCACCGTACGCCTTGGTGGGCGCGCCATCCTCGAACGCGCCACCGCGAGCCTGCCTGCCAGAAGCCGGGTCGGGCTGATCGGCAGGAACGGGGCGGGCAAGTCGACGCTGATGAAGGTCATGATCGGCCAGTTGGAGGCTGACGAGGGCAGCATCGACATGCCGCGCAAGACGCGCGTCGGCTATATCGCGCAGGAAGCGCCAAGCGGCACCGCGACGCCGTTCGAAACCGTGCTCGCCGCCGATACCGAGCGCGCCACACTGCTGGCGGCGTCCGAGAGCGAGCAGGATCCGCACAAGCTGGGAGACATCCACGAGCGGTTGATCGCGATCGACGCCTATACCGCGCCCGCGCGGGCGGCGCGCATCCTGATCGGGCTGGGCTTCGACGAGGCCATGCAGGCGCAGCCGCTCGACAACTTTTCAGGCGGCTGGAAGATGCGCGTCGCGCTCGCGGCGCTGCTGTTTTCGAACCCCGACCTGCTGCTGCTCGACGAACCGTCGAATCATCTCGACCTCGAAGCGACCTTGTGGCTCGAGAATTTCCTGCGCGCCTATCCGGGCCAGCTTGTCGTCATCAGCCACGAGCGCGACCTGCTCAACAATGTCGTCGACAATATCCTGCACCTCGAAGGCGGCAAGGTGACGCTCTATGCCGGCGGCTACGATGCGTTCGAGCGCCAGCGTGCCGAACGCGCGGCACAACTCGCGGCGGCGAAGGCGTCGCAGGATGCGCAGCGCGCCAAGTTGCAGGACTATATCGCTCGGAACAGCGCGCGCGCCTCGACCGCGAAACAGGCGCAATCCCGTGCGAAGCTGCTCGCCAGGATGCAGCCGATCGCCGCGCTGGCCGAGGACCAGACGCTGGCGTTCGATTTCCCGAGCCCGGACGAGTTGAAACCGCCGCTGATCACGCTCGATCTCGCAAGTGTCGGCTATGCCGATCGTCCGGTGCTTCAGCGGCTCAACCTGCGGATCGACCCCGACGACCGGATCGCGCTGCTTGGTCGCAACGGCAACGGCAAGACGACATTGGCGCGCCTGCTCGCGGCGCAACTGGCGCCGATGGCCGGTTCGATGGCGGCGTCGGGCAAGATGCGCGTGGGCTATTTCACGCAGTATCAGGTCGAAGAACTCGACGGCAGCGACACGCCGCTCGCGCATATGACGCGCATCATGGAGGGCAAGACGCAGGCTGCGGTCCGCGCTCAGCTCGGCCGGTTCGGGTTTTCGGGCAACAAGGCGACGACGCAGGTGGCGAAGCTTTCGGGCGGCGAACGGGCGCGGCTCGCGCTTGCGCTCATCACGCGCGACGCGCCGCATCTGCTCATCCTCGACGAACCGACCAACCATCTCGACGTCGATGCGCGCGAGGCACTGGTGCAGGCGCTCAACGGCTTCGACGGCGCCGTGGTCCTGGTCAGCCATGACCGCCACATGCTCGAACTCACCGCCGACCGGCTGGTGCTGGTCGATGACGGCACCGCACGCGAATATGCCGGCAGCATGGACGATTATGTCGCGATGATCCTCGGCAAGTCGACCGCGAGCGACGCCGCCGGGGCGGCGCAGGCGAAGCCGAAGGATGCCAGGCTCGCGCGACAGGAGGCCGCCAGGGCCCGCGAGGCGCAAGCGACGCTACGCCAGTCGGCCAAGGACCATGAAACGCGCGCAGCGAAGCTCGCGCAACAGGTCAGCGCGATCGACCGGGCGATGTTCGACCCCGCGAGCGCCGAACCCGCGCTCGCCAAGCTGACGATGGGCGACCTCGCGCAGCGCCGCGGTAAATTCGCCGCCGAGCTTGAGGCGGTGGAAGCCGCGTGGATGGAAGCGCTGGAGGCGATCGAGACGGCTGCCGCCTGATCGGACTCGATAGGGATTGCCCGACCGGGGCGAACGGGTGAGGTTGTCCTGTCCGAATCGCCGTCCGAATCGTCAGGGAAAACAGTCCGATGTCTTTGCTTCTGTCCTTGCTGCTTGCGGCCGATCCCGCGGTCATCGTCCCCGCCCGGCAAAGTCCGCCGCGACGTGTCTATTGCAGCGACGACTGCATCTCGCCCGTCGAAGCGGTGACCTATGCTTCCTATCTGGCGCCGAAGGCCGGGATCGCCGGAACATTCCGCATGGACGTGAAGGCGGTCGGTGAGCGGGAGGGCATGTATTATCTGGATTCCGAAACCGACTATCGCGATCGCAACTGCCTGACGATCGCGGTACCCGCGGCGGTGATGGCCAAGCTGGCACAGGGAGAGGGGCTCGCTGCCGTCGAAAGGCGCTTCAAGGGACGCACGATCATGGTCCGCGGCGTCGCGCAGCGCGTCCGGATCGGCTTTTTCGACGCCGCCGGAAAGCCAACCGACAAATATTATTATCAGGTGCAGGTGCGGATCGGCCGGAGCGAACAGATTGCGACGCGCAGCGGCTTGATCAATGACAAGGAGCTGTCGAGAACCCCGTGACCCCGCGGAGACTCCGGTTTGCGTGGCAACCGGCCGCTCTGTCTGATCATTGACTCCCCCTGCCCCTTCCCTCATAATAGTTTCAATTGAAACCATATGAAGGACTGACCATGGCCGATCTGTTCGAAAACCCGCTGGGCCTCGACGGCTTCGAGTTCGTCGAATTTTCGGCGCCCGAGAAAGGCATGCTCGAACCGGTGTTTCAGGCGATGGGCTTTACCGAGGTCGCGCGTCATCGGTCGAAGGATGTCCAGCTTTGGCGGCAGGGCGGCATCAACCTGATCGCCAATTACGAGCCCCGATCGCCGGCCGCATACTTCGCCGCCGAACATGGTCCGTCGGCGTGCGGGATGGGCTGGCGGGTGCGCGATGCTGCAAAGGCCTATGCCGAAGCAATTGCGCGCGGCGCCGAGCCGGTCGAGGTCAACCCCGGCCCGATGGAACTGCGCCTGCCGGCAATCCGCGGCATCGGCGGCTCGATCATCTATCTGATCGACCGTTACGGCGACGACCTGTCGATCTATGACATCGACTTCCTTTACAAAGAGGGCGTCGATCGCCACCCCGTCGGTGCGGGGATGCAGTTGATCGATCACCTGACACACAATGTCTATGGTGGCCGCATGGCGCATTGGGCGGCGTTTTATGAGCGCATCGCGGGTTTCCGCGAGATCCGTTATTTCGACATCAAGGGTGAATATACCGGCCTCACGTCAAAGGCGATGACGGCGCCCGACGGCAAGATCCGCATTCCGCTCAATGAAGAGGGCGCCGGCGGCAAAGGTCAGATCGAGGAATATCTGCGCGCTTATAATGGCGAGGGTATTCAGCATATCGCCTTCAGCTGCGACGATCTCTACGCCGCGTGGGACAAGTTGAAGGCGCTCGGCAACCCCTTCGCCCCGTCGCCGCCGGCGACCTACTACGAGATGCTCGACGAGCGCTTGCCGGGCCATGGCGAACCGGTCGAAGGCCTGCAATCGCGCGGCATCCTGCTCGACGGCTCGACGACCGAAGGCGATCCGCGCCTGTTGCTCCAGATTTTCGGCCAGACCGTGATCGGTCCGGTCTTCTTCGAATTCATCCAGCGCAAGAAGGACGAAGGCTTCGGCGAAGGCAATTTCACCGCGCTGTTCAAGTCGATGGAGATGGACCAGATTCGCCGCGGTGCGCTGAATGTCGAGGAGCCCGCCGAATGACGAGCCCGATCAAACTCGGCGGCGTCCACCACGCCGCCTATCGCTGCAAGGATGCGAAAGAGACGGTCGATTGGTACGAGCGGATGCTTGGCATGACCTATACGACGGCCTTTGCCGAGGATCATGTGCCGTCGACCGGCGAATATGACCCCTATATGCATGTCTTTCTCGATGCGGGGAATGGCAACATCCTGGCGTTCTTCGAGCTGCCCAACCAGCCGGTCATGGGACGCGACGAAAATACGCCGGCGTGGGTCCAGCATCTGGCGTTCAAGGTCGGCAGCTATGACGAACTGACGCAGGCGAAGGCGCATCTGGTGGCGAACGGCGTCGACGTGCTCGGCCCGACGCATCATGGCATCTTCAAGTCGATCTATTTCTTCGACCCCAATGGCCATCGTGTCGAACTGGCGTGCGACATCGGCACCGCCGAACAATATGCCGAACTGCGCCGTGTCGCGCCGCTGATGCTCGACGAATGGAGCCAGACCAAGAAGGCGCCGCGCCACGCCGACTGGCTGCACCAGGCGGCGAACGAGTAGGACTTACTTCCGGTCGAGCCCGATGCTCTCAAGCGTCGCGCCGCTGCATTTGTCGGCTTCCTTCGTCTTGCCGTCGCCCGACAGCGCGCCGATCGCGAGGAAACCCGCGACCACCGCAACGAGGAACGCGCCGGTGACCCAGATCAGATATTTGTCGATGAACGCCTTGATCGGCGCCCCGAACAGCCGGAACAGGATGCCAACGAGCATGAAGGAAAAGGCCCGGCTGGCGAGGCTTGCCCACAGGAAGGTCCAGAAATTCATGTGGATGAAGCCGGCGGTGATCGTCAGCAGCTTGAACGGGATCGGCGTCGCGCCCTTGATGAGGATGATCTCGGCGCCGAATTCGCGCAGGTAACAGGCGGCCGGCGGAAAGGCGTCGGTCAACCCCAGCACGCCGAGCAGCCACAGCCCGACGCTCTCATACAGGAAATAGCCGATCGAATAGCCGAGCATCCCGCCCGCAACCGAGGCGAGTGTGCAGATGATCGCATAGCGCACCGCCTTCTTCGGGTTCGCGAGGCACATCAGCCCGAGCAACGGGTGCGGCGGGATCGGGAAGAAGCTCGCTTCGACGAATGATACCAGCGCCAGCCAGAACTCGGCATGCGGATGCGCCGATTTCTCCATCGTCCAGTTGTAGAGCCGCTGGACGATCGACGGCTTGCGAACGATTTCGGTCATGCTGGTCCTTGGTTTGGGGTCAGGATGACCACAGCTTTCCTATGCCGTTCGCTGCGAGCGAAGTCGAGACTGGAGCATCCTTCTTTCCTTTCTCGTCATCCCGGCGAAGGCCAGGATCTCATCGTCTCGGCCTGACGCACCGCCGAGATCCCGGCCTTCGCCGGGATGACGGTTCGACGACGTCCTCAATGCCGGAAGTGGCGCATGCCCGTGAACACCATCGCCAGCCCCGCTTCGTTGGCCGCCGCAATCACCTCGTCGTCGCGGATCGAACCGCCCGGCTGGATGACGCAGGTCGCGCCCGCCTCGACCGCCGCCAGCAGGCCATCGGCGAAGGGGAAGAAAGCGTCGCTCGCGACTGCGCTGCCGACGGTGCGGGGGCTCGCCCAACCATGCGATTCGGCGGCTTCGCGCGCCTTGACGGCGGCGATGCGTGCGCTGTCGCGGCGATTCATCTGTCCGGCGCCGATGCCCGCGGTCGAGCCACCCTTGGCATAGACGATCGCGTTCGATTTCACATGCTTGGCGATGGTCCAGGCGAACAGCGCATCGGTCAGTTCCTCCTCGGTCGGTGCGCGCTCGGTGACGACTTTCAGCTCGGCGCGCGAGATGCGGCCGTTATCGCGGCTCTGCGCGAGCCAGCCGCCGGCGATCGTCTTCATCATCAGCCCGCCGCGTGCGGGATCGGGCAGTTCGCCGGTGAGGAGAAGGCGGAGATTCTTTTTCTTCGCGAACACCGCGCGCGCGTCGGCGTCGGCATCGGGAGCACAGACGACTTCGGTGAAGATGCCGCTGATGAGTTCCGCTGTCGCGCCGTCGAGCGGCCGATTGACCGCGATGATGCCGCCGAACGCCGACACATCGTCGCACTTCAGCGCAGCGTCATAGGCTTCGGCGATCGTCGACGCGCTCGCGACGCCGCACGGGTTGGCATGCTTGACGATGACGCAGGTCGGATCGGCGTCGCGGAATTCGGCGACGAGTTCGAGCGCGGCATCGGCATCGTTGATATTGTTGTAGCTGAGCTCCTTGCCCTGAACCTGCTTGGCCTGCGCGATGCCGCGCGCGGCGGGGCCGGCGGGCAGGTAGAGCGCCGCCTTCTGATGCGGGTTCTCGCCATAACGCAGTTCGTTCGCGAGCTTGGCGGTCAGCGGCAGCGTGTCGGGGAACAGCTTGCCCTGATCGGCGAAGGCGAACCAGCTTGCGATCATCCCGTCATAGGTCGCGGTGTGCGCAAAGGCGGTCGCGGCAAGGCGCTTGCGTAGCGCCAACGTCGTGGCGCCGCCGTTGGCGTCCATCTCGGCGATGACGGCGGCATAATCCTCGGGCTCGGTGACGATGCCGACGAAAGCGTGATTCTTGGCGGCCGAGCGCACCATCGCGGGTCCGCCGATGTCGATATTCTCGATGATGTCGTCACGCGGTGCGCCCTTCGCGACGGTCGCCGCGAAAGGATAGAGGTTAACGACGACAAGATCGATCGCCCCGATCCCGTGCGCGTCCATCGCCGCGACATGGCGCTCATCGTCGCGCACCGCGAGGATGCCGCCATGAACCGTCGGGTGCAGCGTCTTGACGCGGCCGTCCATCATCTCGGGAAAGCCGGTGAGGTCGGCGACGTCGAGCACGTCATGCCCCGCCTCGCGCAGCGCCTTCGCGGTGCCCCCGGTCGACACCAGCTCGACGCCGTGACGAACGAGCGCGGCGGCAAGGTCGGCGAGCCCCGCCTTGTCGCTGACGGACAGCAGGGCGCGGCGGACGGGAACGAGATCGGTCATGGAAAGGGCGGCCTTTGCAAGAGGGGAAAGACGCGGTCGCCCTAGGCGCGAAGGCGGGCAAGGGCAAGTATGCGAGGGCCCGGCCTGCCGCGCGCGCTGCCTCAAGGGCGTGATCGACTGGCTCGGGTCGCGGACCGTCCGTCATATTTCCGTAATTTGATCGTCATTCCGGCGCCATGTGCGTCGCCGCAAACTGTCACATGGTCTCCCTAGAGGCGCGGCAACGCAAACAGGGGGTTCCATTCATGATTCGTCGATTCAACCTGCATTCTGCCGTTCTCGCCATGGCCGCCGCGCTCGCGGCCGCCCCCGCATCGGCGCAGGATAGCGCACCGGTCGCCACCGACGACGGCACGATCACGAGCGCGCAGGACATCGTCGTCCTCGGCAGCATCGGCTATCGCAACCGCAGCGAGACCGAAGCCGAGCCGGTCATCAGCTATGACAGCGAATATTTCCAGCGGTTCGAGCCGCTGACCGCAGGCGATGCGCTGAAACGCGTCCCGTCGGTGACCTTTCTGTCGGACGTCATCGAAAGCGACGGTGCGCGGCTTCGCGGCTTGCCGCCAGGCTATACCCAGATCCTGATCAACGGCGAAAAGGTGCCGGGGTCGAACGCCGACCGCAGCTTCTTTCTTGACCGCATTCCGGCTGAACTGATCGATCGCGTCGAGATCGTCCGCTCGTCGTCGGCGCGCCGCACCGGCGATGCCGTCGCGGGCACGCTCAACATCAAGCTGCGCGACGGATATGAACTGGACGGAGGCTATATCCGCGCCGGTGGGCTTTATTTCGACGACAAGGAGTTCGAACCCAGCGTTGGCGGCGTGTTCGGCGCCCCGCTCGGTCCCGGGCGTATCCTGCTGGGCGGCAATTTCCAAGGCCGCCACAACCCGAAGAAAAAGCTGTCGCTGCGCTATGCCAACGAAGAGGATGCGAACGGCGATCCGACCAACGTGCCGGTGTTCGACAATCGCGAAGACCAAAGCGACGTGCGCGACGGCAAGGATTATTCGTTCAACGCGACCTATGACATCAAGGGCGACACCACCGACCTGTCGATCAACGGCTTTTACGTCCATACCGACCGGACCGAGGACGAGCGTAGCTTTGAATATAACGACCGGACTGCCGTCAACGGGCCGGTCCGCGCAACACCTCCTGGAAATCTGACCGTCGACAATGCCAACGTCGCGCGGATCAATCAGGACAATTACAGCGTGAACGGCAAGCTTGCCCACCGCTGGTCGGCCGGCGAGACGAGCCTGAAAGTCGGTTACGCCTATTTCGACGAAGATCGGTTCGAAACCGAATATGAGGTCGAGTTCGACCGCGCGCTGCCGCGCTTTACCGGCGACCAGACGCGCAGCGGCATTACCGACAAGGAATTTTCGGTGCGACTGGAGCATGAAGTGGCGCTGGGCGAGACCGCCAAGCTGATATTCGGCGGGCTGTGGCAGGACAAGGATCGCGACACGGCAATCACCGAGGCCCCGCGCGACCGCTACAACCTGACCGCGGCCAATCGTCAGGGTTATGACCAGTTCGCCCGCAATCCGACCGAATTCGCCCGCACCTTCGGCGCGTTCGGTCCGGCGATCGGCGGCCTCAACACGATCGAGGAAAAACGCCTCGACGGCTTTGTACTCGTCGAAGGCGACATGCCCGGCGTGAAGTGGGAAGCCGGGGTGCGATATGAAACCACCGACCTCACCATCGACGATCTCACGGTTCCGGTGGCGATCCAGCGCACGACGAACGACTATGCGAAACTGCTTCCCTCGGCATCGGTGAAGATCGACGTCGGCGCGCGGGGTCGGATTACCGCATCGGCGGCGCGCACCAGCCGCCGTCCCGAATTCAACTATCTGTCGCCGGCGACACTGGAGGCAGAGCTTGGCGACAACGACCTCGTCGGCAACCCGCTGCTCGATCCCGAAACCGCCTGGGGCTTCGACCTCGGCTACGAACAGCGCCTCGGCCGTTCGGGCATCGCCGGGGTCAATTTCTTCTACCGCAAGGTGAACGACCTCATCGAACTCACCAATACCGGAGCCGTCGGTTCGGAAGGCGCGGGCACGTTTGTCTACAAGCCACTGAACGTCGGCGATGGCAAGGTGTGGGGCGTCGAGTTCGACATGTCGACCGATCTCGGTTTCATCGGATTGCCCGACACCGGCGTGTTTGGAAACGTCTCGTGGCTCGACAGCCGGATCGTCGACCAGTTCGGCAAGCGCCGCTTCAACGGTCAGAGCGAATATGTCTATAACTTCGGGCTGATTCAGGACATTCCGTCGCTCGGCGCAGCGTTCGGCGCCACCTATCGCAAGCAGGGCGGCGCTTTCGACCGCACCGTCGGCGAAGAGGTGCGCACCACTTACGGTGCCGACCTCGAAATCTTTGTCGAAAAGCGCTTCGGAAAAAGCTTCACGATCCGCGCGGTTGGATCGAACCTGCTGAACGGCGCAAAGCGCGAAGCGTTCAACAAGTTCGACACGGTGGACCAGCAGAACGACCGGACCTTCATCGAATATGAGTTGGAGAAGGAAACCGCCGGTCCGGTGTTCCAGTTGATGGCGCGTTACGCCTTCTGACGATGCGCGGCGGCGGGTCGTCCCTGACCCGCCGCCGTCATCCGATGTGCTTGAATATCCAGCCGATGCTGGCGCCGCCGGCCGGCGCGGAACCGGTGACGACAAGCTGTTCGGTCGGGTGCGGCCGGCCGTCACCGTCCACCCAAAGGCTTTCCTCGATCTCCAGTGTGCCTTCGGATGTGCGGAACTGCCACAGCGTGCCGCCCGAGATGCGCAGTAACGCGCCGAGTTTGTCGGCGGTCAGGCTGGCCGACATGTTGCGGCCGAGGTGAAAGCGCAGCGTGAATTTCTTGTCGCCCTTGCGCCGGCTGCGCGGGGCGGGGAGCAGCATGTCCTCGCCGCGCAATTCGCGGCCGTTAGGTGCAAGGATCAACAGGCGCCGATGGATCAGGCCGTGCCGCCGCGCATAACCGTCGTGGCTCATCTCGACGCGGCTGCCCTGCGGGGTTTCCCGCCGGTCGAGCTCGACTTCGGTCACGCCGCGGCCAAGCAGGCCGCTGGGCAGGATCGCGGTCGAATTGGTGTCGGCAATAGTCAGCGTCGAATGCGCCGCGGTGGTGCGCAGGCCGCGCGCCAGGTCGGCTGGAATCGTCGCGCCGGTCAGCGCCGCACCGCCGCAATTCACCACGATGCGATCCTCGCCATCGGATAGTTCGAAAGCGAGGGTCGATGCGCAACCGGCCTCGGTCACGCGCGCGATCGGCGGCGGTGCCGCGTCGGCGAGGACGACGACCTTGTTCGCGACGAGCCGTTGATACCCCCAGTCGCGCGCCTGTTTCAGCGGGCGCGTGCGCACGCCGCTTGCCGCAACAACGGCCTGGATCTGATCGGCCGCAGTCGCGCCGCTGCCCTGCCAGCTTCCCATGCCGCCGTCGCTGTGGACAAGACCGAGCAGCGCGGGGACGGTCCGTGCGAGCGCCTCCTGCAGGAACGGCGGCACCTCGATACGGCGCATGTCATAGACCCGCGCCAGCATCGACAGCGCCATGATCGCGTCGAGCTGGGCCTGCGGCGATCGCGCGATGTTGCCGCCGTCGGCGTAGAAGCTCGTCTCGATGACCTTGCGGAGTCCGGCCTCGCCGAAAACCTGCCGCGGTTCGCCGCCAGGCATCAGCAAGGACGCGGCGACGATGCCGATCCACGCCACGAGTTGTCCGGTGCCAGGGCGCGTCTTGTCGGCAACGCGGTCAAGGTGGCGCGCAGCACGGGCGAGGTGGTTGAGCACCGCCGAGCGATAGACGAGGTCGCTCGACGAGAGGATCAGCGGGGCGTGCGCCGCCCAGAAGAGGATGCGCCAACCGGTGTTGTCGGCGCGCCAGGCGGGTTCGCTGACGGCCTCTCCATGGGAGCCGAGCCAGTGACGTACCATCGCCTCGGCAATCGGCGCCCCGTCGGCGCGCGTGCCGGTGGCGGCAAGATCGCGCAGCCAGGCGAAGCTGTGGAGATAGTCGGCAAAGGTCGGGGCGACATCGAGCGCCGCGAAATCCAGCACCCCGAGCGAGAGGCGAAGGCCGCGATGGAGAAAATGGCCGGTGCGGATCGCGGTGCCCGCGCGCATGTCGCCCGGCACCGGATCGGCCGGCACGCCCAATAGCTTGAGCGGAAAGCGGCCTTTCAGATGCAGGGCGTGCAGAGGCGTGCGCCAGGTCAACCGGGTGATGTAATTGGCGACCCGGTCGCCCAGCGACAAACCCTTGTCGGCCGGCAGGCGGATCAGCCGCTTGCCGGGTTCGATGCTGTCGTCGATGGGCGGGGCGTCGTCGCCCGGATCGGGAATCGGACTGGACGGGGCAGAGGTCAACGGTCTCCCCTCCACCGGTTACGCGCCGCCGCGCAGGCGCCGGATGTTGTCGGCGTAGGCGTCCGGGCCGCCCTTGAAGGTCGCGGTCCCGGCGACGAGAACGTCGGCACCCGCCGAAATTGCGAGCGGGGCGGTCGTCGCGTCGATCCCGCCGTCCACTTCAAGCCGGATGTCGCGGCCCGACTTGTCGATCGTCTTGCGCACCGCCTCGATCTTGCGAAGCTGGCTGGAAATGAAGCTCTGGCCGCCGAAGCCCGGATTGACGCTCATGATCAGCACAAGGTCGATCTCGTCGATCAGATAGTCGAGCATCTTCGCCGGGGTCGCGGGATTGAGCGAGACGCCGGCCTGCTTGCCGAGCGACTTGATGTGCTGGACGCTGCGGTGGATGTGCGGGCCTGCTTCGGGATGGACGGTGATGATATCGGCGCCCGCCGCGGCGAAAGCGTCGAGAAAATGATCGACCGGGCTGATCATCAGATGGACGTCGAAGGGCAAGGTCGAATGCGGGCGCAGCGCCTTCACGACCATCGGGCCGATCGTCAGGTTGGGCACGAAATGACCATCCATCACATCGATATGAACCCAATCCGCCTCGGCAGCCTCGATCGCGCGCACTTCCTCGCCCAGGCGCGCGAAATCGGCGCTGAGGATCGAAGGGGCGATGCGGACGGCGGGATTGGCGGCGGTCATGGACATCGGCCTTAACCATCAACCCCTTGTGGGGCAAGCGGGGGCGGGCCGCGATCGGGGCGATATCCGAAAAATGCTGGCGTAGGGCGGTCCCGTCTGGCTCCGCACCGTCCGATGCCTGCACGCCACTATTGCCAGCGCCAACCGCCTTCGGTCTTGGCACGATAGAGCGGCATGGGCGCGAGTCCGGCGAGCACAACAGCTAGCACCATCGCCATGGGATGGTTCCGCAGCAGCACCGAGACTCCGGCAATGAGCGTGATATGCGTCACCAGCATCACCCAACCTTGCCAGCGGATCGGCAAGCCGGTGCCATAGCCACGACGCTTGGGTGCGAACCAGGGATGGCCGTCGAAAATCAGATGCATCATGGGCGGGGTTCTCCGCGTGGCGGCGCGCCCACGAATGCCGCAATGGCATCGACCAGCGTGACGTCGATGGGCAGGGTGGGGTCGGAATAGGTCGCGATATTGGCGACCCGCCCTTCGCCGGCAATCTGCTTCAGCGTGTGGGTCATGCCCGCGATCAGCAGCAGTCGGGCGTCGGGCCGCGCGGCGCCGAGCGCTTCGGCGTCGACGCGGCTCACCTGCATGTCGGCCAGGCCGGAGACGATCAGCACCGGCTTCGCGGTTTGCGCGATCAGCTTCACGGGGTCGCGGTGAAACAGGTCGATCAGATAATCCTGGATCGCGGGATTGAAGAGACCTTGCGCCAGCGCCGGATGCATCGTGGTGACATCGACATGCTGCCCGGCTGCAAGCGCGTCGATCGCACGATTGGCGTCGGCCATCAGGGGCGCATTGGCGGGATTGGCCGCAAGCTGTTCGCGCATCACCACGTCGAGCGTCCGTCCCGCCGTGGCGATGAGGATGATACCGCAAACGTCGGGACTTGCTGCCGCTGTCAACGCGACGAGCCCGCCTTCACTGTGTCCCGCCAACCAGATGCAGCGGGCGCCCGTCTTGTCGCGCAGCGCCTTCGTCCAGGCGAGGGCGTCGGCGGCGTAATCGTCGATCGTGACCTGATTGGGATTGGTTGTGGCAGCCCTGCTGCCCGCGATGCCGCGCTTGTCAGCGCGCGCGCTCGATATGCCTTTTGCGGCCAGCGCCTCGGCAAGCAATCGATAGCTGGCGGCGGACACCCCGGCCGGGCTGTTGCCGTCGCGGTCGGTTGGGCCCGATCCGGGAAGGATCAGCACGACCGGCGCATCGAGCGGATCGGCGATCAGCAGCGTCCCGGCGATGGGGCCATCGGGACCGCGCACCGCTATCTCGACCGGGCGGGGCGCGGCGCTTGCGGGTGAGGCGGCCAGGCCGGCGATCGCGATCAGCACAGCCAGAATGGGCGTCGTCTTCATGCGATATCCTTTCCGGGTGGCCGCCCGCGCCGGGCAGGCGTGGGCGGCTTGACGGTCACGCCGCGCCGGGCCAGCGCTTCGCGCAGCAAAATCTCGATCTCGGCATTGGCGCTGCGCAGCTCGGCGCCTGCCATCCGCTCGATCGCGGCATAGAGCGCCGGATCGAGACGGAGGGCAAAGGCTTTCTTGGGCTGCGCAGCCATCGTCGGGCCTCAGTACAGCGATCCGGTGTTGACCACCGGCTGCGTGTCGCGTTCGCCGCAAAGCACGACCATCAGGTTCGACACCATCGCCGCCTTGCGCTCGTCATCGAGATCGACGACATTCTTTTCCGACAGGTGCTGGAGCGCCATCTCGACCATCGTCACGGCGCCTTCGACCAGCTTCTTGCGCGCCGCGATCACGGCTTCGGCCTGCTGGCGGCGAAGCATGGCACCCGCGATTTCCTGCGCATAGGCAAGGTGGGTAAGACCGCATTCGTCAACGGTAATTCCGGCGACCGTCAAACGTTCGATCAACGCCTTGCGCAGTTCGACCCCGACCTCGTCGTGGTTGCCGCGCAGCGTGATTTCCTGATGCTCGATATCGTCATAGGGATAGCGCGAGCCGATCGAGCGCACGGCGGCCTCGATCTGCGCCATCACGAACTCCTTGTAATCCTCGACGTCGAACAGCGCCTGCGCCG
The DNA here is from genome assembly GCF_016793825.1 of Sphingopyxis sp. Classification (GTDB taxonomy): domain Bacteria; phylum Pseudomonadota; class Alphaproteobacteria; order Sphingomonadales; family Sphingomonadaceae; genus Sphingopyxis. The sequence continues at coordinate 216,558 of NZ_JAEULM010000002.1, forward strand.
TGTCGGTGACGCGCCACACGACCTGCGCCGCCATTTCGATCGGATTGCCGCGCAGGTCGTTGACCTTGATCTTGTCCGAAATCACGTTGTTGGCGCGCACAGCGATCTTCTTGCGCGTCAGCCAGGGGAGAACCCAGCGCAGCCCCTCCTCGCGGTCGGTGCCCTTGTAGGCCCCGAAAAGCTGGATTGCCGCCGCTTCGTTCGGGTTGATGAGGTAAAAGCCGCACAGGATGATCGTGCCCGCGATCGCACTCGCGATGACGAGACCCCATTTCCAGGCAACTTCGGCGCCATGGACGTTGGAGATCACCGCCCATGCGGCAATGCCAAGCAGCCCCACCCAGATGAGCAGCATAAGATAACCGCTTTGCGTGTTGGCGCGCGTCTCGCGACTGCGGTTCAGCGCCGGCGTTCCGTCAACCATCTTTCCCTCCGAATCATTCGATATAATGATGATATCATATTTATATCGTTTCCGGTGGAGGTCAATCGGAATTCGGGCTATGTCGTGGGCAGAAAAATCCAGATCCAATTTTATACCCACACCGCCACCCAAGCGTTAGCCCGCTCCCCGCCGTTTCGGAGGTTCCACAGCGCGATCGGCAGATCGGTGTCAGACACGAAAAAGCCCGCTAACTCATCGAGTTAGCGGGCCAATTCTTGGTTGCGGGAGTAGGATTTGAACCTACGACCTTCAGGTTATGAGCCTGACGAGCTACCGGGCTGCTCCATCCCGCGTCAACCAGATTGCGGCCCCGAAAGGTGCCGCAAAAACAGCAAAAGGCCGGCATCGCTGCCGGCCTCTAACTTTGTGAATGGGTTTCTTTTCGACCTTACGTCGGCTGCAATGCCTGGCGACGTCCTACTCTTCCAGGGCTTGAGCCATAGTACCATCGGCGCTGTCAGGTTTCACGGCCGAGTTCGAGATGGGATCGGGTGGGTCACTGACGCCATGGTCACCAAGCAATGAAGCCGGCGTAGGCCAAAAGGGTTTCAATCGATATCCGTGCAATACTGTCTGATCAATCATCCGACATTCGCGGACAGCTGAAAGGCTCTTGGCCCATCAGGCTTGTCGTTGATGGCGGGACTCTTAAGTGCGAAAAGAGCAATTAGTATCGGTTAGCTCCATGCGTTACCGCACTTCTACATCCGATCTATCAACGTGGTGGTCTTCCACGGCTCTATGAAATCTTATCTTGAGGGAGGCTTCCCGCTTAGATGCTTTCAGCGGTTATCCCGTCCATACATAGCTACCCTGCTGCGCGGCTGGCGCCACGACAGGTACACCAGAGGTATGTTCAACCCGGTCCTCTCGTACTAGGGTCAACTCCTCTCAAATTTCGACGCCCACGGCAGATAGGGACCAAACTGTCTCACGACGTTCTGAACCCAGCTCACGTACCACTTTAATTGGC
>NZ_JAEULM010000006.1 GCF_016793825.1 Sphingopyxis sp.
GCTCATCAGCACCGCGGCCACGACCGTCAGTCCGAAATTCTTGAAATATTGCCCGGCGACGCCCGGCATCAGCCCGACCGGCAGGAACACCGCGACGATCGTCATGGTTGTCGCGAGCACCGCGAGGCCGATCTCGTCGGCGGCATCGATCGAGGCCTGATAGGCCGATTTGCCCATCCGCATGTGGCGCACGATATTCTCGATCTCGACGATCGCATCGTCGACCAGCACGCCGGCAACGAGGCTCAATGCGAGCAAGGTCATCATGTTGAGCGAGAAGCCCATGAGGTCCATGAACAGGAAGGTCGGGACCGCCGACAGCGGGATGGCGAGCGCCGAGATCAGCGTCGCGCGCCAGTCGCGCAAGAAAAGGAAGACGACGACGACCGCGAGGATCGCGCCCTCGACCATCGCATTGATCGCCGAATGATATTGGCCCTTGGTATATTCGATGTCGCTGAACAGCTCGGTGAATTTGACCTTGGGGTTTTCCTTTTCGAGTTTTCGCAGCTCCTCGACCGCCGCGTCATAGACGGTGACATCGGAGGCGCCTTTTGCGCGCTCGAAGCCGAAGGTCAGCACCTGCCGCCCGTCCTGCTTCGAGACCGAGCGCTGCTCGGCGTAGAGATCCTTGACCTCGGCGATATCGGCGAGGCGCACGGTCCGGTTCGTCCCGACCGAGATCAGCGTCTCGCCGAGGGCGTTGGCGCTGCTCGCATTGCCGAGGATGCGGACCGCCTGCTCGGAGCCTGCGACCTCCATCCGGCCGCCGGCCGCATTGACGTTGAGCTGGACGAGCTGGGTGTTCACCGCGGCGGCGGTGAGACCATATTCGCCGCTCGAAGCCGAGCAGCGCATCACCTTCCCGATCGAGACCGCGATCGCCGGCATCCCCAACCTTTCCTACACGCGGTCGATCTCGCGCTACGGGCTGAGCCAGGTGACGGTGGTGTTTAAGGACGGCACCGACATCTACTTCGCCCGCCAGCAGGTAAACGAGCGCATACAGGCGGCGAAAGCGCAGCTGCCTGACGGAAGCGAGCCCGAAATGGGGCCGATTTCGACGGGGCTCGGCGAGATCTTCATGTTCTCGGTCGAGGCCAAGCCCGGCGCGAAGAAGCCTGACGGGACGCCCTATAATGCCGAGGATCTGCGGACGATGACCGACTGGGTCATCCGCCCGCAGATGCGCACGGTGCCCGGGGTCGCGGAGATCAACACGATCGGCGGCTATGCCCGCCAATATCATATCACCCCCAATCCCGCCGCGCTGGCTTCGCTCAATCTCTCCCTCAACGACGTCGTCGGCGCGCTGGAGAGCAACAATGCCAACCGCGGCGCGGGCTATGTCGAGCGCGGCGGCGAGCAGATCCTGATCCGCGTTCCCGGCCAGGCCGGCAACGAGCAGGACCTCTCGGAAATCCTGATCACGACGCGCGGCGGCGTGCCCATCCGCATCAAGGATGTGGCCGATGTCGCCATCGGCTCGGGTCTACGGACCGGCGCAGCCACCGAGAATGGCAAGGAAGTCGTGCTCGCCACGGTGGCGATGCTGATCGGCGAAAACCCGCGCGTGGTCGCCCAGGCGTCGGCGGAACGGCTCGAAGAGGCGGCCAAGGCGCTCCCCGAGGGTGTCGAGGTGCGAACGCTCTATGATCGGACGTCGCTCGTCGAGCGGACGATCTGGACGGTCGAGAAGAACCTCGCCGAAGGGGCGCTGCTCGTCATCGTGATCCTCTTCCTGCTGCTCGGGAACTTCCGCGCCGCACTGATCACGGCGGCGGTCATCCCCATCTCGATGCTGATGACGCTCACCGGCATGCTGCAGACGCGCACGTCGGCGAACCTCATGAGCCTCGGCGCGCTGGACTTCGGTCTGATCGTCGACGGGGCGGTCATCATCGTCGAGAATTGCCTCCGGCGTCTCGGCGAAGCGCAGCACCGTCTCGGGCGCCTGCTCGATCGCGACGAACGCTTCGGCCTCGTGGCATCGGCAAGCGCCGAGGTCATCCGCCCGAGCATCTTCGGCATCATCATCATCACGGCGGTCTATCTTCCGATCTTCGCGCTCGAGGGCGTCGAAGGGAAGACCTTCCACCCGATGGCGATCACCGTCGTCCTCGCGCTGACCGCCGCACTCCTGCTCTCGCTCACCTTCGTGCCTGCGGCCGTCGCGCTGTTCGTCACGGGCAAGGTCGAAGAGAAGGAAAACTGGCTGATGCGCCGCCTTGGCCAAGGCTATCGGCCGATGCTCGAGCGGGCGCTCAACTGGCCCAAGGTCGCGATCGCGGGCGCGCTGCTGCTCGTTGTCGCGAGCGGCCTGCTCGCCTCGCGGCTCGGTTCCGAGTTCATCCCCAATCTCGACGAGGGCGACATCGCGATGCATGCGATGCGCATCCCGGGCACCAGTCTCGGGCAATCGATCGAGATGCAGGAAGCGCTCGAATCCCGCATCCGCAAATTCCCCGAAGTCGAACGGGTCTTCGCGAAGATCGGCACGCCCGACGTCGCGACCGACCCCATGCCGCCTTCGGTTGCGGATAATTTCATCATCCTCAAGGACAGGAGCGACTGGCCCGATCCGAGAAAGCCGAGGGAACAGCTGGTTGCCGAACTCAACAAGGCGGTCGCCGAAATCCCCGGCAACAATTACGAGTTCACGCAGCCCGTCCAGATGCGCATGAACGAGCTGATTGCGGGTGTTCGCTCGGACGTCGCGATCAAGCTCTTCGGCGACGATCTCGATCAATTGCTCAAGACCGGGCAGGCAATCGAGGAGATGGTCGGCGGCGTCGAGGGCGCACAGGATGTGAAGCTCGAACAGGTCACCGGCCTGCCGATGCTTTCCGTCACGCCGCGCAGGGACAGTCTCGCCCGCTACGGCGTCAGCCTCCAGACGCTTCAGGATGCCGTCTCGACTGCAACCGGTGGACGGGCGGCCGGGCAATTGTTCGAGGGCGACCGGCGTTTCGACGTCGTCGTGCGCTTGCCGGAGGATATGCGAACGAACCTGCCGGCACTCGGCAATCTGCCGGTGGCACTTCCCAATGGCGGGTGGGTCCCGCTCTCGGAACTTGCCGACATCTCGCTTGCCGCCGGCCCCAACCAGGTCAGCCGCGAGAATGGGAAGCGGCGGGCCGTCGTGACCGCGAACGTCCGGGGCCGCGACCTCGGTTCGTTCGTGGAGGAGCTGCAGGCCAAGGTCGACAGCGAGGTTGAACTGCCCGAGGGCTATTATGTCGAATATGGCGGCACCTTCGAGCAGCTCCAGTCGGCAGCGACCCGGCTCCAGATCGTGGTGCCGGTGGTGCTGCTGCTGATCTTCGGACTGCTGTTCAGCCTCTTCGGATCGGTTCGGGATGCGGCGATCGTCTTCTCCGGAGTGCCACTCGCGCTGACGGGAGGCGTGGCCGCGCTGGCCCTTCGCGGCATTCCGCTGTCGATCTCCGCGGGTGTCGGCTTCATCGCGCTCTCGGGCGTGGCGGTGCTCAACGGGGTCGTGATGCTCTCCTTCATCAAGGATTTGCGCGAGCGCGGCAAAGAGCTGCTCGAGGCGATCCGCGAAGGCGCGCTCACGCGCTTGAGACCGGTGATGATGACCGCATTGGTCGCCTCGCTCGGCTTCGTGCCGATGGCGGTCAATGTGGGTGCGGGCTCGGAAGTCCAAAGGCCGCTGGCGACGGTCGTGATCGGCGGGATCATCTCGTCGACGATCCTGACGCTGCTCGTGCTCCCGGCGCTTTACATGCTCGTGCATCGCCGCGCCGAGCAGAAGGAGCGGCCGAGCACCCCACCGGCGGAGGGCGTGCCCGTCCCCGCGGAATGAAACCCCCCGTTGCCGCCGCGACGCTCCCCCGACGAAGGCGGCAACGGGACATACTGGGCGGAACCTCGTCGAGGTTCCGCTCCTTCTTCAGGAAGAGCGAAGGAAGGACACGGTTATGACGAACAGCCAGGCGAACGCCGACCTCGAACGCCGCACCCTCTGGATCGTCCTTCTGCTCAACGCCGCGATCGCCGCCGCTTTTCTTGTCACAGGCGCCATCGGCGATTCCAGCGCGCTCATCGCCAACGGCCTCGACAATTTCTCCGACGCCGCCGTCTATGCGCTGAGCCTCGTGGCGCTCCGCCACGGCCTGTTGTGGAAGACCCGCGCCGCCACGGCATCGGGCATCATGCTGCTCATCTTTGCCGCCGGCGTTCTCTTCGACGTCGGGCGCCGCTACCTTCAGGGAAGCGAGCCGATCGGCCAGACGATGATGATCATGTCGGCGGTCGCCGCTGTCGTGAACTATATCTGCCTGAAGCTGCTCCAGCGGATTCAGAAGCCCGACGTCAACCTGCGCGCCGCGACCACCTTCAGCTTCAACGATTTCATTTCTAACGGCGGCATCCTGATCGCCGGCGTGCTCGTCTGGTGGCTCGGGACGAACTGGCCCGATCTTCTGGTCGGGTTCGCGACCGCGCTGATCGCCATCAAGGGCGGCATCGAGATTCTTCGCGACGCGCGCGCTGAGGCGCGCAAACGGGCGGACGGCGAGGATTGACACCCGATGTGGAGCGACCCCGTCATCACGGATAGCGCAGCCGACCGCCGTTTCAGGGAGCAGGCAAAGGCGCTCGGCCTCGATCCGGACAGCAAATGGGTGGGCGGCTATGTTCCCGTCGCCGCGCGGGAAATCCGGCATCTCCTCGCCGCCTATGCCGGGAAAATAGAAGGGCAGAGGCTTCTCGAGTTTGGCTGCAATTATGGCGCAAGCGCGATCGTTGCCGCAAAGATGGGAGCCGCGGTCACCGCAATCGACGTCGATGAAGAGGCCATCGCGCTCGCACGGCTCAACGCCGAACGATATGGTGCCGGCGCGGCCGTGGACTTTCGCCATGTCCCCGACACGCGGCACATTCCCTTTCCCGACGAAAGCTTCGACATCGTCCTCGCCATCAGCGTCCTCGAATATGTGCGGCGCGAGGAGTTGGCGGATATTCTGCTGGAGCTGCGGCGGCTGCTGCGCCCGGGCGGGCTCCTGCTCGTGTCGGGAACGGCGAGCCGCCTAGCGCCGCGCGAGGTTCATTCGGGACGCTGGTTCGTCAACTATTGGCCGCGATGGGTCGATCGCAAACTGCCGGGACGCACGTCAGAGTTTCAGCGCGGCCTCAATCCGCTTCGCCTCGTCCGCGCCTTCACCGACTATGAAAATCTCGACCGCGCCGACAGGGGCGCACGCTGGTGCGCGGCTCGCAAAGCGATGGGACAATCGCCCGCGAAACTTCGAGCCGCGCGATGGCTCGCTCGCCTC
>NZ_JAEULM010000050.1 GCF_016793825.1 Sphingopyxis sp.
GCTCGTTCATCGTTCGACTCCTCAGGTAAAGGAGCCGAAAGGGTCTGCCTGTGGCAGCCCGCGTTCAATCAGGCGCGGCGCTCGAAGGGCTGCTTTACATCGAGGCTAGCGCCAATCCACGAAGTGGTTCGTGCACCGGCCATTACCGATGAAGGGTTTGCAACATATCCGATCGCGATGTCACGCAGCGGCATTGTGCCAAACTGCCAATATCCGGCCGAAGTCCGCGAGTTTGGTGCGGTAGTTAACAAACGCAACTCAGAATTGTGCCAAATGGCGAAAAAGCTGAATAAAATCAGCGTTCATGGTGCGGTCGAGAAGACTCGAACTTCCACGGCCTTTCGGCCACAACGACCTCAACGTTGCGCGTCTACCAGTTCCGCCACGACCGCACATCATGATGGTCCGAACAGGTCCGGTACCAGGTAGGAGCGGGCGCCTAGCAAAGCTTTTCGGGCGATGCAAGCAAGCTTCGCCGCTTTTATTTCCTGTTCCCGCGAAGACGCGGGTCCGCGGCTTTGGCGCGTGTCACCAAATCGACCTGAAAGAGTCACGCCAGTGTCATCGCTCTGGCGTCAGACGGTCATCGAATCACCCTAGGTGCGGCGGCACCGGGGGCGAGGCGGCACTCCTCCTTCGTTTGCCGGTGCTTTTTCACCGCGCCCTTCTGGCGGCGCACACCGGGAACGGAGAATTTCATGGCGGCTTTCGCACGCATTCGTTTGATCATGCTCACCAGCGTGGCCTGTTCCACTCTCGCGGCCTGCGGTGCCGACGACATCGCGTCGCCCGGTGAGGGGGGCACGATCATCATCAATCCGGCGCCGACCCCGACGCCGACCCCGACTCCCACGCCGACCCCGGCATCGGTGACGCCCGCCGCGGGCTGCCCGACGATCAATGGCGGGTCGCTCGTCGACAGCGGCACGATCAGCAACACTTCGATCGGCAGCTTCCGCGTCTGCACGCTGCCGGCGCGCATCACCGGCAGCACCACGCTGCCCAAGATCGCCGGACTGGTCTATCGTATGGACGGCCGCGTCGATGTCGGCGACGACAAGGGGCCGACGACCACCGGGACCACCAACGTCGTGCTCACGATCGAGCCGGGCGTCATCATCTATGGCGAATCGGGTCCTTCGTGGCTCAACGTCAACCGCGGCAACTCGATCCAGGCCGTCGGTACGCCGACACGCCCAATCATCTTTACCAGCCGCGACAACGTCCAGGGTCTCAATACCGAAAACTCGTCGGGTCAGTGGGGCGGCGTCGTGCTCAGCGGTCGTAGCCAGATCACGAACTGCGCCAGCTCCGGCGGTACCACGCCGACGCCGGGAACGTCGGCTTGCGAACGTCAGACCGAAGGGGCCGTCAATCCGGCGCTCTATGGCGGTGCCAACAACACCGAAAGCAGTGGCCGGATGAGTTACGTCCAGATCCGCTTCTCGGGCTACATCCTGTCGGGCGCGAACGAGCTTCAGTCGCTGACGCTGCAAGGCGTCGGGTCGGGCACGCAGCTCGATCACATCATGTCCTACAACAGCTCGGACGACGCGATCGAAGTCTTCGGTGGCCACGCTCATGTGAAGCATTTCATCGCGGTCGGCGCCGAGGACGACAATCTCGACACCGACGTCGGTGCGAAGTCGAACTGGCAGTATGGCATTGTCGTGCAGCGCCCGAACATTGGCGATGCGTTGATCGAAGCGGACTCGGACGATACGTCCGATGGCGACAACCCTCGTCAGAACACCCGCGTCGCCAACTTCGTATTCTACCAGAACACGCAAAACTCCTCGTCGGATCAGGCATCGATCCTGCTGCGCGGCGGCACCGACTATGGTCTCTACAACTCGGTGGTCGTCAGCCCGACCAACCCCTGCCTGCGGCTCAGCCGCACCCAAACCGCGTCGGGCACGCAAAGCACGGCAATCGACGAGTTCGGCGCACCGATCTTCCGTTCGGTCCTCATGCAATGCGCGGGCACCAAATATATCGGCAGCAACGGCGTGACGGCGGCGGAAGTGCAGGCGATCTTTGGTTCGGGTTCGAATGGCAACAACGATGCCTACACGCCGACACTGACCAGCCTGTACATCAACGGTGCGACCGAAACGGCCGTGACGCCGTTCGACGTCTCGACGCTGAACGGTCAGATATTCAACGGCATCGAGCTGACGCGCGCGAGCTTCTTTGAGCGCACGACCTACATCGGTGCGGTCAAGGATGCGAGCGACACCTGGTACCAGGGTTGGACCTGCAACAGCGGCACCGCGAACTTCGGCACCGGCAATTCGGGTCTCTGCACTTCGCTGCCGACGACCTGAGATCCTTTGTCCCGATGGGAGGGAGCGGCGCCGCGCCGCTCCCTCCCTGCTTACATATTCGCGTTTCCAAGGGGTGACTGTCATGTCCAAGCCGATCCGGCTCGCCAGCCTGTTGTTGATTTCCACGGCGCTTGTGGCGCCAGCCGCGGCGATGGCCCAGTCTGATCCGGCGGCCGAGACCCCCGCCGCTGACCCCACGGTGGATGCGTCCGATACGGCGAGCGGCGCCGCACCCACCGAAGAGGAGGTCGATGTTTCAATCCCCGGCGGCGAGATCGTCGTTACGGGGCGTCGCAATGCCAATATCGAACGCACCGCGCCGCAGGTCGTCTCCGTCCTCGGCGCCGCCGATATCGCGCGTACGGGCGAAGGCAATATAGCTGGAGCGCTGGGCCGCGTCACCGGCCTCAGCGTCGTCGGTAACGGGTTCGTCTATGTTCGTGGGCTCGGCGACCGCTATTCGCTCGCACTGCTCAACGGCTCGCCGCTGCCCAGTCCCGAACCGCTGAAGCGCGTCGTTCCGCTCGACATCTTTCCCAGCAGCATCATTGCCTCGTCGCTCGTCCAGAAAAGCTATTCGGCGAATTTTCCGGGAGAATTCGGCGGCGGCGTCATCAACCTGACCACCAAGGCGGTCCCGCGCGACGCCTTTCTGCAGGTTGGCGGCAGTATCGGCGGCAATTCGGAAACCACGGGGCAACTTGGTTACACCTATTACGGCACCGGCAGCGACTGGACGGGCTTTGGCGACGGTGGGCGCAGCTTGCCGTCCGCATACCGGGCATGGCGGGATTCAGGACTGCGCATCAACGATGTCAGCGTGAACCAGCAGGCGATCGCCGGCCAGTTCGTCACCGCGCGCAACGCGATCGTTCAGCGCAACGACAATATGCCGGTCAACTGGGGCGCGAATATCACCGGTGGCAAGTCCTGGACGCTCGGCGATACCGAGGTCGGCCTGATCGCAACCGCCGGTTATACCAGTCGCTGGCGGACGCGGGATGTGACGCAGCAGACGGCCAACGCGCTCGACCTGTCGTCGCTGAACACCGATATCAATCGCGTGATCACCGACAATCGCATCGTTGTGAACGGTCTGATCGGGCTAAGCGCCGAATTCGGCGAAAACAAGGTGCGCTGGACCAATCTTTACATCCGCGACACGATCAAGCAGGCGCGGCTCGGGGCCGAAGAGCGCCCGCTGACCGCCGATGCCAGCCCAGGTGTCAGTTTCATGTACCAGGATACGGCCTGGTTCGCGCGCCAGCTTTTCAACACTCAGTTTGTGGGGGAATTCCAGCCGTTCGACCAGCTCGATGTCGATGTGCGGGCCGGCTATGCGAATTCGCAGCGTGAGGCGCCCTTTGAACTGAGCTTCCTCTATAGCCGTTCGAACAGCCCCACCGATCCTTATGGTCAGTTCTTCACGAACACATTGAACACGGGCCAGCGGCCGGGCAGCGCGACGATCGCCTTTTCCGATCTCAACGAGAATCTCTATTCGGCAGGGATCGACTTCACCTATGAAATTTCGCCCACGGTGAAGGCGGTCTATGGCTATGCCTACAGCGACACGAGCCGCGTGACCGAGCGCCGCGACTTCCTGTTTCAGGGCAACAACAATATTCCGATGGCGATTTCGATCCTGCGCCCGGACCTGCTGCTGTCACAGACGGTCATCTGTTTCCCGCCGCTGAACCCGCCGGTCAATCCGAATTGTCCGGCGAATCCCAGCCCTACGGGAATTTCACTGGTGGACAGCACGGGTTCGAACCCGACCTTCCGTGCGATCCTGCGGAACCATGCGGCCTATTTCCAGCTTCAGGCCGATCTGTTCGATGGGCTCAATCTCAACCTGGGTGCGCGCTATGAAACCGCACTCCAGCGCGTCACGGCGGTTCAGGTCTATGATATCACACCGATCCTGCCGCCCGCGACCAAGCTTGACCGAAGCTATCTGTTGCCCGCCGCGACCCTGACCTATGAGATCGATCCGCGGATGCAGGTACGCCTCAGCGCGTCGAAGACGATCGCCCGCCCGCAGTTCCGCGAGCTGGTGTTCCAGACCTATTATGATCCGGACAGCAACCGGAATTTCCAGGGCAATCCGCAGCTTGTCGACAGCCAGCTCTACAATGCCGAAGGCCGCGTCGAATGGTATTTCGCGCCCGAGCAGCGCGTGTCGATCGGTGGCTTCTGGAAGAAGATCAAGAATCCGATCGAAACCTATACCAGCTTCGACGGGAACAGCGTGACGGCACGGTTCGCCAACGCGCCCGAGGCAATCCTCTACGGGGCCGAGTTCGAGGTGCAGAAGCATTTCGACCTTAGCGGCTGGGGCGACGGGTTCTTCGCGACGCGCCGAGCCGTCCTGATCGGTAACTACACCTGGTCGAAGTCGGAACTGAAAGTCGGTCCCGATGATCCGGTCCAGGCATTTCCCTTCACCGGGGCGAAATTCGCCAGCCAGTTCTTCCGCGACGGCGCGCCGCTGACCGGTCAGTCGGATCATCTGGTCAATGTGGAGTTCGGCCTCGAAGACACGGAAAAGCTGTCGCAGCAGACGCTGCTCATCTCCTATGCGTCGGATCGCGTCACGCGGCGCGGGCCATCGGGACAGCCCGACATCTTCGAACGTCCGGGCGTTCAGGTCGACTTTGTTGCGCGACAGGGCGTTCCGCTGTTCGGGAAGGAACTGGAACTGAAGTTCGAAGCGCGCAACATTTTCGGTAACAAATACAAGGAAATGCAGCAGAACGGCGATAACGTCATCTATTATAATCTGTACAGGACGGGCACCACCTTTTCGCTGGGCGGTTCGCTCAAATTCTAATGAGGGAACCCCTGGCTCGGGCGCCGCTCCGGTTTCGGGCGGGATGGCGTTTTGCGGCCGTTCGTTGCCGGCGGACTCGCCCGGCTGTCAAAAAACTGTAATCTTCCGGTCAACTGATTGTCATCGACCGCCCCTAGGCGATTCGCGACGCAGCCTTTCAGTTGGGGGACAGGAAAGAGTTCATGGCGACGCTGATGTCCGGATCGGCCGTTCGGCTTCCGCGCGCGCTACCGACCTGGTTGCGCGCGGGCCGGCATTCGCCGCGCGATGTCGCGCCGGTGCTGGGGGTTACGCTGCTCGGCGCCGGGCTTGTCTGGCAGAGCGTCAGTCTGTTGTGGACGCTGATTGTGCCGCTGTCGTCCTTTGGCATGTGGCAGCCTCAGACCGCGGTGATCGCATCGCCGGCCGAGCGGCGCGCATTGTTCATCAGCATCGATCCCTTCTTCCGCTCAGCGGGGCAGGGGGCCGCGACCGCGACCGTGACGTCGGCGGGCCTTACCCTCTTCGGCATCAACATCAACGAAGCGACCGGTGGCGGATCGGCGATCATCGCCGGCGAGGACGGAATTCAGAACAGCTATGCGGTCGGCGACGAAATCGCGCCCGGCCTGAAGCTTGTCGGAGTTGCTTTCGACCATGTCCTGCTCGATCGCGGCGGCGCACGCGAAAGCCTGTTCCTCGACCAGAGCGGCGACGCTGCGACCGCCGGTTCCGGGACACCGCTGCCCGCGCCGACGCCGGAGATCGGTTCTGTTCCGGCGGGTGGCGGATCGCCGAGCGGCGAATTGTCGCCCGAGGCGCTGAAAGCGGGCGTCGGCTTCACCCCGCGCGCAGAAGCCGGCAAGGTCACCGGCCTCGTCGTTCAGCCGCAAGGCGACGGCGCCGCGTTCCGCGCCGCAGGGCTCCGCCCCGGCGACGTGATCCGGTCGGTCAACGGGCGTTCGATCGGTGGGGCTGGTGACGCCGCCTCGCTGGCCGGCCAGCTCGTACCCGGCGCCCGGGTTTCGCTCGAAGTCGAACGCGGCGCCAGTGTCGTTCCCATCGCTTTATTTTTGACTAAACAATAGGTTTTATGCGCCTCAAACTGTCCTTGATGCTCGCCGCCGCGCTCGTGTCCGCCACGCCGGGGCCGGCATTCGCGCAATATACGTTGAATGTCCGCGACGCCGATATTCGCGCCTTCATCCAGGATGCGGCGCGGATCACCGGCCGCACCTTCGTGATCGACGGGCGCGTCAACGGCAAGGTTTCGGTCGTTACCGACCGGCCGTTGTCGCGGAGTGAGTATTTCGAAATCTTCCTGTCGACGCTGCGGTCGAACGGCCTCGTCGCGGTGCCCGGGCCGAACGGCGCCTATCGCATCCAGCCGATCGACGGGGCTGCTGCACAGCCGGGCCGGATCGGCAGCGATCGCGCGGCGCAGAACCAGTTTGTTACCGAAATCATCCGCCTGAAGCATATCGATGCTGTCGCGGCCGTCGAAACGCTGCGACCGCTGGTCAGTGCGCAAGGATCGTTGACCGCGAACCGGAATGCCAACAGTCTGGTCGTTGCGGACTTCGCCGACAATATCCGCCGCATCCGGGCGCTCGCCGCGAGCATCGATCGCGATACCTCGACCAGCCAGATCGTGACGCTGAAGAACGCCGGCGCGCGCGAAATCGCGGCGGCGCTCCAGGCGCTGGTCCCGGCGGCCGGCGAGGGGGCGAAGGCGCCCGTCGCGATCGTTCCCATCGACAGCAGCAACGCGATCGCGCTGCGTGGCGATCAGGCGCTGGTCGCGCGCTTTGTCTCGATGGCCCGCGATCTGGACGCCAAGGCGGCGGGCGGCACCGAACTGCGCGTCTATTGGCTCGACCATGCCAACGCCGAAACGCTGCTCCCGACCTTGCAGCAACTTGTCGGCGGCGGCAGCGACCCGGCGCAGAAGGCGGGCCTGCCGCCAGCTTCATCGTCCTCCTCGTCGACCTCGTCGTCGGGCGGCAGCGCGATACCGGCGGCAGCGGCAACCACCACCACCCCGACGTCGGTCAGCGGAAGCGGCGGCAGCATCGCGACGCGCGGACCGGCGATCGTCACCCGCTATGAAGGCGCCAATGCGATCATCGTCGCCGCCAACAGCGAAGTGCAGCGCATGCTGGGCGAACTGATCCGCCAGCTCGACAGCCGCCGCGAGCAGGTGCTGGTTGAGGCGATCGTTGTCGAGATCGGCGACGATGCGGCAAAGCGCCTTGGCGTCCAGTTCCTTCTCGGCGGCAAGAATATTCCGTTCGTCGCCACGAACTACAGCAACGCCCAGCCGAACATCTTCACGCTCGGCGGCGCTTATGCCGCGACCAAGCTGACCGAGGACAAGACCACGGTCGACGGGACCACGGTCGTCACCCAGACATCAAGCGCGCTCGGCAGCACCTTGCAGGAGGCCGCGGCATCGTCGCTCCTCACCGCAACTGGAGGGTTTGCAGGTTTCGCGGGCGATATCGGCAAGAACACGATCTTTGGCGCGATCATCAACGCCGTGAAGTCCGACACCACCTCGAACCTGCTGGCGACCCCGCACATCGTCACGCTGGACAATCAGGCAGCGAAGTTCCTCGTCGGGCAGGAAGTGCCGATCACCACCGGCGAAGCGCTCAGCGGCAATTTCGACAATGCCTTTCGAACCGTCCAGCGCGAAGAAGTGGGGATCAAGCTGGAGGTCACACCGCAGGTCAATGGCGCGGGCGAGGTCAAGCTGTTCCTCCGTCAGGAAGTGTCGAGTGTCGCGGGGCCGGTATCGTCGCGCAACAGCGACCTCATCCTTAACAAACGGTCGTTCGAGACGGTGCTGACGGTCGATGACGGCGAAATTCTGGCGATCGGCGGCCTGCTCAACGACGATGAACGCAAGACGATCGAGCGGATTCCGTTGCTCAGCGATATCCCGTTGATCGGCGAACTGTTCAAGTCGCGCAGCCGCAGCCGCTCGAAGACCAACCTGATGGTCTTCATCCGGCCAACGGTTCTGCGCAATCGCGAGGATAATGCCGCGCTGACCGCGCGCCGCTATGGCTATATCCGCGACTTCCAGCTGCAGCGGAATCCCGATGAAGAGCCCGCGATCGACACGCTGGTGCGCGATTATCTTGGCACCGTTCCGCCGGTTCCGACGGCACCGAGTGCCGCCGACGTCACTGTCGGCCCGGTCAACCTGCCCGAGTTGCGCGCGCCCGATGGTAAGGTCATCGGCACCGATGTGCCGCCGTCGGTATCGCAGGCACCCGCGCCTCCGCCCGGAGATTATCCGTGACAGACATCGAACCGGCGGCGCCTCCCCCGGCGCCGGTCGATATCCCTTACGCCTTTGCCCGCAGCCATGGGGTGGTGATTGCTCTCGATGGCGACGGCCGCTGGCTGGCTACTCTCCGTGAGGGGAGCGATCCCGCGGTTCTGATCGAAGTGAAGCGTTATCTCGCGCAGTCGATCTGCGTCGCGACGGCGGGTGCAGCCGATTTCGATCGCCTGCTGTCCGATCACTATGCCGTCGACGCCTCGGCCGCCGCGATGGCGGGGTCGCTCGACGGTAACGACATCGACTTCAGCCTGCCCAGTGCAGAGGATCTGCTCGATAGCGCCGACGACGCGCCGGCCATCCGCCTGATCAACGCGATCATAGCGGAGGCGGTGCGGCAGGGGGTCAGCGATATCCATATCGAACCCTATGAGAGCGGGCTCGTCGTGCGCATGCGCACCGACGGCGTCCTGCGCGAGCATCTGCGCATGCCGCCGCACGTCGCGCCGGTGGTGGTGAGCCGCATCAAGGTGATGGCGCGGCTCGACATCGCCGAACGCCGGGTGCCGCAGGATGGTCGCATCGGCCTGACGCTCGCGGGCAAGGGGGTCGATGTCCGCGTGTCCACGCTGCCCAGCCGTGCCGGCGAACGGGTCGTGATGCGTATTCTCGACAAGGATGCGGCAGGGATCGATTTCGACGTTCTTGGCCTGTCGGGAGAGGCCGACCGCTTCCTGCGCGAAGCGCTGGCCGAACCCAATGGCATCATCCTCGTCACGGGCCCGACCGGGTCGGGCAAGACGACGACGCTCTATGCGGCGCTCAAACAGCTCAACGACGGGCGGCGCAACATCCTGACCGTGGAGGACCCTGTCGAATATGCCGTCGACGGCGTCGGCCAGACACAGGTGAACAACAAGGTGGGGCTCGACTTTGCGGCCGGTCTGCGCGCGATCCTGCGGCAGGACCCCGATGTGGTGATGGTCGGCGAAATCCGCGACCGCGAAACCGCCGATATTGCGGTGCAGGCCTCGCTGACCGGCCACCTGGTTCTCTCGACGGTCCACACCAACGACGCGGTCGGCGCGATCACGCGCCTCAAGGACCTGAAGGTCGAGCCTTTCCTGCTCGCCTCGACGCTGCGCGCGGTGATCGCCCAGCGCCTCGTTCGCAGGCTTTGCGAAAACTGCCGCGAGCCGGTTCAGGCGGACAATAGCGTCGCGGCCGTGCTCGGGCTGGATATCGGCACGGTGATCTGGCGCCCGAAAGGGTGCGACCAGTGCGGCGGCACAGGCTTCAAAGGGCGGGTGGGCGTGTTCGAAGCGATCAAGGTCGATGAAACCGTGCGCCGCTATATCTATGCCGGCGGCGATGAGGCCATGATCGCGAAACATGCGTTCCTGAAAGCGCCGACGCTCGCTTCGGCGGCGCGTGCGATGGTCGCCAAGGGTTTGACGACGCCCGAAGAAGCGATCCGCATTGCGCGGCGCGAGGATGTCGATGCCTGACTATCGCTATGTGGCGATCGATCCGCAGGGCCGCGAGCGGCAGGGACGGCTGACCGCCGCGAACGATGATGCTGCCCGCGCCGATCTCGTCCGGCGCAGATTTCACATCGTCACGGTCGAGGAGGCCGGAGCAAAGCCGGCGAGTGGCCGCAGCCTGCTTGCCTTCCGCTCAAGCAGGTTGACCCGCAAGGAACTCGCGCTGTTCACGCGCCAGCTCGCGACGCTTGTGGAGGTGGCGCCGCTGGAAGAGGCGCTGCGCACGCTGATGCGCCAGAGCGAGGCCGAGAGCGCACGCGCGATCATCGGCGACGTACACGCGGGTTTGCTCGAAGGCCGACGGCTCGCCGATGCGATGGCGCGCCAGCCGGGCAGCTTTCCCCCGCTCTATCGCGCGATGGTCGCGGCGGGTGAAACGACCGGCAGCCTGACGACGATCCTGGCCCGTCTGGCTGACCTGCTCGAGCGGCAGGCCGAGGTGCGCGGCAAGCTGATCGCCGCGCTTGCTTACCCGATTGTGCTCGCGGTCGTCGCGATCGGTGTGGTGACCGCCCTGATGATCTTTGTCGTACCGCGCGTCGTCGAGCAGTTCACCGATGTCGGGCAGCAACTGCCGTTCCTGACCCGCGCCGTCATCGCAATATCGGGCTTTGCGGCGGGCTGGTGGTGGTTGATCGGCTTATTCTTGGCCGCCACCACCTTCGGATGGGTCACGGCGATGCGCCGTCCGGCATTCAAGGCCGCGGTCGATGCCCGGCTGCTACGCCTGCCGCTCTTCGGCCGCCTGCTTCGCGACCTCTACGCCGCCCGCTTTGCGCGCACCCTTTCGACGATGGTGTCGAGCCGACTGCCGCTGGTCGAGGGGCTTCGCCTGACGCTCCCGACGATCCGAAACGCGGCATTGGCGTCAGCAACCGCAGGTATTGTCGATCAGGTGCGCGCAGGCGGCAGCCTGTCGGCCGCGCTCCGCGATGCGGGCGTCTTTCCGCCGCTGCTGGTCTATATGACCGCGAGCGGCGAAAGCGCGGGGCGGCTCGAACAGATGCTTGAGCGTGCGGCCGATTATCTCGAACGCGAATTCGACCGTTTTACCGCCGCATCGATGGCGCTTCTCGAACCTGTCATAATTGTCGTTATGGGGTCGTGCGTCGCGCTTATCATTCTCTCGATCCTGCTTCCGATCCTCCAGTTGCAGAACCTTGCAGGTCTATAATATCATGTCGCTTATGCAGCTCTTCCTTCGCCTGATCCTCGACCCTTCGCGTCCCACCGGGGCGCGTCGCAAACGCGACGAGCGGGGTTTCACGCTGACCGAACTGATGGTCGTCATCTTCATTATCGGGCTGCTCGCCACCGTGGTGATGATCAACGTCCTGCCCGCGCAGGACAAGGCGCTGGTGACCAAGGCGAAGACCGATATCGCGACGCTCGAGGGCGCGCTCGAACAATATCGGCTCGACAATCTCGTCTATCCGGCGACGACCGACGGGCTCAATGCGCTCGTGACCGCGCCGCCGGCGCTGGCGCAACCCGAACGCTATCGCCGCGGTGGCTATATCAAGAAGTTGCCGAGCGATCCCTGGGGGCGCCCCTATAATTATCAAGCTCCCGCTGCGAACGGAAAGGCGTTCGACGTCTGGTCGCTGGGGGCTGACGGGGCGCCGGGCGGAACCGACGACAATGCCGACATCCACGGAGAGGGTTGAGCGGCGCTTCGGCGAACGCGGCTTCACGCTCGTCGAACTGATGGTCGTGCTGGCGATCATGGCGCTTGCCGCGACGGTCGTTGTGCTCACGATTCCCGGCGAGGAGCGGACGGTGCGTAGCGAGGCGGACCGGCTCGCGGCACGCCTAGCCGCCGCGCGCGATATCGCGGTGATCGAAGGACGCAGCGTTTCGGTCAATTTCGTGCCGTCGGGATATGGGTTCGAACGCCGGGTCGAAGGCGCATGGCAGCCGCTTCCCGGACGCCCTTTCGAACAGCGAAACTGGCCGGGCGGCGTTCGGTTCGTATCGGGCGACGGTCAGGCTGCGGCGCGCATCCTCTTCGACCGCGTCGGCACAACCGCGACTCCGCAGACCCTTGTGCTGTCGGGCGGCGACGCGCGCGAGATCGTGCGCGTGTCGGCGATGGGAGAGGTCAGCCGTGGGCAGTGACCCGCCCCGGTCTCGCGAAGGCGGCTTCACGCTGCTGGAAATGCTGGTCGCGCTCAGCATCATCAGCATCGCGGCACTGACGCTCGTCCGCCTCGACGCCTATGCGGTGCGCACCGCGGGCGATCTTGACGAAAGCACGATGGCGGGAATCGTCGCGCAGAACCGCGCGGTCGAACTCTGGACCGATCCGGCGCCGCCCACCATCGGCGCCAGCGCGAGCAGCGTCGCCAATGCCGGACGCAATTGGCGTATCGAGCAGCGGGTGGCGAAGACCGCCGATGACAGCCTGCTGCGTGTCGATCTGCTTGTCCGTCCGGAGAGCGGAAACGGGCAGGCCGCGCTCACGATCATCAGGCCGTCGCGATGAAGGACGAGCGCGGCTTCACTCTCGTGGAAATGCTCGTCGCGCTGTCGATCTTCGCGGTGATCGCCGCGATGGGCGTTACCCTGCTGCGCACCAGCGTCGATACGCAGGACGCCGTGCAGGCGCGCCTCAAGGGCATGAGCGGGATCAATCGTCTTCGGGCCGTGATGGCCAATGATCTTGCACAGGCAGTGCAGCGTTCGACGCGCGGACAGGCGGGCGAGCCGGTTCCGGCCTTCGTCGGCTCGTCGACCGGCTTTGCGTTGGTCCATGCCGGTGCCGCGCCCTTCGACGGCAACCCGCGCCCCGCCGTCGAGCGTGTCGGGTATGCGATGACCGGCGGCGAATGGCGCCGCGCGGTGCAGCCGATGCTCGATGGCACGGCGCTGCCCGATGGCGACCGACTGATTGGCGACGTAACGGCCGCAGCGGTGCGCTACCGCGACGACAAGGGCGATTGGGCCGAAAGCTGGACGAGCGAGCCGGGCGACCGGTTGCCGCGCGCCGTCGAAGTGCGATTGACCCGCGCCGGCCGCGCCTCGCTGACGATGCTGTTTCTGACCGGACCGACGCCGCCGCCGCCGCCGTTGGTTGCTGCCGGGCCGCAGCCATGACGCGCCGGCGTGAAAACGAACGCGGAGCGGCGCTGCTCACCGTGCTGCTCCTCGTCGCGGTGATGGCGGTGATCGCGGCCACGGCGCTCGACCGGCTGACGCTGGCGACGCGGATCGCCGGCAGCGCGGCGACGGTCGATCAGGGGCGCGCTTATACGTTCGCGGCCGAACAGATCGCGCTGCGCCGCGTATCCAGCCTCGTGTCGCGCGACACCGCCCGGCTGACGCTGACCGGCGACTGGCTGGGCCGGGATTTCATCCTGCCGCTGCCGGGCGGGCAGGGGCGGGCACGGCTCACCGATGCGAACAATTGCTTCAACCTCAACAGCCTCGCCGCCGAAGTGACACCGGGCAAATTCAGCCAGCGGTCGGGGGCGGTGGGCCAGTTTGTCGAATTGATGAAGCTGGTCGGCGTTGCCGACGGACAGGCGCAGCAGATTGCCGGAGCGGCCGCCGACTGGATCGACAGCGACAGCAACGATGGCCCGCTTGGCGCGGAAGACGATGTCTATCGTGCAATGCCGGCAAGCTATCTCGCTGCCAACCGCAAGATGGTCGATGTCAGCGAACTTCGCGCCGTTCGCGGGATGACGCCGAAGATCTATGCGCAGCTCAAACCATGGATATGCGTGCTGCCCGTCGCCGAGCCGGTAAAGCTCAACGTCAATACGCTGACGCCCGAGCAGGCGCCGCTGATCGCGATGCTGCTGCCTGGACAGATCAGCCTTTCCGCAGCGCGGGCGGCGCTGGCGGTGCGGCCTGCGGGCGGCTATGGCAGCAGCGTGCGATTCTGGGAGGGACGGGCGTTCGAAGGGCTCGACCCCCCTCAGGACGTCGCCGAGCAGGCCGGCGTGAACAGCCGATGGTTTGCGCTGACGACCAACGTGACGATGGGGGACGGGGTTTTGACGGCTAGATCGCTCATCGACGCCCAAGGCGGCGCGGCCGGAGCCGGGCAGGCGGCACCAGCGATCGTCCGCCGCGATTGGGGCGACGTCGACTGACATGGGGCATGTCTTGCTTCTCTGGCTGCCGCGCGTGGCGGCGCTTTCGGGTAACGAGGAAGCGCGTCCGGCATGGCTTCGCGTCGATGACGGCGTGATCGTCGATTCGGGGCAGGATGACGGTTGGGTCGATACGTGGGAGACGTCACGCGGCGATATCGACAACCGGCTGATTGCTCTGGCGCCCGCAGCCGACGTGCCGATGCACTGGCGTTACTATCCCGACGCGCCGCCAGCGCAGGCGGCCGCCGCGGCGCGCATCGATACGATCAGGGATAGCCTTGGCGACTCCGCGGCGCTGCATATCGTCGCGGGCCAGCCTGCGGTAGCCGGGCAGGCCGTCCCTGTCGCCGTGACGACGCACGCCGCCATGACGGCGTGGACCGACTGGCTGACGACGCGCGGACTGTCCGCTGCCGCGATCGTTCCGTCGGCGGCGATCGTGCCACCGCCTGATTCCGAAGCGCTTTGGGTTGCCGAGGTGGGCGGAGAGGCAATCGTCCGTACCGCCGATCGCGCCTTCCTGTCGGATCCCGAAATCGACCGACTGATCGCGGGCGAACGGTCGATCGCGCCGCTCGATGCGGCACAGATGCGCGATTCACTGTTGCTTTCGCTTGCGGCGCCTCCGCTTGACCTGTTGAGTGGCGCGTGGAAGCCCAAGCATGGCTGGGTGGTCGATGCCGGGCTGCTGCGTCTTGCGAAGCGTTTGCTGGTCGCGCTCGTGATCGTCAGCCTGTTGATCCCGATCATCCATGCCGTACGCCTGGCGGCCGACACGAAGCGTGCCGACGAAGCCGCTGTCGCGATCGCGAAAAAGGCCGGCGTGATCGCCAGCGATGCGGGAACGGCAGAAGCCGAACTCGACCGCCGCCTCGCCAGCGCGGGGGGCGGCCCGCTCGCTTTCTCCGTGCCGGCTTCGGCGCTGTATGATGCGATGCGTGATGCGCCAGGCGTGTCGTTGAAAACGCTGGCGCACCGGGTCGACGGCACGCTGACGACCACCCTCGCGGCGCCGCGCGTTGATGATATCAATCAGGTGCTGCTTGCTCTGCAAGCGCGCGGTTACCGCATTACGGCGCAGCCGATGGCAGGCGCCGACGGACAGCAGATGGCCAATGTAACCATCCGGGCGGTACCATGATGGAGGGTCTGAAAAGCTGGTGGAGCGGGCTGTCGACGCGCGAGCGCTGGCTGGTCGGCGTTGCGGCTGTTCTGGCCGCCGCAGTACTGGGCTGGGCGGCTGGCAAACCGTTGCTTTCCGGGCTCTCCGATCTCGACGACCGCCACCGCGCCGCTGTCGAACGCGAAGGCCGCGTCGCTGCCAAAGTCCGGCTGCTGGCCCAGCGTCCGGCGAAATCGGTTGCGGCAGCGGTCGATGCCGTGGCGATCGACCAGTATCTCGCGCAGTCGGCCAGCGAGATCGGACTGACGCTCGACCGTAACGAGGCGCGGGGTGACCGGCAGGTGACGATCGCCATCGCCACCGCCAAGGCGCCGGTACTGACTGACTGGCTCGCCGGGCTTGAAGATCAGGGTTTCGTTGTCGATCAACTCACCATTACCCCCGCCGCTGATGGCACGGTCGGAATGACGGCCGAGCTCCGGAAGGGCGGGCGATGACCGAACGCCGACGCTGGATCGTCGCGGTTGCGCTGTTCGCGTTGCTGCTGATCGTCGCGACTTTCCCGATGCGTCTGGCGCTGTCGCTATCGGGGGCCGCCGAGGCCGGCATTGCCGCCCGCGAAATTCGGGGGTCGATCTGGTCGGGAACTTTGGTCGATGCACGGCTTGGCGCGTTGCCGCTCGGGACCGTGCGCGCCGGCCTGTCGCCGCTTGCCCTGCTTGGTGGCGGTACCGAACTTGACTTTCAGCGCGCCGACGAACGGCTGGGTGCGTTGACCGGACGTTTATATGGGAGCAGTCCGCGCGGCATGTCGGACGTTACCGGCACGGCGTCCCTCACCGCAGGACTTGGCCCGATCCCTGCCGATGTGATCCGCTTTGAAGGCGCTGCGCTGCGCTTTGACGAAAGTTGGAAATGCGTTGCGGCGGCCGGGCGCGTCCAGATCTCGGTCGCGGCACCGATCGCCGGTCTGGATCTGTCGCAGGGGCTTTCTGGGCCCCTGAGCTGCGCGGGCGGACGCGCGCAGGCGGCGCTCGCGAGCCAGTCGGGAATGGAGAGGTTGACGCTGTCGTTCGACGGCAAGGGTCATTATCGCGCGCTGTTCGCGATCAATGTCGATCGCGACCCCACCATGGCCGCCGCATTGGCGGTGCTGGGTTTCAAGCCGGGAGCGGGCGGGTTCGTGTTGGCAACCTCTGGCCGATTCTGAGGTGACGATCCTCGACGCCTTGCCCATCGGCGCGGGCGTCGGTCTGGCCGGGCTGGTCGGCCTTGTCGCCGGCAGCTTTATCGCCACGCTTGTACTGCGCTGGCCGGTAGGGCGTTCGGTTCTCGGACGGTCGGAATGCGATGGCTGCGGCCGGACGCTTCGTATCCGCGATCTGATTCCGCTGCTGTCGGCATTGCTCGCGCGCGGTTCGTGCCGGTCATGCGGAGGGCAGATCGATCCGTTTCACTGGCGGGTCGAAGCAGCAGCGGCCCTTGTCGGCGTCATCGCCCTGGCGACGCTGCCAGGAACAACGGGTTGGCTTTGGGCGCTCTTCGGCTGGCTGCTTCTTCCCCTGGCGCTGCTGGATGCACGGCATTTCTGGCTGCCTGACAGGTTGAACGCGGCCTTGGCGGTCGTGGGGATTTTGGTCGCCGGGCCCTTGCTGGGGGCGCCGCTGATCGACCGCTGGATCGGCGCGCTTGCGGGCGGAGCGATCCTCGCAGCGATCGCATGGATTTACCGGCGAATGCGCGGGGTCGAGGGAATGGGTGGCGGCGATCCGAAACTGGTCGCGGCGGTGGGGACGTGGATCGGATGGCAGGCGCTGCCGCTGATGCTGTTGCTGGCCAGTGTTGGCGGGATCGTCTGGGCGGTCGCCGCCCAACGAAAAGGGGACCAGACGCTCGGCGAGCGACGGGTCCCCTTCGGTCTTTTCCTGTGCACTGCGGCATGGGCCGCGGTGCCGTTATGGCCGCTGATCAGCGCGAGATGACGACGGTCACCGCGCGGCGATTTTGGGCCCAGGCCTCTTCATTCGACCCGAGTGCCGCCGGGCGTTCCTTGCCATAGCTGATCACCTGAATCCGGTTTGAATCCACACCCAGCGAAGCGAGGTAATTCTTGGCTGCATTGGCGCGCCGCTCGCCCAGCGCGATGTTATAATCGCGCGTGCCGCGTTCGTCCGCATGGCCTTCCAGCGTGACGCGCACGGCGGGATAGCGTGCCAGCCACTGTGCCTGGCTCTGCAACGTCGTCTGATCCTGTGCGTCGACATTATATTGGTCGAGATCGAAGAAGATGCGATCCGACGAAACGTTGGCAACGAAATCCTCCTGCGATCCGGGAACGACGCCGGTTCCAGTTCCGGTGCCGGTATCGCCGCCCGATCCTTCGGGGGCCGGCGGCAGCGTATCGGGTGCTTTCTTTGCACAAGCCCCAACAGTCAGCATGGTGATCGCCGCGATCATCGCGGTTGTTTTGCGTATCGTCATGGTTTCTGTCCTCTTGTTGTTGCGTCTTCAGTCGTGCGTGTACGGGATGAACCTATGTTGAACCCCGGCGGACTTCCTTTGGTTTCACCATCGTTCAGGGAAGGATCGGACCCCAGCTTGGATCCGATCCGTCCTGCGGTGTGGGTAGCCGGCGAAGGTTCACGCCGGTCAGATCGACCTGCCAGAGCTGCGATTTGCCGTCCTTGCCGGGCGAGGTGCGGAAGAATTGGATGACGCGGCCGTTCGGCGACCATGTCGGTGCCTCATCCTGCCAGCTGTTGGTCAACATGCGCGCGCCGCCGCCCGACGGGGTCATGACCCCTATGCGGAACTCGCCGCCGCCCATTTTGGTGAAAGCGATCAGGTCGCCGCGTGGCGACCATTCCGGGGTTGCGTAGCGCCCGCCGCCGAAGCTGATCCGCTGCTGGTTCGATCCATCGATGTTCATCGTGTATATCTGCTGGCTGCCCGACCGATCGCTCTCGAACACGATCTTCTTGCCATCCGGCGAAAAGCTGCCGCCGACGTCGATACCCGGCGTGCTCGTCAGCCGGACGGGCGTGCCGCCGTCGGCCGAGATGCGATAGATGTCGGTGTTGCCGCCTACTGCCATCGAATAGAGGATCTGACGTCCGTCGGGGGACCAGCGGGGCGCAAAGGTCGCGTTGGCGCTTTCGGTGACGAGCTTCTGGCTGCCCGACGTCACGTCGTAGATGAAGACACGAACGCGGTTGTTCAAATAGCTGACGTACACGATCTTCTTGTAGTCGGGAGAGAAACGCGGGCTGATCGCGAGCGCCTGACCGTTGGTCACGAAACGGTGATTGCCGCCGTCGCTGTCCATGATCGCAAGCCGCTTGATGCGATTTCCCTTGGGGCCGCTCTCGGCGATATAGGCGACGCGGCTGTCGAAGAAGGGCGACTCCCCGGACAGGCGAGAATAAATGGCGTCGGCGCACTTGTGCGCGGCGCGGCGCCAGTCGCCCGGCTGAATCTCGAAGCCTTGCCGGACCAGTTCGGTACCGAGCGCGGTGTCGTAGAGGTAGCAGCCGACGACCAGCCCACCCGTGCCGCTTGCCTGCACGAAGCCATGGACGACATTGTCGGCGTTCTTTGCTTGCCAGTCGGCAAAATTCGGTGCCCGGACTTCGGTCATGCTGATCGCGCGGACGCTGCCCGGGCCGAGCGGCGCGTAAAGGCCGCTGCGTTCAAGGTCGGCGGCGATGACTTCGGCGACCTGGCGGCCAAGCGTGTCGGTGCGGAGGCCCGCGACATTGGTGACGGCGGGCGTTGCAAAGGCGGGCACGGCTATGACGGTGCGCTCGGTCGAAACCTCGGCCACGACTTCTGCGGTCCGCGGCGCTTCGGTCGCGGTCGCGGGTGGGGTCTGTGCCGCAGCGGGAAGCGCAGAAACGGCGCCAAGTGCCGAAGCGACGAGGGCTATCCGGAGGGGCAGCGGTTTCATCACATTCCTTTCGCGCGGAAGGTCACGTCCCAGACCTTCCATTGATCATAATATTCGTCGGGCAAATCGAAGGGCGAGGCCTGGCGGATGGAGCGTTCCGCGCGTTCGATAAAGAGCTTTTGCTGCGGGGTATTGCTGTCGGTCTTGCCGGTAAGCTCGCCAACCTGGTTGACGCTGGTTACGCGCCCGTCGCGGCTGAGCTGAATACGCAGCACAACGCGCAACTGGTCGATATCGACCCCTGACGGCACGTTGCGCCGCCAATAAGGCAGAATCTTGCCGTCTATCGCGACGTCGATCGATCGTTTGACCTCGGCAGCGCTTACGGCCGCAGGGGCACCCTTGGTCTGGGTCGACTTGGTCGGAGCCTTGCTGAGGCCATCGACGATCCCGTCGAGCCGTCCGGTCGGGCGTGTCGCCGTCTTTTTCGGCGGCGTGTTTGCCTTTGGTGTCGCCTTGGGGGCTGCCTTCTGAGCGGCGGGCGGGGTCTGCTTCGGGGTCACTACCGGCCGCGCGACCTGCTTGAGCGCTGGCGCCGGCGTCGGGCGTACGACCGGTTCGGGCACCGGGGGCGTCGGCACGGGCTCGGGCACGGCGATATCATCAGAATATTCATCGCCCAACCGCGCGGCCGGCGGCGTTTCGGTAATCACCGGCGCTGATGATTGCGGCGCGGTCTCCGCGACCAGGTCGACCTCCATCGGCGGATTGTCGAAGCGGCGGTCGCCGCTGGTCCATTGCACCGACAGCAGACCGATCACCGCAATATGCAACAGCACCGCGATCGCGATGCCGGCATTCTGGTTCCCCCTGGATGCTGTGGTGGCAGCCATGATCCGGAGCCTATCGGTCGCTGCCTGAACCGTCGGTGACCGCGGCTTCGGCTGCGGCGCCGCTTTCGGCTCCCGTGGTGACGAGTGCGATGCGTGTCAGGCCGGCGCGGTTGAGCTCGCCCATCACCGACATCACCCGGCCATAGTCCAGCCCCTTGTCGGCGCGCAGCATGATCTGGCGCGGCTTGTCCTTCCCCTCATTCTCGCGCGCGATCGCATCGAGCCGCGCGGGCAGTTCGGCCTCGGGCACGATCTGGTCGCCGATATAGATGGCATCGTCGCCGTTGATCGATAGCTGTACCGGTTCCTGCTCTTCGGTTTCGACCGGTTTCGCTCGGCTTTCAGGCAGGTCGATCGGAACAGCGGAAGCGAGCAGCGGTGCCGTGATCATGAAGATGATCAGCAGCACCAGCATGACGTCGACAAGCGGCGTGACGTTTATGTCGGCCATCGGTGCGCGGCGTCCGCCGCGCCCGCGCCGCCGTCCGCCCGCGCCGCCGGAAGGGCCCGACATCGCCATCAGGCGTCGACCTCCAGCTCGCGGCTGAAGGTTGCATGAAGTCCGTCTGCAAAGCGGCCGAGCCGCGATTCGAGGCGATTCAGGCGCTGCGAAAAGGCGTTGTATGCAATGACGGCGGGGATCGCGGCGAACAGGCCGATCGCGGTCGCGAACAGGGCTTCCGCGATACCGGGGGCGACGACGGCGAGGCTGCTGTTATTTTCCGCCGCGATCGCGGTGAAGCTGCGCATGATACCCCACACGGTTCCGAACAGGCCGACGAAGGGCGCGACGGCACCGATGGTGGCCAGCGTACCGATCTTGTCGGCAAGTCGGTCGACTTCGCCCTCGGCCGCGGCATTCATCGCGATGCCCAGGCGTTCGCGGGTTCCCTCGCGATCGATGGTCTTGCCCTTGGTCGAACGGCGCCATTCGCCGATTCCGGCGGCCAGCACCTTGGCGCTGGGCAGGTCTTCGCCGCTGTTCTTGTCATAGAATTTGTCGATATTGTCGGCGCGCCAGAAATCGCGCTCGAACTGGTCAGACGCGCGCATCATCTTGCCGACGCCGCGCCCGTGCGTAAAGATCACCGCCCAGACATAGACCGATGCGAGCAGCAGCCCGATCATCACGCCTCTCACGATCCAGTCGGCCTGGATGAAAAGCGCCACGGGGGACAGCGTCGCCGCGTCGGCGGCCAGCTTGATATTGTCTAACAAGGGATGGTCTCTCCATTCATGATGGCGGTAAAGCGTTCGGCCCAGCCCACAGGCTGGCGGCGAGGCCGGCCTTCGGGCGACAGGAAGGCTGCGGTAACACGCCCATCGGTTAACTCGTCCTGACCGCGAAGGATGCGCTGTGCGATAATGACGCTCGCGCCGCGGACCGCCTCGACGGTGCTGACGACAAGGATGTCGTCGTCGAGTTTCGCAGGGCTGCGATATTTGATGGCCAGGTCGGTGACCGCCCAGGCGCCTTCGCCGGCTCCCATCGCCGCGCGCTGGTCGATGCCGGCAAGGCGCAGCATGTCCGATCGCGCACGCTCCATATAGCGCAGGTAATTGGCGTGATAGACGATGCCCGACAGGTCGGTGTCCTCGAAATAGACGCGCGCGCGATAATGGTGCGCTGCCCCGAGGAAGGCGCCAGGTACGAAGGGTGGGGGGACATCAGCCATCCTTGAGACCGATAGCGGGTGGGGGACTCGCCGCAAACCCCTCTTCAACGGTTCGTCGCACCTTGCGGCCGGCTGGCGGAGAAAAATACCGGTTTTCGGTCGAATCTTCGCCTGCAAAAGAGTTTGACATATGTAACCTATAAGTTACATATATAACCTATAGGTTACATTCGGAGAAGGCAGATGACGACATCGGACGATATCGAGGCCGCGGATCGGGCAGGGCGCCGGCGCGCGCGCATGACATCGGCGCTGGCCGTCATTTTTCTGCTTCAGCAGGCCGTGTTCTTCGTCGCGCCGCCCGTTCATCTTGCCCGTCCGGTCGATCAGGTGAAGGTAGGGGCGTGGGTTTGCCTTTCTGTGGTCCTCATCGCCTTTCTCGCGACCGGCGGCATGTGGCGCCACCGCAGTTCGGTGCGCGCCCTGCTCAACGATGATGCCGTCCGCGCCAATCGGGCCGAGGCGATGTCGCTCGGCTTTCTGGTGGCGATGGCTACGGCTCTCCTGCTGTATGTCTTTGCCGGAGTGACGGAGACCGGACTGCGTGAGGCGATCCATCTGATCGTCAGTGGCGGTATCGTCGCGGCCCTGCTGCGGTTCGGTTTTCTGGAACGACGCGGGTTCGACTAGGGTTCAACGGTGAGCGACAGGCTGTCAAACAATCTGCGTGTGGAGCGCGATCGGCTCGGCTGGACGCAGGCCGAGCTCGCGGAGCGCGTCGGTGTCAGTCGCAAGACGATCAACACGATCGAGAACGGTGTGTTCATGCCGTCGACGCTGGTCGCGCTGAAGCTTTCGCGCGTGCTGGGGCGGCCCGTCGAGGCGCTATTTGCCCTGGTCGAATAGCCCGTCCTGAACTCCGGCGGGGGGATTGAGACCCAGATGCTTCCATGCGCTCGCGTTGAGCATGCGTCCGCGCGCGGTACGCGCGATCAGGCCCGCCTGCAGCAGATAGGGTTCGATCACATCCTCGATCGTATCGCGCGGTTCCGACAATCCCGCGGCGAGCGTTTCGACCCCGACCGGGCCGCCGCGGTAGATGTCGGCGATCATCGTCAGATAGCGGCGATCCATTGCGTCGAGCCCCAGCGCATCGACCTCCAGTCGATTGAGCGCGGAATCGGCGGCCTTGGCATCGACGACATCATGCCCCGCGACGGTCGCGAAATCGCGCACCCGGCGCAGCAGGCGTCCGGCGATACGCGGCGTGCCGCGCGACCGCCGGGCGATCTCCAAAGCGCCGTCGGATGCGATGGGCAGCGAAAGCAGGCGGGCTGCGCGCGTGATCACCTGTTCCAGTTCGCCATGCGTGTAAAAATTGAGCCGCACCGGAATGCCGAAGCGGTCGCGCAGCGGTGTCGTCAGCAATCCCTGCCGTGTCGTGGCGCCGACGAGGGTGAATTTCGGCAGGTCTATGCGGACGCTGCGCGCCGACGGTCCTTCGCCAATCATGATGTCGAGCGCGCGATCTTCCATCGCCGGATAGAGGATTTCCTCGACCGCAGGCGACAGGCGGTGAATCTCGTCGATGAACAGGACGTCGCCGTCCTCGAGGTTGGTGAGCAGGGCGGCGAGGTCGCCGGCCTTGGCGATCACCGGCCCCGACGTGGAGCGGAACCCGACGCCCAACTCGCGCGCGACGATCTGCGCCAGCGTCGTCTTGCCAAGTCCGGGCGGACCATAGAAGAGCACATGGTCGAGCGCATCCGACCGGGTCTTCGCCGCTTCGATGAAGATGCGCAGATTCTCGCGCGCCGCCGCCTGTCCGACAAATTCGGCGAGCGACTTCGGCCGCAGCGCGGCATCGGCGTCCTCGGGCGTGCGGATGGGAGTGGTGAGGGCCGGCTCAGTCATAATGCTCTATTGCCTCGCCGGTGATCGAAACCCAAGGCTCTTGGCGCCCCTCATAAACCGAATAATCCGGCACGAAGCTATGGCCGGGTTCGAAATTGCCGAGCGGTATCGCATAGGCGTCATGATAGGGCCGCGCGCGATACCACACGCCCGAACCGCAGGTACCGCAAAAGAAAAAGTCGGCGATATTGCCGCTGTCACCGGTGTACTGCCACATCTTCGCTTCCGCTCCGCCATCGATGCGGACCTGTTCGGCGGGAAAGCGAACCTGCGCGGCAAAGGCGCTGCCGCTCCGCGCCTTGCACTCGCGGCAATGGCACACCGACACGCGGATCGGTTCGCCCACACAGGCGACGCGAATCTGGCCGCAGCGGCAGGCGGCGTTGCGGACGCGGTCCGTCATTTCGCGGCCTTTTTGAGCGCCGCGCGCACCAGAGCATCGAGGCTTGCCCCGGCGCCCAAATCCTCGCTGGCTGCCGCAACCGCCGCACTCGCTTCACCGGGCTTGAAGCCCAGGCCGGTGAGGGCGGCGACAGCGTCGGCGAGCGGGCCGGATGCTCCGGGCAGTGCTGAACGTCCGCCGCCCGCGATACCGCCCAGCGCGCCCGCCTTGTCCTTCAGCTCGTGTGTGATCCGTTGCGCGAGTTTAGGCCCGACACCGTTGGCGCGCGCGACCATCGCGCTGTCGCCGCTGGCGAGCGCGCGTTGCAGGTCGCCGATCTCGAGTGCCGAGAGGATCGCGAGCGCGACCTTCGCGCCGACGCCCTGCACACTGGTGAGCAGGCGGAACCAGTCGCGTTCCTCGGCCTTGGCAAAGCCGAGCAGGCGCAGGAAATCCTCGCCGACGAGCATTTC
The DNA here is from genome assembly GCF_016793825.1 of Sphingopyxis sp. Taxonomy (GTDB): domain Bacteria; phylum Pseudomonadota; class Alphaproteobacteria; order Sphingomonadales; family Sphingomonadaceae; genus Sphingopyxis. The sequence goes on from NZ_JAEULM010000050.1 coordinate 24,366, forward strand.
GGTATGGATGGTGACGTCGCCGCCGATGGGGCCCAGCGCGTCCAGCGTGCGCGCCGATGCTTCGACCAGATAACCGACGCCGCCCACGTCGATCACCGCATGGCCTGCGGTGCTGCTGTCGAGCCGTCCGGTCAGTTTCGCTATCATGGCGAGGGTGATAGCGAAGCGGGAACGAAAAGGGAATCTTCCTCTTTGATCTGTCCATCGCCGGTGCTGCGGGTTAGCATGGCGGGACGAGGGAGGGTTTTATCCATGAACAAGGCGATGATTTTTGCAGCGCTGGCGTGCCTGCCCATGGTGGCGGGGTGTAGTGGCGGCGGCGAGGGCGGACGCAATGACAAGGCCGCCTCCGGATCGGCGGCCGCGGGTGGCGCGCCCGCCGGCTGGGACGCAACCGACGCCTGTTCGATCGTGACCCGTGCCGAAATGGCCGAGGTGATGAAGTCCGAGGTTTCCGAGGCGACGGTTGGCCTGGTCAACGAAGCGGCGGGCAGCAATGCCGCCACGTCCGAATGCACCTATGTCTTTAAGGATGGCGGGCGGGCCAGCGTGATGACGCGCTGGTCGCCGATCAACGATAATACTGATCAGGCGATCAGCGGTGCCAGATCGACCGTCGCCGCAACGGTCAAGGCGTTCACCGATCGCCCGGTCGAAGATGTGGGCGGCGTCGGCAAGGCGGCATTTTTCGTTCCCAAAATCAACCAGCTCAACGTCTATCTGGACGACGCCCGGATGGTGATGATCACCATCGCCAGCGCGCCCGACGCAACCGCGAAAGATCAGGCGATCGCGCTCGCGCGCAAGGCGATGTGAGGCCCTAGCGCTGGCGATCTTCCCGGCCGCCATGGTTTGCGTGGCAGATCGCGACCGCCAGCGCATCTGCCGCATCCGCCCCGGCGATCTTTGCGCCGGGGAGCAGCACGCGGAGCATCGCCTGCACCTGCTCCTTCGCCGCGCCGCCGGTGCCGACGATCGCTTTCTTGACGAGGCGAGGGGCATATTCGGCGACCGTCAGCCCACCGCGCGCGCAGGCGAGCAGCGCAACCCCGCGGGCGTGCGCCAGCTTGAGCGTCGATTGCGGATTGTCGTTGACGAAAACCTCTTCAACCGCCGCGCAGGTCGGCGCGTGATCGGCAATCACGGCTGCCAGCACCGTGTCGAGATGCGCAAGCCGGTCGGGCAGTGGGGCCTTGGCGTCGGTCTTTACCTGCCCATTGGCGATATGGCTGATCCGACTGCCCTCGACGCGGATGACTCCCCAGCCGGTGCAACTGAGCGACGGATCGAGGCCGAGGACGATCATCTTCCCGATCCTCCCTGTGCCGCAGGCATGGGGAGGTGGCAGCCCGCAGGGCTGACGGAGGGGCGATGGCGCACCGGCCCCTCCACCACCGGCTTCGCCGGCGGTCCCCCTCCCCATCGCTGCGCGACAGGGAGGATTTGGCTCAACCCAGTTTCTCCATCACCGCGTCGGGAATTTCGTAATTGCCCCATACGGTCTGGACGTCGTCGTCGTCGTCGAGCGTGTCGATCAGCTTGAACAGCGTCTGCGCCAGCGCTTCGTCGGTAATTTCGCTCTTCAGCGTGGGCTTCCACGCCAGCTTCACGCCTTCGGCTTCGCCCAGCTTGCTCTCCAGCGCTTTCGCGACTTCGTGCAGGCTATCGACGCTGGTCCAGATGTCGTGGCCGTCCTCCGACGATTCGACGTCGTCGGCGCCGGCGTCGAGCGCGGCCTCGAATACGGTGTCGGCGTCGCCGGCCTTGGCAGGGTAATTGATCAGGCCGAGGCGGTCGAAGCCGTGGCTGACGCTGCCCGAGGTGCCGAGGTTGCCGCCATTCTTGCTGAACGCGGTGCGGACGTTGGTTGCCGTGCGGTTGCGGTTGTCGGTCAGTGCTTCGACGATCAGCGACACGCCGCCGGGGCCATAGCCTTCATAGCGGATTTCTTCGTAATTGTCGCCTTCGCCGCCGGCCGCCTTGTCGATCGCGCGCTGGATGTTGTCCTTTGGCATCGATTGCGCCTTGGCGGCGTTGACCGCTGCGCGCAGACGTGCGTTGGCGTCGGGATCGGGCAAGCCCATCTTCGCGGCAACCGTGACTTCCCGCGCGAGCTTGGAAAAAAGCGCGCTGCGCTTTTTGTCCTGCGCGCCCTTGCGGTGCATGATGTTCTTGAATTTGCTATGGCCGGCCAAGCCACCCTCCATCGGTAATTTTGAAAGCTGGCGCCGCCCCTAGCGCGGTGCCGCGAGTCAGACAACCACAGCGGTGCCCGACGCGCTGACCATCAGCATCGAGCCATTCTGACCCAGCACTTCATAATCGAGGTCGACCCCGACCACCGCGTTGCCGCCAAGCCGCGCGGCCTCGGCTTCCATTTCCTGGATCGCCTCCTTGCGAGCGCGGGCGAGCACGTCCTCATATTTGCCCGAACGGCCGCCGACGATGTCGGTGATGCTGGCGAAAAGATCACGGAACAGGTTGGCGCCGACGATCACCTCGCCGGTAACAATGCCCAGATACTCGCGGACCGGGCGGCCTTCGACAGTGTTGGTCGTGGTGCTGAACATCGTCATTCTCCTGTCGGATGGAACTCGGGCCTGTCGGGCGGGCTCAGGCGATTCCGAGCGCCGACTTGTAAACGTCCAGGATCGCTTCCATTTCCTTGCGGTCGTGGATGGGCATTTTGCGCAGGCGAACGATCTGACGCATGATCTTGGGATCATAGCCCTGCGATTTCGATTCAAGATAGACGTCGCGAATGTCGTCGGCGATGCCTTTCTTTTCCTCTTCCAGCCGCTCGATGCGCTCGATGAAAAGGCGCAGTTGTTCGTCGGACACGGTGGCTTCGCTCATTTTGGACTCCGCTGAAGAATGGATTTGCGTGGCGAGAATCGCCTCGGCGCCCACCTAGCGGGGTCAGGGATTCTTGGCCATGCTTTCTTCCATCCGCGACAGTTGTTCGGGCGTGGCGGCGACATGAAAGCGCGCTTTCCAGTCCGCGGTCGGCATGCCGTGAACGATCGCGCGGCCTGTTTCCTTGTCCATGCTGCCCGCTTCGGCGATCCAGTCGCCGAGGCAGTTGCGGCAAAATCCGGCGAGGCCCATCAGGTCGATGTTGGCGGCATCGCTGCGATGCTGGAGCAGCCGGACGAGGCGGCGGAAGGCTGTGGCGGCGACCGCATCGTCAAGCGCGTCGAGGGCGTCGTTCGGGGTGGCGTGATCGTCGCTGCACGACATGGCGGCTTTCCTTTGGCTGCGCTATGAATAGCTATACGCCGCTTGCCTAGGCGCGGACAGTGCGCCTAGGCAAGCGGTCAGCTATTCCCCAGTCATGCGGAGCATCCGTGGTCCAGAGTTTCACTCCCCGCCAGCGCAAGGTGCGCATTCTTGCGACGCTTGGCCCTGCCAGTGCCAACCCCGAGATGATTGCCGCGCTTCATCGCGCCGGCGCGGACGCCTTTCGCGTCAACATGAGCCATGGCGATCATGCCGGCCACGCCAAAGTGATCGCGGCGATCCGCGCGCTGGAAAAGGAAACCGGTCGCCCGACGACGATCCTCGTCGATCTGCAAGGCCCGAAATTGCGCGTCGGCACCTTCAAGGACGGACCCGCCGAGTTGGTGAAGGGCAAGGTTTTCGTCCTCGATGCCGACAAGGCGCCGGGCGATGCGACGCGCGTCCACCTGCCCCACCCGGAGCTGTTCGCGGCGCTGGAACCCGGAACGCGGTTGCTGATCGACGACGGCAAGCTGGTGCTGCGCGTGAAGAGCGTCTCGGACGGGCGCATCGAAACGATTGTCGAGGTTGGCGGCAAGATTTCCGACCGCAAGGGCGTCAATGTCCCCGACGTCGTCGTTCCGCTGGCAGCGCTGACCGAAAAGGATCGCAAGGACCTGGCGTTCGCGCTCGAACAACATGTCGACTGGATCGCACTGTCGTTCGTCCAACGTCCCGAAGATGTCGCCGAAGCCCGCCGGCTGATTGGGGGCAAGGCGGCACTGCTCGTCAAGTTCGAAAAGCCGTCGGGGGTTCAACGCCTCGAAGAGATCCTCGAGATCGCCGATGCCGCGATGGTGGCTCGCGGCGACCTTGGGGTGGAATTGCCGCCCGAAGCGGTCCCTCCGCTTCAGAAGCGCATCGTCGCGACGGCGCGGGCGATGGGCAAGCCGGTGGTCGTCGCGACGCAGATGCTCGAATCGATGATCGTGTCGCCTTCGCCCACACGCGCCGAAGTGTCCGACGTCGCCACCGCCGTCTATGACGGGGCCGACGCTATCATGCTGTCGGCCGAAACCGCAGCAGGCGCGTGGCCGGTCGAGGCGGTAACGATGATGGATTCGATCGCCCGCTCGGTCGAAAGCGACCCCGACTATTTTCGCCGCCTGCATTTTACCGAGACGACGCCCGACGCTACGACGGCCGATGCACTTGCCGAAGCGGCGGGCAGCATCATCACGACGATCGACGCCGATGCGATCATCTGTTTTACCGCATCCGGTTCGACCGCACGCCGCGTCGCACGCGAGCGCCCCGGCGCCCCGCTCCTGGTGTTGACGCCGAAACGCGACGCCGCGCGGCGTATGGGCTTGCTGTGGGGTGCGCATGCCGTGCCGACCAAGGATATCGGCAGCTTCGAAGAGATGATCGCAAAGGGCAAGCGCATGGCGCTGCGCCATGGTATCGGGCGGGCGGGCGCGAAGCTGGTCATGATGGCTGGGGTCCCTTTCGGCACACCGGGATCGACCAACGTGCTGCACGTCGCGACCCTCACCGGCGACGAACTGCGCGGTTATAGCTGATGGCGTCCCTGCGCGCTTTTTGATTCAGCACGGTACAGAAGTTACCGGGCGATTCAGGAAATTCCACTTCTGAGTCAGATCGGGACGCGCAAAAATGGTAAATCCTCTTTGCACCATTGACGCAGGACGGCATAACCGCTGCATGTAGCGCGTCGGACCCGCGTCGGGGGGCTCCGCTTCGCCAACCCGGAGGTTCCTCTCGCGTGTCCGCACCGTTTCGTTTTCCGCGCTTTTTTGTAACCAGCCCGGCGCCGTGCCCCTATCTGGAGGGCAAGACGGAACGGAAGGTGTTTACCGAACTCAGCGGGAACAACGCGACCGAACTCAACGACGCATTGGGGCGCATCGGATTTCGCCGCAGCCAGTCGGTTGCCTATCGACCAAGCTGTGCCGATTGCTCAGCCTGCGTATCGGTGCGCGTTTGTGCGGGGGAGTTTGCGGCGAGCAATTCGCAGAAGCGCACGATCCGTCGCAACCGTGACCTGGTGGCGACCGCGTGCAAGCCCTGGGCGACCGAGGAGCAATATGCGCTGCTGCGCGCCTATCTCGGCTCGCGCCATCCCAATGGCGGCATGGCGGATATGGACGAGCAGGATTTTGCCGACATGGTCGAACAAAGTCCGGTCGATAGCTACATGATCGAATATCGCGAGCCGACGACCGACGGCAGCCGCGGCCGCCTCGTCGGTTGCTGTCTGACCGACCGCCAGGGCGATGGTCTGTCGATGATCTACAGCTTCTTCGACGCCGCGCATCCGCTGCGCGAGGGCCTCGGCACCTACATCATAGCCGATCATGTGCTCCGCGCCGCGAAGGCGGGCCTTCCATACGTCTATCTCGGATACTGGATCGAAGGGTCCAGCCGCATGGCCTACAAGGCGCGTTTTCGTCCGCTTGAAAAGCTCGGCCCCGACGGCTGGTCGCGTTTCGAGCCGGCGACCTCGGACCGCATCGCCGCGATGTTCGAACTGGCGTAAATCCGCGCTATTGCGAACGTCTCGCAGCAGGTGAAATCTCCGCCTCGCCGGTTGACCTTTTCCCGCTTTCAAGGGCATAGCTCTTCGTCCAGGACATAAGTCCGGGTCGCATCCATATTGTGGTCGCCTAGGGGTAGGCGATTGGGGGGAATAGGATGCCCGTTCGCGCGTTCGTCAGCATCAGGGCCGAAGACAGGCGCACGCGCTGCGGGGACACGCGCGCATGAGCGAGCCGGTCAAGGTTGCGATTATCGGTTCGGGTCCTGCGGGGCTCAGCGCGGCCTCGCGCGCGGGGCAGCTTGGGCTCAGCCATGTCTTGCTCGAAAAGACCGATCATCTGTCCGACACCATCTTCAAATACCAGAAGGGCAAGCGCGTGCTGGCAACGCCCGAACGGCTCGACCTTCGATCGGATTGCCGTTTTGCGGAGGGCGCGCGCGAATATATCCTCGGCAACTGGGACGAGGACGCGGCGAACAACAAGGTCAACGTCGTCAAACATGCCGAAGTCGCCGCGGTGACCGGCGAGAAGGGCGCTTTCGAAATCAAGACCGCCAGCGGCGATGTCTATCATGCGGAGAACATCGTCCTCGCGATCGGGACGCAGGGCAATCCGAACCGGATGCGCTGTGGCGGCGCGGACCTGCCGCACATCATCTATCAGGTCGACGATCCCGAGGATTTCAAGGACAAGCACATCACGGTCGTCGGATCGGGTGATGCCGGGATCGAAAATGCGCTTGGCGTTGCCGAAGAGGCGCTGGAAAACACCGTTACGATCCTCAACCGTTCAAAGGATTTTGCGCGCGCAAAGGCGAAGAATGTCTCCGACATGATGGAGGCCGGCGAGAACGGCTTCATGTCGATCCGGACCGAAACGCAGCCGAAACTTGTCGAACCCGGCTGGCTGACGCTGGAGACGCCGACGGGCGATGAAAAGATCCAGTGCGATGTCATTGTCGCGCGCCTCGGTTCGGTCGCGCCGCGCGGCTTCGTCGAATCGATGGGGATCGAATTCACCGGCCCGGACCGCGAAGCGTTTCCAAAGCTGTCGCCGACCTTTGAATCGACCGTGCCCGGCATCTTCGTGATCGGCGCTCTCGCGGGCTATCCGCTGATCAAGCATTGCATGAACCAGGGCTATGACGTCGTCGAGTTCATCAACGGCAACACCGGCCTGACCCCCGCCGATGAAAAGGACCTTGCGGCGATCTTCGCCAATCTGCCGCAGCAGAAGTCGGTCAGCGAATGGCTGGAATATCTGCGCGAGCGGGTTCGCATCTTCGCCGATGTATCGCCGCTGCAGATGCGCGAGTTCATGCTCGATTCGAAGGTCGCTTATTATCGCAAGGGCGATGTGGTGTTCGAGAAGGGCGAGCCCGGATCGTCGCTGTTCGCCATCGCCGACGGCCATGCGGAGGTCGAGGTGGCGCCCGACGTCACCGTGCCGATCGAGCAGGGATCGATCTTTGGCGAAGTTGGCCTGATTTCGGGGCGCAAGCGCGGCGCGACCATTCGCGCGGGCGAAGACAGCATCTTTGTCGAGGTGTCGCGGACGGCTGCGCTCAAGCTGATGGCGGCGGTTCCGGGTGCGAAGCGTGTGATCAACCGCATCTCGCTGGAGCGGCAATTGCTCCAGATCTTCAAGGGTGGGTTGACCGTCGAGGATCTGGGCCCGGTCGTCGACACCGCTGAGGTTGAGCGCATCCCGGCCGGCAAGGTGGTGGTGACCGAGGGCGAGCAGGGCGATGACGTCTATGTCATTCGATCGGGATCGATGGTGGTCGAGAAGGATATCGGCGGCAAGTCGATCTTCCTCCGCTACCTCCCCGCCGGCAGCTTCTTTGGCGAAATGGGCGTGCTGAGCGGAGCGCCCCGCAACGCGACGGTCAAGGCCGCGGTCGGCAGCGAGGTCATCAAACTGACCGGCGAAAGCTTCCGCAAGATGCTCGCGGCGCGGCCCAAGGTGCGCGAGGCGACCGAGGCCGCCGTTGCGGAGCGCGCGCAGATGAACAGCTTCATCGAATCGCGCAAGGCCAGCTATTCGAGCGCGGTCGACCTCTATTCCGACACCGCGGGCTTCATCATGAAGGAGGGCCTTGGCGAAGCGACCGACGCGCTGCTGATCGACGAAAATCTCTGCGTCGGCTGCGACAATTGCGAAAAGGCCTGTGCCGACAGCCATGAAGGCCTGTCGCGGCTCGACCGCGAGGCGGGGAAGACCTTCGCGCACCTGCACGTACCGACAAGCTGCCGCCATTGCGAGCATCCGCACTGCATGGCCGACTGTCCGCCCAACGTCATCCACCGCGGCCCCGATGGCGAAGTGTTCATGGAACCGGGGTGCATCGGTTGCGGCAATTGCATGCGCAATTGCCCCTATGGTGTCATCCGCATGGAGGCGGCGCCGCCGCAAAAACCCAGCCTGCTGCGCTGGCTGCTCACTGGCTTCGGGCCCGGCCCGGGCGAGCCGTCGCCCAAATGGACCAAGAAGCAATTGGGTGAGGAAAAGCCCAAGAAGATCGCGGTGAAGTGCGACATGTGCAAGGGCATCGCCGGCGGCCCCGCATGCGTGCGCGCCTGTCCGACCGGCGCCGCGATCCGCGTGTCGCCCGAGGAATTCCTGTCGATCGCGCGGCTTCAGGAGGATGCGGGCTGATGGCGAGCCTGTTTCCCAAAAGACTCTTGAGCCGCCGGTCGAAGGCGACCCAGACCGAGCGCGTCCGCGAACGGCGACACGAGGGTTTCCTGCGTTATGCCAATTTCCGCTGGGCAAAGATTTCGGGCGGGCTGTGCCTGCTGATCATCGTCAGCTATGCGCTGATCGACGTGACGCCGCGCCCGAACGGCGGAAGCTGGTACGGATATACGCTCGGCACGATCGGAGCCCTGTTGATCCTGTGGCTGACCGCGCTTGGTTATCGCAAGCGCAAGATGACAAGCGATTACTGGTCGCTCAAGGCGTGGACCTCAGCGCATGTGTATCTGGGGCTCAGCCTGATCGTCATCGGTACCTGGCACACGGGGTTCCAGCTCGGCTGGAATGTCCACACGCTCGCGTGGGTGCTGATGATGCTGGTGATCCTGTCGGGGCTATATGGCGTGATCGCCTATGCGACGCTGCCGGCCGCGCTTTCGAACAATCGCGACGAGATGACGCAGATGCAGATGCTCGAGGCGATCCGGGCCTTCGACCGTCAGCTTCATGCTGCCGCACAGCCGCTGACGCCGGAAGATACCGCACCGGTGCTGGCGGCGCTCGACGAGGATCCTTTCGCGGGCGGAATCGCGGCGCGGTTGTCGGGACGCTATCCGCGCTGCGCCACTTCCGCCGCGCTCGTCGCTCTTGCGACTTCGCGGAGCAGTAACGCCGACGCGCGCGATAAGGTGGTCGGGCTGTTGAAACAGAAGGAAGCGGCGCTTGCGCGCCTGCGCCAGCATCTCAAGATACGGGCGCTGCTCGAAGTCTGGCTTTACGTGCATGTGCCGCTGACCTTTGCGCTGATTGCGGCGCTGTCGGCGCACATCATCAGCGTCTTTTTCTACTGGTAAGGCGGGGAGCGAACCATGAGCTTCATCCTGCGCCGAATCTCGACGACGAAGACGGGCAAGCAGATCGTTCGCGACCAGCCGCTGCCGGGCGACACGATCACGCTTGGCCGCGAAGGCGGCAATACGATCCATATCGCCGATCTGGCGGTGAACCCGCAACACGCGACGATTACCAGCGCTGATGGACGACATGTCCGCGTGCTGGCGAGCGAGGGGCTGGGTTTCGACTTCAACGGGCGTACCGTCGATGTCGCGGACGTCGATAGCGCCGCCGGGGCCGAACTGCGTTTCGGTGGGCACCGCCTGACGATCGCGCGCGAAGGCGACAATGTCATCCTGCTGGTCGAGCGCATCGACGAGTTGTCGCAATCTTCGAAGGATGTTGACGAAGCGAAGGCCTTCTCGCTGCAAGGGGTGATGCCCGGCAAGCGCATGGGCGCCTGGGCTTTCGGAATATTGGTGCTGCTGGCCTTCCTGATCGGACCGATCTGGGCGTGGAGCAGCTTCAAGTCGGTCGATGAACGGCCCCAAGGCTATCACGCCGACAAGGCGTGGATGTCGGGACCGCTGTCGAGCGCGCACGCCAGTCTCAAGAATGATTGCCAATCCTGCCATGTCGAGCCGTTCGTGGCGGTGACCGACAAGGCGTGCGTCGGCTGCCACACCGGCGAACACAAGGCGATGAGCATGGCGCACGCCAACGCGCCGACCGCGATGCTGCTCGCCGCGCGGCATCCGCCGGGGGTGGGTGAGCGCATTCTCGCGGGCTTCGCGAAGACGTTCAACAAGCCGCAGGGGCGCTGCGTCGCCTGTCATACCGAACATGAAGGCGCCGGACCGATGCTGGCGACACCGCAGAAATTCTGCGCCGATTGCCATGACGGCATGTCGGCGCGGTTGCTGAAGGCGGGGTTCAAGCCGACGGTGGCCGATGCCGCCGATTTTGGCACCAGTCACCCCGAATTCCGCCCGATGGTCCGTACGGCGCCGGGTGCAAAGCCCGTCCGCGCGATGCCGGGCAAGGGGGCGCTCACCGATTTCGACGGGCTGAAATTCCCGCACGACGTACATTTGCAGGCGACCGGCGGCGTCGCGCGCATGGCGGCAAGCTTCCGCGGCCGGTACGACTTCGGCAAGAAGCTGGAGTGCGGGAATTGCCATCGCCCCGAGGCCGACGGGGTGCGGATCAAGCCGGTCGAGATGGAGCGCGACTGTGCGATGTGCCACAGCCTCGCGTTCGAGACCGTCGGCGGGGTCACGCGCACACTGCGCCATGGCGAGCCCGATCAGGTCGTCGCCGACCTCACCGCCTATTACCGCTCGACACCGCCGTCGCGTCCGCTGCAACTCGGCGGCATGGAGCGTCGTCGTCCCGGCGACTATGCCCAAGGCCAGGTGTATAATATCTATTTCCGCGAAGTTGCGATGCGCCCTAACCGGGCAGAGGATGCGGTGCGCGCTGTCTTTTCAAAGGGCGGCGCCTGTTACGACTGCCATACCATCTTCGCCCCGCAGGCCGGCAACAAGTGGCGCGTTCAGGCGGTCGACCAGACGCCGCGCTTCCTGACCAAGGGCTGGTTCGACCACGACGCGCACAAGGAAACCGACTGCGCCGACTGCCACACCGCTGCGCCGGCGTCGAAGGCGGCGACGGATCTGCTCGTTCCCGGACTGCGCCAGTGCCGCGATTGCCATGTCGGGGAGACGGGCGCGCGGGTGGTCAAGGTCGAAACCGCGACCGAATCGCCCTGCGCCATGTGTCATGAATATCATTCGGATGGCGGCAAACCGTGGATGCCGCAGCGACAGCGCAAAAAAAATGTCGCGTCGGTTACCGATCGTCCACCCCGGAACGTCTATGGTGTGACGCAGGTCACAGGTGGGGATTGGCGAAGCCTTTATGATGTGACCTGGCGCACACCGGCGCTGGCGGCCGCAAGGCGGGGTGGATGATTTGATACGGCGGTCGGGGAGACGTGGCCGGAGCAGGGGCAGGGAACCGACATGCTGATCGCCCAGATCACCGATATCCACATCGGTTTCGACCCGGATAATCCGGCCGAATATAACCGCAAGCGGCTCGACGACGTGCTCGATGTGCTGATCGAGGGGCCGAACCGGCCCGACCTGCTGCTTGCAACCGGCGACATCACCGATCGTGGAGACTCCGACAGTTACCGGCGCCTCGCGACCGCTTTTTCACGCTGCCCCTTTCCGGTCTGGCCAAGCGTCGGGAACCACGACCTCCGCGACAATTTTCATGCCCAGTTTCCGGGCTTCGACGACGGCAACGGCTTTATCCAGTACACGGTCGAACTGCCCGAATTGCGGCTGGTGACGATTGACACGCTGGAGGAGGGGCGTCACGGCGGCGCCTTCTGCGAACAGCGCGCCGCGTGGCTCGACGCCGAGCTATCCAAAGATCCTGCGAAGCCGACCTATGTCGTCATGCACCATCCGCCGGTCGAAAGCGGGATCGAGTGGATGAACACCGACCCCGATGAGCCGTGGGTCGCGGTGTTTACCGACGTCATTTCGCGCCATCCGCAGGTGCGCGGCCTTATCTGCGGTCATCTGCATCGCAGCGTCACGGTCGCGTGGGAAGGGCGGACAGTCGCGATCTGCTCCTCGACCGCGCCGCAGGTGTCGCTCGACCTGCGTCCGATCGACGAAAACCGGCCCGACGACCGACCGATGATTGTCGCCGAAGATCCCGCCTATGCCCTGCATCGCTGGAACGGGCGCGAGCTTGTGAGTTTTTACGACCACGCCGGTGCGCACACGATGCTCGCCAAATATGACGAACGGCTCCAGCCGCTGGTCCGCGAATTGAAAGCTGAGCGGCCGGGTCAGTAGCCGAGCGTCAGGTCGACCCGCGGTTCGACCGGTTCTCCCCTGTGCCAGCGATCCAGATTTTCGAGGAAGCGCTCGGCGGAGCGGATGAACATCTTGTCCTGCGCCCGGCCCGACAGGTGCATCGTGATGTGCGCGTTGTCGAGGCTCCACAGCGGGTCGTCGGCGGGCAGCGGCTCGACCGTGGTCACGTCGAGGAACGCCGACCCGATCCGCTTTGCATCGAGCGCGGCGACCAGCGCGTCCTGATCGACGACGGCGCCGCGCGCGATGTTGACCAGCGTCGCGGTCGGCTTCATCGCCGCGAGTTCGGCTGCTCCGATCATCCCGTCGGTTTCGGGGGTCGCGGGAACCGCAAGGATAACCCAGTCATATTCGCCCAGCCGACCGCGCCATTGGTCGGGCGTCAGTGTATCGGGTCCCGGCGAGCGCCGCACGACCGTAACGTCGACGGCGAACGCCTTCAGCCGCTCTTCGATCAGCTTGCCGATCGCGCCATAGCCGAGCAGCAGTGCCTTCGACCCGTAAAGTTCGACCTTTCCGGGCGAATCCATCAGCCAGTCGCGCCGCTCCTGCGCGCGGACGACGTCGCGATAGCCCTTGGCGACCGTCAGCATTCCCATCACGACATATTCGGCGATGGTGATCGCGTTGATCCCCGCGCCATTGGTGACGACGGTGCCGCGCTCCTGCAAGAGGTCGAGCGGCAGGCCGTCGATCCCGGCGTAGATCGAGTTCAACCATTTGAGCTTCGCTGCCGCCGTGATTGCCGCGGCCATGTCGCGCTTTTCGTACATGTCGAACCAGCCGATCTCGGCCTCGGGCGCCAGGCTCATCGCCTCTTCCTTCGACTGGAAGAAACGCGGTTCGACCCAGTCGGGCAATCTCCCCTCGACAAGCGGACGGATCAGGCCGGACAGGACGGTGACAGTCATGGGACTCCTAGTGCTGAAAGGCGTGCGAGCCCGCCCAGGCGAGCGGCAGCAGGCCGGCGAGGTCGACGATGGCGATACTTCTCAGCGAAGCCGGACGTCCATACAAGCCATAAAGCAGCAGGAAGCCCAGCATGCTGATTGCCGCAACGACGGTTGCGAGCGGGCGACCGGTGGGATCGAAAGCGGCCCACACGCAGGCGACGAGCACAGCCAGGAACAGCGCGGCGCGGTGATGCATCAGAGGAAACAGGGGGTCGTCAGCGGACAGACCGTAAAGGCGCGTGATGAGCGCCGGCCGGACCAGAGCCACCGCCGGGATCAGGTGGACCAGCGCAAGGAGAAGCCAGCAGATCAGTTGCGACATGCAACGAAGCTAGCACCAAGTCCTTCGCCAACAAGCCCTAAAAACCATCAAGACGCCACTCCCAGCCGAGGGCGTCGCCGTCCATCACCTCGATCCCAGCGGCGACAAGGTCATCGCGAAGAGCGTCCGAGGTCGCAAAATCCTTCGCTTCCCGTGCGTCTTTGCGGCGCTTGAGCGTGGCTTCGATGTCGTCTTCCGCGATTGTCGCTGCCTTCGGCCTGACGCGGAGATTTTCGCGCGACACCGTCAGCAACTGCAACCCCAACACGGCGTCCATCGTGTCGAGCACGGAGCGCTTTTGCCCGGCGTCGACCTTCTTCATGGCCGCGACCTCTTCCACCAGCGTCAACGCAACGGCGGTATTGAGATCGTCCGACATGGCGGCGTCGAATTTCGCGAGCAGGTCGGTGAGCCGGTGATCCGCAACCTCGGTTGCCGCGGCGTCACGCACCGGCGTTGCGGTCATCACCAGCCGTTTCAGCCGCGTCAGCGTGGCATTGAGGCCTTCCCAACTGAATTCCAGTTCCGACCGATAATGCGCTTGCAGACACATCATGCGATAGGCGAGGGGGTGATAGCCACGGTCAACCAGCAACTGCAGGCGCAGAAACTCGCCCGAACTCTTCGACATCTTGCCGCCGCGGTCGATCAGGAAATTATTGTGCATCCACATCCGGGCGCCTGAGTGCTCGGCACAGTCCAGGCTGCCGCAGCCGTGATACGCCTGGTTCTGCGCGATCTCGTTCGGATGATGGATCTCGCGATGATCGATGCCGCCGGTATGGATGTCGAATGGCATGCCAAGTTCGGCTTCGCCCATCACCGAACATTCGAGATGCCAGCCGGGCGCGCCGCGCCCCCAGGGTGAATCCCATTCCATCTGCCGCGTCTCACCCGGCGGGGTCTTGCGCCAGATCGCGAAGTCGGCGGCGTGGCGCTTTCCTTCGACCTCTTCGATCCGGGCTTCGCCCTCATCGGTGACGGCGCGCGCGAGGCGGCCGTAATCGGCGACGGTCGAGACGTCGAAATAGAGGCCGCTATCGAGTTCATAGCAGTGGGTGTCTGCGATGCGCTTCGCGAATTCGATCATCCGCGGCACATAGTCGGTCGCGACGGTCCATTTGGCGGGGTCGCGGACCCCCAGCCAGCCGAGGTCGCGCTTGAACTCGGTGGTGTAGAAGGCGGCGATGTCCCACGCCGACTTGCCCTGCGACGCTGCGGCCTTTTCCATCTTGTCGTCGCCCGCATCGGCGTCGGAGATCAGGTGGCCGACGTCGGTGATGTTGATGATGTGGCGCAGCTTGTAACCCTTGAAGGATAACGTGCGGCCTAGCGTGTCGGCAAAGACATAAGCGCGCATGTTGCCGACATGCTGGTAGTTATAGACGGTGGGCCCACAGCTATAGACGCGCGCTTCGCCAGCGTGGACGGGCTGGAAGTCTTCCAGTTGGCGCGTCAGGCTGTTGAACAGCCGTAGAGGGGCAGGGACGTCGGTCATGACCGCGCCCATGCCTTGCTCTCATGCATGCCGTCAACCGAAAGGCTCAGGGCTGCTGCGTGTCGGTCGCCGGCGTCCACAGGTCGTCGTTGCCCGCGCCGGTCACTGGATCGTCGAGCAGCGGCTCGCCAGAGAGCGGGTCGAGATCGCGCATCGTGATCAGCGCCGTCGGCAGGCTGATGCCGTCACCGTCGCTTCCGTCGCCGTCTTCGTCCTCGATCACATCCTGCACGGGGAACATCCGGTCTATTTCGATCGTGACGCTCGTACACGCCCCGGTGTTGGCGATGAAGCAGCCGTTGAGCGTCGATCGGGGATCGAAGCCCAGCCCGCTCGCCGTGCCGCCGCTGGGGACCGGCGAGCCGGCGATGGTGAGCAACTGGATGGTGTCGAGTCCGGTGACGAGGCCGTTCGCGCCAAGGTGGACGCCGTTGAGCACGATGCGCGGTGTTCCCCTCGGCAGGACATCTAGTCCTCCGGCGCCGAACGTGAGGCCCCGCCGCTGGCTGAAGTCGGTGCCTGAACCACTGTTCTGGACATAGGCTCCGCCGCCGACTTCGAAAGCGATGCGGCGAGCGAGCAGCGCACCCTCGTCAAGGACGATGCCGTCATTCTGCGCGAGCCGCGCGCTGATCGCGTCGATCGAGTTCGCGTTTCGGACGTCGGTGATTGCGGCGGGCGTGGCGACGATGACGTCGTCGGATACCATGCGCAATATACCGCCGGGCGCATCATTGGCGCCGAGCAGGCGGACCGTGCCTTGACCCAGAATGACCTCCAGCGCGTCGTTGGCGACCAGATTCAGGGCATTGGAGTCGGACAGGCCGGTCAACCGGACGTTGCCGAGCACGCGCATCTTGCCGGGCGTGGTGATCGTCAATGACCCGCCGGGGCCAATGTTCGATCCCGGCGAGCCCCCGGTCATCGTGAACGTATCGACGATGACATCGGGTGGAGCGGCGCTGCCGACCGATCCGCCACCCACGGTATTGACCTCGGGCGCGAAGATCTGGATGTCGGCGGCGAACAGGCGCGTCAGTTCGTCGGCATCGATATGATAGCCGTTCTTGCTGCCGGTACCGCCGACGAAGGTCTGCTGTTCATCGTCGTTGTTGACGACTTCCAGGCTCCGCGTTCGTTCGGCGGTCCCCACGCGGCCGCTGGAGGCGATCGAGATGTCGGCCGACGCCAGCGAGATATCGAGGCCTGTCACGGTGCCGTCGATTGCGATGGTAGTTCCCGCGTTGGCATCCAGATCGCCCACCACGCTGACGTTCGTCATCGACAGCATTTCGTTGGCGTCGAAATCGGCGGCTCCGGCAGTGAGGTCGCGAATGATGATATGCTCGCCAGTGTCGCTGAAGCGCGCCGTGCCCGCAATATTGGCGGCGTTGATGATCAGGCGGTTGTTTGCCCGGATCGCCGCGTCGCCGACGTCGGTCACGATATTCGCGAACTCGACCGGGCCATTGGTTCCGATGTCCAGGCTGTCGGCATCGACGCTGACGGTATCGCGCACGCTGAGGCTGCCGACCCGTACGGCGCCTGCGTCGCTGGTCAACGTCATCACGCCGCGGCTGCGCAAAATGTTCGCATCGATGCCGTCCACGCCGGTCAGCGTCAATTCCGCGTCTTCGCCGCTCGCGGCCTCATCGATGGCGATGGCGCCGTCGGCGGTCAGGGTCAGGCTGCCCCCGGCCGTCAGCGCGCCGCCTGTGATGTCGGTCGCGGACGTAACGCCGATGTTGCCGCCGGCGCTGATCGTGTCGATGGTCTGACCTCCCGGCGTCACGAGATTGGCGAGGGTCACGGCGTCGGCGTTGATCGAGACGTTCCGGCCCGCGATGACGGTGCCCGTGACATCCGCCGTACCGGTCGAATCGATCAGGACGTCACTGAATGCGTTCAATCCCGAAATGCTGGTGTCGCCGCCGGTGGTGCGGATGCTGCTGTCGCCGCCCGTGATGCCGACGCCGAACGTCGTCGCGCCGTTCAGGGCAATCGTCGCTGCGGACAGGAAGATGTCGTCGCCGGCGTATAGTTCGGCCGCATTGATCGATCCGCCAGAGGAGCGAATGTCGATATCGGCGCCATCCAGCGTCGAAGATCCTTCGCCCTGGTTGATGGTGAAGCCACTCGAAGGCGAGTAGTTGAGCTGGAAGCCGTCGGGACCGAGACCCGTCGCGCGCACATTGGTCGCCCGGATGTTACCGGCGGCCCGCACGTCGATGTCATCGCCCACCGTGACGTTGGCCAGCGTTGCCGTGCCCTGCGCGAGGACAAGCATATCCTCGCCGACCGTTGCGCCGTCGATGCTGGCCGATCCGCCAGCGTTGACGCCGAACATTCCCGAGGCCTGGTTGTCGGTCAGCGAAATGTTGCCACCCGCTTCGGCGTATACGCTCGCCGCGACGGGGGAGCCGCTGCTACTGCTGCTGCCGTCGCCGATGGCTCTGGCGGACGCGACGATGTCGCCGTCGGCTTGCAGGAACACGTCTTCGCCCCCTGCATAGACGCCTGTGATGTTACCCTGTGCCCGTATGTCGATGCTTTGCGCGAGGCTCGCCTGATCAATCGCTACATTGCCGCCTGACGCGAAGGCCGACAGATATCCATCCGCGGTGATCGAATCGATGTCGATGCTGTTCCCGTTCAGCAAGACATTGCCGTCGCCTGTTATCGTCCCGCCACGGATGCCCTCGAAACCGGGGCTGGTTCCTGTCGCGGTCAAACCGATGAAGAAGCCTCCGTCGATGTTGGTGAAGTCGATCGACTGGCCGATCACAGAGACGAAGCCGCCTGCGGTCGAGTTACCGAGATTCACCGCGCCGGCGGCCGTAATCTGGATGTCGCCGCCGGTGATGATCGAGTTGCGACCTGTGCGGAAGCTGCCGACTTCGGCGCGAAGACTGTCGTCTGCTTCGGCATGTTCGACGTCCGCGTGGCCGGCGGTGTTGATGACGATTTCGCCGCCTTTTATGCGATCGACGTCGATATAGGCATTCGCGTTTGTGGTGTTCAGCTGAAGCCTTCCGTCTGCATCCAGCGATGAGCCGTCCGCGCCGCTGATGCTGTTGCCCGCCGTGATCAGGAAATCGCCGCCCGTGGACACGGTCGGATTCCCGGTTTGACCCCGCAGATCGACCTGATCGTCGGCCGCCATGGTCAGGTTTCCTCCGGCGCTCACAAGCCCGCCGTCCTGACCGTAAACGCCGATGGATCCGCTGGCGCGCAGCGTCATCTCGCCGGTCGTGCTGATCGTCCCACCGTTGGTCTCAAGAAAGATGCCCTGTGCGATTTCACTCGTATTGTTATTGGTGGGGAAGGAAAAACCGAAGGTGTCGGCGACCA
This sequence comes from Sphingopyxis sp., assembly GCF_016793825.1. Taxonomy (GTDB): domain Bacteria; phylum Pseudomonadota; class Alphaproteobacteria; order Sphingomonadales; family Sphingomonadaceae; genus Sphingopyxis. The sequence continues at coordinate 42,698 of NZ_JAEULM010000050.1, forward strand.
GGCTCGACATCGTGATGTTGCCGCCGGCGTGCATTTCGATGCGTCCCGCCGCGCCGCCACTCGCCTCGATCGTCGTGTCACCCAGTGAAATCCGCCCCGCGCCGGCCGAGGTCGTCAGCGTTTCGAAAATGACGCGACCGCCGAAATCGATAAAGGACGAACAACAATTCCCGACGCCGCCCGATCCAGTACCGCCGGCGCCGCCATCTCCCGACATGCCGGCCACCGAGATTTCGACGGCTGCACCTCCCGACGTGATTGTTCCGCCGGCCGCAGACAGGCGAACGGTCCCGCCGCTTCCTTCGCCGCCAATGCCTCCGTTACCACCCTGCAATCCCTGGATGATGTCGTCCGGCGTTCCGAGGACAAGGTCGTCACCGGGCAGCGTTATCGTGCCCGGATTGTCGGCGCCGCGCCCGCCGTCACCACCCGTTCCGGTACTGGTAAACAGGTTGCCGCCGGAACGGCCGATGCCCAATCCCACGGTTCCGCGATCGGTCGCGACGATTTCGATTTCGCCGCCCATGCCGAAACCGCCGTTGCCGCCAGTGGCGCCGGTCCGGGGGCGCGAGGAGGATGCCGTGCCTGCGGAACCGCCATTGCCGCCGACGGCGCTGTTTTCGAAGTTCGCCTGCGATACGGTGATCGAGGCGCCTTCGCCCGTCGCTTCGATCCGCGAGCGCCCGCCGATCGCATCGCCGCCATTGCCGCCGTTGCCGTCGCTTCCATCGCCGCCATTGCCGCCGCGCGCCGATGTGTCGAGCAACAGTGCGAGGTCGCCGGCATCATAATTATCGACGATCGCCTGCGCGAGGCCTCCCGTACCGGCGCCCCCGCTGCCCCCGATCGAACCGTCGCCGCCGTTTCCTCCGGCGCCTGATGCCCGGCTCGACAGGCTTTCGCTGATGTCGAGCAGCGTGGAGCCGATGTTGATCGTGGCGAAGCCACCATTACCGTCGCCGCCTTTTCCGCCCACGCTGGCGCCGATTGGGGAACCCGAACTGGAGGAATCCACCAGGCTGCCGCCGCTGCCACCGAAACCGCCGGCATCGGCAACTATCGCGTCGCTGTTGACCTCGCCCGACAGAAGGTTGATGTCGGCATTGCCGCCACGACCGCTGCCGCCATCGGCGCCCGAACCCGCGATACCATTGTAGGAATAGAAATCGCCGCCGGCGGCGCCGGTGCCGCTTGCATAGGCGGCGAGCACGGCCGTGTTGACGACGGCGTCGTTTTCGACCCGGATCAGGGCATTGCCGCCGCGTCCATCCCCGCCGGCTCCCGCCGCAAGGATGTTGGAAGAATCGAAATCATCGCCGTCGAACGCGGATCCACCCGTCCCGTTCGCCGTCACGCTGACGTCGCCGCCTGTGAAGACGCCGCCGGAGAAAATCATCGATGCGTCGCCGCCGATGCCTTCGCCCGAGCGACCTTCCATCTGGCCGCCAATGCCGTTGGCGCTGAGCTGGATGTTGCCGACGTTGACGTCCCCGGCGATCTGCGTGAAGGTCGCTGATCCTCCGCGACCGGTGGCGCTGGTTCCGCCAAGGCCGCCGTAGCCGTTGGCCGTCAGGTTCGCTCCCCCCGAGATTGTGAAATCGGCGCCGTTCGCCTCAATGGCGATGGTGCCGCCCTGGCCGTCGCCGGAAGGCTCGAAATTTCCACCACCGCTGCCTTCGACAAAGGCCAGCGTGCGTCCATCGGCGCTGCCGCTGAAGGTCACGATGTTCATTTGACTGGCCGAACTGAACCCGGTCCGGATGACGATATTGCCGCCCAGGCCGACGGGTTGCTCTTCACCCGGGACGAGTGCGCCGCCCGATAAGCCGCTGGCGCTCAGGATGAGATTGGCAAGGCGGATCGTCCCTTCGTTCGCGAACAGGGTGATGTCCCCGCCGGTTGCCGAGCTGCCGCCCTGACTATAGCCGGTTTGAGCGTTGACGCCCATGAAGTCGAGGCCGTCGCTGAGCGATTCGACCAGGCCGCCGTTCAGCGCGGTCATGGTTATCCGCCCGCCGCGTGCGATGCCGTTGTTTCCGTTTGCGTTGACGACATTGGCCCGCGCGTCGAGGTCGTAGTAGGCGGCACCGATCGAGCCGCTGGTGTCGGCAAGAATAGTCACGGTGCCGCCAGTGCCGCTGCCAACCGTTTGCGGGAGGCCGCTCGACAGGCTGCCGCCAAAGGCGTTCACGCTGACGCCGTCGCTAAACGTTATCGCGCCGCCGCTCAGCGCCGACACTGTGACGTTGCCGCCAGTACCGCTCCCGATGTTCTCGCTGGCCGCAGACAGGCCCGCGACGTCGATCGTCGCATTTCCGCCGACTTGCAGGGCTGATCCGCCCCTGGCCGTGACGTTGATACTGCCGCCCTGCGCATTCCCCGAAAGCGCGGTCAGACCGGTCGGGCTGGTCGATCCGCCGCTATCGGCGCGACTATTCAGCGACAGGTTGCTGATGAACGGCGTGGCCCCGCCATCGATCGTTACATTGATGGTTCCGCCGGCCGCGTTACCACCGATCGTATTTTCGGAGTTGCCGGCACCGCCGCCGCTCGCCGCCGCGTTCAGCCCGACGTCGCCGAGGTTGAGCCCCGAATAGGCACCGCCGGTGATCAGCAGGTCAGCGGTGCCGCCTCTGCCACTGCCTCCGCGCGCCGAATATATTTCGCTTGGCGACCGCTGCGATATGCCGCCGCCGAAGCCGGCCGCATTGATCGTGAGAAAGGCCGTCGAGGTGAGACCCGGCGTTCCGTTGATAGAGACACGGGCCGTGCCGCCGGTGCCGCTTCCCGATTGTACGTTGCCGATTTCGCCAAAGCCATAAGCGCTGACATCGATTCCCGCGCTTGTGATCAGGCTGCCTGCGTTTCCTATGGTCAGCAGCGCTGTGCCGCCTTGGCCGTTGCCGGAGGCGTCTGCGGCGGATGTCACGCCACTGGCGTTGGTCGACAGGCCTCCTCCGAAACCGCTGGCATCGAGGCTGACCGTTCCGGCAACAAGTTGCGAGCCGGCGTCGCTGATCGTCAGGCCGGCCGTGCCGCCTGTTCCGGTGCCGCCCGCACCCGACGCGCCGATTGCGCCGGTGGACGCGGCCGAGACCTGCAGCGCGGACGTCTGTACGCGGCCACCGGACGTGATCGAGACCGCAGCATTACCCCCGCGGCGGTTTCCCGTCGCGGCGTCGACCGGGCCGCCCGCGACGACCGATAGGCCGCCGACGGTCAATATGCCGCCGCCATTGTCGACGTTGACGGCGGCGTTCCCGACGCTTGTCCCGCTGCCGTCCGACTGGATCGTGAGTGTTCCCGTGGCGCCGGCAATGCGATTGCCGCTGATATTCAGCGTCGAACTCGTATCGCCTATGAAGGTGCCGTCGCCCTCGACAAGGAAGCGCCCGAGGTGTGGCGGCGGAACGACAGAGACCGGGCCGCCCGGCGTCGGCAGCGTCGCCAGCGGCTGACCGAGAAAGGCCCCGCTGGCATGAGCGGTCACGCTGCTGCGAAAGATGACGTCGTTCACGGTGATGTCGGCGCCGACGGCGCTGACGGGCGCCGCATTGATAACGCCCTCGGTAACATTATAGCCCGCCGACAGGACGACCGAGCCGTCCGAATCGGTGGTCGCGGTGATCGCGCCGTCCTGATAGCCGACCTGACCCGATACCAGCATGCCGACGGCGACATTTTTCGGGATGGCGACCATATAGATGCGCTGTGCCGGCGCGGTCGAGCCTGCCTGCTGTTCGGGGCCGGTCGTCGTGCCGGTATGCGTGATGACGTTGCCGCCCTCGGCACCGACCAGCACATTGATGTCGAAGAGGCCACCATTGATACGGATATCGGCCTGTTCGGCGCCCACATAAGCGGCCGAGCCATAGACACCGACGTTGCCTGCCTGCACGACGCGCGGCGCGACGAGCGCTACATAACTTGTGCCGGGGTTCGCCACATTGTCCGCATTGATCGTACCGAGGACCGTTACGGGCGCCACATTGCCAGATACCCCTCTGAATCGGATCGTATTTCCGGGGCCAAGAAGGCCGTCGGTGGTATCAATGGCATTGCTGGTCAGAACGAGGCTGCCGACATTGAACACCGCATCGGGGCCGATCAGGATGCCGCCCGCGTTGTAGAACCAGATATTGCCTTCCTGCCGGTTGCCGACCCCAGGGACGTTCAGGAAGCTGTTAACTTCGCCATTGATCCCGACCTGGTTGCTCCCCGTGCCGACAAAGCGGTTGAGAACGATGTAATCGGGGGTGTTGCCGACGAACGTCAGCGAATTGGTTGTGGGCAGGAAATCGATAACACCGCTGACTGGCGAATTGGACGGTGTCCAGTCGATGATGGTCTGCGCGCCGCTGACGTTTACTGTTGACGGGTTCACGCCTGTATTGGACGTGGGGCCGCTGGGAAGGGGCGTGATCGTGCCGGAACCGGCGACCTGCGCCAACGCCGGCCCGCCATGGGCCAGCGCCACTATTCCCGCAGCGATCGCGCAACTGCTCAGCAGGCGGCGCTTGCCCTTGCGGATGGGCGAGGGGGTGACAGTGGCACGCATGGCATGGGTCCTCGATGCAAACGTCATGGCTCAGCGCGCCTTCACGCCGAATTGGGTCGTCAATGAAATCAGGAAGCGCGGATCGGGCTTCTGGGCCAGAAAGCCGCCGCGGTTGAGCGGCACGGCAAGCGTCATGTCCACCCGCGCGACATCGCCATAGGCGACCCGCACACCGCCGCCTGCCGAATAGAGCTTTTGCGGGTCGAGTCCGTTAAACGCCGTGTCCTTGTTCCACACCCAGGCAGCGTCGAAGAAGGCGAAGGGCTGAACAGCGAAGCTTTGGGTGTTGGCCGGGACGAACGAACCATAGCGAGCCTCGACCGCAACCGCGACGCCGCTGTCGCCGATGATCGTGCCGGGATCGAAGCCGCGTCCGACGGTGAAGTTGCCGCCCGAAAATTCTTCATAGGCGACGAGCGGATCGCTGGACCATTGCGCGCGCGGCGAAACGGCCAGCGTGAACAGCTTGTGCGGGCGCCATTCGGCCTGCGCCGTAGCGCGGAGCAGAAAGGCGTCGGGCTTAGCTTCGACGCGAGTGAGGGGCACCGCGCCGGGCAGGAAGCAGGTGGCGCCGCCGGGGCCGCAGTCATCGCTCGCACCCAGGAAATTGACGCCCTGCCGTGCCTCGATCGAGGTTGCTATGCCCCAATGTGGTTCGGATGGGCTATAGCCGCTCTTGCCGGCTACCGAAGCGGGGTCCACCCAGTTCGCGTCGGCGCGCAGGTTGAAAACGCGGATGCGGTCGCGGTTCAGCGGTATGCCGCCGAGGCCGATGTCCTGGTCGATGATATCGAGTCCGCCGCCCAGCGTGACGCGCCGCGCTTGCGTCAGGACAAGCGGATAAGATGCAAAGAGGCTGACGATCTGGGTCGTCGATTTCACCGGGAAATTGGCTAGATCGGGCCGGGTCCAGGCATAGGTATAGCTGGCGCCGAGGCGCAGACCTTCGCCGCCAACGCGGAATTCATGTGCGAGTTGCAGCACATTCTGTTCGTCGAAGTCAGGGGTCGAATAAAAGCTCGCGGTGGAGAGGTCGCCCATCCCGGTCAGGCCCGCGAAGCGGACCCGCGCGACACCGCCCCAGCGGCCGACATCCTTCGATCCGAAGTTCTGGATATTGGCATCGAGCAGGATCGGGGTGCGATTGACGGTAACTTCGCCAACGACCTCGCCTGGCACCGCACCCGGACGCAGCGTGAGGCGCGCATCCATGCCCGGAATGTCACGGGCAAGCAGCAGGTAGCGTTCGGCATCGACGATGTTGAACACCGGCTGGTCGTCCAGTCGCGACAGGTATCGTTGCAGCAGTCCCTCGTTGGCGCCGGCATCGCCGCGTACCTCGATCCGCGTCATGCGTGCCGACAGAATGTCCAGCCGCACGACGCCGTCGTTGCCGATCGTCTGCGGCGGGACGCGGACGGCGGCAAGATAGCCCTTGGCGCGCAGGATGGTGGCCGCGCGGTCGCGAATGTCGCAAACGACCGCAATCGGCAGGTCCTGCCCGACCTTGTCGCGCCAGCTTGCATCGAGCATCGCGGAGTCGATGCCCTCGACCTGAGAAAACTGTACGTCGCGCACCGTCACGCGGACATTGGCGAATTCGGGGTTGGCGAGCGGGCAGGGCGCGCGTTCGATATTGTCGTCCGCCGTCACCACCTGTTCGCCGGGCGGGGTCGCGGGGGGCAGGTTCGGGCGCTGGATTTCTTCGCGCGTCGGGACCGAAGGCGCAATCTGCGCTTGTGCTGCAAATGAGATTGAGAGAGCGGCCAGCCCAGCCGAACAGGCTAGCGTCCTGTGCATGGCGGTTCGCGCCCGCGCCGCGAATCCGATGGCGTCGAAAGGCCCCTTGTCGGTCATTACCACCCCTTGTGTACACGCACGTCCGCGAGCGGCGGACGCGCCAAAATTCCGGTGCCCGCCGCTGGTCCGGCAGTGCGAATTTTCGACCCAAGGAAAGGACTTACCGCTTTGTTGCGGTTGCTTTTGTCCGATTGTTATCAGATGGCCCGAAACGGTTCAATGCAAACCGGATTCCGTTAACCACCCGCTGTTTCAGTTTCTGACATCGTGTCGACAAGGCGGTTTAACTGCGGTGAGCAACCCTTGGCCATCAGCATGTCGACCGACCCTTCGACCGTGTCGGGGACAGTGCCCATCGCGGCGAAACGGACCGTCACGGGCCTGGCAAGGCCGGCGCCCGACAGGCGATAATCCACCCCATATTGCACCGGCAGCGTGTCGGTCGGCCATTTGCGGAAATTGGCGCCATCGACGATCGCGACCGTCGCCTTCTTGCCAGCGCTTTCGATCTCGAGTGCTGTGTCGCCTTCCATGTTGGGGCGCCACAGCATCAACGTTGCGGGATCGACGACACAGAAGGTGCCGGCCTCGCGATAATCGAGCAGCCACAGGTTCGGCGCCCGCACGTTGATCGGGGTATCGGTCTCGGCGCCGCGAGAGAACCCGCCGCGCGACCGCATCGTCGGGCCGGTCGAAAGCATGCGGGTCACCGTGGCGCCCATGTTCTGGTTTGCCTGGATCTGGCCCGTCGCGCCGAACGTACCCGGCCCCGACAGCGTCCGGGTCTTGCCCGACTGCATCAGGACGACCTTGTCGCCGGCGACCAGCGACAATTTGTCGGTCGACTTGAGTTTGGTGCCAGTCGGATATTTTCCGGCCGACGGGCCCGTCGAACGGACGACCATCGACTGGGCGGCAGCGGTACCGGCGAAGGCAATCGCCGCGACGGCTGCGGCGGCAGTCAGGCCGATGCGGCGCATCGAGAAATCAGGAAAGGACATAGCTTTCTCCACTTTCGGTCTCGTTCAGGCGTTCTATCAGGAACATTATGGATGGATCCTGACTAAATTCGCGAACCAGCGCTGTGGCGCAGGTCACATAGGCGTTTTTATCTCCGGCGGCGTGCGCCGCGACCAGTTCGGCGATGCGCGCACGCTGAGCGGGCGGCAGGTCGGGACGCGGGGTCAAGGCATCGACCGGCTGCGCGCGGCCGCGCAGCGTGACGCGGCCCATCGGTACAAGGTCGTCGCGGTCGGCCCGCGCGGCGGCCTCCGCCGAAATCAGCACGCCGGTCTTGAGGCTCTTGTTCGCCGATTCGAGGCGCGAGGCGGTGTTCATGCTGTCGCCAAGCGCGGTGTACTGGATTCGATCCTCGCCGCCAAAATTGCCGACGATCGCGTCGCCGACGTGCAGGCCGACACGCGTCATGCCGAGCGGAGGGACATCCTCGGCCGCCAGGTCGACGCGGAATTTTTCACCCGCTTCGTACATGGCGAGCGCCGCAGCCGCAGCTTGCGGTCCGTCGTTCGGGCGGCTGAGCGGGGCGCCCCAGAAGGCAACGACCGCGTCGCCGACGAACTTGTCGATCGTCCCGCCATGTTCGAGCACGACGTCCGACAGGCGGTCGAGATATTCGTTGAGCAGGCGCGCGACGGTTTCAGGCGTCACCGCATGACTGAGTTTCGTGAAACCTTCGAGATCGGTGAATACGCAGAAGATGTTGCGGCGCTCCCCGTGGAGCGACAATTGGTCGGGGTCGCGCATGATCTGCGCCGCGACGTCGGCGGGCAGATATTTGCCGAGCGCCGATTGCGCGAAAGCGCGCTGACGCGACCCGATCGTGCGCGCGGCGGTGCCGACTGCAGCATAACCCAGCAGCCATCCGAGCGCCCAGCCGAAGGCGGGAAGGGTCGTCGTATCGACACCATGACCCTGCAGCCAGAAAGGGAAGGCGACGAAGAAGGCCATCTGGCCCAGAAAGGCGACGGCCACCCAGCGCGCGCGCATGTCGACGAGGCTGGTGAGCCCGCCGGCCAGGACGACGAGGACGGCAAGCGCCCACAGCGCGGCGCCGGGCAGGGGATTGGACCAGTCGTTGTCGAGTTGCTGCGCCAGCATATGCGCATGCACTTCCAACCCGATCATCGTTTCGTGCTGGCCGGTGATCGGATCGGTGAAGCGGCTGAGCGGGATGTTGAACTGGTCGTTGTCGATGACGTCGCCGCCGATCAGGACATAGCGATCCTTGACCAGTTCCGCAAAACCCGCGCGCGTTTCAGCGTCCATCGGCATCGCGAAGGTGTCGATCGGAATATTCGCGAATACAGGCTCTTCCTGCCCCTTGGCGACGCGGGCAGGCACGAGAAAGCGAATATTGCCCCGATAGTTGGCATGTCCGGGATCGACGGGCGCGAGCGCGTTCGCCATCAGCGGCGGCAGGTTCTTCGGCCGGTCGGGCCAATTGCGGATGACCCCGTCGCCGTCGGTGCGGAACAGCACGCTGGTCGGCTTCGTCCTGTCGGTCGTGACGTCGGCCAGATAGGATTCGAGATATTTCTGCTGCTCATAAAAGATTGTGTTCGGATTGCTCGCCTGCTCGGCATAGGCCAGCCATGTCGGCGTCTTCATCGCGCGGAGCTGCGCCTTCAGGAGGTCGTCGTCGGGGCGTGGTGAATCGAACACGATATCGATACCGATCGCCTTCGGGCCCATCTGGTCGAGGTTGGCGAGCGCGTTCGCCAGCAGCGTCCGGTCGAGCGGCGATCGAATGCCGGTGTTGAACAGGGTTTCGTCATTATAGGTGACCATGACGATACGCTTGTCCTGTTCGACATGCGGCGCCATCACCATCGCGCGCGCATCGTACAGCGCACGTTCGGCGTCGCCGACGAGCGGCATCTGCCAGCTGAAGCGCGCGAACAGCGTGGCGACGATCAGGAACAACATCGTGGCGACCATCCGCGACGGGCCGAGTTCCATGACCAGCCGACGGATGCGCTTGCCGAGCGGCACCGCCGCGGCGCGCGCCTCTTCCGTCGCGGGTTCGATCGCAGGTGTCGTCATCGGATCAGCGGGCGCCGCGGCCTGCAGCCTCCCCGTTTTGCGCGGTGGAGGTCGGGCCGTGCAGCAACGCCTGACCGCCATCGCCGATGATGGCGAAGCCCGCCCAGTAATAGGGGTGCGAAGTCTGCTTTTGGTCCATCAGCTTTGCCTGCGTCGCCCATAGCGCGTCGGCGATGCTCTCTCCCTGCCTTGCGGCAAAGAGTCCGCCGATCAGCCGCTTGGTCGCATCGAAGTCGTCGGGCGCGGGCCAATGGCTTGCGATGATCGATCGGCCGCCCGCGCCGATGAAGCTGCGGACCAGTCCGTCGAGGGCATTGCCGCCGCCGCTGGCGACGCCGGCTTCGCGCGTCGCGGCGACCGAGGCCGCGCCGGCAGTATCGCAGGCCGACAGAATGACCAGATCGGCATCGATCTTGAGGTCGAAGATTTCCTGGAAGGTAAGGAGGCCATCCGAATCCTGATCGCCGAACGAGGTCACCAGCGCGGGACGCGCGGGGCACGAGGGGTGGGGCGCTGTGACGAGGCCGTGCGTCGCGAAGTGGATGATGCGATAGTCGGACAGGTCGCCGCGGTTTTTCACGGCGGTATCGGTGAAGGCGCCGCCGGTAAGCAGCGTCGCCGCACCGCGATCCATCGTGTTGCTCGCGGTGACAAGCTCCTCGGCCGAGATCGGTCGGCTCCACTGGGTGACGTCCCACTGGCAACTGCCGTCGGCCGCACCCCCGGCCACGCCGCGCGTCCCGGTCGACGGCAAGACGCCCCCGACCACGGGTAGATTTTGACCTAGCCCGAAATATTCGCGGCTGCCGTTCGATGGCGGCGTCTGGCGGGCATTGCGGAACGAGAGCGCCGAAACCGCGGTGCTCGGTCGCGTTGCCCGGCCCAGCCAGGCGATCTGGCGCATGTCGAAGGCATCGGCATTGGGATCGTTGACCCGCTGCTCATAGGCGGCAAGTCCGGTATCCGATGTGATCAGCAGGTTGATCGGCAATCGCAGCATTGCGCCATCGGGTTCGAAGATCAGGTGCGGAACGCCGGGCAGCCGGTCGGCGACGGGGGCGAAGAGCTGCGTATAGAGTTTGCGCGCGGTGATCGCGTCGAAGGGATAGGTAACGCGCTTGCCGTTTTCGACGATCGAGATCGTCGACCGGATGCTGTCGACGGCGTTTTCGAGGCCCTGATTGCTGACGTCGGTGCGCCACAATTGTGCGGCTTTGCTGTCGATCAACATGGCATAGACGGCATCGCCAACGACAAGCATCTTCAGATAGGCTTCGTCGGGACGCAACACCTGTTGCAGTTCGGCCAGATCGAGCTTGCCCGATGCGACGACGCGGTATTGCGGATAGGCCGACAGCTTCGCGACCGTTTCCGCCTGCTGAAACGACAGGTTGTCGATCTGGGTCTTGAGGTCGGCGCGCATCGCGTTGACCTCGGGCGTGACGGGAAGCTGTGCGAGGCGAGCATCCTCGATCCGCGCGCGCTCGATATCGCGATTGAGCGTCGTCGCCTGCCGGAACAGGCGTGCGCCGTCGCCGTCGCCTGCCGACAATTCGCGGGCGAGAACCGCCTGCGTGTCGGCAACGCCGGGGCGCACCTGCAACTGGCTGGCGACGAAGAAGTCGCTTACCGCCGTGGGATCTGTCGCCGAGCGGTTTGCGAGCAACCGGTAATAGGGCGCCATCATGTTCGCCATTCCGGTCGTCGAACGTTGCGATCCCGCCAGCGCCGCGACGACGTCGCGATAAATGCCGAGCGCCTTGTCGTCCTGTCCGTGGCGGGTGAGGAATGCCGCATAGCGTGCGCGCGCGGAGGCGAGGGCATTTGTTTCGGGATATTCCACCGCGAGCGCGCCGATCGACTCCTGAAAGCGCGCGTCGGCTGCGGCCGTGTCGCCGACCGCCTCCTCGGCCAGCGCAAGTTCGCCGAGCATTTGCGAGCGGAGCCGGACGATCGAGGTCACACGGCCTTCGCGCACTGCGATTGCGTCGGCCAGCCCCTTGATCTGTGCGGCCTTTGCCGCCTCTGGATTACCGCGCAGCCGTTCGACGGTGCCGAGCAGGTGAACGGCCTGCGCATCGATGATCTGGGCGCGTTCAAGTGGGGTCAAGCGCTCGCGGTCGCCGGTCTGGCGGACGGCTCGGGCGTTGTTGCCGCTGTTCACGCCGGCCACGATCTCGGGAGTCAGCGTCACTGCGCCGGCTTCGACCGTCACCGCGTTCGTCAGTGGCGGGATCGGCGTCTGGAGCAACGCCGCCGCGCCGTCATAGTCGCGCTGATTGAGTGCGTGGATCGCCCGGAAATTGCGACGGAGGCGAAGCTGTACCGGGTCGCCGGTCGGGATCGCCTCGACCTCGGCGAACAGCCGTTCGGCTTCGGCAAATTCGCCGAGGTTCGATCGCTGAAGTGCGCGGTTCAGAGTGAATTCGGTGGGATCGAGATCGCCAGCGGCCTGATCTTCGACGGCGCGGCGCGACAGCGCTTCGAAAAATTCGGCGGCTTCGGCGTAATCGCCGCTGTGGTTGCGGCGATATCCCTCGGCCAGCGCCTTGTCGACGTCGATCGTTCCCGCGAGGGTACGCGCAAACCCGTCGTTGCCGCCGACGGACGTCGTTGCGACCCTGATCTGGCCGGAGGCGACCTTGTGATCGCGGATGGATTCGAGCGCAAGGTTCAGCGCGTCGTCATAGGCGGTGAAACCCTCTGCGGTGTAAGTAGTATCGCCGGCCTCCTCGATCCGGGTGGTCCAGCCGACATTGCTGTCCTTGACCGTGCAGGTGCCGTCGGCGGCGCACAGAATGGTTCCGGCGCGGCCCTGCTCGATGCGCGCCCGCGCCTCGGCAGGCGGGGCGCGGAGGACGCGGACATAGCCGATCGGCTGACTCGCATCGCGGCAGACGATCGTCCAGGCGCGATCGAACATGCCCTTGACCACGGAATCGCGAACCGTCGCCTGCACTTCGCAAAGCGAGCCGCCCTGATCGCCGATCGAGAAACTGTCGCGCAGCGTCGGGTCGCCGACCTGTGCCTGTACGGTTCCCGGCGCAACCAAACCCAGCATGGGCGGTAATGCGGCAAGAACCGACAGAAAATGCGGACGTCGAGCGGTCATCACCAATCCCCCAAGCCAAACCTCAAGGCACCACGTCCGCTATTCCGGCGGCATGGCGCAGTCTTTACAGTGCTGCGGTACGACCCATTCCCGTCGGCGCGGACCCTAAACCCATCGTTTGAAAAAGGGAAGTGATCTGCGGCACAGCGCCTTGCGCGCGTCCGCGCCCCGACCTATTTGGGGACAGACCCTTAATATCCGACGAGGAACAAAGATGAGCGCATTCGACGATCGTGAACGGGCCTTTGAAGCGAAATATGCCCGCGATCAGGACATCCAGTTCCGTATCACGGCCCGCCGCAACCGGCTTGTCGGTGAATGGGCGGCGCAGCGTATGGGCCTGACGCCCGAGGAAACCGACGCTTATGCAAAGGCGGTCGTCCAGGCCGATTTCGAGGAAGCGGGGGACGAGGATGTGATCCGCAAGCTGGCGGGCGACCTCACCGCTGCGCAGGTTGAAATCAGCGATGCGGAAATTCGGGCCGTTCTCAACGAAAAAACCGCCGAGGCGCGGCGGCAGTTCATCGACAGCCAGAACTGAGGCTGCCGCCATGGGGATGCGCGAACAGGACCTGAAAGGGATGATCGAGGCGGCGTTTCCGGACGCGGTCGTGACCATCACCGATCTGGCCGGCGACAACGAGCATTATTCGGCGCATGTCGTCAGCGAATCCTTTCGCGGCATGGCCCGCGTGGCGCAGCACAAGGCGGTCTATGCCGCGCTCGGCGGGCGCATGGGCGGCGAACTTCATGCCTTGCAATTGACCACCGCCGTTCCTTCATAGGAACGAGATGCAAACCTTGTTCGGCGCCGCAGCGCCACCGGAGACTGTACATGAGCGACCCTGCCACCCACGACCGCATTGCCAAGCTCGTCGGCGACCATCCCGTCCTGCTTTTCATGAAGGGCACGCCGCTGTTTCCGCAGTGCGGTTTTTCGTCGCGCGCGATTGCGATGCTCGACCGGCTGGGGATCGAATATGACACCGTCGATGTGTTGCAGGACATGGAGGTCCGTCAGGGGATCAAGGAGTTTTCGGACTGGCCGACGATTCCCCAGCTTTACGTGAAGGGCGAATTCATCGGCGGCAGCGACATCATGATGGAGATGTGGGAGGCCGGCGAGTTGCACCAGCTCATGGACGGCGTCCCGACGCGCGCGGAATAGGCCGGTCGCGCGCCGAATAGGCGCGTGCGGGTGACCTCTCGACGAGCGGCCTTACATCTGGAACATAGGCGCCGGTTCCTGCCGCGGGGATATGGTGCATCATGATCCTGTTTCTTCTTGCGTATCTGGGTGGCGCGCTGACGATCGTCAGCCCGTGCATCCTGCCTGTGCTACCCTTCGTCTTCGCGCGCGCGGATCAGCCGTTCGTGCGCAGCGGGCTACCGATGCTCCTGGGGATGGCGGTGACGTTCGCGGGCGTCGCAACGCTTGCGGTGGTCGGTGGCGGATGGGTTGTCGAGGCCAATAATTATGGCCGTCTGGCCGCACTCGTCATTCTGGGCCTGTTCGGATTGCTGCTGTTGTTTCCAGCGCTTGCCGACCGTGCGACGCGGCCGCTGGTCGCGCTGGGGTCGCGGCTGTCGCAGAACGCTTCGGGCGGTCATGCGCGATCTTCCTTTCTCTCGTCCCTGCTGCTCGGCGTTGCTACGGGGCTGCTCTGGGCCCCCTGTGCAGGGCCGGTGCTCGGCCTGTTGCTGACGGGCGCAGCGCTGCAGGGGGCGAGCGCCCAGACGTCGCTACTGTTGCTGGCCTATGCGCTCGGCGCAGCGACGTCGCTTGCGCTCGCACTGCTGGTCGGCGGACGGGTGTTCGCGGCGATGAAGCGGTCGATCCGGGCGGGCGAATGGGTGCGCAAGGCGTTGGGAGCGGCTGTGCTGGCCGGGGTCGTCGCCATCGGGCTGGGCCTCGACACTGGATTGTTGACCCGTCTGTCGCTCGCCAGTACCGCGCGCTTCGAACAATCGCTGTTGGAACGTCTGCACCCTGATGGCGCCATGCCGAAGGCCATGCCGGGCGGCGATACGCTCGCGGACATGGGGCCATTCCCCTCACTGGCCGGCGCAACCGGCTGGATGAATTCGCCGCCGCTGACGGCCGAGGGGCTGCGCGGCAAGGTGGTGCTGATCGATTTCTGGACCTATTCGTGCATCAACTGTCTGCGCACCATCCCTTATGTAAAGGCTTGGGAGGCGAAGTATCGCGACAAGGGGCTGGTCGTTATCGGTGTTCATACGCCCGAATTCGCCTTCGAGCGCGATCCGGACAATGTCGCGAAGGCGATCAAGGATCTGGGCATCACCTATCCTGTCGCGCTCGACAATCGCTATGCGATCTGGCGCGGCTTCGACAATCGATATTGGCCCGCGCATTATTTCATCGATGCCAAGGGGCGCGTTCGCGCCGCCCGTTTCGGCGAGGGGCATCAGGCGGAATCGGAAAAGATCATCCAGCGCCTGATCGCCGAAAATGGCGTCGCTCTGGGGGCGATGGATACGGCGGTGGTCGAAGCGCAGGGGGTTGGCGAGGGGGAGAGTACCCGCAGGGATCGATCACCCGAAACCTATCTCGGTTATGACCGCGCACAGCATTTCGCATCGCCCGGCGGTTTCGTCCGCGATGCGCGGCATGACTATGTGCTGCCGGTGCTGGCCGTCCGCAACGACTGGGCGCTTGGCGGCGCATGGATCGTCGGCGGCGAGCATGCTGTGTCGGCGGCTCCCGGCGCGCGGATCGCCTTCCGCTTTCGCGGCCGCGACCTCCATCTTGTCCTTGGTGCCGGGGACGGCACGCAACCCGTCCGATTCCGCATCACGATCGACGGCAAGGCGCCCGGTACCGATCACGGTCTCGATATCGACGCCGGGGGCAATGGGACGGTGACCAGCCAGCGGCTCTACCAGCTCGTTCGCCAACAGGGTCCGCAGGAGCGTGTGTTCCAGATCGAGTTTCTCGATCCCGGCGCTCAGGCTTTTGCCTTCACTTTCGGCTGAATTCGGTCGCGATGGGTAAAAGCATCCGGGGGGCGGGGCCTTGAAGGCCGCTCCGCCCCCCGTTTGCATCGGGGGCAAGTGGGGATTTCCGGAGTGAGGGCAGGGGGCATCAGGGACCAGACCGATGCCCCCCACCGCTCGATTGAGCGGAACACTCGGGAACATCCATATCCATACAAGCGGCGTGCCAATTTGCCGCCTTCACGGATTACCGGGGCAGACGCTGGTTAGCGAATCGTTACCTGCGCTTGCCTCTGTCAAAATTCCCGACACATGCCGAGCCTCCCGATCTTCGCGACGGGAGCGAAAGGCGCCTCCATTTTTGTTCAGGAAGCGTTCAGCAGAATGACTACATTTGTAGTCGCATTGCAGATCAGCGCCAACGGGAGGGGTTTCCAGCATGGCGGAACGAGCAAGCGATTCGGAAATGCAGGTGCTGTCGGCCTTGTGGGACAAGGCCCCGCAGACCGCGGCCGACCTCACGCAGCGTATAGGAAAGATCAACGGCTGGACCCAGGCGACGGTCAAGACGCTGCTCGCCCGGCTGGTCCAGAAAGGCGCGGTCACGGCGGAGGCCGACGGGCGGCGTTATCTCTATCGCCCGGCAGTCGCGCGGGCCGAGGCCGTCGGCGAGGAATCGCAGCGGTTCGTCGATCGGTTGTTCGGCGGTCGCGTGAGCCCGCTGATCGCGCATCTTGCCGAGCGGGAGGCGTTGACCGACACCGATATCGCCGAGATCGAAGCCCTGCTGCGGAAGCTCAAGTCATGAGCGCCGACATGATCCTTCAGGCCTGGGGTGACACGATGATCACCACGGCTGCTCTCGTCCTTGCGGTTCTGGTGATCCGCAAACCGTTCGCGCGTCATTTCGGTCCGCACCTCACCTATATGCTGTGGCTTGTCCCGGCGTTGCGCATGGTGCTTCCGCCTTTGCCGTTCGCCGATCCGGCGCAGCCGGCGCCCATGCTGCCGGCGAACGAGGCACTGTATCTGGTACCAGTCGATGCCCTCACAGAAACGCCGGTGCCGGCCGCAGCGCCCTGGTCCTTCGTCGACTTTCTTCCCCATGTCTTTGCGCTATGGGCGGCAGGCGTCGCGTTTGTCCTCGTCGCGGCGTGGATTTCGCACCGGCGTTTTCGCCGTGCTGTGCTGGCCGAGGGCGTCGAGCTCGAACCGATCGGTCGGGTTCGGCTGGTCATGACCGGCGCCGTCGATGGCCCCGTCGCTTTCGGTCTTGCGCGTCGCTTCGTCGCCGTGCCGCGCGACTTTTTCGGTCGCTATGCGGCGGAGGAGCGCGCGCTCGCGATCGATCACGAGCTTGCGCATCATCGTCACGGCGATCTTTGGGCCAATGCTGCCGCGCTGCTGATGCTCGCGTCGCAATGGTTCAATCCCTTGGCCTGGCGCGCGATCCGCGCCTTCCGTTTTGATCAGGAGGCGGCGTGCGATGCGCGGGTTCTGACGATGACCGACGATGCGCCCCGCGATCTGCGCACCGCCCGCTATGCCATCGCGATCGCCAAGGCCGCCGTCGGCTCACGGTTGTCGCTCGCCGCGCCGATGGCCGTCCACGACAATTTGCAGGAGAGACTGACGATGCTCATGAGGCAGGATATTTCGAAGAAGCGCGGCCTGGTCGGCAAGCTGCTGGTCGGCGGCGCGGCGCTCGCCGTGCTCGCGACCACCGCGACGCTGGTGCCCGCCGCTACCGCCAGCGCGCAGGCGGACATCGCCGAGCCGCCGGCCCCGCCGACGCCGCCGACGCCGCCGTCGGTGCCGGACGCGCCGCTGCCGCCCGAGGCCCCCGCTGCGCCCGGCGTGATGATCTTTACCGACGAACAAAGTGGTGGAGCCACGGAAGCGGACGGCAAGGCGCGCGAAGTCCATCGCATCGTCATTCGCCGCGACGGCGAAGGCGACGGCAAGGGTCATCCGTCGATGATGCTTGCCCCCGTCGATGGCAAGGCGAGGCGAATTGAACTCCGCACACCTGGCCTGTCGCGGGACGACGTGATCGCGACGCTGAAGGAACAGGGCATTACTGGCGCCAAGGCAGAAGCCATTGCCGACAAGCTGGAGGCAAGGCGCCGCGAACACATGCGTACCGCGATGACTTCGATGGCCCCGTTGCCGCCGATGCCGCCCCTCCCGCCAACGGCCGTGATACCATATGGTGCGTGGAGTTCGGTTGACGGCAAGGCGATGGTCGTCGGTAAATGCGCCGACGGATCGAAGACGGCGCCTATCGTCAATCGCGAGGAGGCCGACGGTAATCAGCGCCAACGGATCGTGATGATCCGCTGCGGCGACACGGCCGAGAGCAAGGCGGCCCGCCTTTCGGCGCTGAAAAAGGCGCGCGACAGCTTCACCAAGGGCGTAGCGGCGCGAGGACTGTCAGAGGATATGCGTGCGAAGGTCGCCAGCGACCTCGATAAAGCGATCGCGGATATCGAGAAATCGGCCGACTAAGGTCGCCGACAGCTTCGACGTCGGCCCCCAATCCCCGGTGGGGTCGGCGGCAGGGGCGGGGAAAGGGAGGCGCCATGCGGCTCCCTTTTTCGCGTTCGCGCCCCTTTTCCTTTCGCCGGCGCGATGCCACATGGGCGCGATGAGCGAAGAAAAGCCCTGGCCCGATACGATCCATGCCGGCGATTGCGAACAGCATGAGCCACTGGTGCGCCGCGTCCTCGCGCCGAACCCGTCGCCTTACACCTTCACCGGCACGCAGACCTGGATCGTCGGTGCCGGCGATGACGTCGCGGTGGTCGATCCGGGGCCCACCGGATCGGGAATGAGCATCGGCGATCCCCCCGATGCGAACGGCGCCGGCCATGTCGATGCGATCCTGCGCGCCACCCGGGGGCGGCGCATTGCCGCAATCCTGTGCACCCACACGCACCGGGACCATTCGCCCGCCGCCGCGCCGCTCAAGGAAGCGACGGGCGCGCCGATCATCGGTTGCGCGCCGCTTGCCCTGCGCGACGATGGGCCGCGCGCGGATTCCGCGTTCGACCCCGATTATGCGCCCGACGGCGTCCTTGCCGACGGTGAGCGGATCGGCGGCGATGGCTGGACGCTGGAGGCCGTGGCGACGCCCGGGCATACCTCGAACCACCTTTGCTTCGGGTTGCTCGAAAGCGGCGCGCTGTTCACGGGCGACCATGTGATGGCCTGGTCGACCAGCGTGGTCAGCCCGCCCGATGGTAATATGGCGGCCTATATGGCGAGCCTGTCGAAACTCTATGGCCGCGACGACCGCGTCTATTATCCGGCGCATGGCCCGGCGGTGACCAAGCCCCGGCAGCTGGTGCGCGGCATGCTCGGTCACCGGAAGCAGCGTGAACGGCAGATTTTGCGGGAACTTGAAAAAGGCACGCGCGTAATCCCGGAGATGGTGACGCATATGTACAAAGGGCTCGACCCGCGACTGACCGGCGCCGCCGGCCGTTCGGTGCTCGCGCACCTGCTCGACCTCAAGGAGCGCGGGGTCGTGCGGACCGAGGGTGATGAATGGTGGCTTGGCTGATGCTGCTGCCGCTGTTGTTCGCCGCCGCCGCGCCTGCCCGACATGGTGCTCGCGCCATCCCCGGCGGACGATCGGTCGATCCATGCGATGCTTGTTCGGATTGTACCGCGCCATGACTGATGCTCCTGCCGCACCGCGTCTCCTGCCGCGTGTCATTCTGCTCGCTGCGGCGGCATTGTTCGCGCTGGCCGCCTGGTGGGTTGTCGCGGCGTGGCGTGACTGGCAGCGGGGCTATGACCCCGAAACCGTCGTTGCGGCCAGCTTGCAGGGATTGCAGGAACAGAATGTCCTTGTGCCCTTCACCGCGCGCTATGTTGCGGTGGTGACCTCCACGCAGAGCCGGCTGGGGCTGAGTGCCAAGAAGACGCTGATCATGCCCGGCACGGTCCGTTACGAGCTAGACCTTGCCAGGCTGAGGCAGGCCGACCTCGATTGGGACGCGGCGACCAATGCGCTGACCGTCACCTTGCCGCCGCTGCGGCTGGCGGGGCCGGAGATCGATCTCGACGCAATCAGCGAATATCGCGACGGCGAAATCCTGCTGACCCTCACCGATGCCGAAAAGACGCTCGACGCCGCGAACCGCAAGGCGGCACAGGAGGAGTTGATCAGGCAGGCGAAGGGCGCGACTCCGATGCGTCTTGCCCGGGGCGCGGCGCGCACCGCCGTTGAGCAGAGTTTTGCAATGCCGCTGAAGGCCGCAGGAATCGACGCCAGGGTGACGGCACGCTTTGCCGATACGCCTGCGGGATAATTCGCGGCTTTCGGCACCCGCTTAGCTGGGTTATCTTGCGCGGGTGTCCGGGAGGGGAACAGGGACGTGGCAAGCTTGGCGCAGAAGCCGCTCGATGCAGCGGGCAACGATAGTTTCTATTTTCGCAGCGCCGCCGCGATGTCGGTCATCATCGTCTTGGGTTTCGCCATGCAATGGGCGATGGGGCGCTCGACTTTTGCGGTGCGCCCGCTCGTTCACGTCCATGCGCTCGTGTTCATGGGCTGGGTTGCCATATTTGTGACGCAGAGCTGGCTCGGGTCTCGCGGCGGTGCGAAGCTCCATCGTCGACTGGGGCAGGTCGCGGCGCTGTGGGTGCTGATGATGGTCGTGTTCGGCTTCTGGATCACGATCGACGTCGTCCAGCGCGGCACCGCGCCCTTCTTTTTTCAGCCGCAGCATTTTTTGATCGCCAATCCGGCGAACATCATCTGTTTCGCGCTCCTCGTCGCTGCGGCGCTCGCTTTACGTCACAGTCGCGACTGGCACATGCGCCTCCAGCTTTGCGCGATGGCGGCCATCCTCGGGCCGGCCTTCGGTCGATTGTTGCCTATGCCGCTGATGACGCCCCACGCCTGGAATATTGCGGCGCTCTGCGGGCTTGTCTTTCCTCTCATCGGCGCGTTTCGTGATTGGCGACGCGACGGGCACGTCCATCCCGCGTGGTGGCTCGGGGCGATGGGTATCGTCGCGCCCGTCCTGATCGCTCATCTTGTCGCTTTCTCGCTCATAGGGGAGGCCATCTACGCTTGGGTCACCGCAGGACATCCGGGTGCGTCGCTGTCGGGTCTTGCCTTTGGTCCGCCACCGCCCATGTGAGAGACTTGGTGACGGTGCGCGCCGCGAATTGCCCTCTTGGCAGGTGCGGTGTAGAGGGGCGCCCAAGGCAAAAGCCACATAAGGAAAAGCGATGACTGCTCCCATTCGCGAGAATCTCTCGGGTCTCGACCTGCGCGCCGAAATCGAGCGCCTTCGCAAGGAGCGGAACGCCGTTATCCTTGCGCATTATTATCAGAAGCCCGAGATACAGGATCTGGCCGATTTCGTCGGTGACTCGCTGGAACTGTCGCGCAAGGCCGCCGATACCGATGCCGATGTAATTGCCTTCTGCGGCGTGAAATTCATGGCCGAGACCGCAAAGATACTGAGTCCGCAAAAGACGGTGATCCTGCCCGACATGGACGCCGGATGCAGTCTTGAGGACAGCTGCCCGCCCGAACAGTTCAAAAGATTCCGCGAAGCGCACCCCGACCATATCGCGCTGACCTACATCAACTGCTCGGCGGCGGTGAAGGCGCTCAGCGACATTATCGTCACATCGTCCAGCGCCGAGACGATCATCAGCCAGATCCCGGAAAGCCAGAAGATCATCTTCGGCCCGGACCGCCATCTCGGCGGCTATCTCAACCGCAAGTTCGGGCGCGAAATGCTGCTGTGGCCGGGAGTGTGCATTGTCCATGAGGCCTTCAGCGAGACCGAACTGCTGAAGCTCAAGGCGCAACACCCTGGTGCTCCGGTCGCCGCGCACCCGGAATGCCCGCCGCACATCGTCGATCACGCAGACTATGTCGGTTCGACCAGCGGTATATTGCAGTTCGCAAAGAGCTTTCCCGGTGACACGCTGATCGTCGCGACCGAGCCGCATATCATCCACCAGATGGAGCTTGCGCTGCCGGAAAAGACCTTCATCGGCGCGCCGGGCGCCGACGGGAACTGCAATTGCAACATCTGTCCCTATATGGCGCTCAACACGATGGAGAAGCTCTACCTGGCGCTTCGCGATCTCAAGCCGCAGATCGAAATGGAGGAAGGTCTCCGTCTTGCTACGCGCAAGAGCCTCGACCGGATGCTCGAAATGGCGTCGGGTACGGTCGGAAAGGGCGATCTGGGCCGCGCTTGATTCGCGACTCAGCGATCGGCTTCGGGCCGGCAGGGCGCGATTCGCTCCGGCGGTCCGTTTGCTGCATTGCGGCAATCGTATCTGAAAATGCTGCTGGCTTGTTACAAAGATACCGCCGCGAATCCGCTTGTTGCTAATGCCGGAGTTATCCACAAGCACGGAAGGCGAAAGCCGCTTTCGCGCGCCTTTTTTGTTGGCGACGAAAACGGTTCGTGACAGCTTCAAATCATCGGACGACAGAGACGAAAAGTCGCCGGGACATGAAGGGTAGTTGCAAGACTAGCCAGAAGGTAACGGGCAGAGTTTACGAGGAAGTCGATCGATATCCTGGTCACGGAACGCAGCGATTCCCACGAGTTGAAGCGGACCCGGTCAGGTACAGAAAAGCAGTCCATCGCTTTGAAAGAGCAACTGTTTCGGCAGAGGCACGGACGAGATGATGAAGGGCTTTTCAGGTGAGGCCGGCCCCCGAAAGGGGGCCGACCAAACCGTCGCCGGATTGCTCTGGCGTGCGTCGCGGCGCATCGTTTTGCGGGCTGCAGGTCTTCGGATCGGCGGACCGGGATGAAGCGGGGCGGGGTACGCGGGATCAACAACCGGATAGTGGGGGTTGGCAGCGATGTCGGCCCCCATTTCGTTTGCGCGCGACGTCCGCGAGCAACCCGCTCGCCATGCGTGCCAACCCGTCCTGCCCGGCATATGTCGTACCGTGACGGTCGGATGCCTGCGCGAAGCTGCGCCGGCCGCATCGTCGTGATCGCCACATCCGAAATAATTTTCCTCCCTGTGATGCAGGTCACACCGCGGTCAAACTTGGGTGCTTATCTCAAGCTTGCGACCCGGAGCAGTTCCCCGACCGGAGCTGATCCCCCTTTTCCCGGTTCCGTCCCTTGGGACGGCCGGGAACCTTTTTCCTTTATCGCGGTTATTTTCTCGTCGCAGCGACGGTCATCCTTCGCGCGCAGGGAGAAAGCCTGTGGGTTTGATAATTGCCCTGTTTGCCGAGGCGTTCGCTGCGCGGACTCCTTTCAGGCGCCAGTCCCTGCACCCTTGCCCTGTGGGGAACGGAAAGGGCACGCAGCGCGCTCCGCCATTTCGCTATGCGATTGAAAATATTTGAGGTAGCAATGTCGAGCCTGCTGGGTCAGGCGCACAATGATCGTAGGGGGTCAAAAAGATGATTAGCTTCATTCTCGCACTCGTCGTGGGCGGCGTGATCGGCTGGCTTGCCAGCATTGTGATGCGTACCGATGCCCAACAAGGAATATTCCTGAACATTATCGTCGGTTGTGTTGGCTCGATTCTGGGGCGCCTCCTGTTCGGCGGCCTTCTGGGCGGTGGTCATCTACGCGGCGACGCTTTCGACTGGCGCACGTTGGTGACCGCATTCATCGGTGCCATTCTGCTGCTCGCCATCGTCAACCTGATCCGGCGCGGCCGGGTCCGCTGAGTAGCACGACCGATCCGGTCCTGGCGATCGGACGGTGTCAAATCGGGCGGTCGGTTCTTTCCGGCCGCCCGTTTTCATGCTTGGCGTAGTTTTCCTAAGTGCTGGAAATGCTGGCTGGACCTCTCTATGGCGGCGCGGCCAAGGAGCAGGAGGGGCGGGGGTTTTCGCCTCTTGCACGCGGTGATTTAATAAGGTAATACACCTTCAACGGGATTATCCTGCGCTTGCGGGCCGGGGCGATCGCTGGGCGATCGACGTCGGGATTTTTGCGGGCGGCAGAGGGGATATGGCGTGAACTACGAACGGAAAGTGGATTCGATGGACAGCCTGGCGGGGACGCAGAGCTTTTACGATGAGCAGGACAGCCGCCGCAAGCGGATGCTGACAATCGCCGCGGTCGCGCTGATCGCGGTGGTCCTGCTCGGCGTCTGGTACGCCTTTGCGCATAGCAAGGGCGACGGTACGGCGGCCGGCGGAGCCGGCGGACCGGGGGCGCAGAATATCCCCAACGTGACCGTCATGATCCCGGGCCGCGTATCGGTTCAGGCCGCCATCACGGCAAATGGCACGATCGCTGCGCGGCGCGAAATGCCGGTCGGCATCGCGGGCGAAGGTGGGCAGGTCGTTCGCGTCCTTGTCGAACCCGGACAATGGGTGGGCGCGGGCCAGACACTGGCGATCATCGACCGTTCGGTCCAGTCGCAACAGGCGGCAAGCCTCGCCGCGTCGATCAAGGTAGCCCAAGCCGACGCCGATCTTGCGCAGGCCGAACTTGAACGTGCTCAGGCGCTTGTCGGGCGCGGGTTCATTTCGAAGGCCGACATGGATCGCAAGCGTGCGACGCGGGATTCCGCCAACGCGCGAGTTCGCGTCGCGCAGGCGCAATATCAGGAAGCCGTCGCGCGCAACGGGCGCCTTAACATCGTCGCGCCCGAAGCCGGCCTGGTACTGACGCGGCAGGTCGAACCCGGCCAGGTGGTCGGCGCGGGCAGCGGCGTCCTGTTCCGCATGGCGAAAGGCGGCGAAATGGAAATGCTCGCGCAGCTCGCCGAGGCCGATCTGCAGCGCATCAGGGTCGGCACCAGCGCGACGGTGACGCCGGTAGGCACCAGCCTGCAGATCGCAGGTCAGGTGTGGCAGGTGTCGCCGATCATCAACATGGATACGCGCCAGGGTACGGTGCGCATTGCTGTGCCTTACAGCGCCGCGCTACGTCCCGGCGGCTTTGCTGACGCACGTCTTGTATCGGGTACGGAACAGGCGCCGCTGCTTCCTGAAAGCGCGGTCCACAGCAGCCCCGAAGGGAGCTTCGTGCTGATCGTCGGCAACGACAACAAGATCGCGCGCGCGCCCGTAAAGGTCGGCACCATTACCGACGGCGGTGTATCGATCGCGTCGGGGCTGACCGGCAACGAAAAGGTCGTCGTTCTGGCGGGTGCCTTCCTCAACCCCGGCGACAAGGTCAAGCCGGTGGTTCAGAAATCGTCGCAGTAACGAACCATTTCTTCGGGCAGCACGCGCACAAAAGGCGTTGAATCATGAGCTTTCGCAACATTTCCGCCTGGTGCATTCGCAACCCGGTGCCGCCGATCGTCCTGTTCGTCCTGTTGTTGCTGGCGGGGGTCGTCAGCTTCAACCGGATGGACGTGAACGATAATCCCGATGTCGAATTCCCGGCCGTACAGGTTGTTGTGTCGCAGCCGGGCGCAGCGCCGACCGAGCTTGAGACGCAAGTGACGCAGCGCATCGAGGCAGCCGTTCGCAGTGTGAGCGGCGTCGAGGACATGTCGTCCTATGTCGGTGAAGGCAACAGCCGCACGATGGTGCAGTTCGCGATCGGGACGCCGATCGACCGCGCGTACAATGACGTCAATCAGGCCGTCCAGCAGATCCGCAGCGACCTGCCCGACGGCATATTGGAGCCGCAGGTGGCGCGCGTCGATTTCGCGGGCGGGCCGATCACTTATTTCGCGGTCGAAGCGACCGACATGACACTGGAGCAATTGTCCTGGTTCGTCGACAATACGGTCGCCAAGGACTTGCTGTCGATTCAGGGAATGGCCCGCGTCAGCCGCTCTGGCGGGGTCGATCGGGAAATCCGCGTCATCCTCGATCCTGCGCGCATGCAAAGCTATGGCGTGACCGCGAGCCAGATCAACCAGCAGTTGCGACAGGTCAATGTGAACGCCGCGGGCGGTCGTACCGAAATTGCCGGTTCCGAACAGGCCGTGCGGGTGCTCGGCAACGCGGGGAACGCCTTCCAGCTGGGCGAAACCCGTATCTCGATCGGCAACGGACGCACGATCCGCCTTTCCGAGGTTGCCACTGTGACCGACGGTTATGCCGAACAGCGCAATCTGGCCAAGATTCGTGGTCGGCAGGTGCTGAGCTTTTCGATCGAAAAGGCAAAGGGTTCGTCGGATGTCACCGTCCATGACGAGGCGATGAAGAAGCTGGAGGAGATCAAGAAGAACAACCCCAAGGTCGATTTCAAGATCCTCTTCACGCGCACCGAATATACCAAGGAGCAGTATCGCAGCTCGATGGCCGCTATGATCGAGGGAGCGATCCTCGCCGTCGTCGTCGTTTTCCTGTTCCTGCGCGACTGGCGCGCGACGTTGATCAGCGCGATGGCCATCCCGCTATCCGCGATCCCGACCTTCTGGTTCATGGAAATGATGGGCTTTTCGTTGAACGGCCTGTCGCTGCTGGCGCTCAGCCTTGTGGCGGGCGTGCTGGTCGATGATGCGATCGTGGAGATCGAAAATATCGTCCGGCACATGCGAATGGGGAAGACGGCTTATCAGGCGGCGATCGACGCCGCCGACGAAATCGGGTTGGCCGTCGTCGCGACGACCATGTCGATCGTCGCGGTCTTCCTGCCGGTCGCGCTCATGCCGGGTGTTTCGGGCCAGTTCTTCATCCAGTTCGGCATGACCGTCGTCTTTGCGGTGTTGGTCAGCCTGGCGGTCGCGCGTATGATCACGCCAATGATCGCGGCCTATTTCCTCTCGGCAGAGGGCGAAAAGGAGCATGCGGTCGGGCCGTGGGTCGATCGGTACGAACGTATTCTGTCCTGGACGCTCGACAGTACCAAGCATGGGGCTGTCCGGGCGCGCTATGAGCTGACGCCGACGCGGCTGGTCTTTCTGGCTGTGCCCTTGATCGCCGCCGCTCTCGCGGCCGTGGCGATGACCTTCTCCTACTTCAGGCCGGTGCCGGTAGGGCAGGATGCGCCCAACGCGGCGCTGCACTTCCTGCTGCTGACACCGATCGCGTTGATCGTGGCTTATCTGGTCGTTTCGCTGTTGCAGATCATCGTCGGCGGCGGCGCTTATGCGCTTGGGATGCGGCAGTGGGCATTCACGCAGTGGGCCAAGTCGATGGCGCAGCGCGCCTGGGCGCGGGCCTTCGACCATCGGGTATGGATCGTCGGCATTGGCCTCGTTGCCTTCATCTGGAGCATTGTCATGTTCGTGATGTTGCCCAGCCAGTTTCAGCCGACGATCAACAGCGACTACAGCCAGATCACCTATGAGCTGCCGCCGGGATCGACGCTTGCGCAGAGCGAGAAGATTTCGAACCAGATCAACACGATCCTGATGGCTGATCGCAACGTCGACAACGCCTTCTATGACGTCAATGTCGGCGGCGGCGGGGTGTATATCACGCTGAAGAAGGATCGCGACGCGAGCAGTGTCGATTGGGAGCGGCGGCTTCAGCCGAAGATGGCCGCGATTCCCGACGCGCGCGTTTCGTTCCAGAGCCAGTCGGGTGGTTTTTCCGGCCGCGATATCAGCTTTATCATCGGCGGCGATGACCCCGCGGCACTGGAAAAACATGCGCTGACGATCGTCAAGGAGATGAGCGCGCTCAAGGAGCTTCGTTCGGTCCGTATCGAAGGCGACATCCCGAGGCCTGAAATCATCATCAACCCGCGCATGGACCTTGCCGCCGATCTGGGGGTCACCACGGCCGCGCTCAGCCAGACGATACGCATCGCGACCCTGGGTGATATTGATCAGAATGCGGCGAAATTCTCGCTGTCCGATCGCCAGATCCCGATCCGCGTCCTGCTGTCGGAGGATTCACGCCGCAGCCTTGCGACGCTGGAGGGCCTGCCTGTGCCGACGACGCGGGGCACGACGGTTCCGCTGAAGGCGGTGGCGGAAATCAGCTTTGGCGCCGGCCCGACCGAGTTACGGCGTTACAATCAGACGCGCCGCGTCGTCATCGGCGCCGACCTGGCGCCGGGCCTTGTCACAAGCGATGCGCAGAAGAAGATCGACGCCTTGCCGGCCGTGAAGAACATGCCGCAGGGTATCCGCAAGATCGTGCAGGGCCAGCAGAAGTTCATGGAGGAATTGATCCAGAACTTCATCATTGCGGTGGTTGCGGGCCTTGCACTCGTCTTCTCGACGCTGGTTCTGCTGTATCGCCGGTTCCTGTCGCCACTCGTCAACATGTCGTCGCTGCTGCTGGCGCCGCTTGGCGGTCTGCTTGGACTTTGGGTCGCCGGCATGGAAATCTCCATGCCCGTCTTCATCGGCCTGCTCATGCTGCTCGGCATCGTGGCAAAGAATTCCATCCTGCTCGTCGATTTCGCGATCGAGGAAATGGATCATGGCGTCAGCAAGATGGATGCGTTGCTCGACGCCGGTCGCAAGCGTGCGCAGCCGATCGTGATGACGACGGTCGCAATGGTCGCGGGTATGGTGCCGACGGCACTGTCACTCTCCGGCGACGGCGCGTGGCGCGCGCCGATGGGCGTCGTGGTGATCGGCGGCCTGGCGCTGTCGACACTGCTGACCTTGCTGATCGTCCCCGCGGGCTTCAGCCTGGCCGACAGCGTGGAAAAGCGTCTCGGTCGATTCTTCTCGAGCAATCTTCTGACCTATCGCAAGGGCGACGACACCAGGCCGCATTCGGCGCCGGCGCCTGAACCGGCCGAGTGACATGAAGGTCGGCCGGTGCGGTAAACCACTGCACCGGTTGCAACCTTTGCCGCGTTTCGCCATTTGGTTCGCATGACCGACCAGATGCTCTCCCGGCCGATGGGCGTTGCCATACCGACGAAAGGCTCCAATATCCGTGTCGTTGCGACCGGATTGCTGATCGTGATGGCGGCGGTGTTCCTTGCCGCCAGATATTTCCAGGACGTTCACCCGGCAGTGGGCTTCGTTCGCGCCTTTGCCGAGGCGGCGATGGTCGGCGGGCTGGCCGACTGGTTCGCGGTGACGGCGCTGTTCCGTCACCCGATGGGGCTGCCCATTCCGCATACCGCGATCGTGCCGCGTAACAAGAACCGCATCGGCGACACGCTGGCGCGCTTCCTGCTCACCAATTTCCTGCTGCCGCGGCTGATCGCGCGCAAGATGCAGACCGTCGATGTCGCGGGCGCGGTGGGCAAATTCCTGTCCCAGCCGGCCGAGGGCGGCGGCCGGTTGAAGCTCGGCGCGTCGCGGATCATCGCCGACGGGCTGGGAGCGCTCGATCAACAGCGGCTTGGCGGAATGGTCAAATCGGCGATTGCCGACCGGCTGCGCGAACTCGACGTCGCGCCGCTGCTGGGACAAGCGTTACAGGCCGCGCTGGCCGAGGGGCGGCATCAGCCCTTGCTCGATGCGATGGTCAAATGGGGATCGAAGACGCTCGAGCTGAACGAGCATCTGATCCACCAGATGGTGCACGACAATTCCAATGCGATCGTGCGCTTTACCGGGTTGGATGAGAGTATTTCGAACCGCATCGTCGCCGGCCTTTCGAAACTGCTGAGCGAAATGGCCGTCGATGAAACGCATCCGCTCCGTCACCGCGTCGAGGAAGGGCTCGCCAAGATGGCGCTCGACCTGCAGCACGACCCCGAAGTGAAGGCGAAAGTCGCCCGCGTTCGCGACGAATTGCTCGAGAACAAGGCGGTCAAACGTTGGCTCGACGGCCTGTGGGAGCAGGGACGCGGCGCGCTGCTCAAGGCCGCGCGCGATCCCGAAACCATGCTTGCGGGACGGATCGGCGAATTGTTCACCCAGTTCGGCGCGATGCTCGGCGAGGACATCGCGATCAAACGCACGCTCAACCGATATGCGCGCCGCGCCGTTGTCGGAATGGTCGACAGCTATGGCGAGACCGCGTTGAAGCTGGTGTCGGACACGATCCGCGGCTGGGATGCGAAGACGATCACCGACCGGCTGGAAAATGCGGTGGGCGACGACCTGCAATACATCCGCATCAACGGCACGCTGGTCGGCGGGCTGGTGGGCGTGCTGATCCACACGGTCGACGTGCTGCTCTAAGACATGGTTCCTTCAGCGGCGCGACGATCGTTTGCAGGCCGCCAGCCCTTCGCGCCACGTCGGATATTCCGGCGCCCATCCCAGCATCCGCTTCGCCTTGCCGTTCGCAACGCGGCGGTTTTCGGCGTAAAAGGCCCGTGCCGCGGGCGACAGGCCCGCTTCGTCCAGCGTTCGCAACGGCGGCAGCGGCGTGCCCAGCATCGCGCATCCCCACTCGACCAGGCGGTTCTGGTGGCACGGTTCGTCGTCGGCGAGGTTGTAGACGCCGGCCGGCCCTTCTTTGAACGATGCGATCACCCCGCTCGCGATGTCATCGACATGGATGCGGCTGAAGACCTGTTCGGGGAGATCGACGCGATGCGCGCGGCCCGCTTCGATACGATCGAGGATCGAACGGCCGGGACCATAGATGCCGGGCAGGCGAAAGACGCGGACATCGCCGCGCAGCGCGACCCACGCGGCGTCTGCGGCGTTGCGGTCCGCGCGGCGGCCCTTTACGGGCGCGCCTTCGTCGACCCATGCTCCGCCCGCGTCGCCATAGACGCCGGTCGAGGACAGATAGCCTGTCCAGCGGCCGGGCGCGACGGCAAGCGCTTGTCCATATCGCGCCAGCACCGGATCGATCCCGTCCGTCGGCGGCACTGACGACAGGATATGCGTCGCGTCTCGCAGGGCGCCGATCACCGCGGCTTCGTCGGCGAATGCGAGGCTGTCGCCGCGCCCGTCGCGCGTCGTGCCGCGAACGTCCCAGCCGCGGGCGCGCAGCCGGTCCGCGAGCTGTCCCGCCGCATAGCCCATTCCGAAAA
Organism: Sphingopyxis sp.; assembly: GCF_016793825.1. GTDB lineage: Bacteria > Pseudomonadota > Alphaproteobacteria > Sphingomonadales > Sphingomonadaceae > Sphingopyxis. Next base: position 72,975 of record NZ_JAEULM010000050.1, read on the forward strand.
TCAGCATGTTCGCCATCGTGCACCTTATTGCGCGCCTGACGTGCCGCGCCTAGACCCCAGTGTATGACCGATGCCTCTTCCACCCCCGCCATCCCTGCCACGATCCATCGCGGCGACTATCGTCCGCCCGAATGGCAGGTTCCCGACATCGCGCTCGATTTCGCTCTGGGTATCGAAGAGACCCGCGTATCGGCGGCGCTTTCGGTGGTGCGCCATGGCGATGCGCCGGTGCCGCTGACCTTGCGCGGCGATGGACTGGCCGCCGCAGCGGTGCGTGTCGATGGCGAAAGCTGGAACGACTGGCGCATGGATGGACCCGACCTGATCGTCGACCTTGGCGATCGGGCCGCGGCGGTGGTCGAGGTCGATACGGTGATCGATCCCGGCGCCAACACCCAGCTGATGGGCCTGTACGCATCGAACGGCATGCTTTGTACCCAATGCGAAGCCGAGGGGTTTCGCCGCATCACCTTCCATCCCGACCGGCCCGACGTGCTCAGTCGCTACAAGGTGCGAATGGCGGGCGACAAGACGATGTTTCCGATCCTGCTTTCGAACGGCAATTGCGTCGCGTCGGGCGAGGAAGGCAGCGATCACTGGGCGTTGTGGGAAGACCCCTGGCCGAAGCCGTCCTATCTGTTCGCGCTCGTTGCGGGCGATCTTGTCGTCAATCGTGACGAGTTCGTCACCATGTCGGGCCGCAAGGTCGAACTGGGTATCTGGGTGCGCGACGGCGATGCGCCGCGAACCGGGCACGCGATGCAGGCGCTCAAGAACAGCATGGCGTGGGACGAGCGCGTCTATGGTCGTGAATATGACCTCGACCTGTTCAACATCGTCGCGGTCAGCGATTTCAACATGGGGGCGATGGAGAACAAGGGGCTGAACATCTTCAACACCCGGTACATCCTGGCCGATCCCGACACCGCGACCGACCTCGACTATAATGGGGTCGAAGGCGTCGTGGCACACGAGTATTTCCACAACTGGTCGGGCAATCGCGTCACCTGCCGCGACTGGTTCCAGCTCAGCCTGAAAGAGGGCTTCACGGTCTTTCGCGATCAGAGCTTTTCGGCCGATATGGGATCGCCGCCCGTCAAGCGGATCGAGGATGTCCGGTTGCTCCGCGCGGCGCAGTTCCCGGAGGATGCCGGCCCGCTGGCGCATCCGATCCGGCCCGACAGCTATCAGGAAATCTCGAACTTCTATACCGCGACCGTCTACAACAAGGGCGCCGAGATCATCCGCATGATGGCGACCCTGCTTGGGCCCGATCGCTTTCGCAAAGGCACGGACCTGTATTTCGACCGCCACGACGGCGAAGCCGCGACCTGCGAGGATTTCGTCCGCGCCATGGAGGAGGGCGGCGGGATCGACCTGACATTGTTCCGCCGCTGGTACGAGCAGGCCGGAACCCCGCGTCTTCGCCTGTCACTTGCCGAGGAAAGCGGAGAATGGTTCCTCGATGTCGCGCAGATGGTGCCGCCGACGCCGGGACAGCCTGACAAGCAGCCCGCCATGATGCCGCTGCGCCTTGCCGCGTTCGCGATGGACGGTGCGGGCGGGCTTTCCGATTCACTCGTCACGCTGACCGGCGCGACACAGCGCATTGCGCTGGGTCGTTTCGTCGCCCGTCCGGCGCTGTCGGTCAATCGGGGCTTTTCGGCGCCCGTGATCATCGATTTCGAGCGTGCCCCCGGCGAACTGGCCTGGCTCGCCGCGCATGACGACGATCCCTTCGCGCGCTACGAAGCGCTCCAGCAGTTGATGCTCGATACCCTCGTCCTTGCGGTGTCGGGGGAGACCGCCGACGCCCAGTCGGTGATCGACGCCGTCGCGCTGACGCTCCGCGGGCGCGCCGCCGATCCCGCTTTCGTCGCCGAAGCCATCCTGTTGCCGAGCGAGGCGTTCATCGGCGATCAGATGGTGACCGTCGATCCCGACGCGATCCGCCGCGAGCGGCTGGCGTTGCAGGCGGCGATCGGCCGCGCTCTCGAAAGCGAATGGCGCGCGATTCTGGCCGAGGTCGCGCCGCCCGCCGCAATCCTGTCGCGCAAGGCAAAAGGCGGTCGCCGTCTGCGCGGTGTCGCGCTTGCCTATCTGGCCGCGACCGGTATCGAGGATGCGCCCGCGCTGGCGTTCAGGATCTTCTCCGACGCCGATGGCATGACCGAACGGCAAGCCGCGCTTGCGACGCTTGCGCATGGAGAAAGCGACGAGCGGACGCACGCTCTCGACATTTTCTACCAGCGCTATCGCGACAATCCGCTCGTCCTCGACAAATGGTTTCAGGTGCAGTCCTGGTCGATGCGGCCCGACACGGTCGAAGCCGTCAAGGCGCTCTCGCAGCATCCCGACTTCACGCTTTCCAACCCCAACCGCGTCCGCTCGCTTTACGGCGCGTTGACCGGTAATCAGGCCGCGTTCCACCAGGGCGACGGGGCGGGCTACAGGCTGATCGCCGACCTCGTCATCGCGCTCGATCCCAAGAATCCTCAAACGGCGGCGAAGATGATCCCGCCGCTCGGCCGCTGGAAGCGTTTCGACGATGCACGCGCAGAGATGATGAAAGCGGAGCTCGGCCGCATCCTCGCCCAGCCGGGGCTGTCACGCGACGTGACGGAGCAGGCGAGCAAGAGTTTGCTGGGTTGAAGAACGCCTCTGCCGTTGCGGCAGGGGAAGGGGTCATCCACCCAGCCACCCGGTGACATCGGCGGCTACCTTGTTCGCTGCGCGCGTCAGCGCCTCGCCGACAGGCTTGGCTTCGACCTTGCCGCCGATCGGTTCGCGCACTTCGAAACGGCGCTGGGTGACGGTCTTGCCGCCCGCCGAGACGAGCATCGCCTGAAAGACGACGACCGCCTCGTTCGACCGGGCATCGACGCCGAATTCCATGAGCTGTCCGGCGAGCTGCTCGCCGGGAGCGGTCAGATATTGCCCCTCGTCCAGAACGACGCGCGCCGTGCGCGCCGCGACGGTTTCGGACACCAGTCGCTGGAACAGGCGCGACGGCGCCTCGACCCATTGCGCATCCTTCACATAGGTCACGCTGGCGTCGTCCTGCTGCACCGGAATGCGCGTCGTGCGCAGCTTTTGCGGAGCGGTGGGGATGAGGATCGTCAATGTCGCCGCCTCGGCCGCCGTACGCGCCGCGCCCGCTTGCGGTGCGGTATCGGGATCGAGGGTCAGCAGGAAAGGCGGCGTCTTTCCGCCGAGTCCGATACAGCCCGACAGCGTCACGGCGAGCGTAGCACAGAGCAACGGCGCACGGAGTTTTCCTATCATGGGCATCGTCATTCCTTGTAATCGGGCAGCTTGCTGCCGCTGAGGACCGCGCCGGCGCCTTGCTGGTCGAGCTTGTCGGTCAGGCTCGACAGCGACGCAGAGGTACGGCGCAGGTCGCGGATCAGCGCATTGGCTTCGGGGATTGTCGTCTCGCTGAACGTCTTGAGCCCCGGTCGGGCGTCGGAAATTGCCGCCTCGAGGGTCCTGATCGAATTATTTGCGGATTTCAGCGTGTCGCGCAGGTTGGCCATGGCCGGATCGACGTTGCGATCGATCGTGCCCTGCGTCGCGGCCGCGAGGTTGCCGATCTGCTCGGCGGCGTTGCCGGTCTGCTGGATCGCGATGCGCGTGTCGGCGAGTGCCTTTTCGATCGCAGGGCCATTGCGGGCGAGGATCGCGGTCGATGCCTCGACATTGTTGAGAATGCCCTTGATGCTGGCCTGATTTTCATCATCGGCCAGTTCGGCGAGCCGTTCGGAGAGCGTGGAGAGGCGTTGCAGGAGCTGCGGCGCGGTGTTCAGAAGTTCGCCGAGCCCGCCGACGCGGTTGGGGATGACGGGTTTGCCATCGGGCCCCTTGTCGGTGATCGGCGGCGCGCCCTTCACCCCGCCGTCGAGCGAAATCTGCGAGACGCCAGTAAAGCCGACACCCTCCAGCGCCGCGGTGGTGCCTTGCAGGATCGGGACCCCCTCGTTCACCTCAATCCGCACGCGAACGAACTGCGGATCGTCGGGGAGCAGTGCGATCTGTCGCACCTGGCCGACGGGCACGCCTGAATATTGCACCTGTGCGCCCTTGTTGAGTCCGTCCACCGACTGTTTGAAATAAATATCATATTCGCGCTTCGTCCCGCCGCTGTCGTTCGCCAGCCAGACGACGAAGATCGCGAGTGCGGCGACAAAGAAGAGGACGAAAGCGCCGACGAGCACATTGTTCGATCGTGTTTCCATCAGCTTTTCCCATCCTGCCGTTCGACGGCCTGTTTGCAATTGGCGGCGGCCCGGCCGCGCGGCCCGTTGAAATAATCCTGTATCCACGGATGCTCGGTGGCAAGCAGTTCGGGGATCGTGCCGACTGCGATCACATGCTTTTCCGCCAGGACCGCGACCCGGTCGCATGTCGCATACAGCGAGTCGAGATCGTGGGTTATCAGGAAAACGGTCAGGCCCATCGTATCGGCAAGCTCGCGGATCAGTTCGTCGAACTTGGCAGCGCCGATCGGATCAAGGCCCGCGGTAGGCTCGTCGAGAAAGAGCAGCGCGGGATCGAGCGCAAGCGCGCGGGCGAGGCCGGCACGCTTGACCATGCCGCCCGACAGTTCGGCGGGATATTTGGGGCCGGCATCGGGCGGCAGGCCGACCATCGACACCTTGTACGCGGCGATCTCGTCGAGCAGTCGCTGGTCCAGCCGCGGATAATATTCGCGCAGCGGGACCTGGATATTTTCGGCGACGCTCAGCGTTGAAAAGAGGGCGCCACCCTGGAACATGACGCCCCAGCGGCGACGAAGGTCGCGCGATTCCTCGGCATCCGTGATCGTGTCGAGCGTCTTGCCATAGACTTCGATCTCGCCCGCTGTCGGCGTCTGGAGCCCGACGATCGACCGCATAAGCACCGATTTTCCGGTGCCGGAGCCGCCGACCACGCCCAATATCTCGCCTGATCGCACGTCGAGGTCGAGGTTGTCGTGGATGATCGCGTCGCCGAACTGGTTGCGCAGGCCGCGGATACGGATCGCATACTCGAATTTTTCGGGGCGCACGGCGTCGGCAGCGGCGAGTTCCTCCTTGATTTCGGCCTGGACCTCCTCGCTCATCAATTCCACCCCAGCGACGAGAAGAACACCGCGAAGAAGGCGTCGAGAACGATGACGAGAAAGATTGCGGCCACCACCGCCGAGGTGGTCCGCTTACCGACCTCCTCGGCGTTCTGGCGCACCTGCATGCCTTCATAGCAGCCGGTGACACCGATCAGGATTCCGAACACCGGCGCCTTGATCAGCATGATGTAGAAATCGGTCATCGGGATGATTTCGCGCAGCCGCTGGACATAGGTGAGGGGCGGTATGTCGAGCCCGACCCAGCAGAAGACCCCGCCACCGGCGATCGCGCACAGGCTGGCGTAAAAGCCCAGCAGCGGCATCGTGATCGTCGAGGCGGCGACGCGGGGCAGCACGATCGCTTCCATTGGCGATACGCCGATTGTGCGCATCGCATCGACTTCTTCGGTCAGCTTCATCGTTCCGATCTGCGCCGCGAAGGCCGAACCCGATCGGCCGGCGACCATGATCGCGGTCATCAGGAGGCCGAGTTCGCGGATCGAGGCGCGGCCGACGAGGTTGATCGTGAACACCTCGAGCCCGAATTGTTCGAGTTGCACCGCACCTTGCTGTGCGATGACGATGCCGATGAGGAAACTCATCAGGCCGATGATCGGCAGCGCATCGACGCCGACCGCCTGGAACCGGGTGACGACGGCATTCCAGCGGAGCCGGCGCCGCGCGCGGATCTGGACGAACAGCGACACGATCATCGCGCCGAAGAAATCGATGATCCCGATCAGTTCGCGCCAGATCGCGATGCTTGCCAGGCCGACCTGGTCCAGCATGCGTTCGATCGCCGAGCGGCGATCGCGGTGGACGCGAAACGCGCTCTTGTCGTCCTTCAGCGCATCGAGAAGCCGTCGCGCTTCCGGGCTGGCGCCGGTCACGGTCGCACCATGATCATTGATCGTGCGGGTGACGATCCACGCGCCGACGGTATCGATCCGTTCGATTTGGGAAAGGTCGAGCGATTCGATCGGGCCGAGTTCGTCGAGCCGTGCCGGAAGGTCACCAAGCCGCGCCAGCGTCAGCCGGCCGGTAAAGCGAACCGCGGCACCCTTGGCGCCATCGCTGTAGTCGAAGTCCGCCCGGGCCACCATCTCGCGGGCGACATTGTCTTATTTCATTTGGAACGGCAAGCGAATCCCGCCCCCCTTGGCCGCAGCGCGGCGCGGCCCTATGACATCGGTATGGAAATTCCGCCCGCCGCCCCACCGACCGATTATGCGCACCGTGTCGCAATGTATGACATGGATCGGACGATAACCAGATCAGGGACTTACAGCGGATTCTTGATGCATGTCGCAAGACGGCGCCAGCAATGGCGGCTGCTTCTTCTGCCGTTCGTCGCGCTTGCCGGGTTCGGCTATAGCTTGCGCCTGATCGACCGGTCGCGGCTGAAGGCGATCAATCTGCGCCTTCTTGTCGGCAGCCGTTTCAGTCGTACCGAAATTTCGCCGCTTGCCGAAAGCTATGCCGACAAGGTGGTCGCGCGCGGGCTTCACCACGCGGCGATCGAGCAGATCGCCGCCGACCGCGAGGCAGGGTACCGGTTGTTGCTGGCGACCGCATCCTTCCACCTGTATGTCGATGCGATCGCGCGGCGGCTGGGGATCGACGACGTGCTTGCGACGCGGCTCGACGAGCCCGACGGTGCCGATCATATTCATGCGCGGCTGGCAGGCGACAATTGTTATGGAGAGGCGAAGTTCGCGCGCATTTCGGACTGGCTCGCGGCGAATGAAATCACCCGTGATCAAGCGCATGTCCGGGCTTATTCAGACCATGTATCCGATCATCCGATGTTGCGTTTCGCCGACGAAGCGGTGGCCACGACGCCGTCGCGCAAGCTGAAGCTGCTGGCGCCGAAGATGGGTTGGCAGGTGGTCGACTGGCGCGCCGGGAAGTAATCCCCGCGCGCCAGCGAAGCGAGGCATCAGACCGCGTCCAGCGCCTGCGCGAAGTCGGCGATCAGGTCGTCGGCATTCTCGATCCCGATCGATACGCGCACCAGATTGTCGGTGATGCCGAGCGCCTTCTTGCGTTCATCGGGAACCGACAGATGGGTCATCGCGGCGGGGTGGCTGGCGAGTGTTTCCGTGCCGCCGAGGCTGACCGCCAGTTTCGCGATACGTAGCGCGTCGAGGAAACGGAAGCTCTCGGCTTCGCCGCCCTTGATGAAGAGCGAGAAGGTCGAACCCGCGCCCGTGCAGTGACGGTCGAAGATGTCCTTTTGCCGTGCGTCGCTGATGAAACCGAGATAGCCCAGTCCTTCGACCTTCGGGTGATCGCGCAGGAATGTGCAGACCTTCAGCGCGTTCTCGCCCGCGCGGCTCATTCGCAGTTCCAGCGTTTCGAGGCTGCGAAGCAGCATCCATGCGGTATTGGGATCGCAGATCGTGCCGATCGTGTTGCGCATCGGACGGATCGAGTTGATGAGCGTCTGGCTGCCCGACACGCCGCCGGCGACCAGGTCCGAATGGCCGCCCGCATATTTGGTGAGGCTATAGACGACGAGGTCTGCCCCCTGTTTCAGCGGCTGTTGCCACAGCGGGCCGAGGAAGGTGTTGTCGATCGCGATTGCGGGTTTTTGTTCGCCGGTAAAAGCGGCGTCGCGCGCGGCGCGGACCGCCTCGACATCGACGAGTGCGTTGGTCGGGTTCGCCGGGCTTTCCAGATAGACGAGTGCGACCTTGCCGCCCTTTTCGTCTGCCAGCGTTTGGGCGCGCGCGAGGATGTCGTCGATCTCCTCGCGCGTCGCGCCGGCGGGGAAATCGACGAAGCTGACGCCGAAGCGCGACAGGATGCGCGCGATCAGCGTTTCGGTTGCCGCATAGAGCGGACCCGAATGGACGATCACGTCATTCTGGCCGACGAGGGCGAGGAGCATCGTCGCGATCGCCGACATGCCGCTTGAAAAGACAAGGCAATCTTCCGCGCCGTCCCATACTGCTAGTCGGTCTTCGACGATTTCCTGGTTCGGGCCGTTGAAGCGCGAATAGACAAGGCCGTCGGCCGGCCCTTCGCGCTTGCCGGTGATATGCTCGAAGAATCGTTTGCCGGCCGCCGCGCTTTCGAAGGCGAAAGTCGACGTCAGGAAGATCGGCGGCTTCAGCGACCCCTCCGACAGCATGGGATCATATCCGAGTCCCATCATCAACGTCGCGGGACTGAGGTCCTTGTCGCCGACTTTCCTGCTGTTCATCTTGGGGTTGCCGCGCGTGGACATGGGGGGTGCTCCTGTGAGGTTGAAGCCCCCTATAGCAGCAGCGGTTTCTTTTGAAACTATGTTGCGCGGTCAATCCTCGACGATCAGGCTGCGGTCCTTCGTTTCGGGGAGCATCAGCGTCGCGACGCCCGCCATGCCGATGACGATCGCGACGTAGAAATAGAACACCCACTCCAGCCCGGCGCCCTTGAGACCCAGCGCGACCATTTCCAGCGTTCCTGCAAAGATCGCGTTGCCGATCGCATAAGGCAGCGCCACGCCCAGGCCGCGAATGTGCGCCGGGAAGAGTTCGGCCTTCACCAGCGCGTTGTTCGCGCTGTAGCCCGCCTGCAGGGTCAGCGGGATCAGGATGAGCAGCGTCGCCGTCACCGGGGAGGTCACCGTCTCGAGCGTCAGGAAGGTCGGAACCGCGACGAGGGCGCCGCCAATCCCAAAGAGCAGCAGCATCGGCTTGCGCCCGAACCGGTCGGCAAGCGCACCGAACACCGGTTGCATAATCGTGAACCATATCAGCGCGACCGCGATGATATAGGTCGCGGTCGCCTTGTCGAAGCCGACGGTGTTGAACAGATATTTCTGCATGTAACTGGTGTAGGTATAGGCCGCGAGCCCGCCGCCCGCAGACAGCATTCCGACCAGGATGCTTTCGCGCCGATGGTCGGTCCATAGCAGCCTTGCCGTCGAAGCCGGGCGGTCGACCGCCTGATTCTCGAACGATGGCGTCTCGGCCAGATTGCGGCGAAGCAGGTAGACGCCGAGCGCGAGCAGCGCGCCGATCACGAACGGGATGCGCCAGCCCCAGGCGGTCAGTTCGTCTTCGGTCAGGAAGGCTTGCAGCACCACCGCCACGAAAATCGCGCAAAGCTGGCCGCCGATCAGCGTCATATACTGGAAGCTGGCCCAGAAACCGCGATTCTCGCGCGGTGCCATCTCCGACAGATAGGTCGCGCTTGCGCCATATTCGCCGCCGAGCGACAGTCCCTGCAACATGCGCGCAACAAGCAGGGTTGCCGGCCCGAGCAGCCCCGCCACCGCATAGGTCGGCGCGATCGCGATCAGCATCGATCCGCTGAACATCAGCGCGACCGATAAGGAGAGTCCGGCCTTGCGACCGCGCGTGTCGGCGAAACGGCCCATCACCCACGCCCCGATCGGCCGCATGACGAAGCCGACGGCAAAGATTGTCGCCGTGCTCAAAAGCTGTGCGGTCGGGTCGGCCTTGGGGAAAAATACCGGCGCGAAATAGATCGCGAAGGCGGCATAGGCGAACCAGTCGTACCATTCGACCAGATTGCCCGCCGAACCGCCAACGATCGAAACGAGCCGCTTGCGCGGGATCGCCAAGGATTTCATGCGCTTCCTCTCCCCGCCCCACATTGTCTTGCCACGCCGAAGCCGATCCGGAGCCCCGCTCTCTTCGAGGAAGCCGGATCCCGGATCAAGTTCAGGGTCACGATCAAGGGGATGATGTGCCCAGCCCGATCACCGACAATTGGCGGCCATAGCCGTTCTCGTTACGGTGGCCCGCGCGGCGATAGCTGAAATACTCATCGACCTCGGCATAGGTATCCTGTCCGCCGATGGCAATTCGGCGTACGCCGGCAGCGGCGAGGCGCGCGGCGACATAGGCGGCGATGTCGAACATCGCATGTCCGGGTTTGCAGGCTGCGAAGAATCGTTCGTTCGCGGAATCATCGGCCAGGAATCGCGCGGTAAAACCGTCGTCGACTTCGTAAGAGGCGCGACCGATGCATGGGCCGATAGCGACGGCGACATTCGCGCGGACGGCGCCCAGACCTTCCATCGCGTCGAGCGTGGCGTCGGTGACTCCGGCGAGCGCTCCCTTCCAGCCGGCATGCGCGGCGCCGATCACGCCGGCTTCGCGGTCGGCGAACAGCACCGGCACGCAGTCGGCGGTCAGGATGCCAAGCAGCACGCCGGGGGTGCTGGTGACGAGCGCGTCAGCCTCGGGTCGCGCGGCAAGGTCGGTATCGCGATCGACGACCACGCAGCGATTGCCGTGAACCTGGTAAAGGCCGGTCAGCGTCGCGCCGGGCAATATGGTATCTGCCACGCGCCGGCGGTTTTCGGCGATCAGCGCGGGATCGTCGAGCGAACCGAGGCCGCAATTCAGCGAGGCGAGTTCGCCGGAGGACACCCCGCCGCGGCGACCGAAGAAGCCGTGCGGGATCGCCTCCAGCGGCGCGGCCGTGGTGAAGGGAATTGTCACAGGTCGAGCCTGAAAAAGCGATCCTCGTCGATATGATTGCCGACGCGAAATTCGTTGCGGCCAACGTCGTAAAAGCCGTAGCGCCGATAAAAGGCCTGCGCGCGGTCGTTGTCGGTGAAGACGGTGAGGTAGAGGATAGACGCCCGCTCGCGCGCCCAGGCAATGCCCCATTCCATAAGGGCCACCGCGACGCCCGTCCCCTTTGCGGCTTCGGCGACATAGAGCTGGTGCAACTCGACCGCATCGTCGGTCGGCTGATCGTCGGGCAGGTCGAAATCGACCGGGCCCATCTTGATATAGCCGAGGATCGCGCCGGCTTCGCTGCGTACCAGCGCGATGTCATGATCGTCGCTGGCGATCTGTGCGCGGACACGGGCGGGGGGATTCCATTCCGCCAGAAAGGCGACCAGGTCGACGGGGTCATAGATATGCCCGAAGGTGTGGGTGAACGATCCGTTGGCAAAGGCAGCGATGGCTTCTGCGTCTCCGCGTTCGGCCAGTTGGATGGGGGTCATGCGGCGTCTCCTGTGAATCCTGCGGGGGCGGGCCAGCCGGGCGCTGTGAAGGCCATCACCTTGAACAGGCTACCCATTGCGATTGCCTCGACAAGGCGGTCGCGCTGGCCCTTCAATTCCTCGGCGCGGTTCGGCGCAGCGACGGAGAGCGACCGGAGCCGCGCGTCGATGCCGAGCCGTTGCAGCCATTCGCCCTGCGTTGCGAGGGCGCTGACCGACACGCCGACATCGTGCGCGGCCGCGGCAAGCGTGGTGAAATCGACATGCGCGGTCAGATCGACCTCGCCCGGATCGGCGAAGGGATCGGTAAACTGGTGCGCCTTCATCGCCTGCAACGTGTCGCCCGCCGCGGGGCCGGCATAGCCATAGTCGATCGCGAGCATCGCGCCGCCTTGCCGCGCGAGGCGAAAGGCACAGCGTTGCATGATCGCCGCCGCGACCGGCATCGTCTCGACGATCGTTCCCTCGGGTTGGCTTCGCAGCGCAGCGGGTATTGCGTCATCGACCTGAATGCCGCCGGCCACCGGCGCCAATATGCTATCGCGGCGTTCGATCATGCGTTCGCGCCAGCCGTCGGCGACGCGGACATATTGGTGGATCGGCAGGGCGTCGAAAAATTCGTTCGCGACGACGAACAGCGGTGCGTCGTCGGGCAGCGCGTCGACCTCGTCGTGATGTTCGGCGGCGGGCAACCGGATATGCTGTGCGGCGCGCAGCGTCGGGCTCGTCTCGACCAGATCGATGCCCACCGGCACGCAGCCAAAACGCGCCATAGCGCGCAGCGCGTCGTCGGCAAGCGTGCCGCGGCCGGGGCCAAGTTCGACATAGCGAAAGGCCGGGCTGCCCGCGCGCGACCACAGGTCGGCTATCCAGACGCCGACCATCTCGCCGAACATCTGGCTGATTTCGGGCGCGGTGGTGAAGTCGCCCTGGGTGCCGAGCGGATCGCGGGTTGCATAATAGTGCCCGTTGGCCGCTGCCATATAGTCGGCAACCGACATCGGCCTTGCGGCCGCGATATCCCTGATCAACTGCTGCGGCGTCGGCGGGCCGTCAGGCAACGCTGTCCGTCCCCGCGACCGGCTCGATCCGTTGGCGCCGGCTCTTCGCCGTCGCGACGAGCCAGACGCCGATCACCAGCATCGGAACCGTCAGCCATTGCCCCATCGACAGGCCGGTCGCCTCGACGACATTCATCCGCTGGACGTCCGGTTCGCGGAAATACTCCACCGTAAAGCGGCTCAGCCCATAGAGGATGGAAGCCATGCCGACGAGGAAGCCGGGCTTGTACCGCGCATCGGTGCGCCAGAAGAAGAAGGCGAGGACGGCCATCATCACGATGCCTTCAAGTCCCGCTTCGTAAAGCTGGCTTGGGTGGCGGGGGTCGGGGCCGCCGCGCGGGAAGATGATCGCCCAAGGCACATCGGTCACGCGACCCCAAAGCTCGCCGTTGACGAAATTGGCGAGGCGGCCAAGGAACAGCCCGAACGGGATGGTGCACGCGATATAGTCGCAGAAGCGCAGGAAATTCAGCTTTTCCTTGCGCGTCACATACCAGATCGCGAGCAGAACACCCAGTACCCCGCCGTGCAGCGACATGCCACCGTCCCACAAACGGAAGATCGCGGCCGGCGACTGAAGATAGGATTCCAGATTGTAGAACAGGACATAACCCAGGCGCCCGCCGAGGATGATCCCCAGCATGGCATAAAAGATCATGTCGTCGGCGTGACGGCGCGCCATCGGGGCGCCGGGCTGATCGATCAGCTTGAGCAGATACCAATAGCCAAGAAAAATACCCGCGAGATAGGCAAGCGCATACCAGCGGATCGGCAAACCAAAGACGCTGAAGGCGACCTCGCTATGCTCGCCCATCAGCTCGGTGAAGTTCACATATTGTGTTGCTTCGGCTAAGGTTGCAAAAAGAAACATATAGTCTCGACACCTTCCCCAGGAGAGGCCTTCCCCATAGGGGGTAAGGCGAAAGAGACCAAGAGGAGAGATGCCCAATGCCTTCCGCGCTCGATCTGCGCCTCGAATCCGCGTATAATCTGATCACCGGGCCCGGCGGGCCGATCCAGATCGGATCGGTGGAACGCTTTGGTCGCCAGCTCCCCCTCATTGCGAATGCACCGACGAATCTTGCCGACTATGTCGCCTTTTTCGCGGCGCAGCATGGCGACGCGACTTTTCTGGTGGAGGGCGACGAACGGCTGAGTTTCGGGCAATTCTATGCCGCGGCGCGCCAGGTTGCGGCGGGACTGGTCGAAGGATACGGCGTGCAGCGCGGCGATCGCGTCGCCATCGCGATGCGCAACGCCAATGCCTGGTGCGTGACCTATGTCGGCATCCTGCTCGCCGGCGGCTGTGCGACCCTGCTCAACGGCTGGTGGCAGGGCAGCGAACTTGCGGCGGGGATCGACGATGCCGAAGCGAAGCTGGTCATCGCTGACGTCCAGCGGGCGGCGCGGCTTCAGGAGCCGGGGGTGTCGCACGGTGCAAGGCTCGTCACACTGGACATCGCTCAGCCCATTGACCGCGCGATCGCGCCGATCACCGATGCCGGCGGCGGCGCGGCGACCGTGCTACCGGTGCTGACCGGTCAGGATCTGGCGACCATCCTCTTCACCTCGGGTTCGACTGGCCAGTCGAAGGGCGCCTATTCGCGCCACGAAGCGGTGGTACAGGCAATCTTCAACTATGTGGCGCAGACGGCGAGCATCGTTCATCTGCTGACGGAAGACGGGCAGATGTCCGATCTTCAGCCCGCGACCCTGATCTGCACGCCGCTGTTCCATGTCACGGCCGAGATTCCCGTGTTCCTCCAGAGCATGGCGCTCGGGCGCAAGCTTGTCCTGATGCCGAAATGGAACGCCGACGAAGCGATGCGGCTCATCCAGGACGAGAAGGTCAATTATTTCGTGGGCGTGCCACTCATGAGCTATGAAATTCTCGTCAGCCCGAACCGCAAGAATTACGATCTGTCGACGTGCAAGAGCTACGCCGGCGGAGGCGCGCCACGCCCGCCGGAACATGTCCGGCGGTTGGCGACCGAGATGGGTGAGGGCAAGCCGCTGCTCGGCTATGGCCTTACCGAAACCAATGCGGTCGGATGCGGCATCATCAACGAAAACTATCTCGAGAAGCCGACATCGACCGGCCCCGCGTCGAAACCGCTCGTCGATCTTGCGATCCTTGACGACAATGGGGTCGAGCAACCGCAAGGCAGCGTCGGCGAAGTATGCATCCGTTCGGTGTGCAATTTCGAAGGCTATTGGAACAATCCGGAAGCGACGAAGGCAGCCTTCTTCGACAATGGCTATTTCCGTTCGGGTGACCTTGGGTATCTCGATGCCGACGGCTATCTGTTCATCGTCGATCGCAAGAAGGACATCATCATCCGCGGCGGCGAAAATATCAGCTGCCCCGAGGTCGAGGCCGCGATCTACGAACATCCCGATGCCAACGAGTGCGCGGTATTCGGCCTGCCCGACGAGCGGCTCGGCGAAGTCGTCGGCGCGGTGATCTGGATGAAGCCCGGCAGCAGCGTGTCGGCAGAGGATATGTCCGTCTTTCTTGGCCAGCGGCTCGCGCCTTACAAGGTGCCGAGCCGAATCTGGATGTCGAACGACGCGCTGCCCAAGCTTGGCAGCGAAAAAATCGACAAGGTCAGCCTGCGCAAGGTCTATCGGGATGAATATGCGGCGGAAGCGACCGCCTAGACTATTCGCGCGCCGGCGCGTTCGCCGGCGCGCTATTCCGGATAGCGCTCGTTCATTACGTCCCAGCTCAGCGTGACAAGCTGTTCGAGCACGGCGACGTCCACATCGGCGAGGTTGTTGATGTAGAGACACGCCTTGCTGGTCTTGTGCTTGCCGAGCCTTGCCAGCAGCGCGTCGGCTTCGCTTTGCCGATTCTGGTAGTGGCCGACGAGATAGAGCGTCATCGCACCCTTGCGGGGCGAGTAGCCGGCGCGGCACATGGTCCCCGACCGGCCGCTGTCGTACACATAGTCGTAGCTGCCGTAGCCGATGATCGATGGTCCCCACATCTTCGGCGCCAGTCCGGTTATGCGGCGGTGGATTGCGTCGACGACCGCCGCATCCTCCCGCCGCCGGACTTCGGGGATCGCCGCGATGAATTCGGCGACACTGACGTCGGTTGCCTTGGTCTTGATCTCGGCCTTGCCCATGGCTTCACTCCCTTGCGCGAATGATAGCCTGTTCAACCGTGTCGCGCCAGAATCTCGCGTGCCAGCGCGGCGACGCGCCGCCGGAAGCTGTCGGGTCCGACAACTTCGATTTCGGCGCCGAGCGCCAGCATTTCGCGCGCGCCATGATCGGCGTCTTCGATCATCATCGTCATCCGGCGCCAGCCGTCAGGGTCGGCGGGCGCCGCTGCGGACACCGCCGTTGCACCGCGCGGCGACTGCGCGGCAAGGCGTTTGCATCCCTCGGCCGAGGCTCTGACGATGGCTTGGGTCGTGAACAGATCGGCCTCGAAACGCGCCTGTTCGGTTCGCCACCATGTCGCGAGATGGAAATCGACAGGTCGTTCGAACCCGGCATCGCTGACGGTCAACGCCTGAATCTGAGAGACGCGGAAGACGCGGACCTTCTCCGCCCCGCGCGCCGCAAGATACCAGATGCCCGCTTTCAGGACGAGGCCCAGCGGCTCGACGTTCCAGTCGCGGACGCCTTGCCAACTTTCGTAACGCATCCGGAGGGTGCGCTGATCGAGCACCGCGCGGGCGATGGTCGGCAGATATGGCAGCGCCTCGCTGCCGCGATACCAGTCGATCGGATCGAGGTGGAACCGGGCGGCCATCCGGTCTGCCAGTGCCGCGCCGGCGTCGGGCAGGGCGGACATCAGCTTGTTTCGTGCCGCGCTGGCTTCCGTACCAAGTCCCAGTTCGGCAGCGGGCCCGGGAAGGCCGATCATCATCGCGGCCTCCGCCTCGCCCGTCGACAAGCCGGTGAGCCGCGTGCGGTAGCCGTCCAGGAGCTGGAAGCCGCCGCCCGGCCCACGGTCGCCATAGATCGGTACCCCGGCAGCGCTCAGCGCGTCGATGTCGCGATAGATGGTGCGTTCGGACACCTCGAACTCGATCGCGAGGTCCGATGCAGTCAGCCGTCCACGCAGTTGCAGCAGGATGAGGATCGAAAGGAGACGGCTGGCACGCATCGATTTTTCTCTGTCACATAATAGCTGACGATAGATGTCAGGAATAGTGTCTTATGAAAGGAAGCTCTTCAGGAAAAAGGTGTGTGACGATGCAATTGATAAGGCGCCGACAGATGCTCGCTAGCGGTGCGCTTGCAGCGGCTCTGGCCTTCTCGCCGCGCGGGCTTCTCGCGGCGGATCCCGTCGGAGGGATTGTTACGGGAAAGGGGCCAGGGGATTTCGATTTCCTGACCGGCGAATGGGCGATCAAACATCGCCGCTTCGACACATCGGGGCCGGACGGCCATCGCGAGCTTGATGGCAGCGCGACGGTGCGCAGCGTGCTCGGCGGCATGGGCAGCGTCGAGGAACTGCGCAAGGGCGACGGCCGCGTCCTCGGAATGGGCGTCAGGGTCTGGCATCCCAGGGACGGCCTCTGGGCCGACCACTGGACCGCAGCCGAAGACGGCGTGGTCAACCCGCCGCAACTCGGGCGTTTCATCGATGGCGCCGGCGTCTTTACCGCGGATGACGAGATGGATGGGAAACCGGTCAAGGTGAAGGCGGTCTGGGACAAGATCACCCCGACGTCCTGCCGCTGGTACCAGATGATGTCGCGCGACGGCGGCACAAGCTGGGAGCGCGGCTGGTACATGGACTGGACGCGGGTGGCATAAGGGAGGCAGATATGACGGACGGATATTTCTACGGCCCGCCGGGCAAGGGTGTCGTAACGGGCCGCGGGATCGGCGATTTCGATTTCCTTGCCGGCGAGTGGCGCATCCACAATCGCCGGCTCAAGGACGGGACGGCCGACGTCTGGGAAGAATTCGCAGGGGCGGCGACCGTCCACCGTGTGATGGGCGGACAAGCGAGCATCGAGGAACTGCGCATCCCGTCCGACAAGTTTCGCGGCATGGGAGTCCGGGTCTGGCGCCCCAAGGAAGGCCAATGGACCGACCATTGGACCGGTAGCTATGACGGCGTGGTCAATGCGCCGCAGCTTGGCACCTTTGTCGATGGAGAGGGCATATTCCTGTCCGAGGAGCAGGCCGATGGTGCAACAAATCTCTATCGCGGCATATGGGACCGGATCACGCCGACGAGTTGCCGCTGGCATCAGTCCAGTTCGACCGACGGCGGCAAGAGCTGGGACTGGAGCTGGTGGATGAACTGGACGCGGGTGGGATGACAGGGTTGCCCGACGAGTGTCGGAAAGCTAGCTAGTGGAATGGGTCGATCTTGTGGATGAGGACTCATGCTCAGACCTGCTGCTGCGGCTATCGCCGCCATCGCCTCGCTCCTGTCCAGCTTAGCGTCGGCCGACGAGATCATTGTCGCCAATATCATGCCGTCGAGTACGACTTGGTTGATCGGTACCCAGACCATTGGGCCGGTTCCCAAGGGCAGTCATGCGATCGCATATCTGCTGGAAGGTCGCCGTCCTGTCCACGCCGAGGATGAAACGGGGAACTACGCCGACAAGGAGATGGTTTTCGAACGGTCGGAACTTGCGCAATATGGCGATCGAGGTTTCTGGTGCATTTTCAGCAGGGCAGCGAGCGACGGGCGAATGGATATAATTCATCTCCCAAAAGCGGTCTGTCAGCAGTTTATCGCCAACCAGCCACCTGCTCCCCGCGACCGTTAACGTCAGGTTCCCGGCGTCCCAATCCGGTTGCACCTTCGGCGGCGGCCTGCTAGCCGCGCCCGCGTCTTTCCCCGCCAAAAGGTGCTGTCATGTCCGAGTCCTTCAAGCGCGTCGTCCTCGCCTATTCGGGAGGTCTCGATACCAGCGTCATCCTGAAATGGCTGCAGGTGACCTATGGCTGCGAGGTCGTGACCTTTACCGCGGACCTGGGGCAGGGCGACGAGCTGGAACCCGCGCGCGCCAAGGCCGAGCTGATGGGGGTGAAGCCCGAGCATATCTATATCGATGACGTACGCGAAGAATTCGTCCGCGACTTCGTCTTTCCGATGATGCGCGCCAATGCCCGGTATGAGGGCGATTATCTGCTCGGCACCTCGATCGCGCGCCCGCTCATTTCGAAGCGGCTTGTCGAGATCGCGAAGGAAACGGGCGCCGATGCGGTCGCGCATGGGGCGACGGGCAAAGGCAATGATCAGGTGCGCTTCGAGCTCAGCGCCTATGCGCTGAACCCCGACATCAAGGTCATCGCACCCTGGCGCGAGTGGGATCTGACCAGCCGTACCGCTCTCATCGACTTTGCCGAGAAAAGCCAGATTCCGGTGCCGAAGGACAAGCGCGGCGAAAGCCCGTTCTCGACCGATGCCAATCTTCTTCACACTTCGTCCGAGGGGAAGGTGCTCGAGGATCCGTGGGAAGAGACCCCCGACTATGTCTATTCGCGCACTGTGAATCCGGAGGATGCGCCCGACACCCCCGAATATATCACCATCGATTTTGAAAAGGGCGACGGCGTTGCGCTCAACGGCCAGCCGATGTCCCCCGCGACGCTGCTCGCCGCGCTCAACGATCTCGGCCGCAAGCATGGCATTGGCCGCCTTGACCTCGTCGAGAACCGCTTTGTCGGCATGAAGTCGCGCGGCATGTACGAGACGCCGGGCGGCGAAATCTACGCCCGCGCGCATCGCGGGATCGAGAGCATCACGCTCGATCGCGGCGCGGCGCATCTCAAGGACGAACTGATGCCGAAATATGCCGAGCTCATCTATAACGGTTTCTGGTTCGCGCCCGAGCGCGAGATGCTTCAGGCGGCGATCGACCATAGCCAGGAAAAGGTCGCGGGCACCGTTCGCTTGAAGCTTTACAAGGGCAACGCCAGTGTGGTCGGTCGCAAGTCGCCGCACAGCCTTTACAGCGAGCGCCATGTTACGTTCGAGGATGACGCGGGGGCCTATGACCAGAAGGACGCGGCCGGCTTCATCAAGCTCAACGCATTGCGCCTGAAGTTGCTCGCGAAGCGCGATCGCTGAGCCTGGCGACGGCATGCTCTGGATATGGGATTTTGCGCACGCATCGACGCGGGCGTGACGGGTGCTTGTCCGATCTCAGGCTGGAGCAGGATCGCTGCTTTCAATAATATCTCCGAATTGGCAGTACCAATTCTTAACGCATTAGCGCCGCAGCGATTCCTGCGCTAAGGGCGCGGCATGACCGCCATGCGCTTTTTCTCGGATAATGCTGCCGCCGTCCATCCCGCCGTGATGGAGGCGCTTGCCGCCGCAAATCATGTCGATACCGCTTATGACGGCGATGCGCTCAGCCAATCGCTCGACGCGGCGTTTTCGGATCTGTTCGAAACGACGTGCGAGGTCGTCTGGATATCGACCGGCACCGCGGCGAACAGCATCATTCTCGGCCATTTTGTGCGGCCTTGGCAGGGCATTCTCTGCTATGAGGAAGCGCATATCGAGGTCGATGAATGCGGCGCTCCGACCTTCTATTCGGGCGGTGCGAAGCTGATGACCCTGCCGGGTACCGGTGCGAAGATCGACGCCGATGCGCTCAAGGCGCGCATCGCCGGCATCCGCAAGGATGTTCATCAGGTGCAACCCGCCGCGATCAGCATCACCAATGCGACGGAATATGGTCTAGCCTGGCGTCCCGACGAAGTGGACGAGATCAGCCAGATCGCCAAGGCAAACGACATGAAGCTGCATATGGATGGCGCGCGCTTCGCCAATGCGGTGGCGTTCCTCGATTGTGCGCCCGCGGATGTGACGTGGCGAGCGGGTGTCGACGCCCTGTCGTTCGGTTTTACCAAGAACGGCGCGATGATGGCGGAAGCGCTCGTGTTCTTCGGCGGTAGCGGCGGCGCCGGGGTTCGCGAGCTGAAAAAGCGGGGCGGCCACTTGCTCAGCAAAGGGCGCTTTGTCGCGGCGCAGATTCGCGCGATGCTGAAGGACGACCTGTGGCTCGCCAATGCCCGTGCGGCCAACGCCGGCGCGGCCGCGGTTGCCGCGGCATGCGGCGACCGGCTGATGTATCCGGTCGAGGCCAATGAATTGTTCGTGCGGATCAGTGCCGAGGAGGCGGCCGATCTGCGAGCCAAGGGCTTTGACTTCTATGATTGGGGCGATGGAGCAGCGCGCCTTGTCGTGAGCTGGGATCAGGACGCGGCTGCTGTAGCGCCGCTCGCGGCCGCCATCTCGGCGCTATGAGCGAGCAGCCCGCGACGCTGCTCAGCCCGCGCGTTTTTTTGCCCTTCATCCTCGTCACGCTGATCTGGGGTTCGACCTGGATCGTCATCAAGGGCCAACTCGGGATCGTGCCGCCGAGCTGGTCGGTGACCTATCGTTTTGCCGTTGCCGCGATCGCGATGTTCGCCTTTGCCATTTTCAGGGGGGAGAGGATCTGGTTGGGCCGCGATGCGATGACCTTTGCCGTGGTGCTGGGGATCGCGCAGTTCACCTTCAACTTCAATTTCGTGTACCGCGCCGAACAGCATATCACGTCGGGGCTTGTCGCGGTGCTGTTCGCGCTGTTGATCGTGCCGAACACGCTGCTGGGGCGGCTGTTTCTCAAGAGTCCGCTGGAACGGCGTTTCCTTGCCGGGGCGGGGATCGCGATCATCGGGGTCGGATTGATGATCCTGCACGAATATCGCGCCGCCGCGCTCGATCCGCAGGCGGTGATCATGGGAACCGTCCTGACGCTAGCGGGCGTTTTCAGCGCCTCGACGGCCAATGTGATGCAGGGCACGACGATCGCCCGCGCGCAGCCGATGGTGGTGATGATCGCCTGGGCGATGCTCTTTGGTGCGGTCGCCGACGGGACGTTTGCGTGGATTACCACCGGTCCGCCGGCGATCGAGGCGACGCCCGTCTATCTGGGTGGCGTCCTTTATCTTGGTATCGTGGCGAGCGCGGTGACCTTTCCGCTCTATTTCAACGTTATCCGCGCGGTCGGGCCGGGGCAGGCGGCCTGGTCCAGCGTGTTGATCCCGATCATCGCGATGGGCTTTTCGACCGCGCTCGAAGGCTATCGCTGGGCGACGCTGTCGATCGCGGGCGGGGCCGTGGCGCTGATCGGGCTGGCGATCGCGGTGGCGAAGCGGCCCGAGCGACCCTCGGTCAGCGGCAATATGGTGTCGGTGCCGGTCGACGCCGACTAGGGTCAGGACCCTAGCCGGCGCTGATCCGCTCGATATCCGCGCCGACAGCCTGCAGCTTTTCTTCCAGCCGCTCATAGCCGCGGTCGAGGTGATAGACGCGATTGACTTCGGTCATGCCCTCGGCGGCGAGGCCGGCGATGATCAGGCTCATCGAGGCGCGCAGGTCGGTCGCCATCACGGGTGCGCCGACAAGGCCTTCGACGCCGCGGACGATCGCGGTTCGGCCCTTGACCTGGATATCGCAGCCCATGCGCGCGAGTTCGGGGACGTGCATGTAGCGGTTCTCGAAGATCGTTTCGGTGAACAGCGACGCGCCGGTGCCTAGCGTGGCCATCGCCATGAATTGCGCCTGCATGTCGGTCGCGAAGCCGGGGTAGGGGGCGGTCGACAGCGTGACGGGCTCGGCGCGGCCCGACATCGCGACGCGAATGCCCGCCTTGGTCTCTTCGACCGTTGCGCCGGCTTCGCGCAGCGCGGCGAGCGTTGCGTCCATCTCGGCTGCGTTCGCGCCGACCAGTTCGACATCGCCCTGCGTGATCACCGCGGCGCAGGCATAGCTGCCCGCCTCGATCCGGTCGGCCATCACGCGGTAGGTTGCACCGTGCAGCCGGTCGACGCCTTCGATCGTCAGCGTCTCGGTGCCGATCCCGTCGATGTGCGCGCCCATCGCGACGAGGCAGTTGCAAAGGTCGACGATCTCCGGTTCGCGCGCCGCGTTTTCCAGGACGCAGGTGCCGCTGGCGAGCACTGCCGCCATGACGGCGTTTTCGGTGGCGCCGACCGATACGACCGGGAAGGTGAACCTGCCGCCCGCAAGCCGTCCGCCGGGAGCGCTCGCCTTTACATAGCCGGAGGCCAGCTCGATTTCGGCGCCAAAGGCTTCCAGTGCTTTCAGGTGGAGGTCGATCGGGCGGTTGCCGATGGCGCAGCCGCCAGGAAGCGAGACCGTCGCTTCGCCCGCGCGCGCGAGCAGCGGGCCGAGGACAAGGATCGATGCGCGCATCTTGCGGACGATGTCATAGGGCGCGACGGTCGAGGTGAGAGTGGTCGCGCGCGCGGTCATCACACGGCCGAAATCCTCGGGGCGCGAGCCTTCGATGGTCGTCGAGCAACCAAGCTGGTTGAGCAGATGGCCGAACCCGTCGACGTCGGCGAGCCGCGGCAGGTTGCGCAGCGTCAGCGGCTCGTCGGTGAGCAAGGCGCACGGCAACAATGTGAGCGCGGCGTTCTTGGCGCCGGAAATGGGGATACGGCCCTTGAGTCGCTGGCCGCCGCGAATGACGATCTGATCCATCGTCTGTCCTTAGCGCATGCATTGGCGCGCGCAAGCGGATGCGGAGGGCATTCCCGGTGGCGCGCCCTGTCAAAATGTGAAACACTTCGCGTCGATAGTCGAAGGATATGAGGGTCGTAGCGCAGAGAGTTCAACCGGGGAGAAATAGCTATGCGAAATCCTGCCGTCACGGTGATTGCCGCCGCATCGTTCGTCGCCAGCCAGTTCGTCGTCCCGTCCTTTGCGCAGACCTATCCCTATCCGCCGCCGACAGGATCGTCGGGGTACGATCAGGGCTATGCTGGCACGATCCGTTGCGAATCCTATGGGAACCGGCAGCAACGCTGCGATGTGCGAACCGACAATCGGGTCGAACTCGTCCGCGTGATCGGCGGGCGCTGTTCGAAGGGACGCGACTGGGGCTTTGACACCGACGGCATCTGGGTGTCGGGGGGCTGCCGCGCCGAGTTCCGCTATGGCTATGCTGGCGGAACCTATCCCGGCAATGATTTCGCAGGCACGCTGCGCTGCGAATCGCGGAGCAACCGTTATGAGCAATGCGCGGTGCAGACGAACGGGCGCGTGGAACTGGTGCGCAAGATCGGCGGCAAGTGCAACGCCGGCCGGCAATGGGGCTATGGCGCCGATTATATCTGGGTGACGAGTGGTTGCCGCGCCGAGTTCGGCTATGGCTATGCCAACCTGGCACCGCTGCCCGGACCTGAACCCGAAAAGAAGAAAGGGCCGAGCACCGGCCTGATCATCGGCGGCATCGTCGTTACCGGCGGCCTGATCGCGCTGCTCGCGAGCCAGAAGAAAAAGAAGGACGGCGCCGCCCCCGATGACAGCGCGACCGCGCAGCCGGGACAGGGGCCTGCGACGCTGACCGCCAATCTGAACGGCTTGCCGAGCGCCGCCCGGCCATCGGTGCAGAATTGCATGACCGATGCCGCGCGCCAGATCGGGGCGACCGGCGGAACCAATCTGTCCTATGACAAGCTCGTCTCGCTGGAACAGGGCAATGGCGGCTGGCGCATCCGCGCCGCGATGACCGCGACATATCCCGACGGCGCAAAATCGGTGGAGATGTATTGCCGCGCGACACCGAGCGATATCATCCAGCTCGATTTCAATTGAGGTCAGCGTTGGAGTGGGAGGCGGACGTTCGACAAATACGCTAAACTCCTCTCCCGCGGGCGGGAGGGGCAGCGAGACTTGCGAACTTGTTCGTTAGTCGCAGCGGGGTGGGCGCCTGAGACGGTGCTGCCTACCCCTAACCCCTCCCGCCTGCGGGAGGGGAGAAGAACGTCCGCAATCAATCACTACCGGCTATTCCCTCAGCCCCCGCAGCGCAGCGCCCGCCGCGAAGGGCCCGATCACCGTCAGCAGCAAACTCACTGCCGCCAGCAACTTCACCGCGCCGCGACCCGACGGGTCGAGCATACCGGCGCCGAAGATCAACATCGGCACCGCGAGCGGCAGGATCAGCAGCCCGCCGATCGCGCTGCCTCCTTTCAGGTTCGCGGTCAGCGCGGCACTGAGGAGCGCGAGCGAGGCGAGGGCGGGGATGGCGATGGCGATGCCGGTCGCCAGCGTTTCGACCCGCGCCGAATCCTGCGCCAGCAGGGCCGATGCGGGCAGCAGCGCGATCAGCAAGGGCAAGCCAAAACCAATGGCATGGGCGACGATCTTTACGGCGGCAATCAGCTCGTCGGCGAAGCCGCGCACGGCAAGCTGGTCGAGCACGCCTGCGTCCTTGTCGGGCTTCACCAGCCGGTCGATCGGCAGCAACGCCGACAGCAGCGCGGCGACCCAGACCATCCCGCCACCCGCGCGGCGCAGCAATGGGGCGTCGGGCCCGACCGCGAACGGGAAGGCGGTCGCGACGAGCAGGAAGAACAGGACGGGGAGCCAGAGCGCTCCGCTGCCCCACGCGCGCCTTAGGTCGCGCCAGAAGAGGGCGATGAGCGCGGTCATTCCGGAACCCCCCACCTCGTCATTGCGAGCGAAGCGAAGCAATCTCCAGCCATCGGCCTTCCGCGAGGCCGATGGCTGGAGATTGCCACGTCGCCCTCGGCGCCTCGTAATGACGGACGCGGGCTCACGCCAGCGCGCCCATGTCGAGTTCGGCCAGATCGGGAACGCCCAGCGCGAAATGCGAGGCCAGCAGCACGGCGCCTCCATTCGCGCGATGCTTCGCGATTCCCGCGACCAGCCGCGCCTGCGCCGCGTCGTCCATGCCGTTCGCGGGTTCGTCGAGCAGCCAGATCGGCGCTCCGCTGGCGATGACGCGCGCCATGGCGGCGCGTTTGCGCTGGCCGGTCGAGAGCATCGACACCGGGACTTCGGCGAGAGGCGCCAGCGCCATGTCGTCCATCGCGCGATCCACGGCATGGCCATCGACCGTGTCGATCCGCGCCCAGAAATCGAGCGCGCGGCGCAAGGGGAGTTCGGCGTCGAGCGCCGTCGCCTCGTCGATCAGTGCGATGCGCTCGCGGCGTTCGACGGTCCCCGCGGCGGGGCGGAGCAGGCCGGCGGCGAGGCGGATCAGGCTGGATTTTCCAGCGCCGTTGGGGCCACGCAGCCAGAGCGCGGCGCCGCGTTCCAGTGTCAGCGACAGGCGTACGAACAGCAGGCGGTCGCCGCGGATGCACGCCACGTCTTCCAGTCGCAGCAGCGCGGTCACGCCATGTCTTCCAGCGCGTGCATATCGTCGTCGGAAAAGCCGAAATGATGACCGATCTCGTGGATCAGGACGTGGCGGACCAGCCAGTCGAGCCGCTCGCCGCCCTCGATCCATTCGACGAGGATCGGGATGCGGTAAAGCGTGACCCGATCGGGCATCCCTCCGCTCTGCTCGATGCTGCGTTCGGTGAGCGGGCGGCCCTCGTAGAGCCCGGTCAGATCGTACGGATGCTCGATGTCGAGCGATTTCAGCACCTCGTCGTCGGCGAACTCCTCGATCGCGATCACGACGCCTTCGATATGCGGCCTGAAAACCTCCGGCAACGCATCGAGCGCAGTTTGCGCCATCGCGAACAGGGCATCGGCGTCGGGCGCCGCCCCCGTCCAGCCGGCCGGAAGTCCGGCAAGGGGCGTAATCGGGGGCGCGGTCTTGTCGCTCATCGCGCCCTTCCTTATGGCGGGAGGCGCAACTTGACCAGCGGGAGAAAAGACTTGGTCCAGAAACTCGACGATGCAGAGCGCGCCGCGCTGTTCGCGCGCTTTCCCGACTGGACGCACGAACCTGTGCGCGACGGCATCGTGCGGCAGTTCAGGTTCGACGATTTCGCGCAAGCCTTCGGCTTTATGGCAAGCGTCGCGATCCTTGCCGAAAAGATGGACCATCATCCCGAATGGTCGAACGTCTACAATCGCGTCGATATCCTGCTGACGACGCACGACGCGGACGGATTGTCCGAGCGCGACGTCGCGCTGGCCGAGGCGATCGAGGGACTGCTCTGACGCCATGATCCGGTTCGACCGATCCACCCAGTCGCTCGCGATCGGGGTCGCGATTCTGGCCGGGTTCGTCGACGCGATCGGCTTTGTCGAATCGGGCGGCTTTTTCGTGTCGTTCATGACCGGCAATTCGACGCGGTTCGCGGTGGGAGCCGCCGAAGTGCGGCAGGCGGCGTTGATCGCAGGGGGGCTGATCGCCCTGTTCGTGACCGGGGTGGTCGTCGGTTCGCTGCTGGCGGCGCGCGTCGGATCGAGGCGTACACCGGCCGTCCTGTCATTGGTCGCCATCCTGATGGTGGTCGCGGCGCCGATACGGCTGGGCGGCGGCGAATGGCCGGCCATCGCGTGCCTTGCCCTGGCGATGGGGCTGGTCAACGCCGCACTGGAAGGGAAGGACGGCGCCGTCGTCGGCGTCACGTACATGACCGGGACGCTCGTCCAGATGGGGCAAAAGATCGCCAACCGGCTGCGCGGGCAGGGGGACGGGCGCTGGTTTCATCACTTCGGATTGTGGGCCGCGCTTGTCGGCGGCGCGATCCTTGGCGCACGCACGGTTCTGTGGTCGGTTCCGCTCGCCTATGGCCTGGCGGCCCTGTTGGCCGGCGGACTGGTTATCCACGCGCTGCGCGCGGTGCGGCGGGCGGCCTAAGCCGGCCTTGCCTTCGCGGCGCGGCGGTTCCACAAGGGGTCAAGCAATAAAGTAACAAGGGGAGCCACCGCATGAGCGACAGCCTGCTGCGCCGCAAGACCATCGTTCCGGAACAGCAGGAAGGGCATGGCCTCGCCCGAACGCTCAGCTGGCCGCATCTGATCGCGCTGGGCGTCGGGGCGATCGTCGGTACGGGAATCCTGACGCTGATCGGGGTCGGTGCCGACAAGGCAGGCCCCGCGGTGATCCTGTCGTTCGCGGTGGCAGGCCTGATCTGCGCGTGCGCCGCGCTTGCCTATGCCGAGATGGCGACGATGATCCCTGCGTCGGGCAGCGCCTATACCTACAGCTATGTCGTGATCGGCGAGTTGATCGCGTGGATCGTCGGCTGGAGCCTGATCCTGGAATATTCGCTGGTGGTAAGCGCCGTCGCGGTCGGCTGGTCAGGCTATGCCGCCCCCTTGCTGCAAGCCTGGGCCGGCGTGCCGATGGCGCTGATGCAGGGGCCCGAGCTTGGCGGGATCGTCAACCTGCCGGCGATCGCGATCATCGCGATCGTCGCCGGCATGCTGCTTTACGGCACGCGCGAAAGCGCGACGGTCAACGCGATCCTGGTGGTGGTGAAGATCATCGCGCTCGCGGTGTTCGTCGCCCTGGCGCTGCCGGCCTTCGATGCCGCGAACCTAGAACCGTTCAGCCCCTATGGCTTTGCCAAGCATATGGCGCCCGATGGCGTCGAGCGCGGCGTGATGGCGGCGGCGGCGATCATCTTCTTTGCCTTCTATGGCTTCGATGCCATCGCGACCGCGGCCGAAGAGACCAAGAATCCCGACCGCGATCTCAAGATCGGGATCGTCGGATCGATGGTCATCTGTGTGCTCATCTATGTCGCCGTGGCCGTCGCGGCGGTCGGAGCGATCAGCTATAGCCGGTTCGCGAACAGCCCCGAACCGCTGGCGCTGATCCTGCGCGAACTGGGTCAGCCTGGTGCGGCGAAATATCTTGCGCTTTCGGCGGTGATCGCGTTGCCGACGGTGATCCTCGCCTTCTTCTTCGGGCAGAGCCGTATCTTCTTCACCATGGCCCGCGACGGATTGCTGCCCAGCGGCCTTGCGAAGCTTTCGGCGCGCGGAACGCCGGTGCGTATCACGATCTTCACCGCGATCGTCGTTGCGATCCTGGCCGGTTTCATCCCGCTCGACGAACTGGCGGCGCTGGCGAACGCCGGCACGCTCGCGGCGTTTACCGCGGTGTCGGTGTGCATGCTCGTCATGCGCCGCCGCGCGCCGGACGCGCCGCGCACCTTCCGCACGCCGATGCCCTGGGTCGTGGGCGGCATCGCCGTGCTTGGCTGCATCTACCTGTTCCTCAGCCTGCCAGCGAAGACGCAGATATGGTTTGGGATATGGAATGTGGCGGGGCTTGGCGTCTATTTCGCTTATGCGCGGCGCAATGCGATAGCGGACTGAGTTCCTCCCCATGCCTTCGGCAGGGGAGGAACGCATCGTCAATCGAACAGGTCGCTGAGAAAGCTCTTCGTATAGCTCTTCTTCTTGTAGGGCTTGGCGTAATGACGATCATCGTCATAGCCGCGCTCGCGATATTGCGGCTGCGGCGTGGTCTGGCGCGGTGGCGGCGGGGCGCCGGCGCCTTCGCTACGTTCGATGATCTTGTCGAGTTCGCCGCGGTCCAGCCAGACGCCGCGGCATTGCGGACAATAGTCGATCTCGATCCCCTGACGCTCCGACATCGTCAAATTCACGCGGCAGGAAGGGCAAAGCAGCCCCTGGGCATCGGTCACGGATGTTCCTTTCATGCAATGCGCGGCCAGAATGACCGCCGTACAGGTTGGAACGCCGGTCGCCGATTTGCGTTCCCGGGACAGGAAAAGCCCCGCCGCCGCCCGGGGAAGCGGCTGCGGGGCCAGTGGGGTGCCGCGCTGTCTTCAGCTATCGGCTTCAAAGACCAGCAAGTCGCCCGGCTGGCATTCGAGTTCGTTGCAGATCGCCTCGAGCGTCGAAAAGCGCATCGCCTTGGCCTTGCCGGTCTTGAGGATCGACAGATTGGCCAGCGTGATGCCGATGCGGTCGGACAGGTCGGTCAGCGTCATCCGCTTCGCGTGAAGCAGGTCATCGAGTTTCACGACGATCGCCATCACACCGTCCCCTCCAACTCGTCGCGCATTGCCGCGCCGCGTTCGAAGACGGCCGCGAGGACGAAGGCGAGCAGGATCGACAATATGCCGTTGAGGTCGATCCCGCCCATGTCGGCGAACTGGCTCGTCGGGACCGCGATGCTTCGCGCGATCGACCCCAGCGGCAGCGCAAGCAGCTGCACCGCGACGAGCGCCCAGCCGATGTGACGGAGCCGGGCGGCGTTGGCGGGAATGAACGGGTCGCTCGACGCGCTGGCGACGAGCGCCTGCAGTTTGCGCAAGATGAAGACCGCGACGGCCAGCACCATGGCGAGAATGCCGAGCAGTGCGAACAGCGGTGGCCGGATCGTTGCGGGATCGATGAAGACTTCGCTGTCCTTTACCCCGACCGCGATGTCGGGCCAGATCACGACCAGTGCGCCGGCGGCGGCCATCACGAACAGAAAGGCCGCCGCGACGAGCGCCAGCATCAGCCAGAGCAGTCCACGGGTCGCGCCCAGCAGGGTCGAATGGTCTTTAGGCATATCGTTCTCCGATAGTTTGATTATCGAAAAACGATATATTCCGATTCTGCCTTATCGTCAATCGATATTATCGAAAAACGATAATGCCCTTCGTCACCCCGGCGGAGGCCGGGATCTCGCCGGTGCGCAGATGTTCGACGGAGAGATTCCGGCTTCCGCTGGAATGACGATGCCTGTTGGGCGAGGTTGGCGCTCAGGTAGCAGCCCAGTCGAACCCCAATGGCGCTTCCCGAAACGCAAAGCGATCGAGGTGGCGCGCCACCACGCCTTTCATCGCCTCGACATGGTCGTCGCTGCTGGCGTCGATGCGGACGGACAGGGCGTCGGATCCGGCATCGAACGTCACCAGTGCATCATCCGTCCATGTCGCGCCGCGCGCATCCTTGGGAAAGGTCACGGTGCCATGCTCGGGGGTGAACTCGACCGCCAGATTGTGCTGCCAGTGCTTGCACAATTGTTGCAGATATTTGCTCGCATGCGCGGTGGGGATCTTGGCGATGCTACTGGTCATCACAGCCGCTCGATCTTCTGAGCTGCCTCGTCGATCAGACCGACGATGTCGTGCAGCGTCGCCTCATCGAGGTCGCGATCGCCCAGACGGTTCATCAGCACCGCCCTCAGGTTCCCCATGGCACGGCGGACCGACGCGCTGTCCGTGCGCTGGCGTTCTTCGCCAACTTCGGTGAGGCGCGCGATCAGCCGTTCGACGACATCCTTGTTCGCGGCCAGTTCGGCCTGGCCGCCGTCGGTAATGGCGAACAGCTTTTTCGCGCCGTCGCTGTCGGCCGCCTCGATCAGCCCCATGTCGCCCAGCAGGGTCAGGGTGGGGTAGATGACGCCCGGACTCGGCGCATAGGCGCCGCCGGTCAGATCCTCGATCTGGCGAATGAGGTCATAGCCGTGGCGTGGCTCGTCGGCGATCAGCTTCAGCAGCACGAGCCGCAGCTCGCCGCTGTCGAACATGCGCCGGCGACGGCCCTGGCCTTCGTCGTCATGTCCGTGGCGCCCGCCGAAGCCGCGCCCGAACCCGCGTCCGTGCCCAAAGCCGCCGTGACGCATCGCCTGTCGCATTTCGTGGTGCATGGCATGGCGCTTGTCGCAACCATGCCGGTTCATTCCATGTCGCATTTTCTTCTCCTTCATGCAATTCGATGTTTCTAAGATATATCTTGAAACAAACTTTGCAAGTCATCGCGGAATATTTTTCGATCGGCGTGGCGGGGAGCTTTTCCGCCATTGCATCCGCCATTGCGCTTGACTCCCCGATGCGGATCGCTATCAGGCGCCCCGTGTTGCAGCGGGTTCGCTCGTGGCAATTCCGTCCGAGACAGTTGGTGAAGGGGATTGGCCCTTCTTAATTTCCAGCCGAGACGGGGAACAGTCTTCTTCGGTCGCCCGCCTGATTGCCAGGCGTTCGCGGCTTGACCGACCCCATCGGACATCGTTGCGCGAAAGACAGGCGGGATGCGTCCCATGTCTGTCGTTTGCGTGTGTTAGCCGCCCGGCGGCGCGTGCGTTTCGACGCCTGCGCATCCGGGCAGATGAGTGGAGTATAGGCATGGATCGTACGGAAAAGGCCGAAGCCGTATCCTCGCTGAACGCTACGCTGTCGTCAGCTGCCGCTGTTGTGGTCGTCCGCAACCTTGGCATGACCGTCGCCCAGTCGACGGTGCTGCGCCAGCAGATGCGCGATGCAGGAGCCGACTTTCGCGTCACGAAGAACCGTCTTGCCAAAATCGCGCTCGATGGCACGTCCTACACCGGTATCGGCGACCTGCTGACCGGTCCCACGGCCCTTGCAACCTCGACCGATCCGGTCTCGGCTGCGAAGATCGCCGTGGAATTTGCCAAGACCAATGATCGGCTTGAGATCGTTGGCGGCGGCATGGGCGACGTGGTGCTCGACGTTGATGGCGTGAAGGCGCTGGCTTCGCTTCCCTCGCTTGACGAACTGCGTGCCAAGATCATCGGTCTTGTGCAGGCTCCGGCCACCAAGGTTGCGCAGATTGCCGCAGCTCCGGCCGGCCAGTTGGCGCGGGTTTTTGGCGCATATGCCGCCAAAGAAGCAGCGTGATTTCGAACTGAACTGAAACTTACTGCCGGGACATCCCGGCTCTGATGGAGAATGAACATGGCTGATCTTGCAAAGATCGTTGAAGAACTGTCGTCGCTGACCGTCCTCGAAGCGGCTGACCTGTCGAAGCTGCTCGAAGAAAAGTGGGGCGTTTCGGCTGCCGCTGCCGTCGCCGTTGCTGGCCCGGCCGCTGCCGCTGCTGGCCCGGCTGCTGAAGAGCAGACCGAATTCGACGTCATCCTGACGGGTGACGGCGGCAACAAGATCAACGTCATCAAGGAAGTCCGCGCGATCACCGGCCTGGGTCTTGGCGAAGCCAAGGCGCTTGTCGAAGGCGCGCCGAAGGCCGTCAAGGAAGGCGTGAGCAAGGCGGAAGCCGAAGAGCTGAAGGCGAAGATCCTCGCCGCCGGCGGCACCGTCGAGCTGAAGTAATGCAGCCGGATTTCGGCAGGTTCGCCTGCCGAGGTTCGCCAAGGAAAAAGGGCGGTGCCGCAAGGCGCCGCCCTTTTTCCTTGGCGTGATAGCGGGTTAGTTGCGCGTCCAGCCGGGCTTCAGGTCGGCGCGGGCCGTGCGGCCGCGTTCAAGTCGGCGAACTTCCTGTTCGGCCGGCATGGCGGGCGCTTGGCGCTGGGAAATTTCCCATGCGCTGACTGGCTTGCGCGCCGGTTCGGCCGGCTGCGCGCTGGCTAGGGTCGCGTCATATGCCGCGCGTTCCTGCCGATCGAGAAAGCGCGCGCGGGCTAGCCGTTTGCTGAGCGTCGAGAAGGGATTCTCGGGCGTGGGGCCTGCCATCGCGATGGCTTCGTGGCGTCCCATGCTGCCACTCGGCGCGGCGGCGAAGGTCGGCGTGCTTGCGGGGTCCGCCGGTCGGGGTTCGGGCGTCGGAGCGATTTCCTCGCGTGCCGCGAAGGCCGGCTCCGCTGCGGGGACCCATTCGGTGCCGGTCGCGCTTTCGTCGAAGGTCCACACCTCGCTCGACACGCGGCGACGGCGAGCGAAAGCAAGGCCGGCACTGCCGACGATCAACAGCGCCGCTGCCCCCCCGGCGATCTCCCAGGGAAAGCCGCTGCTGTTTGTCGCGGTCGTTTCGACAGGCGCCGCAACGACGTCGGCGGCGGGCTGGACAGGCTCGGTCTTCGGCGCCGCAATCGGCGCGGCAACCTCCGCGGGGGCGGCGGACGATAGGGGATCAGCGGCTGGCGCTGCGGCGGCGCGAGCCGTCGCTGTCGGGGCCGGAGCGGCCGCGCGCTGCGTCGGGCGTTCGGCGCGTGCCCGTGCCGGAGGCGCGGCGGCGTCGCGTTCGGTCGCCCTCGAAACGGGCGGCAGGTCGAGCGGCACGCGAATGACCGGCTGCGCCGCCGGCGCTTCGGCGGGAGCGGCAACCGTCGTGGGCGGCTGGATCGTCGGCGGTGCCGGGGTCGTCGGTGCGGCGACCGGCGGGGTCATCGGCACGATCGGCGCATCCTGCGCAAAGGCGGCGGGGGTGGACAGGGCCAGGAACGCGGCAATCGCGCTCGCGGCGGGACGGATAGGGGGAGCAATTTTCGTCATAGTGAAGGGGCAACGAACCGCGCGGCAAAAGCGCTGCCAAAGCAGGCCGCTTCCGCGACGAGCCGTGCGCCCCCGACGGTGCGGTGAGGATTTCATAGCAGTTCGTCGCGGCTTCGGACCGGCTTCGCGGCGGTCCGTGACGGCGTCCGTCGCCCGAAAGTGACAGTGATTTTGCGCTTTGATGGCGGGCCAGTCACCAAAGGGTCATGGCGGTGCAACCTTGCCATGATCAAAGCGCGGCATGCGAACCGACCTATCTCCGACGAGAGTGCCCGCCCCGCTGCGTGATACGCAGCGCCTGCTGTTCATCGCCAAACATGCCCGCTGGACGGGGGGACTTCATCCCGACGACGGCAACCATGCCCTCTACCACCGCGAGATGCGCGAGACGCTGGAACAGATCGGCATGCCGCTGCTGATCGCGGACAGTTATCCTGCGCTGTTCGACCCGCCGGGCGCCGATTTCGTCTTTCCGCTGCTCAATCGTGGCGGCTTTTTCAATTCCGAAATGCTGGTGCCGCTGCTCTGCAACCGGCTTGCGATCCCGTATCTCGGCGCATCGCCGATCGTTCGCGGGCTGTCCGACGACAAGCATCTCACCAAGCTGGAAGCGGCGGCGCGGGACGTCCCCACGGCGCCGTGGGCATTGTTCCGTCGCGGCGCGCCCGTCGATGTGCTGCGGTGCCCGCCGGCGCGCCGCTGGGTGATCAAGCCGAACAACAGTTCGGCGTCCTGGGGTGTGCGCGACGCACGGGACCGCGTCGAACTGGCGCGGTCGATCACCGAAATCCATGCGTTGGACCATGATGCGATCGTTGAACCCTTCATCGACGGCAGCGATGTCGAGGTTCCCGTCATCACGCTGGACGGTGCCCCGGCGATGCTGCCGATGCTGGTCTTCGAACAGGATGATCCCACGCAGCTGCGCACTTACGAGGAGAAACGCGATCTGGCTGGACACGTCGGTTATACGATCCGCGAAGTCGGCGACCGCGATATCGCGGCGCGGATCGCGGAATATGCCGACCGCATGGTCGAGGTTTTCCGCCCCTTCGACTATGGGCGGTTCGAATTTCGTGTCGATGCGCGGACCGGCGATATCCGGCTGCTCGAAGTCAATCTCAACTGCAATCTCTGGTCCGAAAAGCTGTTTGCACGTGCGGCGACGCTGGCCGGCTTCTCCCACCGCGACCTTGTCGAGACAATCGTCGCGGAAAGCATGATCCGTCAGATCCGGCCCAGCGTACGGCGGAACGCGGCATGACCGGTTCGATCCTGATCCTTGCCGGTCGCCGTGCCGGCGCGATCGATGCGCTGGCCGAAGCTTATGGCGTGGGCGACAAATGCCTTGTCCCGGTCGCCGGCCGCGCGATGATCGCACATGTGCTCGACAGCGCGGCGCGGACTGGCGCGACGCGGATCTTCATCTCGACCCATCACGCGACCTTGCTCGACGATCTTGCCGATCCGGTCGTCGACCGTCTGGGGCCGCGGCTGGAGGTGGTTCGTGCGGCGGACAATCTGGCGGATTCGATCCTGGCAGTTGCCGACAAGGCGGATTTTCCGCTGTTTGTCACGACGGCCGACAATTGCCTGCTGACCGCCGAGACGATCGCCGAGATCGGCAAGGAAGCCGAACGGCTCGGCGTCGGGGCAGGGGTGGCGCTGGCGCGGCGCGAGGATGTTCTGGCGGCTCACCCAGAGGGGCAGCGGCGCTTCTATGAATTTTCGGACGTCGCCGTGTCCAACTGCAATGCCTATTGGATCGGCGATCGCGGCGCGCTCCGCGCGGCGGAGGCGTTTCGCGGCGGCGGCCAGTTCGTGAAGAAGCCGGTCCGCGTGATGCGGGCGTTCGGTATCGTCAACCTGCTACGCTTCCGCTTCGGCCTGGGTCCGATCCATCACATCTTCCAGCGCATTTCACGCAAGCTTGACGTCGATGTCGCCCCGCTGCTGGTCCGCAACGGGGCGATGGCGATCGATGTCGACAACGAGCGCTCGCTGCGTGTGACCGAGGCGTTGATGGCGGGCGCCGGCGAGGTCAGTCCGCCACCCAGTTTCCGTGGAACCCCGGCGGCACGCGGTGCGGCAGGTGAACGACGGCTTGCGGTGATCCGGTAAAATCATCGGCATTCAGGATGACGAGGTCGGTGGTCTCGTCGTTCATGTCGACGACGAGGCCGATCAGCCAGCCGTCATCCTCGGCGCCGGCTTCGCCTCTGGGTACGAAAACGAACTCGCCGGGGTGACGGCCGGACCCGAAATCGTGGATGGCGGTCGTGCCTTGCTCCAGATCGTGGCGGAACAGCCGCGTATCGGCGAGCGCCCATTCGGACGAAACGCCGTCGGGGATCGCGACGCTGTAGATATAGCGATAGGGGCGAGTGGTCAGGCGCTCGTCGTAACGCGGGAATTCCTGTGCATGATCGTGGACGACGGTGCGCACGGTCGTGCCGGCCGCCGGATCGATCATCCAGCGTTCCATGCGCGACTTTTCGCTGTCGGGCCCGCGCTTCGAACTGGCGAACATCGTCTCGTGCGCGACGACATCGACCACCACCTTGCCGTCGGCGGTCTCGTGGGCGTTGGCGGGGTGGAAGACATAGCAAGGCTCGACGGGCACCCAGACGACGTCGTCGCCACGGCCCTTGCGGGGGAGAAGGCCGACACGCGCCTGATGGGCGTCGTTCCATGCATAAGGAAAGCGATAGCCGCCGAGCAGCATCTTCATCGAAAAGGTAACGGGCAGGTCGAAGACGAGCACGTAATTTTCGGTGATCGCGCAGTCGTGGATCGACGGGCCGTCGCTGACCGCGATCGCTTCCTCGCGAACGACGTGCGCGTCCTTGTCGAGGACGACGTGCCAGACCTTGTTCGGCTCGTCGCCTTTATAGGTGATGGCGTGGAGTTCGCCGGTCGCGGGGTCTTCGTGCGGATGTGCGGTATAGCTTCCGGCGAGGGTCCCGTCGAAGGGGTTGTGGGCGAGCGTGTTCAATTCATAGCCCAGCTCGACCGGCTTGCCGCCCGCCTCGACGATCGCAAAGGTCCGGCCGGCGATGCCGACGACATTGGTGTTGGGCGCGTCGAAACCGCCCTCGGCCCGCGTGCCCGGGGGGATCGGTTCGCCGAGCACGGCGCACGCCTCGGTGCCGCGAACCCAGCGGTTGCGATACCAGTCGGCCTTGCCGTCCGCGATCCGGATGCCATGGACCATGCCGGCGCCACTGAACCAGTGATAGCTCGCCGGGTCGGGTTCGGCGGCGGGATTGGGGCCATTGCGCAGGTAGCGGCCAGTGAGGCTGGTCGGAATTTCGCCGTCGATGCGCAGGTTTTCCAGCGTCACCTCTTCTTCCATCGGTTTGTGGATGCCGGTCAGGAACGGGTGCGCATCGGTGGGTCGGGGCAGGCGCTTGCGATTGAAATCGGCGACCTTGCCGATGCCTTTGGTAACGGCGCCGCGGATCAGGGTCTCTACATTGCTCGCCATGTCGATGCTCCTTGGGCGGAAGGATGGAAACGCGACTATGCAGCGGGGGCTTGCAAGGCCGACTCGGAATGTTTACGGTGACAACATGAGCGAAGAAGATAACAGTGTCAACATGGAAAATGGCGGCGGCAAGAGTGCGGGTTCCTATCATCACGGCGACCTGCGCGCCGCGGTGATCGCGGCCGGGCTGAAGCGGCTGGAGAGTGGTGACAGTGCCGAGCTGGGGCTGCGCGCGCTCGCCCGCGACGTCGGGGTCAGCGCGACGGCGCTGTATCGCCATTTTCCCGACAAGGAGGCGCTGCTCGACGCGCTTGCCGACGAGGGGTTGCGCCGGTTGGGCGCGCTGCAGGCGCAGGCCTGGCTCAAGGCGGGCGGGGGGCGGACCGGGTTCCTCGCCACCGGCGTCGCCTATGTCCGCTTCGCGCACGAAGAGCCGGCCGTCTTTCGCCTCAGCTTCACACGCCAGATGCTCGAACGAAAGCAGGGCGGCGGCGATGGCGGAGAGGTCGCCTATAGCCTGCTTCGCGCGGGCGTGGCGCAGACGATGGCGCATCTGGACGATCCGGAGGTGGCGGCGCTGCACGCCTGGTCGCTGGTCCACGGCCTGGCGATGCTGGTCCTCGACCGACGGATCGACTGGGACGAGGCGCGCATCGAACAGATTGTCGGCATGACGTTCGGCGGGGTCGACTAGTCCCCGAAAAGGCATGATTTCGCGGTGAATAGGGTTTAGAGCGCAGCGAATGTTAGCGGTTTATTTTCCAGTTCCGGGCTAGCGGACGGTTATGACGCGGTCGCTCTCATCCGGAGTCGAGGCGGCGCTCTGGTCGCTGCTTACGGCGTTCGGCTATTTCCTGCTGGCCAGCCTGTCGCTCTATGCGACCAAGGGCGCGGACAATATCGCCGCGGTCTGGCCGCCGAGCGGCTATTTCCTCGCGCTGCTGCTCCTGATGCCCGCGCGGGCGCAGTTCGCCTCGTTCGCGGGGATGGCGGCGGCGAGCTTTGCTGCGAATATGCTTGCCGGTACGCCGCCGCTTCCCGCGGCCGGCTTCACGCTTGCGAACGCATGCGAAGCCTTTGTCGCGCTGTGGCTGATTCGCCGCCGTCATACGGGCGAGCTATCCTTCATGGTGCCGCGTTCGGTCGGTGATTTCTGCATCGCGACGCTGTCCGCCAGCGCGCTCAGCGCGTCGATCGCCACGGGGCTTGCCGGCACCGGCATCGATTTCTTTTTCTCGTGGCTCACGACGGTCGGGCTCGGCATGTTGATCGTCACGCCGCCGATCGTGATGCTCGCCCGGATGATCGATACAAAGGCGCTCGACAATATGTCGGCGCGAATGAAGACCGAGGCGGTCCTGATCCTGACCGCCGCCGCGGCGGTGACCGCGACGGCTTTTTCGCAATCGCATTTTCCGGTGACCTTCCTCCCGTGCATCGCGGTGGTCGCCGCCGCCTATCGACTGGGGCCGTTCGGCGCCGCGACGGGAATGCTGATCGTGACGATCATCGCGTCGTTGCTGACCGGGCAGGGCGTAGGGCCGATCGCCGCGATCGCCGACAGCCAGAAGGTCAAGGTGCTGTTCCTGCAATTCTATCTGGTTGCGCTGCTTTTCACGACGTTGCCGCTGGCGGCGCTGCTCGTCGTGCAGCGGCGGCTCGCGAGGCGGCTCGAACAGAGCAATCGCTGGCTGATCCAGGCCGAGGCGGCGGCGCTCGTCGGCCATTGGCGCGTCGACCTGGTCGACTGGACGATCCAATGGTCCGACCAGACCTATCGCGTTCACGGTCTTGAGCCTGGAACGCCCGTCGATGTCGATTACAGCGTCCAGCAATATGTCGACGAGGACGCCGTGGCGGTGCGCAGGGTGCTGGCCGAGGCGGTTCGGACCGGACAGGCGTTCGAATATCAAGGGCGCATCCGGCGCACCGATGGCGAGATACGCCATGTGAAATCGCACGGATCGATCGAAATGAACCGCGCCGGCAAGGCCGTCGGCATCTTCGGCACCGTGCAGGACGTCACCGAGACGGTCGAGAACGCGCGAATCCTGGAGGCGGCGCGCAGCGCGGCCGAACGGGTGGCAAACACCGACATGCTGACCGGGTTGCCCAACCGGCGCCACACTTTGGCGTTCCTCGAGAAGGCGCTCGTCGGTGCGCGCGAAAATGGCGCGCCGCTGGCCGTCGCGATCTTTGACATCGACCATTTCAAGCGGATCAACGATGCGCATGGGCACGCCGTCGGGGATGCGGTGATCCGCCGCGTCGCGCAGCGGGCGAAGGCGGTGCTGCGCGATTGCGACATGGTCGGACGGATCGGCGGCGAAGAGTTCGTCTGTGTCCTGCAACGGTCGAGCGCGCAGGCGGCGGAAATTGTCGCCGAGCGCGTGCGCAAGGCCGTCGAGGCGGGCACGGCAAAGGAAAAGGCGCTGCCAAACGCGACGATCAGCATAGGTCTGGCCCTGTACGCCGGCGAACCCGACGCCGAGGAGTTGCTGCACCGCGCCGATCAGGCGCTGTATTCGGCGAAGCGCGATGGACGAAACCGCCTTCGAATGGCGGCGTAAGCCGACGTTAAATGCTTGGGCAGGCGGGCTATTTCCGCTATCGTCGGGTCTTGCAACCGATGCGGAGGCTTCCATGGACCGGGACGATATGATGGTGGGGCGGCGGATGATGCTGGCGGGCGCCTTTTCGGCTGCGGGGCTTGCGGTCATGCCCGCCGCGCTGGCGAAGACGACGGCCGGCGGTTTCAAGGGTTTGATCGGCAATGCGTCGGACGGCGCGCTCGACCGGCTGGCACAGCCCGGTGCCTTCTACGCCGATACTGCGGTGCGCATTTTGCTGCCGGGCGGGGGTGGCAAGCTGGCGTCGAAATAGCTCGGCGCCGGCGATAAGCTGGGCCTGACGACCAAGCTCACCAAAAGCCTGAACGACGCGGGCGGGAAAGCAGCGGGCGAGGCCAAACCCGTGTTCCGCGCCGCGATTGACAATATGGGCTGGAATGACGTGCCGTCGCTGGTGTCGAAAAAGGATGGGGCGACGCGCTATCTGCAATCGAGCGCTGGCGGCGTACTGAACGAAAAGGTGCGACCGCTGATCGCCGGCGCGCTCGACGACGTCGGTGCCTATCGTCAGCTCGACCAGTTGGCGAGCAACAGCCAGCTTCTCTCGGTCGCGGGGATCAGCCGCGACCGGCTGACGGACTCGGTCACCGAACAGGCGCTGAAAGGTATCTTCCTGTACATGGGGAATGAAGAGGCGGCGCTGCGGAAGAACCCGGGTAAATTGCTCAAGGGGATATTCTAGCGGTCGGTTTTGACCCGTTGCGAACCTGAATTTCTTCCCGTCGCTGCGCGACAGGGAGGATATTCCTTGTCGTCATCCCGGACGTGATCCGGGATTCACAGCAGCGCTGCGGAAATGGATCCCGGATCAAGTCCGGGATGACGAAGGTGAAGGACGGACCGCGTCCCACCCCGTTCCTGCCTTTCGCTCCCACTCCAAACGCATTGACGGCAATCGACCGATTGCGGACGTTCGGTCAGGCTTTGCCTCTGATGTCGCGCCAATATTCTTCTGCGACATCCTCATCAATCTCTACGGGCATCGAACTTCCCGGATAAAGTCGATCCTTTCCGTCCTTTCGGGGTCCGGAAATCCAAAATCGATCACCGCTGTCTTCAGCTATGTGATTATATTTGTATCCGTCTCCAACTTTCCCAAACGTCCGGCCCCCATAGTGAACCGAACGACCTGATTTTGAGAAGGTAACTCTACCAATCCTGGCGGGACCATTAGACCCTGCGGACTTGTCTTCGATATACATGATGCGCGTTTTAGGCTTGGACATGAGACGTTCTTAATTCCCGGCTTGTTCGCTTTCCACCCCCATACAGACTTTACGCCATTAGTCCGTATCGAACCCCGCGAGCGCGATGGCGTCGATTTCGATGCGGAAACCGAAGTGTAGCGGGCCTGTGGGGACCACCGTTCTGGCGGGACGCACGTCTCCGAAAAATTCGCGGTACGCCCGATCGACTTCGCCCCAGTCGGCGATGTCGCTGAGATAGACTGTCGTCCTGAGTACGTGGGCGGGTCCGGTACCGGCGCTTTCGAGAACGTCTTTGAGATTCCGGAGCGCTTGCGCAGCCTGGTCTTGAAAGGGAGCATCGGCCAGCGACGTGTCGCGGCCGGGCCGCAAAGGCAGTTGGCCGGACACGAAGACGAGGCCGCCGCCCGTCGTGAAGGGTGAATAATGTGGGCCAAGCGGTGCCTGGGGCGTCATGGACGATCCTTCCATCTGTAATCGGTCGGGTGATCTTCGGAAATGCCGCGAGCCCGATCAACCCCGACACGGCGAAACACGATAAAATAGGCGGGCCCATTTGACATGAAGAACCCCGGTTCCTATATGGCCGTCACACCCCATCGTCCGAGATAGAGCCTGCCTTTGCGCAGCGGGCTGTACGGATAGGGCGGCGGGGATTTCGACAGCGTTGTGAAGCTGCGGTAAACCGGCAACGGTTGCCTGCGGCTTTTTTCGCGTCGGAGCGCTCGCGACCTGATTTTTCTTAAGGCGAGACAATCATTTATGGCGACCAAGGCGAAGTCGGTGGGCAAGGCCCTCGAAGCAACCGCGACCAAGCGTATCCGCAAGCTGTTCGGCAATATCCACGAAGCGGTGGAAATGCCCAACCTCATCGAGGTGCAGCGCGAATCCTATGAGCAGTTCCTGCGCTCCGATCCCTCGATCGGCTATGTGTCCGGCCTGGAAAAGACGCTGCGCAGCGTTTTCCCGATCCGCGATTTCGCCGGCACCGCCGAGCTCGACTTCGTTCATTATGAACTCGAGTCGCCGAAATATGACGTCGATGAATGCCGTCAGCGCGGCATCACCTATGCGGCGCCGATGAAGGTCACGCTGCGCCTGATCGTCTTTGAAGTCGACAGCGAAACCGACACCCGTTCGGTCCTCGATATCAAGGAGCAGGACGTTTACATGGGCGACATGCCGCTCATGACCGAGAACGGTACCTTCTTCGTGAATGGTACCGAGCGCGTCATCGTGTCGCAGATGCACCGTTCGCCGGGTGTGCTGTTCGATCACGATCGCGGCAAGACCCACTCGTCGGGCAAATATCTCTTTGCCGCGCGCGTCATTCCGTATCGCGGTTCGTGGCTCGACTTCGAGTTCGACGCCAAGGACATCGTCAACGTCCGTATCGACCGCAAGCGCAAGCTGCCGGTCACCAGCCTGCTGTACGCGCTGGGCATGTCGGGCGAGGAAATCCTCAACCACTTCTATGATCGCCTCGTCTTCGAGCGCGCCGAAAACGGCTGGAAGGTTCCGTTCGTCGTCGAAAACTGGCGCGGTTCGAAGCCCGCGTTCGACGTCGTCGATGCGAAGACCGGCGAAGTCGTATTCGCCGCCGGCCACAAGATCAGCCCGCGCCTTGCCAACAAGGCGGCGAAGGACGGTCTCGACACGCTGCTGATCCCGACCGAGGAAATCTTCGGTCGCTATTCTGCCTATGACCTTGTCAACGACGCCACCGGCGAGATCTACATCGAGGCCGGCGACGAAGTGACCGCCGAAAGCCTCGAAAAGATCGATGCGGCGGGTCTCGACAAGCTCGTCCTGCTCGACATCGACCACAACAACACCGGCCCCTGGATCCGCAACACGCTGAAGGCCGACAAGGCTGAGGACCGCGATCAGGCGCTTTCGGACATTTACCGCGTCATGCGCCCCGGCGAGCCGCCGACGCGCGAAACCGCGGAAGCGCTGTTCGATGGCCTGTTCTTCGACGGTGAGCGTTATGACCTGTCGGCCGTCGGCCGCGTCAAGCTCAACATGCGTCTTGGCCTCGATGCCGAGGATACGGTCACCACGCTGCGCAGCGAAGACATCCTCGCCGTGGTCAAGGAGCTGGTGAACCTGAAGGACGGCAAGGGCGAGATCGACGATATCGACAATCTCGGCAACCGCCGCGTCCGTTCGGTCGGCGAGCTGCTGGAAAACCAGTATCGCGTCGGCCTGCTCCGCATGGAGCGCGCGGTGAAGGAGCGCATGTCGTCGGTTGACGTGTCGACGGTGATGCCGAACGACCTGATCAACGCGAAGCCCGCGGTCGCCGCGGTGCGCGAATTCTTCGGTTCGTCGCAGCTTTCGCAGTTCATGGACCAGACCAACCCCTTGTCGGAAGTCACCCACAAGCGCCGCGTGTCGGCGCTTGGGCCTGGCGGTCTGACCCGCGAACGCGCGGGCTTCGAAGTCCGCGACGTCCATCCGACCCACTATGGCCGCATCTGCCCGATCGAAACGCCGGAAGGCCCGAATATCGGTCTGATCAACAGCCTCGCGACCTTTGCGCGGGTCAATAAGTACGGCTTCATCGAGACGCCGTATCGCAAGATCATCGACGGCAAGGTGACCAACGAGGTCGTCTATCTGTCGGCGATGGAGGAATCGAAGCACACGGTCGCGCAGGCGAACGCCGATCTCAACCCCGACGGCAGCTTCATCGACGAGCTGATCTCGGCACGCGAGGCGGGCGAATTCCTGATGGCGCCGCGCGATCAGATCACGCTGATGGACGTGTCGCCGAAGCAGCTCGTTTCGGTCGCGGCGTCGCTGATCCCGTTCCTGGAAAACGATGACGCCAACCGCGCGCTCATGGGATCGAACATGCAGCGTCAGGCCGTTCCGCTGCTCCGCGCTGAGGCTCCGGTTGTCGGTACGGGCATGGAAGGCACCGTGGCGCGCGATTCCGGCGCGGCGATCGCGGCGCGCCGCGGCGGCGTGATCGATCAGGTCGATGCGACCCGTATCGTCATCCGCGCGACCGACATGGTCGAACCCGGCAAGTCGGGCGTCGATATCTATCGCCTGCAGAAGTTCCAGCGTTCGAACCAGTCGACCTGCATCAACCAGCGTCCGCTGGTGAAGGTTGGCGACGTCGTCCGCACGGGCGACATCATCGCCGACGGCCCGTCGACCGAGCTTGGCGAACTGGCGCTCGGCAAGAATGTGCTCGTCGCGTTCATGCCGTGGAACGGCTACAATTATGAGGACTCGATCCTCATCAGCGAACGCATCGTGAAGGATGACGTCTTCACCTCGATCCACATCGAGGAATTCGAAGTCACCGCGCGCGATACGCGCCTTGGGCCCGAAGACATCACCCGCGACATTCCGAACGTAGGCGAGGAAGCGCTCCGCAATCTCGACGAAGCGGGCATCGTCTACATCGGCGCCGAAGTCGGCCCGGGCGACATTCTGGCGGGTAAGATCACGCCGAAGGGCGAAAGCCCGATGACGCCGGAAGAAAAGCTGCTGCGCGCCATCTTCGGCGAAAAGGCCAGCGACGTGCGCGACACGTCGCTCCGCCTGCCGCCGGGTGTGTCGGGCACGGTCGTCGAGGTTCGCGTTTTCAACCGTCACGGCATCGACAAGGACGAACGCGCGATCGCGATCGAACGCGAGGAAATCGAGCGTCTGAAGCAGGATGCCGATGACGAACGCGCGATCCTCAACCGTGCAACCTTCTCCAGCCTCAAGGATCTGCTGATCGGCCAGACGACCAGCGCGGTGCCGAAGGGCCTGAAGAAGGGCGACGTCGTCAGCGAGGAGGTGCTCGTCGAGCTTGACCGCGCCGACTGGTGGAAGCTCGCCGTTGTCGATGACAAGGCGCAGACTGCGCTGGAGGCGATCAAGGCGCAGTATGACGACGCGATCAAGCGGATCAACGCGAAGTATGAAGATCGCGTCGAAAAGCTGCAGCGCGGCGACGAACTCGCCCCGGGCGTGCTCAAGATGGTCAAGGTTTTCGTCGCCATCAAGCGCAAGCTGCAGCCGGGTGACAAGATGGCCGGCCGTCACGGCAACAAGGGCGTCATCAGCCGCATCCTGCCGAACGAGGACATGCCGTTCCTCGAAGACGGGACGCCGGTCGATATCGTGCTGAACCCGTTGGGCGTGCCGTCGCGCATGAACGTCGGGCAGATCTTGGAAACGCACCTTGGCTGGGCCTCGCGCGGGCTTGGCAAGCAGGTGACCCAGGCGCTGGAAGAATGGCGCGATGCCAATCCCGATGCCGCCGGCGGTCAGATGCCGGAAGCGGTGCGGGAGTCGCTCGAGCATGTCTATGGCGCCGAATATGTCGACGACATCAAGTCGCGCGATGCCGGCAGCATTGTCGAGCTGGCGTCGAACCTGAAGGTCGGCGTGCCGTTCGCGACGCCGGTGTTCGACGGCGCGAAGGAAGCCGATGTCACGAACATGCT
Source organism: Sphingopyxis sp. (assembly GCF_016793825.1). Taxonomy (GTDB): domain Bacteria; phylum Pseudomonadota; class Alphaproteobacteria; order Sphingomonadales; family Sphingomonadaceae; genus Sphingopyxis. Next base: position 117,785 of record NZ_JAEULM010000050.1, read on the forward strand.
GACCCTCGCGGGCCTGCATGAATCGGGTCAGTCGGACCTGTACGACGGCCGCACCGGCGACAAGTTCGACCGCAAGGTGACCGTGGGCTACATCTATATGCTGAAGCTCCACCACCTGGTCGACGACAAGATCCACGCGCGGTCGATCGGCCCGTACAGCCTCGTCACCCAGCAGCCGCTGGGCGGTAAGGCGCAGTTCGGCGGTCAGCGCTTCGGCGAAATGGAAGTGTGGGCCCTCGAAGCCTACGGTGCCGCCTACACGCTGCAGGAAATCCTCACGGTCAAGTCGGACGACGTGGCCGGCCGTACGAAGGTCTACGAGGCCATCGTTCGCGGCGAGGACAATTTCGAAGCGGGCATCCCCGAGTCCTTCAACGTTCTGGTCAAGGAGCTGCGCTCCTTGGGCCTCAACGTCGAACTCAACCAGCGCGGCTACTAAGCGATACGGGAGAGCGTAATGCAGAACGAGATCGCGAATCTTTTCGGCGCACCGGCCAAGCCGCTGCAGTTCGACCAAATCCAGATCATGATCGCGAGCCCGGATCAGATCCGGGCTTGGTCGCACGGCGAAATCAAGAAGCCCGAGACGATCAACTATCGTACCTTCAAGCCCGAGCGCGACGGCCTGTTCTGCGCGCGTATCTTCGGGCCCATCAAGGATTACGAGTGCTTGTGCGGCAAGTACAAGCGCATGAAATACAAGGGCATCGTCTGCGAGAAGTGCGGCGTGGAAGTCACCTTGTCGAAGGTGCGCCGCGATCGTATGGGCCATATTGAGCTGGCCTCGCCGGTCGCTCACATTTGGTTCCTGAAGTCGCTGCCCAGCCGCATCGGCTTGCTGCTCGACATGACGCTGCGCGACCTCGAGCGCGTGCTGTATTTCGAGAACTATGTGGTCGTCGAGCCGGGTCTCACCCCGCTCAAGATGCACCAGTTGCTGTCCGAAGAAGCCTTCATGAAGGCGCAGGACGAGTACGGCGACGACGCGTTCCAAGCGTTGATTGGTGCGGAAGCGATCAAGCGTCTCCTCGGCGAAATCCGCCTCGAGGAAGAAGAAGAGCGCGTGCGCGAGGAGCTCAAGGAGACGAGCTCCGACGCCAAGCGCAAGAAGCTGGTCAAGCGTCTGAAGATCGTCGAAGCCTTCGTCGAATCGGGCAACAAGCCCGAGTGGATGGTGATGGAAGTCATTCCGGTCATTCCGCCGGAATTGCGTCCGCTCGTTCCGCTCGATGGCGGCCGCTTCGCCACGTCCGATCTCAACGACCTCTATCGTCGCGTCATCAACCGCAACAATCGTCTGAAGCGGCTGATGGAGCTGCGCGCGCCCGACATCATCGTGCGCAACGAAAAGCGCATGCTGCAGGAGGCCGTCGACTCGCTGCTCGACAATGGCCGCCGCGGCCGCGCGATCACCGGCACCAACAAGCGGCCGCTGAAGTCGC
>NZ_JAEULM010000019.1 GCF_016793825.1 Sphingopyxis sp.
TACAGATCGTCTCACCAACGGCTATTGCGCCAGCGTGCTCACAATCGTGAGTACACCCGCTGAGTACACAAGCGTGGTTTCACCTCGCAAAAAATGACAGAAAACCGTGGGCTTCCACCCCTCCCGACCCCTCCCGTAGGGATCACCACGCTAGAGCGCGCGGTCGGCGCGACATTATCCGCACTTTGGCGTTTGAGACTGCACGGTTCTGCCTGACTGCTAAGACGCCTTAGCCGATGTCGGTCCACTTAACGCGCGGCCGCGACAGATACCGATCGGTGATCGCCGCGTCCAAGCGGCCCGCTCAAATCATAACTTGCAATCGCCCGTGTGTGGATTCATCGTAGTTTCACAGGGGCCACGGCTAGGTGCCACGGGGTGTGGCCTCCGTAATTGATACGCAGAGATTCGTTCTTGTTTTCAGATAGTTGAAAAGCTGCACCGGCTGGCTGGGGCGGCAGGATTCGAACCTGCGCATGGCGGCATCAAAAGCCGCTGCCTTACCGCTTGGCGACGCCCCATCGGGCCGGTGCGAGGCGCGCTCTATAGCGGGTCGCCGCCTTTGGCAAGCCAGCCTTCGGCAGCCTCGGGCGCACGACGCACCCTGCGCGATGCCGCCGAAATCAGAGCCGCGTGACCCAGCCATGCGGATCGGCGGCACGGCCGCGCTGGATATCGACCAGCTTGTTCTTGAGCACGCCCGTCACCTGTCCGGGGCCGCCGGCACCGATCGTGAAACTGGTCTCCCCGCGCGTGACCCGGCCCACCGGAGTCACCACCGCCGCAGTGCCGCAGGCGAAGCTTTCGGTCAGGCGGCCGCTTTCCGCATCGGCCTGCCATTGATCGATCGAATAGCGCTCTTCGCGGACGACCAGCCCCGCGTCGCGAGCCAGCGTGATGATCGCATCACGGGTGATGCCGGGCAGGATCGTCCCGGTCAGCGGCGGAGTGACGATGCTCCCGTCGTCGAACACGAAGAACATGTTCATCCCGCCGAGTTCCTCGATCCAGCGATTTTCCGCCGCGTCGAGGAAAACGACCTGATCGTGCCCCTTGGCGATCGCCTCGCTCTGCGCGATCAGGCTCGCGGCATAATTGCCGCCGCATTTGGCCGCGCCGGTCCCTCCCGGTGCGGCGCGGGTATAATCCTCCGACACCCACAACGACACCGCGGGGGCACCCGACTTGAAATAATTGCCGACCGGTGAAACGATGACGAGGAAATGATATTCGGCCGCGGGTTTCACGCCCAGAAACACTTCGCTCGCGTACATGAAGGGCCGAAGGTAGAGCGCGCCGCCCTCTACCGGCGGGAACCAGTCGGCGTCGACCGCCACGGCTTCCTTCACCGCCGCGATGAAAAGCTCTTCGGGCAGTTCGGCCATGGCCATACGCCGCGCGCTTGCATTGAAGCGGGCCGCATTCGCCTCGACACGGAACAGCGCCATCGACCCGTCGTCGAGGCGGTAGGCTTTCAGCCCTTCAAAGATTTCCTGCGCATAATGAAGCACGGCCGTCGCCGGATCGAGCAACAGCGGTCCGCGCGGCATCACCTGTGCATCGTGCCAGCCCTTCGCATCCGAATAGCGGATCGAGACCATATGATCGGTGAACACGCGCCCGAAGGCGGGATCGGCGATCGCCGCCGCGCGGACATCCTCCGCCGTCGGAGCGGGATGAGGCAAACGTCGGAAGGCGGGAGCGAGCATTGCGATACACCTGATGAATCGGGGACAAACCTGCGCGCCTCTTGCCAAACGAGGGCGCGCGGCGCAACGGTAGTGACTATGCCGAATGAAAATTTTCTTTCACAAGTACCCGCCGCTTCTGCCCTTTTCTTGCGCGAGGATGAAGTGCGCCGGGGTATCGAATATTTGTTTTTCGGCCATGGCGCCCTCTGGCGTGCCATCGACACGCGGCTGGCCGAGAATGAGCTGGGCCGTGCGCATTACCGGGCGCTCTACTTCATCGCGCGCGCGCCGGGGATCACGATTTCGGACCTGCTCGCGCTACTTGGCATCACCAAACAGTCGCTGGGCCGGGTCGTAAAGGAGCTGGAGGCGCGCGATTTCCTGACAACCCGCCCCGGCAATCGCGACCGCCGGCAGAAGGAGCTTCGTCTGACCTCCGGCGGACGCGCGGTAGAGGCTGCGATCTTCGGGCAGCTTCGCGATGCGATGAGCCGCGCCTACACGCACAGCGGCCAGCAGGCCGTGACCGGATTCTGGCAGGTCAGCGAGGCATTGATGACGCCGCGCGAACGCGCGCGCGTTGCAAAGCTTGGCGCCGACGGCGGCTAGGGCGAGGATCCTAAGGCCGAGACGCGATCAACCCTGACCCCGCGCCAGATCGGCGAGTTCGCGTCCGCGGTCGCGCGCCGCGCGAAGCACGTTGGTGAACAGCGCCGCCAATTGCCCATCGCTGTCGAGCACGTCGAGCCCCGCCTGCGTCGTCCCGCCCTTGCTCGCGACCTGCGCGATCAGAGTCCCCGGCTTTTCAGCGCTGTCGGCCAGCAGCGCAGTCGAGCCGCCGAAGGTCGCGATCGCGAGCTTGAGCGCATCGTCCGCCGACAGGCCCAGTCGCTCGCCCGCGGCCGCATAGGATTCGATCAGCCGGAAAACGAACGCCGGGCCGCTGCCGGTAAAGGCCGTGACCAGGTCCATCGTCGAATCGTCGGCCAGCGTGACCACGGTGCCGAGCGGCTTCAGCAGCGCATCGATCGCGGACGCATCGGAATCGCCGTGGCTGGCGACCGCAGAAACACCGGCGCCGATCCGGGCCGCGAGGTTCGGCAGGATGCGCACCTGCGCTCTGGCTTCGGGAAAACGCTGGGCGAGATCGGCGAGCGAAACGCCGGCGAGGATCGACAGCAGGTGGACGTCGGCCGACAGGACGGGCGCAAGATCATCCGCGACTTCGCCCAGTTGCTGCGGCTTCATGCCGAGCATGATCCAGTCGGCGGCGCCGCCGGCGTCCTTCCACGCGGCAAGCGATGCGAAGTGCGGCACGCCTTCGCGCGGCGTGGCGAAGGGATCGGCGATCGCCACCGCCGCAGGGTCCAGCCCCGCAGCCAGCCAGCGATCGAGCATCGCGCCCGCCATATTGCCACACCCGACGAGCAGCAGCCGGCCGGAAAATTTCCGTAAAGTCTTCGTCATCATCCCCGTTCTTCTTTATCTATCGACAACTGCTTTCCGGCCCCGACAGAAGGTCCAGACAGCGGCCGTCGATCTTGCCCGCGTCGACCGGCACCCCGATGACCGACGCCAGCGTCGGCAGAATGTCCACCGTCATCACGGCATTCGGTTGCTCGAATCCGGTCAGCCCCTTGCGCCAGAAGAGGATCGGCACGCGCCGGTCGTAATCCCACACCGATCCGTGCGTCGCGACATAGCCCATGCCCGATTCGGGGATCGGCGTCACGCGCGGCTTCAACACGACGATGAAATCGCCCGACCGCTGCGCATTATACGACGCGCGAAGCTTGTCCATCAGCGTCCAGGTGTCGGGGGAACGCCTCGAGATCGGATAGGCGGCGAGTTCCTCGCCAGTCACCACCGCCTCGACCTGCCGCTGCGCCCTGAAACGCGCAGTCAGTTCGGCCATCGCCGCCTTTCGCTGCGCGGCAGTCAGGGTCTTCGACAGATACATGTCGCCGAACGGGCCGTCGCTGTAGAGGAGCGGCTGCGGCAACCCCAGCTTTTCGGCAACGGCCTTTCCGATCGCGTCAGGATCGAGCGCCTTGTCGACACGCTCGGCCATCGGCAATGCGTTCTGACGGTTGCGTTCGGGGATGTCGTGCCCGCCGTGATCGGCGGTCAGCGCTACCATATAGTCGATCCCCGTGGCGTCGAGCCGAGCAAAAAAGTCGCCGAGCTCGCGGTCGAGCGCGAGCATCTGGGTGCACATTTCGCTGCCCGCGGTGCCGGTGCCGTGCCCGATATAGTCGGTCGCCGACAGGCCGAGGATCAGCAGGTCGGTTGCGTCGCCCTCACCCATCTTGCGCGCGGCGCGCAGCGCAGCACCCGTCGCCAGAACCGCACCGTCGGCTTCGGGCGATGCCATGAAGCGGCGGAAATCGCCGCCATCACGCTGAAATCTCCAGGTTCCCACCGTGGCACCCTTATCGCCAACAGGGATCGCGATGTCGTGCGATGCACAATCGGCGGGAAGCGCCAGCGCCGGACGCGGCGCGGCGATCGCCGCCGCGATCGCGGTGCTCGCCTGCTGCGCGGTCGGGGACAGGGTCGTTCCGCGATAACTCGTCAGCCCGCCGGGAAAGAGCCACATCAGCTCGTCGGCCTTGCGCCCGCCCATCATGATCGCGGCCCGGTCCTTGCCCGCGACCGAAACGACCTGCGCTTTGGGACTGGCGGCTTTCATCCAGTCGCCAAGCGTCGCGACCATCAGATGGTTCACCGACGCCACATATTTCCCGCTCTTCGAGCTGGTGTCGGGGAGAGTTTCATCTTCGGCGCAATAGAGCCGCTTGTCCTCTCGCGCGATCGACAGGTCGAAGAAATTATTGGCGATGATGCCCGTGTGCGCGGGATGATTGCCTGTCAGGATCGTCGAATGACCCGGGCAGGTCTCGGTCGCGCCGTGCGCCTGATAGCCCGACGGAAAGACGACGCCCTGCGCGAGTCGCGCGAGGCCGCCGGTGAAATGGCTGCGATATTCGGCGAAAAGGTCGGCCGAAAACTGGTCGACCGCGATGACGACAACCAGCTTTGGCGCGGGCGTCGCCGCCGTGACCTTTGCCGCAGGAGCGGGCGCGGAATCCTGCGCAAAGCCTGTCCCGATCGTCGTCAGGGACAGCGCGCCGGCAAGAACTGTGGTCAGATTTTTCAATTTCACGATCAGCTTCTCCGTGCGGGGCGTCGGCGCGGGCTGTCCTCTCGACGAAAGCTGCCTATATGGCAAGTATCGAGAGACGAACGGCGCGGGCGGACAGTGGAATTGCGTAGGCATGTTTTTGTGACAATTTGCTGGCGGACTGCGCTGGCGATTCTGATGCTCGCCGTGCTGGCGCTTCAGCCCGCCCGCGCGCAAAACCCGCATATCGCAGCAAGGCTCGTTGCCGAAACACCGGTTCCCGCGCCGGGCGGCGCCACCGCAATCGCCCTCACGATGGCGCCCGAAAAAGGCTGGCACGGCTATTGGATGAATGGCGGCGATGCAGGCTTCGGCCTGGCGGTCGACTGGAACCTGCCCGAAGGCGTATCGGTCACACCCTTTCGCTATCCGGTGCCGGAGGCGCTGATTCTCTTCGGCATGATGAATCATGTCTATGAACACCCCTATGCCCTGCTCGCCGATGTCCGCGTCGACAGCAAGGTCATGCCCGGAACCGATCTGACGCTGACCGGCATCGCCCACTGGCTCGCCTGCACCGACAAGGTGTGCGTTCCCGAAAAGTCGGTGATCGCGGTCGCGCTGAAGGCGGGGGACGGTACGATCGCGCCCACGACGCGCGAGCGGTTCGACGCCTGGCGTGCGAAACTGCCGCAGCCGCTTGATCGCGCCGGGGCGTGGGAACGCAAGGGCAAGATGGTCCGCTTTGGCATTCCCCTGCCCGAAGGTGCAGCCATCGACGCACCGCACCTGTTTCTCGAAACCCAGAACGTCGTCGATTATCCGGCGCCGCAGGAGTTCAGCCGCAACGGCAACTGGATCGTCGTCGAGGCGAAGGCGAAAGGCGATGCGGCGGACGTCGTGCAAGGCCTGCTCAAACTCGGCGACGGGCGCGGACTCGCGGTCCGGTTCGCGCCGGGGCCGGTACCCACCGCCGGACAGGCGATAGCAACGCGCGGCGGCGGTATCGACCTGACGCTCTTTTGGAGCGCCCTCGGCGGCGCAATATTGGGCGGGCTTATCCTCAACCTGATGCCCTGCGTCTTCCCGATTCTCAGCCTCAAGGCGCTCAGCCTCGCGCGATCGGGCGGCGACGCCCGCACCGCAAAGATCGAAGCACTCGCCTATACGGCGGGCGCGATCGTAACCGCGCTGATCCTCGGCGGTGCGCTGCTCGCGCTTCGGGCGGCGGGCGAGCAGGTCGGATGGGCCTTTCAGTTGCAACATCCGGTCAGCGTGCTGGCGCTGCTCGTGCTGGCCATCGCGATCACGATGAACCTGCTCGGTGCCTATGAGCTGCCGTCATTTGGCGGGGGTCAGGCTCTGGCGGAAAAGAGCGGCGCGGCAGGCGGCTTCTGGACCGGCGCCCTTGCCGCGTTCGTCGCGACTCCGTGCAGCGGACCGCTGCTCGGCGCGGCGCTCGGCGCCACGCTGGTATTGCCGGCCTGGGCGGCGTTGCCGGTGTTCGGCGGCCTCGGCCTCGGCCTTGGCCTGCCCTTCCTCGCGATCGGCTTCCTTCCCGCCTTGCGCGGCCGCCTGCCCAAGCCGGGACCGTGGATGGGACGATTCCGCAAATGGATGGCGCTGCCGATGGGACTCACGGCCCTTGCGCTGGCCTGGCTGTTCTGGCGCCAGATCGGCAGCGGCGCACAGCTCGTCTGGCCGCTCGTAACGGTCAGCATGGCTGTCGTCCTATTCGCCCACTATGGCGCGATCCAGCGCGGCGACCGGCGTTCATGGCTGCTCGTCGCGGCTGGCCTGCTCTTTGTCGGCAGTCTTGTCGGCACGGTCGGCGACGTCGCCCGAACCAACCGCACTGTCGATATCGCCGGGACCGCTTACTCCCCCACCACGCTTGCCAAGGCGCGCGCCACCGGCAAGCCCGTCTTCGTCTATTTCACCGCCGACTGGTGCCTGTCGTGCAAGGCGAACGAAGCCGGAGCGATCGACCGCGAAGCCGTGCAAAGCGCATTTGCGAAGAAAGGCGTCGTGACTCTGGTCGGCGACTGGACCAATGGCGACCCAGCGATCACCCGCACCCTGGCCGAGCATGGTCGCAACAGCGTCCCGCTCTATCTCTGGTATGCACCGGGCAAACCGGAGCCCGAAATCCTGCCGCAGATCCTGACTCCCGGACTGCTCGTCGGCAAGGCGGGCGGCTGATGGCGAAGCAACGCGCCGACCAGCTAATCGTCGACCGCGGCCTTGCCGAAAGCCGGACCCGCGCGCAGGCGCTGATCCTTGCCGGCCTTGCCTTCGTCGGCGACCGCAAGATCGATAAGGCGGGTCAGCAACTCGCCGACGATGCGGACATCGTCGTCAAGGGCCGGGACCATCCGTGGGTGTCGCGCGGCGGGGTCAAGCTCGACCACGCGCTGACACATCTGGGCTGGGATGTTTCCGGCGCCGTCGCGATCGATGTCGGATCGTCTACCGGCGGCTTCACCGACGTGTTGCTCAGCCGCGGTGCGGTGCGCATCTATGCCGTGGATTCGGGCACCAATCAGCTCGCTTGGAAGCTGCGACAGGACGACCGGGTCGTCGTCCACGAACAAACGAGCGCGCGGATCCTGACCGCCGATCATATCCCCGAACCCATCGACCTGATCGTCTGCGACGCGAGCTTCATCGCGCTGTCAAAGGTTCTGCCGGTGCCGATGCGCTTTGCAAGGGCGGGTGCCCGCATGGTCGCCCTGATCAAGCCGCAGTTCGAAGCTGCGCGACACGAAGTCGGCAAGAAGGGCGTCGTTCGCGACGCGGCGGTCCACGCCCGTGTGTGCGAAGAAGTGCGCCTTTGGCTGGAGAGCGAAGGCTGGAGCGTCCTCGATCTCGTCGAAAGTCCGATCACGGGCCCCGAGGGGAATGTCGAATTCCTGATTGCTGCGACGCGGCGAAGCGCTTGACGGCGGCAATTCCGCCCGCAACACCTGTAACCTGCAGAATCGCAAAGGCAGAATCGCCAAAGTCAGGGACCGACCCCGCATGACCGAGATTGCTACTCCGGGCCAGTTACGCATGTCCTATTGGCGCTGGGCGATGGTTACCGTGCCCTCGATCGTGCTGGTCGGCACCGCGATGGGACTGTTGTCGAACAGCGGCTACGGCAATCGATGGTTCGCCGCGCTCGATCTGCCGGCCATCGTGCCGCCGGGATGGGTGTTCGGGGTCGCCTGGACGATCCTCTACATCTGCATGGGCCTCTCGCTTGCGATGGTCCTGCATGCGCGCGGGGCAAAGGGACGTGGGTTCGCGCTGCTTCTCTTCTTTGTCCAGCTCATCGCGAACTTCGCCTGGTCGCCGCTCTTTTTCGGCATGCATCAGGTGACGAACGCGCTGTACCTGATCATTTTCATCCTGATGGCGGCGGTCGCCACTGTCTTTGCCTTCGCACCGATCCGCAAAGCCGCCGCGTGGCTGCTCGTCCCGTACATCGCATGGCTCTGCTTCGCTGCGATCCTCAATTTCCAGATCGACCAGCGCAACCCCGACGCCGAAAGCAAGGGGGTTGTCGTCCCCGCCGCGACTACCCAGATAGGGTGAAGGCGCAAGGGTTTCTCCCCGACGAAGGAAGTTCAGGATGCAGAGCGAAAACCGATTTTTCGACGATCTGGCCAAGATGATCAATGGCGTCGCCGGAACCGTCGCCGGCGCCGGCCGCGAGGCTGAAGCCGCGATGCGCGAACGCGCGAAGGAATTTGTCGGCCGTATGGATTTCGTGAGCCGCGAAGAGTTCGAGGCGGTGAAGGAAATGGCCGCCAGGGCGCGCGCCGAGGCCGAAACGCTGAAAGCCCGGCTCGACAAGCTGGAGGGAGCGGCAAAGCCCGCAGCTCCGGCAAAGCCCGTGGCTCCGGCAAAGGCGGCTGCGGCGAAAGCGGCGGCGCCAAAGCCCGCCGCCAAGCCGGCCACGCGCAAGCCCAAAGGCTGACACCAGCCCATTTATGCACAGGAAAGTCCCCGAAGGCGGCGGGACGCGGACTCGCGTCTTCGCCGCTTTCGGTCTAAGGGCCGCGCATGACCGACGATATCTACGACGACGATGACGGGCAGGAAGCCGCGCCGATCGACATGATCGCTTCCTATTTCGCCGCGCACGACTGGCCGCACGAGATGGTCGGCGAGGACGAGATCGTCGCGACCGCGCAGGGCAGCTGGACGAGTTACGAAATGCGCGCGGTATGGCGCCCCGACGACGGGGTAATCCAGCTTCTCGCCTTCCCCGACATCCGCGTCGTCGAAGACAAGCGCGCGGTCGCACACGAAGCGCTCGCGATGATCAACGAGCAATTATGGCTCGGCCATTTCGAACTCTGGTCGAACAGCGGCACGATCCTGTTCCGCCACGGCATGCTGCTCGGCAGCGATGCGCAACTGCCGCTCGATCTGACCGAAACGCTGATCGAAAGCGCTATCGACGAATGCGAGCGCTTCTACCCGGTGTTCCAGTTCGTGTTGTGGGGCGGCAAGACTCCGGCCGAGGCACTCGCCGCCTCGCTCATCGAGACGCGCGGCGAAGCCTGATCGTTACCGCTTCTCGAAGCGCTGCAACCCCGGTCCCAGCTCGTTCGGTCCGATCGCCAAGGCTTCGCCGCTCCAGTCGGCGACGAAGAAGGATTTGCGGCCCATGTCGGCCGGCAGGCTCGCGCGATTGCCGCTGATCGAAAGCCCGCGCGACGGATTGCCGCGATCCTCGGCGGCTACGGCGATGAAGGCCGAGTAGTTTTCCTTGTTCCGACCTTGTACGAACAGATTGTCCGTGATGCTCCCCACCGAGCCCGACGGCAGGTCGATCATATAATTTGTCGCGGTGCCCTGTGTGTCGTCGAAGCTGTTATCGCGAATCTCGACCTGCTTCGCGCGCGTCTTGAGGTAATGGCCGCCGGTGCCCTTGTCGAAACGGGTGTGGGTGACGACGACGCGGCCATAAACACCGGTATAGACGCTGTGCGCACAGCTCAGCCCGCGGTCGCAGCGGCCGAGCCGCGAAAAGGTCGATCGATCGATCGTCAGCGTCGCTTCGGGGTCGTCCGCCGTCAGGATGCCCTCTTCGCTCGACCGAAACATGCTGTTGACGACGTCGAGGTCGCTCTTTTCGAGGCGGATGCCCGCGCCATTGCCATCGGGCACGCGCATGTTCTGAAACACGATGCCATCGACGCGCGCACCCGCGCCGCGCAGCACCAGCGCCGCCTTGCCTTCGCACGTCACGCCGTCAAAGATCACGCGGCCAGGCTCGGCCGCGACAAAGGCGATCCGCCCCGCGGTCTGGACGGCGCACTCGCCATGATAGCCGGGTGCGATGCGGATCGTTCCTTCACCGTCGCCAATCGCATCGACGGCATCCTGCAACCGGCCGAAAGCACGGCCGGTTTCCGCAACGACATAGGCGCCGGGACCGGACTGGGCGGGCAACGGCACGGGCGCCAGGAGCAGTGGAAGGGCGAGCAGCGGCAGTAATGGCCGGCGAAAGAACATCTGGAACATGCCCGCTTTATAGCGGCTTCCGACCCGCCAGTCGTTCGCGAAGCTGGTTAATCCCGCGCCTGTCCCCTATTCGGACAGGCGCGGATTACCCGGTTAATCGAGGTTCGGACGCAACCAGCGCGTCGCGGTCTGAATATCGACCCCGCGCCGCAAGGCATAATCGGCCAACTGGTCTTCACCCACCCGCGCGACGCCGAAATAACTCGCGTCGGGATGGCCGAAGTAAAAGCCCGAGACGGCAGCGGTCGGCAGCATCGCGAAATGATCGGTGAGCGTCGCGCCCGACGTGTTTCCAGCGTCGAGCAATTCGAAAAGGATGCGTTTCAGGCTGTGTTCGGGACACGCCGGATAGCCCGGCGCCGGACGAATGCCCCGATATTCTTCCTTGATGATCGCCTCCGGCGTCAGTTGCTCGCCGGGGGCATAGCCCCACAGGTCCGTGCGGACATGCGCATGAAGCCGCTCGGCAAAAGCCTCGGCAAACCGGTCCGCGAGCGCCTTCAGCAGGATGTCGCTATAATCGTCATGCGCCGCCTTGAAGCGCGCGAGATGCGGCTCGATACCGTGGATCGCAACCGAAAAGCCCCCGATCCAGTCGCCGTCGGCGCTCACGAAATCGGCGAGGCACATGTTGGGGCGCCCCTCGCGCTTCGCGATCTGCTGGCGAAGGAACGGGACCCGGACGTGGCGTTCCTCTTCCTCCAGGTGGATGACGACATCGTCCCCGTCGCGGCGGCACGGCCAGAGAGCCGCAACCCCCTGCGCGTGGAGCCAGCCTTCGCTGACGATATTCGCCAGCATCGCCTTCGCATCGGCGAACAGGCCGCGTGCGCTTTCCCCTACGATCTCGTCGTCGAGGATCGCGGGATAGACACCCGCAAGCTCCCACGCGCGAAAGAAGGGCGTCCAGTCGAACCATTCGACAAGTTCGGCCAGGTCCCAATTGTCGAAAGCATGGATGCCCGGCTTTTCGGGCGGAAAAGGCCGGATATGCTCGTCGATCGCAAAACCGTTGGCGCGCGCGTCCTCGATCGGGATCAGTGCGCTCTGCCCCTTGTTCGCGCGCACTTCGCGGACATGCTCATAGTCGGCCTTATATCCCTGGACAAAAGCGTCGCGACCGGTGTCGCTGACCAGCGACGTGGCGACGCCGACGGCCCGGCTGGCATCCAGCACATGCAGCACGGGACCCTGATAGGCAGGATCGATCCGGAGAGCGGTATGAACGCGCGAGGTCGTCGCGCCGCCGATCAGAAGCGGCATTGTCATGCCCGCGCGCTGCATTTCCTCGGCGACGGTTACCATCTCGTCCAGCGATGGCGTGATCAGACCCGACAGCCCGATCATGTCGGCGTCATTCTCGTTCGCGGCCTCGAGGATCTTCGACCAGGGCACCATGACGCCCAGATCGACGATTTCGAAGCCGTTGCACTGGAGCACGACGCCGACGATGTTCTTGCCGATATCGTGGACGTCGCCCTTCACGGTCGCCATCACGACCTTGCCCTTGCCCTTTGCGCCGGGCTCCTTCTGAGCCTCGATAAAGGGCAGCAGGTGCGCGACCGCCTTTTTCATCACGCGCGCCGACTTGACGACCTGCGGCAGGAACATCTTGCCCGACCCAAACAGGTCGCCGACGACGTTCATCCCGTCCATCAACGGCCCCTCGATCACCTCGATCGGCCGCGGCATTGCCAGACGCATCTCTTCGGTGTCATCGACGACATAGGCGTCGATACCCTTCACCAGCGCATGTTCGAGCCGCTTTTCGACCGGCCAGCCGCGCCATTCCTCGGCCGCCTTTTCCTGCGCCGCGCTGGTGCCCTTGTAGCGCTCGGCGAGCGCGATCAGGCGTTCGGTCGGCGACTCCGATTCCCCTTCGACCTTGCGGTTGAGAATGACGTCCTCGCACGCATGGCGCAGTTCGGGGTCGATCGTGTCGTAAACGTCGAGCTGGCCCGCGTTGACGATCGCCATGTCGAGCCCTGCCGGGATCGCATAGAAAAGAAAGACGCTGTGCATCGCGCGGCGGACCGTTTCATTGCCGCGAAAGCCGAACGACAGGTTCGACAGCCCACCTGAAAAATGCGCATGCGGACAGCGGACGCGGATTTCCTTCACCGCCTCGATGAAATCGACCGCATAATTGTCATGCTCTTCCAACCCCGTCGCGATGGCAAAAATATTGGGGTCAAAGATGATGTCCTCGGGCGGAAATCCGATGCCCATGAGCAGATCATATGCGCGGGCGCAAATCTCTATCTTGCGGTCTTTCGTGTCGGCCTGCCCGACCTCGTCGAACGCCATCACGACGACAGCCGCGCCATAGGCCATGCATTTGCGCGCCTGCGCGAGGAACGGCTCTTCCCCCTCCTTCATGCTGATCGAGTTGACGATCGGCTTGCCGGGAACGCATTTCAGTCCCGCTTCGATCACGGTCCATTTCGAGCTGTCGATCATCACCGGAACCCGCGCGATATCGGGCTCTGCGGCGATCAGCTTGAGAAAGGTCGTCATCGCATATTCAGCGTCGAGCAGGCCCTCGTCCATGTTGACGTCGATGATCTGCGCGCCATTTTCGACCTGCTGGCGTGCGACCTCGACCGCGGCGGCATAATCGTCCGCGAGAATCAGCTTCTTGAACGCCGCCGAACCCGTAACGTTGGTGCGTTCGCCGATATTGACGAAGGTGGAGGAGGCGGATGCATTCTCGGTCATGTGTCTTCCTGGCCCTCCCCGCTCGTGGGGACGGAAACCGCCGCAAGGCGGTGGTGGAGGGGGCTCTCCGCAAGAACCATGGCTGCTGACCGAGAGCCCCCTCTGTCAGCGCTGCCTGCTGCTGCCACCTCCCCGCGAACGGGGAGGGTCGTTATGCCGCCATCGTAAACGGCTCCAGCCCGGCGAGGCGCGTGCGCACCGGTACCTGGGGAACAGAGCGCGGGGCGAGACCCGCAACCGCCTTCGCCATCGCCGCGATATGCTGAGGCGTCGATCCGCAGCATCCACCGAGGATGTTGACCTGTCCATGCTCGGCCCATTCGCGCACGAGGCCCGCGGTGGTGTCGGGCAGCTCGTCGTATTCGCCGAGTTCGTTGGGAAGGCCCGCGTTCGGATAAACCATCACCAGCGCATCGGCGATGTCCGACAACACGCGAACATGGGGGCGAAGCTGCGCCGCACCGAATGAGCAATTGAGCCCGATCGTCAGCGGGCGCGCATGGCGCACCGCATACCAGAAGGCCTCGACGGTATGCCCCGACAGATTGCGACCCGACAGGTCGGTGAGCGTCATCGATATCATAAGCGGCAGGTCACGTCCCACCTTCGCCTCGGCCTCGATCGTCGCGGCGATGCCCGCCTTGGCGTTCAGCGTGTCGAAGATCGTTTCGATCAGGATGAAGTCCGCGCCGCCTTCGGCCAGCGCGACCACCTGGTCGAGATAGACGGCCTTCAGCTCATCGAAGTCGATTTCGCGAAAGCCCGGATTGTTGACGTCGGGCGACAGCGACAACGTCTTGTTCGTCGGCCCCACCGCTCCAGCCACGAACCGGCGGCGTCCATCCCGATCTGCGAATTTGTCCGCGGCTTCGCGGCCCAGCCGGGCGCTTTCGTGGTTGATGTCGGCGACCAGATGCTCAGCGCCATAGTCGGCCTGGCTGATCCGGTTTGCGCTGAACGTATTGGTCGATACGATGTCCGACCCGGCCGCCAGATAGGCCTCGCCGATCGCCGCGACGATGTCGGGCCGCGTCAGGGCAAGAATATCGTTATTGCCCTTTTGGTCATGTGACAGCCCCAGATTGCCGGCATAACAGGCCTCGGTCAGCTTGCGGAGCTGGATCTGCGTGCCCCAGCCGCCGTCGGTCAGCAGAATACGCTCCTTCGCGGCCGCCTGAAGCGCGCCGCGCGCATCGGTCTTTGCTCCGGAAGTCATGCCGCCTGGTCCTTTGCCGTCGCAACCGGCCGCAACCCCAGCAGATGACAGATCGCGTAGCTGAGTTCCGCCCGGTTGAGCGTGTAGAAATGGAAATCGCGCACGCCGCCCGCATAAAGGCGGCGGCACATTTCGGCGGCGATCGTCGCCGACACGAGCTGTCGCGCCGCCGGATGGTCGTCGAGCCCGTCGAACAGCGAGACCATCCACGCCGGGATCGCGGTGCCGCACATGTCGGCCATCCGCCGCGTCTGCGACACGTTCGACACCGGCAGGATGCCCGGGATGATCGGCGCGTCGATCCCCGCCGCGGCGGCCGCATCGCGAAAGCGCAGGAAGCTGTCGGGCGAGAAAAAGAACTGCGTGATCGCGCGCGTCGCGCCGGCATCAAGCTTGCGTTTCAGATTGTCGAGGTCCGACTGGGCGCAATCGGCGTCGGGATGCACTTCGGGATAGGCGGCAACCGAAATGTCGAACGGCGCGACGGCCTTCAGCCCGGCGACCAGTTCGATCGCATTGGCATAACCATCGGGATGCGCGCGATAGGGCGCCCCGCCCGGCACATCGCCCCGCAACGCGACGATATGTCGCACGCCCGCGTCCCAATAGGCTTGCGCGACCTCGTCGATCTCAGCGCGCGATGCCTCGACACAGGTCAGGTGCGCGGCGGGCGGCACGGCGCTTTCCGCGGCAATCCGCGCGACCGTCGCGTGGGTGCGTTCGCGCGTCGATCCGCCTGCTCCGTAAGTGACCGACACGAAGCTGGGGGCGAGCGGTTCGAGCGTGCGGAAACTATCCCACAATTGCGCTTCCATCTTCTCGGTCTTTGGCGGAAAGAATTCGAAGCTGACGCCGATATCGCCCGCAAGATCGGCGAAGAGCGGCGAGGCGGCGGCGCGGCGCGCTTCCGCCAGCGAGTTCAGATTCGACGTCATGCCGCCAGCCTTTTGCTTGGTCCGCTTTCGGTAGCGGGGTTTTGATCCTCGTCGCTCCGCCGCCGGCCGAGCCACAGCTTCACCGCAAGATCGCCGCCTCCCAGCGTCTGCGTCGTTTCGAGCAGCAGCCCAGCCGAAGCGAACCAACCGCGGATCTGCGCATCCGAAAAGCCGAGACGCGCATGCGCGGCAAGCGTGCGAAGGTCCTCGTCCTCGTGCGGGGCGAAATCGACGATCAGCAGATGCCCGCCGCCGCGCAACACCCTGCCCGCCTCCGCGATCACCCGGTCGGGTTCGTGCGCGAAGTGGAGCGCCTGATGGATGACGATGCTATCGGTGCTCGCGTCAGCCAGCGGCAAGTTCAGGAAGTCGCCCTGAAGCAGGTCGATCGGAACCGGTTGCCCGGCCAGCTTCGCCCGCGCGATGCGTAGCATTTCGGGACTGCGATCGAGTGCGGTGATACGACGGGCGGTCGGCGCGAAAATCTCGGCCATCCGGCCCGTCCCCGTGCCGATGTCCAGTAAATGGCCAAGCCGGCGGTTGTGCATCATCGCCAGCATCGCGGCCTCCACCTCGCTCTCGGCGATGTGGCGCGATCGGATCGCGTCCCATTCGGCGGCATGATCGGCAAAATAGCGGGCGGCCGCTGCCGCGCGTTCCTCACGAACCGCGGCCAGTCGCCGCGCGTCGTGCGCGATCACCAACGCCTCGCGGGCAGAAAAGGGCCATTTCTCCGCTTGCCCGATGATCTCACCGACCGCGCCGTTCGCAGCGATCCGCAGGAATACCCAGCTGCCCTCGCGCCGCCGATCGACAATCCCCGCCTCAACCAGAATGCGCACGTGGCGCGACACGCGCGGCTGGCTCTGCCCCAACACGGCGGCGAGTTCGCCGATCGCAAGCTCCATTTCACGCAGAAGCGCGACGACTCGCAGTCGTGTCGGGTCGGCAAGCGCCCGAAAAATATCAATCAACTCGGTCACGGACAGAGATATAAAGGATTCTTTATATCCGGTCAACAGACGGTGGGGCGCAGATTCCGGCGGCTCCCGCCTCGCGACCCCGAAATTGCGACGAAACACGGGATCAGCTCGAAAAAGGACATTGCACCGATTCTACCGAGGCGGTAGTTCTGCGCGCGATTGGCAGTTTCCGGGAGCGAATTGGTCCCATGCCGGTCGATCAGTTCCAAACCGAGAGGGGTATTCCCAAATGAAGAAGTCGATCACTCTGTCGCTCGTCCTGGCCGCCACGATGGGCCTCGCTGCTTGCGGCGAAAAGGCTGCTGACACCGCCACCACCGAAACCCCGGCGACCGAAACCGTCGAAGGTGCCGCCGATGGCGCGATGCAGGCTGCCGAAGGCGCTGCCGACGCCGCCGCCACCGCGAAGGACGCCGCGACCGAAGCTGGCGACGCTGCTGCTGCTGGCGACGCTGCCAAGGCTGGCGACAAGGCTGCCGAAGCGGCTGGCGCTGCCAAGGAAGCCACCGACGCTGCCAAGGCTGCTGTCGACGCTGCCAAGAAGTAAGCATCTTTCCAGCCATCCGGCTGAAACGATCGAGGGTCGTCGGTTCACGCCGGCGACCCTTTTCTTTTGGGCGAGGCTCGTCGCCTTTGGACGGGCTTCGACGCTGCTATGTTGCCAAGCCTCTGATCGACGGTTACTTCTCTGCATCGATGGCTGGCGACCGGCCATTGGAGTTCGAAAGGATATAGCATGCGCAAGATCATTATCGCTTCGATGGCCGCCGCGGCCTTCAGCCTCGCCGCCTGTTCGGACAAGGCGCAGCAGGAAACGTCGGAAGCGGCGGGCGCCGTCGCCGACGACGCGGCTGCCGCTGGCGACGCGGCTGCCGATGCGGCCACTGACGCGGCCGACGCGACCGCCGATGCCGCGAAAGATGCCGGAGCCGCTGTCGAAGGCGCCGCAAAGGATGCAGGCAATGCCGTCGAAGGCACGGTGAATGCCGCCGGCGACGCCGCCGCCAAGGCTGGCGACAAGATTGCAGCCGAAACCAAGAAAGCCGAAGCCAACGACAAGAAGTAAGTCGTCGGCACGCCTTCGGGCTGATATCGAGGGGGCTCCATCCGATGTAGATGGGGCCCCTTTTTTTTCGGGAAGCGAATGATGCGACACCTTTGGCCGGCAGCTCTCGCCCTTGCCCTGCTTGCGGCGGGATGCAGCCGCACGGAAAACGAGCCCGGTCCCGGCGGGGTCACGGTCAGCGAAGCCAAGGCGCTCGACGACGCGGCCGAAATGCTCGAAAGCCGCGACAGCATTGCGGCAACGACCGACCAGCCGGCGGCGGACGGAGCCGCCAAATAGACTTTCCTCCAGGCATCGCTGGCAGTAGAGGAGCGGGACCCTGCGACTGGCGCTGAAGATGGAGCTCCATCGGGAAGCGGGGTTTGGCCGACCGCCAATTCGAGCCGCGCGCCTGGGCGATCCCACCATCGCGAAGGCCATCGCATGACCGATACACCCACCACAACGATCCTCTTCGTCCTGTTCCCCGGCATCACCCAGCTCGACTTCACCGCGCCGGCGCAGGCGCTGTGCCGGCTGCCCGGCGCGCAGCTCGTCGGCGCCGCAGCGAGCCTCGACCCGATCGCAACCGACAGCGGCTTTTCGATTCTGCCGACGCATGATTTCGCATCGGCTCCGTCGGCCGACATCCTTTGCGTTCCCGGCGGCCACGGCGTTGCCGACGCGTTGCACGACGCGGAGACGATCGCGTTCATCGCCCGGCAGGCCGCCCATGCCCGCTGGATAACGAGCGTCTGCACGGGAGCCTTCCTCCTCGGCCGGGCCGGACTTCTGGAAGGCCGGAAAGCCACGACGCACTGGGCCTACACGCACCTTCTCCCGCGCGTGGGCGCTACGCATGAAGCGGCGCGCGTCGTAGAGGACGGCAACGTCGTCACCAGCGGCGGCGTGACGTCGGGGCTGGATTTCGCGCTGACCCTGATCGGACGACTGCGCGGGCCGGCGACGGCGCAGGCCATCCAGCTCGCGATCGAATATGACCCCGCGCCACCCTATGCCGGCGGCCATCCCGATCGGACGCCCGAAGCCGTCACTGAAGGGCTGAAAGCCCGTGTCTATGACGCGGCGGCCGCCCGCATGGAAGCCGCGCTCACCAGCTAGCGGCAGTCGGCGAGTGCGATCTCATAGAGTTTGGGCCAGTATTTTCCGGTAACGAACAGGCGTTTCTTCCTTGCGTCCCAGGCAATGCCGTTGAGCACGCTGTCGTCGCCGGTCGCCCCGGCATCCTGCTTCAGGCCGGTCAGATCGACATAGGATGTAATGTCCCCGCTCGCGGGGTCGATGCGCACGATCAGATCGGTCATCCAGATATTCGCCCAGACCTGACCGTCGATCGTTTCGAGCTCGTTGAGCATCGCCAGCGGGCGCCCCCCGAACCGGACGGTGACGCGCCGCTGTTCCTTCATCGTCGCGGGGTCCATGAAACGGAGCTGCGACGATCCGTCGCTGAGAACGAGGCTGTCACCGACCATCGTCAGCCCCCAGCCTTCGCCCTCATATCGGAATGTACCGACGCGCTTCAGATCCTTGATCGTCCAGCGGTTGCCGATGCCGTTCTGCCAGGTGACGCCGATGATCTGGTCGCCCCAGCGCGTAATGCCTTCGCCGAACTGGTCGGACGGCAGCTTCGTCTGCGCCAGCGCCCCGCCGGTCTTGAGATCCAGACGCGCAACACGCGAACGGCCATATTGCCCGGTCCCCTCGTAAAGATGCCCGTCGTCCCAGAAAAGCCCTTGGGTAAAGCTGGTCGTATCATGCGGATAGCTTTGAACGACGCGGTATCCGCAGCGCTCTACCGGCGCGGGGTCGGCAGCGACGGCGACGAGGGCAAGGAGCAAGCTCATGCGACGTAGCTATGCGCCGCAGCGTGAACTGGCAATGTCTCGGACCTCCTATTTCGTCATCCGCGTCGGCCAGCCCACGCCCCGACGAAAAAGGGCCGGAGGATTTCTCCCCCGGCCCTGTTTCTGTTGGCTGGATGCCTAACGGGTCGGACTTAGAAGTCCATGCCGCCCATGCCGCCCATGCCGCCGCCGCCCATCGGCATCGCCGGCTTGTCTTCGGGCAGTTCGCTCACCGCCGCTTCGGTGGTGATGAGCAGGCCGGCAACCGAAGCCGAGTCCTGAAGCGCGGTGCGAACGACCTTGGTCGGGTCGATGACGCCCGCCGACACCAGATTTTCATAGGTGTCGGTCGCCGCGTTGAAACCAAAGCTCGTGTCGGCCTGGTCGAACAGCTTGCCTGCCACGACCGCGCCGTCAAAGCCGGCGTTTTCGGCGATCTGACGCACCGGCGCCTGCAGCGCACGACGGATGATGTCGATGCCGCGGGTCTGGTCTTCGTTCGCGCCGGTCAGGCCTTCGAGCGCCTTGGTCGCATAGAGAAGCGCGGTACCGCCGCCGGGGACGATGCCTTCCTCGACCGCAGCGCGGGTCGCGTGAAGCGCGTCGTCGACGCGATCCTTGCGTTCCTTCACTTCGACTTCCGACGCGCCGCCGACCTTGATCACGGCAACGCCGCCAGCAAGCTTCGCGAGGCGTTCCTGCAGCTTTTCGCGGTCGTAATCCGAGGTCGTGGTTTCGATCTGCGCGCGGATCTGTTCGACGCGGCCCTTGATCGCTTCGGCTTCACCCGCACCGTCGACGATGGTGGTGTTGTCCTTGTCGATGGTGACGCGCTTCGCCTGGCCCAGCATGTTCAGCGTGACCGATTCCAGCTTGATGCCCAGGTCTTCGCTGATCATTTCACCCGCGGTGAGGATCGCGATATCCTGCAGCATCGCCTTGCGGCGATCGCCGAAGCCCGGTGCCTTGACGGCCGCGACCTTCAGGCCGCCGCGCAGACGGTTCACGACGAGGGTCGCGAGCGCTTCGCCTTCGATATCCTCGGCGATGATCAGCAGCGGACGGCCCGACTGCACCACGGCTTCGAGGATGGGAAGCATCGACTGGAGGTTCGACAGCTTCTTTTCGAAGATCAGGATGTACGGATCGCTGAGCTCAACGAGCATCTTTTCCGGATTGGTGATGAAATAGGGGCTGAGGTAACCGCGGTCGAACTGCATGCCTTCGACGACGTCGAGTTCGAAATCGAGGCCCTTGGCTTCCTCGACGGTGATCACGCCTTCCTTGCCGACCTTTTCCATCGCCTCGGCGATCTTCTCACCGACTTCCTTGTCGCCGTTCGCCGAAATGATGCCGACCTGTGCGATTTCGGACGAGCCCGAAACGGCCTTCGACTGGCCCTTCAGCGTTTCGACAACCTTGGTAACGGCGATGTCGATGCCGCGCTTCAGGTCCATCGGGTTCATGCCGGCGGCAACCGACTTCATGCCTTCGCGAACGATCGCCTGAGCGAGGACGGTCGCGGTGGTCGTGCCGTCGCCGGCCTTGTCGTTCGCCTTCGATGCGACTTCGCGCAGCATCTGGGCGCCCATGTTTTCGAACTTGTCCTTCAGTTCGATTTCCTTGGCGACGGTAACGCCGTCCTTGGTGATGCGGGGCGCGCCGAAGCTCTTGTCGATCACGACGTTGCGGCCCTTGGGACCGAGTGTGACCTTCACCGCGTCGGCGAGGGTGTCGACGCCGCGCAGGATGCGCTCACGCGCGTCGCGGCTGAATTTTACGTCTTTGGCAGCCATGTGCTTATTCCTTTCAAAGGCGCAGAAAACTGCGCAACTTTACTCGCAAATCGATGATCAAGCTCAGGCGATGACGCCGAGGATGTCCGATTCCTTCATGATCAGCAGTTCTTCGCCGTCGACCTTGACTTCGGTGCCCGACCATTTGCCGAACAGGATGCGATCGCCAGCCTTGACGTCGAGCGGGGTCACCTTGCCATCGTCGGCGCGGGCGCCCGAACCGACCGAGACGACTTCGCCTTCCTGCGGCTTTTCCTTGGCGGTGTCGGGAATGATGATGCCGCCGGCCGTCTTTTCTTCGGCTTCGATACGGCGGACGAGCACGCGGTCGTGCAGCGGACGAAATTGCATGGATATTCCTCCAGAGATGCAAATGATGTCGGTTTAGCACTCACGGGGTGCGAGTGCTAACAGGGGGGCATATGGGTCGCACCCCAAGGGGCGTCAAGCGGAGTCCAACGAAAATTTTACGTCTCATCGCCATAAGTCCATATATGACCGTCGAAGCCACAGATAAGCTACCCGAAGAAACACCGGAAAAGCCTGAAGACGCAGCGCGTCCCTGTCTCGACGGTATGCCCTATCGAGCCATCGTTTTCGCTCGACTACATAGCAATGAAGCAAAGACGCCACTCTATTGGGTCGGTGGAGTTGCTGGTGGCCCATGGAGCGCCATTAACAGTCTGAAGAAGGCCGTCGCCGTTCACGGTGCGACCTGCTTCTATTGCTCCACGGGATTGGCAAAAGACACGGTGACGATCGATCATGTCGAAGGGCAGATCGGCGAGATACCCAACGCTATCCAGAATCTGGTGTTGGCCTGCAAGCCCTGCAACGCGAAGAAGGGTCATTTACCTATCGACGCCTTCAAACCCGAAGCAGGACGCGAATGGCTGCAAGCACTCCACACGCAAATCGAGGAACGACTGCGAAAACTGGGTGCGCAGACCAAAATTAAATAGGGAAGGTCCCTATTTAATGGGCAACAACCCCAGCCGCCCCCGCATCCGCCACCGCGTGAGCAGCAGCGCCGCAACGACGACCAGCCCGACGGCAAGACCGATCCACACGCCGACGCCCGCCATCGAAGTCCAGAAACCGAGGTAGATCGCGGTGCCATAACCCGCGATCCAGTATCCACAGATGGCGATGATCATCGGCGTGCGCGTGTCCTGCAGCCCGCGCAGCACCCCAGCGGCGACCGTCTGGGCGCCATCGAAAAGCTGGAAGGCGGCAGCGACGACGAGGAATTGCATCGCGAAGCCGACAAGCGCCGCATTCTTGGCATCGTGCACATCGACATAGATTGACAGCACGAGCCCCGGAAACAGCCAGATCAGCAGCGCGGTAAACCCCATGAAGCCGATGCCGAGGCCAAGCGACGCGCGGCCCGCGAGCGCGATGCCGCGAGGGTCGCACGCACCATAGGCAAGCCCCACGCGGATCGTCGCCGCCTGCGCGACCCCGAACGGAATTTGAAAGGCGAGCGCCGCGATCTGCAGCGCGATCGTATGCCCGGCAAGCTGCGCCTCGCCGATCCGGCCCATCAGGAATGCGGCGCCCGTGAACAGCCCCGCTTCGGCCAGAATGGTCAGGCCGATCGGAGTACCGATCCGCAGCATCTCCGCGAACCGGCTCCACTCGCTGCGCCACCAGTTGCCGAACAGATGATAGCGGCGCAGCCGCCGATCGCTCTGGATGACGACGACATAGGCGACCAGCATCGCGGTGCTGGTGAGGATGCTCGACAGCGCCGAGCCGTGAAGGCCGAGCGCGGGCAGGCCGAGATGGCCGAAAACCAGCGCCCAGTTCCCGAACGCATTGACGAACAGCGCGAGGAAAGTGATCGCCGTCGCGATCGTCGGCCGGCCGAGCGCCGAGACGAAGATGCGTAACACGCTGGCCGCGATCATCGGGAACATGCCCCACATCAGGATCAGCAGGAAGCTGGCGGCGTGATGCGTCAGTTCGGGCTCCTGCCCGGTCGCGCGCATGATCGGACCGCCCGCCGCGCAGATTCCCATGAAGGCAAGCGAAACGAGCAAGCTCAGCCACAAGGCCATGCGAACGGTGCGCCGGACCTCGCGCACGCTATGGTTGCGGCGACCCAATTCGGCGGCGATCAACGGAGCGGCAGCCCCCACCAGCCCGGTGCCGGTCCAGAGCAGAAGGCCGAAGATCGCGACGCCGAGCGACGAGGCCGCAAGCGCCGCATCGCCGAGCCGGGCAACGAAGATGACGTCGATCGCATGAACGAGCATCTGGAGGAGGTTCGCCGCCGCCAGCGGCAGCGCAAGCGCCAGCGTCGCGCGAAATTCGGCGCGGAACGTCTGCGGCGGCGCCGCGGACAGAGGATGGGCCTGCTCCAGCATAGCCGGCCCGGATAGGCGCGGGCCTTCTGGCGTTCAATAGCGGTGAAGCACCGCGCGCGGTTTCGGAGGCGGCGGTGATAAAAGAGCAACAGCCCCTTACGTCATCCGGCCCACAGCGTCGTCATTTCATAGGCGAAAGCCAGAAACGTCGCCGTCAGTCCCACGACGAACAACCGATAGGCATAGGCCAGGTAGCGATATTTGCGCCGCGCGAGGATCAGGCCGTTCTGATAGGTGTCGCGCAGGATCGTCTCGTAAAGATCCTCCTCGGTCCGCATCCGTTCCTTGACGGCATCGATGAACTCGTCCTCGTCCATCTGCGCGAAACGACCGAAGAACAGGATATTGCTGTGATCCTTACCGTCGCGATACACGGCGGGCGGCGCCTTGCCGACGCGCGGCAGAACCGCCGAGATCGCCAGCAGCGCGGAGAGAAAGGAGAAGGTCGCGAGCACCGTCAGCGGCAGCGCGAAGGCACCCGCCCCGACCCGCGCCTGTCCGACCGCGAGCGTGAAGACGACGAAGGTGGCACCCATCAGGATCGACGCCTTCTGGTCGGCCATCTGCGACAATTGCATCGTGATCTGCTGATTGGTGCGAACGAGGTGAACCGCGTTCGGCGGAAAGGAAATCGCCGGACGGTCCGGCGCCACGGTCGATTTTTCGCTGTCCATCCAGTCCCATCCCTGCCAGCGCGCCCGATACAGGGATGGCATGAAGTGTCGTCAGCGGCAAGATGCTGCCCGATTCCCGCCGCATTCGCTTGCCAAGCGGGATTCATCGCGGCATTCCGCCCGCAACTTCATTCCTTGATGGGACGCACCTTATGAGCACCGCCCTCACCGAGCAGATTCACGGCCTGATCGAACCCTTCAACAAGAAGGGCATCGCACTGACCGATGCCACCACCTTTGCGGGCGACCTCGAATGGGATAGCCTGACGGTGATGGATTTCGTCGCCGAGGTCGAAGACACGTTCGACATCATCATCAGCATGAACATGCAGGCAGAGATAGAAACCGTCGGCCAGTTGGTTGCGGCGGTCGATAAGCTGCAGGGTTGATCCGCCGATGACCGACCTTTTTTCCAAATTCGATCCGCTGATCCAGCAGCGCGAAGCGTTGCTCGCGACCGGCGTCACCGATCCGTTCAGCCTGGTGATGGAAAAGGTCGTTTCGCCGACCGTCGCGATCTGCAACGGGCGCGAGACGATCCTGCTCGGTACCTATAACTATATGGGCATGACCTTCGACGAGGATGTGATCGCCGCGGGCAAGGACGCGCTCGACAAATTTGGCAGCGGCACGACCGGCAGCCGCGTCCTCAATGGCACCTATCAGGGCCACAAGGAGTGCGAGGACGCGCTCAAGGAATTTTACGCCATGGACCACGCCATGGTGTTCTCGACCGGATATCAGGCCAATCTTGGCATCATCAGCACGATCGCCGGCAAGGGCGACTATGTCATTCTGGATATCGACAGCCATGCCTCGATCTATGACGGGTGCAAGATGGGCGACGCCGAGATCGTCGCTTTCCGTCACAACGACATCGAAGCACTTGAAAGGCGGCTGAAGCGCCTGCCTCCCGAGGCAGGCAAGCTGGTCGTGCTC
The DNA here is from genome assembly GCF_016793825.1 of Sphingopyxis sp. Classification (GTDB taxonomy): domain Bacteria; phylum Pseudomonadota; class Alphaproteobacteria; order Sphingomonadales; family Sphingomonadaceae; genus Sphingopyxis. The sequence continues at coordinate 24,879 of NZ_JAEULM010000019.1, forward strand.
GAGGGCGTCTATTCGATGCTCGGCGACATCGCGCCGCTGAAGGAGATGATCCGCGTCGCGAAGGAAAATGGCGCGATGGTGCTGGTCGACGAGGCGCATTCGATGGGCTTTATCGGCGAGCATGGTCGCGGCGTCGCCGAGGCGCAGGGCGTAATCGACGACGTCGATTTCATCATCGGCACATTCAGCAAGAGCGTCGGCACCGTCGGCGGATTTTGCGTATCGAACCATCCGAAGTTCGAGATCATGCGGCTGGTCTGCCGACCCTATGTCTTTACGGCCTCGCTGCCGCCGAGCGTCGTCGCGACCGCCGCGACTAGCATCCGCAAGCTTATGCATGGATCGAACAAGCGCGCGCATCTGTGGGAAAACTCGAAAAAGCTTCACAAGGGCCTGCGCGCCCTCGGCTTCACGCTCGGCACCGAGGAACCCCAGTCGGCGATCATCGCGGTCATCATGCCCGACCTCGAGCGCGGCGCGATGATGTGGGAAGCGCTGCTTGAGGAAGGGCTGTACGTCAATCTTGCCCGCCCACCCGCGACGCCGGCGGGCATGACCTTGTTGCGCTGTTCGCTGTGCGCCGAACATACGAGCGAGCAGGTCGACGAGATTCTCGGCCGTTTCGACCGCGCGGGCAAGCGCGCCGGCATTATCGGCTGATCCCGGACGGCCGCCGACCAGCGGATTCCTTTTCGCGGCGAGTTGAAGACGGGCAAGCGGCACGCGGCCTTCCTTGCTTTGCCCGGCGGCGCTTGTCCGATACAAGCTCCGTGTGTTCGAGAGGGATCTGGAAAATGAGACCGAAGGTCGGCGGGAGCGTTTGCGCTTCTGGCTGACGATCGGTTTGGGCGCGATTCTGACGGGGGTCGTGGCCGCCCTCGTCCTGCTGCTTGCGCGGGCCAACGACAATTACGACCGCTCGCTGGGCTGGCAGGCGCATAGCCTGGAGATCATTTCCCAGACGCGCAGCCTCGACGCCGCGCTCGCCCGCGCCGAAGCCGCACTCGGACGCTTCGCGGTCGGACTGCAGAAGGAGGACGGCCGCGTCTATCAGCAGCAATGGGGATTGTCGCAGCAATATCTGACGATGCTTCAACGCAACGTCCGCGACAATGCGAAGCAGGCCGAACTCGTCCGCAAGCTGGCAGCCGAACTTCACGCCCGCGGCGAACAACTCGGCGACGCCGCACTCAGTGCCAATTATCGGCAGACGGTTGCCGCCATCTCGAAGTATAACGCCGCAGGTCATGACGCCGCACTGATCAGGATCGACCGCCTGCTGTCGGAACTGATTCGCAACGAGCGTACGATCCTTGCCGAACGCAACCGCGTCGCGGCATCGGATCGCGCCAGCCTGAACCAGGCGATCCTGCTCTTTTCGCTGCTCGGCGCCGTCGCCGCGGTCATCGCGATCGCGGCCACCGTATCGCTGGTCCGCGCCGAAGGCGAACGCCGCGCAGCGCGGCGCGAACAGTTTTTCGAAGCCGATCGCGCCATGCAGCTTGAAACCGCAGTCGAAGAGCGCACCGCGGAACTGGCCGAGGCGAACATCGCGCTGCGCAGCGAAATGGTCGAACGCGAAACCGCCGAAGCCCGACTGCGCCAGGCGCAAAAGATGGAGGCCGTGGGGCAGCTAACCGGCGGCATCGCACATGATTTCAACAATATGCTGGCGGTCGTCGTCGGCGGTCTCGAACTCGCGCAGCGGCTGGTCGAAAGCGCGCCCGACAAGGCGCGGCGACACATGAGCAACGCGATGGACGGCGCCAACCGTGCGGCCGACCTGACACGCCGCCTGCTTGCCTTTGCACGATCGGAACCGGCGCGCCCTGAAATAGTGCTGGTCGATGAGTGCATCGCGAGCTTTGCAGAACTGATCGAACGCACGATCGGCGACCGGATCGCGCTGACGCTGGACCTTCATGCCGATGGTCTTGCATGCTGGCTCGACCGGCAGCAGTTTGAAAATGCGCTGCTCAATCTGGCCGTCAACGCGCGCGACGCCATGGCCGGACACGGCTCGCTGACTATTCGCACCTTGCGCGACGAGGAAGAACATACCGCGGCGCTTGCCGTGCAGGTGATCGACACCGGCTGCGGCATGTCGCCCGAAGTGCTCGAACGGGTGTTCGATCCATTCTACACGACCAAACCGGCGGGTCAGGGCACCGGTCTTGGCATGAGCCAGGTCTTTGCCTTTTGCCGCCAGTCCGGCGGCGAAGTGCAGATTTCTTCGGCCGAGGGCGAAGGAACGAGGGTCGCGATGCTGATGCCGGTCGCACTCCCCGACGATTCCAGCGTTCCCGCCAGCGATCCGGACGCCGCCACCTCCATGGATTCGCCGGCGAGCGCGCTCAGCATTTTGGTGGTCGAGGACGACAAGCGCGTTCTTGCCGCCACGGTCGATGCCGTCGAGGAACTGGGACATACCGCGATCGCCTGCGCCAATCCGCTCGACGCCGAAAGGCTCGTCGAGGGACGGCTGGCCGAGGGGGGCAGCTTCGACCTCGTCCTTTCCGACGTGCTGATGCCCGAACTCACCGGCCCTGAAATGGTTGCACAACTGAAACGGCGCTGGCCCGAACTGTCGGTTCTTTTCGTCACGGGCTATGCCGGCGACGCCAGCGAGATCGAGGCCTTCGGCGACCATGATGTGCTGCGCAAACCGTTTACGCTGACCGCGCTTGACCATGCGATCCGCCGCAGCGGCGAAACCCGGCCCGACGGGCAACGGCTGGCCAGTTAACGCAGACTGCCATTGCCGCCCGCGCCGGACCGCCGCAGGCTATCGAATAGCGCCGCTTTTCATCAGCCGCGGCACCAGTGTCAGCGCGGCGACCAGCGGCCAGCGGCGCTGCCATGGCTTGATCTCGATCTTGGTGCCAGCGTGCCGATTGATCTTCCACGCCAGATAATCGATCCCACCGGCATAAGTGAGGCTGGCCTTCGCGAGCCGCGCCACGCTGAGCAGCTTGCCTTCCAGTCGGCGTCTCGCCCAGCCGCCACTGGTCGCGTCTGGCCCGATCGCGGCGATCACGGGGCCGGTGAAACGCCGATAGCGATCGGCATCGGCGTCAACGACCGACTGCGCGCGGCTGGTCCGCTCGGCGCGCAACTCGACTGAATAGGTGAGCGAAAAGGCGCGGCGCCACCAATCAAGCGGCGGTTCGCCATCGACCGGCCCCGCTGCGGCCAGCAGAGCCGGAGCGGCGCGCGAGATCCCCGCGATCGCCCGATCGCGCGCCGTATCATCGACCGCCCACACGAGCCGCGACGGCTGCGCAAAGCGCGCCCACACCGAGACATTGCGCGTTTCAGGCCCGTTCAGGCGATGAAAGTCGGTCTCGCTGAGGACCGCATATTTGGCGATCAACCCGCCGTGCTGAAACGGAAAGACATTGGGCGGGATCAACCGGTTCGCGATCGCCATCCAGCGTTTCGGATAGGCATCACCATAGTCCGAGACGATCAGGTAGAAATCGAGCATCAGTCCGTCGAGCTGCGTCTCGCGCAGGCAACTGCCGTAAAAAAGCACCGCGCGCGCACTGCCCGGATAGGCGGCGGCTATCGAGGCCGCCATCGCGGCGACCCGCGGATCGACCGGCGTCGACAGCTCTTCGCGGACAAGAGACGAAAGACTGGACATCGAATGGCCTCGGGCCCTCAGGCGGCGAGGCGCAGAAAGGGCACCGGCTGGGTCGAGGTCAGGATGATGGGCATGCCACGCTTTGCCTGATAGATTTCGCCGTCGAGAATGACGTTCGACCGCTCGCCCTCGATCCGGATCTCGTCGCCCTGCTGAAAATGCACGCCTTCAAGCTGGCGCTGTCCCAGCGTACCCCGCCAGGTCGCACCGAGCATTCGAAACAGTGCCCCAACGCTGCGATCGACCGCGAGAAGTTTCATGTTGCCGTTGGAACCGTGACTTTCGCTGGTCCGGATATTCAACAGCAATTTTTCGAGCGTCGTGACGATCAGTAGCGAGAATTTGCCCTTGAATTCGCCATGACGGATCAGCGAGACGGTCATCGGCTGCGGCTTCGGCGGCAGGCGGCCGCCGCCCAAGCCAAAGATCATCGCGAACAACCCGAGAATGGCCGCCAGCGTATGCGACAGGCCGTTCGGCAGGCCGAGCGGGTATATGCGGTTGCGGCAATAAAGCATCACGTCGGCCAGATAGGCTCCGCCAAGGAACATGCCGAGCACCGGTCTGGTGCCGCCACCGTCGAGCGAGATCAACTGGCGTTCGATGACATGGTCGGCCAGATGCCCGGCTTCGACCACTTCCACGACACGCTCCAGCGCCTTCAACGGATTGCCTTCGGCGCCAAGATCAAGCGCGATCAGGTTGGTCTTGCCGTTCGGCAGCACCGCGACGGGCGGTGGAGATCCGCCGAAATGGCCGCCAGAATAGAGTTCGGTCAACGCCGCCTGAACCGTGCCGTCCCCGCCGTTGATCGCGATGACGCATGGCGATACCATCGCGATGGTACGGATCGCTTCGCCGATCTGGTCGACGTCTTCGACTTCATAATGAAAGATGTCGGGATGCGCCGCGCAATATTCGCGAACCCGCGGCAACAGGGCACGATTCCCCGTAGAGCGCGGATTGGAAAGAAGCGCGACGCTCGCCATCGCTATTCGACCGGATCGAAAGAAAGTCCGTTGACATAGTTCAGCACGATCGGAACCCGCCGTGTGGCGCCGCCGACCGCAAAGCTGACCGTCGCCAGTTTGGGCTTCCGCTTGAAGATGAAGTCGGTGACCTTCATGTCGGGATTTCCCGACAGGCCGGCGCCGTCGCTGCGATCCGACTTGCCGTTGGCGTTCATGTCATGACGGACCGAGATGACGTAGCTGCCCGGTCCCTTCACCGGCACGCACACCTGCATATTGCCCGCGCGCGTCACGGGAACATCGACGCGGTCGAGCCATTTGCGCTTTTCGAGATAGGTGCTGGTCGCGGCATAGATCTGGACGCGCAGAGTACCGGTGCGCTGTTTGAAACCCCGCACGTCGACGAGTACCGCGGTGGCGTTGCTGTTGCACAGCGCCGCCGAAGGACCCAGCGTCGCACCTTGCGCCGCCACGGGCATCGTCAATGCGCCGGCCGCGCTCGCGGCGAGCAGTCCGGCGAGAAAAACTTTCGACATGACCTCAAAACCTCCAGAGGCTGTAGCCGTGTCAGCGGTCAAGCCGACGCGGGTCCCTGTCGCCCTTGATCGGCATATCGGGAACATTTGCGGCCAAATCATGGTGACGGAGGGACAAAAGATTGATCTGGAATGGAACTCGTCGCACCTGCAAGCCGCAGAAAATCGCCGAATTCCTTGCCCGCAACACGTCTTCGACGTCGGCCTCGATCGACACGGCGCCCTGTTTCGGCCGGCTGCCGCACCGGCAAAAACGAACGCCCCGCCGAATTCGCCATCGATAATGCGTATCGCAGCCTCGCGGACATGGACAATCGCCGCTTTTCCGTCGATAGGGTGACGGAACGCCGCCCAGCGGCTGACGCTGGATAGACATTGACGGAAATATGGTTCCTACCCACCGACCGGCATTTTCTGCGGCTGACCGCCACCGGACCGAATATGGCGCCTTCCCGTTGCGGGAAGCGTGTGCGGCCGGCGGCGCGCCGCTTTCGTCGACGCGCGATTGTCGCGTCGGAATGACCTGATATGTCGAAGATAGACCGTTATATCGCGAGGCTGATTTTCATCCCCCTCGTGGCTAATCTGACGATCGCGTTCGCTATCCTGATCATCGACAAGATGCGGCGCCTGTTCGACTTCGTCGCGACCGAGGGCGGGCCGGTTCGCGTCGTGTGGCGCATGCTGGCCAACCTGATTCCCGAATATCTTTCGCTGGGCATCCCGATCGGTCTGATGCTCGGCATCCTGCTCGCCTTTCGCCGGCTCGCGACGTCAAGCGAACTGGACGTGCTGCGCGGCGTGGGAATGGGCTTCGGCCGACTGCTGCGCGTCCCCTATGCCTTTGCGATCGCGCTTGCACTGCTCAATCTCGCGATCGTCGGATTTATCCAGCCCTATGCCCGCTACGCCTATGAAGGGTTGCAATTCGACCTTCGTTCGGGCGCGCTCGGCGCATCGATCAAGGTCGGCGAATTCACCAAATTGGGCAACCGGATGACGCTCCGCATCGAGGAAAGCTATAATGACGGGCGGAGCCTGCGCGGCATTTTCGTGCGCGGCGACAACAAGGACGGCCAACGCGTCTCGGCAACCGCGTCGCGCGGGCAATTTCTGGCGACCGACGATCCCGACACGATCATCCTGCGACTGACGCAGGGCGTGCTGATCCATGAATCGCCGAAGTTCGCCGTGCCCCGTGTGCTGACGTTCGACAACCACGACCTGCCCATCCCGTTACCGAAGATCGAGGCCTTCCGGCTCCGCGGCGGGGCCGACCGCGAACTGACGATCCCCGAACTGCTGGTTGCCGGCAAGGACCAGAACGAGACGCTGAAGACGCGCCTCGAATCGCGGGCCAATTTTCATTTCCGCATCGTCGAGGTCGCCTCGATGTTCCTGATACCGCTGATCGCGATCGCTCTCGCCATACCGCCGAAGCGGTCGACTTCGGCTTTGGGGGTCTTCTTGTCGATCGTCCTGTTGGTGACGCAGCACAAGATCAATCAATATGCCGAGGATCTGGGCGCGCGCGGCGCGGTGGATCCGATCATCGCGCTGTGGGTTCCATTCCTGCTGTTCGCGGCGCTCGCGGTCTGGATGTATTATACGCTCGCGCACGTACCGGGCGGCCAGCCGATCGGCGCGCTCGAGCGCGTTGCCGCGAAGGCCGCGCAGCGCTTTCGCAGCCTCCTTCGCTTCTTCCAGCGCACGCCGCGGTCGGTCTGATGCATCAACTCAGCTTTTTCCCCTCGCGCACGATGGCGCTTTATGTCGGGCGGCTGTTCCTGGTCCGGTCCTTCTCGATCCTGTTCGCGCTGGTGCTGGTGCTCCAGACGCTCGACCTGCTCGGCGAAAGCGGCAAGATCCTGGCGGTCGCGGGCAATGGGGACGGCGAGGTGTGGCGGTATGTCGGGATGCGCGTCCCGCAGATCATCGAAACCTTCCTGCCCTTTTCGGTCCTGCTCGCAACGATCCTGACGCTCGCGACGCTGAACCAGAACAGCGAAGTCATCGCGATGAAGGCGGCGGGGATGTCCGCGCATCAGGTCCTGGCGCCGCTGTTCCTTGCCGCATTTCTGATCGCGGGAGTCAGTTTCGCCTTCAACGAACGGATCGTGACCCGATCGACCGCCGCGCTCAGCGCCTGGCAGAAGGTCGAATATGCGAAGGTCCCACCCGACAGCGGGGTGCGAACGAACATATGGGTCCGCGCGGGTGACGACCTGATCAACGCCGGAGCGGTCGAGACCGGCGGGCCAACGATCGTCCTGCGCGACATCACCGTCTATGAACGCACACAGGGCGTGCTGTCCTCGATGCTCAAGGCCGACAGCGCGCGGCAGGTCGCCGGCGGCTGGGAAATGACGAACGCGCGCCGCTTTCTCCGCCGTTCGGGAACGGTCGAACAGCTTGGCACGATCACGGCGATGCAGGGCGTTCGCCGCGACCAGTTCACGCTGGCGCAGGTCGACGGCGATGAATTGCCCTTCACCCAGCTCCGGTCGGCGATCGCCGATCTGGAAGCCGCGGGCCGCCCCGTCGATGCACTGAAAGGCGTGCTGTGGCACAAGATTTCGGGGCCGCTCTCGTCGATCCTGATGCCGCTGCTCGGCGCGGTCGCGGCGTTCGGGCTGGCTCGATCGGGCAAGCTGTTCGTCCGCGCGATCCTGGGAATGTTCCTTGGCTTCGCCTATTTCGTCGCCGATAATTTCGCGCTCGCGATGGGCGATCTGGGCGCTTATCCGCCGTTTCTCGCGGCGTGGGGACCGTTCATCCTCTTCGCCTTGATCGGTGAGATGATCCTGATCCGAACCGAGGAATAGCGGGCGGCGCCCCGACCGTCGTCGTCAGGCGGCCGCCCCGCGCGCCGATCCCGCGACCAGCTTGATCACGAGCCCCGGCAGCCCGCGATAATTCGCTGCATGATATTGCGAATCGGCGGGCAGCGCGTCCTTCAGGCGACGATGCGCCTCGGGCAGCGCGTGATAGGGCACGCCGGGCAGCAGGTGATGCAGCGCGTGATAGCGCAGGCCCACCGGCGCCCAGAGCTCGGGCAGAAAGCCCGGCGGCGGCACGTTGACGCTGTCAAGGAACTGCGCGGTCACGGTCAGCACTTCTCCGTCATTTTCCCAAAGATGCGCAACGAGGGTCCGGATCTGGTTCAGCACGATGCTGGCCGATGCGATGCCGCCGAAGATCAGCAGGGCGCGGGTCGGCACCCAGCCGAAAATCGCCGCCGCGACCAGCAGCGTCGACCAGAGCCAGGCGCCGCCTTCCTGCCACGCCCATTGGCGGCGGAACTCGCCCTCGGGCGGGCGGCGGCGGAACATCGGATTGATGATCAGGCCCGAATATCGCTCCATCACCAGCGTGCGCAGCGGCGGAATCAGGAAGGACAGCGGCGTCAGCACCGCATAGCGGAATATCAGCGCGAACGGCGCGAACGCCGCCGCGACGACGAACAGTGGCACCGTCCACGGCTTCATCAGCGCCAGCGGGAGATATTCCGGATCCTCCACCGTGCCATATTTGGTCCGGTTGTGATGCAGGCTGTGAATGCCTTCGTACATGAACGACGGGATCAGCAGCGGCACGCCGACAAGAATATTCCACCAGAGGCGGAAGCCCGGCAGCGCATTTTTCCGGATATGCGTGATTTCGTGAATGAAGCTTCCCGCCCGGTACAGCGCCAGCACGGCGACGAATGCCGCCGCGAGCATCCAGCCGGTCGACGGCGCGAGGATAGCGGCCGCGACCCCCGCATAGCCCACGAACGCCGACGCCAGAAAGTCGGTCCAATAGGTGCGGGCACTGGGCGTGACGAGATCGCGCGTCAGTTCCGACGCCGCGCGGATCATCGCCATATCGTCGACGATGGCCGATTTCGGGATAGCGCTTCCGTCGGGAGCAGACAGGCGATCGACAAGGGTATTCATCGCTAACATATCCGGGTCTTCACCATGATTTCGTGGCAGCAAAATGGCCGAATGCGGGTCGCCAGCGCCACAGCAATGCCCTAATGCGTCGCCACAAATATAGGGCGACCAGTTCAGGAAACCACCCATGACCGCACATAATGACGGCCCGATCAGCATCCATCCCGTCCGGAACAAGTCGGAAAAGCGCGAGTTTGTCGAGCTTGCCTTCCGGCTCAATCGCGGTGATCCGGCATGGGTTCCGCCACTGAAAGGCGAGGCGACCGACCTCCTGACCCCTGGCAAGAACCCCTGGTTCGAGCATGGCAAGGCGCAGTTGTTCCTCGCGCGCCGCGACGGCCGGACGGTCGGCCGCATTTCGGCGCATATCGACGATCTGGCGCTGCAACAGTCCGCCGCGCAGGGGATGGGGCCCGGCACCGGGAACTGGGGCCTGCTGGAGGCCGAGGATGCCGACGTCGCGCACGCCCTGTTCGTCGCCGCCGAAGATTGGCTGCGCGGCCAGGGAATGCATCGGTCGCTGGGGCCGCTGTCGATTTCGATCTGGGATGAGCCGGGCCTGCTGATCGAGGGGTTCGAAAACCCGCCGACGATCATGCTGGGGCACAACAGCCCGCTCTATCGCGGCTGGGTGGAGGCCGAAGGATATCGGCCGGTCAAGCAGTTGCTAAATTATGGCGTCGAGGTTCGCGACGGATTCCCCCCGCTGGTCAATCGCATCGTCGCCGCGGGCGAGAAAAACGCCCGAATCCGCATCCGCAAGGTCGACAAGAAGAAGTTCGATGCGGAAGCGAAGCTGATCATGGGCATCCTCAACGATGCCTGGTCGGACAATTGGGGGTTCGTGCCGCTCACTGACAGCGAGATCGCCTTCGTCGGCAAGAAGCTGAAGGACATCGTTTTCGAGGACCTGATCCGCGTCGCCGAAGTCGATGGCGAACCCGTCGCGTTCATGATCGTGCTGCCGAACATCAACGAAAAGCTGATCGACATGGACGGCTCGCTGTTTCCGTTCAACTGGGCGCGACTGCTCTGGTGGCTGCGCAAGCCGAAAAGCAAGCGGCTGCGCGTCCCGCTGATGGGCGTGGTCAAACCCCTGCAGAACAGCCGGATGGCCAGCACGCTGGCCTTCATGATGATCGAATATATCCGCCGCGACGGCGTCGCCCATTATGGCGTCGAGGAAGGCGACATCGGCTGGGTGCTCGACGACAATCAGGGGATGAACGCCGTCGCCGAAGCGATCAACGCGACCATCAACCGCGTCTATCAGATCTACGACAAGCCGCTCTCTTGACGCCCCTCGCGTACCGTCTAGGCTGACCCAAGGCAGCGGGCGGGGACAGATTATGTGCCGGGCGATGATGTATCTGGGCGAACCGGTGCAGCTCGACGACCTGTTGTTCAAACCCGACAGCAGCCTCGTCAATCAGGCCTATATGCCCAAGATGCTGCACATGCTGAACCTGGCCGGGTTCGGGATGATGGCGTGGGATTCGACGAGTTTCGTCCCCGAGCAACCCTACCGCTATCGCTCGCCCTCGCTTCCCGTCTTCGACGGCAACCTGAAATCGCTGGCGGTGAAGACCCGCGCCGAATGCGTCATCGCGCATGTTCGCGGCGTCGCCTATTCGACGACGGTCAAGGTGAGCGAGCAGAACACCCACCCCTTCCACTTTCCCGGCGCCGCGGTCGCGATGGCGCACAACGGCGACATTTATCGCATCGGCGAGATGAAGGGCACGCTGATGGCCGACATCGATCCCGCCCTGCTCGCCGAAATCTCCGGATCGACCGACAGCGAGTGGGTGTACGCGATCCTGCTGTCGCAGCTTCCCGACTGGCGCGTCGAGCCGAACCGCGACGCGCTGGTCGCGGCGGTGCAGAAGACGGTCGACATCCTCGAGGCGGCGCGGCGGCATCACGGAATCGCAATTTCGTCGAGTTGCAATCTGTTCGTCACCACGGGACGACAGATACTGGGCCTGCGCCACTGCTTCGACTTCGGGCATTACCGCACCGGATCGCCCGATCAGGTGCACGAGGCGAACATGAATTTCCTGTCGATGTGGTTCACGACGGGGCGCGACTATGGGCTGCACGACGGCGAATGGCAGATGGTTGGCGGCGAGGAGGAACCTCGCGCGGTGATCGTCGCGTCGGAACCGCTGTCATCGAACAGCGCAACGTGGATGCCGGTCCCCGAATATGCGATGGTTCACGCCGAGATGGATGGAAACCTACCCCGATTCAGGGTGATACCGCTCGCGCGTTAGGGTCAGGACCCCTTAGGATCAGAACCCTAGGCCGCGACCGCGTGGCCGCGGCGCATCGCGAGGATGCGCGCTTCGACCTGGTCGAGCGCATCGAGCGCGGTGACGAGGTCGGCGTTGACCGACGCGCCGAGTTCGCGGCTGAGCGTGTCGCCCGTTTCCATCATCTCGATGAAGGTCGCTCGGTCGAAGGCGAGAAGGGTCGACTGCTCGCTGGTTCGGAGCAGGCGGTCGTGCGGCCCGTCCAGCAGCATCGCGGCGATGCCGACGAGCTGGCCCGGACCCGTGACGGTGAGCTGATAGATGCCGCCCCGGTGCGGCAGCGCGCTGCGTACCGCGCCGCGCACGACGAGCCAGACCCGCGCCGACGCGGCGCCGACGCGCGCGAGATCGGTGTCTGCCGCCGCCTCGATCCGTTCGCCCGCATTCCAGAAGGCAAGGCGCTGCGCCGGCGTCATCGCGGCGCAGCAAGGCAGCTTTGCGAGGAAGGGTTCGGGCGCAAAATCACCCTCGATGATCGGCGCCAGCGCCCGCTGCGGGCGCGGGGTGAAAGCATCGGGACCATCGATAAGCAGCGCCGCGATGTCGCCGGCCTTCGCGACGACGCGCGCCGCGACGAGCCGCCCCAGTTCAGCCTGCAATTGCAGCGACGCCGGGCGAAGTTGCGACAGCGCAGCGCGGAACTGGTCGGCGGGCAGATACCATGTCGCGACCGCGCCGCGCGCGATCCCCATCGCGGTGCGGCGGATATCGCGGCCGACCAGCGCCATGTCGCCGATGACGTCGCCCGCCCCGACCTTCGCCAGCAAGGCCAGACCGCCACCGGGCAGGCGTTTGCCGATATCGACGCGGCCGTCGTCGATCAGGAACAGCCCTTCGGCGCGCTCGTTCTGGATCAGGACCGCTTCGCCATCGGTGAAATGGCGCGGCGTGAAAGCCCCGGCAAGGTCCGTTCGCGCGGCCTCGTCAAGCGCTGCGAAGAGCGGCACGTCCGCCAGTCGGCTGGCGGACAGCGACATCATGCAAAGACCGCCCAGGTCGGTGCGTGGTCGCTCGCCTTCTCGCGCCCGCGATGATCCTTGTCGACCCCGGCATCAATCAGCCGATCGGCCAGCGCCGGGCTGAGCAGCAGATGGTCGATGCGGAACCCGTGATCGCGCTGCCAGCCACCCGCCTGATAGTCCCAGAAGGTCCAGACACCGCCCATGGGATGGCGGCTGCGGATTGCATCGGTCCAGCCATCGCCGAGCAGGCGAAACCAGGCATCGCGCGATTCGGGCTGCATCAGCGCATCGGTCGCCATCGTGCGCGGGTCCCAGACGTCATCGTCGTGCGGGATGACGTTATAGTCGCCCGTCAGGATCGCCGGAGTTTCGGACGCGAGCAGCGTCCTGGCGCGTTCGCGCAGCCGCGCCATCCAGCGCAGCTTGTAATCGAACTTGGGCCCCGGCTGCGGATTGCCATTGGGAAGGTAGAGACAGCCGACGCGCACGCCATGCACGTCGGCCTCCAGATAGCGCGACTGTTCATCCTCGGCTTCGCCGGCAAGGCCACGCTGAATCTCGACCGGCTGCGCGTCCCTGGCGAGGATCGCGACCCCGTTGAAGCCCTTTTGCCCATGATAGAGAAAGCCGTATCCCGCCGCCTCGATCTCCCTGGTCGGCATCGTCTCGTCGCTCGACTTGAGTTCCTGGAGGCAGGCGATGTCGGGCTGCGTTTCTTCGAGCCATTCGACGAGGCGCGGCAGGCGCGCCTTGATCCCGTTGATATTGAAGGTCGCGACTTTCATGGCCCTTCCTATGGCAGGAAGCGACCGGCTTAGAAAGGCGTCAGATCGAGAAGCTCGACCCACAGCCGCAGCCCGAGGCGGCGTTCGGATTTTCGACCTTGAACGACGATCCACCGAGCGAATCGACGAAATCGACAACGCAGCCGCGGACAAGATCGATGCTGACCGGATCGACCACCAGCTTCACGCCGTCGGTTTCGGCAATGATGTCATCGCCGTCGATCGTCTCGGCCAGTCCGAAGCGGTATGTGAAGCCCGAACAGCCGCCGCCATCGACCGCCAGCCTGAGCGCGGGTTCGATCCCGCCCTTGCGTTCGGCGATCCAGCGCACGCGCGCCGCGGCGGCCGACGAAAGAGTGATATCGGAAAGCTGTGTGGCCATGTTCGCAAGATAGGAGGTCTTCCCCCAAATGAAAAGGGCGCCCCGGCCTGTGACCGTCGAGCGCCCCTCCTCTCCGACCCAGGAAAGTCTGTTTATTCGGGACCGCCCATCGCGAGCTTCTTGTTCCCCGTCATCGCCGCGATCGACATCGTGTCCGACTGGCAGAAGGGCATCGGGTTGACCGGAGCGCCTTCGATGCGGACTTCGTAATGGAGGTGGTTGCCGGTCGAACGCCCCGTCGAACCGACATAGCCGAGAACGTCACCCTTCCGCACCGACTGTCCGGGGACGACGACATAGGACGACATGTGGCCGTAGCGGGTCTGGATGGCGTTGCCATGTTCGACCTCGACATAATTGCCATAGCCGCCGAGGCGCTGGGCGCGGCCGACGATGCCGTCGGCGGTCGCGTAAATGGGGGTGCCGTAGGGCGCCGGGATGTCGATGCCGTTGTGGCGCGCGAGCTTTCCAGTCACCGGGTGGACGCGCATGCCATAAGAGGACGACAGCGACATCTTCTCGATCGGACGGCGCGACGGAACCGCAACGCCGATGCTGGCAGTGAGGCCGGTGTCGAGACGACGCCACGCCTGGAAAATCGCGCGCGCTTCGCTGTCTTCGCCGGGAGCCTGCGCGGTGGGGTTGAAGCTGTCGTCATCGGGCTCGTCGGGAACCACGATGCTGGCATCGCTGCCCGAATCGGCCGCGTGCGCCGCCGGAGCGGTGATGCCGACCAGTGCCGAAGCACAGAAAATCAGGCCAAAATGAAACTTTTGCGCCAGTGAAGCGTATCGCACGTATCGACCCCGCAGTCCTTGTCGCCAGCGCCCGATTTCGAGGGCCTCTGGTGCCGGATGTTTGCTTCGGATGGGATAATTCCCTGCCCGCGAGCGGTGATGACGGCGCAAAGCTTACCAAGCAATAACGGCGTAGAAGTCTTGCGTTAAACCGGCTTGATGACGCGCCGAGTCGTTGAACGGAGGCTTCAGAGCTCCCCGGAATCGCGATTTTACGAGGCTTTGCCACGTTTCGACGACGTTGAATCCCATTTCATCGCACTTTCGGCCGAACCAGGCTGTGCCCGCGGTCACATGGCGGATTTCATCGTTGTAAATACGCGATAAAATTTTGGCTGACGCTTCATCGCCAGCGGCACGGAAGCGATCGACGGTCGCCGGCGTCACGTCGAGCCCCCTTGCTTCCAATACCATTGGAACGATCGCGAGCCGCGCCAGCGCATCGTCGGCAGTGGCTTCCGCAGCCTCCCAGAGACCCGCGTGCGCGGGCAGTTCGCCGTAGAAGCTGCCAAGCTGGCGCAATCGGCGGTCGAGCAAGGCGAAATGCATCGCTTCATCGGCGGCGACGCCGATCCAGTCATCGACGAAGGCGCGCGGAAACTCGCCGCCGAAGCGTCCGACAAGATCGACGGCAAGGTCGATCGCCACGAATTCGATATGCGCGAGCGCGTGGAGCATCGCGATCCGCCCGCGTTCGGACCCGCCCCTGCGTCGCGGCATCTGACCCGGCGACAGCAATTCGGGCCGGTCCGGCCATGCGGGCCGATCGGGCATCGGTGCATCGCAGCGGTGATCCAGATCGCCGCGCCGCCAGGACCGGGCCAGCGCGCGGGCCGCGCGCCGCTTGGCGTGCGGGTCCGGCGTCAGCAGGACCGCGCGCGCGGCTTCGCCCAGCGTTGGCATCAAAGACCTTTCGCAGCCTCCAGCACAGCCTCGGCGTGCCCCTTCACGCGCACCTTACGCCATTCCCGAGCCAGCTTGCCGTCGGCCCCGAACAGGAAGGTCGAGCGTTCGATCCCCATGTAGGTGCGCCCATAGTTCTGCTTTTCGACCCAGGTGCCGAAGGCTTCGCACACGGCGCCATTCTCGTCCGAGGCGAGCCGGACAGTCAGGCCATATTTGTCGCGGAATTTGCAAAGCTTCGCTGGCGCGTCGCGCGACACCGCCAGAACCTGTGCTTTCAGATGCGCGAATTCGGACGCGAGGCGGGTGAAGTCCTGTGCCTCGACCGTGCAGCCGGGCGTGTCGGCCTTGGGATAGAAATAGACGACCAGCGGCACCCCGCTCATCGCCGCCAGATCGATAGTCGCGCCGTCGGCATCGGCGAGTTTCACGGCGGGGATGGCATCGCCAAGGGCGAGAGTCATGCGCTTGTCTCCTGCTGCGGGGGGCGAATCGACGCCCACCAGTCGGCGACCTCCTGCCGCGCCGCGTCGTGCGCCGCAAGCAGTTGCGGCCAGCCGGGCTCGCCGCAGCGGCTGGCAACGAGCTGGCGCGCGGCCGCCGTCGCGGGTTCGCCCTCAGGCGCAGTCAGGCGCAGCATCACGAGCATGCGCCCGAGCAGCGCGTGCGCGTCGCAAATCGCCGCAGGGGCGAGGCCGTCAACGCGCATGCAGGCGAGCGCGGAGCCGATATTCGGATCGTGGCACCGGCCGCTCGCAAGCTGGGTGACCTGCATCGCGAATTCCAGATCGACGAGGCCGCCGGGTCCGCCCTTGATGTCGAGCGCTCCCTTTGGCGGTTTGTGCGCAGCGATCTTGTCGCGCATGTCGGCGGCGTCGCGCGCGAGCGTTTCGGGGTCGCGACGGGACCCGAGCAGGTCGTCGATGATGCGCTGTACCTCGCCCCGGGCGGCATCCGACCCATAGACCGGTCGGGCGCGGAGCAGCGCCATATGTTCCCACGTCCACGCTTCTTCGCGCTGATAGCGTTCGAAGCTGTCGAGCGTGACGACCAGCGGCCCCTGCGCGCCTTGCGGCCGGAGCCGCGTATCGACGTCGTAAAGCTTGCCCGCCGCCGTCGGCACCGACATCGCGCCGGTCACGCGCTGCGCCAGCCGATTGTAATAGGTCGTCGCGCCGAGCGGACGCGGCCCATCGGATTCGGCCAGATGGTCGCCGGTAAAAAGATAGATGAGATCAAGGTCCGAGGCATGAGTCAGCGCCCGGCCGCCAAGGCGCCCGAGTGCGAGAACAACCAGTTCGCTGTCGGCGATCCGCCCATGCGCGGCGACGAATTCGGCGACCGTCGCATCGGCAAGCACCTGCAACGCGGCCTCGGCGAGTTCGGAATAGCCGCACGCGATCGTCAGCGGATCGGTCGCACCCGCGATCAGTTGAACCCCATATGCGAAGCGCCGTTCGCCGACCCGATCGCGAACCCGGTCGAGCAGCCGTTCATAATCCAGCCCGGAAAGGCCCGGCGCCCATTCGGACAAGAGCTCGGCCTTGGTCGCGGGCGCCTCGAACGCGCGCTTGTCGATCAACCCCTCGATCAGTTCGACGCGCGCGCCCAGCGCATCGGCGAGCGCCGGCGCCAGCGACAATATCTGCGTCGCGATCTTTGCCAGCTCGGGCTGCGCGGCGAGCAGGTGGAAGAAATTGACCGCGCTCGGCAAGCCGCTGACGAGCTTGTCGAACCGGATCAGCGTCGCTTGCGGATCGGGTGCGGCGCCGATCGCCCTTACCAGTTCGGGAAGCACGGTTTCCAGCGCCTCCAGGGCCGCCGGACTGCGCAGCGCGCGCAGCTTGCCGCCGCGCCATTCGGCGATCGTGCGCAGCGCGGCGTCGGGCGGCTCGAAGCCGGCGGCGACCAGCGCGACGGCAAGTTCGCCCTCGTCACGCGGCAGGCCGGTCGTCACCGCGCGTTCGGCGACAAGCCGGTCGTAGCAGGTTCCGACGTCGCGCACGACCGGCAGGAGTGCGGCCAGCAGCCCTGCACCGTCGGCCGCGCCATCGAGCCGCGCCACCGCGTCCAGCGCCGCAGGCTGAACCGGAAGGGAGTGCGTTTGCTGGTCCTCGATCATCTGGAGCCGATGCTCGATCCGGCGGAGCGTCGCGTAATGATCGGCGAGCCGCCCAGCGATATCGGCGTCGATGCGGCCCGCCTTCGTCAGCGCGGCGAGCGCATCGACCGTGGCAGGCACCCGAAGCGATGGGTCGCGCCCGCCATAGATGAGCTGATGGACCTGCGTGAAAAACTCGATCTCGCGAATACCGCCGCGCCCGCGCTTCAGGTCATAGCCGGGCCCAAACGCCTGCCCTTGCGAGAAATGATCGCGAATCCGGTCACTCATCGCCCCGATTTCCTTGAGCTGGCGGAAATCGAGGCTGCGGCGCCAGATGAACGGCTGAATCGCCGCCAGGAAATTTTCGCCGAGCGCCCGGTCGCCCGCCGACGCGCGCGAACGGATGAAAGCCGCCTGCTCCCACGCGAGCGCTTCGGATTCATAATAAGAGATCGCCGCGCTTTCCGGCAGGACGATCGGCGTCACCTCGGGATGCGGACGCAAACGCAGATCGACGCGCAGCACATGTCCGTCGGCCGTCCGCGCCGACAGGATTTCGACCATCCGCCGCGCGATCCGTACCGCCGCCTCTCCGGGATCGTCGCGCGACCGGCGCGGCATCGTGTCGGGATCGAAGATCAGGATCGGGTCGATATCCGACGAATAGTTGAGTTCGTGACTGCCCAGCTTTCCCAGCGCGATTACCGCGAGCCCGCGCGGCTCCTCATCGGGCACCCGTTCGGCAAACGCCGCCGCGATCGCGGCGTTGCAAGCCTCGTCGGCGAAGATCGACAGCAACCGCGTCGTGGTCGCAACATCATGCTCCCCCGACAGGTCGCCCAGCGCCAGGAGCAGCGCCATCCGTCCGCGCCATTGTCGAAGCGTGCGCATGATGTCGTCGCCGGCCGGCGGCGGCGCGACCTGCCCCAGCGCCGCATCGGTTCCCTCGCGCAGGAAGCGCGTGACATCGTCGGGATTGATCTCGGCAAGCCGCGCGAGAAAAGGCGCGTTGGCGGTCAGCCGGTCGAGCGCGGACTGGCGCGCGGAAGCGTCAAGGGCGGTCATCGCCCGATGCTATCGCCTGCGATGGAACGGGTAGCAACCCCCACCTCGTCATTGCGAGGCGCCGCAGGCAACGAAGCAATCTCCCACCATCGGCCTCGCGCCGGACCGATGGCGGGAGATTGCTTCGCTTCGCTCGCAATGACGAAGGTTCAGGATATCGGCGTCAGGCCGGTACCGTGCTTTCGTCGAAAAAGAGGACCTGCGAGATCGCGGCGCGCAGCGTTGCCGGTTGATAGGGCTTGGTCAGCAGGAAGGCCGGCTCGGGCCGGTCGCCGGTCAGCAACCGCTCGGGAAAGGCGGTGATGAAAATGACCGGAACCGTCACATCGGTCAGGATTTCCTGCACAGCCTCGATCCCCGAGCTGTTGTCGGCAAGCTGGATATCGGCGAGCACCAGACCCGGCTGATGCTTCTGCGCCTCAGCCACCGCCTCGCTGTGCGTCGTGGCGACCGCGACGACATCGTGGCCGAGATCGCGGACGATCATCTCGATATCCATCGCGATGATCGGCTCATCTTCGATGATCAGGATGCGCGCGCGCGTCTGCCGGTCGATCTCGTCGGTCGCTTCATGGATCAGCTTGTCCACGGCCGCCGCGTCGCGGCCGACGATACGGCCGGTTTCTTCATGGCTGAAACCTTCGACTGCGGTCAGCAACAGCGCCTGCCGCGCCAGCGACGGAATCCGGCGCAGCCGCGCGTCCGCGATCGCGATTTCCGGCGCCACGGCCTCTTCGGCCGGCTGCGCTCGGGCCGCGACGAGACCGAAATTGTCGTGCACCATGCGATAGAGCTGAATGCGCAGATCGTGGCCAGTATCGACGGCGTCGGGATTGGCCACCAGCGTTTCCAGAAGCCGAGCGACCAGCGCATCGCCGCTTTGCTGACTCCCCGAAATCGCACGGCCATAGCGCCGCAGATAGGGAAGATGCGGCGCGATCGCCTGACCCAATGACATAGAAAACCCTCCAGAAACGGGACAAAACCCCCGAACAGGCGCGAAACACGACCGAAAGCCTGCCGCGCGCCGACATAATTTCACCCCTTGGGAACGATTCAAGTGTAAAATAGTTTCACGATTAACGAACAAAGGCGCATTGCGCTTTGGTTTACGCACGGTTAGCACAAGGGCCTATGTCCAAGAGATGCGACTATAATGACGTCTAAATCCGGTTCGCCGACAGACAAGCCGGCCGGGAAGGACGCCGAAAAGCCACTCCCCAGGAAGGTGCAGGACGTCAATGTCGCGCTGCGCCGCGCTTATGATTCCGCGGTGGACGAGACGATTCCGCAGTCGATGCTCGACCTGCTCAGCAAGCTGAACTGACTTCCGATCGCGACGACTATTTCGCCGGGTGCCGATCTATTTTCCGTAACGCGCCGCGAAGTCCTGCTGAAACGCAGCAAATGATCCCGCCGCGATCGCAGTCCGCATTCCCTGCATCAACGCCTGATAGAAATGCAGATTATGCTGCGTCATCAGCATCGCGCCCAGCATTTCGCCTGCGCGGACGAGATGGTGCAGATAGGCGCGCGACCAGCCCGTGCACACCGGGCAATCGCACGACGGATCGAGCGGTGCCTTATCCTCGGCATGTTTGGCGTTCCGGATATTGACCGGCCCGTCCCAGGTAAAGGCCTGACCGTTCCGCCCCGATCGTGTCGGCAACACACAATCGAACATATCGACGCCGCGCGCGACCGCCCCCACCAGATCGTCGGGCTTGCCGACCCCCATCAGATAGCGCGGCTTGTCGGCCGGAAGCTGGCCCGGTGCGAAATCGAGCACGCCAAACATCGCGTGCTGCCCCTCGCCCACCGCGAGACCGCCGATCGCATAGCCGTCGAAGCCGATCTCGGTCAGCGCCTCGGCCGAGCGCGCGCGCAGTTTTTCGTCGAGCGATCCCTGCTGGATACCGAACAGCGCGGCGCGTTCCGCATGTTCGCCGCCCGCGTCGAAGCCCGCGCGGCTGCGCGCGGCCCAGCGCATCGAGCGTTCCATGCTCGCCTCCGCGCGCTTCGCATCGACGCCGTTCGGCGGGCATTCGTCGAACGCCATCACGATGTCGCTGCCAAGCAGGCGCTGGATTTCCATCGAGCGTTCGGGGGTCAGCATATGACGCGATCCATCGAGATGGCTCTTGAAAGCCACCCCCTCCTCGCTCTGTTTGGTGAGCGCCGACAGGCTCATCACCTGATAGCCCCCACTGTCGGTAAGGATGGGCCGGTCCCATCCCATGAAGTCGTGCAGGCCGCCCAGTCGCGCCATGCGTTCGGCACCGGGGCGCAACATCAGGTGATAGGTATTGCCAAGGATGATGTCGGCGCCGGTCGCGCGCACGTCCGCCGGCCGCATCGCCTTCACCGTCGCCGCGGTACCGACGGGCATGAAAGCGGGCGTACGAATATCGCCGCGCTGCATCCGGATCACGCCCGTCCGCGCGGCGCCGTCGGTCGCGGCGATCGCAAAGGTGAATCTGTCGCTCATGGCGCGCGCCTATGACGGGATGCGCGCGATAAGTCGAGGGTGACGGCCGCCGTTCGTCCTGCGACCGGGTTTATCACATCACGCCTTTTCCTCTTCGCTCGACGGCGTTTCTTCGGCCGCTTTCGCCTTTTCCTTCGGTTTTTCCTTTTCGAATATCTTGATCAGCTCGCGCTTCTTCGCGGCCGACAAGCCCTTCTCGGCGACGGGGAACATTTCTTCCTCTTCCTCGTCGATGTGATGGAGATATCGCGCCTTCATCGTTCGAAAGCGCGTGAGCCAGCCGGTGGATCCGAAATCCATCTCGAACAATTCGGTCAGGAAATCCTCGATCTCCTTATGCTCGGCAACGCTGTGCTGCGCCTCGTCGCGCAAGTCGGCGTCGGCGAGCATCGTTGCATAGAGCGACATTTCCTCGGAGGCCGCATGCGCCGTCACCTCGACTCGAAAACTCTCGAACAGATAGCGGCGATCGTCGCTGTCGCCCTCGGTCTGGTCGATACGGTCGAGCAGGTCGCGGTGCCGGTCGTGATCGGCCTTCAGTCGCGCGAATATCCGGGTCTCGGTCATCGTCATCTCCGTCCATCATGGTCGAAGACAAAACGGGTCAGTCCCGCTCAGGTTCCGTTTACGCCGCTTTCCAGTCGTTCGTCGTCGTGAAAGACGGCAGCGCAAGCTGCGAGGTCGCCTGCTGCGTCGCGGCGGCGATCAGATAGGGCGAAACGCGGTGGCGCGTGCAGAGCCCGCCATTGCCGTCGCTGACCATCGTCTGTTCGAATTCGATGCCCTGCTGATGCTTCATCGAACGACGAACCGTCGCGGTCGCAAGCTGGCCTTCGCCAAAATCGATCACGAACCGGGTGCCGACGGGCACGTCCAATATCCCTTCGATGAAGGCGCCGGTCGTCGACAGGTTGCGGATGACGACATTGTAGCGATGATTGTCGTGGATCGCGCCGACCTTGCGGAACATCTGGAACCGGTCGTTGCGCTGCTTCGCCGGTCCCGAGGGCTTGATCGTCCACGATCCCGCTTCGGCATGTTCGATCAGCAACTGGTGCCCCACCGGCTTGCTGTACACATAGCCCTGGACATGGCTGACGTTGAGCGTGCGGATGAGGTCGAGCTGGTCGAGCGATTCGATGCCTTCGGCCGTCGTTTCCATCTCCAGCGCTTCGGCCAGCGCCACGATCGCGGCGATGATCGCCCCGTTGCGCGATCCCGGCACGGTCGCGCCGCGCACGAAGCTCTGATCGATCTTGATCTTGTCGAACGGCGCCGACTGCAGATAGCCGAGCGAGGAATAGCCGGTTCCGAAATCGTCGAGCGCCAGACGGACACCAAGCGACTTCAGCGCCTTGAACATAAGGGCGGTTTCGGCCGAATCCCCAAGAAACACGCTTTCGGTGATTTCCAGCTCCAGCCGGTCGGCGGGGAGGCCGGTCGTCGCCAGCGCGTTCGCCACGATCTTGGGCAGATCCTCGTTCGCGAACTGGATCGGCGAAACATTCACCGCGACGCGCAGGTCGCCCGGCCAGCGCGCGGCGTCCTCGCACGCCTTGCGCAGCACCCACTCGCCAAGCGGCCAGATCAGATTGGCTTCCTCGGCAATCGGGATGAACACCGCGGGCGAGATCACTCCGCGCTCGGGATGCGTCCAGCGGATGAGCGCTTCGACGCCGGTCACCATGTTCGATTTCGACTGGACGACCGGCTGATAGGATAATTCCATCTCGCCGCGCGCCAGCGCGTCGCGCAAATCCTCTTCGAGCGCGCGCCGGTCCTCGGCCGCCTGGTGAAGGTCGCTCGAATAGAAGCGAAAGCGGCCGCGGCCGTTCCCCTTCGCCGCGTAGAGCGCAAGGTCGGCGTTGCGGATGAGGTCGTCGCTGGTCTGCCCGTCGAATGGCGCGATCGCGACGCCGACCGACGCGCCGATGATGCAGCGGCTGCCTTCGACAGAATAGGGCTGCGACAGGCTGCCGATGATGTCGGCCGCCATGTCGCCGAGCTTGCCGCGATCCTCGAGGTCGGGAAGGATGATCTGGAACTCGTCGCCGCCAAGGCGGCTCACCATTTCCTTGTCGCCGAAAATCTTGAGCAGGCGCTGCGCCACCTGCCTTAGCAGCGCGTCGCCGGCGGGGTGGCCGAGCGTGTCGTTGACCTGTTTGAACCGGTCGAGGTCGAGCAGCATGATCGCGCAGCTTCGCTGTTGCTGCGAAAATGCGGCGAGCGTCGTGTCGAGCTTTTTCGAGATGTGGAACCGGTTGGCGAGCCCCGTCAGCGAATCATAGAGCGCGAGACGCGAGGCGTCTTCGGCCGAGCGGCGCTGCGCAGTGATGTCGGAGCCGCTTCCCCGCCATCCGGCAAGGTTGCCAGCGCTGTCGAGGTGCGGGCGCCCCGACACGGCCCACCAGCGATCGTCGCCCTCGAACGCGCTGCGCAGCGGCAGTTCGTCGAACTTCGACTGCTTCGTCATCAGGAAGGGCAAGGTGCGCTGCCGCTCGCCGTGGCTGTCGACGGGGAGGAAGAGGTCGGTGAAGGCCTTGCCGAGCAATTCACCGCTCGATCGTCCCATCAACCGGGCGACGGCATCGGTGATATAGGTGATGCGGCCTTCGGCGTCGGTCGCCCAGAACCAGCCACGACCACTTTCCTCGTAATTTTGGAGCAGCAGCAGGGCGTCGCGCGTATGCAGGTTCGCGGTCACCGGCTCGCTGCGCTGGCGCCCCATGCGCGCGCCGAGCTTGCCGAAAAAGCCGCGCGATCCGTCGTCGGTCGCGGTCTCGTCCTGATCACCGGAAATATGTGACGATGGCATGTCCATCAACGAACTCTTGCTGGCCCCTTTAACGCAGGAGTCCGCAATGCCCGCAATGCCTTGCCATATTGTAAATATTCCCGTGGCCGGACGGGCATTTGTCCCATTTAGGGGCGAGGCGCGCCGAACAGAGCCAGACGACGACGGCGGCTACGGGGCCACGACGGAGAATGAGAGCCTTGCCTCGCCAACACTCTTGGCGGTCGCGGAGCGTTTTTCTGCCGATCCACAACACCGTCTGAAATCAACGGATTCCGACGCTCGACGGAGTGCCTTCTTCTTTCGGTTTTGCCACCGTATCCGAAAGAACTCGAAACAGATCAGATTTTTGCAACAGGACTCCTACGCCATGAAGCGAGAGGTGGCGATCATCGAAATAGAGGGCATGCCCCAGGGGATCGATGGCAGGGCAGATATCCCGCCCACATAAGTGGTCGGAGGGGCGTATCGCGACCGCGCCAGTTCGCGCGACTACACCGTCCAGATGGCGACTTATCTCCGCCGCTGCTCGATGAAAAGCGAGAGCGCTGGCGGCCAGTCCACGATCGCTCTCGTTCCTGTCGGTGAGGATGGCGAGTCCCGAAGGAACGTCCATACTCGGCCCCGGCACCGGGTAAATCAGTATCACTTTTTTGCCACTCGTTTGGAGACGTCTGACGGCAAACTCGAGTTTCCGGGCATGTTCGGCATAGTCGACCTGATAGGTCAGATAATGTGCCGCGACCACGACGGCCTTTATTTCTCTATCTCGTTCAAGCCCGGCCAAAACCTCTCGATTGAATGCAGTGCATCTTTCTTCATACGTCGACTTTTCGTCCAGACCGGGCGAACAGGCCGATGCGGTGAACTGGCGAACAGCCCCGTCCGACGCCTCCATCTGCTTCCCGATCACATAGGCCATTTCGGCGCCGAAGCTGTCCGCCCAAATCGCCACTGATGCGGGAACGCCGACGCCACCCAGAACGCAGCCATCGGCATAGCGGAATTGGCCTACATGCTGAAAATGACAGTCTCCTCGACGGGGGCTGAAATCCTGTCGCGCCTGCTTCATTGCAGCTAGCGCGCGATCGCTGAAGCGTCCCTCCAGTCCGTTCAAATGGAACAGCGTCATGGACGAAGCCCCGATGACCATCAGTCCCGCGGCCGATGCCGCGAAAACCGTCCGTTGATTTCCACGGGACATGATGATCGGCTTCTCGACATATCGATAGGATGCCCATGCAAGGGTCGTCGAAACCGCCGCAAGAACGCCGGCCTGTCCAATCGATAGCGGGCCTAGGTTCACATATCGGGCCAGCACGAGAACCGGCCAGTGCCAAAGATAAAGCGAGTAAGAGATGTTGCCGAAGAACTGGAAGAAGCTTCCCGAAATCAGGCGCCCGCCCTGCGAAGAACCACCCTGCCCGGCATAGATGACAAGGGCTGTACCAACACAAGGAAGCAGCGCGGCGAACCCAGGAAATCGCGTAAGATCGTCGAAAACGGCGAAGCAGTAGAGCAGCATCGCCAGCCCGACAAACGACAATGCATTGCGAACGAACTGCGACGGCGCAGCTGTCACAAAACCCATCGCCAGTGCAGCACCGATCAGCAATTCATAGGCGCGTGCAAATGGCAGGTAGAACGCCGCAGAAGGGCTCCTTCCCAACAGCCACACGCACATCGCCAATGACATCAGGGCACCAGCAAGGGTAACACCAAATAGAAGTTTCCGGTTCCGCCGCAGCGCATATATGACTAACGGAAAAGCTATATAGAACTGCTCTTCAACTGCCAGCGACCAAGTATGCACAAGAGGAAGATACTCGGCAGCGGGAGAAAAATAGTCGGACGTTTGGAAGTAAAAGAGGTTCGCCAGAAACAAGATTGTTGCGACCGTGGCTTCTCCCAAGCTTGCAAGCTGAGGCGGCGGCAATATTATCATTCCGGCCAGGACAACGGCGGTCAGCATCACGAACAATGCGGGAAACAAGCGTTTCGCTCGGCGTTCATAAAAATCGGCGATCGAATAGCCGCCACCGGCAATCTCTTTGAGGATGATGCCGGTTATCAAATAACCCGATATGACAAAGAATATGTCGACCCCGACGTAACCGCCCGGAACCCATTGCTCATGCGCATGGTACAGGACGACGGGGACGATCGCGAGCGCGCGCAAACCCTGAATATCGGCACGGAACCGCTGTACGTCTGACATAGCGCTGAAAATGCCCCCGTTTCCTGCAATTCAGCGGGATATCTTCTTTTGCGAAAGGCGCAAGCCGAGGAACGTCTGCGCCCCTGTCGCCAGTCCTAAGGTGGGACAAAGGCGCGGCCGTTCCGTCACCGCTCGGCACTCGGTCCGTCATTCCAGAACTGCTAGGGATCGGAAAGTCGATCGAACGAGGCAAGCGCGCCTTCGCCCTATGGTTCCGGCAGCAACAGGCTGGCGTCCCCATAGCTGTAAAATCGATAATCGTGCCCGATCGCGTGGGCGTAGGCAGCCTGCATTCTGTTCAGGCCCATCAACGCGCTGACCAGCATGAACAGGGTTGATTTGGGGAGGTGGAAGTTGGTCATCAGGCCGTCGATCGCCCTGAAACGATAGCCGGGGGTGATGAAGATCGACGTATCCCCCTCGAAAGGCGCGATCCTGCCTTCGTCGCGTGCTGCGCTTTCGAGGAGGCGGAGACTGGTCGTGCCGACCGCGATCACGCGGCCGCCGCCCGCGCGGACGGCGTTGAGCCGATCGGCGGTCGCGGCGTCGATCCGGCCCCATTCGGCATGCATGACATGATCGTCGGTGTCGTCGGCCTTCACCGGCAGAAACGTCCCCGCGCCGACGTGAAGGGTCAGCGTCTCGCTGGCGATTCCGGTCCTTGCGAGCGCGGCGAGCAATTCGGGGGTGAAGTGCAGTGCCGCGGTGGGCGCCGCGACCGCGCCATCCTTTTGCGCGAACATCGTCTGATAATCGCTGCGGTCGGCATCATCGGTCGGCCGTTTGCCCGCGATATAGGGCGGCAGCGGCATCGTACCGGCGCGTTCGAGCAGCAATTCGACCGGTTCGTCGCCGCCGAACGCCAGCACGAAGCTGCCGTCGGAAAGCCGCTCTTCGGCCAGCGCGATGACGTCGGCGCCGAAATCGATGGCATCCCCGACGCGCAACCGCTTCGCATTGCGGACGAAGGCCTGCCAGCGACGGAGGTCGATCCGCTTGTGGAGCGTAGCACCGATCTTCGCCCCGGACATGTCCTGTGCATCGTCCCCAACCCGCGCCGCACGCCGCCCTTCGAGCTGAGCCGGAATGACGCGGGTGTCGTTGAACACGAGGCAATCGCCGGCGCGCAGCCAGGACGGCAGATCGCGGACGCCGGCGTCGGTCAGGCCGCCCTTCGCCACGACGAGCATCCGCGCCGCGTCGCGCGGGCGCGCGGGGCGGAGCGCGATGCGCGCGGGCGGCAGTTCAAAATCGAAGGCGTCGACGCGCATAGGAGTGCGGGCGCGTCCCCGCGCTTACCGCTTGATCGGCGCGTTAAGCTGATCGACCGTGACCTCGACCGGCGCGGCCGGCCGCTCCTCGGTCAGCAACGCCGCGGGCGGCATCGGCTTGTTGTCGGCGGCGACCGACATCTGGACGATGCGCGACATGATCGCGGGCGGCTCGCCCTTCGCGACCGCATCGATATATTGCATCCCCGATATCACGCGGCCGAACGCCGTGTAGCGATGGTCGAGGCTGAAACGCGGCTGCAGCATGATGAAGAACTGGCTGTTCGCGCTGTCGGGATTTTCGGCACGCGCCATCGACAGCGTACCACGCAGATGCGGCGTATCATTGAATTCGGCCTTCAGATCGGGAAGCTGCGAACCGCCTTGCCCGGTGGCGGTCGGGTCGCCGGTCTGGGCCATGAAACCGTCGATCACGCGGTGGAACTTGATCCCGTTGTAAAAACCCGCGCGCGCCAGCGTCTTCATCCGCTCGACATGCGCCGGCGCGACATTCGGATAGAGCTGGATCACCACGCGGCCGCCGGTCGAAAGATCGAGATCGAGCATATACTCGGGATTGCCCATATATTGGTCGGGCGCCATCGTCGGGGCGGCGGGCGCCTCCGCGGCCGCTGCGGCGGGGTCGCCCGATGCCGGAGCCGGTGCGGACGGCGCTTCGCCGCCCTGCGGCGCGGGGGGCGCCGGCGGCACCTCCTGCGCGACGGCCGAAGCCGCGAGGCCGAATGCCATCGCCGTCAGAATCAGAGGGCGGAAGGAAGGTTTCATGCTGGATCGGCCTCTTATTGAAAACTTGAACTGCGCCCCGCTCGGCGCGCCGTAGCTGGAAAAAGCTGAACGCTCAATGATTGGGATCAGGCTTCGCCCTGCCGGATGCCGCGTTCGTCGATCCGCTGCACCACGGCATCGCGTACCGACGGCGTTACGAACTTGTGGATGTCGCCGCCAAAGATCGCGATTTCCTTGACCAGCCGCGACGCGATCGGCTGCAGCCCAACGTCGGCCATCAGGAACACCGTTTCGATCCGGTCGTTGAGCTGCTGGTTCATGCCCGCCATCTGATATTCATATTCGAAGTCGGCGACCGCGCGCAGCCCGCGCACGATCACGCCCGCCCCTTCGCGCTGCGCAAAATCCATCAGCAGGGAATTGAACCCGACGACGCGAATATCGCCGCCAATGCTCGCCACCTCGTGGCGCACCATCTCGATCCGCTCCTCGTCATCGAACAGCGGCGACTTGGTGATGTTGGTCGTGACCCCGATGACCAGCCGGTCGACCAGCTTCGCCCCCCGACGGATGATGTCCATGTGACCGAGCGTGATCGGATCGAAGGTTCCGGGATAAACCCCAATGCGCATCAATGATCCCTTTCGACGACATAGCGTGCGATCGCGCGCAGCAGCCCAGCCTCTTCGCCGAAACCGGCGAGATGCGCAATCGCCTGTTCGACCAGCAGCGCGGCCTGTTCGCGCGCGCGCTCGAGCCCCATCAGCGTGACGAAGGTCGCCTTGCCCGCTGCCGCGTCCTTGTGCAGCGCCTTGCCGGCGAGCGTCTCGTCGCCCTCGACGTCCATGATGTCGTCGACAATCTGGAACGCCAGCCCGATGTCGCGCGCATAGCCGCGTAGCGGACGCCGTCCCTCCGGCGGAATGCGCGCGAGGATCGCGCCCGCCTCGACCGAGAAGGCGATCAGCGCGCCCGTCTTGAGCTGCTGCAGCCGGGTGACCGTCGGCAAGTCGAAGTCGGCGGTTTCTGCGGCCAGGTCCATCATCTGCCCGCCCGCCATCCCCGCTGGCCCCGCCGCCAGCGCAAGCTCGCGGATCAGTTCGGTACGGACGAACGGGTCGCTGTGCGTCGCCGGGTCGACCAGCCATTCGAACGCGAGCGCGTGGAGCGAATCGCCCGCCAGCACGGCGGTCGCATCGTCGAACGCCTTGTGGACCGTTGGCTTGCCGCGCCGCATATCGTCATCGTCCATGCACGGCAGATCGTCATGAATCAGCGAATAGACATGCATCGCCTCCACCGCGGCACCAACCCGCAGGCTGAGCGCGCGATCGACGTGGAACAGATCGCCCGCCGCGCGCACGAGCAGCGGCCGGAGGCGCTTGCCGCCCGCGATCGCGGCATGCCGCATCGCCTCGTAAAGGCGGCCGCGCGGGTCCGCCGGAACGGCCAGCAGGCGATCGAAGAGCTGGTCTATTCCGGTCGCGACCTCGTCCTGCGCGCGCTCCAGCAAGCGCGCCGCATAATCGGTATCGCCATCGACGACCCCCATCATCGCTCAGCTTTCGCCGAAAGGCGTCGTTCCCGCCGGCTGGCCGTCAGCGCCAAGGCCGACCTGCTCGATCCGCGCCTGCGCCGCCGCGAGGCGCGCTTCGCAATGCTGGCGGAGCGCATGACCGCGTTCGTAGAGCGCGACGGACTTTTCGAGGCTGACATCGCCGCTTTCGAGCTGGCGAACGATGCTTTCAAGCTCGCCCATCGCCGCTTCGAAGGTCAGCGTGGAAATCGGCGTCGTGCCGGGGGAGGAAGGGGTCGCTTCGGGGGTATCCGTCATCGCCCTGCTTTGGCCCCTTCGCCCCTGTGCGGTCAAGCTTGACGTCGCCCCCGGGAACGATAACCTCGGCGCATGTTCATCGGTCACTTCGCACCGGCGTTCGTCGCCGCAGCGCGGCCCAAAGCCGCAGGGCTCGGCACACTGTTCGTCGCGGCGCAGCTTGTCGACATCGGCTTTGCCGCGATGCTGATTCCGGGGATCGAAGCGATGCGGATCGTGCCCGGCATCACGGCGATGAACCCGATGGACCTTTACCACATGCCTTTCACGCACAGCCTGCTCGGCGCGACGGTCTGGGCCCTGCTGTTCGGATTGATCGTCTGGGTCTGCACCAGGCGGATCGCGGCAGCGATCGGCGCGGCGCTGGTGGTCGTGTCGCACTGGTTCATCGACCTGCTGGTCCATATTCCCGACCTGACGCTTCTCGGCACGCCGCCAAAGCTGGGCTTCGGCCTGTGGAACTATCCCGCTATCGCGATGCCGCTCGAGATTCTGCTGATCGGTGCGGCGTTCGCATATTATGTCCGGCGGACGCGGGCCGTTTCGGCGTCCTACCGGCTGTGGATTCTTGCCGCGCTGCTGGCCCTGTTCCAGGCGATCGACTGGTTCGGGCCGAAGGAACCGATTTATTCGCTGGCGATCCCCGCGACGATGCTGCTCGCCTATGTGGTGCTCGCGGGAGCCGCAGCATGGGCCGGCGCCAACCGCATGCCAGCATCCACATGACCCCGCAGGCGGGCGCCGCCTAGGGTCAGGACACCCTTACCCGGCGCAATCACGATTCGGCTTTTTGCAATTGCTGACGCGCGCGCTGCGCGTCATGCTGCAACGCACAAGAAGAGAGGGGCTCGAAGGCAAGTTTTCTTGAATCGACAAGGACTTGCACCATGAAAAAGATTCTTCTTCCCATAGCCGCCCTGTTCGCTGCCGTGCCGGTGGCGGCTCATGCCCAAGAGCAGCGTTTCGAACATGAGGGGCGCATCTACAGCTATTCGGTCACGCAGGCCGGCGGCTATCGCGTCATCAGCGGCGTCGAGGAAAAGACCGGAAAACCGTTTGTCCTTCGTGTCGGCGAGCATCGTGTCCGCGGCACCGTCGGCTCGCAGCAGGTCAGCTTCACGCTGCGCGAGGTCGAACCGCTGGCGAAGGTCACGATTCTCGCTTCGCGCTGAACTCGCTCCGTCCGCAGACCCCATGGCGCAAAATGCGCTATGGGGTCTGTTCGTTTTGCGCTCGCGCCGCTAAAGGCGCGCCATGACCCAGACAGCACCCGCGCCCGCCTCCGTCATCACCCCCGAGATCGTCGCCGAGCACGGCCTTTCTCCGCAAGAATATGACCGCGTCCTGTCCGCGCTCGGGCGCGAGCCGAACCTTGTCGAACTCGGCATCTTCTCGGTCATGTGGTCCGAGCATTGCAGCTACAAAAGCTCGCGCATCCACCTCAAGAAGCTGCCGACAGAGGCGCCCTGGGTAATCTGCGGTCCCGGCGAAAATGCCGGCGTCATCGACATCGGCGAAGGGCCGAACGGCAAGAGACTTGCCGCCATCTTCAAGATGGAGAGCCACAACCACCCGTCGTACATCGAACCCTATCAGGGCGCGGCAACGGGGGTCGGCGGCATCTTGCGCGACGTGTTCACGATGGGCGCGCGGCCGGTCGCGAACCTTAACGCGCTGCGCTTCGGCCGGCCCGAGCATCCGAAGATGAAGCACCTCATTTCGGGCGTCGTCCATGGTATCGGCGGCTATGGCAATTGCGTCGGCGTCCCGACCGTCGGCGGCGAGGTCAATTTCCACAAGGCCTATGACGGCAATATCCTGGTCAATGCGATGACCGTCGGCATCGCCGAGCAGGACAGGATCTTCTATTCGGCCGCGAGTGGCGTCGGCAATCCGATCGTCTATGTCGGCTCGAAGACCGGCCGCGACGGCATCCACGGCGCGACGATGGCGTCGGCGGATTTCGGCGAGGATGCCGAGGAAAAGCGCCCGACCGTGCAGGTCGGCGACCCCTTCACCGAAAAATTGCTGATCGAGGCGTGCCTCGAGTTGATGGCGTCGGACGCGATCGTCGCGATTCAGGATATGGGCGCCGCGGGCCTCACCTCCTCGTCGGTCGAGATGGCGTCGAAGGGCGGCGTCGGCCTCCACCTCAAGATGGACGACGTGCCGCAGCGCGAAACGGGGATGACGGCGTATGAGATGATGCTGTCGGAATCGCAGGAACGCATGTTGATGGTCCTGAAACCCGGCAAGGAGGATTTCGCGAAAGCGATCTTCGAGAAATGGGAACTCGACTTCGCGGTCATCGGCACCGTCACCGACACCGGCCGCATGGTGCTGGAACATCATGGCGAGATCGTCTGCGACATCCCGCTCGCGCCGCTCGCCGACGATGCGCCGCTATATGACCGCCCGCACGTTCCGACGCCAAAGCAGGCCGAGTTGACGAACGTCCCCGAGACGAAGGACGTCGCAGCGGATCTGAAGACGCTGATGGGCACGCCCGACATCGCCAGCCGCCGCTGGATCTGGGAACAATATGACAGCCAGGTCGGCGCCGACACGGTGCAGACCGGCGGCGACGCCGCGCTCGTCCGCATCCACGGCACCCATCGCGCGCTGGCGATGAGCACCGACTGCACCCCGCGCTATTGCTACGCCGACCCGGTCGAAGGCGGCAAGCAGGCGGTTGCCGAAACCTGGCGCAACATCACCGCGGTCGGCGCGACGCCGCTGGCGATCACCAATTGCCTGAACTTCGCGAACCCGCAGCGCCCCGAAATCATGGGGCAGATCACCGGCTGCCTCGACGGCATGGCACAGGCATGCCGCGCGCTCGACTATCCGATCGTGTCGGGCAACGTCAGCCTCTATAATGAATCCAAGGCGACCGGTGGCGGCAGCGCGATCCTGCCGACCCCCGCGATCGGCGGCGTCGGCGTGATCGACGACCTGTCACACGCCGTCGGGATCGGCTTCAAGCGCACCGGCGACATCGTGCTCGCTGTCGGCGAGCGCGCCGGCCACCTCGGCCAGTCGGTCTGGCTGCGCGAAATTTTGGGCCGCGAGGAAGGCCCGCCGCCGCCCGTCGACCTGCGCGCGGAAAAGCGCACCGGCGATTTCATCCGTCACGCGATCAATGCGGGCTGGATCACGGCCTGCCATGACGTCTCCGACGGCGGTGTCGCGGTGACGCTGGCCGAGATGGCGCTGAAGTCGGACATCGGTGTGCTGGTCAGCGAGGAACAGCCCTTCGGCGTCGCGGAAAGTTTCTTCGGCGAGGATCAGGGCCTCTATCTCGTCACGGTCTGCGACACCTGTCTCGCCGATTTCCTCGACGCCGCGGGTCGCGCCGACGTGCCGGTCGATCCGCTCGGCCGCACGATCAAGGATCGCATCGTCTTCGAACTGCCCGACAGCGACCATCAGGTCACGCTGGCGGAACTGCGCGACGCGCACGAAGGCTTCTTCCCGACCCTGATGGGAGCCGACGCGGCGCTGGCATGATATTCCCACTCCGTCGTCCCGACCAAGGCCGGGATGACGGAGGTTTTGCCGGGACGGAGGGACTGGAGACATGAGCATCCATATCGGAGTCGGCGGCTGGACCTTCGAGCCGTGGCGCGGCACCTTCTACCCGGACAAGCATCCCCAGAAGCGGGAGCTCGAATATGCCGGCCAGCATCTGACCGGGATCGAGATCAATGGCACCTATTATGGCAGCCAGAAGCCCGAGAGCTTCGCCAACTGGGCGGCCTCCGTCCCCGACGGCTTCCGGTTCAGCGTCAAGGCGTCGCGCTTCGCCACCAATCGAAAGGTGCTGGCCGAAGGCGCGGGGTCGATCGAGAAATTCCTGACGCAGGGGCTGACGCGGCTCGGCGACCGGCTGGGGCCGATCCACTGGCAATTCATGGCGACCAAGAAATTCGACCGCGACGATTTCGCCGGTTTTCTGGACTTGCTACCCGAGACGCAGGACGGCCTGCCGCTCCGCCATGCGATCGAAGTGCGGCACGAGAGTTTTCGCGATCCGGCGTTCATCGCCATGTTGCGCGAACGGAACATGGCGGTCGTCTATGCCGACAGCAACGAATTTCCCTGCATCGACGAACAGACCGCGGACTTCACCTACGCCCGCCTCCAGCGATCGCAGGAGGATGTCGACACCGGCTATACCGAAGCGGCGCTGGACAGTTGGGCAAAGCAGGCGAAGGATTGGGCCAGGGACGGCCGCGACGTCTTCCTCTTTTTCATCGCCGGGGCCAAGGTCCGCAACCCGGCCGCCGCACAGGCGCTGATCGCGCGGCTATGACCGCAGGCTATTCGGGCACACCGCTTGCCAAGAAACTGTCGCTGAAGGACGGCATGTCGGTGTGGTTCCACGCCATGCCCGCAAGTGTTCGCGCCGGGATCGACGAGGTCGTACTTAACGAACGTGATAAGCCCGAGACGGGACTTCAGGCCGCGCACATCTTCATGACCGAGCGCGCCGAACTCGCACAGTGGCTGGGCGACCTCCGCACGCTGATCGATCCTGCGGGCTTCGTCTGGGTGAGCTGGCCCAAGAAGGCCTCAAAAGTACGGACCGACATCAGCGAGGACATCGTGCGCGACGTCTGTCTGCCAATGGGCTGGGTCGATGTGAAGGTCTGCGCCGTGGACGCAACCTGGTCGGGTCTGAAACTGATGATCCGGAAAGAACTGCGCTGATATAAAAAGCCCCGGCTTTCACCGGGGCTTCTTTCGTTCACGCCATCGCGGCCTTTGACGCGAGGAAGTTGTACGGATCGATTCCACGGCTGCGGTACGCGCGGTGCGCCTCCTGATACAGCGTCGGTTCTCCGATTCCCAACCGCGCGCGCGCGGCGTCGAGCGGTTCGGCGAGGAGCGAACGAATGTCCTGCTCGATGATCGCCTTCGATGCCTTGCCGTGACGCTGGCCCTGACGGATCGCGCCCATCACCGGCGCATCGCTCTTGATGCCGCGCTTCACTTCGTATCCGCCGGCATAGGCGATGAAGAAATTGCCGTAGTTGCCGGTCTGGCCATAGGTGAAACCAAGCACGCACTGTTCGCCGAGCGCATCGCGGCCATAGCCCGTCAGGATATGAAACAGATCGTGCGTGTCGCGCAGGCGGTTCGCATACCATTGGATCTGGTCGTCGAACTTCGGGCGGCCCATCTTGTCCGCCTCGGCCACCAGACCCGCTGCCGACAGGCCCTCGCGGCGCATGAAGGTGACATAGGCGTGGCCGACGCTCCCTTCGGGCAGCGCGTCGATCCACCCGTGGTCGTCGAGCAGGTCGGGGAGATAGGGTTCGGTTTCCATCAGCCGCCGGCCGAGGTCGCTTTCGACGAAAGCACGCGCGTCATCGAGGAAGCCCTTGCGCGGCAGATTCTCGAAGATGTGGAAGACCTGTTCGGTGTCTTCCTTGTCCTTGATCAGTTTGCGGAAGTGGCCGAACGCCTTGAACGGGCGGAACTTGGCGGGCTGACGATCAGGATGGGAGAAGATGGTCGGGATCATGGCGGCTCTCTTTGGCGAGTTTTGACGAATCATCTGATGCTGTGCAAATAGCATTACTGACATAAATGTCAATAGTGTTCCACGATACCGCAAAAACCGCTCGACGCCTATCGGCCCGCGCGATACCCCCTCCGCCGATGAGCCGAAGGGGATGCGGCATGGAAATGCAGACAGCGACAATGCGCTACGAAAGCCTGGACGCCATCCGCGGCGTGGCGGTGATGGGGATATTGGCGATGAACATCGTCGCCTTTGCCCTGCCGATGAGCGCCTATTTCAATCCGGCCGCGGGTGGACCGCCCACGACCGCCGATCTTGCGACATGGACGTTCAATTTCATTTTCGTCGATTCGAAGATGCGCGGCCTGTTCTCGGTGCTGTTCGGCGCGAGCACGCTGCTGGTGATCCAGAGCGCCGAAGCGGGTGGACGTAGCCCGCTGAACACTCATTATTCCCGCATGTTGTGGCTCGGCCTGTTCGGTCTCGCGCATTTCTATTTCCTGTGGTTTGGCGACATTCTGTCGCTTTATGCCGTCTGCGGGCTGCTGCTCTATCCGTTCCGCGGCCTGTCGATCCGCGCCCTGTTGCTGTGGGCCGCAGGCTTCCTGATCGTCGCGCTGCTCCTCATGGGAGTCTCATGGTTTTCGATGGCGATGTTCGAGGTGGGCCAACTGCCGGCCGACGCCGCGCAGGGCACCCGGGAACAGCTCGCGATGTTCAACGCCATGATGGGGCCGGACTCCCCCGCCTATGCCGATGACGTCCGACATTTCCTCGGCAGCTATGCCGAGATCGCCGGCCGGCGCCTGGGCGAAGGAGCGATCGAACCGCTGGAGCAGGTCATGCTGTTCCTTTGGGAAACCATGGCATTGATGCTGATTGGCATGGCGCTGTTCAAATCGCGGATGCTGACAGGCGAATGGAGTACGGCGCGCTATGCCCGATGGGCGGCGATCTGCTTTCTGATCGCGGCACCGCCACTGGCCTTCATCGCCTGGCACAGCGGCCGGGCGGGCTTCGATACGGTTTCGATCTTCGGCGCCGCGCTCTTCTTTTCCACGCCCTTCGACTTTCTGATGACGGTCGGATGGGCTGCGCTGATCATGCTGCTGATCAAGACTGCGGCCCGCGATGCGGTGCGCGCCCGCCTTGCCGCAACGGGACGCATGGCGTTCAGCAATTACCTGACGACGACGATCGTGATGACCACGATCTTCTATGGCTATGGGCTGGGGCTGTTCGGCAGCGTGTCGCGGACGATGCTGTATCTGTTCTGCTTTGGTATGTGGGCCGCGATGCTGCTCTGGTCGAAGCCCTGGCTCGACCGGTTCCAATATGGTCCGCTGGAATGGATATGGCGCAGCCTGTCGCGCTGGAAATTGCAACCGATGCGAAAGCCGGTGGCGGCTTGAGGACGGTCAGTAGCTGGCGGCGCGCCCAAAGGTTGCCGGGCGTCGCTGCACCAGCGGATTGGCCTCGCGCTCAAGCGCTTCCAGCGTTTCCTCGAACAACGGGCGCAACGTCACGACGCGCGGCAGATATTCCTCGGGGCTGATCTGCGCTTCGACGCAGTGCCGGCCGAACATCTCGATATCCTCGGCCAGCGCGCCGAGTCGCTCGGCGCCGAACTGACGCGCCTCGCTCTTCAGCGTGTGCGCTGGCATGACGAGTCCGCCCGCATCACGGGCGCGCATCGCCTCTTCGATCGCGGCCACCGACTTGGTGCCGTCCTCGCGAAAATAGCCGAGAATGCGCACAAAGGCCGCACCCAGTTGGGCGCGCGTTGCGCGAAATTCATCCCAATCGACCAGGATCTCGTCCAATGCCCTGTTCCCTCGGTGTTCAAATTGGTCCTTGGTCCCGGTGGCACCTTGCCCAGAAGTAGGTAAAAAAGAGGTTACGACGCCGCGCCCCCAGCGCGAAAGCCGACCCGTTTTGGGTCAGTCGCGGCGCACGCGCCAGCGACTCTCGCTCGCCGCGCCTGTTTCGGTCGCAAGTCGCCAGCCATGCTCTGCGGCGAGCGCTGCGACTTCGCGGGCCGCCTGGGGGTCGTCGGCGAGCAGCAGGACGTCGTCGGCCTCGCGCATGGCGCGCGCCAGCCGAAGCGCCGGCCAGGGGCACCGCATACCCCGCGAGTCGACCTCAAGGGGCCCGAAAGCCCCCGAACCGTCATTCGTCATACGGGTTGCGCGAATTGCGGAAATTGAGCCGGACGGGGACGCCCTGGAACCCCAGTTCCTTGCGCATGCCGTTGACCAGATAGCGTTCATAGCTGCCCGGTAGCGCATCGGTCCGCGTACCGAAGACCACGAACGTCGGCGGCCGCGTGCGCGCCTGGGTGATATAGCGCAGCTTGATGCGCTTGCCGCCGGGCGCCGGCGGCGGGTTGGTTTCGACGGCGCCCTCGAACCAGCGGTTGAGCCGTGCGGTCGGAACGCGGTTGGTCCAGATCGCGCGCTGTTCGAACGCGACACGAACCAGCGTGTCGATGCCCTTCCCCGTCGCCCCCGAAATGCTGAGCACCGGGACACCCTTGACCTGGCTCAGGCCGTCGTCGAGCGCGGCGCGGACGCCATTGTACAGGGACGACGGATCTTCCGCGACATCCCACTTGTTGAGCGCGACGATCAGCGCGCGGCCTTCCTGCAACACACGGTCGGCGATGCGCAGATCCTGCGCCTCCAGTCCCTTCGTGGCGTCGAGCAACAAGACGACGACCTCCGCGAAATCCACCGCGTGGAGCGCATCGGCAACCGACAGCTTTTCGAGCTTGTCCTGCACCTTGGCCCGCTTGCGCATACCCGCGGTGTCGAACAACTGGATCTCGTGAACCTCGCCATCCTGTTCCCACTGCCAGTCGACGCGGATCGAATCGCGGGTGATCCCCGCCTCGGGGCCGGTGATCAGGCGATCCTCGCCGATCATGCGGTTGATGAGCGTGGATTTGCCGGCGTTGGGGCGACCGACGATCGCGAGCTTCATCGGACCGGACGGCGCGTCCTCTTCCTCGCCGTCCCCCTCTTCGTCCAGCTCGCCGGCCGGCGGCAGCGCTTCAGCCTCGGCGGCGTCATACGCCTCGACGATCGGACGGAGCGCGTCGAACAGGTCGACGATCCCTTCGCCATGCTCGGCGCTGAGCGCGATCGGATTGTCGAATCCGAGCGCATAGGATTCGAGCAGGCCGGTCTCACCCTGCTTGCCCTCCGCCTTGTTGACGACGAGGATGATCGGCGTGTCTTCGCTGCGCAGCCAGCGGGCGATTTCCTCGTCGAGCGGGGTCACGCCGGCGCGGCCGTCGATCATGAACAGCGCGGCATCGGCCTCGCGGACGGCCTTTTCGGTCTGGACCCGCATACGTCCGGGCAGCGTCGCCGCGTCCTGATCCTCGAACCCCGCCGTATCGACGATCAGGAATTCCAGCCCAAGCAGATTCGCGTCGCCCTCGCGCCGATCGCGCGTCACGCCCGGCTGGTCATCGACAAGCGCAAGGCGCTTGCCGACCAGCCGGTTGAACAGCGTCGACTTGCCGACATTCGGCCGGCCGACAATGGCGATCGTCGCGGACCGCGCCATGCTTCTATCCTACTTTCGGAGCCGCCGCGCGGCGGCTCCCCCTGTTACCGCCAGGCGGTGATGCGCCCGTCGTCCGCCAGGACATAGAGCGTGTTGTTCGCAACGACCGGAGCCTGCGACAACGGCGCCTTGAACTCGGTCGTCGCGAGGGTCGAGCCATCGGCGGGCGAGAATTCGACAAGATGTCCCTCGCTGTTCACCGCGAGCAGGCGTCCGCCAGCCAGAATCGGGCCCGTCCAGCGGATCGGATCCTTCTTCTTCTTTTCCTTTTCGACGCGATAGCGGGCGAGTTGCTGCATCCAGCGAACCTTGCCGTTCGACCGCGCAACGCACAGCAGCTTGCCGTCATCGGTCATCGCATAGACCCACTCGCCCACCACATAGGGCGTCGAAATGCCGGCGATCGAGATTTCCCAGCTCCGCTGGCCGGTCACAAGCTCATAGCTCGCCATGCGACCGCCCTGACCGAGCGCGAAAACGCGGCCACGGTCGATCACCGGGTCGGCATCGACGTCCGACAGGGTCGATACCGACAGCGCCATCGACGTGCGGGCCAGCGCATCTTCCCAAAGGTCGCGGCCGTTCTCGTAGCGATAGGCCTGAACCTCGCCCGACGAATAGCCGGCCACGATCGTGCCCTGCCCTGCGGCCGGCGAGCCTGCACCGAAGATGCTGCCCGCCTCAAGCGAGGCCGTCGCCTGCCACTGCACGGCGCCATTCGCGGCACTGAGCGCGAAGATCTGGTTGTCCTGGCTGATCACGAAAACGTCGCCGAACGCGACCGTCGGCGCGCCGCGCAGCGGGCCCGCGGGCTTCGCTTTCCACAACACCGCCCCGTCGGCCACGTTGAGCGCCGTGACGTCGCCGACGCCGCTCGTCGCATAGACGACCGTGCCATCGACCGCGGCCCCGCCGCCGAACAGCGAGTTCTTGAAATCCTTGCCGGTGCTGCCGATCGCCACGCTCCACAGCTTCGCGCCGGTGTCGGCGTCGAAGGCAGAGACAACCGCGTCGGTGTCAACCGCGAACAATTTGCCGCCGGCCACCACCGGCGCCGAGGCGAGCCGCTGCTTGTTGGTACTGCCCGCGATGCTGGCTTCCCAGACTTTGATCCGCGCCGCGCCAAGCGCGGGATGGCCCATCGACTTCGATGCGTTGCCACCTGATTGCGCCCAGTCGGCGTTGACCGCCGGATCGGGCAGGACGACCGCGATCGCGGCCGTCGCCGGATCGACCTTGATGCTGTTGTCGTTCGAAAGGATCGACACGCGCTGCCCCACCGTCGGCGTCTTGGGTCCGCCCTTGCCCTTGAGCGCGCCGCAGCCCGCAAGCGGCAGCGCCAGCAACACTGCCGCACACATCACATAATGCCGTTTCAGCATATTATTTGGCTTCCTCAGTCTTTGCGGCCGCCGCTGCGTCCGGCGTGCCCTTCTGGTCCCTGGCGGCGGCCGGCGCCGCCTTGTCTGCATTCGCGCTTGCGGCCGACCGGTCGACGACGGCATCGACGCCAAGCATGCCCGCCATCTGGACGGCACGCGACTGGAGCGTCTTGGAGACACCCGGCAGTTTCGCGATCCGGCCATAAAGCGCGCCCGCCTGATCGAACTGTCCCGACTGATAATAGGCGGCGGCCGTAAGTTCGGCGGCGCTGGCGAACCAGCTCGATTGCGGATCCTTGGCGTCGACGATCGGCTTGAGCCGCGCGATGACAGCCTGTGGCTTCATCGCGTCGAATTCGAGCGCCGTCTGACGAACCAGCGCCATGTCGCGGAGCGACTGGTCAAGCTTGGTATCGCTTGCGACTTGCGCCATCAGCGTCGTGGCTCCCTTGAGATCCCCTTTTTCCGCCTTCATGTTCGCCTGCTGCATCAGCGCGGCGGCGCGGTACGCCGGATTGCCCTCGCCTTCGAGCTTCTTCAGCCCGGCGAGCGCCCCGGCCGGCTGATTGGCCTTCACCTTTTCGAGGGCGGCGATCAGTTCCTCGCCCTTTTCGCCGCGTGCGATGTCCTGGCGATGGCCCCAATAGAGGTAGCCTGCAAACGCCAGCAACGCGGCGAACAGCGCGCCCACGATCAGGACGCCGTAACGCTGGGCGATGCTGTCCAACTGGTCCTTGCGAACCGCTTCGTCGACTTCCTGCAACAGCGCGGCGTCGGTGTTCGTCGGGCTCAGGGCCAATCAATCCTCCATAAACTCAAACCGGCTCCGGCCACATGCGCGTCCCGCCGGTCGCTTCCTTAGCGATGGCGCCGAAAAAGGCCAAGCGATTCACTTTGCGTGGATCACCCGCGCCGTCACCCTTCGTAGATCTGATCCGATGTCGGGAATGAACGGGACCTGACCTCGTCCGCATAGGTCCTCACCGCGTCGCTCACGACGCCCGCCATGTCCTGATAGCGCTTCACGAACTTGGGGACGCGCTCGAACATGCCCAGCATGTCGTCGGTGACGAGGACCTGACCGTCGCACTGCGCCGAAGCCCCGATGCCGATCGTCGGGCAATCGACCTTGGCCGTGATCTCGATCGCGATCGATTCGAGCACGCCTTCGATGACGATCGAAAAGGCTCCCGCCTTTGCAACCGCGACTGCATCCTCGACGATCGATCGCGCCTCTTCCTCGCTCTTGCCGCGCACGCCATAGCCGCCGAGGATGTTCACCGCCTGCGGCGTCAGTCCGACATGCCCCATCACCGGGATGCCGCGCTGGGTCAGGAATTCGATCGTCGGGGCCAGCACCTTGCCGCCTTCGACCTTCACCGCCGCGGCCCCGGTTTCCTTGAGCAGCCGCGCGGCGTTGTTGAACGCCTGTTCGGGGCTGCCCTCATAGCTGCCGAAGGGCATATCGACGATCACCGCGGCGTGATAGCTGCCGCGCACCACCGCCGCGCCATGCAGCGCCATCATGTCCATCGTCACGCCGACCGTGTGCGGCAGGCCATAAATCACCTGCGCCAGCGAATCGCCGACGAGCAGCATGTCGCAGTGCGGATCGAGCAACTGCGCCTGACGCACCGTATAGGCGGTGAGCATCACGATCGGTTCGCCACCCTTGCGCTGGCGAATCCGCGGCACGGTAAGGCGTTTCATCGGCTGCGGCGTCGGGTTCGCGCGGCTCGTCGATGTGTCGAAGGTGAGCGTTTTTGGGAGCGTGGACATGGCGCGGGGGTCTAGCCCTTCCAATCTCCCAGCGAAAGCCGGAACTCTGCCAATGTACAACCTGCTTGACTCAATGTTTAAAATATTTAACATTACGTCATACAGAACGAACATTGGAGATTCGATCGATGACATTTCGCGAGAAAATCGACTGGCTGACGCTGGCGGTCATCGCCCTCGCCTTCGCCTGGTACGCCATGGTCTTTCCATGGGGGCTCACCGGACACCCTGCCCTCGCGGTGCAGGGCGGCATGCTGATCGTCGTGGCGATCGCGATGACGATCGTGCTGACCATTCCCGCCATTGCACTGGCGATCCACCGTCCGCGCGATGCCAATGCGCCGACCGACGAGCGCGACCGCACCATCACGCGGCGCGCCGCCACGCGCGGCTATTATGTGCTGATCGTCGGCGGCGCCTGCTGCTTTGCGCTCGGCTATGCGACGGGTGATCTGGCGACGGTCCTCAACGGCCTGCTCGCATCGATCGTCGCCGCCGAACTGGTCCGTCTGGCAAGCCAGGTCAGTGCCTATCGGCGGGGCGAATGACGTCCGGATCGGCCGCAATTCCCACGGCAGTCCCGGTCAAAGCCGCGCGCCGCGAAAGACAGGAATCCCGATGACCTATACAGAAAAGAAAGCGTGGCTGATGCTGGTCGCGATGGTGCTGGCCTACAGCCTCTATTTCGGGCTCATCCTCGCGGGCCATCCGGCGGGGAGCGATCGCTTCGCGATGCTCTGGCTGTTCGGGACGATCGCGGCCACGCAAGCGATCGTGGTGATCGTCGGCCATATCTGGCTCGCGATCGCGGCGCGCGAGACGGCACAAGCACGCATCGACGAGCGCGATCGGGCGATTGCCGCGCGCGGAACACGGGTCGCCTATTACGTCCTGCTGACCGGAACGATCATCGTCGGCGTGATCATGCCTTTTTCCGACCCGCCGATGCATATCGTCAACACCGCGCTGTTCGCGGTTGTCGTCGCCGAGACGATCGGGTTGCTGGTAGTCGTGACAAGCTATCGGAGGGGATGGCATGGCTAGGCTGCCGTTCAGCAACGACATCCGCACCCTGCGTTTCCTCGCGGGCGAGATGACGCAGGGCGAACTCGGCGACCGCGTCGGCGTGACGCGCCAGACGATCGCCGCGATCGAACAGGGCAAATATTCGCCTTCGCTCGAAGTCGCATTCCGCATCGCGCGGACATTCGACAAGCCGCTTGAGACGGTGTTCGCGTGGGCGGACGACGCCGGCTGAACGCCGCCGCGCCGGGGCTGGGGTCAGGACCCTAGGCGCCTGCGGTGGTCAGCGCCGCGAGCTGTTCGTCCGTCAGCACCAAAGTCTCGCTCGCCATGATTTCATCGAGCTGGGCGGTGGAAGTCGCGCTCGCGATCGGCGCCGTGACGCCCGGCTGCGCCGTGACCCACGCCAGCGCGATCTGCGACAGCGTCGCGCCGGTTTCGGCGGCGATTCCCTCCATGACGGCCAGCATCGCCGGCCCCCGACCTTCCATATAGGGCTGCACGCGCGCGCCGCGCGGGCTTTTCCCAAGGTCGCCGGCCCCCCGGTATTTGCCTGACAGATAGCCCGAGGCAAGGCTGAAATAGGTGATGACGCCCAGCCCCTCGTCGATGCACAGCGTCTGGAGTGCGCCTTCATATTGCGCCCGGTCGAGGAGGTTGAGTTCGGGTTGCATCACGGTGAACCGCGGCAGGCCCATCTCGTCCGCGACGCGCAATGCCTCGGCAAGGCGGTCGGCCGTATAGTTGGACGCCCCGATCGCGCGCACCGTGCCCGCATCGACCAGTTCACCGAACGCCCCAAGTACTTCGTCGAGCGGTACATCGGTATCGTCCTTGTGCGCGAAATACAGATCGATCGTATCGACGCCGAGCCTGTCCAGCGATCCCTGCACGGCGTCGCGGATTCGCTCGGGCTTGAGGCCGCCGGGCATCATGCCGACCTTGCTTGCGATCAGGACTTGGTCGCGCGCGCCGCTCTCCTTCAGCCACGCGCCCGTCATGGTTTCGGACTCGCCGCCCTTGTGCCCCGGAACCCACGCCGAATAGACGTCGGCCGTGTCGATCATCCCGCCGCCCCGTTCGACGAAGCGGTCGAGAACGGCAAAGCTCGCGTCGCGACCCGCCGTCATGCCAAAGACATTTCCGCCCAGAACGAACGGCCGGGTCGAAAGTCCGCTTTGGCCCAGCATTCTTTCGGTCATTTAGCGGCTCCTTGATGGACGGCAGGAACGGCCTCACGCGGATTGTCGCTGAACAGGCCGTCGATCCCGGTTTTCAGATAAGCTTCGATCTCTGCCGCAAGGTCGCCGT
The DNA here is from genome assembly GCF_016793825.1 of Sphingopyxis sp. GTDB lineage: Bacteria > Pseudomonadota > Alphaproteobacteria > Sphingomonadales > Sphingomonadaceae > Sphingopyxis. The sequence continues at coordinate 69,233 of NZ_JAEULM010000019.1, forward strand.
GGCCGGCAGGGTTGAGACCGTTCTTGTCGCCAAGCGGCAGAAAATAATTCTCGCGGCGGAACGTCCAGGGATGCACCTTGAGCCCCGCGGCATGCGCGTCGCGAACGAGGCTGGTGGGATCGCCAAGCGTACCGAGCGTGCCACGCGGAATGACCATCGTCTTGTTGGGGCCGATCCCGTCGGCATAGGCGGCAATCGCCTTCAGCCCAGCAGGCGACGCCATGACGGCATAGCTTGTTTTCGGATCGTCGGCCGGACCGCCCTCGCCATCCATCAACTGGATCAGCGGCAGGTCACTCTTCGCGCGGATCGCCTTCAGATTGGCGATCTCGAAGCTCTGGATAAAGACCGGCGCCTGACGGCCGCGATAGCCGTATTTTTCAAGCATCGTGAGCAAGGGCGTCTCGTGCGGCAGACCGATCGCGGCGAAATAGCCGGGATGCTTGGTTTCGGGATAGACGCCAACCGGTTTCGCGCCGGTCGCTGCGCGCCTGGCGTTCACCGCCGCCAGCAGATCAAGGATCTCGGCGAAAGTCGGAATCTCATATTCTCCGTCATGGTCGGTCGAGCGCAACGTCGGCAGCCGCTCTTTCGCCCGGAGTGTCTTGAGTTCGACAAGGGTGAAATCCTCGGTGAACCAGCCGCTCACCGCCTTGCCGTCGATCGTCTTGGTCGTTTTCCGCGCAGCGAATTCGGGATGGTCCGCAACGTCGGTCGTCTCCGAAATCTCGTTCTCGTGCCGCGCGACCAGCACACCATCCTTCGTCAGGACCAGGTCGGGTTCGATAAAATCGGCGCCGAGGTCGATCGCGAAACGATAGCTTTCCAGCGTATGTTCGGGACGCTCGCCCGATGCCCCGCGATGCGCGATGACGATCGGCGGATAACCATCGAGCGTGGGCGCGGCCGTCACCGGATCATCCCCGCACCCCGCGACCGACAGCGCGAGCAGGGCCGCAAGCCAGCGGATCATGCAAAACGCCGCTGCCAGTCATCGGCCGAAAACCCGACGCCCGGATCACCGCCCGCTTCCAGTACCGGCCGCCGGATCATCGCCGGTTGCGCGAGCATCAGCGCCTTCGCCTTGTCGGCATCGAGCCCTTCCTTGTCGGCGTCGGGAAGCTTGCGAAAGGTGGTGCCGCTTTTATTGAGCAGCTTTTCCCAGCCCAGCGTGTCGATCCACCCCTGCAGCTTGGCAGGGTCCAGCCCGTCCTTGCGAAAATCGTGGAAACGGTAGGCCACGCCATGATCGTCGAGCCAGCGACGGGCCTTCTTGACCGTGTCGCAGTTGGGAATGCCATAGAGAATCGTTGTCATGCGATCAGGATAACGGCGCCCTGTCCGCAATGCGAGTGTTTGCGCTCGCCAATTTTCCGCGCAGCGCGCGCGCGAAGCCTTCGTGCAGCGCGCCCGCGACATCGGGATGCGTCGCCAGCCATGCGCGCAGGCCGGCGGCGGGGATGAACCACAGGCGTGCGTTGCCGGCCAGCACCACCGTTCCGGTCGCATGCGCGCCGTCGAGCACCGTCGCTTCGCCGATCAGTTCGCCGGGACCGAGCGTCCCGACTTCGACCCCCTCACGCCGGATGGCGGCCGCTCCTTCGGCGAGATAGAAGAGGCAGGGCGCCGCTTCGTCCTCGCGCACCAGAACCTCCCCGCGCTTCGCCGATATCCAATGCCCCTGATCGATCAGCGCGCGGGCACTCGCCGGGCCGATCCGATCGAAATGGCGGTCGCGCAGTTCCTGCTCCTCGGCCGAGAAGGTCACCTTTGCCTTGCTCAGCCAGAGCCGGGCGATCAGCGCAAGATTGACCAGCAGGATGGCAAGGACCAGCAATGTATAGCCGCCGCCGCTCGAACCGCGAATCGCGAGCGGGAGCGCCAGCACAGCCGCGATCGCAAGCGCCAGCCGCACGTAGTCGACCCGCGCGACCAGACTTGCCGCGAGCAGCACCACGAGCGCGCCGTAACCGAACCATGCCGGATCGAAATTGGCCATAGACAATCTTTTCGCGTCGGGACCCCCAGCCGGGTCACTAGCTGTATGACGTTACCGTTTGCCGAACGCCTTGACTGCGTCCTGTGCTTTTTGACGCCCAGATTTATAACAAACTAACATTAATTTCCTCTCATGTGAAGCATTGCTACACATGGTTGCGTTTGAAACTAATTTTCAACGACTTGCGTCCGGCGCGCGTTCGCGCCATTGCGACGCGCGATTCGCATTTTTCCCAAGAAACACGTAGAAGACCTTTGTTATGACGCAGAACTGGCAACCTCATAGCTGGCGCTCGCACGAAGCCCGCCAGCTTCCGACCTATTCCGACCCTGCCGCGCTGGCCGCCGCGGAGAAGGAGCTTGCCGGTTATCCGCCGCTCGTCTTCGCCGGCGAGGCACGCGAACTGACCAGCCACCTCGGCCGCGTCGCGGAGGGCAAGGCGTTCCTGCTTCAGGGTGGCGACTGCGCGGAAAGCTTTGCCGAATTCCATCCGAACAATATTCGCGATACTTTCCGCGTGCTGTTGCAGATGGCGGTGGTCCTGACCTTTGCGTCGAAGATGCCGGTCGTGAAGCTGGGCCGCATGGCCGGCCAGTTCGCGAAGCCGCGCTCGGCCGACATGGAAGAGGTGAACGGCGTCGAGTTGCCGAGCTATCGCGGCGACATCATCAACGACATCGCGTTCGAGGCCACCGGCCGCGCCCCCGATCCCGCGCGCATGGTCAAGGCGTACAACCAGTCGGCGGCGACGCTGAACTTACTGCGCGCCTTCGCGAACGGCGGCTATGCCAATCTGCACCAGGTCAATGCCTGGACGCACGACTTCATGGACCGCAGCCCATGGGCGAAGAAATATCAGGAAACCGCCGCGCGTATATCCGAAGCGCTGGCGTTCATGGAAGCGTGCGGCGTGACGCCCGAAACGGTGCCGCAGATCAAGGGAACGAGCTTCTACACCAGCCACGAGGCGCTGCTGCTCCCCTATGAGCAGGCGCTCACCCGGCAGGACAGCCTGACCGGCGGCTGGTACGACACCTCGGGTCATATGCTGTGGGTCGGCGACCGCACCCGCTTCGAAGGGTCGGCGCACATCGAATATCTGCGCGGCATCGGCAATCCGGTCGGCATGAAATGCGGACCGAGCCTGGAAGCCGACGTCCTGTTGCGGCTGCTCGATACGCTGAATCCGAACCATGTTCCCGGCCGCATGACGCTGATCACCCGCTATGGTCACGACAAGATCGAGGCGCATCTGCCGAAACTGGTGCGCGCGGTGAAGGAATCGGGGCACCCGGTCGTGTGGTCGTGCGACCCGATGCACGGCAACGTCATCAAGACCAACAACGGTTACAAGACGCGCCCGTTCGAACGCATCCTCGCCGAAGTGCGCGGCTTCTTCGCGGTCCACCGCGCCGAGGGGACGCATGGCGGCGGCATCCATATCGAAATGACCGGCCAGAACGTCACCGAATGCACAGGCGGAGCGATGGACGTGACGCAGATGGACCTCGCCGACCGCTACCACACTCATTGCGACCCGCGCCTGAACGCGGGGCAGAGCCTCGAACTCGCTTTCCTGCTGGCAGAGATGCTGAATCAGGAAATGTCGGACCGGGCCAGACAGGCGGCATAAGACCGCCGTTGCGGACAGCCGTTCGTCCTTGCCGGCGAAGCAAGGACGCGGTGGCTATTGCCCGCTGCCCGCCCAGCGCTTCGTGTCGGCGAACGCCCGGCCCAGCGCGACGTGCAGGTCGGCGTCCTCGGCCGCGCCGCCAAGTGGAATCCTGTCCGAAAATTCGTCGGCAGGCTCATGATAATCGCTGCCCAGAAACTTCTCCAGCAACGGCATGTCCGAGAAGCTGCCACCAACCATCAGCGACGTGACGCCCTTCGCGCCGAGCGCCCAGCCGTCCTGGCGCTGGATGAAGGCGTCGGCCTCGCCATCCTCGTCGAGCTTACGGCCCAGTTTCGTCGCAACGTCGCGGATCACCGCGTCATAGGCGGGCTTGCCGCGGCCGATCGTCGCCACGGGCGTGCCGCTTCCCGAAATCGCGATCGTATCTATGTTGAGCGCGACGGTGATGTCGGTGAGCGGCACGACCGGATGGTCGGCAAAATAATGCGCGCCCAGCAGGCCCTTTTCCTCTGCCGTCGTGGCCATGAAATAGATGTCGCGGTCGGAACGCTCGCCGCTTGCCAGGCGCTTCGCTACGGCGGTCAGCACCGCGATACCGCTCGCGTTGTCGACCGCGCCGTTACAGATCCGATCCTTGGGATCGTCGGGCGCACAGATGCCGAGATGGTCCCAATGGCCGAGAAACAGCACCGCCTTGCCGTCGGGCTTTGCACCCGGCAGCTTTGCGATGATATTGTTGCTTTCATAGGGTCGAACAGTGGAGGTCGTCGCAAGATCGACGGTCACGTCCAGCGCGCTGCCCCTGTAATCGGACGACTTGGCGTCTTCACGGAGCGCGGCGCCGTCCTGTCCCGCCTTCTTGAACAGCGCGTCGGCCGCCTCCAGCGACAGAAAGCCCGTCACCGGCGCGCCCTGCTTCGCCGAGGCCAGGCGCGTCGTCTTGCCGCCGAGCGAATTTCTGAGCTGGCTCCACGGCGTCGCATCGGTCGCGATCACCAGCACCGCGCTCGCGCCCGCTTCGGCCAGCATCTGCCGCCGCTCGCGATAGCGCGGCAATTTGTCACCGAACGGCGCATTGTCATACAGCATCACCGCGACCTTGCCGGCGACATCGGCCGTGACCTTGCCCGTGCCGTCGAGGCCATAGCCGACAAAAACGACCGGAAGGTTCGACAGCGACACCGACGCATCCCGGCCGGTCAGGATAATCCCATCGTCCTCGATCGCGAAGGCGCGGCCGCGAACCTTGAACTTCGCGGTGCCGCCGCGCGCCTGCGTCTCGACCAACGGCACGCCCTGCAGCCACGGGGTCGCACTGCCCGGGACGGGTTCGAGCCCCAGCTTCGCCCATTCGCCGACGACATAGGCGATGGTGCGATCCTCACCCTCGGTGCCGGGGCCGCGTCCTTCGAACGCATCGCTCGACAGGATCCTGATGTGCCCGGCGAGCTCGGCCTCGGTAACCGGCGCATCGCCCTTGGCGGGCGCGGCAAAGGTGGCGGGGGCTGCGAAAGCGACGAGGGCGGCGGCTGCGACGGCGGCGCGAAACGAAGTGGTTTTCATGGGCTCGCCGCATCGCATTTCCGCCGCGGACAGGCAAGGCGCGTTCGTCGAACGACGAACGGCGTCTGCTCTTGCCTTCCCGTTAAGGGGTCAGCGCGCCGCGCGTTCCAGCAGCGCGCGCGCCGCGGCGACGTGCATGTCTTCGATCATCCGGCCGTCATGGCGTTGCGCGCCGCCGGTCGCCGCGGCGATCAGGCTCTCCGCTTCGGCGATCTCGCGCGCAGAGGGCGCAAAGGCGGCGTTGCAAGGATCGACCTGCGAAGGGTGGATCAGGCTCTTGCCGTCGAAACCCAGCCGCCGCCCTTCGGCCGCTTCGGCCGCGAAACCCGCCGCATCGTCGATCGCGTTATAGACCCCGTCGAACCCCCATACGCCGGCCGCGCGCGCCGCCAGCACGATCATCTGGATCGCGTGGCTCATCGCGCCGCGATCCATTCCGCCGGGAAGTTTGAGTTCGTGCGCCAGGTCATTGAGTCCCGCGATCAACCCGGCGACCGCCGTATCGGAGGCGATGTCGTGTGCGGCATAGATCGCCGCCGGGGTTTCGATCATCGCCAGCACGGGCACGCCGAGCGCGCGGACGGGATCGAGGTCGGTGACCGCATCGACCTTGGGAAGCACCACGGCATCGATCGCGAGACCATAGAGCGCGGTGATGTCCGCCTCCTGCTCGAAGCGCCCCGTCGCATTGACGCGCACCGCGACGCGCTTGCCCGGATAGCCTGCCTCGACCGCGCGCCGCATCGCCTCGCGCGCCTCAATCTTGCGGTCGAACGGAACCGCGTCCTCGAGGTCGATGATCAGCATGTCGGCGGCGAGCCCCTGCGCCTTTTCAAGCGCACGCGCATTCGATCCGGGAACATAGAGCAGCGAGCGGGGCGGATAGTCATTTGGGGTCATGCGCTTTTCTGTGGCGCAGACGCAGCATTGCCGCAATAAGGAAGCAAGTTTGCAAAGACGCAATTTTTGGGGAGGGATGATCGATGGAATTCGCGCTGGCGCTGGTCGTACTGGCCCTAGTCTTCCTGATCTGGGCGCTGACGCCGGTCCGACAGGGTTATGCCTACACGATCGAACGCTTTGGTCGCTATACGCACACGGCGCAGCCGGGCCTCAATTTCATCATGCCGATCTTCGACCGCGTCGGGCGCAAGGTGAACATGATGGAACAGGTCCTGGATATTCCGGGACAGGAAATCATCACCAAGGACAACGCGATGGTCGCCGTCGACGGCGTCGTCTTCTTCCAGGTGCTCGACGCCGCGAAGGCCGCCTATGAAGTCAGCGACCTGTATCTTGCGATCATGAACCTGACGACGACCAATCTGCGCACCGTGATGGGATCGATGGACCTCGACGAAACACTGTCGAAGCGAGACGAAATCAACACGCGGCTGCTGCACGTCGTCGATGACGCGACGACGCCCTGGGGCGTCAAGATCACCCGCGTCGAGATCAAGGACATCCGGCCACCCGCCGACATTTCGAACGCGATGGCACGACAGATGAAAGCCGAACGCGAAAAGCGCGCCAACATCCTGGAAGCCGAAGGGATGCGCGCATCGGAAATCCTGCGCGCCGAGGGCGAGAAGCAGGGCCAGATCCTGCAAGCCGAGGGCCGCCGCGAGGCCGCATTCCGCGATGCCGAAGCCCGCGAGCGCGAGGCCGAGGCCGAAGCCAAGGCGACGCAGATGGTGTCGGACGCGATCGCCGGCGGCAATGCGCAGGCGATCAATTACTTCATCGCGCAGAAATATGTCGAAGCGGTCAGCCAGTTCGCAACCAGCCCGAACGCGAAGACGATCCTGTTCCCAGTCGAGGCGACGCAACTGATCGGCACGCTGGGTGGCATCGGCGAACTCGCGCGCGACGCGATCGAACGCAAGACGGGCGCCTGACATGCCCGACTTCATCGCCAATATGGAACCGCATTGGGCCTGGCTCTCGCTCGGCGTGCTGCTGGCTGCCGCCGAAATCGTCGCGCCCGGATTCTTCCTGATCTGGATCGGCGCCGCCGCGATCGTCACCGGTGTCATCGCGTGGGTCGTGCCGCTGAGCATCCCGCTCCAGCTCGGTATCTTTGCGATCCTGTCATTCGTCGCGCTCTATGGTGGCCGGCGCTGGCTGAAGGCGAATCCGATCACGACGACCGACCCGCATCTCAACCAGCGCGGCGAGCGGCTGGTCGGCGAAGTGCTGACGGTGACGAAAGCGATCGAGGACGGTCGCGGCCGGGCCAGGGTCGGCGACGGCGAATGGCCGGTGCGCGGCCCCGACACTGTCGAAGGCGCGAAAGTCCGCGTCGTCAGCGCCGACGGCGGCGTGTTGGTGGTCGAGGCGGCCTAGGGGCAGGACCCTAGGCGATTTCACTGTCTTGCGAACGAAGCGAAAGCATCTGCCGCTCCTCGCAATATCCGGTCACCCGCCGCGCGGCCGTGCATAGATCGCGACGATATGCCCCAGCGCATCACTGTCGCCGATCCGACGAAAGCCGAGCTTGGCCGACACACGCTCCGAGGCGTCATTGCCGAGGTCGATGATGCAGCGGACCTCCTTGGCGTCGAGGTTCGCGTCCGCCCACCCCAGCGCCGCGGTCATCGCCTCGGTCGCATAGCCCGCACCCCAATGGTCGGCGTCGAATGCCCATCCAGCTTCGGGCATCCCTTCGAGTTCGGGGATCCCGCGGCAGAAATAGCTTAGTCCTCCCATGCCGATCAGCGCATCGCTGGCCTTGTCGGCAAAAACCCAGTATCCGAACCCCATCACCGGCCAGAGCCCGGCCGAACTCAGATATTTTCCCCAGCTCACGTCGGGCTCACGCGGTTCACCGCCGATAAAGCGCGTGACGCGGGGGTCGGCCCACATCGCGATATGGACGTCCTTGTCCGTGTAGCGCATGCCCCGAAGGCGCAGGCGGTCGGTTTCGATGATCGGGGGCGATGTGAACATCGCGCCGACATGCCGCACCGCAGCGCCGCCGGTCAATCGGGAACCAGGAAATGATCGAACAGGTCGTGCAGCACGGCCTTGCCGTCGACTTGCGGCCTGGCGCGCATCACCGCCAGCGTATCGACGCGCGCAAGGACCTCCGCATGGCGCAGAACGACATGATAGTGGGCGCGGTCGAAGAAATCGTGGAACAACAGGATGCAGTCGGGCTTGCAATGGATGATCGACTGCAACAGGCAGGCGACGCGAAAGCGCCCGTCGATCAGGACCACATCAGGACTGCCGGCGAGCCGTCGCCAGATGGCCGTATGATAGCGCGGCCAGTCGCGCAGCCGGCGTTCGTCAGCGGGGTATCCCCATTCGCGCGTCGGGCCGATATCGGCATGAAAAGGCGTGAAATCGATCGCGGCGCGCGCCAGGTTCGTACCGACATTGGCCAGCCATTCGGGATCGCTGTCGACGCTGACGATCTTTTGGACCTGCCGCGCTGCGATCAGCGTGCTGCCGCCACAGCCGAATTCGAGCAGGGATGAGCGGCCCGCCAGTTGCAGCTCGAGCTGCGTGATCTCCGCCGCCGACATCTGAGGCTGCATTTCGTCTCCCCCGACCCGTCATCGGGATATGGGAGTTGGGCAGGAAGGTCCAGCCCGCGTTCGCCGCATCGGCCCGCATCCCCGCGCGCGCAGGCCCCGGAGACAGGGAGAGAGAAGACCGCTCCGGAGACCCGCGCGCGCGAGCTGAAATCAGGCGGCCGCCGCCGCGAGTTCGGGTGCCGACGCCTGTGCCGGCATCACCGCGTCGGCATAGTCGCTTTCATATTTGCGGATCAGCGCGCGATCGTCGTGGTTCCACGGATGGAAGCCGGGCATGAAATAGGCCAGCCAGGGCAGGAAACTGCGGCGCAATATGCCGGGCGATCCCAGCAAATACCACCAGATTCGCGCCGTAATGCGCCATCCGGTCAGGCCATCCTGCGCGAGCAGCGCCTTCATGCCCTTGACCCGGCGCGGCCAGAAGCGGGTCGTGACGAGCAGCATCATCAGCAACTTCGCGCGCCAGCGCCGGAAACGGCTCCAGTCCCGTGTCGCATGCAACCAGGTGTCATAGGCGACGCCCTTATGTTCGATCTCCTCGGCCGCATGCCATTTCCACAGCGCGGCCCATTCCGCCTCGGCCCCGTCGTACATCTTCGGGTCCCTCAGCATCACAGCCGCCATCATCGCGGTATAATGTTCCAGCGCGATCGTCGCCATCAGGTTGACGATCGGTGGCCTCGCCTTGATCAGGTCCATCACCTCGTCGACGTCGCCCTCGAGTTCGGATAGGTCATACCCCGCTTCGGCCGCCTTCCTGTTGAAGACGACATGCTCGCGGCTGTGGATCACTTCCTGCTGCGTAAAGGCGCGGATTTCGCGCGCCAGCTTGTCGGGAACGCCGTCGCGATGCGCCTTCACCGCCTCGATGAACATCGCCTCCCCTTTCGGGAAGGTCACCGACAGCGCGGTGTGAAAGGCCGAGGCGACGGGATCACCATTCATCCACCAGCGCCCCTGTCGGTCATCGCGGCCAAAGCGCATGTCGCGCGGCGTAATCGACAGGTCTTGGGGGGTGGGGGAGCGGGAAAGGCTGGACATATGGTCTGCACCGTCGAAAAGGGAGTTCAGGACGTGGGGACGTCCTATGGGGTCCAAGTTAAAGGCTACTTACAGTGGTGTCAATTGCAGTAAAGAAGCGGCTGAGCCCGGAGGAGAGCCGGTCCGCCGCGCTCGAGGCAGCCCGCGAAATCCTGATCGAGAGCGGCCCGCAGGCGGTCACGTTGAAAGCCGTCGCGGCGCGGGTCGACCGCACGCACGCGAATCTGCTGCACCATTTCGGCAGCGCCGCCGGGTTACAGCAGGCGCTGATCGGGAAGATGGCAGCGTTCATCACCACGACGATCCGCGAGACGATCTTTCGCCAGCGGGCGAACGACCAGAATCCGCGCGAAGTCGTCGATCTCGCCTTCGATGCCTTCGACACTGGCGGCGCGGGCGCGCTGGCAAGCTGGATGATCCTGTCAGGCAACGAGAATGCGCTCGACCCGATCCTGAAGGCGATCCACGACCTTGTCGAGGAACTGCGCGAAGATCATGGCGAGGACGAAGCCCCGATCGAGGACGAAACGATGCAACTCGTCCTGATGGCGCTCGGCGACGCGCTCTTCGGCGGACCGCTGTCACGCGCACTGGGCGTGCCACGCAGCCGTGCGCGCGAGATCGCGCTCGAATCGATGCTGTCGCACGGGATCGGTCGGCGGAGCTGACGCAAAGCTGGCCTTTTCGGCGCCTTCGCCCTAAAGGCGCCCGATGCATTTCCTCGACCAAGCCAAGATTTTCATCAAGTCCGGCGACGGCGGCCCCGGCGCCGTCAGCTTCCGGCGCGAGAAATATGTCGAATATGGCGGCCCTGACGGAGGCAACGGCGGCAAGGGCGGCGACGTCATTTTCGAAGCCGTCGCCGGTCTCAACACGCTGATCGATTTTCGATACACGCAACATTTCAAGGCGAAGCGCGGTACCCCCGGCTCCGGTCGCGACCGCACCGGCGCGGGCGGCCCCGATCTGGTCATCCAGGTACCGATCGGCACGCAGATCCTGGACGACGACGAGGATCGAAGCTTGCTGGCCGACCTCACCAGGGAAGGCGAGCGCATCCATTTCCTGCGCGGCGGCGACGGCGGGCGCGGCAATGCCTCGTACAAGACCAGCACCAACCGCGCCCCGCGCCAGCACGGCCCCGGCTGGCCCGGCGAAGAGATGTGGGTTTGGCTGCGGCTGAAGCTGCTTGCCGACGCGGGTCTGGTCGGCCTGCCCAACGCGGGGAAATCGACCTTCATCAACGCGGTGAGCAATGCGCAGGCCAAGGTCGGCGCCTATGCGTTCACCACGCTGCGGCCGCAACTTGGCGTCGTCAGCCATAAGGGCAATGAATTCGTCGTCGCCGATATTCCCGGCCTGATCGCGGGCGCGGCCGACGGCGCCGGCGTCGGCGACCGCTTCCTCGGGCATATCGAGCGCTGCCGCGTGTTGCTTCACCTCGTCGACGCGAACGATCAGGATGTCGCCACCAGCTATCGTATCGTCCGCGACGAGCTCGAAGCCTATGGTGCCGACCTGATCGACAAGCCGGTGATCGTGGCGCTCAACAAGATCGATACGCTCGACGCCGAACTGATCGCGGCGCTGTCCGCCGAACTCGAGGCCGAAAGCGGCCATCCGGTGATGGCGCTGTCGGGCGCGAGCGGTGCGGGAATCGAGGCCGTGCTCGACAAGCTGCTTGAAGCGGTGGGTCAGCCCGAGCCGGGCGCCGACGACGAGGAGGACGGCGAAGCATCGAGCGACTGGTCGCCGATCTGATCGGGCTCGCCGTCGTTCGATGGCGTGATGGGCCGGCCGCGTCGGGACATTCGCATTGGCGCGGCGCGCTCTCCGCGCTATCGGCGGCGCCATGACCTTGTTCGTCCCCACCGCCTGCCCCCGCCTGATCGTCAAGATCGGATCGGCGCTGCTCGTCGATCCGGACGGCGCGGTGCGGCGCGCGTGGCTCGCGGGGATCGCCGCCGATATCGCTGAGCGCGTTCGCGCCGGACAGCAGGTCGCGGTGGTTTCATCGGGTGCGATCGCGCTCGGCGCCCGGCGCCTGGGGCTGACCAAGGGCGGCCGCGCCAGCCTGGAAGATGCGCAGGCCGCTGCGGCGACCGGCCAGATCGCACTCAGTCAGGTCTGGGCCGACGTGCTGGGCGCCGAAGGGCTGACCGCGGCGCAGATCCTCGTCACGCTGGACGATCTCGAACATCGCCGCCGCTATCTCAATGCGTCGGCCACGCTCGATCGGCTGCTCGGGTTGGGCGTCGTCCCGGTGATCAACGAGAATGACAGCGTCGCGACCGAGGAAATCCGCTTCGGCGACAACGATCGCCTCGCGGCGCGCGTTGCGCAGGCGGCGGGTGCCGGCGGGGTGATCCTGTTGTCCGATATCGACGGCCTCTACGACCGGAACCCCGCGCTTGCCGGTGCGGTCCATGTGGCGCGCGTCGAGGGGGTCACCCCCGCGATCGAGGCGATGGCCGATTCCGGGTCGGCATCGGGCATGGGATCGGGCGGGATGGTGTCGAAGGTCGCGGCCGCGCGCATTGCCAATGCCGCGGGCGCCCATCTTGCGATCGCGTCGGGACGCATCGAACGGCCGCTGTCGACCGAGGCGCGGCATACGATCTTCGTCGCCGAAAAGGGCGCCAGCGCGCGCAAGGCGTGGCTCGCGGGCGGGCTGACGGCGAAAGGCCGGCTGACGATCGACGCGGGAGCGGTCCGGGCGCTGAGCGGCGGCGCGAGCCTGCTTGCCGCCGGCCTGACCACCGTGTCGGGCCAGTTCGCGCGTGGCGACATATTGGACATCAGCGGTCCCGACGGGCGCGTCGTCGCGCGCGGCCTGTCCGAATATACCGCCGCCGACGCCGCCGCGATCGCCGGCCTCGGCCGCGATGCGCAAGAGGCAGCGCTCGGCTATGCGCCGCGCACCGCGGTCGTTCATCGCGACCACATGGTGTTGCTGTGAGCGGACATATCCTGGCGATGACCGGGGCAACCGGCTTTGTCGGGCGCGCCACGCTGGCACAGGCGGTGGCGGCGGGCTGGCACATTCGCGCGCTGACCCGGCGCCCGCAGGACGACCGTGACGGCGTGACGTGGATTCCAGGAGCACTCGACGATCGGACCAGCCTCGCCGAACTGGCGGCGGGCAGCGACGTGGTCCTGCACATCGCCGGCGTCGTGAACGTCCCGACGCGCGCCGATTTCGAAGCCGGGAACGCGACCGCGACCGCGAACGTCATCGAGGCGGCACGCGGCGCCGGAATTCGCCGGCTGGTTCATGTCTCCTCGCTCGCCGCGCGAGAGCCGGCTCTTTCCAACTACGGCTGGTCGAAGGAACGCGCCGAAGCGATCGTGCGGGCAAGCGGACTCGACTGGACGATCGTGCGCCCGCCCGCAGTATTCGGCCCTGGCGACACCGAGATGCTCGACCTGTTCCGTATGGCGCGGCGCGGCATGATGCTGATCCCTCCGCGCGGGCGGATGTCGGCGATCCATGTCGATGAACTGGCCCGCCTGCTGGTTGCGCTGGCCGGCGATTCTGCCGTCAGCGTCGGTCAGAGCTATGAGCCCGACGACGGCACACCGGCCGGCTGGTCGCATCGCGACTTCGCGCGGGCCATCGGGCGGGCGGTGGGTCGTACGCGCGTTTCGACACTCGCGATTCCCGTGGCGGTACTGAAGGGCGCCGGCCGGATCGACACGCTTGTCCGCCGCCGCGCCGCCAAGCTGACCCCGGACCGCGCGCGCTATATCGCGCATCCGGACTGGGTTGCCGGCTCCGGCGCCAGCCCTCCTCGGGCATTGTGGTCCCCCGCGCTCGATACCGAGGAAGCGCTGGCCGACACGGTGCGCTGGTACAGCAGCCAAGGCTGGCTGTGACGCTTCCTCGTTCGATACCAGTCGTTTGATCGCGCCTGTCGTTCACCCCCTCCCTGTCGCACGCCGGTCGAAGCGTGCATTGCCAAGGACGGGCGGCATCCCTAGGTTCGCCGCATGACCGATACCAGCGCGACCTCGCAGAACGATCCCGCCGGCCCCTGGGCCATTCCCGTTCGCCGCCCGTCACCCGGCGATGACAAGCCGCGAAGCGGTACAAGCTTTCCGCACAAGGTCTGGCACCTGCTCGTCGCGATCAAGGATGGGCTGGCGCTGGTCTTCCTGCTGATGTTCTTCGCGCTGCTGTTCGGCCTGCTGGCGGCGCGGCCCAATGCGTCGCTGCCGGTCAGCGAGGGCGCGCTCGTCGTCGATTTCGATGGCGTGGTGACCGAACAGCCCGCCGATATCGATCCGCTTGCCGCCCTGTCCGGCGGCAACCAGTTGAAGGAAATCCGTACCCGTGACGTCGTCCACGCCCTTGAAACGGCCGCGACCGACAAGCGCATAACCTCGGTCGTCCTCGACTTCGACCGTTTCCTCGGCGCCGGGCAGGTCTCGCTCGCCGAAATCGGCGCCGCGGTCGACAAGGTGCGCGCCGCGAAAAAACCGGTCCTCGCTTTTGCAACCGCCTATACGACCGACAGCTACCAGGTCGCCGCGCATGCGAGCGAAATCTGGTCCGACAGCATCGGCGGCGTCGCGATCGCCGGACCGGGCGGTTCGCGGCTCTATTACAAGGGGTTGATGGACAAGCTCGGCATCACCGCGCACATCTATCGCGTCGGCACCTTCAAGAGCGCGGTCGAACCCTATCTGCGCAGCGACCAGTCGCCCGAGGCGAAGGCCGCCGACATGGCTTATGCCGGCGCGCTTTGGGAAAGCTGGCTGAGCGACGTCAAAAAGGCCCGGCCAGCCGCAAAGATCGACGCCTTTGTCGCCGACACCGCGGGCGCGGTGAAAGCGGCCGGCAACGACCTGTCGAAAGCGGGGCTCGATGCCGGGCTGATCGACAAGGTCGGCAGCCGGATGGCGTTCAACGCCCGCGTGGCGGAAATCAGCGGCACCTATGACGACAGCCGGCCGTGGGACTATGCCGCGATCCCGCTCGAAAACTGGGTCGCCGCCAACCCGCCCGCAACGAAGGGCGCCGCGATTGCAGTGATCCCCGTGGTCGGCGAGATCGTGGACGGCGAAGCACCGAATGGGTCGGCCGGCGGCACGACGATCGCCAAACATATCCTCGACGCGGTCGCCGACAGCGGGACCAGCGCGGTCGTGCTGCGCGTCGATTCGCCCGGCGGATCGGTCCTGGCGTCGGAAGAAATCCGGCAGGCGCTGCTCCAGGCGAAGGCGAAGAAGCTGCCCGTCATCGTATCGATGGCGAATGTCGCGGCATCGGGCGGCTATTGGATATCGACCCCCGCCGATCGCATCTTCGCCGAACCCGAAACGATCACCGGATCGATCGGCGTCTTTGGCATCATCCCCAGCTTCGATCAGGCGCTCGCCAAGATCGGCGTCAACGCCGACGGGATCGCGACGACACCCTTGTCGGGCCAGCCCGACGTCTTCGGCGGGGTCAATGACGAGTTCAACGCGCTCGCGCAGGCCAGCGTCGAGGATATTTACGCCCGCTTCACCGGGCTTGTCGCGAAAAGCCGCAAGCAACCGATCGAGAAGATCCGGACCGTCGCCGAAGGCCGCGTCTGGGCCGGCGGCACCGCCCGCCAGCTTGGTCTGGTCGATCAGTTCGGCGGTTTGCCCGACGCGCTGGCCGCGGCGGCAAAGATGGCGAAAGTCGATGGCGCGTACCACGCGAAATATTATGAAGACGAACCGAGCGAGTTTTCCAAGATGATCGCTGGCCTGACCGGCGCCGAACAGGAACAGGAGGCAAGCCTTCCGCGCGGCTGGTTCGGCATCGCCGCAATGAACCGCCAGCTGACCGAACGGCGGCTGGTGCAGGACCTGACATTGCTCACCCGGTCGGGGTCGGTGCAGGCAAGCTGCCTCGACTGCCGTGCCTTCCTGCCGGCCGTACCGCGACGCGGAGACGCCGAAGCGAAGAGCTTCCTCGGAACGCTGGCGCTGTTGCTTCCGTAGTCCCTCCCGCTGGCGGGAGGGGAAATATCAGGCCGCGACGGCCACGCCCTTCGCATGCTCGGCAATTGCATCCGCCAGCGTATCGACCAGCGCCAGCGGCAGGTCGTGTCCCATGCCGGGGATCGTCAGCAGCCGCGCGCCGGGAATGCTCGCCGCCGTGTCGCGCCCGCCCGCGATCGGAACCAGCGGATCGGCTTCGCCATGGATCACGAGCGTGGGCGCCCGGACCCCCTTCAGCATTTCGCGCCGGTCGCCGTCGGCGACGATGGCCGCCATCTGGCGCGCAACGCCCTGTGGGTACCAGCCGCGCTCATAGTCGTTGCGCACCCGCCGCTGCAGCCGCGCTTCCTCGGCCGGATAGTCGGGGCTGCCGATCACCCGCGCGGCATTGACCGAATAGGCGATCATCGCTTCGGGATCGCCACTCATCGGCCGGTTGGCGAGCACCCGCATCGCTTCCTTTTGCGCGCGCGGCAGGCGCGGATTCCCCGTCGTCGACATGACCGAGGTCAGCGACAGCACGCGGCCGGGATAGCGCGCCGCGATATGCTGCGCGATCATCCCGCCCATCGAGGCGCCGACGACATGCGCGCGGTCGATGCCGAGATGATCGAGCAGCGCCATGCCGTCGGCCGCCATGTCGGCAAGGGTGTAAGCGCTTCGCACCGGCAGCTTCAACGCCGCCTTGACGAACATCCATTTGAGATTGGGGACGCCCGCGGCGTCGAAGCGCGTCGACAGACCAACGTCGCGATTGTCATAGCGGATGACACGGAAACCATGGGCGACAAGCGCATCGACGAATTCGTCGGGCCAAAGCGTGAGTTGACCGCCAAGGCCCATGACCAGCAGAATCGCCGGCGCGTCCTTCGCTCCCTTGTCCTCGTACGTGATACTGATGCCGTTTGCCGTCGTCTGCTCCGTCGCCATAGCGGTCCGATCCTTTGTCATGAGCCTGACAACATGCCGCGATGTGCGGCGCGGTCAAGCCGTCGCGGGACGATAATGCGCGGCGTCGGACTGGAACTCCGCGCGCCCGTAGCCCGCAAGCTGTCGGTTGATGCGCCGCACAAGGCGGCGGTCGGCAAGCCGGCGCAGGCCCGGCACGCGCGAGGCGACGCGGTACGCCGCCATGCGCCCCGCGAGCGCGAGCATCGTTGCGCCGTAAAGCAGATGGTCGCGCCGCCCGACCGGCACGCCGACGCTTTCTGCACGCGCCGCGTCGCCGCTCAGAAACGCCTTGACGAAGAAAACCCGGCTCACCGAACGTTCAAGCCGGCGTTTGACGCGACCCGACGGGGATGGATCGTTCGACAGTTCCGCCTCCATCGTCGCGCGCAACAGGCCACCGCAGACCGGATCGTCATATTCGTAGCGGAGCGTCGCGCTGCGTGTACGCCAGATGCGGACGATCTCTTCGGGCGTATCAGCCAGCAAATCCTCCGGCAGACCGAGCAGAAAACAGCGATAGCGCGCCAGTTCGACGCGCCCGCGTTCCAGCCGGTTGAATGAGGTGCGGCCGGCTTTGAGGACGTCCTGCGACAGGAAATAGATCGGAATAAGCCCGGCGGGCATCTGGTCGAGCTGCGGGATCGGCATGCCATAGGTTTCCGCATCCCACATTCCCGGCCGCGACAGCACGTTGACGCGCACCATCGAGTGCATCAGCCGCACCATCGCCGCCGCCTTAAACCCCGGACCGAACCGATCGAGCGCTCCCGGCAACGCTGTGGTCGCGAAGAAAGTGGCGGTCTCCTTGACCCGCCGCGCCGCGGTCGCATGACCCAGCGTACCGGTCAGTGCCATCGGCAGCGCCGAATATTTGTTGAGGAAGGTCGCGATAAAGGCGCCGCGGATCAGAAACGGCGCCAGATTCGCGGTCGCGTTGCGCTCATAGGCCGCACCCTCTTCGACCAGCGTCATGTCGACCCATGCCGGCCGCTGCTCCATTTCGCGGATCAGCGCGACGAGTTGCGGCGGCGCGTCGGCAACGGCCTCAACCCCCTTATCGCACGCCTCGACCAGCATCGCGACCGTGCGCGGAAAGCCAAGCGTCGGCATCAGCGCGGCATAGGCGTCGCCCGTCCGGTCGCCCAGCATCGTATATTCGCGGATCCGCCCGACGAGATCAGCATCGGCCAGATAGGCCGCACGGTCGATCCCGCGCACCGGCGTCAGTTCGCTCATGTCATCAGGCTCCGCAGCCCAGCGCTCAGGCGCCCGGTCGAAATCGAAGCGACCGAAAAGGTCGGGCAAGACGGTCGCCTGGTCGCGGACCTGACGGGCGATATCGGCAATCTGGACGCTCATGGCACGAAGAGTGCCATATTGTTCACCCGCTTGTCAGCCCATCAATCGCGTCAGGATCGACAGGCGCGGTCGCCCATGTACCAGCGGTGTCAACAGCCGGCGAAAAAAGGCCCGCGAAGCCGGTGATACGGCCAGCGGCAAAAGGAAGATGACCAGCGAAAAGCCCATGATCCATCGCCCGGTCATCGCCGGTTCGCCGCACGCGCTCGCGCAGTCAGACGCCTCGACACCGGCGCCGAAAAGGATCAGCAATGTCGACAAAACTCGAACGGTCCCCACGACGCGCTCCCCTGCACGTCAGCCGCGATCCTATCGGATCAAGTTAAACGGAGCGTTGCGGCTCGGTTAGGCCGCTGTTTACCGCGATTCGCGGGGCCCCCTATAGGCAGGAAGGGCCAATGACCAGCGAATTGCTGCACCGCGCAACAAAAATCCGGCGCTCGCTCCGACGACCGCTGCCACCGGCGTCCCCGCGCCGAGCCATAAGAGCACGAGGAACAGACCCGAGGCCAGCGCCGCTGCGGTCACATAGATTTCGGGCCGAACGATGATCGAGGGAACGCCCGCCAATATATCCCGGATCGTTCCTCCGACGCAGCCGGTGATGACCCCCATCAGGAGAGCGGGCACCGGCGGCACCCCCCATGCGAGCGCCTTCGCGGTTCCGAACACCGCATAGGCGGCGAGCCCGACCGCATCAGCCCATTCGAGCAACTGCCCTTCCCACCAGCGTTCGTGGGTTATCCAGACGACGAACGCGATCGCGATGCACACCGCCGCGATAGCACCGTCCTGCACCCAGAAGACCGGCGCCCCGATCAGGAGGTCGCGCACGCTACCGCCGCCGACGCCGGTTACCAGCGCAAAGAAACAGGCGGTGATCAGCGTCTGGCGGAGGCGGACCGCCATGAGCGCGCCCGACAGGGCAAAAACGCCGATGCCGACCAGGTCGAGCAGGCGGACGATCAGCGCATTATCGATGCCCGGCAACATGTCCACTATTTCGGGGCCGGATGGACACCGCCGACGATCGACAGCACGATCGCTGCGACGGCGTTGCGGATTGCCGGCTCCGCACTCGGTGCGAAGAAAGGCGAGTGATTGGTTGGCGCCGGTTCGCCTCTGGCCTTGAGCGCGGCGAGGGTGGCGGGATCATATCCGCCGATGCCGAAAAAGAGCGACGGCACGCCGGCATCGACGAACTCGGAGAAATCCTCACTACCCGACATCGCTTGCCCGCTGGCAGGTGCGAAAAGCAGGCCCTTGCCGAATATTGGCGCCAGCGCCGCCGCGGCGGCGGTCGCCATCGTCTCGTCGTTCATCAGCACGCCGGTGCCGCCGAGATAGGTGATCGTCGGTTCCGGTGCATTGCCCATCGCTGCGGCAGCCTTTGCCGACCGTGCAGTCCCGCTGCGCAGCAGTTCGCGCACGGCGGGCGATTGCGAGCGCAGGTTGACCTTTACCTCGGCGCGGTCGGGAATGATGTTCGGCGCACTGCCCGCGTTGATCGCACCGATTGTCAACACGCCGAATGCTGCCGGATCCTTCTCGCGACTGACGACGGTTTGCGCGTCGGTAACGAAACGCGCCGCGATCGGAATCGGGTCGATCGTCGCCGCGGGCATCGATCCGTGGCCACCGCGACCGTGGAAAGTGATCGCATAGCTGTCCGACGCCGAGGAGGATGCGCCGGCCTTGATCGCCACGGTGCCGGCCGGAAGGTTCGTGACGTGCGCCGCGAAACCGAAGTCGGGCTTTGGAAAGCGCGTCAGCAGCCCGTCGTCGAGCATTGCCCGCGCGCCCTTCAGAGGTTCTTCGGCAGGTTGGCCGATCAGCACGACGGTTCCCGACCAGCTGTCGCGCATCGCTGCCAGAGCCTGCGCGACCCCGACCAGATAGGCGACATGCGTGTCATGCCCGCACGCATGCATGACGGGCACATCCTTGCCCTCATATATCGCGCGTGCCTTGCTCGACCAGGCGAGTCCGGTCTTTTCTTCCATCGGCAACGCATCCATGTCGGCGCGGACGAGGATTGTGGGGCCGGCTCCATTTTTCAGCAC
Source organism: Sphingopyxis sp. (assembly GCF_016793825.1). Taxonomy (GTDB): domain Bacteria; phylum Pseudomonadota; class Alphaproteobacteria; order Sphingomonadales; family Sphingomonadaceae; genus Sphingopyxis. Next base: position 89,363 of record NZ_JAEULM010000019.1, read on the forward strand.
CGCGACGACGCCTGTACCACCGACCTTTTCGGTAACAGTGAAGCCCGCCTTGCGGAGGTGCTGCGCAAGGATGCCCGCGGTCCGGACCTCCTGCATCCCCAGCTCGGGGTGCAAGTGCAAATCCTTGTAGAGCGCCTCCAGCGTGGGGTAACTCTTGTCGAGGATCGCCGCCAGTCGCGCGTTTGCAGCCGACAGGTCCGGCGCCGGGACTGCTTCCGCAGCCAACGCCGGAGACGACAGGGCAAGCAAAGCCGCCGTCAGGAACGCATGCTTCGCTGCCATCGTCGCCCCCCTCGTCGTCCTCAGATGTGGATCGGCTTGCCCGTCACCGCCATTGCGGCCTCCTTGATCGCCTCGCTGTGCGTCGGGTGCGCGTGACAGGTGTAAGCGATGTCTTCGGACGTCGCACCGAATTCCATTGCTTGTGCGGCCTGCGCGATCATCGTGCCGGCGACGCTGGCGATACACCAGACGCCCAGCACGCGGTCGCTCTTGGCATCGGCGATCACCTTCACAAACCCGTCGGGCTCGTGGTTGGTCTTGGCGCGGCTGTTCGCCATCATCGGGAATTTGCCGACCTTGACCTCGCCGCGTTCCTTCGCCTGCTCCTCGGTCAGGCCGACGCCCGCGATTTCCGGCCAGGTATAAACGACCGACGGGATGACATCGTGGTTCACAATGCCGGTCTGCCCCGCGATATTTTCCGCACAGGCGATGCCTTCGTCCTCGGCCTTGTGCGCAAGCATCGGGCCGGGCACGACGTCGCCGATCGCCCAGATGCCGGGAACGCTCGTGCGGAAATCATGGTCGGTTTCGATCTGGCCGCGCTGGTTGACGCTGAGGCCCGCTTTGTCGAGGCCCAGCCCGTCGGTGTTCGGGCGGCGCCCGATCGAGACGAGCACGACATCGGCTTCGAGCGTTTCCGCATCGCCACCGGCGGCGGGTTCGAGCGTCAGTACGGCCTTCTTGCCTTTCACTTCGGCCTTGGTGACCTTGGTCTTGAGCTTGAATTCCATCCCCTGCTTCTTGAGGATCTTGTTCGCTTCCTTGCGGACGTCGCCGTCCATGCCTGGCAAGATCTGGTCGAGAAATTCGACGACGGTGACTTTCGCACCGAGGCGGCGCCACACGCTGCCGAGTTCCAGCCCGATCACGCCGCCGCCGATCACGACCATATGTCCCGGCACTTTCGCGAGTTCCAGCGCGCCGGTCGAATCGACGATGACCTGCTTGTCATTATCGACCGCAACGCCGGGAAGCGGCGTCACCGACGAACCCGTTGCGATAATGATATTCTTCGCCCGCACGCTCTTGCCCGCGACCTCGACGGTGTCGGCGGAGGTGAACTGCGCATAGCCCTTCAGCCAGTCTACCTTGTTCTTCTTGAACAGGAATTCGATGCCGCCGGTCAGACCCTTCACCGCGTCGCGGCGCTGGCCGTGCATGGTGCCAAGGTCGAGTTCGGGCTTTACCTTGATGCCCATCGCCGCCATCGCGCCACCCGCGGCGGCCTCGAAATATTCGGATGCGTGGAGCATCGCCTTCGACGGGATGCAGCCCACGTTGAGACACGTGCCACCCAGCGTTTCGCGCCCTTCGGCACAGGCGGTTTTCAGGCCGAGCTGCGCCGCGCGGATCGCCGCGACATAACCGCCGGGACCGGCACCGATGACAAGGACGTCGTAGTCGTAATCAGCCATGATCAAATCCGCTCATGAATAGTAGGTGATAATTGCTTCGTTGTTTTCGGCGGCTTGCCGGACAAAATTTCTCAACACATGGAAATTTTCCAGAGCATATTCCCTGATGTCATCCACATCGCCGCGAGCGACGACCTCGCCCATATAGAGTTCGTCGAGTGGCATCTCATCGGGCACATAGCGGACGAGGAAATCGACCTCACTCATTGCTGCCGCCGCTACCGTAAAGGCCTTCGCGGCTTCCGCGGAAATGACATTCGGCTTTCCAAGTCCCAGATCGAGATCTGCCAGTGGATGCAAGTCGTCCCCGATAATCGCCAACGGGCCTGCACCTCGACCAGAATCTCCACTCAAAAGGTAATGCACGATATGCCAAGACTTATCGAGACCGGTTTCGTCGCCGTCTGATCGTTCGGGCACGGGAACCTTCGCCACCTTGGCAGGAGAGTCAAAAAGTCTCGAAAGAAAGCCGGGTTTCGGCGCGACATAGGCTCCTGGGTCCTGATACACGAACTCAGCGACAGCCTCGGGGCGTCCACGCAATGCCTCGATATTATCCAGGCTGGTGCGGATTAATGAATAGCCGATCCCCATGTTTGCGGTTCCTCAGAGATCGATCAGCAACCGCGTGGGATCCTCGATCGCTTCCTTGATCGTCTTCAGGAACGTCACCGCTTCGCGGCCGTCGATCAGGCGATGGTCATAGCTGAGCGCCAGATACATCATCGGACGGATCACGATCTCGCCATTCCGTACGACCGGACGATCCTCGATCCGATGGAGACCGAGCACCGCCGACTGCGGCGGATTGATGATCGGCGTCGACATCAGACCGCCGAACACGCCACCGTTCGAAATGGTGAAGGTACCGCCCGTCATGTCGTCCATCGTGAGCGTACCGTCCTTGGCGCGCTTGCCGAGGTCGGCGATCGCCTTTTCGATATCGGCGAACGACAGGCTGTCGGCATTGCGAACGATCGGCACCACGAGCCCGTTGGGTGCGCTGACGGCGACCGAGACGTCGAGATAGTCGTGATAGACGATTTCATCGCCGTCGATGCGTGCGTTCACCGCCGGGATATCGTGCGCGGCCAGCGCCACCGCCTTGGTGAAAAAGCTCATGAAGCCGAGGCGGACGCCATGCTTCTTTTCAAAGGTTTCGCGATAGCGGTCGCGCGTCGCGATCACCGCCGACATGTCACAGTCGTTGAAGGTGGTGAGCATCGCAGCGGTATCCTGCGCCGCCTTCAACCGCTTGGCGATCGTCTGACGCATGCGCGTCATCTTGACGCGCTCTTCGCGGCGACCCGGCGCGCCGCTCGCGGCCGGTGCGGCGGCGGGCGCTGCGGCCGGGGCCGGAGTCGCAGCCGGCGCGGCGCTGGCGGCGGCCAGGACGTCTTCCTTGGTCAGCCGGCCATCCTTGCCCGTTCCCTGAATCTTCGTCGGATCGACCCCGTGCTCGAGGACAAGGCGGCGAACCGCCGGCGACAGCGTCGTCACCGAATCCTCACTCGCGACCACGGGTGCGGACGCGGCCGCTGCGGGAGCGGGGGCGGCCGAGGCGGCGGCGGCCGGCGCGGCGGCTGCGCCCGCTTCGACCGTCGCGATCACCGCGCCGACATTGACCGTGTCGCCGACACCGGCAAGCTGTTGTCCCAACACGCCCGCCACGGGCGATGGGACTTCGACGGCAACCTTGTCTGTTTCGAGGCTGGCGATCGGCTCATCGAGCGCGACGGCGTCCCCCGGCTTCTTCAACCATTCGCCAATCGTCGCTTCGGTGACACTTTCGCCCAGCGTGGGGACTTTGACTTCGGTGCTCATCGTTTCTTCTCTTTCCGTCTCCCTGCCAAAGCAGAGAGCCATTGTCACATAGTCGGAGATGGGGCGCGGTGGCGCGGTCCCATCTTAAAAAACTCAGGCCTTGTTCTTCGCGCGCCGGATTTCCGCCCGCACCGACAGGCCGAGCGCATCGGCAACGAGCGCCGACTGTTCGGTCTGGTGACGGCTCATCAAGCCGGTCGCCGGCGACGCGGCGGCCGCGCGCCCGGCATAGCGGGGGCGCATCCCCTTGTGCCCCGATGCATTCAGCGCCTCCTCGATGAAGGGTTCGACAAAGAACCAGGCGCCGTTGTTGCGCGGTTCTTCCTGCGCCCAGACGACCTCTTCCAGCTTCGGCATCCGCTTCAGGCGAATGGCGAGCGGTTCGCCCGGGAAGGGATAGATCTGTTCGATCCGGATCACCGTGGTATCGGTCTGTCCCGCCGCGTCGCGCGCCTCCATCAGGTCATAGCCGACCTTGCCCGAACAGAGCACGACACGCCGGACGTCGGCATCGGCCGGCGGCGTCCGGTCGGACATGATGCGGCGAAAATGCGCATCGCCGATGAAGTCCGATCGCTGCGACACCGCGAGCTTGTGACGGAGCAGCGATTTCGGCGTCATGATGATCAGCGGCTTGCGGAACGGTCGCAGCATCTGGCGACGCAGGACGTGGAAATAGTTCGACGGGGTCGAAATATTGCACACCTGGATGTTGTCGCCCGCGCAGAGTTGGAGGAAGCGTTCGAGCCGGGCCGAGCTATGCTCCGGCCCCTGCCCTTCATATCCATGCGGTAGCAGCATCACGAGGCCGTTGGCGCGCAACCACTTGGCCTCGCCCGCAGCGATGAACTGGTCGATCATGATCTGTGCCCCGTTGGCGAAGTCGCCGAACTGCGCTTCCCAGAGCACGAGGCTCTTTGGATCGGCCATCGCATAGCCATATTCGAAGCCCAGCACGCCATATTCGGACAGCGGGCTGTCGAGCACCTCGAACCGACCGTGCGGAACGGTCGTCAGCGGGACATATTTATGCTCGTCCTTCTGGTCGACCCAGACGGCGTGACGCTGACTGAAGGTGCCGCGGCCCGAATCCTGCCCCGACAGCCGGACCTGATAGCCCTCGCTGAGCAGGGTTCCGAAGGCCAGCGATTCCGCCGTTGCCCAATCGAAGATTTCGGTATCGCTCTTGTCCGCAAACATCGCGGCGCGCGCGTCGATCACGCGGCGCAGCGTCTTGTGGACTTCCAGATCGCCGGGGATCGTCGTCAACGTGCGACCGATCGAATCGAACAGCTTGTCCGACACGCCGGTCGCGATGTTGCGGCGGGCGTTTTCGGTGTCGGCGGGGGTGTGCAGCCCCGACCAGCGGCCGGCGAACCAGTCGGCCTTGTTCGGCTTGTAGCTCTTCGCAGCCTCGAAATCGCTTTCGAGGCGCGCCACGAACTCGGAGCGGCGCGCGTCGGCCCAGCCGGCGTCGATCACGCCTTCGCTTTCCAGCTTTGCTGCGCAAAGCTGCGAAACCGGAGGATGCTGGCGGATGACAGCATACATCAGCGGCTGCGTGAACGACGGTTCGTCGCCTTCATTGTGACCGAAACGACGATAGCACCACATGTCGATCACGACATCGCGCTTGAACTTCTGGCGGAAATCGATCGCCAGCTTGCACGCAAAAGTCACCGCCTCGGGATCGTCGCCGTTGACGTGCAGGATCGGCGCCATCACGCCCTTTGCGACATCCGACGGATAGGGCGACGAGCGTGCATATTGCGGGCTGGTCGTGAAACCGATCTGGTTGTTGACGATGAAATGGATACAGCCGCCGGTATTATAGCCACGGATGCCGGAGAAGCCGAGGCATTCCCAGACGATTCCCTGCCCCGCGAAGGCCGCGTCGCCATGGATCAGCACCGGCAGCACCTGCTCATGCTTTTCCAGATCGTCGCGCACCACTTGCTGCGCCCGCACCTTGCCCAGCACGACAGGATCGGCCGCCTCGAGGTGGCTGGGGTTGGGGACGAGCGACATGTGCACCGACACACCGCCGAATTCGCGGTCGGTCGAGGTGCCGAGGTGATATTTGACGTCGCCCGATCCGCCGACGTCGTCGGGGTTCGCGCTGCCGCCCGAAAACTCGTGGAAAATCACCTTATAGGGCTTTGCCATGACATTCGCGAGCATGTTGAGCCGCCCGCGGTGCGCCATGCCATAGACGATTTCCCTCACGCCGTACTGGCCGCCATATTTGATGATGGCTTCCATCGCGGGGATCATGCTTTCGCCGCCGTCGAGACCGAAACGCTTGGTACCGACATATTTGCGCGCGAGGAACTTTTCCCATTCCTCAGCCTCGATCACCTTGTTCAGGATGGCACGTTTGCCCTCGACCGAAAATTCGATGATCTTGTCGGCGCCTTCCATCCGTTCCTGCAGGAACTGGCGTTCGGCGATATCGGCGATGTGCATATATTCGAGACCGACCGCGCCGCAATAATTGGCCTGGAGGATCGCCACGATCTCACGCACCGTCGCCTTTTCGAGGCCGAGCGTGCCGCCAAGCCAGACCGGCCGGTCGAGCGCCGCGCCGGTGAAGCCGTGATATTCGGGGGTCAGGTCGCCGGGAAGCTCGCGCGTGCTGAGGCCAAGCGGGTCGAGCTTCGCGGCAAGGTGTCCGCGGACGCGATAGGTACGGATCAGCATCATCGCGCGGATCGAATCGTCGGCCGCGCGTTCGACCTCGGCGCTCGACAGCGGCGCGCCCGCCCGGGCGGCAGCGGCCTTCACCGCGACCTGCATCTGCTGCGGATCGAGCGCGGCGGTCAGGTCATCGCTGTCGATCGGCGGCCAGTTCTTCGGCGCCCAACTCGGGCCGGCCTGCGGTTCGTCGATGTCGAAGCTTTGTCGTTCGAGGTTCATCTGCTTTTCCACGGGGAGGAAGGAATGGGTATTCTTATATAGGGACGAATGCCCGCCGGCGAAGGATGCCGGCGGGCCAGTCGATCAGACGCGCTCTTTCAAAACGTCGGCCAGCGTCGTGCCGAGTTCCGACGGGCTCGCCGACACCTTGATCCCGGCGGCTTCCATCGCCGCGATCTTGCTTTCGGCGTCGCCCTTGCCGCCCGACACGATCGCGCCGGCATGGCCCATGCGGCGGCCCGGAGGCGCCGTGCGGCCCGCGATGAAGCCGGCCATCGGCTTCTTGCGGCCGCGCTTCGCTTCGTCGATCAGGAACTGCGCCGCCTGTTCCTCGGCATCGCCGCCGATTTCACCGATCATGATGATCGACTTGGTGGCGTCGTCCGCAAGGAAGAGTTCGAGGACGTCGATGAAATTCGTGCCGTTGACCGGGTCGCCGCCGATGCCGACCGCGGTCGTCTGGCCAAGGCCGACGTTGGTGGTCTGGAACACCGCTTCATAGGTCAGCGTACCCGAACGCGAGACGACGCCGACGCTGCCCTTCGAGAAGATGCTGCCGGGCATGATGCCGATCTTGCATTCGCCCGGGGTCAGCACGCCGGGGCAGTTCGGGCCGATCAGGCGCGATTTCGAACCCGACAGCGCGCGCTTCACCTTGACCATGTCCAGCACCGGAATGCCTTCGGTAATCGCCACGATCAGCGGAATCTCGGCATCGATCGCCTCGAGGATCGAGTCCGCGGCGAACGGCGGCGGCACATAGATGACCGACGCGGTCGCGCCGGTCGCATGCTTCGCTTCCTCGACGGTGTTGAACATCGGCAGGCCGATGTGCGTCGTGCCGCCCTTGCCCGGCGTCACGCCGCCGACCATCTGCGTGCCATAAGCGAGCGCCTGTTCGGTGTGGAAGGTGCCCGTGGCACCGGTCATGCCCTGCGTGATGACCTTGGTGTTCTTGTCGATGAGAATGGACATTAATTTACCTCTAGATTGATCAGGATGCCGCCGACATCCGAATTGGGAATGAGCCGAACTTCGTCTTTCGAACCCGCAAAGGACCAGGTGTAGGCGCCCTTCTTGCCAGCCTTCGCCGGCTTGGCCTGAACGCCATCGAACGTATCAATTGCGGCTTTCACGGATTCGGCCTGTCCGGCTCCGCCCTCGATGACGACAAAGCAGCCATACCGGCCCTTCTTACTCGCACGCACAAGATACTCGATCGAACCCTCCTTGAAGGTTCGCATCGGCTCGCCACCGCCATAGGCCGGCAAACTTTGGCCTTCCACGATGCCGGGCCGAGCCGAAATCGCAAAAATCGCCGCATCCTTGCCTTTGCCTCGGGTAGCGAGACAGGTGTCCTTGAACGCCGAAGCCGCCGCCCGGCCGAGGTCGGGCGACGCAACAGTTTCTGCGGATACAGGTGTCGCCAAAACAGCAACAAGCAATCCGGCAGAAATCATCGGCTTAAGCAAGGCTGGGATCCAGCGCCTTGCACGCATCGAGCAGTTCCTTGACCGCATCGACCGAGACCTGCAGGCCCGCCTTGTCAGCGCCATCGAGTTCGATTTCGACGATCTTCTCGACGCCGCCCGCACCGATCTGCACCGGCACGCCGACGTACAGGCCGTCGACGCCGTATTCGCCGTCGACATAGGCGGCGCAGGGCAGGATACGCTTCTGGTCGCCCAGATAGGCTTCGGCCATCGCGATACCCGATGCAGCGGGCGCGTAGAAGGCCGAGCCGGTGCCGAGCAGCGCGACGATCTCGCCGCCGCCGCCGCGGGTGCGCTTGACGATCGCGTCGATCTTCTCTTGCGTCGACAGGCCCATCTTGACGAGGTCGGGAACAGGGATGCCATTGATCGTCGAATAGCGGACGACGGGGACCATCGTGTCGCCATGGCCGCCGAGCACAAAGGTGTTCACATCCTTCACCGACACGGCGAATTCGTCGGCGATGAAGTGGCTGAAGCGTGCCGAATCGAGCACGCCCGCCATACCGACGACCTTGTTGTGCGGGAGGCCGGAGAATTCACGCAGCGCCCAGACCATGGCGTCGAGGGGATTGGTGATGCAGATGACGAAGGCGTCGGGGGCGTTCGCCTTGATGCCTTCGCCGACGGCCTTCATGACTTTCAGGTTGATACCGAGCAGGTCGTCGCGGCTCATGCCCGGCTTGCGGGCGACACCGGCGGTGACGATGATGACGTCGGCGCCCGCGATGTCCTTATAGTCGTTGGTGCCGGTGATCCTGGCATCGAAACCGGCGATCGGGCCGACCTGCGACAGGTCGAGCGCCTTGCCCTGCGGCACGCCTTCGACGACGTCGAACAGGACGACGTCGCCCAGTTCCTTCTGCGCGGCGAGCAGCGCCAGCGTTCCGCCGATATTCCCGGCTCCGATCAATGCGATCTTCTTGCGTCCCATGGCGCGCGGCACTCCCTTCCTGGCAAGCCCGGCAAGTGGTTCACGGATCGGCGCGGGCACGGGCTGAAAGCACCTCGCCGGTCCCAAAGACTGGCGCCGCCACTACGCCGATTCCCTTAAGGAAACAACAGCGAAAAGGACGAAAAATCGGGTTTTTTTGCAAATAGTTCGCAATAGCTATAATCGCCATTTGATATATAGCGGCGGCTGGCAGCGCCCGCATTTGCGGCGTGATCCTCACTAGTTCTTGGCCTGGGCAAAGCGACGCGATATGACTTGGGTACCCAGGAAAGAGGGGATCCTTTTCAGGGAGACCGATCGATGAACAGAATCAGGACGGCCGGCGTCGCCGCGATTCTCGCGCTGAGCGCCGTAACGCCCGCCGAAGCCAGCGAAAAGGGCTGGGACGATGCCGGAACGGTGGCGAAGAACGCATTGATCGTCGCGGCATTCGGCGCCCCCGCCGTGCAGGGCGACTGGGAGGGCGTTCTCGAAGCCGGCGGCAGCATCGGCGGCACGATCCTGATCACCCAAGGCCTCAAGGAAGCCTTCCCGTCGCGTCGCCCGGACGGAAGCGACAACAAGAGTTTCCCCTCGGGCCACACCTCGACCAGCTTCGCGGCGGCTGCGACCCTGCACAACCGGTATGGCTGGGAAGCGGGGCTTCCGGCCTATATCGTCGCATCCTTCGTCGGCCTCAGCCGCGTCGAGGCGAAGAAGCATCGCGTGGGCGACGTCCTCGTTGGCGCCGCCATCGGCACGGCAACCGGTCATCTTGTCACCACCAGGGCGAACGACCGCGTCCACATCTTTCCCTGGGGGGACACGAAGAGCGCCGGCGTGGAGGTGAGTTTTCGCTTTTAACCGTCCCTTATTCCCGTACCTGCTAGCGTCCCGATGTGACGCGGGCGCTCATCAGCTTTGACACCGAACTCTCCGCCGGTCTGTATCAGCGCGGTGCCGATGCGCGCGCCAATTTTGAAAGCTCGATTCTCGGCCGCTGCCGCGACGGCGATTTCGGCATCCTGTTCCAGATGGACATGCTCGAACGCCACGGCCTGACCGGCGTCTATTTCGTCGATCCGATGCCCGCGCTCGTCTATGGTCCGGCAATCATCGACGAGATCGTCCGACCGATCGTCGCGCGCGGACATGAGGTTCAACTGCATCTCCACACCGAATGGCTGGCCTTCGCGAAGTTCAACCCGGTCGGACGGTTGACCGGGCGGAATATCGGCGATTTCCCGCTGGCCGCGCAGAAGCGGCTCATCGGTCTTGCCCGCGACATCCTGACCGGCGCGGGGGCGCCGCGACCGACGGCGTTTCGCGCGGGCAATTTCGGCGCCAACGACGATACGCTGCGCGCGCTGGCCGCGCTCGGTTTCCGGTTCGACAGCAGCTTCAACGCCGCCTATCGCGGGCACGGCTGCGACATTTCGCTCGATGCCGGCGATATCGGCATGCGCGACCATGCCGGCGTTTGCGAGGTGCCGGTCAGCGGCCTGATGGATCGCGCCCACCGCTTTCGTCCGGCTCAGCTCTGCGCCATGTCGGAGGAAGAGATGCGCGATGCGATCGACCATGCGGCCGCAAGCGGAGCGATCCAGTTTTCGGCCTTCAGCCACAGTTTCGAGTTGCTCAGCCGCGATCGCAAGGTGCCGAACCGCCTCGCGATCGCAAGGATGGAGGCATTGTGCCGCGCGGTAGCGGACGATCCGCGCGTGTGCACCGCCGGGTTCGCGGGCCTTCCCGCCCCGACACGCCGCGCGGGCCGGATTCAGGTCGCCGCGCCCCGGCCGCTGCGCACGTTGCGACGGGTCGTCGAACAGGGGGTCGGGCATCTTGCGCACGAAGTGCGCTATGTCCGCGACCTCATCGCCGTGACGGTGAACTCGTCGCGCTGGGGCAAGATCTTAGGCGGCGTCGTGCTGGCCATGGCCTAGCGCCAGATATTCGTCCGACTGCATTTCCGACAGACGGCTTGCCGTGCGCTCGAACTCGAATGCTCCGTCGCCCGCTACATACAGGTCGTCGGGCATCGCGGCCGCACTGGCCAGCAGCTTCACCCGATATTCGTAGAGCGCATCGATCAGCGTCACGAAGCGTGCCGCTTCGTTGCGATTCTCAGGCCCCATGCGCGGAATGCCAACGATGATGACGGCGTGAAAATGCCGCGCGATCGCGAGATAGTCCGACGCACCGCGTGCCTCGGCGCAAAGCCGCTTGAACGAAAACACCGCGACGCCCTTCAGGGCCTTGGGCACATGCAGCGTCCGCCCGCCGCCGACGTCAAGGTCGAGCGTCGGGACATGCGCGCGGTCCTCGGGCGGATAGTCGGTCAGACGGAAGAAGGCGGCGGAAAGCGCCGCGCTCGCGACATCGTCCGCCGGCACGAACCAGCGCGCGCCATCACCGAGGCGATCGCGGCGATAGTCGGTCGGGCCGTTAAGGCTCATCACGTCCAGCCGTTCCTCCACCAGCGCAATGAACGGCAGGAAATGCTCGCGATTGAGCCCATCCTTGTAAAGGTCCGCGGGCGGGCGATTCGAGGTCGCGACCACCGTCACGCCCTTGTCGATCAACGCCGTGAACAGCCGTGAGAGGATCATCGCATCGGCGCTGTTGTTGACAACCATCTCGTCGAACGCGAGGCAGCGGACATTCTCGACCAGCGACGCCGCGACCTGCGGGATCGGATCGCCGCTCTCGCTCTTGCGCACTTCGCGCATCCGGGCATGAACGTCGAGCATGAAGGCGTGAAAATGGACACGCCGTTTCCGTTCGATCTTCAACTGGTCGTAGAACAGGTCCATGAGCATCGACTTGCCGCGCCCGACCGCGCCCCAGAGGTAGACGCCGCGCGGGCTCTCGGGCTTTCGTCCCGCGATGCGCCAGAGCAAACTGCCACGCGGCGGCGATGCTTCCAGTTCTTCCTGCAAACGCGCCAGCCGTTCAGCGGCGCTGCGTTGCTCGGCATCGGGTTTGAGCTCGCCGCCCGCGACGAGCGCGTCATAGGCCGCGAGAACCCCCGTCACTTCTTGCTCGCCTTGCGGATCGTGCCCGCGAACGTCAGCACGATGTGGCGGTCGCCTTCACCCTGCACGACAAGACCACGCAGGAAAATCAGGCGGCCGGTCTCGCGCACCAACTCGACGATCGCATCGAGCGGCTCGCCGATCCGGCCCGCGCCGACGAACTGCGTCGAGAGGTCGAGCGTCACCGAATGGCCGGCATCGAGCGACCCGAACTGGTGCGACGCGGCGAACAGCGCGATATCGACGAGCGCCAGCGTCACTGCGCCGTGCACATTGTCGCCGAGGTTGCTGTGCTTGCGAGTTGGAAGCATCCGGACGCGGGCACGCGGGCGCCCGTCCTCGGTCGGACGCTCGGCGCGTACCGACAATGGTTCGACAAAGGCATTGAATCGGGTCGGATCTTTCAGATTCCAGCTAACCCAGCCATCATCCAATTCTTCGGCGCTGAAATTCTCGCGCCGCTTCGGCTCCTCGATTCCGTCGTTCATGCCCTGCAATATCCGTCCAGTTTCCTCGAGCGAATGAGCTCGCCATAATAGTCGGCCATCGCCCTGGCCCGCGCGGTGTCGTTGCCGATCCATTTCGCAGCGCCAGCCAGCCAGCCGGCCGAACAGCTCTCAAGCGCGCCAACGCCCCGCGCGCAAGCGACAAAGTCGGAAAAGGCACGGTGCCAGATGCCGAAATCGGCGATCGGCATGATCGGACCGTGACCCGGGATGACCTCGACAGCGCCTGAAGCTGCCACCTCGTCGAGCGCCTTCAGCCAGCCTTCGGGGCAAGCGGTGTCCAAAAACGGAGCCGGCACAGTCACCAGATCCCCGACAATCGCGCGCCGTTCGGCCGCGTCATAAATCCAGAGATCGCGTTCGGTCGCTGCATGTTGCGCAATGCGCAGCGACAGCGGGCGTCCGGCGATGGCTATGTCGCGAGACTCGTCGACGACGATATCAGGCCTGAGTTCGTCGCCGCGCGCAATCGTTGCCAGATCGCCCTCGACATCGGGGACCGCACTTGCCGGAATGGCGCCTTCGGCAAGAGCCTTGCGCGACGCTTTCGCGCTCTCCGCGAGGAAACCGGTGAGCGCGCCGTCGATCGCCGACGTGCCATAGACCTTGATAGCCGGAAACGCCGCCTTCAGCGCCAGATTGCCGCTGACATGGTCCAGATGCCAGTGCGTATTGATAATCGCGACCGGCGACATGCCGATCCCGCTGAACCCTTGCCGGATCAGGGAGAGGTGCGCGGCGTGGCGCCCGCTATCGATCAGAAAGGCGCCCTCCGGCCCGTACATAATCAGGCTGTTGCCATCGGGCGAACCGCCCGGCGCAAAGCTGCCGCCGATCAGGAAGGTCGCACCGCCGATGCCATGCGCATAGGTGCGCGGCATCGGGACGCTTTCGACCTTCGGCTCAGCAGCGCAACCGGCAAGCGCCAGCGCGACCAGCGCCAGCCGCCAGCCGCGCATCAGGCCTGCCGCTCGGCTTCCAGCTTCTTGATCTCGGCGATCGCGCGGGCGGGACTCAGACCTTTCGGGCAGGCGTTCGAACAGTTCATGATCGTGTGGCAGCGATAGAGGCGGAAAGGATCTTCCAGCTCGTCGAGGCGTTCGCCGGTATATTCGTCGCGGCTGTCGGCCAGCCAGCGATAGGCCTGCAGCAGGATCGCGGGGCCCAGGAACTTGTCGCTGTTCCACCAGTAGCTGGGACAGCTTGTCGAGCAGCAGGCGCAAAGGATGCACTCGTACAGACCGTCGAGCTTTTCGCGTTCTGCGGGCGACTGAAGGCGTTCCTTGCCGCTGGGCGTCGTCGTCTTGGTCTTGAGCCACGGCTCGATCGACGCATATTGCGCATAGAAATGGGTGAAGTCGGGAACGAGATCCTTGATGACCTCCATGTGGGGCAACGGCGTGATCTGGATGTCACCCTTCAGATCCTCAATCGCGGTCGTGCAGGCCAGGCCGTTCTTGCCGTTCATGTTCATCGAGCAGCTGCCGCAGATTCCCTCACGGCACGAGCGGCGGAAGGTCAGGGTCGAATCCTGCTCACTCTTCATCTTGATCAGCGCGTCGAGCACCATCGGACCGCATTTGTCGGTATCGATCTCGAACGTGTCGAAATAGGGGTTCCTGCCGCTGTCGGGGTTGTAGCGATAGACCTTGAACTTCTTGACGTTCGTCGCGCCCTCGGCCTTGTGGACCGTGCCGCCCTTTTCCGGGCGGCTGTTCTTGGGCAGGCGGAATTCGGCCATGTCGCAGGTTCCCCTATATGCAGTCGCGAGCGGACTAGACCCGATTGAAAGACTCGACAAGGGGGTGATGTTCGCAAATGCGAAAGCCGCTGGCGGGCGGGCGGTCGAACCGCTAGGGGCGCCAAACATGAGCGAAGAGACCGCCCAGCCCACCGTCACCAGCCGCAGCGTCGCGAAGGGGCTTGGCACCACCGTGCTCGCACGACTGGGCGCGGTGGTCGAGATCGTGGCACAGCCGCTGTACGTTCTGATGTTCGGGCTCGCGGGCTATGGACTCTACGCCGTGCTCTGGGCGACGATCAACCTGCTGGAGAATATCTTCGACCTCGGCATGACGAGCGCGATGCAGCGCACTGTGCCGCAATCGGCAAGCGACGCCGAAGCCGCCGCCGCGCTGCGCACGGCGATGCTCTTTGGCGTCGGGCCCTGCCTTGTCGTGGCGGCCCTGATCGCGATCTTTGCGGCCGACCTTGCGCCGTTCCTCAATGTAGCCGCCCACGACCGGCCGGTCGTCGTGCCGGCCATCCAGCTTTTCGTCTGGGCGCTACCCCTGTGGGCGTTCGTCGAGGTCGCGACGTCGGCGATGCGCGCGCGCATGGTGTTCGGCGCCGAAATCCGTCTCCGTATCGTATGGGAACAGATCATGCGGCTGGTGTTCGCAGGCCTGTTCTTCGCAGGCGGGCTTGGACTCAAAGGGCTTTTCATCGCGCATCTCTGCTCGCTGGCGATCACCGCCGCGCTCTGCATCCGCCTGCTCGCCCGCTATTATAATTTCGCCGACCTGTGGCGCGGCGGGCGCGGCAGCGAGATCGAACGCCATACCTTCTGGGCCGGCCTGTCGATCCTGCCGTCGAATATCATCGCGCGGCTGTTTGGCGATGCGCCGGCGCTGATCCTCAACCTGCTGCTGCCCGGCGCCGCCGGGGCGAGCGCATCGGCGCTGTTCACGATCGCACGCAAGCTGTCGAGCGTGGTCCAGCTTGTCCGTATCGCCTTCGTCTATGTGATGGCACCGCTGGCCGCGAGCGCCGAGCGCGAGGACCGCGCGCAGGTCGCCGAAATCTACGCCTATGCCACCCGGCTCATTTCGGCGATCGCGTTGCCGCTCGCCGCGGTCCTCGCGGCGGGAAGTTCGTCGCTGCTCAGCCTGTTCGGTGCGCAGGCGCATATCGCGCAGGGGGCCGTGATCATCCTGCTTTTCGCGCGTGCGCTGGAAGCCGTTCTGGGAATCTCGCAGCCGGTGCTTCAGGTCGTCGCGGCCTTCCGTCACCAGCTTACCGCTGCGATCCTGGGCGTCATCGTCGCGATCGCGGCCGGCTGGCTGATCGTCGGCCGAATGGACGAGCTGACGGGGGTGACGCTGGCGATGTCGATGGGGCTCGTCGTGATGGCGGGCATCCCGATGCTGCAACTTGCGGTCGGCGAACGACTTCATCCCTTCGATCATCAATTTCCGGTGGTGGCGCTGCGCGGACTGATGATTACCCTCGCCGCCGGCGCTCTCGCGCTGCTTGTCAGCCGCCTGCCCGACCCGGTCGCGCTGCCGCTGATCGTCGCCATCGCCGTTGCGGCGATCTGGTCGTCGCTCCGCTTCGCCCTTCCGCACGCCGACCGGGCCTCGCTCGGCAAGACGGGACGGAAACTGAGGCTGATCTCCTGATCCGCCATCGCGGCGAAAGCCGGGATCTTTCCGGCGCGTCGCGCTGACAGGATGAGGTCCCGGCCTGCGCCGCGATGACGACAAGACAGAGGGTCTTATTTTGGCCGCAAACTTTGCTAGAGACGTCGCCACTCAATTTGCCGCACGTGCGGCCAAACAGGCGGAATCCTATGTATCAGCAAGAACTCGCCCGCAGCGGCAAGCGGCTCTTCTTCATTCGCGGCACCTATATCTACATCACCATCGCGATTTCGGTGCTGATCGCGTGGTGCAGCAAGGACTGGGGTCCGTTCCGGACCGCGTCCGGCGACTGCGCCTGGTTCTGGCTGTCGCTTGGCGTCGCGAGCGCCGGCGCGATCGTCCGCGTCTTTACCAGCGGCTGGGCCGCACTCGGCACCTCGGGCCGTGCCAAGGTCGCTGCCGAGGCAAGCGAACTCAACACCACCGGTCCGTACAGCCTTGTGCGCAATCCGCTCTACGTAGGCCGCATCCTGAACTTCACCGGCCTTGCGATGCTGTCGGGAAGCTGGGTGTTCGGCGCAATCGTCTTCCTGCTCGCGATCCTGATCTACGAACGCATCTCGATCTATGAGGAAGAGTATCTGCGTGAGAAATTCGGCGCGGCGCACGCCGAATGGGCGAAGGATGTCCCCGCCCTGCTCCCCCGCCTGCACGGTTGGGTGAAGCCCAAATATCCCTTCTGGTGGAAACGGATGATCTGGCGCGAACAGAACAAGCTGTTCCTGCTGGCGACGACCGTGTTCCTGACCTGGTTCGCCCGCCTCGACTTCAATTTCGACGCGCTGACCCCCGCGCAGTGGAATTGGGTCTACGCCTTCGGCGCACTCGTCGTCGTCCGCTTCATTATCGGGGGGCTGAAGATGATCGGCTTCTTCAAGGAACTGAGCTGAGGCCCATGGCGAGCAAAATGCTCGCCAACGATTGGAGGGGGAGCGATCTCGCTCCCCTGATCGCAGTGGTCGGCAGCGACGGGTCCGGCAAGTCGACCCTGTCGGCAGACCTGCTCGCGCATGTCCGGCAGACGCGCGACGCCGAAAGCGGCTATCTCGGCCTCGGCTCGGGTGAGCAGGGGAGGCGCATCGGGCGCTGGCCGATCATCGGCCCGCCGTTGCACCGCTTCCTCGACGGCATCGCCGACCGGCTGCGCGAACCCGGCGAACCGATCCCCGGCGTTCTCGCCGCGCGCTATGCGCTGAACAAGTCACGCAAGCGCCGCGCGAAGTTCGAAACTCTGCTCGACCGTCGCCGCGCCGGGGTGACGATCGTCACCGACCGTTATCCGCAAATCGAAGTGCCCGGCCTCCATGACGGCGCGATCCTGGCCGGCCGCGCGACGAACACGCGCCTCGCCGCGATGCAGGCGGAGGAACATTCCCTCTACGCTGAAATGGCCGTCTTTGTGCCGACCCTCGTGATCCGGCTGCACGTCGATGTCGACACCGTGATGGCGCGCAAACCCGATCACGACCGCGCACTGATCACGCGCAAGGTCGAAACGGTACCGCTGCTGACGTTCAATGGCGCGCCGATCATCGATATCGATGCGACGATTCCCTATGAGGAAGAACTGGCGCTCGCGACTGCCGCCGTCGATCAGGCGCTCGCGGCGGCCTGACGAGTCGCGAAAATCTTTTCGATCAATTCGATATCGACGGGCTTGTCGGCATCGATGCACGCCTCGCCTTCGGACATCGACACAACCTTTGCCTTCAAGCCGAAACGCAAGCCCGCGCGCGCGATGCCCCGCTGAATCGTGAACAGGCGAAGCAGCGCGCCAAGCAGCAGCCACGGCCCGAACGCAGCAATGATCTTCAGCCCCTTCTTCCGGTCGCGTTCGATGCGGCCCCAGAAATCGAGCAAGGGCAGCACGCGGCGACCGCGCAAGCGGAACATGTTCGCGCCCGACCACCAGCCGCCGCGGAATTTGAGCCAGGTCCGCTTCGATTCGGGATAGCGCGACAGCAGGACGTTCTTTTCGACCATCGCGACCGCAACATCGCTCTCCTCGGCGCCAGCAAGGAATTCGGCGATCATCGATGGCGTGAGCAGCACATTGTCCGCCGTCGTCACCAGCACCGGGTCGTCGCCTGGTGGCAGCGCGGCGGCGAGCGAGCTGCTGATCCCCTGTCCCGAATCCGAAAAATGCAGATCGGCAATGCCTGCAAGGTCAGGCTGCGCAGCCAGTTCGGCACTGTTCTGGGCGAGAAGCGTGATTGGCCCGACCAGCGGCGACGCCCGCAGGGCACGGACCACATGGACGAGCATCGGCAGCCCCCCGACCGGCAGCAACGCCTTCGTCGACACCCCGCTTCCGCTCAATAGCGGGTCGGGGCCGGGGCGGCTCCCTGCCATGACGAGGGCCGGGATCGTGTGCGTCATCGGGCGGGCGATACCCTGCGCGCGGTCGCACCACGCAGGAAATCCGTCGCATCGGCGAGGACCGGACCTTTGTAGGAAAGCGGACCGGTCAGCGCCATCACCAGGTCGTTGTGGCTGAGCCCGTCATAAGTGCGCAGCGCCACCGCTCCGCCCGCCTTGCCCATGGCCGCCGCCAGTCGCTGGCTGTTACCGACGCGCACCACGTCGTCGGCGGTGCCATGTCCCAGCCACAGCGGCGGCGCATCGGCGCGCACGAAGGCGATCGGCTGTGTCCGCTCGATCGGGCGGATATCGCCCATCGCGACATCCGCGCGGCCGCCCTTTTCGAACGGCACAAAATCATAGGGACCGGCCAACGCGGCGACCCCGCGAATAACCGAAACGTCGCTCCCCGCGCTCTTCATCCACTTGGGATCGAGCGCCAGCATGACCGCATTATAGGCGCCCGCCGAATGCCCCGACAGCGCGATACGGTCAGGATCGCCACCATAGTTCGCGATATGTGCATCGGTCCAGGCCACGGCGGCCGCACTGTCCTCCAGAAAGTCCGGCCAGTGTCCTTCGGGGACAAGGCGATAGTCGGGGATCACGACAATGAAGCCCTGTTTGGCGAAGGCACGGCCCGCGAATCCATAATCCTCGCGCGCGCCGCTGTACCAGCCGCCGCCGTAAAGCCACACGATCACCGGCAGCCGGTCGGTCTTTCGTGTTCCGGTAGGAACCCAGATGTCGAGCTTGTTGCGCGGACCCGAGCCATAGGGCTGCCCCGCCACCTGCAGCGTCGCCCCATCGCCATCGCCAAGCAGCCGGTCGCCCAGATTGAGCGACTTCGCACCGCCCGCGACGATCAGGCGCGTACCGCCGCCGAACAGCAGGACAAGCAGAATCGCCACTATCAGGAACTTGATCAATCGCGATCCTTCTTGCTTGCGCGCCATCATAGGGTCCGCGCCCTACAGGCAGGTGCGGCGGCGAACAAGATGGTCCGCCGCAATCGGCCGGCACCTGTTCCGCGCGAACCGGCATCCGGGAGTGGCGACGGGAGGCATCCCGACCGTTTTCGCCGTCACCTTTTTCCCTGTCGTGCGTAGGAGAGGCGATGACCAGCCCGTTCACTCGCCCCGCTCTTGTCTGCAACACGCAAAGCGGCAGCCATGACCCCGCCATTTTCGATGCGATTGTGGAGGCCTGCCGCCTCCACAACGCACCGCTCGCAACCATCTTCGAGCTGCCCGACGCCCAAGTTCCCGATGCGACCGAACTCAAGACCCAGAACATCGACCTGCTGATCGTCTGGACCGGCGACGGCACGATCAACGCCGCCGCGACGCGAGCCGCGCGTTGGGACGGTGCGATCCTGCCGCTCCCCGGCGGGACGCTCAACCTGCTGTCGAAAGCGCTCCATGGCGACCGCCCGGCGCCGGCCATCCTGGCCGACGCGCTCACCGGAAAAGGGCGGCGGCGGCCGATTGCAACGGCGAGCTCCGACGCCGGCGAAGCCTTCATCACCGTGGTTGCCGGCCCCGCGACGCGCTGGGCCGAAGTACGCGAAACGATGCGGCAGGACGGGCTGATCGAGGCCAGCCGCGCCGCGCCCGACGCGCTGGACAAAATGACGAATGCGCCCGGTATCCGCGTGGCCGGGCACGACAAAAGCTATGCGGCCGTAATCCTGACCCCCTCCACCCGTGGCATCCGCGCCGACGGTATCCTGACCGAAGGCGCGGGGGATGTCCTGCGCCACGGCCTCGCGTGGCTCGGCGGCGATTTCCGCAATGGTCCCAGTGAGGAAATCGCGACGGGCGAGACGATCATTCTTGAAAGCGATGCGCCGATCAGCCTCGAATATGATGGCGAACTCACCGAAACGCCATCGCCCGCGCGTTTCGGTCTGGGGATGAGCGCGGTCGATTTCGTCGCGACTGCGTGATGCGACTGTTCCATATCAGCGACCTGCATTTCGGACTCGAGGATCGCCGCGCGCTGGCGTGGTTTGCCGAATGCGTCCGGGTCGAGTGTCCGGCTGCGGTGATGATTACCGGCGACCTGACGATGCGCGCGCGCAGCCACGAGTTCGCGGCGGCCTGCGCGTGGATCGAAGCACTGGATGCTCCGGTGACCGTCGAGGTCGGCAACCATGACCTGCCCTATTTCAACCCGTTCGCGCGCTTCTTCCGACCCTACGCCCGCATTCGCGGGATCGAACGGCTTGTCGAACGCGAGCTCGATCTCGCGGGACTTGCAGTAGTGCCGCTCAAGACCACCGCACGCGCACAATGGCGGCTCGACTGGTCCAAAGGCTGGGTGACACAGAGCGCACTGGCCAGGACGCTCGCCGCGATCGACGCGCTGCCCGCCGGAACCGTCACGCTCGTGACCGCGCACCATCCGCTGGTCGAGGCGGGAACGAAAGGTCGTGCCCTCACGCGCGGCGGCGAACGCGCGCTGACCGAACTCGCGCGACGCGGGGTTGCGGCAGTTCTGACAGGTCATGTGCATGACGCCTTCGACCTGGTGAAGGAGACGCCCGCCGGGCCGATCCGCATGATCGGCGCCGGTACGCTGTCGCAGCGGATCCGTTCGACGCCTCCCGGCTTCAACGAGCTCCTGATTGCCGGCCACGGAATTGACGTCCGTGTTCGCAATCTCGGCCATGTCGCGACTCCCGACATGCAGATCGACGACGTGCCACCCGACGCGCTGCCGCCGCGCGCGCCGGGCGATCCCGTCGCGCCCGTCGGCACTATACCGCCGGTCGATCCACCGGTGCATTGACGCCGGTCCGCTTCCCGTTAGGTTGCAACAAAAAACGGGGTGAGGAACCATGCTGACCAAAGGCGACGATTTCCCGCTGCACCAGTCCAGCGAACCGATCGCGTTCGCCGGCACGGACCGCAACTTCTACGACCGCTATTTCTTCAACGGCTATAGCCCCGACGGCTCGGTCTTCTTTGCCGCGGCGATGGGTTTCTATCCGCAGCTCGGCGTTGTCGACGCCAGCTTTTGCGTGCTTGCGGGCGGCGTACAATATAATCTTCGCGCCAGCCGACGATCGGGAGGCGAGCGGCTCGACCTGTCGGTCGGGCCGATAACGGTCAGCATCGACGTCCCGCTCGAGGTGGTGACGCTGCACATCGCGCCGAACGAGGGGCCACTCACCGCGGAGCTGACCTTCACGGGCCGCCACTTCCCGATCGAGGAACCGCGCTTTATCCGCCGCAACGGTACCCGGCTGTTCATGGACTATACGCGCATGACGCAGAACGGCCGGTGGGCCGGCTGGCTGGCCGTCAACGGACGGCGCGTCGATGCCGGCAGCGACTGGTCCGGGACGCGCGACCGCAGTTGGGGCGTTCGCCCGGTCGGCGCCAGCGAGCCGCAGCCGCCACCCGAGGGGAATTTCAACCAATTCTTCTGGCTCTGGACGCCCTGCAATTTCGGCGACCGTTCGCTCTTCTTTCACAGCAACGACGACGGCGCCGGCAACCCGTGGAATCGCCGGGCAGTGATCGCCGCGGATGATGGCGGTGTTGAACGGCATTTCGATGCGGCGACCTTTACCGCAGACTGGCAAGCACGGTCGCGGCGGATCGCGACGATGACCGCAGACCTTGGGGCCGGCCGGTCGTTGACCCTGACCCCAACCGGCCCCGTGTTCGCGATGAGCGGGCTCGGCTATACGCATCCGGTCTGGGGTCACGGCCTCGACCACGGTCCCGAGGTGGCGGTTTCGCATGACAGCATGGCCGAGGCGGAGCGCGACTGGGGCAACCCGCTCGCAATGCATGTCCAGGCTTTCGTTACCGCCGATCTGGCCGACGGCGACGGCGTGCATCGCGGGGTAGGCATCCTCGAACAATTATTCGTCGGTCCGCACACGCCCACGGGCCTCGCCGGCCTGATGGACCCCGCGCCTTGAGCTTTCCGACGTCGCCGGACGCCATGTCGTCCGCCTGGCTGGCCGGCGCGCTTGATCGGCCGGCTGCCGCACTGCGCGGCTTTACCGCCAGCAAGGTCGGCACCGGACAGATGTGCGACAGCTTCCGCCTCACGCTCGATTGGGTTGACGGTGTCGAAGCCCCGGCCAGCGTCGTTGCCAAATGCCCGAGCCACGACGAGGCGAGCCGCAACATCGCAAAGCTCACCGGCACCTATGTCAAGGAAGTAAACTGGTATCGCGAACTCGCGGCGGGCAGCGGTGTGGCCGCGCCGCATTGTCATCATGCTGACATCGCCGATGACGACGTCGACTTCGTCCTGATCCTGTCCGACCTCGCGCCGGCGCGACAGGGGGATCAGCTTGCCGGTCTGGGGCTGGCAGGGCTCGTCCCGTGCATCGACGCCGCGGCTGGGTTGCATGCGCTGCTGTGGAACGACCCCCGGCTCGATACGCTACCCTGGCTTGCGCGGGACAATGGCGACGTGATCCGCGCGCTCTTTCCGCAGCTCTATCTCGGCTTTCGCGAACGCTATGCAGGGCGGCTTGCTCCCGACGTCCTCGACCTCGGTGCCGGGATCATCGATCGGCTCGATGCCTACCTCACACGCCAGACCGCGGCACGGACGATCGTCCACGGCGACCTTCGCATCGACAACATCCTCTTTGCGCCCGATGGCACCCAATGTTGGCTCGTCGACTGGCAGACGCTGGGGCGCGGCAGCGGGGCGTCCGATCTTGCCTATCTTGTCGGCACCAGCATCGCCGACCCGTTCGAGCGCGCGGCCGCCGACCGCCCCGCCTTCGACCACTGGATCGCCGCTCTCCGACAACGCGGCATCGAACCCGATGCGGCGTCGCTGTGGACCGACTATCGCATCGGCGCGCTGAGCGGCTATTTCATGGCGGTGTTTGCCTCGATGAGCGTCGAGCGCACGGAACGTGGCGATGAAATGTTCGCGGTGATGGCCGAACGCCCCGCCCGACAGGCTCTGGGGCTCGGAAGCCTCGACCTGCTATAGGAAAACCCGGTTTAAGGGCACGTTTACCGTTGATTATCTATGATGGCGCGCATGGAACCGTCATCAAACTCGGTGGTTATCGCAAGCTGGGTGTCACCGACGCTCACGATGATGGGCGTGCTGTTCGCTCTCGGACTGACGCTGCGTTTCGCCGTGCCGCGCGGCCGGACCCGGCCCGTGCGTGCGCGGGTGCTGTTGCGGGCGCTGTTGCCTCGGCGGATCATCGCCAGCACGTCGGGCCGCTCCGATATTGCCTGGTTCGTTTTCAACACCTTCTTCTTTACGAGCACCTTCGGCTGGGCGATCTGGTCCGGGGGATGGTATGCTTCGAAGCTTTCGATCGTCTTCGACAAATGGTTCGGACCGGGACCCTTGTTCTCGGTACCGGCGTGGGTCGCCACGCTGGTGATGACCTCCATGCTCTTCGTGGCGTATGAGTTCGCCTATTGGCTGAACCACAGCCTCAGCCACCGCGTCGGCTGGATGTGGCAGTTCCACAAGGTTCATCACACTGCCGAATCGCTGACCCCGCTCACCAATTATCGCGTCCACCCGATCGACACGATCATCTTTTATAATATGGCGGCGGCGTGCGGCGGTCTGGCCATGGTCGTGGCGATGCATCTGTTCGGCGATGCGACACCGGGATATTTCCAGTATGCGCTCAACACGCTGACCTTCTTTGTCAGCATCTTGTTCGTCCATTTGCAGCATACGCATCTGTGGATAAGCTTTTCAGGGCGCGCCGGGCGCTGGCTGCTGAGCCCCGCGCACCACCAGATCCACCATTCGGTGCATCAGCACCATCATGATCGCAATTTCGGATCGACGCTGGCCATATTCGATCGCCTGTTCGGGACGCTTCACCTTCCTACCGCTCAGCGGGAAAAACTCCGCTTCGGCGTCGATGGCATCGATTATGATCCGCACAGCATCCACGGCGCAACGCTGCTTCCCTTCGTCGATGCCGCGCGCAGCCTCTCCCCGGACAGGCAGACGCGCCCGGCGGAACCCGCAACGCAACCCGCGAACTGACCATAATCGCGCGCATGAAAAAGGGCGGCCCGTTTCCGGACCGCCCTTCCCTTCTCCGCCCGTCGGCGGAAGAATCTTAGCGCTTCGAGAACTGGAAGCTGCGGCGGGCCTTCGCCTTGCCGTACTTCTTACGCTCGACCGCGCGGCTGTCGCGGGTCAGGAAGCCAGCCGACTTCACGGCGCTCCGCAGCGTCGGTTCGAAACGGGTCAGGGCCTGCGCAATGCCATGCAGCACGGCGCCCGCCTGGCCCGACAGGCCGCCGCCCTTGACGGTCGCGACAATGTCATAGCTTCCAACGCGATCGGTCAGACCGAACGGCTGGTTGATGACGAGACGCAGCGTCGGACGCGCGAAGTAAACTTCCTGGTCGCGGCCGTTGACGGTGATCTTGCCCGTGCCGGGCTTCAGCCACACGCGGGCAACGGCATCCTTGCGGCGGCCGGTCGCATAGGCGCGGCCCTGCTTGTCGACGATCTTCTCACGCAGCGGGGCGTCGGAAATCGGAGTTGCGACAGTGCCTTCGACGGCGCCGGCGAGATCCTTGAGATCGGTCATGGTCTGTTCGTCAGCCATTATGCACCCACCTTGTTCTTGCGGTTCATCGACGCGACGTCGATCACTTCGGGGCTCTGCCCTTCGTGCGGATGTTCGGTGCCTGCGAAGATGCGCAGATTGCGCATCTGCTGGCGGCCGAGCGGGCCACGCGGGATCATGCGTTCAACGGCCTTTTCAAGCACGCGCTCCGGGAAACGGCCTTCCAGAACCTTGGCAGGGCTGGTTTCCTTGATGCCGCCGGCATAGCCGGTGTGCTTGTAATAGCGCTTGTCGGCCATCTTGTTGCCGGTGAACGCCACCTTTTCCGCATTGATGACGATGACATTGTCACCGCAATCGACGTGCGGGGTGAACGACGGCTTGTGCTTGCCGCGCAGGATGTTGGCGATGATCGTTGCGACACGGCCCACGACGAGACCGTCGGCGTCGATCAACACCCATTTCTTTTCGACCGTACCGGCATTCGCCGACTGGGTCGTCTTGGTCAGCGCCTTCATGATGGCGACCTCCTTGACAGATATGGACCGGAGTCGCCGGAACCAGGCCGGCCACCCCGAAACAAACACGCCGCCTGTCCCGAACGGACGAAGCGGCGCTTCGGAGCGGGCCAATGGCGAAAGCGACGCCGAAAGTCAACTATCGTGCGGCTTTCCTGACGGGTATTATGATACCTCGCCGTTCGACACAGCAGGGTCGAGCGCCCTGACGCGCTCTTCGACCAGCGTCCGTCCGCCCGTCGCGGTCCCCATCCAGCTCTGCCGCCGTTCGGCCATGACAAGTCCCGTCACCGTGTCGACCGTCCAGCTCAGGTCAATCTCCAGCGGCTGGGGCCCCGCAGCTCCAGCCTTCTGGCGTCTCGAGATCGTCTTCAGCGTGCCGACCTGTTCGACCGTGACGCCCTCGCCCGCCAGCGGCAGCGTAGCAGCGTGCGCGACAAGCGCCCGAATGTCCGATGTCGCGAGCTTGTCACGCTCGGCAGCGGGCAGGCTGGCGAGGATATCCGCCATTTGCCGCGCCTCGGGCTGCCCCGAGCCCGCCCCGACATCGTGCGCACTGCCCAACACACGCTGCCAGAGACCATCGGGATCGACCAGATCGATGCGACTGCCGTCGGGCGCAACGAGATAGGTCATTGGCTGGCCGACGAGCGGCTGAAGCAACTTCGCCACCATATGGGCAAGCTCGGGCCGCGCGTCCGATTCGACACTTTGCAAGGTCGCGACAAGCTGGACGCCGCGCCCGACGCGATTCCACCGAAGCGCATAGACGATCGCATAGCTTGCCATGCTGCCATCGCGGGCCAGGCGTCGCGTCGTGACGCGATAGGTCATCGGCCGATCAATCGGTGGCGCAAATTGCGCGGGCAATAGGGCCACCGTGGCCGGCGGCGGAGCCACCACGGCGGGCTCTGCCACAGCGACCAGCAACAGCGCGATACCGATCAAGTCGCCGAACGTCCCAGACGATGGAGCGACGCCGCCGCCACCGCGACGAGGACGGCGCCCGTCACCTGATGCGACACCGCGATCCACATCGAGACGCCGGTGATCACCGTCAGGATGCCCAGCGTCATCTGCGCCGCAACGACCAGAAGCAACAGCGTTGCCTCCGTCCGTTCACCCCGACGCCGGAGTGTGCCAGCCAGCAGGATCAGCGCCAGCGCCGCGATCCACGACCACCAGCGGTGGAGGAAATGGATCAGGAAGGGATCGTTGGTGATCGCGAACCATGTGCCGTTCGACCAGTCGATGCCCTCGGGTACGAAATGACCGTTCATGCCGGGCCAGGTGCTCGCGACATAGCCCGCATTGAGCCCCGCGACCCACGCCCCGAGCAGAAGCTGGACGAACAGGATCGCGACGATCGCCATGGCCGCCCCCGTCAGCCGCGCCGGGCGCGCACCGGGATCGCGTGCAAGAGCGCCAAGGTCGCGCGCCGTCCAGACGAGACCCGCGAGCAGAAAGAGCGCGGTAAGCAGATGCGTAGCAAGCCGGAAATGGCTGACGTCGGTTCGGTATTCGAGCCCGGAGGCAACCATCCACCAACCGATCGCACCCTGCAACCCGACGAGCGCGGCGAGCGCGAACAGCCGCCAGCCATAGCCCTGCGGAATCGCGCGACGCCAGGCGTACCAGGCGAACGGCACCAGCAGCGCCATGCCGACCAGCCGGCCAAGGATGCGGTGCAGCCATTCCCAGAAAAAGATCGCCTTGAACCCATCGATCGTCATGCCGAGGTTGATCGCCTTATATTCGGGGATCTGCTTGTACTTGTCGAACGCGGCCTGCCATCCCGCTTCGGTCAGCGGCGGCAGCACGCCCGACACGGGTTTCCACTCGGTGATCGAAAGGCCCGATTCGGTCAGGCGCGTGATACCGCCGACGGCGACGACGCCGATCACCAGCAGCGCGACCGCCCACAGCCAGCGGGCCAGCGCGGCGGGGCGGGGAGAGGAAGCTTTCGTCATCGCCCGCCCTATCGGCGCTCGCCGCGCGATAGGCAAGAGCCCGAAGCGGGCGGGAAATTCATGGCGGCGTCAGCTATGCGCTGATAAGCCGCCGCGATGCGGCTCCTTTCGCTCTCGATCGCAATCCTGTCCGCAATCGGGCCGGCAAGCATCAGCCCCGCCTTGGCATCATCGGGCGATTCCGCCTATCCAACGCTCGCGGCGCTCGAAACCCGCGTGGCGACGATCGGCTTCCGGTTGACGACGGCCAACGCCGGATGGTGCGCCGCCCGGCAGCCGCAGTTCGGGTGGTTGTGGGGCGACCTTCGGCTCTACGACGCGACGGATCGGGCAGCGGCGCGCGCCGCCTATCACACCGGTGATGACGATGCCGTCTTTGTCGCAGCCGTAGCCCCCGGTTCGCCGGCCGCCGTCGCCGGCGTGATCACCGGCACGCCGGTAGTCACAATCGGCGACGCGGCGGCGCCGCGCGGCGAAACGGACGCACCGTTCGCCCGCATTACGGCGGTCGAAAGGCTGTTCGCAGCGCGGCTGCCGCAATCGCCGGTCCGGATATCGGACGGCGGGAAAGCGATCGACATCACGCCCGTCGCCGGCTGCGTAAGCGATTTTCGTGTCGAAGCGATCGACCGGCCGATGGGGGTCGCCGATGGCCGGCTGGTGCTGATCAGCAAGGGCCTCGCCGAATTCGCCACGAACGATGAGGATCTTGCTGCCGCGATCGCGCACGAACTTGCGCATAATGTCCTGCGCCACCGCGCACGGCTCGACGCCGCCGGGGTCGACCGTGGTCTCGGCAAGCAATTCGGCCGCAACGCGCGGCTGTTCAAACAGACCGAAGTCGAAGCCGACCGGTTGTCGGTGTGGCTGCTCGCCGGTGCAGGATATGATCCACAGGCGGCGGTCCGCTTCTGGACCCGCTTCGGCCAACGCAAGGGCAAACCACTGTTTCAGGCGAGCACGCATCCGCGCTGGCAGGACCGGGTCGCCTTGTTCGAGGCCGAAATCCGCGACATCGATGCCGCGCGCACGGCGGGACGACCGCTCGATCCGCCCTTGATTGCCGCCGCGCCGCCCTTGGAATAGTGCGCGGGCGCCTTATCTAAAAGCATCCCTTCCCCCATTTCGAGGATCGACGCCATGACCCGTGAAACCGCGATTTTTGCCGGAGGCTGCTTCTGGTGTACCGAAGCGGTGTTCCAGTCGCTCGCCGGGATCGACAGCGTCGAAAGCGGTTATATCGGCGGTACGCTCCCCAACCCTACCTACAAGCAGGTATGCGGCGGCGACACCGGCCATGCCGAAGCGATCCGGATCACCTATGATCCCGCGGTGATATCCTACGGCGACCTGCTCGACGTGCATTTCGCGACGCACGACCCGACGACGCTCAACCGCCAGGGCAATGACGTCGGCACGCAGTACCGCAGCACGATCTTTCCGCTGGACGATGCGCAGGCAGAAGCCGCGCGCGCCGGCATCGAGCGCGCCGGCGCCGACCGGCCAGCACCCGTCGTGACGACCATCGAGCCCGCATCGACCTGGTATCCGGCCGAAGATTATCATCAGGCCTATTGGGACGGCGAAGGCCAGCGCAATCCCTATTGCATGGCGTCGATCCCGCCAAAGCTGACGAAACTGCGCAAGGGGTTTGCCGACCGGCTGCGCGCCGAATGACGCCTCCCTTGTCCGGGCGGCTGTTGCAATTTGGCCGCATGACGCCACTTTTCCTTGACTTTGGGGCAGTTTAGACTAGCGGACGCCGCCTTCCGGGAGCAGGATCAATGCCCGGAAGCAGGTGAGGGGTCGCTGTCGGTTGCTGGTTTCGCTGTTCCTGATCGGGTCGTCTTTCGCGACGCCCCAGCTGGCGATCCAGTCGGCCAGCCAGACGATCGTCGAAAGCGGCGCTGACGGCTCGGCGCGGGGCGTAAACCGCATCCTCGGCGGCATCATCAGCTACGCTCGCTGGCCCGGCGAGCGCGCCGGCGCGGCGCGCACGATCTGCCTCGTCGGCGATCCGCGCCTTTCCGACCGGATCGCGCCGACCGTACCCGACGGTCCCGTGATCAGCGTTCGCCACATGAGCGCCGCGGGCGTGATCGGCGGCGGCGACTGCGATATCATATTCCTTGGCCAGATGCCCGTCATCGACCGTCAGCGCCTCATCGCATGGGTCCGCGCCCGCCCGGTCCTGACGATCACCGACGATGATCCGGGCTGCAGCTACGGCGCGATGTTCTGCCTCACGGGACGGACCGGCAGCGTCAGCTTTTCGGCCAATCTCGACGCGATCGGGCGCGGCACGGTTCGCGTCGATCCGCGCGTGCTGAAGATCGGCAGCGACGGGGGCTCACGATGACCGCTCGTCCGCCCGAGCGCGCGGGCGCGCGCACGACGTTGCAGAAATTGCTGTCGCGCTTTCATTTCGGCATCACCCTGTTCGCCGTCGCCCTTTCGGGCGCGACGATCCTGCTCGCCGGCGTCACGACACTGCAAGGCTATGCCGATCGCAACATGGAACTGGCCGCGCGGCTGGGTGCCTATGGCGTCGAACCGGCGCTGGTCTTCAACGACCCGCTGGCGGCGCGCGAGGGGCTTGAGCCGTTGATGCGGATCCGCGGCATCGCGCGGCTGCGGGTTCTCGACGATCGCGGCCGGCCGCTCTCCGAATGGACATCACCCGCCGGCGATCCCGCGCCGCTGCTCACGCGAATCTTCTTTCCCCGTCCCTTTGCCGCGACCGTTCAGCGCAATGGATCGGTTATCGGCCGGATCGAAGTCTGGGGCGATAGCTCGACGCTGATCGACTATGTCCGGCTGGGTGTTCTTGCCGGGCTGGGCTGCCTGCTCGTTACCGCGCTCGGCACCATCATACTCGCCCGGCGGTTCGAATATGAACTCGTGAAGCCGCTCAACGAGATCGCGACCGTCGCGCACGACGTCCGCCTGCACCGCCGCTTCGACAAGCGGGTACAGCCGCTCGGCATCACCGAGCTCGACCGGTTGGGCGGCGACATCAACGCCTTGCTCGATGAACTGCAGGGATGGCAGGGCTCGATGGAAAGCGAAAAGGCGATGCTTGCCCACCGCGCCTCGCACGACATGCTCACGGCGATGCCGAACCGATCCGCGTTCGACGAACAGCTCGCGCTACGCATCCAGGCGGCCGACAAACGCGGGGAACGCTTTGCCGTGCTGTTCGTCGATGCCGACAATTTCAAGGCGGCGAACGACAATCACGGCCATCACGCCGGCGACGCCCTGCTCGTCGAGCTGTCGACCCGGATCAAGGACACGCTGCGCAAGGGCGATTTCGCCGCCCGTATCGGCGGCGACGAATTCATCGTCATCATCGACCCGCTCGACCCCGACATCGCGCCCGAAGCACTCGCCGAGCGGATACAGAAAAGTGTATCGCGGCCCGTCGCCTTGCCCGACGGCGATGAATATCGCCTGCGCATCAGTATCGGTGTTGCCGTATATCCCGACCATGGCGTCGATGCGACGGCGCTGCTGACGATCGCCGACGCCGCCATGTATGCCGATAAGCTGATCAACCGTCCCAAGTTATGACGACCCGCGGAGTGACACTGTGACCCATGCCATGCCCTTCATCCGCCTGACGATTCTTGCCGTCATCGGCGCCCTGCTCGCCGCTTGCCAAAGCGTGCCGGCGCCGTCGGGCTTCAACCCGGCGCAGATCGCCACGCTCAAGTCCGAAGGCTTCGTCGAAAGCGGGTCGGGCTGGGAGCTGACGCTGAACGAACGCCTACTCTTCGCGGTCAATGAAAGCGCGCTGCAGACCGAACAGCTCGCCCGGCTCGCAACGCTCGCACGCAATTTGGTGTCGGTGAACATCGTCACGGCGCGGGTCGAGGGCCATACCGATTCGACGGGCAGCAGCGCCTATAATCAGGCGTTGTCGCTGGCGCGCGCGCAGGCGGTGGCAGCCCCGCTGCAAGACAGCGGCATGCGCTTCACCGCCGACCAGATCGTCGGACGGGGTGAGAGCGTTCCCTTGTCACCGAACGACACGTCCGAGGGGCGGCAGGACAATCGCCGGGTGGTCGTCATCGTCACCCCCTGATGGATCGCCACCCGACCCGAACCGCGCCAAAGCGCCCGAGGCTGCTTTTCTCTTCGCTTTCTCCCCGCTAGAGGAGCCCGCATGAAACCGATCCGCAAAGCCGTTTTTCCCGTCGCCGGCCTCGGCACCCGCTTCCTTCCCGCGACCAAGGCGATTCCGAAGGAAATGCTGCCGATCGTCGATCGTCCGCTGATCCAGTACGCGGTCGATGAGGCGCGCGAAGCCGGAATCGAACAGATGATCTTCGTCACCGGGCGCGGCAAGGGCGCGATCGAGGATCATTTCGACATCGCGTTCGAACTCGAAAAGACAATGTCGGAACGCGGCAAGGATCTGTCGGTTCTCGAACCGACGCGGCTTGGCCCCGGCAATTGTGCCTATGTCCGTCAGCAGGAACCGATGGGACTCGGCCACGCGATCTGGTGCGCGCGCGATATCGTCGGGGACGAACCTTTCGCGATCTTCCTGCCCGACGAATTCATGCACGGCTCGCCCGGCTGCATGAAACAGATGGTCGATGCCTATGATCGGGTCGGCGGCGGCAACCTTCTCTCGGTTCTCGAAGTGCCGCGCGAACAGGTGTCGAGCTATGGCGTGATCGCCCCCGGCAGGCGCGACGGCGCGCTGACCGAAGTCACCGGTCTAGTCGAAAAGCCCAGAGTCGACGAAGCACCATCCAACCTCATCATCTCGGGCCGCTATATCCTGCAGCCCGAGGTGATGCAGGTGCTTGCCGCGCAGGAAAAGGGCGCAGGCGGGGAAATCCAGCTTACCGACGCGATGGCGGCGATGATCGGCAGCCAGCCTTTCAACGCAGTGACCTTCGACGGTGCGCGCTATGACTGTGGCTCGAAGGCCGGATACATCCAGGCCAATCTGGCGATCGCGCTCGAACGCGACGATATGGCCGACGACGTTCGCGCCTTCGCGCTCGATCTGCTGAAATAGGCCGGCGGAGGCACTGCCCCCGCCGGTATGAGCCTATTGGCCCTCGATGTTCGGTTTCGGGAAGGTGTCGGCGCCCACCGTTTTGTAGAGCCAACCACCGAGCGCCCCGCCCACCAACGGTGCGACCCAGAAAAGCCATAGCTGCTGGAGCGCCCAGCCGCCGACGACGAGCGCCGGCCCGGTGCTGCGCGCCGGATTGACCGACGTGTTGGTCACCGGGATCGAGATGAGGTGGATCAGCGTCAGGCCGAGACCAATCGCGATCGGAGCAAAGCCGGCGGGGGCGCGGCCGTCGGTCGATCCCATGATGATCCACACGAAGACGGCGGTCAGCACGATCTCGATCACCAGCGCCGCCCCGATATCGAAGTGGCCGGGCGAATGTTCACCGAAACCGTTGGCGGCAAGTCCGTTCGTCGCCAGATCATAGCCGGGATTGCCTTGCGCGACATAGAGCAGCAGGAAGGCGGCGGCGATCGCGCCCAGCACTTGGGCGACGACATATAGCGGGATGTCGCGCGCTTCGAAGCGCCCGCCCGCCCACAACCCCACGGTGACGGCGGGATTGAGATGGCATCCTGAAATATGGCCGATCGCATAGGCCATGGTGACGACCGTCAGCCCGAACGCCAACGCCACGCCAAGGAACCCGATGCCGAGTTCGGGAAAGCCGGCCGCCAGCACAGCGCTGCCGCAACCGCCGAAGACAAGCCAGAACGTACCGATAAATTCGGCCAGGCCTCTTTGCGTATTCGTCATATGACCCTCCTCCCCACCGGCGGCCACCGCGCCGCCGGCGCAAGGCCATAGTAGCACCATCGATTCGGACCGCAAATGTTTGAATCCATGGGCCTCAATCGCTCGCCATCCGGACGCTGCCCGTCGCAATCCGCTGTTCAGGCGGCCATCCCTATGCCAAGGAAGCCCACTGCCACGGGAGACATATCATGCGCACCCTTCTCGCCGTCCTGTTTGCAGCGCCGATGCTCGGCGGCTGCGTCAGCGCGGTGAAGACCGTGGTGACGGCACCGGTGAAGGCGGTCGGAAAGGTCGCCGACTGGACAACCACCAGCCAGGATGAATCCGACCGGAATCGCGGCCGCGCGATGCGCGAACGCGAAGAACGGCTCGGCAAGTTGTCGCGCCAGCGCGACAAGGCGGCAGAAAGATGCCGGAGCGGCAACGAAGATCAGTGCGAGCGCGCCGAAGTGCTCGATCATGAAATCGAGGCGGTGATGGCGCAGCCGATCTAGGATCCCGACCCCAGGCCGTATCCACCGCCCGGCCTAGCGCACCCGCCGTCCGGTCCAGACGACCCGCCCGATCAGGCGTACCGCTGTCAGCGGCAGGTCATCCCAGCTCTTGTAATGCGGGTTGTCGCTGATCACCGACACCCGCCCCGCTCCCGGTGCCCGCGCGACGCGCTTTACCATCAGCACATCGTCCATGCGCAGCACGTAGATACCGTCGCGCAGCCGCGTCGCGGCATCGCCGCCATCGACCATGATGTCATCGCCGTCATTCAGCGTCGGCGCCATCGAATCGCCCTCGACGCGAATGATGCTGAGCGCCCGCGGATCGGCGCCGAGATCGCGAAGCCACCGGGGATCGAAGGCGACCTGTCCCTCGACCGGTTCTCCCTCGGCGATCGTCCCCGCGCCCGCCGAGGCGCCGATCGCGAGCTTCGGCACCAGCACCATCGCGGACCCGCGCGCCCGAACCGGAGCAGGCGCCCGTGCGCCGGGTCCGCCGAGCAATGCCTCCGACACCCCCAGATAGGCAGCGATGCGCGCGCGGTCCTCCTCGGCAAGCCGCCGCGGCGAACCGCGCTTGATATATTGCTGGATATAGGCCGGATTGCGCCCGATGCGCGCCGACAACTGGGCATAATCGATGCCCTTTTCAGTCAGCAGACGGTCGAGCGCGGCGCGCGGATCGGGGTCGAATTCGGTCATCGGGTCACGGCGGGGCTGGTCCTTCCTATTTCGTCTGTAGCAATAGGATTTTTCCTAGACAAGTAGGAAAATGACGATCAGATAGGAAATATCCTATTGAGGCGAATCGCCCGAAACGGGCATATGGGAGGAAGTGAATGGAGCGCAGCCTGCTGCAACGAATCGAAGGTTTCCTGGTCGAATCGCGGATGCCGCCCAGTGTGTTCGGCCGCGCCGCGGTCCACGATCCGCGCCTCGTCAGCGATCTTCGCGGCGGACGCGAGCCCGGGCTGCGCGTGACATGTCGAGTGGAACATTTCATGAACAAATGGCGTTCCGACTTTCGCGTCGGCCGCATCGCCCGGCAAGGCGACCGGCGGATGCGCGCGGGAGGCGTCGCATGATCCGCTGGTCCCCCACGGCGCCCGCGCGCGCCGGCTGTCCGCACAATCGCCTGTCCCGCCTGCTGGCGACGCGGCTCCCCGCAGGCTTCACGATAAGCACGTCGATGCTGCGCCCGTGGTCCAGCGCCAACTTCGTAGGCGCGCGTCACCTTTTCTCCTGTACAGGTGCCGGCCTGAACACCGCCCGGCTATCGGCGCTTCAGTCCTGTCTCTCCGCGATCGAATGGCGACTTCCCGGCCACATCGTTGCCGACCTGACGGTCGAACGGGCGTGCGACGATGGCGAATTTCGGATCGAGATATTGACGGTCGAGGACTGACCGTAAGGCGTCAGCCGTTACCCTGACGGTTCATTCGTTGCAGTGTGCTGAGCGCTGCCTCGAGCGCGAAGTCGATCTCGCCCTCTCCCTCATCGGCGCCATCCTCTTTCGCGGCGTCCTCGGGCGCCGGGATAGCGGGGACGGCAGCCTGCGCAGGACGGCGGCGAACGAGGCCGGCCTCGAAGCGCGCAACCATCGCACCAAGCGAATGGTCGGCCGGATCGGGCATCACCGGTCCCGCCAGTTCGGCAGGTTGCAGCCAGGGCTCGGTGCCAGGTTCGTCGATTTCGACCGGCGCGAGGTCGGCAAGGACCAGTTCGTCGTTGGTGGGCCAGTCAGCGGGATCGACATATATGTCTGGGGTCGCGGAGGGCGTCGTCGGCTTCAACCCCTCGGCCGGCAAATCGCGGCCGGCGCGGATCGGCGCGCGCGGCAGATCGTCGGGGTGCAGGTCGGCGCGGCGGCGTACGGGGATATCGTCATCGCCGGCGCTGCGACGCTTTCCCCGGCGACCCAGCGAACGCAGGCCCACATCCTCGGGCCGCGTGACGAGCAGCGCTACGAAACCCGCAATCAGCGCGGCGATCGACGCCATGCTCAATGCCAGAATCAGGCGCGCGGCATTGCCCACTGGCGGCAGAAAAAAATCGGAGAGGCGGTCGAGATAGAGGTTCCAGCTGATGCCGGCGATCCATGCCACCGGCATGACCGCGGCGAAGAGGAAGGTCAGCGCCGCGGCGCCGATCACCGCAGGAATGACGGGGCGCAGCACGTCCCGGACCGCGGTCCAGCGGGCGTTCCCCGAAGCTTCGCTGCCGTCGTCCATAAATTCCGGATCCATCTCGTCAGGCCACCTGGCGCGCATCGTCGCGTAGCAGCCGCTGGTAAACAGGTTCGTAACGTAAAATGTTTGACGACCAGTTACGATGCTTTTCGACAAACATCCGTGCGGTCGCTCGCCGCTCGTCCCACAGGCCGCGCCCATCGAGCAGGACCTTCAGCGCCGCCGCGATCGCTGCGGGGTCGTCCGGCGCGAAGAGCGTACCGGTGACGCCATCCTCGATCAGTTCGCGATGCCCGCCGACGTTCGACGCGGCGACCAGCTTGCCCTGCGCCATCGCTTCCAGCGGCTTCAGCGGCGTGACAAGATCGGTCAGCCGCATCTTCTTGCGCGGATAGGCAAGAATATCGATCAGCGAGTAATAGCGCTCGACCGCCTCGTGCGGTACCCGCCCGACAAAATGAATATGACCGGCGACGGGCGAAGCCGCTGCCTGCGCCTTCAGCGACGCCTCCATCGGCCCGCCGCCGACGAGCAGCAGGCGCGCGCCGGGTTCGGCGGCGACGAGCGTCGGCATCGCCGCGATCAGGTCGTCGATGCCCTCATAATCATAGAAGCTGCCGATAAAGCCGATCACGGCGCCACTGGCGTCGATGCCCAGTTCGCCCGCCAGCGCGTCGTCGCGCGGCAGCGGATCGCCGAACAGGTCCAGATCGACGCCATTCGGCGAGACCGTGATTTTTTCTGCCGCAATTCCGCGCGCAATCAGATCGCCGCGCAGTCCTTCGCAGATCACCGCGACGGCGTCGGCCGATCGGACGGCATGGGTTTCGATCCGGCGCGTCAGGGCATAGCGCGCGCTGCCTTCACGCCCCGTGCCGTTGCCGACCGACGCATCCTCCCAGAACGCCCGAATTTCATAAATGACCGGAATGCCCAGCCGCTTGCCGACCCGCAGCGCGGCAAGCGCATCGAGGACCGGCGAATGCGCATGCAGCACATCAGGTTTCCACGCTTTCGCAAGCGCTTCGGTTCGCTTCGCGAGCGCCGCGATCTCACGCCATTCGCGGATCGGCGAGAGCGTCGAGGCAATGCGCGGCGTACGATAGAAGGTCAGCCCGTCGACGGTCTCGACATCCGGGCCCGGAACCGGATGACGGACGCCGGTCACGCCCGCGACGTCCCAACCCTTCGCCGCCTGCGCCTTCATCAGCGCGCGCGTGCGAAAGGTATAGCCGCTGTGAGCAGGCAGGCTGTGATCGAGAACGTGAAGGATGCGGGTCATTTGGCCAGTGCTTTGACATATAAGCCTTAACGCGGCGTCAACCTCGCGCGCGTAGGGCTGCGATATCGGGCCCTTGGGCCATAAGGGGTTTTCAGGCAAAACATATCGATGGTCGACAATTTTTCCATTGCCTTGACCCATATCCTGATGGCGATCGCGCTCTGGCGCCTGCTCTATCGCGACGATCTCGATCACGAGGTGAGCCCGCGCATGCTGTGGCAGCAGCGTCGCGACGCCGAAGCCGCGGCAACGGACGCCTCGTCCGATGCGTGACCTTGCCTTCGTCGCCTTTCTCTTCGCCTTCATCGGTGTCGGGTTTCGCAAGCCGTTCCTGTTCGTGCTCTGCTTTTGCTACATCGACATCGTCGCGCCGCAGCGCCTCAGCTATTTCCTGATCAACTCGATCCCGATCTCGCTGATCGTCTTCGGTCTCGCGATCGGCGGATGGCTGATCGCCGACGACAAGCGCGATACGCGCTGGTCGGGGCGACAATTGCTCCTGATCGCACTCCTCCTCTACTGCTGGATGACGACGATCAACGCCGACTTTCCGGTCGAGGCGGCGGACAAGTGGAGCTGGGTGTGGAAAGCGCTCGTCTGGGCGATTTTCCTGCCGCTTACCTTGCGGACCAAGCTGCGCATCGAATCGCTGGTCCTGATCATGCTGCTGTCCGCCGCGGCCATCGCGATCGCGGGCGGAATCAAGACGGCGGGCGGCGGCGGCGGCTATGGTCAGCTCCAGCTCCTGCTCAACGAAAATTATGGCCTTTACGAAGGTTCGATCATGTCGGCGGTCGGCATCTCGATCATCCCGCTGATCCTCTGGTATCGGCGGCACGGCACGATATTTCCGCCCGACTGGCGCGTGTCGATCTTCTGCTTTGCGCTGATTTTCGCCTGCGCGCTGCTGCCGATCGGGACGCAGGCCCGCACGGGGCTGGTCTGCCTCGTCGTGCTTGCGGTGCTGTCGCTGCGCGCGGTCAAGCACCGCTTTCTCTACATTGCCGGGGCGGCGCTGCTGACCGTCGCGACCATTCCGTTCCTGCCCCAAAGCTTCACCGCGCGCATGGAGACGATCCGTGACCATAAGTCGGACCAGTCGGCCTCGACGCGCGTCGCGGTGTGGGCGTGGACATGGGAGTATGCAAAGGAGCATCCGTTCGGCGGTGGCTTCGAGGCCTATATCCAGAACCATGTCCGCGTCGAAAAGGCAGGCGGGACAACCTACGACCCCGACAAGCCGCAGGAATCCGAGGCGACCGTCTATGAAGAGCATTCGCGCGCCTATCATTCGAGCTATTTCGAGATGCTCGGCGAACAGGGCTATCCGGGGCTTGCGCTCTGGCTGCTGCTGCACGGCGCCAGCCTCGTTCAGATGGAGCGGCTGCGACGACGGTATCTGAAGACGCGCCGCGCCGAGGAGCAATGGATCGCGCCCCTCGCGACCGCGCTCCAGCACGGGCACGTCACCTATATGATCGGTTCGCTGTTCGTCGGAATCGCCTTCCAGCCGTTCATCTACATGATGCTGGCCCTCGAAATGGGCCTGTCGACCTATGTCCGCCGCCGCGAGCAGGAGGCGGGATGGCGGCCGCTGACCGCGCGGCCGGCACAGGTCCCCGCGCGCCACAACGTTCCGCACGCCCCGTCCGCCTGAACCGGCGCTCATCCGCCCGCCATGGGATGGCGGGCGGAACCATCAGGCGCTCGATGCGCTGATGGCGCATGTCCTGTCTCCACCCAGCCATCTTATACCGCCCACCCACCGTCGCGGCCTTGCTCCGTTCCGCGTGATCCGCCAAAAGACCGCCGTGACCTTCTTTCTTTCCGCCACGTCGCACGCCGCTGCGGCCGCCACTCCCGCCAAGACCGCGGCGGCGGCAGGCAACCCTCTCGCCGACGCCCAGCATTATTGGGACGTCAGCGCAGCGTGGGTGAACAGCCACTGGCTCCAGATCGGCATCGCCATTGGCGCGGGCCTCCTCATCTATTTTCTACTGTCGATGATCCGGACCTTCGCGCTGAAACATGCGCAATCGGCCGCGGGTGACCTGACGCTGACGCACATTGCCGGACGGGTGATCCACAAGACCAAGTCGATCGTGATCGCGATCATCGCGATCCGGATGGTGGCCGGCTATGCGCAGCCCCCCGCCGCGATCATGCAGATCATCCAGTTCGTCTTCACGATCGCGGTGGTGCTGCAGGTCGCGATCTGGGGGCGCGAGATCATCCTCGGCCTGATCCAGCGCCGGGCGGCGGAAGGCCACAACGAAACGCTGAGCAACGCGATGGGGATCATCCGGTTGCTGATCAGCGTCGCTCTGTTCGCGATCGCGACCATCGTCATCCTCGACAATATGGGAGTCAACGTCACCGGCCTGATTGCCGGTCTGGGTATCGGCGGTATTGCGATCGGCCTCGCCGCACAGGGCATTTTCTCCGACCTGTTCGCATCGCTGTCGATCATTTTCGACCGACCCTTTCGCGTCGGCGAGACGATCAAATATGACACGAGCACCGCGACCGTCGAACGCATCGGCCTGAAGAGCACGCGGCTACGGTCGCTGGGCGGCGAATTGCTGGTGATTTCGAACACCAACCTGCTGAGCAAGGAGATCACGAACTTCGCGCATCTCCACCGCCGTCGGATTACTTTCAAGATCGGCGTCATCTACCAGACGACGCCGACGATGCTCCGCGACCTGCCCGCGCTGCTGGAGGAACAGGTTGTCGCTGCGGGCCATGAATTCATCCGGTCGAGCTTCCTGACGTTCGGACCGTCCAGCCTCGATTTCGAGCTGATCTTCGACGTGTTCAGCGACCAGTTCGACGTCGTCGCTGCCGCGCGCACCGATGTCGGCATCCGCCTGTTCGATGCCATGACGCGCGCCGGATACGGCTTTGCCTACCCCACCCAGACCAGCTTTACCGCAGCGCCCGACGGCACGATGATCATGCCCTATCCCGAGTCCCCGAAGCCCCGGGCAGCCGCGGCCAAAGCCCCCAGGCCCGACTGACGCTACGGCGCCGTGGCGCGACCGCTAGGGCCTTGTGCAATGCGGCAAGACAGGCCTAAAACGCGCGCCGAACCAACGATACAGGGGATGAGATATGGCCGGAATCACGCCACAGGAGCTGCAGACCCGGGTCGGTCAGCATCTCGGCACGTCCGAATGGGTGCTTGTCGATCAGGATATGATCAACAAGTTTGCCGATGCGACGGGCGATCACCAGTTCATCCACATCGACGAGGAAAAGGCGAAGCTGACGCCATTCGGCGGGACGATCGCGCACGGATTTCTGACGCTGTCGCTGATGCCCATGCTCGGCGCGAGCACCGACGGGCCGAAGGTCGCGGGCGTCAAGATGGGCGTCAACTACGGCTGCAACAAGGTCCGTTTCCTCGCTCCGGTACGCTCGGGCAAGCGCGTGCGCAGCCATGTGAAGCTGCTCGAACTTGAAGAAAAGCGCCCCGGCCAGTGGCAACAGACCAACGAAGTGACCGTCGAGATCGAAGGCGAGGAAAAGCCCGCCCTGATCGCCGAATGGATCAGCCAGTTCTTCGTCTAACCGGCCACCTCCCCGGCAAAGGCCCGAGCCTAACTGTATAAAGGAACATCATCATGCGTGACGCCGTCATCGTTTCCACCGCCCGCACCCCGCTGACCAAGGCCGCGCGCGGATCGTTCAACAATACCCTGGCTCCGACGCTGGGCGCCTTCTCGGTCAAGGCCGCGGTCGAGCGCGCCGGCGTCGAAGGCGGCGAGATCGACGATGTGGTGTTCGGCGCCGCGATGCAGCAGGGTTCGCAGACGATGAACGTCGCGCGCCTGATCGCGCTACGCGCCGGGCTTCCCGTCACCGTCCCCGGCATGTCGATCGACCGTCAGTGCTCGTCGGGTCTGATGACGATTGCGACCGCCGCCAAGCAGATCATCGTCGACCGCCAGGATATCGCCGTCGCCGGCGGCATCGAAAGCATCTCGAAGGTCAGCGGCAGCGGCAAGGTGTTCATCGAGACCGACGCCGAGCTGATCGCGATGCACAAGGACACCTATATGCCGATGATCGGCACCGCCGAGGT
Source organism: Sphingopyxis sp. (assembly GCF_016793825.1). GTDB lineage: Bacteria > Pseudomonadota > Alphaproteobacteria > Sphingomonadales > Sphingomonadaceae > Sphingopyxis. The sequence goes on from NZ_JAEULM010000019.1 coordinate 130,435, forward strand.
CGTCGCGAAACGCTACAACATCAGCCGCGAGGCACAGGACGAATATTCGCTCCAGTCGCAGCAGCGCACCGCCGCCGCGCAGGCCGCGGGCAAATATGACGACGAGATCGTCGCCTGCAACGCGACCATGGCGGTCGTCGACAAGGAAACGAAGGAAGTCAGCTTCAAGGACGTCGTTGCCAGCAAGGACGAATGCAACCGCGCCGATACCACGCTCGAAGGGCTTTCCAGCCTGAAGCCGGTGATGGGCGAAGGTCATACGATCACCGCCGGCAATGCGAGCCAGCTCGCCGATGGATCGTCGGCCTGCGTCGTGATGGAAGCCAAGGTGGCGGAGAAGCGGGGCCTTCAGCCGCTCGGCCGCTATGTCGGCATGGCCGTTGCGGGCACCGAGCCCGACGAAATGGGCATCGGCCCCGTCTTCGCCATCCCGAAGCTCCTCGAACGCTTCGAGCTCAAGATGGACGATATCGGCCTCTGGGAACTCAACGAAGCCTTTGCGGTGCAGGTCCTCTACTGCCGCGACAAGCTCGGCATTCCGAACGAGCTGCTCAACGTCAACGGCGGCTCGATCTCGATCGGTCACCCGTTCGGTATGACCGGCGCCCGCTGCGTCGGCCACGCGCTGATCGAGGGCAAGCGTCGCGGCGTGAAATACGCCGTCGTCACCATGTGCATCGGCGGCGGCCAGGGCGCGGCTGGCCTCTTCGAGGTCTTCTGATTTGCAGCCCCTGAAATGAGACTCCATGCTCCGCGTATCGAGCCGGTCGATTTGGACCGGCTCGATGCCGACCAGCGCGCCGCTCTTGCCCCCTTCCTCGATACCGGTGGCGGCAAGGTCGGCGGCGGGCGGGTGCTCAACATCTTCCGTACGCTCGCGCACGCGCCGAACGCCCTCACCGCCTTCCTCGGCTGGGGCAGCTATATCCTCTCGCGGCGCAACGCGCTGTCGGAGCGCGACCGCGAACTCGTCATCCTGCGTACCGGCTATAATTGCCGGTCGGGCTATGAGTGGACGCAGCACAAGCGGATCGGGCTGGACAGCGGGCTTTCCGAAAACGACGTCGAACGGATCAAGGCCGGTCCCGATGCAGCGGGCTGGACCGATATCGATCGCGCGATGCTGCGTGCCACCGACGAACTGACCGCCGACCATTTCGTCACCGACGCGACATGGGCGGCGCTTGCACCGCTTGGCGACAAGGGTCGCATGGACCTCGTCATGACCGTCGGCCAGTACACGCAGGTATCGATGATGCTGAACAGCTTCGGCATCCAGGTCGAAGATGGCTGGGACGTCGACCCCGACCTTCGCGGTTGAAAACAAGGAGAAAGAGAATGAGCGCCATCGGAGTGATCGCCACGCTGCGCGTGCAGTCAGGCAAGGAGGCGGATTTCGAGGCGGCCTTCGCCGAACTCGCCGCGGCGGTGAATGCCGACGAACCCGGCAACAGCTATTATCGCCTGTTCCGCACCGACGAGCGCGGCACCTACAAGGTGCTCGAATGCTATGACAATCCGGCAGCGGTCGAGGCGCATCGCGCCTCAAGCCATTTCCGCGAGATCGGCGCCCGCTTCGGCCCCTGGCTTACCGGCGCGCCCGACATCGAACGCCTCGCCGGGGTGTGATCCTGCGCCGCCTAGCGGACGCGGTTGAACAGGTTCGTGCGCATGCCCGGTTTCCCTCCGGTGGTGAAGAAGACGACCGTCTCGGTCATCGTCTTGCCGTCGGCGGATACCGTATAGGTGCGCATCGAACCTGGAACGCCGCCCAAAGACAGTGCGGTCACCATCACGCCGGGTTCGGGGATGCGCGTTGCGACCGTGTCGGCCTCCAGATTGCCCTCGACCGATACCGGTTTGCCGTCGGGAATATAAGTCGAGGTTGCCTGTACAGCCCTCCCGTCGGGAAGCACCACCTCGACATGGGTGCGCCATTGGCCGCCGCCCGCATCGCTATAGGTGATTGTGACGCTCTTCGGCCGCGCTGCGGGCGGGATCGGAAGCCGGTCGATATCCGCCGCCCATGTGCCGAGCAGCGGAGAAGTTGACGACGGCTCGGCAAGTGCGGGCGTGGCGTACAGGGCAGCCGCAGCGAACAACGGGTAGAGCGCTTTCATTCAACCTCTCCAGATAGTTATCCTTTCGTGATATTAGATATCATAGGCGGCCAAGACAAGCAGCATCAATCCCGTTCGACGATCTCGCCCGCCCGGTCGCCAAGCAGATAACGCGGTCCGGCCCCGCGCTGCGACGCCTTGTCCGCGCGATTGTAGAGCGCGCATTTCTTGAGGCTGAGGCAACCGCAACCGATGCAACCGTCAAGCAGGTCGCGCGTCCGCTCAAGAGCTGCGATGCGCGTATCGATTCGCGCGCGCAGCGCGGTGCTGATCCGGGCCCAGTCGGCCGCATTGGGGTTGCGCCCCGCCGGAAGCCTCGCCAGTTCCGCCGCTATGTCGTCAAGGCTCAACCCCATTTGCTGGGCGATCAGGATGAACGAGACGCGGCGGATATCGGCGCGCAGGAAGCGCCGCTGCCCGCCCCCGGTGCGCAGCGCGGCGAGCAGACCCTTGGCCTCGTAAAAACGGATCGCCGACACCGCAACGCCGGTGCGCGCCGCAAGCTCGCCGATCGCAATCAGGTCGGTGCGATGCATCGGCCGCGCCCTCCTTCGCTTTTCGCTTGATCTAAACCTGAGTTGAGCTTTCACAAGATGGTGCGTCAACCCCGATCAGGAGTTTCCAACGTGACGCACCCGTTTATCGAACATGTGAATCTGACGGTCAGCGACCCCGACCGGACCGCCGCGATTCTCTCGGCAATCTTCGGCTGGCACGAACGCTGGCGCGGCCCGGCGCAGGGCGGTGGCCGCACGATTCATCTTGGCAGCGATGTCGCCTATGTCGCGCTCTACACGGGCCCCGACGGCACGCACGCCGATGCCCGTTATGCCAAGGGCGAACCGCTCAACCATGTCGGGGTACAGGTCGACGATCTCGATGCGGTCGAACTGCGGGTAAAGGCGGCAGGCCTCACGCCATTCAGCCAAAGCGACTATGCGCGCGGCCGGCGTTTCTATTTCCTCGATCCGGACGGCATCGAATATGAAGTGGTGAGCTATGCCCCCGCCTGATCGTCAGGTCGATGACGCGGCTTTTTCACGGGCCTCGATCGCGATGTCGATCAGTGCCGACAGCACGCGGCGCGCGGCGGCGATATCGGCGGCACTGACGCGCGCCGCCAGCTTTGCATCGACCGCATCGCGCGCCCGGCCCTGGATGGCGGCCGCCTCCGCGCCGCGCTCGGTCAGGCGCACCACCAGCCGCCGCCGATCGTCGGGGTCGGTCTGCCGTTCCAGATAGCCGCGCATCACCAACGTATCGACAAGCTGCCCCGCCGCCTGTTTCGAGATGCGCAGATCCTGGATCAGCGCGCTCAGCGGCACATCCTCGGCGCCCAGCGCAAGCCCGCCGATCACATACAGGCCGTTGGCGGGAATGTCGTCAAAGCCCGCGCGATCGAGCGCGCGCCGCATCGCGCCGCCATAGGTGGTGCGCGCATGGCGCAGCAGCGCAGGCATGACGATATCATGGTGACGGGGTGCGGGGACGGTGTTCATGCGCCGCATCATATAGTCCAAATTCAGGACAGTAAAGTTACTTTACTGTAATCTTGGCCGGTCGGCATCAGACCAAGGGCGCGATCCGCCCGTCGCGAAACTCGAATCCGCCCTCGCGATCGCGCGCGAGCAGCGCGGGACCGTCGAGGTCGACCCAGCGTGCACGCTGCGCCAGCACGAACGCCGGCGCAACGGCAAGGCTGGTGCACAGCATGCAGCCGACCATGATCGACAACCCCGCCGCGTCGGCGGCATCGGCGATCCGCAGCGCTTCGGTCAGGCCGCCGGCCTTGTCGAGCTTGATATTCACCCCGTCGTAAAAGGGGCCGATCCGCGCGACATCGGCCGCGGTCTGACAGCTCTCGTCAGCGACGAACGGGATCGGCGCATAGATGGGATCAAGCAGGGCGTCCGCGCCGACCGGAACCGGCTGTTCGATCATCTCCACGCCCATCTCGGCAAGGGCCTCGACCTCGCTCAGAATATCGATCTGGCCCCAGCTTTCGTTGGCATCGACGATCAACCGGGCACCGGGTGCACCCTTGCGGACTCCGGCGACGCGCAGCCGGTCGCCGTCGCCGGTCAGCTTGATCTTGAGCAGGTGATAGCCGTCGGCCTCGGCCATGGCCGCCTGCTCCGCCATCGCACCCGGCGTGCCGAGCGAGATCGTATAGGCAGTCGCGCGCGCGGTCGGCGCGCCGTCGCATCCCGCAAGCTGCCACAACCGGAGGCCGCGTTGGCGCGCCTCCAGATCCCAGAGCGCACAATCGAGCGCGTTGCGCGCGGCGCCCGGTGCCATGATTTCCTGGATCGCCGCACGCGCGGCGGCTGCGCCCATATCGGCGATATGCGAAGCGGCATGCAGGATCAGGTCGCGGCATCCCGCCGCATCCTCTCCAAGATAGTATACCGGCGTTCCCTCGCCGCGCCCGATCGCGCCATCGCCCTCGACTTCGGCGACGACGACATCGACATGATCCTTGGCGCCGCGCGCGATCACGAATTGTCCCGCGACGGGCCAGCGCTCGACGCGCGCGCTTTTCAGTTGGATAGCCATGGGGAGACAGTAAGGCTGCATCGCATGACCGGCAAATCCCTTTCGGAACGCATCGGCGATCTCGGCCACCGGCTCGCGGTCGAGGCCCACGCCGCCTGGTTCGCCGCGCGCGACCCTCGCGTGCCATGGCCTGCGAGAGCGATTGCGGTCGCGATCGCCGCTTACGCCTTGTCGCCGATCGACCTGATTCCCGATTTCATTCCCGTTCTCGGCTGGCTCGACGACCTGATCCTTGTTCCGCTCGGCCTCATCCTCGTTCGCCGGCTGATTCCGGCACCCCTCTGGGCCGAACTCCACGCCGCCGCCGAGGCCGCGAGCGAACGCCCGTCGAGCCGGACCGGCATGGCGCTCATCCTGCTCCTGTGGGCGGGGCTGCTCTATCTGGTCTACTGGTCGATACGGACCTCGCCCTGGCACTGATGCGCACGGAGGAACGAACATGGCAAAGCTCGTCTTTGGAATGAACCTGTCGCTCGACGGCTATGTCGACCATGACCGGATGGCGACCGAACCAACACTCTTTCGCCACTGGACCGAACATGTCGAGGGACTCGCCGGCAGCGTTTACGGGCGCCGGATGTATGAAATCATGCGCTACTGGGACGATGATCGCGCCGAATGGGGGCCGGCCGAACAGGCGTTCGCTGCGGCGTGGCGGCGCCAGCCCAAATGGGTCGCCTCACGCACGCTGACGTCGGCCGGCCCCAATGCCACCCTCGTCGCAGGCGACGTCGCAACACTGGTGCACGACTTGAAGACCCGGCTGGCCGGAGAAATTGCGGTCTCGGGGCCCAATCTGGCGCAGAGTCTGACCGACGCCGGCCTCATCGACGAATATCGCCTTTATCTTCACCCTGTCGTGCTGGGCCGCGGCACCCCCTTCTTCACCGACGCTCGGCCGCCGCTCCGGTTGGCTACCACCGATATGGTAAGCGAAGAGGTGATCCGGCTCACCTACATCCCCGCCTGATCGGCACCTTTCATGGCCGCGCGTCCGGGGCGCCGCCGCCTGTGTTGGCCTTGGAATAGGCAGCAGCCTCCCGATCCTCGCGGCCGCATAGCGATGATGAGGGTTTTGCGCCCCCCGGTCGGTTGCTCGCGGCGCCTCAACCGCCGTTCGCGCGGATCCATTTTTCCACGACCGGCGCGATCTCGTCGCGCCATTTGCGACCGTTGAAGATGCCATAATGGCCGACGGCCTTCGCCATCAGATATTTCTTCTTCGCGGCCGGAAGCGACTTGGCGAGCGTCAGCGCCGCCTTGGTCTGCCCGATACCCGAGATATCGTCGCGCTCGCCCTCGATCGCCAGGATCGCGATATCCTCGATCGCACCCAGGTCGACAGGCCGGCCGCGATGCAGCATCTCGCCCTTCGGCAGCAGGTGGCGCTGGAACACGACGTCGACGGTCTGAAGGTAGAACTCGGCCGTCATGTCGCAGACCGAGCGGTACTCGTCATAGAATTCCTTGGTCTTGTCGGCCCCTTCGCCATCGCCCTGAACCAGATGCTTGAACATCTCCCAATGGCTCATCATGTGGTTGCCAAGGTTCATCGACATGAAGCCCGCGAGTTGCAGGAAACCCGGATAGACGCGGCGCCCGGCACCCGGATAATAGGCCGGCACGGTTGCGATGACATTTTCCTGGAACCAGGCGTAGGGCCGCGTCGTCGCATGCTGGTTGACCGCGGTGGGGGCCTTGCGCGTATCGATCGGTCCGCCCATCATCGTCAGTGTCGCCGGGCGGCACGGATGCTTGTCCGCCGCCATGATCGCCGCCGCGGCCAGGCTCGGCACCGAGGGCTGGCATACCGCGAGCATATGGGCGCCCGCGCCGATATGCTCCATCCAGCCGATGATATAATCGATATAATCATCGAGATCGAACGCCCCCGCCTCCAGCGGCACGTTGCGTGCGTCGCGCCAGTCGGTGATCCACACATCATGGTCGGGCAACATGCGTTCGACCGTTCCGCGCAGCAGCGTCGCATAATGGCCCGACATCGGCGCGACGATCAGCAGCTTGGGCGCCCCCTTCGCGCCCTTGTGCTTGAAATGCTTCAGTTGGCCGAAAGGCTTGCGGGCTTCGATCGCTTCGGTAACGCGCACCGTTTCGCCCTCGACGACGGTTTCGTACAGTTCGAACCCCGGCTTGCCGCGCGGCGCCGCGGCATGCGCGAACACCTCGAGCGCGGACGCAAACATCGGGCTGCCGCCAAAATAGCCGAGCGGGTTGGCCGGATGCTGGATCACCTGCGCCCCCGCGGTCGCCAGCGCGCTCGCCCCCGCAAGCCAGCTCTTCTGCATTTCAAAGGCGTGATACAGCATGTCGTGATTGTCCCTTTTGCGTCCGGCCGGGGACTTTCGCGGCGCCCCGTTTGCCGTGCAGTCTAGGCTATCGGCGTCATTGTGCAATGCATCAAAAGCATTGCACGCGCGGCGCATCGATAATATTCCGGGACACGGACGCACGGGCGTCCCCTGGAGTGAATATGTCTGAGATTGCGGGCAACCGCTAACATCCCGGCGAAAGGGATGACGCAAGCGCCGCCGGCCCACCGGTCCGGCGTGCGTCCTGTTGCCGAACAATCCCGGACCATTTCCAATGAACATCTCAAAATCCGAACAGCGCGTGCTCCACGTGCTGGCGCAGGGCGGACTGATCCGCCACCGGCGCGATGAAAACGGCCGCCTCGTCGAAGCGCTGTGCTTCACGCGCGACGGTCACATCCTCGAAAGCGGAGGTCTCGCGCTATTCCGGCGCCTTCGCCATCGCGGCTTCATCGCATCGCGCGGCGGGGCGCCCTATCGCATAACGCCCGCCGGCCTTCGCGCGGTACGGGCACAGCTCGACAACCGCTGACGCGGACAACATCGGAAGGGAGCGCGAGGCCGGCTTCGAGCTCCCTTTCCACAGCAGCGCTTCACACCGCTTGAAGTCCGACGCCATTCTCCGTCGTTGAGCGGCACGTACGCCCCTGCTAGGGCCGTCGGCGATGGCGACCAAATCCGACAAATCAGCCCCGCCCCGCAAACTGTCGAGCCTGCGCATGGTCTGGCATTATGCCAGCCGCTATCCGCTGCAGTTGCTTGTCGCCGCGATCGCCCTGGGTATCGCGGCGCTCGCGACGCTGGCCATCCCCTATCAGTTCAAGGAAATGATCGATTCGGGGTTCGTCGCCGGCGGCGGCGACGTCGCACCGCATTTTCGCTTCTTCTATGTCATCGTGGTCTTCCTCGCAGGCGCCACGGCCGTCCGCTTCTATTTCGTGAGCTGGCTTGGCGAGCGAACGGTCGCCGACATCCGTCAGGCCGTGCAACAAAATCTGCTGCGCCTCGCCCCCGGCTTTTTCGAGGAGAACCGGCCATCCGAAATCGCGTCGCGCATGACGTCGGACACCTCGATCATCGAACAGACCGTTGGCACGACCGTGTCGGTCGCGCTCCGCAACACGGTGATGGGGATCGGCGGCATCGTCTATCTCTTCTCGCTCTCGCCAAAACTGACCGCCGGCATTCTTCTGGGCATTCCGGTGATCATCATGCCGATCGTCCTGCTTGGCCGCCGGCTCCAGAATGTCTCGCGGTCGAGTCAGGACCGTGTCGCAGATATCGGCGCCACGACCGCCGAACAATTGGGCGCGATGAAGATCGTCCAGGCCTTCGGCCAGGAAGCGCGCGAGGCCGACCGCTTCACCAGCGCGGTGGAAGCCAATTTCGCGACTGCAAAGCGGCGGATCCGCCTCCGCGCGACGATGACCGCGATCGTCATCGGCCTCCTCTTCGGCGCCATCACGACGCTGCTCTGGTATGGCGCGGCAGGTGTCGCGGCCGGCACGATCACCGGCGGTACGATCGCGGCGTTCGTCCTGACCGGCGGCCTTGTCGCGGGCGCCTTCGGGGCCCTTACCGAAGTCTATGGCGACCTGCTCCGCGCGGCGGGTGCGGCCGAGCGGCTCAACGAATTGCTCGTCGCCGAACCCAGTATCGCGCCACCGGCCAGCCCGCGAACGCTCCCCGAACCCGCGATCGGCACGCTGGAGTTCGACCATGTCGAGTTCCGCTATCCGACCCGCCCCGACGCCCCGGCCCTGCACGATTTTTCGCTCGCCATCCGCCCGCGCGAAACCGTCGCGATCGTCGGCCCGTCGGGCGCCGGCAAATCGACGCTCTTTCAACTTGCCGAGCGCTTCTATGATCCGCAGGGCGGCCAGATCCGCCTCGACGGCGCCCCGCTGACCGAACTCGATCCCGCCGATCTGCGCGCGCGCATCGCGATGGTCCCGCAGGAAACGGTGATCTTCGCCGCCTCGGCACGCGACAATCTGCGCTACGGCAATTGGGCGGCCACCGATGACGAGTTGTGGGAAGCCGCCCGCGCCGCCAATGCCGAGGAGTTCGTTCGCAAACTGCCGGAAGGACTCGACACCTTCATGGGCGAAGGTGGTGCGCGCCTCTCGGGCGGCCAGCGCCAGCGGATCGCGATCGCGCGCGCACTTCTTCGCCGGGCGCCGCTGCTGCTGCTCGATGAAGCGACATCGGCGCTCGACGCCGAATCCGAAAAGCTCGTTCAGGATGCGCTGGAAGGTCTGATGCACGATCGCACCACGATCGTCATCGCGCACCGCCTCGCGACCGTGCGCGCCGCGGACCGCATTGTCGTGATGGACGACGGACGGATCGTCGAGGAAGGCCGCCACGACGATCTCGTTGCCGCTGACGGCCTCTACGCCCGCCTCGCCCGCCTGCAGTTTCAGGACAATCTCGCCGCCGCCTGATCGCGCCACCCTTCAAAGGATGCTCCATGCCAGCCACGCTCTACGATCTCACCATTCCGGCATATCTCAACGCCTTGCGCGCGCTCTCGGGCCAGCTCGACAAGGCGTTGGCGTGGGGTGAGAAAAATGGCGTCGGGGAGCAGGAATTCCTTGTCGCGCGGCTCGCCCCCGACATGTTTCCGCTGGCGACACAGGTGCGCTTCACCTGCATGCAGGCGATCCAGGCGCCGGCGCGCCTCGGCGCCACCGGCGCGCCCGATCCGGGTGACGATGCGACCGACGCTTCGGGTTTACAAGGTCAAATCGCCGCCGCGCTTGCCTGGCTCGACGCGCTCGATCCCGCCGCGCTCGGCGACGACCCCGATCGCGACGTCAGCTTCGATCTTCCCAATGGCATGGTCTTCGACATGACCGCCGCGACCTACGTCCGCGACTGGGCTCAGCCGCAATTCTATTTCCATCTCGTTGCCGCTTATGCGGTGATGCGCCACTTGGGCGTCCCGCTCGGCAAGCCCGACTATGTGAGCTACATGATGCAATATCTGCGCCCGGGCACCGCGCCGACGGCCTGACCGGCCTTGGCGGGGATCCTGGACGCGCAACACCTGTCCTCGCCATTGTCTCCGGCCCCCGACTAGCCCTCGCCATCGCGGACGCGGCGGTTGGCGATCCCGGATCGGGTCCGGAGCAACGGAGAGGATCGAGACGCCCGCTCGTCGCCGATCGATCGTCTTGGCTACCAGCTTCAGATCATGCCGCCATATTGCTGGATACCCGGAAAGGCGAGCTTGCTGCCGCCATTGCGACGGATCGCGCCAATCGCCTCGTCGACGCGCAGATAGCGAGCCCGCGCTTCGGGCTCGAGCTTCAATGTCGCCTGCTGGGGACGGTCTGATGCCACCTTCACCAACTGCCCGAGCTCCGCCAGGTCGATCGCCTCGCCATTCCAGCGAATGACGTCGCGGGTATCGATCGTCACCCGGTTCTCGTCGAGGACCTTGCCCGGAAGGTCCGGCCCCTGCGGCAATGTGATGTCGACGCTGTGGGTCGGCGGTGGAATCGTGATGATGAACATGACAAGCATGACCAGCATGACGTCGATCAGCGGCGTCGTGTTGATATCCGGGTCCCCATTGGGGTCGGCCCGGAAAATGCTGCGGTGAAACTGGCTGCGGCGGTCGCGCATCTTGCATCTCCCCATATGCGGGACCGGCACATGTCGCTGCGCCCATCCCGCGCCGCAGGTCGAAAGTCCATGCGGGAAGCTCCCTCCTGCTTTGTTATGGTATAACATTTTAGAGCGAGAGCAAACGAAATGTGCAATGTGGTTTCGACGAACCTCGGAACATAAAGAAAGGGCGGCACCTTGCGGTACCGCCCTCCTTGTTTCGAACCCGAACCGGGCTGGAAATCTTAGTTGCCCGAACCCGGACCGTACTTGATTTCCACGCGGCGGTTCTGGTCGTTGCGGACGCCGTCGGCGGTCGCAACGGCCGGACGCGATTCGCCGAACGCTTCGGCCGAGATCGAGCCGTCCGAGATACCACGTGCGGTCAGATAGCTGCGAACCGCCGTGTTGCGGCGTTCCGACAGACCGACGTTGTACTTGGCCGAACCCGAGCGGTCGGCGTGACCGGCGAGCCAAACCTGCGTACCCGAGCAGCCGCGGTTGTAGGCGCTGATCGCGTTGTCGAGCGTCGACGCTGCTTCCGGCGTGATGTTCGACTGATCCCAGTCGAAGTACACGATGTACGGACCAGGCTCGCAAACGGCCGGCGGCGGCGGCGGCGGCGGGGGAGGCGGCGGCGGGGGAGGCGGCGGCGGCGGCGGCGGGGCCGGCGCGACCGGCTCCGGTGCACCACCGAAGTTGTAGGTCAGCGTACCGAGGATCGAGTGCGACCGGAAGCGCGTCGAAACGTCGCGGCCAAGCTGATCGACGAGGTCGAGGTTGCTGGCGTTGAAGAAACGATACTTCAGACCGACGTCCCAGTTCTTGCTGATCGGAGCGCGAACGCCCGCAATCGCCTGCCAGGCGAAACCGGTATCCGAATCGTCCAGGAACGAACCGGCATAGACGGGTTCGACCGACACGCGGGCCACACCGGCACCGCCGCCGACGAAGCCCTGCAGGCCATCATCGTCACCGAAGTCGAGCAAACCGTTGACCATGAAGCTGAGTGCGTTCGAGTCACCGTTCAGGTCGACGGCGCCCGTACGGAGCGCACCCGAACCATTGGCATTCTGCGGAATGCCGGGGGTCGTGAAGGTGCCCGACGTGATGTCGGCTTCGCGATAGCCGACTTCGACTTCCGCACGGAAACCACCGAAGTCGTATCCGACGGTGCCTTCGAAATCATACCCCTTGCGGTGGTCGATCGAACCGGCGTCCTTGACAGTGCCGATGTCGAGATCAAGATCTTCGACGATCATCACGCCACCACCAACTCCAACATACCAGGAGTTGTCGCGCGCCAGAGCCGGCGACGCCAGGGCAGTGGAGGCCAACGCCATAGCGACGGCAAGCTTCCTCATAGTAGATTCCCCTTTCAATTGAGATTCACGTCTCGTCAGACGTCCTACCCGTGCCTTTGGTTCCGTGCAAGCTAACAAATCGTGAATCTGTTGCCAAAAAGCCGCACTTGCGGTGCGAAGAGAGGCAAAATCACCCTGAAATCAGAATGCCCTGCGCGTCGAGGAGCAGAATCAGCGCCGCGATGGCGGAGCGGGCTTCGGAATCGATTATGGCCCCTCCGACGGGGCTCGAGATCACGCCGGGAACGACCCAAGCTCCCGACCGAAAACGCAGCTCCGTTCCATCGGACAAACAGCCGAGGCGCATGCCTTCCCGTGGTGCAGCAAAACGCCATCCCCCGTCGCTCCATATCGCCAGTTTGTCATCCTGTCCGGACCACGCGCCGCTCGCCCCGGCGCCGACCAGCCAGCATTGTCCCGGCTCGGGTGCTACCGGTGGCGTGGCAATCGGTCCCTCCTCGACCGAAGCCTGCACCAGCGCATCGAGCATGGTCAGCGCTTCATTGTGCGTCACCTCCTTCTGCGCCTGCGCCACCGCGAGCAGCGGCAGAGCAAAGCGCGGGGTATGCATCTCGGTCATCGGTCTTCTCCCTTATGGCAGTGGCAGCAAAAGCGGCGGCGACAGCGCAAAGTCGCCGATCTGCCGGATAGCGATCGAATGGCCTGCTGCCAGCGCCGCGAGCACCGGTGCCGTAATCGGCAAGTTGGCGGTGGTCGTTTCCCACGATCCGATATCGGAAACTGGCGGAACAAGTTCGATGCGCCAGGCCTCGCGGCTTTCACCCAGCGGCACATCGACGCCGTCGCGCCAGCCCGTGTCCGCCCGCGTCCGCCGAACCCACTCGGCAACGATGCCGCCCGCCCCATCGGCCCGCAGCAGTCCGTGGACCGGCGCCAGCGGCTGCAGCGCTCGACCCACAACGCCGATCGCGCCAGCCCGTGTCCGCCCGCGTCTGCCGAACCCACTCGGCAACGATGCCGCCCGCCCCATCGGCCCGCAGCAGTCCGTGGACCGGCGCCAGCGGCTGCAGCGCTCGACCCACAACGCCGATCGCGACATCCTGCACATCGGTATCGCGGCGCGACGCCCATTGCAGGTCCGCACCCCCTCCTTCGGCGAGGCGGGCGAGCATGTCCGGAACCGGTACGATCGCCGCATCCTCGATCATCGCAAAGGGCGCCCCGCCGATGTGCGCCGCCACGTCGGTCCCGCCACGCCCGCGAAGCAGGCGCGACAAACGCCAGCGTCCCGGCGCAAGCAACTCGGCCACCCCGAACTGGATCATCTCGCTGCCGATCATGGCGCGATTGGCACCGCCCAGAATCGCACTGTCGTCACGGGATTCCAGAAGCATGGACGGATTGATCAGCTCGACGATCGCCGCGTTCGCCATATCGAAGAGATCGCCACTTCCCGCAGCAATCGGCGTCGCCAGCGTACCAAGCGCAAGGGCCGGACGCGCAAAGCCGATCGCAACGGGCTCGGCTTCGGGGGCCGGCCGGATCCACAGGTCCGCGCCGCGCCAGCCGTCGTTGCTCCCCGCGACAGCGACGAGCAGGCGCGGCGCCGTCGCGGCGACCGCGTCAAGCCCCGGAACATCGAACAGCGCGACCATAGCTTCGGCGTCGGGCCAATCGGGGGCCGTGACCGGAAGCCCGGCATCGGCCCCTACCAGCCCCGCCGTAACGGGTTGAAAACGGCGCAGTTCGATCGAATGCGCGGCATCGCGAACGGTCCGCGACGCAAGCCGCCAACGGCTCCCGTCGGCCAGCTCGACGATGCTGCCGACCGTCAGTGCAAGCGCAGCAAGGTCGGTGGCCCATACCGCCACCTCGCGCCCGTCGACAGCGGCGGCCGCAAGCGTCTGGGCCAGTGCCCGCGCCGAGCCTGCCGACAGCAGGGCCGGCAGATCGACCCGATCCTCGCGCACGCCGCCGCCCGCAACCCGTGCGGCCTGCTGTCCAAGCTGATAGTCACGCTCGGGCTCATAATGCCGCAACCGGATCGTCCCGGGCAAAGAAGACAGGGGCGAACGGCGCTGCTCGATCCGGTCGGACGCACCAAAACTCCGCCGTGCCTCCGCAAAACCGGCCAGCTCAACCACGTCTCCGCCGGCCGGCGCGAGCTGCCAGCCCCCCGGACCGCTAACCATCCGCACGCCGTCGGCGTCGAACAAGGGTTCCAGCGCGTCGCGCAGCCGGTCGCCCGATGCCGCATAGCCGCCAAAAGGCCAGCGCCCGACGCAGCGACCGCTTTCCCCAAGCAGGCCGTCGCCGATGAGCCCCGTATCGACACTGCCGGTGTCGGCTTCGATCTCGAATGTGAGCGAAGGGATACGATTTCCGAAACTTGCGAGCTCCAACTCCTCGAACACGGCATAGGCAAGGCCGCGAAACGCACACGCCGAAGCCATACCGACCGCCGCGGCGACCAGCGGGTCGACGAGCTGATCCTCGCTGCCGTCGTACCAGCGGAAGGTGCAGCGCTCGCTGAAGCTGCCGCTCGCCCCGCGCAGGAGATTGCCGTCGGCCCAGATGCGACGGACCGCGCGGATCGGCCGCGACGACAGGGCGATCGCCAGCGACACGCCATAGCTGAACTCGGTCGTCGACGGCCGCCCCTTGCCGCCCCCGCGCTTCGTCCGCCTCTCGATCAGGTCTGTTGCCCAGATGACGCTTCCCGCAACGCGCATCGTCCCGAACAGCTTGGGAATCTGCTGGCCATAGGTCGATGCCTGGACCTTCAGGTCGGCAAGCCGCGGCCCTTCGCGGCCCTTGGGCTTGAACAGTTCGGCATCGATCTGTTGCCCCGCATAGGCGCCGATCGCCGCGCCGACCGGACCGCCGACGATCCCGCCGACGACCGTAAGCACCAAAGTCGCCATTGCTTCCTCCTATGAAACCAGTCGCCAGCGCGCCGCCTCCAGCCATCGGGCGTCAAGCGGCGCCTCGACCACGCGGCGAAGCCCCGCATGGGCGTGGACGACGCGGCCGGGGGCCAGCAGCCCCAGGTGGAACTGCCCGGCCGCCAACGCGATCAGCGCCACATCGCCCATCCGCAGAGGATCTGCCGCAGCAACGAAACCTGCGCGTTCCAGCCCCGCAACGATCCGTTCGCCGCGCCAGCCGCGCAGCGGATAGCCTTCGGGCACCTCAAGGCTGCGTCCCGCGACGGCATAGGCCGCGGCGACCAGCCCGACGCAGTCAAGCCCGTGCGCCGCCGACCGCCCCTGCGCGCGGAAGCGCGCGCCCACCATCGCGCGCGCGGCAGCAAAGGCCCGCGCACCGGTATCCGCCTCATCCACCGGGGTAGCGCGTCAACAGGTCGTTGCCCGGCAGATGCGCCTCGCCGCGAAAATTGACCGCGTTGGCAAAACGGTCGCGGCACGTCGAAAGCTGTTTGTCGCAGCCCTCGACCAACCGCACCCGCAGCGGCAGCGCGGACAGTCGCGGCGGCATCTCCGCCAGCGTCAGCACGGCGCCGTCCTCGCTTACCACCGGGCTCGCCAGTCCGCACGCGGCTCCCTCCAGCCACACCAGTTCGCCGAACGCCATCGCCCCCGCCGCGACCGGACTGTCGAGCGTTACCGATCGTCCATCGACCGCGACCACGCGCCGTGCATGGGTCCGCGGCGCCAGGTCGACACGGCAGGCCGGATCGCCCAGCATCGCGCGACACGATGGCGACGTCGCCGGGCACACCGGCCGGTCGAGCATCCGCGCCACGCCTTGCAGTTCCGCCGCAAAGGCCGTCCCATGTCGCTCGACCGCGCCCAGCGATCCACGCGCCACCACGACCGGCGCGGCCTCGGGATCGGTCCAGTCTGTCACGAACAGCACCAGATCCGCTCCGTCCCAACGCCCGGCGTCCAGGTCCTCCGCCGCGATCGCATCGCTCGCGATCGCGCCTTCGATGTCCATCGTCTGGACGTCCAGGCTGTCGCTCGTCTCGATGGCCGATGGTTTCATTCCGGGCGCGGCGCGATAGGGCAGCCCGGCGATCACCAGATCGCGGTCGTGCGAAGTCAGCCCGATCGTCACGCCGTCGCGGCGCGTCAGGCGCCAGCACCAGGTCAGAGCGATCAACTCCCCGCGCAGCCAGTCCGGCGCCGCCGCCATCCCGCTCCACGTCACCATGGCGCCCGCACCTCGATCAGCGGGACGCCGGCCACATCGCCCGCGAGATAGGTCGCTCGGCTGACCTCCAGCCGGTCCTCGGCAAACCGCACCGGCACATCGAACAGAAAGCCCGCACGCACCGCCACGCCGACGTCGGGGATTGCATCCAGCAGGATCTCGCCATCCGCGGTCAGCGCAAAGGCTGCGGTCTCGATCCCGTCGACCGATACGCGCACACTCTCGGCGACCGGAAGCCGGATCGGCCGCACCTGCTCGTCTTCGCCGCTACCGTATCGCTTGACCAGCGCGAACTGCCGTCGGATCGCGTCGCCGATGCCCAGCCACTGATCCGTCGCCCCCGGCGGGCCATCGTCCACCGCCGAACTATGATCGAACGGATCGCGAAAGCGGAACGCGCGTGCGGCCCCACGGCGCGCGCGAAAAAAGTCGGCGAGCCGGCGCACGTCGGCTTCCGATCGTACTCCCGGCCCGGCGTCATAGCGCATCCGGGCGTCGGCCCATTCGCTCGCGCGCTGCTCGTGCCCTGACGGCGAGCTCACGATATGCGTCGAAAATTCGGTCGCGACCATGGCCTCGCGGCCGATCGCCAACGGAAAGTCCACCGCGTCAAAGGCTTGCACATCATCCTCCCCGTCAAAGGCGACGAACCCGTCGCGCGCCACCTGCGGCAGCGCCCACACGAAAGTCCGCGCCACCTCGCGCCGCGCCGCATCGGCGGCATCGGCGATCGCGACCCATTGCGCCCGATCCTCGCGGCGCAGCACAAAGCCCGAGAAATATTGTTGCTCCTCAACCGGATAGCCCAGCCGGGATGCCATCAGGCTGCGGGCACCGGCGGTCTCGCCCCCGCGGCCGCTGGTGACCCAGTCATAATCCTCGATCTGCAGTACATCGAACGCGGGCGCCGACCATCCCGGCGGCACGTTGGCGCGGCGCAACTCGGGCGCCGCCGCGTCGAGCACCGTCGGCAGGAACACCAACAGGTGGCTCGTCAATCCGTGTATGCCCGCCTCGTCGCGCGCGGCCGCCACCAGCGCCGCGGTCGAGGCGGCAAGCAAGACTCCCAGCGCGTCGAGCATTCCCCGCTGCGGCGCGGCCAACGCGCCGCACACATCGCCGATCGGCACGCTCGCGGCGCCCAGTGCCGCGGTCGCCGCCGCGTCATAAGCACAGATACGCCCGCCGGCGGCAACCCACCACCATGGCTCGCCGACCTGGAATTTCGGTACCAGCCCCGCCGCAATCCCGATCGCGACAAAGCTTCGAGCGACCAGCTGCAAATATCCCATAGCCACCGTATTGGCGGGCGACAGCAGCGTCGATGGCGGCACCCATCCGGTGAGTGCCGGCGCGCCGTCCGCCGAACGCTGCTTCCAGTCGTTCCAGCAATAGGCATCGAAAATCTCATAGGACAGCGACCAGATCAGCCCCAGCCCGGCCGCCTTGCAGGTCGCGGCGAAATCGGCGTGCCAGGCCGTGCAGGGCGCGTTGAGCACCCCGCCCGCCAGGCTCGCGTAGAAGCCGCCGCCCAGCGCCTCGAGCCGCAGATAATGGCTCATCCCGACATAATGAACGACATCGCCGCGATATCCCAGATGGACGATCTGCCGCACCACCCGCGCCGGGGTCAGATGATAGCTGTCGTCATAGCCGCCCGCGATCCCCAGCCCATGCTCGGGCAGCACGGCGTCCCCGATCGCCAGCACCGACCCCGAACCCGAACTGACGATCGCGCTCATTTCGGCCCAGCCCTCGACGGGCGCCCCCAACACCGCTTCGCCGCCATCATAATCGGGCGGCACCAGCGAGATGAACATCCGGTCGATGTCGCCTGCCCACACCCGGTCGGCCTCGGCGGGAAGCAGAAAGCCGCCATCGAGCGCATCGAAATCGAGGCGGACGACCGCATCCTCGGCCCCGCCCTCGGCATAGTTCCACAGCCGGACGAACCAGGCGCGCGGGTGGCCCTCGGCATCGCGCCCCTCGATCGTCAGCGTCGGTCCGTGCAGCGCGTCGAGCGGCTTCAACCCGCCCGAGCGCCACCGAAACGCCAGTTGCGTATGACGAAAATCGCGGTTCGTCGCATAGGCGAGCAGCGGGTGGTCCCAGCGATCCTCGGCCTCCCAGATCAGCCCCGCCAGATCCTGTCGGTTGTAAAGGACCGCATCGACCCGCAACGCCTGCGGCCCGGCGGTCACCACGCTCGCCATCATCGGACGCGCGAAATCGACGGTCCAGAACCGCGGGTCGAAACGTTTGATCCAGTCCTTGCGATGATGCGGCTCGGCCGCGACGAGCGCCCAGCCCATCAATCGTCCGCCGCCGTCATCGCGCGGCGCACCGCGCGTGCAAGCTGGCGCCCCGTCTGCGCGAGCCGCTGCGGCTCGCTTCCCGTCTGGCCTTGCACGTTCACCGTGATCGCGATGGCACGCATCGCGCCGCCCGCCGTCTCGATGCGGCCACTCGCGGTCGGCACGAACAATTCGGGTCCGCGCTCACCGACACGATAGGCGCGCCCCGCGCTGACCGGCCCGCCCGTAGCCCGCCCGGGCGCCCCGAACAGCGCCATCGCGATCGAGGTACCAAGCGACACGAGACCGCCCGCGCCGCTTCCGCCGCCCGATTGCCCGCCACCCAGCGACGCGATGCCGTTCGCGATCGCCGCGCGCGCTATCTCGTTCATCACCGACAGCGCGAGCCGTTTCAGATCCTCGAAACCCAGCTTGCCGGTCATGATCGCCCGCGTCAGCGACCGCTCGATCGCCCGTCCCGCCGCGTCGGCCCCGGCGCCCAGCGACCCTTCCAGCTCGCCGCGCAGCGCCGCAATCTCGCTTCGGAACGCGCCGGTATCGGCACGCACCGTAACGACCATCTCATCCAGATCATCCGTCATCGGGCAATCGCTCCATCATCGCGGCGAGCGCGGCGCCATCGACCCCCGCGTCCGCCTCTTCGCACCATCCCCCAAGCACCGCCGCGACATCGGCCGGCGTCGCCGCCCAGAACCGATCCGGCGACCAGCCCGCCAAACGGGCCATCAAGCCAAGAAGCCGCAGCGCCGCCTCGCCGATCATCGCCGTCCCTGCAAAATCTGCCCCAGCAGCACGCGCAGCGCCGGGGTCGCTGCTGCCAGCCCGCCCTTCACCAGCGCCTCACCGATCGCCTCGCGCGTCAGCGCCGCGGGGCGACCCTGCACGCAATGCCAGAACAGCGCCGCCATCTCGCCGAGCGCCAGCCGCCCGTCGGCGGCGCGCTCGACCAATGCGAACAGCGGCCCCAGTTCGTCCTCGGCCGCAACCAACGCCGCGAAACTGGGGCGCAGCACATGGACCGCATCGCCGACGCATAGCTCGGCCTCGCCGCGCAAGGCGTTCGCTGCCCCGCTCACAGGCTCGCCACCGCGCCGCTCGATTCCAGGTTCAGCGTATAATTGCGCTCGCCGTTGTAATCGCCCGCATAGTCGAGCCGGGTGACCAGAAATCGGCCTCGCAGCCGCTCGCCACTTTCGAAACTCAGCTCATAATCGTCGATCGTGCCCGCCAGCGCATGGCCGCGCAGCCGCGTCTCGGCGGCCGACCCCGTGAAGATCCCGGCCGCGCTCACCGAAACCGATCGGACCCCGGCGCCCGACAGCAGTTCGCGCCAGCCGCCCGAATCCTTGGTCGTCACATTCACTATTTCGCCATTCACCGACATCTGCGTCGTACGCAGGCCGGCAACTGTCGCGAACGTGGGCGGGACTGCCCCATTACCGATCTTTAATAGAAAAGCGCTCCCATTTTCGATTGCCATCGTCTAATCTCCTCAACATAAAAAATGCTCTGCAAATCGGGGAGTCGCAGAATGCTGATTTTAAGTCTGGCTCTGGCTGCCGCGGCGCCGTCAACGGCCGGTAATGTCGACACGACACGCGCCGCCTTCACCAAATGCCTTCGCGAACACATGAAAAAGTCGCTCGAGGCCAAGATGGCCGAGGCCGAATATGAAATGTCGCTGAAAGCGGCCTGCGATACCGAGCGCGGGGCTTTCCGTACGGCGGTAACCGCGGCCAATCGCGCGGCGGGCGATTCCGCCGCCGATGCCGCCGACAATGCCGACATGCAGGTCGAGGATTATCACGCGAACTTCACCGACAAGTTCCGCGACTATTCGTCGACCAACACCATGCCCGGCGACTGACGCCGGCGCGGGTTCAATCCGCCGCAAGGCACCGGCAACGCAGCAGCACGTCCAGACGCCACCCGCCTTCGCGCGGGTGGATCAGGCGCGTCCGGATCGTCCGCACCGCCGCGACCGTCCATTCCGCGGCCGGCCCGCGCAGACCTTCCGCCGCCGCTTCCAGCCGTGCGGCCGCGCGGCCATCCGCGCTGCTTCCCACACCGTGCAAGGTCAGTGTCAGCCGCACCTCGCGGCCCGCGCGATCCTTGGTGCCCCAATCGCTGCCCTCGGCGGCGCCGACCGAAACATAGGGGGCGGTCGCACGCGGCGGCGTTCCGTCGAAGACCCCGTTGATCAGCGTCGCCAGCTCGGCATCGCCGCCCAACTCGGCGATCGCCCTGGCGCGCACGGCGCTCTCGGCGCCCGTCATCGCGCGCCGCCGATCGTCATGCGGCGCCACGGCTGCCACAGCGCCGCGACCATGGCCGGCGGCGCCTCCCCCGATCCGTCGCGTGCTTCGTACAGGTGCTGGACCATCCGCAGGATTCCGTGGCGTATCGCCTCGGGTACGCCGGCCGCATCGGCCGCCAGCCCCGCACGATAGGCGATGCGCAGTTGCGTGCCCACGCTCGCGCCCGTGACGGTAATCGACGCCGCGCCATCGACGATCGCAACGCGATAATCGTCTGCTTCCAGCGGCGCTTCGTCGCCGCCCGCCGCGATCCGCGCAACGGCATCCACCCCCACCACCGGCACCACAACCAGCCGCGCCGCCGCGCCGCGCAGCGGCACGACCTCGCTACCTTCGCGGATGATCAGCCACTGCCCGATGAAGGCTTCGCAGATATTGGTCGCCGCCGCGATCAGCCGCTCGATCGCCGCATCCTCTTCCACCGCGCCAAGCCGCATCCACGCGCGCGCGTCTTCCAGGCTCACCGGCATGGCAAACCGTCCTTTCCTGTCCTGACAATCCCAAAAGGCCCCGGTCCATGGGGGCGGCCATCGGCGCCCGGTTTCGTTCCGTATGGGAAAGGTCCGAAACCGGGCGCCTCTCGCGCGCCTACGCGGACCGCGGCGTTCTCACCCGACAAACGCCGCAGGCGGCCTCAGCTGGCGGCGAACTTCATCAGCTTGATCGCCTGCGAATCGATGATCGCGCCGCCGACCCTCTTGGTGGCATAGAAATGCACGAAGGGCTTGTTGCTGAACGGATCGCGAAGGATGCGCGTCTCGCCCCGGTCGGCCACCAGATAGCCGGCGCGAAAGTTGCCGAACGCGATCGACAGGCTGTTCGCCGCGATATCGGGCATGTCCTCCGCCTCGACCACCGGATAACCCAGCAAGGTCGCCGCCTGCCCCTCGACCATTCCCGGCTGCCACAGGAAGGCGCCATCGGTCGTCTTGAACTTGCGGATGCGGCTGAGCGTGTCCGAATTCATCACCCAGCACGCGCCCTGCCGATACGGGGCCTTCAGCGAATGGACCAGCTCGACCAGCTTGTCCTGCGGGGTGGACGCCGCGAACGCGCCCGCCGCACCCGACGCCAGATATTGCAGCGTCCCGAATGCCCGCACGCTGTCGATCTCGTTCGTGGTCGCATAGGTCAGAAAGCCTTTCGGCCGGTTCGTCCCGTTGCCGTTCACGAACGCGCTGCCTTCGGCCACTGCGAACTCGCGGCCAAGCTGGTCGGCCAGCCAGTCCTCGATGTTGAACATCGCATCGTCGAGCATCGCCTGGCTCGCCGCGGGATTGGCATAGAGCTCGCCCGAGGGCGGCGCGATTTCGGCAAAGGCGCGCGCCGCCGTCTCCGGCCGCGCCGCCGTCTCGCCGACCCATCCCGCCCCCATCGACCCCGTCGCGACCAGCTTGCGATATCCGCTCGTTCCCGTCTGCACGACGGTCGCGATGCCGCGGATCGGCGACAGGCCTTTCAGCGTCGCCGCGATGCTGCCGTCGATCTCGCGCGGCACGGCATAGCCGCCTTCGCCGCCCGACGCGCCCGACAGGCTCTTCATTTCCACGCCCGCATCGATCCCGCACCGCAAATAGCGCTCGACAAAGGCACCCAGCGCCGGATCGGCCGCCTTCGCCCCGTCGAGCGGCAGCCGCGACGCCGCCACCGCCTGCGCGTCCACCTGCGCCTTCAGCGCCGCGACCGACGTCTTCAGCTCATCGACCGCCTCGGCCGCCAGCACCGCATCGAACGCCCCATCGAGCGCATCCGCCTTCACTTCCATATCGTCCATTCCTTTCACTCCTTCCAAAGAGATCCTCCCCGCTTGCGGGGAGGGGGACCACCGAAGGTGGTGGAGGGGGCTTGCAGCCTCACACCGCGCCAGACCGAAAACCCCCTCCGTCATGCCTTCGGCATGCCACCTCCCCACAGGTGGGGAGGATCGGGTTGCTCCACCGCAATCACCCGCGCGAACGGCTGCATCGGCGCCGCCACCAGACTCACCTCGGCGAGGTCGAGCGCCACCAGCTCGCGCGGCCCCACCCCACGCGCCGCGCGCACCCGATAGCCAAAGCTCAACCCCGTCAGCGCGCCCGCGGCGACCAGCTTCGCCGCCACCGGATGCGTCACCCGCGCCACGACGCGCAGCCCGCGCGCATCCTCCGCCAATGTCTCGATCACGCCGATGCTCGCCCCCGGCCGGTGCTGCCACAGCAAGGGCACCGCGCGCCGCTCGGCCAAACTCGCCGCAAACGCCCCGCTGCGCACGACATCGCCACCGCGGTCGACGTGGTCGAACACCGACGCATAGCCCGCAAAGCGGACGCTCATTTGAGCAGCCCCGGCAATCCCAGCTTCACCGCTAACCCGACGACGATCAGCGCCAGCATGCCGCGCGTCGCCCAGTCGATTGCCGCCGCCCACACGCTCTTCTTCGCGTCGCGCCAGGCACCGAGCAGCTGGCGCAAATCGCTGACATCGTCGCGCGCCGCCTCGTCGGCGAGGCCCAGCCGCGCCAGCGCCCGCCGCGCTCCCAGCTCGCTGGCCTCCTCGACGACCGCGCGCAGCAAGGCCGCGTCAGGCGCACTCGTCCCCGCCAGCGCGATCAACCGCGCCAGCGCCTCTTCCTCATCCATGCTAATTTCCTTTCGTCATCCCGGACTCGTCACCCCGGACCTGATCCGGGGCCCGGGATCCACAGCCGCGCCGAAGTCATGGACCCCGGATCAGGTCCGGGGTGACGAGGGTGGCTAACGCACCCCCAACAGCGCTTTCTTCTCGTCCGCGGTCAGCCAGTCCGCCGCCGACACCTCGCGCCACAGCGCCATCCGGTCCTCGGCCAGCGCCGGCACCCGGTCCAGGTCGACGCGCAGCTCCGCGCCATCGAACCACCCCGACAACCCCTGCGCCAACGCCCCCAGGATCTTCGCGCACAGCGGCAGCACGGTCAGCCGCCACAGCGCGCGATTGGCCTCGCGATAATTGGCATAGGTCGCGTCCCCTGGCAGCCCGAGCAGCATCGGCGGCACTCCGAACGCCATGGCGATCTCGCGCGCGCTCGAATCCTTCAGCGCCAGAAAATCCATTTCCGCCGGCGACAACGACAGCGCCTGCCACCGGAGCCCACCCTCCAGCAACAACGGCCGCCCGGCATTCGCCCCGCCCGCAAAGCTTTCCGCCAGTTCCTCGCGCAGCCGATCCACTTGTTCCGCCGACAAGGGCATCCCCTTGTCGCCCGGATCATGCACCAGCGCGCCCGACGGCCGCGCCGCATTGTCGAGCAGCGCCGCGTTCCACTTCGCCGCCGCATTATGCGCCGAAATCGCACCGGACGCCGCGCCCAGGCACCCCGCGCCATAATGATCGTCCAATGGATGCAGCGCCTTCACATGCACGACGGCGACACGCCCCGCGCCATCCTCGGCCGCCAGCACCGCCGCCGACCCGCCAGCTTTATAGCGATACGCCACCGGCCACCCGCGCGCATCGGCCTCGACCGTCACCCGCTCGGGCCGGAGGGCAAACAGTTCGGCCGGCGCGCCCGCGCCGTCGGTCAAAATCTGCACATAGCCATTGCCGTGCAACAGCAACTGCGACGCGAGCGTCTCGACCAGCCCCTGCCCGCCCGACATCGCCGCGACCAGCGCGCCAAGCGCGGGGTCGCTCGCCACCAGTGGCGCCGACCCGGCAGCCTCGGCCACCAGCCGCACCGCCCGCTGGACGATCGCATTGCCCAGATACCCCTCGCGCACCTGCGCCTCCCAGCTCATCGGCGCAGGCGCCGACCAGCTCCCATACACACGCGACAAAGCGGGCCGCGCAGCACCCTGCGCGGCCTTGCGGCCAAACCAGTTCATGATGATCTCCTCACGCTGCGCGTAACGTCGCAACCCAAACCGACGTCACCCCGGGCTCGACCCGGGGCCTGCCTATTCTACTCTTTCGTCATCCCGGATTACGCACGTCATCTGCTGGCCGGTTGACCCCGAGACCGCTTCGACATTGCATAATCTCGAATCCGGGACGCAAGAACCACAACAAGACCAACGCCGATGATGGCCGTCACGACATCGTAGCCGAACCATTTTTCAATCCCGCGCCCCGCTATAAGCGCCAAGCAAATCAGCGTCAGCTCTTCCCGCCATTTCATCGATTTGGCTCCGTCAATTGCAGTCAGATGATGATCCCATTCGTCATTCACTTCAACGGACGAAATCTGCCAGCCACAATTAGGCCCGCGGAGCTCAGGCCGAATAGGCACGCTGCTCTAATATTCACACCACCCGCACCCCCGGCACCCGCCCCCTCTTCAGCCCCTCCAGCAAAGCCGCCAGCGCCCACACGCACGCATCCGCCCGGTCGGGCGAGCGCCCCGGCCCCGCATAGCCGCCGCCCACCTGCAACCCGCAAAGCTGGTCCTCCAGGTCCGCGAACGCCCCCGCGTGCACCACCTGTCCGCGCTCATAGGCGATCGCGACCGGCTCCGCGCGCCGTGCCTTGCCGACGCTCGCGCGCACCGGCACCACCGGCAGCGTGCAATCGGCCTGCCGCAGCGTGGCCTCGACCATGTCGCCCCCCATATTGCTCTCGGCGACGATCCGGTCGGCGTCCCAGCGCGCTGCCGCCGCGGCGACCGCCTGCGCCCACACGCCCGGCGGCGGCGTCTCGACGCTCGCATCCTCGACCACCGCCAGTCGCCCGTCGCGCAGCAAAGCCGCGGCAACGATTCCGCACGCATCGCCCTTCGCCGTCGCCGGCGGATCGACCCCGATGATCACGCGCACCGGCTTGCCGATGCTGTCGGCATCGATCCGGCACCGCTCGACCAGCCCGCGGCTCCACAGCGCGCCCTCAACATCCTCCAGCAATTCGCCGTCGAGTTCCTGCCGCCCCAGCCGTGTCCCGCCGTAACTCGCGACCATCGCCTCGACGAAGGTCGACGGCAGATAGGGATTGTCGTTCGTCCCGCCGCGCGTTTCGGCAAACCCCGGCAGCGCCATGATCCGCCGCATCAGCGCGGTCGGACGCGGCGTCGTCGTCACCAGCACGCGCGGCGTCTCGCCCAGCCGCAGCCCCATCATCAGATTGTCCCACGCCGCATCGCCCTTCGGCCATTTCGCCAGCTCGTCGCACCACGCCACATGATGCTCGGGCCCGCGCAAATTCTCCGCCGCAGCCGCCGAATAGAGCGTCGCGACCGCGCCGCTTTCGAAATGCAGTTCGCGCCGCCCGCCGATCCAGCGTGGCGTCTCGTCCGAGCGCGCGACCGCCAGCAGGCCGCTCGGCCCCTCGATCATCACGCGCAGCCCGTCGGCGTCGTTCGCCGCAACCAGCGCGATCCGCGCGCCGGGCATCATGCGCGCCCATTCGCTGATCCATTCGGCCCCCGCGCGCGTCTTGCCGAATCCGCGCCCGGCGCGGATCATCCAGATGCGCCAGTCGCCCGGCGGCTCGCACTGGCCGGGCTGCGCCCAGCCCTGCCAACGCTCGACCAGTTCGCGGCGGTGCTTCTTCGACAAGTGGCGCATCAACAGCCCGAGTTGTCCAGGCCTCAATCCGGTCAATTGTTCCAGCACATCGCCGACAATGTCGCGTATCGCCTGCGCCATCGGTTACAATTGATCCCAGCCGCGTTGGCGGCGCAGGATTGCCAGACGCGTCAGAATGGCTTCGTCGGTCTCTTCCGACGTCGGCGCCCGTTCGCCACTACGCTTGCTCTGCGCCTTTCCATGGCGGACGGTCGCACGATAGCGTCCCAGCAGGTGGATCGCCTGCTCCATCGTCATCGGTTCGATCACCGGCGTCGCGGCGTCGGCCTTGTCCGCCTCTGCCTCCTCCGCACGCTTGCTGACCCGCGCAAGCGCCGCTTCGATCAGCCCGAGCTCCAGACGCTCATAGCCTGCCTCGATCGCTGCCTGCCACGCCGCCGCAAAATCGGCATCGCGCGCGCGCAACCGATAGATCATGCTCGTGGAAACGCCCGCCTGCCGCGCCGCGCGCGACATGTTGCAGCATTCGGCCAGTCGGGCGAGAAAATCGTCGATCTTTTCCTGCGGCACCTCATGCCCCGCCGGCTCGGCTATCATCAGCAGTTGCTCTCTTCCTGCCCTGATTATCTCCTTCATCCTCGCCCACCTCCAAGCGCAAAGGGCTGGAACACCCTCCCGCATCGGAAGGGCGCCGGCCCGAATCGCAATTCTTCATGATGGGATACTTGTGCCATAACAGCGTGACGATGTCAATATAAAATAACCTATATGGTTATCAGATTTGAAGAGCCGCACCGTCGTGGAGGAGGGAACCGATCTCCAGCGGCTTCCCCACCGGCCGCTCCTTTCGCTCTGTCGCGCTCGATATTCGAAGGGCCTTTGCGCGGCGCACAAAGGACAGGGAGACGGAATATGCCTATATCTCAAGGCGCTCCGGCGAAATCCGGAACGATGTCGGCGCGCGCGCCAAAGGCCGCCGAAAGAGTTTCGACCTCAAATCCGCAACAGATCGCCTCGGCCCTGATGCCGCTCGCGTTGATCCGGTCGGATTCGACCTGAAGAAAGGTCAGGCGAGGCGCAGCCGGGCGTCCTCACGGCGGCGAAACCGCATACCGGCGCCCGCGAAGCCAAAACCCGCCAACATCATGATCCATGTCGCCGGCTCCGGGACCGGCGACAGGACCGGCTGTCCGGTCGAATAGAGCCGGGCGTTGGACAATCCGTCGCGGTTCAGCACGAAGGAATCGAGCCCGCCCGCAAGATTGCCGGCATCGAACCGGAAAAAGGCCGTCGATTGATATCCGACGCCATTATCTTCTCCATTTGCCGCACCGACGTGGAAGGCCACGACCGTATCGCCATAAAGGGGACGGGCAAAATCGATCATATGGCCGCTGAGATCATCCAGATCCTCCAGCCAAACCAGAGGCCCCGCATTATTGGTGCCAAGCAGAAGATTGAGCGCCTCCAGCGCGTCGGCGCGTGCGGAGGGACTGCCGCTGTTCAAATTGCCCATATACCAGCCCGTACAGGCGGTGGCCGTCGGCGAGATATCGGACAGCGAACAATCGGTATCGCCCAGGCGCAGCGCGGCCTGTGCCGGCGCGGCGGCGAGCAGCCCGGTCACCAGCGCCGTGCCGATGGCAATTCTCTTGATGATCGTCATATTCCGCTCCCTGAAGGCTGGCATCGTTCGCCTTTTCGACTCCGCGAGTCCCCTCGGATGATCAGCGGCAACATTTACATCGCGTCCGGGACAGGTGCAAAATCCGTTAACCTCTTCCGCGAATGAAGCTGTATCATATCAGGACAATAGAGGATGGCGACCACTCGCTTGCCCGGTCCCTATCGCCACCGCTCGGTACAATTCCCCAAACGAAACTGGCGTGCTAGAAAGACGACAGGCCGCTGGGGGATTTTCATGTTTCTGCGCTTTACCGCTGTCGTCGTACTGTTCGCTTCTCCAGCCGCCGCGCAGGAAACCCCGGCGCCCGAACCCGCCGCGGCGTCCGCCGACGCCGCCCCTGCTTCCGCCTCCGCCATGGGCAGCGCCCGCAAGGCGGCGGAACGCCGCTTCACCGGCGCCGACCTGTTCGACCTGTCGATCGCCTCGGACCCGCAAATCAGCGCCGACGGTCGCCGCATTGCCTATGTCCGCCGTCAGAACGACATCATGACCGACCGCGCGGTCAGCAGCATCTGGCTGATCGACACGGCAACGGGAGAGGAAACCCCGCTCGGCGCCGCCGAGGGCGCGACCTTCTCGCCGCGCTGGTCGCCCGACGGCAAGCGCCTTGCCTATGTCTCTACCGCAGGCGGTTCGGCGCAGCTCTGGGTGCGCTGGATGAACGGCGGCGAGGCCGTGCGCCTCACCGGCCTGCCGACCTCGCCTTCCTCGCTGGAATGGTCGCCCGACGGCCGTTCGATCGCCTACACGATGCTCGTCAAGGACGACGGCCCGTCGTTCGGCTCCGCGCCGCGCAACAAGCCCGAGGGCGCCAAATGGGCCGATCCGCTGGAGGTCCACGACATGCTCGCCTACAAGGCGGATGGCGAAGGCATCGTCGAACCCGGCTTCGAAAAGATCTTCGTCATTCCGGCCAGCGGGGGATCGCCGCGCCAACTCACCTTCGGCCCCTATCACGACGGCGGCCCGCTCAGCTGGTCGCGCGATGGCCGCACGCTTTACTTCGGCGCCAACCGCAAACCCGACTGGGAAAAGGACCCGGTCGAAAGCGAAATCTACGCGCTCGACATCGCGGGCGGCCCGGTCACGGCGCTCACCGGCCGCAACGGCCCCGACGCGAACCCGATCGTTTCGCCCGACGGCGGCAAGATCGCTTATCTGGGTTTCGACGACAAGCTGCGCGCCTATGAAAACACCCAGCTTTACGTCATGAACCGCGACGGTTCGGGCCAGCGCAGCCTGACCGCGAACTGGGATTACAGCGTCGATGCGGTGCAATGGGCCGCCGACGGCAAGTCGCTCTATGCGCAATATGACGATCACGGCGAAACCTATGTCGCGCGCATCGGGCTCGACGGGTCGGTGCGCAAGGTCGCAAGCGGCCTGTCGGGCGGCGGGCTCGACCGCCCCTACACCGGCGGCAGCTTCTCCGTGTCGGACGGCGGCGCGATCGCCTTCACCGGCGGCACCGCCACCCGCCCCGCCGAGGTCCAGCTCGAACGGGCGGGATCGACCCGCATCCTCACCGACCTCAACCGGTCGCTGCGCGAGGTGAAATCGCTGGGCGAGGTGCGCAAGATCACCGTCGCCTCCAGCCACGACGGCAAGACGATCGAAGGCTGGCTGACGCTGCCGCCCGGCTATCGCGAGGGGCAGCGCGTGCCGCTGATCCTCGAAATCCACGGGGGGCCGTTCGCGGCCTATGGCGATCATTTCTCGACCGACAACCAGCTTTATGCCGCGGCGGGCTATGCGGTGCTGTCGTCGAACCCGCGCGGTTCGACCAGCTATGGCGCCGCCTTCGCGAACGAGATCGACAAGGCCTATCCGGGCAACGACTATTTCGACCTGATCAGCATCGTCGACCGCGCGGTCGAACTCGGCGTCGCCGATCCCGACGCGCTCTTCGTCACCGGCGGCTCGGGCGGCGGTGTGCTCACAAGCTGGATCGTCGGCAAGACCGACAAATTCAAGGCAGCGGTCGCACAAAAACCCGTGATCAACTGGACGACGCAGGCGCTCACCGCCGACGGCCCCGGCTTCTTCGGTCCCTATTGGCTCGGCGCCGAACCGTGGGAAAAGCCCGACCTCTTCTGGTCCCGCTCGCCGCTTTCGCTCGTCGGCAATGTGAAGACTCCGACGCTCGTCATCGTCGGCGCCGAGGATTATCGCACCCCGGTCAGCGAGTCCGAACAATATTATACCGCGCTGCGCCTGCGCGGGGTACCGACCGCGCTCATCAAGGTGCCCGGCGCCAGCCACGGCGGCATCGCCGCGCGCCCCTCGCAATCGGCCGCCAAGGCCTCGGCGATCCTCGCCTGGTTCGAGAAATACCGGAAAGGCTGGACCCCTCCGGCAGCGCCCTAGGGTCAGGACCCATTGATTCCACGATCGAGGTTTGAAGCGATTTTGTTCGGGGCGAGGAGAAAAGGCGAAGGAATATGTCGATATTTCCAGACTTTTTGACGAAGCCATGGGCAAAATCGATCAAATCCCGAAGGGACGCCGAATGAATGGGTCCTGACCCTAGATCGCCGGCAGCCCGTCCATGATCGCGGTCAGCGCCAGCGCGTTCTCGCGCTCCATCGCGCTATGCCCGGCGTTGGTGAGGACATAGGTCGCGGGTTCGGCGCCCGCGCCGCGGAGCGCCGCGACCAGCCGCGATGCCTGCGTCAACGGGCACACCTGATCGAAGCGGCCATGGACGATATGTATCGGAATCTCCGCGAGCACGTCGATGTTGCGGAAGAAATGCCCAGGCTCGATGAACAGATCATTGTCAAAGTAATGCGCCTCGATCTGAGCAAAACACAGAGCAAAGTCGGCGTCGCCAAACTTCCCGGTGTCCGCCGTCTCCGGAATCATGTTTGAAATAACCCCCTCCCATAGCGACCACGTCAGCGCGGCGTGGAGCTGCTTCTCCTTCTCCGCCTCCGTTGCGGGCACATGATCGAATATCGCCTTGTACGACTTCATCACATTACGGCGCTCATCCGGCGTCAGCACTTCCAGCAGGTCGCCCCATTCGTCGGGATAATTGATATAGGCCCCCGGCGCGGTCAGCCTGTAGGGGTCGGCTTCCCACGTCGCCGCATTGCCTTGGTAAAGATAGAGCAGGTCCTCGGCCGCGCCCAGGAATATCCCGCGCAGAATCAAGCTCGCGCAATGTTCGGGATGCGCGATCGCATATGCCATCGCCAACGTGCTTCCCCAGCTCCCTCCAAAGACATGCATTTTGCCGTCGATCCCGAGCGCGTCGCGAAGCTTCACGATGTCTCCGATCAAATCGACGGTCGCGTTGTTGCGAAGCGCCGCGGCCGGACCTGACGTGGCGACATTGGGCTCGCTTTTCCCACAACCACGCTGATCGAACAGGATCACGCGATACCGCTTCGGGTCAAAGAAACGCGCCATCACAGGCGCGCACGCGCCGCCAGGTCCGCCATGAAGGAACATCACCGGCTCGCCATCGGGATTGCCATATTCCTCCCAGTAAATGCGGTGTTCCGCCTCGATGTCGACCTCGAGCCAGCCGAAATTCAGGCACGGCGCCTGCGGATAGACCCAGTCGTCACCAATCTTGCTCGATGCCTGCAACCGCGAAAAATCCATGACGCTTTTCCTTCGACCGGGGAGTCCCATCCACCTAGCGCATCGGCGACGGTTCACAAAGCGGGCCATGCTGGGTAGGCAGGAACACAACGCAGAAAAGAAAGCCCCCCATGACCTTGCGCCTCATCGCCGCCGCCGCCATCCTCGTCGCCTCGTCCGCCGCAGCCCAGAACATCGACGCGGCGAACATGACCGAGACCGTCCGCACTCTCGCGTCGGACCAATTTCAAGGGCGAGCGCCCGGCACGATCGGAGAAGAGCGGACGATCGGCTATCTCATCGGCCGGTTGCAGGCGCTGGGACTCGAACCCGCGGGCACGAATGGCGGCTGGACCCAACCCGTCCCGCTTCTCCACACCGCACTCGGTTCACCGGCAAAGCTCCAGTTCGAACGGGCCAGCCATCACAACTATCAGCCGCTCGTGCAAGGCACTGATATCTACGTCTCGACGCTCCAGGCGAACGACGTCGCGAAAGTCGCGGGCGCTCCGCTCGTCTTCGTCGGCTACGGTGTTGACGCGCCCGAGCGCGGCTGGGACGATTTCAAGGGCACCGACCTCAAGGGCAAGGTTGCGGTTTTCCTGATCAACGACCCCGATTTCGTCGCAGGCGGCGATGAACCCGTCGCGGGCAAGTTCGGCGGCAAGACGATGACCTATTACGGTCGCTGGACCTACAAGTTCGAAGAGGCATCGCGGCGCGGCGCTGTCGCTGCGCTGATCGTCCACGACACGGATGGCGTCGGATATGGCTGGAATGTCGTCAAAAGCGGCGGTGGCGAAAATTACGGCCTCGTCGTCCCGCCGGAAAAGCAAACGAGCCTGACGCTTCAGGGTTGGGTCGCCCACGACGTGGCGGACAAGCTGTTTGCCGACATCGGACTCGACCTGAATCAGCTTCGCACCATGGCGCGTCGCAGCGACTTTCGCCCCGTCGAACTCGCCGGCGTTACGCTCGAAGCCGAAATCCCCGTGAAACACGAAGTCGTGCGAAGCCAGAATGTCCTCGCCAAAATCCCGGGGGTCAAACGCCCCGACGAAGTTGTGATGTATGGCGCGCACTGGGATGCCTATGGCGAAGGCAAACCCGACGAGCAGGGTCGCATCTACCGGGCAGGGGCCAACGACGATGCGCTCGGCGTCGCCGGACTGTTCGAGATCGCCCGCAATTTCAAAGCGGCCCCCGCGCCGGACCGCAGCATCCTTTTCGCTTTCTGGACTGCCGAGGAACGCGGCCTGCTCGGCTCGGAAGCCTATGCGCAGAACCCGCTATTTCCGCCCGAAACGACCGTCGCGAACCTCGGACTCGATATCCTCCAAACGGCGGGCAAGGCAAAAGACGTCATTCTCGTCGGCCAAGGTCAAGGAACGCTCGAGGACGATCTTGCGCGCCTCGCCGCCAGGCAGGGCCGCAGCGTCAGCGTCGAAAGCCTCCCCGAACGCGGCCTCTTCTATCGCGCCGACCATTTCAGCATGGCAAAGCGCGGCGTCCCCGTTCTGTTGATGATGGGGATCGCCGGAGCATCAAACCTCGTAAATGGCGGCACGGCGGCCGGTCAGAATTGGGTCGATGATTACACGGGAAAATGCTACCATCAGGCTTGCGATGCGTGGACTTCCAATTGGAATCTCGACGGCGCGGTTCAGGATGTATCTATTTTTTACCAAATAGGCGACGAGTTGGCACGCTCGGCCAAATGGCCCGGCTGGAAAGGCGGCTCCGAGTTCAAGGCTGTCCGCGACAAAAGCGCCGCGGCACGAAAGTAGCGAATACCGGCGTCCATCCGTACCGCCATCCTAGCCCGATCGCGAATTCTTCGCTCCGCCTGACATTGTGGGATCAGAGAACCGTCGAGAGCCAAATATGGACCGGCACCTATCGGACCGCGCTAGCACACCGCGCGACCAGAATGGGTCACTTGATCTTGTCGCGGTTCGCGTAGAGCAGCGCCGCGAGGACGGCAGCCGAACCGACGCCAATGCCTGCCGCGGCTTTCCACCCGATGCTCTTCTTGCCGGCCCCGACCGCCGCATCCCTGTCGGCAGCCTCGGTCGCCTCGGCGGCTTCCTTCTGCGCCTGAAGTTCGCGCGCGGCGCGAAGCACCTCATTTTCCTCTTCGTCGTGAGGGGGGGGTGGGGCTTGATCCGTCATCATCCAAGTCCTTGTATCAGGCAAGCGCCTGATCGACAGGCACATAGTCGGTTCCTACCGCTTCCGCTACGGCTTCGAACGTGACCTTACCATTCCAGACGTTGAGTCCCTGCGCAAGATGCTCGTCGCGTTTCAGTGCCTCTTTCCAGCCAAGATCGGCAATGCGCAGCGCATGCGGCAGGGTGACATTGTTTAGGGCATAGGTGCTGGTGCGCGCGACCGCGCCCGGCATGTTCGCGACCGCGTAATGGACAATACCGTCGACAACATATGTGGGATCGGCATGCGTCGTCGCATGGCTCGTCTCGAAGCAGCCACCCTGATCGATCGCGACATCGACAAGAACCGAACCCGGCCGCATCGTCTTCAACATCTCGCGCGTGACCAGCTTCGGCGCCTCGGCACCGGGGATCAGGACCGCACCGATGACGAGGTCGGCTTCGGCCACGCATTCCGCCAGATTGGCGCGGTTCGAAAAGCGCGTCTTGGCGCGCGCTTCAAAAAAAGTACCAACACGTTCGAGTACTTCGGGGTCACGATCGAGGATCGTGACGTCGGCACCGAGGCCGGCCGCCATCTGCGCCGCGTTGAATCCCACGACACCTCCCCCGATCACACTGACCTTGCCCGGCGCGACGCCGGGAACGCCGCCCAGCAGCACGCCGCGGCCGCCGTGCGCCTTTTCAAGCGCCGTGGCGCCAGCCTGGATCGACATGCGCCCTGCGACCTGGCTCATCGGTTTCAACAGCGGCAGGCCCCCGTGCGGACTGGCAACGGTCTCGTACGCGATACACACCGCCCCCGATTTCATCAGGTCGCGCGTCTGGTCGGGATCGGGCGCAAGATGGAGATAGGTGTAGAGGATCTGGCCCTCGCGCAACATCGCGCGTTCGACTGTCTGCGGTTCCTTGACCTTCACGATCATTTCGCACGTCGCGAAGATGTCTTCCGCAGTCTGCACGATCTCGGCGCCTGCTTCGACATAGAAGCGATCGTGCGCGCCGATCCCCTCGCCCGCGCCGGTCTGGACCAGCACGCGATGGCCGTGCGCATGCAGTTCGCGCGCGCTCTCGGGCGTCAGGCCGACGCGATATTCGTGGTTCTTGATTTCCCTGGGGGTGCCGATGATCATCTTCGCTCTCCATCGAAGCGGCCGCAGCCGGATGGCTGCGTCATATAGCAGAAATCATGCGCGAGGTGCTTGCATATCCTCGCTCCATAGTCGATATTCTTGCATATATCTTGCGCATATCATGTAGATTGCACACAATGTTTGATCGAATTGATACCGAATTGCTTGAGTTGCTGCAACGCCACGGCCCGCGACCAACCGCTGAACTTGGCGAAATCGTCGGCCTGTCGCCTTCGGCCTGTCACCGCCGCATCCGCGCGCTGGAGGCCGAAGGCTTCATCGCCGGCTATACCGCGAGACTGAGCCCCGCAAGGATCGGGCTGGAACTCGACGTCTTCGTCGATATCAGCCTCCACTCGCAGAGCGAGGAAGCGCTCACCGCCTTCGAAAGCGCGGTGAAGAGTTTCGACGAGATTCTGGAATGCCATCTCCTGTCGGGCGCATCGGATTATCGCCTGCGCGTGGCGGCGCGCAATGTTGCCGATTTCGACCGACTGCACCGGCACTGCCTGTCGCGCCTGCCCGGAGTTGCCGCCATGCACAGCGCCTTCGCGCTCCGCACGATCAAGGCATTCGAGGGCTATCCGATTCCACCTCGCGCCGACGTCGACAGGCAGCGCTGAGCACCAAAATTTCGCGGCCTGGTTAACACCGCTTTTACCATCTCCCCCGCATATCCGGCTGACAAGTTTCATGGACGACGGGGAACGGCAGATTCCGTGCGTTTGAGAGTGGGTCAGGGAAGCAGGGTCATGGT
The DNA here is from genome assembly GCF_016793825.1 of Sphingopyxis sp. Taxonomy (GTDB): domain Bacteria; phylum Pseudomonadota; class Alphaproteobacteria; order Sphingomonadales; family Sphingomonadaceae; genus Sphingopyxis. The sequence goes on from NZ_JAEULM010000019.1 coordinate 166,000, forward strand.
AAAGGAAAATCCGATTCATAAGCAGCAGATCGATCCCGTGCTGATGGCGGATCGCTTCCCTTATTACGACCTCGACGGACGCCTCGCCGCCGACGCCGCCGAAATCTATGGCATTGTCGCGGGACGCGAAGACCATATCGCGCGCGCCTATTGGGACGCCTTCAACGCACTGCCGAGTATCGACCGCAGGGTCGAAGGCGAGCTGCTCGAATCCTACGTCAAGGGGAGCGCACGCCACACCGAGACGAAATATCGCGACGCCGCCGGACAGGAGGTCGCGACGATCGCCTGCCAGAACACACACATGGCGCGTCGCGTGAAGTTGCCGCTTGCATCGGTGATGTCGTGCATCGCCGAAAGCCTTCGCCTGACCATCGAGTTCGTCATCGACGCCTGCGCTGGCGACACCGCCCGCCAGGCGCGCCTCACCGGTGCGATCAACCGGCTCGCGCTGCTCGAGTTCGACATCATGCAGCGTTACGCGACCAAGCTCGACCGCGCGCTCATCTCCACCGAGCGCCAGTCGCTTGCGGGTGATTTCGACCGTTCGATCGCCTCGCTGGTACAGGACACCGACTCCGCGCGGCAGCAACTCGCCAAGCAGGCCGCCTCGGCCGACCAGGCCGCAAAGGGCATGATCGCGAAGACGAGCGAAGTCGCCGCCGCGTCCGAACAATCGGCCATCGCGATGCGCGAGGCCGCTTCCACCGCCGCAGGCCTGATCCGCGCGATCGAGGATGCCCGCAGCGAAGTCGAAGCCTCGGCAAGCGTCGCAACCCGTGCCTCGGAACAGGCCGGCGAAGCCGTCGTCATGTCCGAAGCGCTGTCGCGTCACGCCGAATCGATCGAGTCGATATTGGGTCTGATCCGCGAAATCGCGGGCCAGACGAACCTCCTCGCGTTGAATGCGACCATCGAAGCGGCGCGCGCGGGCGAGTCGGGTCGTGGTTTCGCGGTCGTCGCCCAGGAAGTGAAGAGCCTCGCCAACGAAACCGCGCGCGCGACCGACGATATTGCGGGCAAGATTACCGCGATCCAGCAAGCGACGCGCGGCTCGGTCAGTGCCAACCAGTCGATCCAGCAGACGATCGTCGAAGTGCAGAACTCGGCGCAGCGTATCCGCGATGCGATGGACGCACAGGCACAGACCGTCACGTCGATCACCGCCGCCGTCGACGAAACCGCACTGGCTGCGGACTCGATGTCGTCGACCATCGCCAGCATCCGGAACGATTCAGGGATGGTCGCCGGTGAAATCAGCACATTGAGCGAGGAATTCGCCAAGATGGGCGACCGGCTCCAGTCGCTCGAGAAAGCAGCCAGCGAGTTCAGCCGGCGCGTCGCCTGATCTTGGCAAGCGTCACCCGCCTGCCCTAAGGCTGGGGGATGACGACCCATATCCTGATCACCGGCGCCAGCCGCGGTATTGGCGCGGCCATCGCCGATGCGCTGACGAGCGACACAACAAACGTCGTCGCGCTGTCGGGTGCGGACGGCGATCTTGCAGATCCCACCATTCCCGAAACGCTCTGGCGGACGAGCCTCGACCGGCTCGGCGGTCGTATCGACGTGCTGGTCAACAATGCCGGCGTCTTCGAAGCAAACCCGATCGATGCCAGCGATGCCGATTGGCTTGCGGGATGGAACCGCACGATGAAGGTCAACCTGACGGCCAGCGCCCAACTCTGTCGTTCCGCCGTCGGCACTGGCAGGATCGGGGCGAGGGCGGCCGTATCGTCAACATCGCGAGCCGCGCGGCCTATCGGGGCGACAGCCCGACGCACTGGCATTACGCGGCCTCGAAGGCCGGCATGGTCGCGATGACCAAGACCATTGCGCGGGCTTATGCAAAAGACGGGATTCTCGCTTTTGCGATCTGCCCCGGCTTCACCATGACCGGCATGGCGGACGAGTATCTGGCCAGCCGCGACGGGGACAAATTGCTCGCCGATATTCCCCTGGGACGTGTCGCGATGCCCGAGGAGGTAGGTGAAATGGCGCGATGGTGTGCGCTCGATGCGCCTGCGTCGATGACCGGCGCAGTCCTCGACGTCAACGGCGCGAGCTATGTACGCTGAATGAGCTGGCTCGTCTCCCTGCCCTGCACCCGCGACGAGGCCGAAGCGCTGTCGGGCGACGTCCCCGAACTCGACGCACTGGCCGACGCACCCGTCGTCGTGACGCGCGAGATCGACGAAGACAGCGGACGCTGGCAGCTCGACGCCTATATGGACGACAGGCCGGATGCCACGTTGCTGAAACTGCTTCAGTCCCTCATCCCGAGCGCAAAAGGCAAAAGGCCGTCGGTCGAGGAGCTTGCCGAGCAGGACTGGGTCACGGTGTCGCAGCAAGGGCTCGAGCCGGTGCAAGCCGGCCGTTTCTTTGTCCACACCAGCAGCTATGCCGACCGCGTACCTTCAGGCACCATCCCCTTCCTGATCGATGCGAGCCAGGCCTTCGGCACCGGCGGCCACGACACGACGGCGGGCTGCCTCGCGATGCTCGACCAACTCGCACGGCAGGGCATAAGCTCTCGCAATATTGCCGATATCGGTACCGGAACCGGCCTGCTCGCTTTCGCCGCGATGGCGCTCTGGCCTCGCGCCAAGACCATCGCGTCGGACATCGATCCCGCGAGCATTTTGGTCACACGCGACAATGCCGAGATCAACCGGGTACCGCTCGGCCGCGGCGGCGGGCGCCTCGCACTGGCGGTCGCGCCGGGGACCGATCATCCCGCGATCCGCCATCGCGCGCCCTATGATCTGGTCGTTGCCAATATCCTGGCCGGTCCGTTGATCACCCTCGCGCCCGATATCGCAAGCGCCACGGCGTCCGGCGGCCACGCGATCCTTGCCGGCCTGATCGCGCGCCAGATGGACCCTGTGCTCGCCGCATATCGCGCGCAAGGCTTTCGGTTGGCCGCGCGCGGCGGCAGCGCCGAATGGCCCTGCCTGTTACTGGTGAAACGGCGTCGCTATGGATATCGGCGCAAGGAACGCGCCTTCCATCGCGCCAGCCCATCGGACGCCAGTTTCGGAAGCTGGTGATTCCCCAGCGGGAGCAGCAGCCCGCTCAGGCTTTCGCCGTCGCATATTCCTGCGTGCCACATGTGATCACGTCGTCGTCGGACAGGATGTCGGCGATGGCAATCGGCGGCAGCGCATCGTTCGCGGCATAGAGTGGCGCAAAATCGGTGTTTACCGTCGTGTCGAGCAACTGTTCGAGGCTGTCGATCACGAAGTAATTCTGCTGGAAATCGTCGATCCGGTAATCGGTGCGCATGACCCGCGCCAGGTCAAAGCCGATGCGGTTCGGACTGTCGCTGTCCAGCGCGAAGACGCTCTCCGCATAACTGGACACGATCCCCGCGCCATAGATGCGCAGCCCCCCCGCTTCGCGGATCAGCCCGAATTCGACCGTGTACCAGTATAGCCGGGCGAGTTGCTTCAGCGCGTCGAACTTCAGGCTGCGCAGCCCACCCTCGCCATAGGCGACCATATAGTCGGCAAATACCGGGTCGGCGAGCATCGGGACATGGCCGAAGACGTCGTGAAAGACGTCGGGTTCCTGCAGATAGTCGAGCTGTTCCGGCGTACGGATGAAATTGCCGGCGGGAAAGCGCCGGTTCGCGAGATGATCGAAAAAGACATCGTCGGGAACGAGACCCGGCACGGCGACGACCTGCCACCCCGTCGCATCCGTCAACCGCGCATTGAGCTCGCGATAATCGGGAATTCCCGGCTTTTCGAGGCGCAGCACGTCGATTCCGCGCAGGAAGGCGTCCGACGCCCGGCCGGGCAACATCGCCGACTGGCGCGCAAACAGCCGGTCCCACATCGCATGCTCGTCGGCCGTGAAGGCATCCCAATTCTGCGCGATCGTCCAGTCGGCCGCGACGCCCTGCGGCGGAACTTCGTGAACATGAGTAAAGCCGTCTTTCATCGGCGAAGGCCTAACATGAAATAGTTGCAAATGAAACCTTCATGCGCGTGCGACTCCAAGCCAACGCGCCGTACGCGGAAGTCGCGGCAAGATGAGCCGATCGACGACCCACAGCAAGATCAGCGATGCCGCGAGCATCGGCAGCAGTGCGGCAAGCAGCAGGATGATTGCGGCGAGCCCCTTGAGCCGGGCCGGGTCGCGCGGCACCGGCGGCGCACCAAAACTATCGGCAGGCTTGCGGCGCCGCCACATCAGGAATCCCGAGATTGCGAGCGTGAACAACGCGAGGGCGGTGGCCACGCCGATCAACTGGTTCGCGAGCCCGAATAGCTGACCCTCGTGCCAGGCGATCCCATATTCGACGACCTTGTCGACCGGATGCTTGCCGGCGAAGCCGCTGCGCGCGACTTCTGTGCCCGTTTGCGCGTCATAGCTGACCTTGCGCACCAGCGGCCGGTTCTGGGTCTGGGTCGTCAGCGTCCAGACATCGCCGTTCGGCGGACCGAACATGTTGGGCGCGCCCGGTGCCTGAATGATCGCAGGCGCCGGCATATGCTCACCGCGCGCACGGATCAGGATATGTTCGAGGGGCACGCGCGGTCCCGGCTCCATCGGCATGGCGGCCATCATCGCATGGCCATGCGCCGGGCGCTGCTCAGCGCCGCCCTTCCAGTCCTGAACCCCCGCGACCCAACCCATTTCCGAACGCACGGCGCGAAAGCCGCTCGCCCAGACTTCGGTCCAGGGCAGCGCGGTAAAAAGCAGCACCAGCGCGAGACCCGATACCCAAAAGCCCGTCACGGCATGCAGATCGCGCAGCGCGGTCCGTCCGCCAAGCGAAAGACGCGGCCAGACCACACCCGCCAATCCCCGGCCGCGCGGCCACCAGAGATACAGTCCCGACAGGATCATCACGATCGCCCAACTCGCCGCCAGTTCGACGAACAGCTTGCCGCTTTGGCCGATCAGCAAGCTGCCGTGCAGCCGCGCGAGCCACGCCGTCCAGCGGGCTTCGGGGTCGGCCGATCCGATCACCCTGCCTTGGGGTGAAACGGCAACGTCGCGTTCGCCCCCTCCGCGCAGCCCGACGTGGACGACCGCCGCGTCGCCACGCGCGGCCGGTATCCGGTAGAAGTAGAAGCTGGCGCCCGGAAAGGCGGCGAGCGCGGCAACCACTTGCGCATCGGCGTCCACCGCTCCTTCGGTGGGTTGGCCGCGCCAGGCCCGCTCCTCCCATCGGTCGATCTGCGGTTTGAACAGATAGGCCGCCCCAGTCGCCGACAGGATCAGAACAAAGGGGATGACGAACAGCCCCGCATAGAAATGCCAGCGCCACAGCGTGCGATAGAGCGGAGCAGGACCGGTATCCGTCATCCCCCCTCTCCCTAGAAGCGAGCCCGAACGCCGGCCGAAATGGCGCGCCGTTCGACGGGGTAATAGTTCGCCGGGATCGAAGTCGGCGTCACGGCAGCGGTGATGGCCGCGCTGATGTCGCCGATCGCCTTTTTGCCCGTGATGTTGCGGACATCGACGAAGGCGTCGATCCCCTCGGCGATCCGGGCGCCGCCCGTCACGCCGACCAGGGCATATCCCGGTGTGCGTTGCTCGTTGCGATAATCGGCGAAGGGACCTTGCGGTACCCATTCGAGGCTCGGCGCGATATGGAGCGCGTCGGTCCCCAGCCGCAGTTCGGCGCGATAGACATGGCGCGGAACCACCGGCAGGCGTCCGTCCCCGAATTCGGCATCGCCGCGAAAGCGAAAGTTGCTGTAGGCATAGACCTGCCGCAGCCGCAGCCAGTCCGCCGGGCTCCATTCGAGGGCGGCTTCGATGCCCTCATGGCGCGTCCGTCCGGCGTTGAAGGTCGATGCGGGGACGTCAGGTCCGACAGTGAATTGCAGCATCTCGCCCTTGATGTCGGCGCGATAGAGGCTGATGTCCCAGCCGATCTGCCCCGTCCTGCCGCGCGTGCCGATTTCCGCCGTCCACGCCCGCTGCGAGGCGAGCGGGACGAACGTCGCGATCTGGGCCAGCTCGTTGAAGCCGGGGAATTCCACCGAGCGGCTGTAGTTGGCATAGACCTGCACGTCGGCGACCGGTTCGAACAACAGCCCGACCTTGGGCGAGAAGGCGTCGAAATCCCCCCGACCGACCGTGCCGGCCTGCGCCGGCGCCGCACTGTTGAAGGCGATGTTCTGCCGCCGCATCCCATCGGCATAGACTCCGCCCGCAACGAGCGTCAGCGTCTCGGCAGGTTTCAACCGCACCTCGCCGTATAGCGTCGCGGTGCGCGCATCCTGCTTTGCGTCGAACGTCTTGCTGCCGCGCTTGCCCGACACGTTGACGAAACGCTTCGAATTGATGTCGCCGATGCGCAGTTCGCCGCCGAAGGTCGCGGCGACCTTCTCGCCGTCATAATCGAAACGGAAGAACCCGCCCCGATCGACACTCTCCTGATCGACGACCTGAAAGATCGGGTGGTACAGCGTCTTGGCATTGACAAAACCGCCCACGTCCAGCGTCAGCGCCCCCCAGTCGAAACGTGTCCGGTTCTGGAGCCGCAGCGAATCGATGTCGCGTGCCTGATCGCCTGCGAGGCTCGCCGCCGCGGCCTTGCGCGGCGTCGTCAGAGCCTCGGTATAGGTCAGTGCGCCGGGCAATTGCTGATTGATATTGTTGATGCTCGCGTAAAAGCGGCTCGTCACGATATCGCCCAGCTTCAAGCCGACATTGCCCTGGAAGCGTACGCTGCGGCGCCTGGCATGATCGCGGTCGCCGTCCGATCGGTCGACGCTGATCGCACCCCATGCATCGACGCGGTCGCTGGCGACGCCGGCAGACACCAGGCCGCGTACCATGGCAAAGCTGCCTGCGTCGCCGCGGAGATAGATTCCGCCCGCAGTCCGCCCCGTCGGCGTGATGCCATTGACCGCGCCCCCCAGCGTTCCCGATCCGAAGCGCAAGGCATTGGCGCCCCGATACACCTCGAGATGATCAAAGAAGATCGGCTCGAGTTCCTGGAAGTCGCCATTGTCGTCGGCGAGGTTGATCGGCACGCCGTCCTGGAGAAGCGTCAACCCGCGCATGTGGAAACCGCGCGACAACCCCGAACCCCGGATCGAAATGCGAACCTCCTGCCCATAGCGCGGCTGGAGGTAGACGCCGGGCGAAAAAGCCAGGGTGTCGCGCAGGCTGACGACCGATTTGTCGGCATAGTCTGCATACGGCACGACGTCGGCACCCCCTGGCGTAGCGGCCGCTCGGTCTTCTGCGGCGGCGGTTGCGGTCTGGGCGGTCACGATGATCGTGGAATCGGCCTCGTCGGCTTGGACGGGCGCGGCGGCGAAACAGGCGGCGAGCGCCAGCACGGGCGCTGCCCCGTGAATACGGGTTTTCATGGTCTTTCCTTTGCTGAATGCAGTCACGGGCCACTCCGCACCGAAGTGCGGGCGACCGGTCGGTCTGGATCAGGCGAAGGAAGGGGGGCCGGTACTGGGCGGAAGTGGGGACGCGATACCCGGCGCGAAACCGAGCACCCACAAGCCGAGCGGAGCAGCTTCCGTCTCGACGATCCTCTGGAGCAACATGGGCAGGACGGGGACCACGGGTGTCGCAGCAAGCGCGCCCCACGGGCAATGTTGCTGCCCTTCGCCCGCCTCGTGGTCGGCGGCCTTGTCGCCCGACCTTTCGATGGGGATCGTCATGGTGCCGCCCGGATTGGCCGGGTCCGAACAGACGCGAACCGTGATCGTTCCTGCCGCGTCGCTTTCGATCATCCAGCCCGGCGCGACCAGTACCCGCGCGGCGAGCGCGAGAATCAGCGGCAGCAGCAGCAACAGACCGGGACGGCGAAAGGCGGCGAGAATGCCCACGAGCCGCGCCTTATGGCAGGGTCGTACGACTGACAAGCGGACATAATGTCCTATTCGGCTGGAGCTTCGTCGGTCTTCTTCCCCGTGCGGGTCCAGGGATAGAGGAACTGGCCCCAATATTTCTTCGGGACATCTTCGGGGATACCGTAATTCTGGGGCCACCGGTCTTTCGGCAGGTGGAACGTGCCGAAGATCTTGTCGATCCACGGAAAATGGATGGAGAAATTGACATCGAACGCCTCGCGCTCCAGCCCGTGATGCCAGTGGTGAAACCGCGGCGTCGCGACCCAATGACCCAGTCGGTTGAAATTGCCGCCGACATTGGCGTGGAGAAGCGACGACCAGACATAGACGAAGCCGATATAGGCCTGCATCACCGATGGGCTGAAGCCCAAGGTAAAAAGCGGCAGCGACGTGATGGCGCGCAGCAGGATGATCTCGACGAAGTGCATCCGCGACCCCGCCAGCCAGTCCATCGATTTCGCGCTGTGATGCACCGCATGAAAGCCCCAGAGGAACGGATAGCGGTGGAAGGTCCGGTGGAACCAATATTGGACGAGGTCCGACGCGACGAGCACGATCAGGAACTGGACGATCCAGGGCAGCGATGCGACCCCGGCGCGGAACGCATCCCAGCTATTGGTGTGCGCATTGACGAACTGTTGCGGTGCGAGCGCGAGGAAACCCAGCACCTGCACGAACATCGTGCTGACCAGATAGTAGAATAGATCCTCGCGCCATTCGGTCCGAAACAGCCGTTGTGTCCGCCGGTGCGGAAAGGCCCGCTCAAGCGGGGCGAACATGAACCCCGTGACGAGCAGGTTCACGACGAAGAAGTCGAGCCCGAAGAAGATGCCCCAGTCCCGCGTTTCCTGCGGTTGCACGTTCGATCCGCCCACCAGGATCGCGGCCAGCCCGATCATCAGCGCGGTCAGCCCCAGTACCTTTCGCGGCCGCAGCAACAGGCTCAGCAGCGACAGGCCGTAGCTGATCAGCAGCACGACGTGCACCGCGCCCCGAAAGCCGCCCCAGTCTTTCAGGATTTCCAGTTCGGGCGTCGCAAACCAATCGGGAAAGCGCAGCGCGATCACCATGAAAAAGCCAGCGATGGCGAACAGCAGCCCGAAAAAGCCAGACAGCCACCCACTCCCAAACCGCCGCACCTCGGTGTGCGATTCGAGATCGTGCATCAGCGTCTTGAGATAATCACCTCTTGCCATTCGCCCCCCTCACAGCATTTTGTCCGTGCCGCCTGTGACGATACGCACGGCTTGTCCTAGCTCGCCGCGGCAACGATCGCGGCCCATTCGGCCTCGTCGATCACGCGGATATCGAGCGCCGACGCCTGTTTGAGCTTCGACCCCGCACCCGGTCCGGCGACCACCAGGTCGGTTTTTGCGCTCACCGATCCTGCCGCCTTGGCGCCAAGCGCTTCGGCCTGAGCCTTCGCCTCATCGCGACTCATCGTCTCCAACTTGCCGGTAAAGACGACCGTCATTCCCGACACCTCGCTATCGCGCGTCTCCAGCACATATGGTGGCGGGGACACTTCGGACAGCAGGTCGTCCCAGAGGTCGCGATTGTGCGGTTCGTGGAAAAAATCGCCGAGAGCCTCGGCGACGGCGGGACCGATCCCGTCGGCGCGTACTTCGAGGATGGATTTGATCGCATCCATCTTCCGCGCGGTAAACTTTCCGTCGGATTCGCCCTCCGCTTGTGGATTAGTGTCGAGATACGCCTGAATTCCCGTCGCCTTCGCAGGTAGCAGGGCAAGATCGCCAAGCCCTTTCAGCAAATCGCGCGCCGTCACCGCGCCGACATGCCGGATACCCAGCCCGAAGAGCAGCCGCGCCGCGTCGGGCGACCGTTTCGCCTCGATCGCCGCAAGGAGATTGTCGACCGACTTTTCCTTCCACCCCTCGCGCCCGATCAGTTCGTGGCGATGATTTTTCAGCCGGAAGATATCCGCGGGGCCCCGGTCGAGCCAGCCGAGATCGAGAAACTCCTGGATGCTCTTCTCACCCAACCCCTCGATATCGAGCGCACCGCGGCTGACGAAGTGCCGCAGGCGCTCGAACTTCTGGGCGTTGCAGATGAGTCCGCCGGTGCAGCGGACATCGACTTCGCCTTCCTCCGCGACCGCCTCGCTGTTGCAGACGGGGCAATGATCGGGGAAAGCATAAGCGGGCCGAACTTCCTCGCGGGTCAGGTTCTCGACCACCTGCGGGATCACGTCGCCCGCGCGCTGGATCACGACACGGTCGCCGGGGCGGACGCCGAGCCGCCCGATCTCGTCCCGATTGTGAAGCGTCACGTTCGATACGACGACACCGCCGACCGTCACGGGAGTCAGCCGTCCGACCGGCGTCAGCTTGCCAGTGCGGCCGACCTGAATGTCGATGGCTTCGAGTGTCGTCTGCGCCCGTTCGGCTGGAAATTTGTGCGCGATGGCCCAGCGCGGCGCCTTGGCGACGAACCCGAGCCGCTGTTGCCAGTCGAGCCGGTCGACCTTGTAGACGACGCCGTCGATGTCATAAGCCATTTCGGCGCGCCGACGTTCGATCTCCGCATAATGGGCAAGGACTTCGGTGACACTGTCGCAGCGTACCAGCAGCGGCGACACCGGAACGCCCCAGCCCGCAATCGCTTTCATCACGCCGAACTGCGTGTCGGCGGGAAGCCCGCTGACATCGCCCCAGCCATGCGCGAGAAAGCGGAGCGGACGCGACGCGGTGACATTTGCGTCCTTCTGCCGCAGCGACCCTGCCGCGGCATTGCGCGGGTTAGCGAACTGGCGCGCCTTCGCAGGGTCGTCAGCCTCGCTCATCAACCGCTCATTGAGCGCGGTAAAATCGGCCTTTGCCATATAGACTTCGCCGCGAATCTCGAAGACGGCCGGCGCCTCGCCCGCAAGTTGTTGCGGGATATCGGCAATGTGATGGACGTTGGCGGTCACATCTTCGCCGACACGGCCGTCGCCTCGCGTCGCGGCCTGGACGAGCAAGCCGTTTTCGTAGCGGAGCGAACAGGAAAGGCCATCGATCTTGTCCTCGGCGGTCATCGCGATCGCGGCATCGTCCGCAAGGTTCAGAAAGCGCCGCACGCGCGCTGCGAACTCTTCGACATCCTCGCCCGAAAAGGCGTTGTCGAGGCTCATCATCCGCTGCGCGTGAGTGACCTTGGCGAGCGGCGACGCCTCGATGGTGGCACCGACGGATTGATTCGGGCTGTCACTGCGGATCAGATCGGGAAAGGCCGCCTCGATCGCATCGTTGCGGCGAACCAGTGCATCATATTCGGCGTCCGAAATCTCGGGCGAGTCTTCGGCATGATAGCGCTTGCCATGGTATGCGATCTGCTTCGCCAGCCGCATCAACTCATTGGCCGCCTCGGCTTGGGTCAGCGATTCAATCTCGGTCATGTTCCGGCTTTTGCCACCGGCTTGAACTCGGCGCGAGTGCCAAATCCGGCGATCAGCGGACGCCCCTTGCGGATCGCCTCCTGCACCACAGGAAGCTGGAGCGACGCCGCATGAGCTTCCCGGTTTTCCCACAACTCGACGATCCAGATGGCGTCGGCGTTGGCGCTGTCCTCGCCGATCAGATAGGCGAAATTGCCGGGCATCGATCCCGTGCCTTCGGTCAAAATCTCGATCAGTGCATCGCGCTGGCCCGGCTGCGCCAACATCTGACCTATAAGACCGTACTCGGGGACCAATTCTTCCATTCGCGCCTCCAGCGCCTTCAGCTTCGCGGCCGGCAGCAGCGCAGCCGCCACGGCCAACATCGCGGCGAGGTGCTCCCGCCGATTCATCATTTCGCGATTACCAGCACATGAACCTGGCGCCGGATTCGAAAGCCGAGCGATTCATAGAGCGCGATCGCGCCGGCATTATCGGCATAGCTGTGCAGGAACGGCTGCTCGCCACGGGCCGCCATCGAACGCATGACATGCCCGATCAGGGCCCGCGCATAGCCGCGACCGCGACAATCCTCCCAGGTCGCGACACCGCTGACTTCGGCCATGCCCGGCATCAACATGCGTTGTCCGGCCATGGCCAACAAGCGGCCGTCTTCACGGATTCCAAAGAAGGGGCCATAGCGATGCGTTGTCGCTGCCCACGGCCCCGGCTGCGCATGCGCCGCCAGTGCCGCCATTTCGGGAGCATCGGCGTCACCAAGCGCGACCATCGCCGGTTCGCTGACGCGAGCAGGCGGCGGAGCACCCTCAGCCACCATCTGCGCGAGCACCGCGCGCTTTACCTCGCGCGTCCCCGGCGGCAACGGCCAGCATTCACCTTCCACCAACCACAACTCGCCATTCGGGGGAATCAGCGCCGCAAGCTCGGCCTGCGCGGCCGAGCCGCTGTCCGCCGCCGCACCGAAAGGTCCGTAACGCCGGTCGATCCGCACGGCGTGCGCGTCGCCTTCGGCCAGATGCCTCTGCCGTCCAGTCAGCATACTCCAGATCGGTCGGTCGAGCGGATGGGCACGCATCATCGTCACCCTCGTTCCATCGCCAGTGCTTCGGTCGGTGGAATTTTCATGCCTTCGAAAGCCTGATCGGCATAGCGACCATCGATATCGACCCAGTGCAGGAAAAGATGCGCCGACCAGCGGTTGGGATTGGGCATCAAGCGCCCGTGCGCGCGGTGAACACCCTGATAGAGAACTGCATCGCCCGGCAACATCGGTACCGAGCCATATGCCTCGTTGCCGAAATCCTCGTCAGCGCGTTCGCGGGGCGTTTCAATATGCTGCGATCCCACTTCGAGCGGCCATGCCTTGCCGTCGCTCGCGGCGAGCAGCAACGACAGGCTGTGTTCGCAGGCATAACGGTCAGAATGGATGCGGCAGATATCACCCGCGCGATACATGCGAAAATAGCAATAGGTCGGACGCAGTTCGCGCCCGACGAGATTTTTCACGGCCGACGTCATTCCCCACAGGAAGGTGATCATCGGCATATATTGCATACCGTAAACCTCGACCGCCTCGGTCTTCAACAGGTTCGATCCGCGTTTCAGCCGGTCGAACGATACGCCGGCACGCGCGAGATCGGATTTCAGCGTCCCAAGAAATGCGTGTGTGACGTCGGTCGGCAAAAAGCCGGGCAATGCGAGGTAACCATCGTCCCAATAATTGCCGTTGCTCATACGCTCTCCAGCAGTCTTTCCGCCTGCGCGCGGGCTTCTTCGGTGACCTCGCTCCCCGAGAGCATGCGCGCGATTTCTTCCCTGCGACCTCGGCTGTCGAGCGCCCGGACGCCGGTGCGCGTTACCGTTCCCTCGCTCGATTTGGCGATGACGAAATGCGACCCGCCCTTGGCGGCGACCTGCGGGCTGTGAGTGACCGCCAGCAATTGCTTGCCGGCTCCGGCAAGCCTCGCCAGCCGCTCGCCGATCGCGCTCGCCACCGCGCCGCCGACGCCGCGATCGATCTCGTCGAAGATGATCGTGTCGGCGCCGCCCTCTTCGGCGAGCGCAACCTTCAGCGCGAGGATGAAGCGCGACAATTCGCCGCCGCTCGCTATCTTCGCGAGCGGAGCGAACGGCGCGCCGGGATTGGTCGAGATCAGGAATTCGACACGGTCGATCCCGCTTTCACCCCAGCGGTCGGCCGGCAGGCGCTCGACGAGCGTCTGGAACCGGGCGGCGTCAAGCTTGAGCGGCACAAGTTCGCCCGCGACCGCCGCATCGAGCCGCACCGCCGCCTTCGCACGAAGCCCCGAGAGCGCCGTCGCGGCGTGAGTATAAGCGGCGGCGGTTTCCGCGACGGCAGCCTCCAGCTTGACGATGCCCGCGCTACCGCCCTCGATCGCATCGAGCCGCGATGCGAGATCCGCCGCCAGTTCCGCAAGATCATCGGGCTGGACGCCATGCTTGCGTGCCATAGCCCGCAGCTCGAACAGCCGTGTCTCCGCCGCCTCCAGTCGCCCGGGGTCATATTCCATGGCCCGCGCGGCTTCGTGGAGCCGCATCTCGGCTTCGTCGGCTTCGATGATCGCCCGATCGAGGCTTGCCAACGCCTCGGCGAGCAGGGGATGGTCGCCGGCCAGTTGATCGAGCCGCCGCGCCGCACCACGCAACAGCGCCGGGCCGCCCGCGCTGCCATCAAAGGCTTCCATGATCGTGCCGAGATCGCCCGCGATCTTCTCACCCTTCCGCATCGCCGCCCGCGCCGCGGCGAGTTCGGCTTCCTCGCCCGGCGCCGGATCCAGGGCCCGAAGCTCGGCAACGCAATGCTCCAGCCATTCGCGGTCGCGCTCAGCTTCGGCGATCGCGGCCTTCGCGGCCGCCAGCTTCTCGTCCGCTGCGCGCCAGGCCCGATGCGTCGCCGCTACGACGTCCGTGTCGGCGCGGGCATAGGCGTCGAGCAGCGCGCGATGTCCGGCCGGCGCGAGCAGCCCGCGATCGTCATGCTGGCCATGGATTTCGACAAGATGGGTCCCAACCTCACGGAGCAGCGCAGCCGAGCAGGGTTGGTCGTTCAGGAAGGCGCGGCTCCCGCCATCGGCCTTCATGCTGCGACGGATCAGCAACGGCTCACCCGGTTCCAGGCCAATCTCGTTTTCCGTAAGCAGCGCAGCAAGCGGCGTACCGGATGCGGGCGGCGTGAAACTTGCCGTCACCTGCGCCTGGTCGGCGCCCTGCCGGACCAGCCCGCTGTCGGCACGCATGCCCAGCGCGAGCCCCAGCGCGTCGAGCAGGATCGACTTGCCGGCGCCCGTCTCACCCGTCAGCACACCAAGCCCCGCGTCGAAATCGAGGTCGAGCCGTTCGATCAGAACGATATTGGCAATGGACAAGGCGGTCAGCACCGAGCGTCCTTACCGCAGAACAAAATGCGAATCTATTCCTGCGAACAGGGTGCGGACGCTCAGGCGCTCGGCGCGTGTTTCCGCATCAGGTCATACGCGCGGCTGTACCATTTGCTGCCCGGATAGTTGGCACCAAGGACGGCCGCCGACTTCTTCGCTTCTTCCGGGATGCCGAGCGCCAGATAGCATTCGGTCAGGCGATAGAGCGCCTCGGGCGTATGGCTCGTCGTCTGAAACTTCTCGGTGACTTCGCGAAAACGGATCGAAGCCGCCAGCCAGTTCGAGCTGCGCTGGTAAAACCGACCGATTTCCATCTCCTTGCCCGCGAGATGGTCCTGCACCAGATCCACCTTGAGCCGCGCGTCGGCCGCATAGCGCGTGTCGGGATACCGGCGGATCACTTCGCCAAGCGCATTCTGCGCCTGTTCGGTGATCTTCTGGTCCCGGGTCACGTCACTGATCTGCTCATAATAGCTGAGCGCAATCAGATAATAGGCATAGGGCGCATCCTTGTTGCCCGGATGGATCGCGAGAAAGCGCTGCGCGGCTTCGATCGCCGGCGTATATTCGCGGTCCATATAATAGCTGAACGAACTCATCAGCTGGGCGCGGCGTGCCCATGGTGAATAGGGATGTTGGCGTTCGACTTCGTCGAACAGCGCCGCCGCGATCTTGTACTGCTTGCGGTCGAGGCGATCCTGCGCCGCGCGATACAGCGTATTGACGTCGCGAGCGACGTAACGGGTATCCTTCTTGACGCCCGAACCGCCGGCGCAAGCCGCCAGCATCGGCGAAATCACAAGAGCGGCGGCGAGCAAGCGCATCGAGGCGCGAAGGGAGGGGCGCTGAGTCATGCGCGCGGTATAGCCACAGCGCGCATGAACGCAAAATAAATGATAAGGGCTTCGGCGCGTCTTTACGGCGCCTTGACCACACAGCCTTTCGGGACATCGACGGGAGCCGGAACGCGGCGCGCCGACAGGATCGTGAACTGCGGTTCAAGCATCTGACCGACCATGACGCCCTGGCCCGCGGTCGGCGAAACCGGCGCGTCATAGATTTTCTGGACGACGTCGGTGCCGCCGACCAATTCGCCAAAAACGGCAAAGCCCGCATTGTCGCCCTCACGCTTCGGATCGGCGTTGAAGCCGGGGATGTCGGACAACAACAAGAAGAAGTCGCTCGTCGCATCGCCCGGGGCCAGACGCGCCATCAGAACGGCGCCCTTGCAGGCGGTCAGCCCGGTGACGTTCGTCGGTTCGTGCGCGATCGGTGGATAATTCCGGCGCGCGTCGCCGCGATTGCCCCCCTGAACCAGCGCGCTCGCGCCGCCCCAGCTTTTCGTCGAGCGATAGAATTTGAACCCGTCCATGCGCTTTGTATCGACATAATGCAGGAAATTGGCGGCGGTAACCGGCGCACGCTTGTCCTCCAGCCGGACCGTGATCGTGCCGGCGTCGGTGACAAGCGCGACATAAGGTCGCGTGTCGGGCGCGTCCGCCCTTGGCGGAACGGGCAAAGGTGGCGGCGGGGGTGGCGGTGCCATCATTTTGGGCCTCGGTGGCGGGGCCGGTATCGGGTTTGTCGCCGGCGCAACAGCCGCCACGGCAAGCGTCAGGGTCAGGGTCTGTAAAATCATGGACTCGCTCTGCACCGGGGAAAGAAAGGATTCAGGCTATACGCTGGCGTCGGGCGCGCCAAGCCGTCGCGACAATCGCCCCCAAATCGGCCGTCATCCGCTTATCCTCGCGCACAAGGAAAAAGGGGCCGCCTTGCGGCAGCCCCTCTCTGTTCCGTTACCGGAAAGACTTAGTCCTTCAGGAAGTCGGGCACATGGCCCTGATCTTCGGGACCTTCGCTGCGTTCGCGGCGCGGGCCGCGGTCGCCGCGATCCCCGCCGTCACGACGCGGACCACGATCGCGTCCGCCCCGTCCGCGGTCGCCGCCGTCACGGCCACGATCGCCTCTGGGGCCACGATCGCCGCGCGGTTCGCGGGGTTCGCGGGCCGGGCGGGTATCTTCCAGTTCTTCGCCGGTTTCCTGATCGACGACACGCATCGACAGGCGAACCTTGCCGCGCGGATCGATCTCGAGGACCTTGACCTTGACTTCCTGGCCTTCGCTCAGGACGTCGGCGACCTTTTCGACGCGCTCGTTCTTGATTTCGCTGACGTGGACGAGACCGTCCTTGCCGCCCATGAAATTCACGAACGCCCCGAAATCGACGAGATTGACGACCTTGCCGTCATAGATCTTGCCGACTTCGGCTTCCTCGACGATGCCGGCGATCCACTTGCGGGCCGCTTCGATCTGGTTGAGGTCGCTCGACGAGATCTTGATCAGACCTTCGTCGTCGATATCGACCTTGGCGCCGGTGGTCGCGACGATTTCGCGGATCACCTTGCCGCCGGTGCCGATGATGTCGCGGATCTTCGACTTGTCGATCTGCATCGTTTCGATACGCGGGGCATAATCCGACAATTCGCTGCGGGTTTCGCCGAGCGCCTTGTTCATTTCACCGAGGATGTGCGCGCGGCCTTCCTTGGCCTGGGTCAACGCCGCTTCGAAGATCTCGCGCGTGATGCCCGCGATCTTGATGTCCATCTGCATCGTGGTGATGCCTTCGGACGTGCCCGCGACCTTGAAATCCATGTCGCCGAGGTGATCCTCGTCGCCCAGGATGTCCGACAGGATCGCATAGTCCTTGCCTTCGAGGATCAGGCCCATCGCGATGCCCGATACCGGGCGCTTGATCGGCACGCCGGCGTCCATCATCGCAAGGCTGCCGCCGCAGACCGACGCCATCGACGACGAGCCGTTCGACTCGGTGATGTCGCTGGTGAGGCGGATCGTGTAGGGGAACTCGTCCTTCGTCGGCAGCACGGGGTGCAGCGCGCGCCATGCCAGCTTGCCATGACCGACTTCGCGGCGGCCCGGCGCGCCGAAGCGGCCGACTTCGCCGACCGAATAGGGCGGGAAGTTATAGTGGAGCATGAAGTTCTGGTACGACAGGCCATTCAGCCCATCGACCATCTGTTCGCTTTCCTTGGTGCCGAGCGTCGCGGTGGCGATCGTCTGCGTCTCGCCGCGGGTGAACAGTGCCGAGCCATGCGCGCGGGGCAGGAAGTGCGTTTCGGCGACGATCGGACGAATCTGCGTCGTCGTGCGGCCGTCGATACGCTTGCCGTCCTTCAGGATGGCGCCGCGAACGATCTCGGCTTCCAGCTTCTTGACGAGCTTGATGCCGGCCATGACTTCCTGCGGCGACAGGCCGTCGGCAGCGAAGCTTTCCTTCGCCTTCGCGCGCGCTTCGTTCAGCGCGTTCGAGCGGGCCGACTTGTCGGTCAGCTTGTAGGCGGCGGTGATGTCCTTGCCGATCAGCTTCTTCAGCTTGTCCTTGATCGCGGCATTGTCGTCGCCGGCGGCGACTTCCCACGGATCCTTGGCAGCCTGCTCGGCAAGCTTCACGATCGCCTTCACGACTTCCTTGCACGCATCGTGCGCGAACAGGACGGCGCCCAGCATGACTTCTTCCGACAGCTCGTTCGCTTCGGATTCGACCATCATCACCGCGTCGTAGGTGGCGGCAACAACGAGGTCGAGGTCGCCTTCCGCAACCTGCTCGTCGGTCGGGTTGAGGATATATTCGCCGTTCAGGTAACCGACGCGCGCGGCGCCGATCGGGCCCATGAAGGGCACGCCCGAAATGGTGAGCGCGGCCGACGCGGCGACCATCGCGAGGATGTCGGGCTCGTTGTGGCCATCGTAGCTCAAGACCTGAGCGATAGCATTGATTTCGTTATAGAAACCTTCGGGGAACAACGGGCGGATCGGGCGGTCGATCAGGCGGCTGACCAGAGTTTCCTTTTCGGTCGCGCCGCGTTCGCGCTTGAAGAAGCCGCCCGGGATGCGGCCGGCGGCCGAGTATTTTTCCTGATAATGGACGGTGAGCGGGAAGAAGTCCTGCCCGTCCTTCACCGACTTGGCGGCGGTCACGGCACACAGGACGACCGTTTCGCCCAGCGTCGCCATCACGGCGCCGTCGGCCTGGCGGGCAACCTTGCCCGTTTCGAGGGTCAGCGTTTCACCGCCCCACTCGATCGATACTTTTTTCACGTCAAACATGGGATTTCCTTCGCCCGCCGAGCCCTATGCCGGGCGGGGCCTCTGATTCCGGGCAATCCGGCCCGGGGCGGTACGGGGCGTCTGTCTGCCCCAATGGCGGCTCCGCCGGATGCGGGAGCGGCCGATGCGGTTCGCGAATTCGACGCGAACCAAAATGAAAGCGGCCCCGAACCCGGAGCCGCCCTCGCAGTCTTATTTACGAAGACCCAGCTTCGCGATGAGTGCCTGATAGCGGCCCTCGTCCTTCTTGCGAAGATAGTCGAGGAGGCTGCGACGCTTGTTGACCATCATCAGAAGGCCACGGCGGCTGTGGTTGTCCTTGTGGTGCGACTTGAAGTGACCGGTCAGGGTGTTGATACGGTCGGTCAGGATCGCGACCTGGACTTCCGGCGAACCGGTATCACCCTTTTCACGGGCGTTGTCGGCAATGACTTCGGCTTTGCGCTCGGCGGTAATCGACATATTCTTTTTCCTTCGAACATCGCATTACAGATTGAAGCCCCGCACGACCTTCAGCGTTCCCGCCAAAACCTCTATCAACGCAACGGGTCGCATGTCGCTGTCCCGTCCCCAATAGAGCCCGTCGTGCGTGCTTTCCCCGGTCCAGACACGACCCTGTCGGATCGCCCCTGCCGCTTCCGGGGAAAGGTTCAGAGCCGGGATGTCGACCAGCCCTGCCTCGAGCGGCAGAAATATCTCTGATTGGGCGGCCCCTTGGCCGAAAGCGTTCAATTTGTCCAGCGAAATCGCCTGTGACAGGTCGAACGGCCCCGCCCTGGTACGACGAAGCATGGTGACATGCCCGACGCTGCCCACGGCATGCGCGATATCGCGCGCGAGGCTGCGGATATAGGTTCCCTTCGAGACGTGCGCGGTAAGGGTGATTTCTTCCAGTTCCTCCCCGGCACGGGGAGGGGGACCATCCGAAGGATAGTGGAGGACGCGCGCGTCCTGATCCGGTATCGCGTGAGGACGCGAGCCCCCTCCGTCAGCCCTACGGGCTGCCACCTCACCGCAAGCGGGGAGGATTTGAAGAGAGAAGATCGTCACCCCCCGCGCCTTCATCTCGATCTCTTCGCCCTTGCGCGCACGATCATAGGCCCGCTGGCCATCGATCTTGATCGCCGAATAGGCTGGCGGAACCTGCTCGATCGACCCGGTAAACCGCGGCAGCACCGCCTCGACTTCAGCGAGGGTCGGCCGCACGTCGCTCGTCGCGACAACCTCGCCTTCCGCATCAAGGCCGGCGGTCTCGGTCCCGAAGGCGACGGTGAAATCATAGATCTTGCTCGCGTCGAGCATCCGCCCGCACAGCTTTGTCGCTTCGCCGAGCGCGATCGGCAGCACCCCCGACGCCAACGGATCGAGCGTTCCGCCATGACCGACCTTGACCTTGCCGAGCCCCGCCTCGCGGCAGACGCGCTTCACCGCGCCCACCGCCTGCGTCGAGCCGAGCCCCACGGGCTTGTCGAGGATGATCCAGCCGTTCATCCGCGCGCCCTGCTGGCGCGCGGAGCACTTGTCAATTCGACTTAGCGGCCTTTTCGGCTTCTCTCGCGGCTTTCAGCTCCGCCTTGGTCGGCGGCGGCAGCGACGTCACGAAAGATGTGAGCGGACACCGTTGGCGCCGGACAAGAATGGTCGAGAATCGGTCAAGCTGCGACGATCCGCGATTGTCGATGCCGATCCCTTGCGCAAAATTGAGATCGCGGCAGATCGTCGCAAATTTCCCATAGTACCAGCCGCCTTGCCGGCTCTGGATCCAGATGCCGTCTTCGCCGTCGGCCTGCCATGTCTTGATCGTCGTATCATTGGGGAAGCTGATGCTTGCTTCGACGCCCAAGGATGGTGGCCGGGGCTCGTTGGCCGCCGCTGCCGAAAGGGATAGCAGCATGGCGGCCAGGGAGAGTGCGAGTTTCTGTTTCATGTCGAGTCTTTCAGACCAATCGGCCCTGCCCGACTTGTGCGATAGCAGACCGAGTCTGAACCGCCACTGACTTCCCTCGCGCCGTCAGCCGGACGGCACATTCTGCTCACCCGCGAGCAGCGACCAGAGGCCGGTGTCGCGCAGATAGCCCGTCCAGGTGATCCGTTCCGAACGGAGCACACCCTCCTTGGTGCAGCCAAGCTTTGCGACGGCGCCCTGCGACCGCAGGTTCCGCTCATCGATACGGAACTCGATGCGGCGGATGCCGACCGCAAAGGCATGGTCGATCATCAATCGCTTCACCCGCCCGTTGAAGCCCGTGCCCCGCGCGTCGGGGTGAATATAGCTGTTGCCGATCTCGATCGTCTGCGCCGTCCAGTCGGGGCGCAGCCATGCGGTCATGCCGACCAGCCGCTCGCCGTCGACGATCGCATAGGGCATCCGGCTTTCATGGCCGATCAGCGTCGTGAAGCTCGCGTCGAAATGCGAGGGATCAAAGCTCGACGAATAGATGGTCCAGATGTCGGCGTCGGCCGCGCAGGCCGCGCGCAGCGCTTCCCGATGCGCCTCGACCAGCTTGACGAGTTGCAAACCGCCATCGGCGAGCTCGACGTACAGCCGATCACGCATGGGTCAGCGCCGCCGAGGCTTCACGCCGCTTCTCCATGAAATGCCGGCGGCACATCGCAACATAACGGTCGTTGCCGCCAATCTCGGTCTGCGCGCCCGCGACGACTGCGCGGCCGCGCTCGTCGACACGCAGGTTCATTGTCGCCTTGCGCCCGCATTCGCACACCGCCTTCAACTCGACGAGTGCGTCCGCGATCCCGAGCAGCGCCGCCGAACCCGGAAACAGTTCGGCCGAAAAATCGGTACGCAGGCCATAGCAGAGGACCGGAATGCCAGCCTCGTCAGCCAGCCGCGCCAGTTGGAACACCTGCGCCTTCGACAGGAACTGCGCCTCGTCGACAAGTACGCAGGACAAGGGTCGCTCGGCATTCTCCGCGCCGATCGCGGCCCACAGATCGCTGTCGGGATCGAACTTGTGCGCCTCGGCCATCAGCCCGATCCGGCTTGTCACCTGCCCCGCGCCGTACCTGTCGTCGAGCGCCGCGGTCCACAGCATCGTCTCCATCCCGCGTTCGCGATAGTTGAAATCCGCCTGGAGCAGCGTCGTCGATTTGCCGGCGTTCATGCTGGCATAGTAGAAATAGAGCTTGGCCATCTTCGCTGCGATACCGTCCTTGTCGCGCTTCGCAATGGGGAATCGGGTGTCAGGCGGTGCCGAGCAACGCACGGAACCGCGCGGGCTGCGGCAGAAGGTCGGCCAGCGTATAATCGTCGAGATAGCGGACGAAAGCGCCCAGCGCGCCGCTCAGCACGCCCTGCAATCCGCACGCACCGCGTACCGGACAAGTCGAAGTTACGGGGTCCATGCATTCGACGATTGCATCGAGATTCTCGAACTGGCGAACGACGGCTCCGACATTGATGTCGCCAGCCTCTTTCGCAAGCCGCATCCCACCGCCGCGACCGCGCTGCGTGGCGACATAGCCAAGCCCCTGCAATCGCTGCGCGATCTTGGCGAGATGATTGCGCGAAATATCATACCGGCCGGCGATCTCGTCCACCGACATTTTTTCGCCGGTGGCACCGAGCGCCATCAGGATGCGCAGGGCATAATCGCTGTGCAGGCTCAATCGCATAAAATATGCATATCAGATATTGCTTTTGGTCTCAATCCCGAATAAAAGGTATTTCAAATACCAATTATTGAGTCGAGACCATGAAACGGACCGTCCCCGCCCACCCCCATGCGATCGCCGCCCGCGAGGAGCGCCGCGCCGAAGCGCTTGCCATGGGAATCGACGAAGACTTCATCGCGGTGCTGGTCGATCGCTTCTACACCACCATCCGCGCCGACGCCGAACTCGGCCCGATCTTCAACGAACGCGTTCGGGACTGGCCGGCGCATCTCCAACAGATGAACCGCTTCTGGCAGTCGATCCTGCTCGGCGCCGGAAACTTCACGGGCAATCCGATGATGAAGCATCTGGCGATCCCGACGATCGGCCAGGAGCATTTCCAGCGCTGGCTGGGCCTTTTCTACGAAACGCTGCGCGACGTCGCGCCGACGCCGGAGGCGACCGCACAGGTCGGCTCGCGCGCGCGGATGATCGCCGAAAGCCTGCTCACCGGAATATGGGTCCATCGCGACCGGAACCAGGATTTGTCGAAGAAAGTGGAGCTCCCCCATGTTTGACTATCTCACATCGGACCATGACAAGGCCGCCGTCCATCTGTCCAACGACCCGCATGAAGTGAACGGGATGCAGGCGGGTTTCCAGCTACCGCGCGGAATCTGGCACGGCATGTTCGCGTTCTACGCCATCTTCTTCATGGGGATCGCCGCCGCGACCGGGCGCGACGCCGCGACGGTGTTCATGCTTGTCGTCTCGCTGCTCTACATGCTGATGTTCTTCGGCATGGCTGGCATCCTCAATGCCCAGAAGGGCACCGAACATGCCTCGCCGCTCGATCGCAGCGACGGCGTCCTCCAGACGTGGACGGGACCGATGGACCGTCACACGGTGGCCGCGCAAATCCTCACCGTGCCGGCCGGATTCGCGTTCCTCGGCGTGACATTTTTCGTCATTCGCGCGACTGCGGGCTTCTGACGATGGCAACGGCGCCGATCGCTGACCGCGAGCCCGCCCTTCCCGCCGAGGCGCAGCCCTATCGCCACCTCGGCCCGTTCGATGCCGACGCCATTCCCAAGGGGCTGTGGGGTCGGCACGCGCTCAAGGATGGAGTGTGGGGCATGCTTTCGATCGAGGCCGGGTCGATCGGTTTCCAATGGGACGATGCGCAGGGCGGCGGACGCCTTCTGTCGGCCGGCGACGTCCTGCTGATCCCACCGACCGTCCCGCACCATCTCGACCATCGGGGTCCGGTCACCATCACCCTTGCCTTCTGTGCCATTCCGGAAACCGCCGCCGCTTGACTCATTCGGAGCCGCTGCCATGCTGCGCAGCATAAAGTCGCAGCATAACAGTGGGGAGAGCGACCATGCGGCTGATGCCGGTGACCGACGCGATGTTCCTGGTCGCAGAGACGCGCGAAACGCCGATGCATGTCGGGGGCGTCAATCTCTATACCTTGCCCGACAAGGTCGACGAGACCGAATGGCTCAACGAAATGCTCGCGCTCCTGCGTCAGCAGGAGGGGCTGCGGCGACCGTTCAGCGAAGTGCTGAAGCTGACCCCGTTCGGCCAATATGGACCGATCCGCCTTGTCCCCGACAAGGACATCGACATGCACTATCATGTCCGGGCCGCGGCGCTTCCCAAGCCGGGGCGCTATCGCGAGATGTTCGAACTCGCCTCGCGCCTTCACGGCACCCTGCTCGACCGCACCCGACCCATGTGGGAAATCACGCTGATCTCGGGACTGCCCAACCGCCAGATCGCGACCTATTTCAAGATCCATCACGCCTTCATGGACGGCGCCAGTTCGATGCATTTCACCAATGCGATGCTGAGCAACGACAAGAATTACAAGCCCACCGCGTCGCCGATGTCGGTCGAGGTCTATGAGGCCTACAAGCGCAAGTTCCCGACCGCCAGGAAGGCGCCGACCCCCAGCATCACCGACATCAAGGCGATCGGCGCCTTTTTGAAGGAGCAATGGGGCAACAGCGTCGGAGTGACCAAGGCGCTCAACCAATATGCCGCCGCGATGTTCGGTCTCGGCGGCGGCGACCTCACGACGCCCTGGGCTGGGCTGCCGCGCACCAGCTTCAACCGCAACATCACCGGCGCGCGGCGCTTCGTCGCGCAAAGCTGGTCGCTCGAGCGCGTGCGCGCGATGGGCAAGGCATATGACGGCACGATCAACGATGCGGTGCTGGCCATGTGTTCGGGCGCGATGCGCAAATATCTGCAGTCGCTGAACGAACTGCCCGACAAACCGCTGAAAGCGATGGCGCCGGTGTCGATCCGCGCCAAGGACGATATCGATTCGGGCAATTCGGTTGCGGCGGTGACCGCCAATCTCGCGACGCATATCGACGATCCGGCCGAGCGCATGCGGACGATCCAGGCGTCGATGAATGCAGCCAAGGCGCAACTGCGCGAAATGACCGCGCAGCAGATCCAGATCTATACAGCCATCACGCAAATGCCGCAGATGCTGACCGCGCTGACACGGACCGCCGACCGATTCCCGGCGTACAGCGTCACCATCTCGAACGTACCCGGCCCGCGCGAGCAGCTTTACTGGAACGGCGCCCGCCTCGACGGCATGTATCCGGCAAGCATTCCCGTCGACGGCATGGCGATGAACATCACACAGGTGTCGAACAACAAGAATATCGATTTTGGCATCACCGCCTGCCGCCGCAGCGTCCCGCATGTCCAGCGGCTAATCGATTATCTGGAGGACGCGCTGGTCGAGCTGGAGGAAGCGGCGGGGATCAAAGGGAAATAGTCCTATCAGCGTCGTCATTGCGAGGAACCTAGCGACGAAGCAATTCCCAGCTGTCGGAAATGCGGGACCATAGCTGGCGGTTGCTTCGCTTCGCTCGCAATGACGTAGGAAATGAACGACGCTATTCGCCCGCGCCACCCTCCAAATCCCGCGCCACCTTGGGGTCGCGCAGCAGCTTTTCAATGTGGCTCGCCTCGTCGAAGCTTTCGTCGGGCAGGAATTTGAGTTTCGCCGCATATTTCATGCGAACGCGGTGCGCGACCTCGCGCTGGAGATAGGCGGTGTTGGTGCGCAGCGCCTTGATCACCGCCTCCTCGTCGCGACCGAGCAAGGGTTTCACGAAGACCGTCGCATGGCGCAGGTCGGGCGACATGCGCACTTCGGTGATGCTCACCGGGTGCTTGGCAAGCACATCGTCGTGAACGTCGCCGCGCTGCAGGATTTCGCTCAGCACATGGCGCACCTGTTCGCCCACGCGCAGGACGCGGACCGAAGGGCCTTCGGATTTTTCGTTATGACGCATTTCGATTCAATTCCATGATCCGCGCGCTCGACGTGGCACGCGCCAGAAGCTCGCCGCTTTCGTCGAACAATTCGGCTTCGAGAAAGGCGACCGACCGGCCGCGCCCAACGACGCGCCCCTTGCCGATGACCCGCCCGGGCATGACGGGTTTCAGGAAGCTGACGTTGATGTCGATCGACGCCGGAACCTCCGCGCCGCCGGTCATGCTGACCAGCGCGGGTCCCATCGTGTCGTCGAGCATCGCAGCGACAAACCCGCCCTGCACGGTTCCCCGCGGATTGAGCATCTGTGCGGTCGGATGAAAGGCAATCTCGATCCGGCCCTCGTCAGGATATTCGGCGATCAATTCCCACCCCAGCAGCTGGGCACAGGGCGGGGCCGGAAACCGGCTGAAAAAACTCTCAGCCATATTCCTGCCCTCCCGTTACAGCGTGCGTTCGCGTAGTTCGACCTCGAAGACCTCAAGGTGGTCGCCCGGCTTGATGTCGTTGGTGTCCGCCAGCACGACACCGCATTCCAGGCCCGCGCGCACTTCGGCGACGTCGTCCTTGAAGCGGCGGAGCGAGGCGATGGTCGTCGCCGAGACGATGACGTCCTCGCGCGTAAGGCGCGCATGGAGCCCCTTGCGGATGACGCCTTCGAGCACCAGCAGACCCGCCGCCTTGTCGCGCTTGCCGGCCGGGAACACTTCCTTGACCTCGGCGCGGCCGACGACGTTTTCGATACGCTCCGGCCCCAGTTCGCCCGCCATCTCCTTCGCGACTTCTTCGGTCAGGTGATAGATGACATCATAGTACATGAAGCGCACTTTTTCGCGGTTCGCGATCTCGCGGGCCTTGGCATTCGGGCGGACGTTGAAGCCGATGATCGGCGCGCCCGAAGCGGCCGCCAGCGTCACATCGCTCTCGGTGATCGCGCCGGCGCCCGACTGAAGCACGCGAACGCGGATCTCGTCGGTCGACAGACGGTTGAGCGCATTGACGATCGCTTCGACCGAACCCTGCACATCGCCCTTGATGACCACGGGATATTCGATGACCTTCGCCTTGTCGGCAAGGGCCGAGAACATGCCTTCGAGGCTGACCGGTGCCTGCGCCGTCCGCTTGCGAAGCGCCTGCTCCTGACGATAGGCCGCCACTTCGCGCGCACGCGCTTCATTCTCCACGACGGTCAGCGTGTCGCCGGCCATCGGGACGCCGCCAAGGCCCAGGACCTCGACCGGCATCGATGGCCCCGCCTGCTTGACCTGCCGGCCCTGATCGTCGACCAGCGCGCGAACACGGCCGCTTTCGGCACCGCAAACAAAGATGTCTCCAACCTTGAGCGTACCGCGACGGACGAGGATCGTCGCGACCGGACCGCGCCCCTTGTCGAGCTTCGCTTCGACCACCGTGCCTTCGGCGGCGCGGTCGGGATTGGCCTTGAGCTCCATGATCTCGGCCTGGACCGCGATCGCGTCCAGCAGCTTGTCGAGACCGGTCTTCTTGAGCGCCGACACTTCGACATTCTGAACGTCGCCGCCCATTTCCTCGACCACCAGCTCATGCTCGAGCAGGCGTTCGCGGACGCGCTGCGGGTTCGCGCCTTCCTTGTCGACCTTGTTGATCGCGACGATGATCGGCACGCCGGCCGCCTTCGCGTGGTTGATCGCCTCGATCGATTGCGGCTTCAGCCCATCGTCGGCCGCCACCACCAGAATAACGATGTCGGTGACGTTGGCGCCGCGCTGACGCATTTCGGTAAAGGCTTCGTGACCCGGCGTGTCGAGGAACGTGACCAGCGACCCGTCGGGCGTCTTCACCTGATAGGCGCCGATATGCTGCGTGATGCCACCGGCCTCGCCCGCCTGCACATTCGCGCCGCGGAGGGCGTCGAGAAGGCTGGTCTTGCCGTGATCGACATGGCCCATGATCGTGACAACCGGCGCGCGCGGCTTCAGTGCCTCCGGCGCATCGACATCTTCGTCATGGCGAATGTCGATGTCGGCTTCGCTGACGCGCTTGATCTCGTGCCCGAACTCGGTGACGAGCAGTTCTGCGGTATCCTGATCGATCGTCTGGTTGACGGTGACCGGCATACCCATCTTGAACAGCGCCTTCACCAGATCCGCGCCCTTTTCGGCCATGCGGTTGGCAAGGTCCTGAACCGTGATGCTGTCAGGAACGA
This sequence comes from Sphingopyxis sp., assembly GCF_016793825.1. Lineage (GTDB taxonomy): Bacteria > Pseudomonadota > Alphaproteobacteria > Sphingomonadales > Sphingomonadaceae > Sphingopyxis. The sequence goes on from NZ_JAEULM010000019.1 coordinate 193,865, forward strand.
CGACTTCGCGAACCTGCTTTTCGCGCGGACCCGAAGAGACCTGGTGCGATCTCTTTTCCTTTTCGCGCGCGCGCTTCAGCGCCGCAAGGCTGCGCGCGCGCGCGCCTTCGTCATCATTGAGCGCGCGCGTGACGGTCAGCTTGCCCGACTGGCGGCGATTGTCGGCGCCGCGGGTCGCCTTGGGCTCGGGGCGCTTGGGTTCAGGGCGCTTCGGGGCTTCGACGGGCGTAAAGCGGCGCGGTGCCGGTGCGGCGCTGGTCGTCGACCGCGGCGCAGCTTCGCCCTGCGGCTCGGCAGCAGCGGGGGCCTCGACCGCCGGGGCCGGCGTCGCGACCTCAGGGGCGGGCGCGGATACGGCTTCGGCCGCCTTCACGGCCTTGCCTTCACGCGCTTCGTTGGCGCGCGCCTTTTCCTCTTCGGCGGCGCGCGCACGCGCGGCCTCGTCCCGGCGACGGTTTTCCTCAAGCGAGGCCATCCGCGCTTCTTCGGCTTCACGCAGCAGTTGTGCCTGCCGCTCCTGGCGCGACATCAGGCTGTCGACCTTCGGCGCAGCCGGCGGAGGTGTCGGGGCGGGAGCCGGCGCCGGAGCGGGTGCCGGAGCCGCCTGGACTTCTTCGATCTCGGGCGCGGGCGCCGCCTCTCCCGGGCGGCCGAGCACGCGGCGGCGCTTCACCTCGACCACCACCGTATTGCGGCGGCCGTGGCTGAATTGCTGCTGTACCTGGCCGGCCTCAACCGTCCGCTTCAGCCCCAGTGGCTTGCGGGTAAGGGTCGGCTTGTCCTGTTCGTCGCTCATTTAGACTTCTTGTTCCTTCAATACGCGCCCGAAGCGTCGGAAACCGTACCGGAATCCGTGGACGCCATCCCATTACCCGCTTTGCGGGAATCCTCAGGTGAAACGCGGTTGGCCGCGTCCCTACTCCATCCGGCGAAAAACTGCCAGCGGCTCAAATGCGCCAGCACCCGATCGGCGGCGCGGGCGTCGGTCACGCCCAGATGCACCGCATTCTCGCGCCCCAATGCCATAGATAGGGACTGCCGGTCCACCGGCAAGATCGTCCCTTCACGGCCGGACCCTTCATCCCCTTCGCCGACCCGCCAGGCCTGCGCGAGCTTCTTGCGGCCGTCCTCGCCCGCGTCGCTTGCGTGCAGCAGCAGGCGAACCTGCCCTTTGCGCGCGGCCTGTTCGATCTTTTCGTTGCCCGAAATCAGCGTGCCGGACCGCGACTCAAGCCCCAACCGGTCGAGCGTCGCGCGCCGAAGCTGCGTTTCGATCCGTTCGCCGAGATCGTCCGGGATGGTCAGCCCATTTTCGTGCAGCGCCCGCGCGAGTCCGCCCTTCAGCTTGCCCTTTACCCGCGCCGCCTCCAGCGTGGCGCGATCGACGCCGATCCACGCCCCGCGCCCCGGTGCCTTTCCCAGAACATCGGGCCCGATCACGCCGTCGGGCCCGAGCGCCAGGCGCACGAGCCGTTCGGCCGGCGCGACATCGCCGGTCACCACACAGCGCCGCTCGGGCACGTGTTCTCCGCGCTTGCCCGCGCGGTCGGTTTGGCTCAGTTGATCATTGCGCGGGGTCCGCATCGGCGGCCTCCCCGTTTTGCGGCTCGGCCGCGGGTGCGGCTTGCGGCTCATCGTCGAACCAGTGCGCACGCGCCGCCATGATGATCTCGTTGCCCTGCTCTTCGGACAGGCCATATTCGCCCAGCACGCCGCCCTTGTCCTCGGCGCGCTCGCTCCGCTCGCTGCGCGCGGGACCCCGGCGATTGTCCTGGCGCTTCTTGGCGATCAGTTCGTCGGTGGCGAGGTCGGCCAGGTCGTCGAGCGTCTTGATGCCAGCCTTGCCGAGCACGACCAGCATCGCTTCGGTCAGGTGCGGGATGTCGGCCAGATCGTCTTCGACGCCAAGTTCGCGGCGTTCGACGCGCGATGCTTCCTCGCGGCGCTCGAGCGCTTCGGTCGCGCGGCTCTGCAGTTCCTGCGCCAGTTCGTCGTCGAAACCTTCGATGCTCGCAAGTTCGTCGATGCCGACATAGGCGACCTCTTCAAGCTCGCCGAACCCTTCGGCAACCAGCAACTGGGCGAGCGTCTCGTCGACGTCCAGTTCTTCCTGGAACATCGTCGAACGTTCGACGAATTCGCGCTGACGCTTCTCGCTCGCGTCGGCCTCGGTCATGATGTCGATCTGGCTGCCGGTAAGCTGGCTGGCGAGACGGACGTTCTGACCACGGCGACCGATGGCAAGCGACAGCTGGTCGTCGGGAACGACGACTTCGATGCGGCTGTCATCCTCGTCGATGACAACGCGCTGCACCGTCGCGGGCTGAAGCGCGTTGACGACGAAGGTCGCGGTATCTTCGGACCACGGGATGATGTCGATCTTCTCGCCCTGCATTTCCTGGACGACCGCCTGGACGCGGCTACCCTTCATGCCGACGCAGGCGCCAACGGGGTCGATCGAACCGTCGTAGCTGATCACGCCGATCTTGGCGCGGCTACCCGGATCGCGCGCGGCGGCCTTGATCTCGATGATGCCGTCATAGATTTCGGGCACTTCCTGCGCGAACAGCTTCTTCATGAAATCGGGGTGCGCGCGGCTGAGGAAAATCTGCGGACCGCGGTTCTCGCGGCGCACCGACAGGATCAGCGCGCGGACACGGTCGCCGACGCGCATCAATTCGCGCGGGATCTGCTGGTCGCGGCGGATCACGCCTTCGGCACGGCCGAGGTTGACGACGATGTGACCGAATTCGACCGACTTCACGACGCCGGTGATGATCTCGCTCGCGCGGTCCTTGAACTCTTCATACTGGCGCTCGCGATCGGCTTCGCGCACCTTCTGGAAGATGACCTGCTTCGCCGACTGTGCGTCGATGCGGCCCAGATCGACCGCAGGCAGCGGGTCGACGATGAAGTCGCCGAGCTTCGCATCCTTTTGCAGCTTCTGACCGGCGGCGAGGTCGACCTGCTTGAAATAATCCTCGACCTGCTCGACGACCTCGACGACGCGCCACAGGCGCAGGTCGCCAGTCTGCGCGTCAAGCTTGGCGCGGATGTCGTTCTCCGCGCCGTAGCGCGCGCGCGCGGCACGCTGGATCGCTTCCTCGATGGCCTCGATGACGATGGCCTTGTCGATCATCTTCTCACTGGCGACCGAATTGGCGATCGCGAGCAGTTCGGCCTTGTTCGCGGAAATGGCAGTGGCCATCAGTCCTGTCCTTCTTCTTCCATTTCGTCGGCGCCTTCGACTGAAAGCGGGACGGTTGCGGCAATCAATTTGTCGGTGAGAAACAGCTTCGCCGTCTCGATCGCATCGAACGGCAGCTTGTGCTCCACCTCTTCTTTATCCGAAATCGTAACGACATCGCCGTCGATGCCGACCAGCGTACCGTTGAAACGCTGACGCCCGTTCAGCTTTTCCTTCAGCGCGATCTTCGCCTCATGCCCCGCCCAGTCGGCGAAGTCGGCAGGGCGCGTCAGCGGCCGGTCGATGCCCGGCGACGACACCTCGAGCCGGTAGGCGCCGTCGATCGGATCCTTGCCCGCTTCCTCGAGCGCGTCGAGCTGCTCCGAGATGCGGCGCGACAGATCGGCGCAATCGTCGATGGTGAGCTGGCGCGTGTCGGGCCGCTCAGCCATCACCTGCAACGTCGGATCGCTCTCCCCGCCAAAGAAGGCGACGCGCACGAGTGCAAGGCCCAATGCCTCGGCTTCGGGCGCGATGATCGCGTTGAGGGCGTCGAAATCGACCAAATCAGTTTCCCAAATCGGATGACCGGAAAACCATGCGGAAACAGCCGCCGCGGCCCGCGGCCCCGACGTCCCAACTGGCTAACCATGTCAAGAAGTACGGCGCATATAGGCCGGGATGGCTGAGTCGGCAAGGGGGAATGGCGTCAGGGGTCGAGCAGCCACCCAGCCCCGCCGGCCGCAATCACCAGCAGCGGCGCCAACCATTTCCCCCTGAGCCCCGTCACGGCGGCGACCGCGCTGCCGAAGATCGCGAGACCCGCGGCCGGACTCGACACACGAAGTGCCGTCGCCCAGCCAAGTTGAAGCAATGTCGCACCGATCACGCCGACGACCGCAGCGGCGACTCCGGCCAGCGCGCGGTGCAACGCCGGATTCTCCACCGCCGCCTCCAGCCGCTCGAAGAAGATCATGGAAAAGGCGAAAGCGGGCAGGAACATGCCGGCCGTGATCGCGAGCGCACCCGGCATCCCGGCCACGACATAGCCTGCAAACGTCGCGAATATGACGAGCGGTGCCGGCAACATTCCGGAGATTGCGACGCCGTCGAGAAAGCTCGCATCGGACAGCCAGCCACGGCCGACGGTGTCGGTGCGCACATAGGGAATTGCCGTATAGGCACCGCCGAACGTCAGGAGTCCGCCCTTCAGCCCAGTTGCGAACAGCGCGATGATTCCCACTTCGCTCGCCGCGACCGTCGGCGTCCCGGCAGGGCCGGCGCCCGGCATCAGCATAGCCAACCCGATAGCTGCTGCCAGCACGGCCACAACGGCGGCAGGCCGCGCCGCAAAACCATAGACGAGCCCTGCCGCTGTCAGCGGAATCCAGAACGGCGCGTCAGCCAGCGTAGCCGTCATGGACATCGCAGCGAGAAGCCACAACAACCTGTCTTCGAGGATGTGGGTGCCGATCCGCTGCACCGCACGCAAGATGATTGCAAGCACCGCGATCTGCACGCCCAGGAAAATGGAAATCATCGCCGGATTGCCGACGATCCAGTCCTTGTAGAGCCACGCCGCGCCCAGCATCAGCGCAAAGCCCGGCAGCATGAAGCCCAGCCCGGCAAGCAGCCCACCCATCCGTCCGCGCGCGACCATCCCAAGGTGGACACACAGTTCATGCGCCTCCGGCCCCGGCAATATCTGCATCACCGCGAGCAGCCGGTTGAAGCGCTCGGGCGAAATCCACCGCTCCTCCTCGACAAGCGCCTGCTTCACCATTGCTATCTGCGCGACCGGACCGCCGAATGCGAAAAAGCCAAAGCGCAGAAAACGCCAGGAGAGCTGCAAAAGGGAAAGTCGGGGGGGCGAAGGGTCCGGGATCGACATGGCAAGCGCGCTCCTTTCCGCAAAAGCGGACGATGGAGCGGAACTTGGACAGCGAGCCGTCTCAACGGGCGTCCGCGTGGCCCGTCCCGTCGAGATAGCATATTGCGGACACGGCAAAAGATAGTTTGCCTTCTATCCCGATTGCCCGATCTATTCTTATAGGATAGGGGGGTATCCTATGTCGCACTTACGCTCCGACAAGAACCAGCTTCTGGCACGCACCCGGCGCATAGCGGGACAACTTGCAGCGATCGAACGTGCGATCGAAGGCGACGCCGAATGCGCCGCGATCCTGCATCAGGTCGCAGGAGTGCGCGGGGCGGTGGCTGGACTGATGGACGAGCTTGTCGCCGATCATCTGAAATCGCACGTCGTCGCGCCTGGCCTCTCCGACGCCGAACGAGCAGAGGGCGGCAACGAGCTGCTCGCCGCGATCCGCCGCTATGGGAAATAGGGGGAAAAATGTCGCTCGACAGTGAAATCGATGCGCTGACGCACCGTCATGTCTATCTGGGCGCGCGGCATGACGAGAATGCGCGCCGTACCCTGTGGGTCGTGCTGTTGACGGCCGTCATGATGGTGGGCGAGATCGCCGCCGGCATCGTCTTCAACTCGATGGCGCTGCTCGCCGACGGCTTTCACATGGCGACGCATGCCGGCGCGCTTGGCATCGCGGCGCTCGCCTATCGCTATGCCAAACGCCATGCGGAAAGCGGCCGATACACGTTCGGGACCGGCAAGGTCGGCGATCTGGCGGGCTTCGCTTCGGCGCTGGTGCTCGGAATCGTCGCGCTTGGCATTGCCTGGGAATCGGCGATCCGCCTCGTCAATCCCAGCCCCGTCGCGTTCGGCGAGGCGACGGTGATCGCGGTGATCGGCCTTGGCGTGAATATCGTCAGCGCCCTCCTCCTCGGTCACGGACACGAGCACGGGCATGATCACAGCCATCATCACGACCATGCGGAGGATCATGATCATGATCACGCTCATGACCATGGGCACGAGAAGGACAACAACCTTCGTTCCGCCTATTTCCACGTGATCGCCGACGCGCTGACCTCGGTTCTGGCTATCGCGGCGCTGCTCGGCGGTCGGTATCTGGGCTGGGTGTGGCTCGATCCCGCAATGGGTATCGTCGGCGCGATCGTCATCGCGGTCTGGTCGGCCACGCTGATGCGCGACACCGGTGCGGTACTGCTCGACGCCACGGACACCGCGCTGGAAAGCGAAATCCGTTCACGGGTCGAGGGGCCGGGCGACGCGACGATCACCGACCTTCACGTCTGGCGCGTAGGCCCCGGCGCGCACGCCGCGATCGTCAGCGTGGTTGGCGCGCCACGCAGCACGATCTGCCAGCGGCTGCGACCGATACGCGAAATCGAGCATCTGACCGTGGAGACGCGATAGAACTGGACCCTCTAGGGTCAGGACCCTAGTCGATAACCTCGACCTCGATATGCGGCGCCAGCTTCGCAAGCTTGCCTGCCCAGCGCTCATAAGGCCAGGGGATCACCTCCTGATCGAACCAGAACTGCCGATTCCCGTCGATGTCATACAGATGGACCTCATCGTCGCCTTCGTCCCTGCGGACGATACGAAGCTTGCCGATCCGCGACGGGTGGATCCGCCCTTCATCGCCGCCGGCCCTGCCGATACGCCCCTGCCACCAGACGAGGTCGCCCGTTGCAGGGTCCAGCAAGCTGCCGCGGCGGGGATTGGCCAGCATGTTCAGGCCGGCACCCAGAGCGACCAGCGCGCCGAGCGCCTGCGCCAACGGTACCAGCCATGGCGCGCACTCGCGCCCGTCCTCGCTGCAATTCTCCTCGGGGCGGATCGTCGACCCGGCCCAGAAGAACATCGCACCGACCGCCAGCAACAGCCACATGCGGGCATCACTCCGCGCGCTGCGGCGATAAGTCGGGAGGCCTGTATCGGTCACGGCGGGAAGTTAGCGCAGCAGCCTCAACAGGACGCTAACATGGCAAGGCACCCTTCACGCGAGGAAACGCCGTTCCGCCGGGCAAGGATGTCTCCGGCGGACAGCAACAGAAACGCGCCGCTCCGGTCGCTCGATCGATCCTGCAACCCATTGATTTCGTGGATAGCGGGAAGACGATTTCGACCTTTTCGGCGGTATCCCGGCGATATCGCGGACGGTCGGGGCGGATCATTCCACGCCAAATGAAGCCTACGCTTTGCGAGCAATCGCCCTTCATGCCCGGCGGCGCGCTTGTCCCCCTCCGGTACATCGCGCAGAGAGCGAAACATTTTATTGGCGATTCAGGGCATAAGGCAGGGTGACGGCGGTTCGGGCGAATCGGCCGCGGAGATTTTGACGCGACATATGAAACCCGAACTGACCCTTTCCGCCCGCTCGACGTGGCGCGATCCGGTGCCGCAAAGGCCGGCGGGGCCGGGCCGCGAATATTGGGGATTGCTGGTCGCGGTCGTGGTCGTCGCCTGCCTCGCGCTCACGCTGTCGAGCGGTCAATATCGCCCGCGCGGCTTCGGGCCGTACAGCGTTACCGTACCGCTGAACTTCAAGACCTATGACCCGGCCCGCTGGGCGGTGATGAACGCGGACACCTACGAGGACGCGCTGAAGATCGATCCGACGCTGCCGAACCCCGACAGCGTCGGCTATGCCGATGCAACCGCCAACGCACCGCTGACCGCGGCGCAACTGCAACAGGAAGCCCTAGTCGGGCCGCCCGCCACGCCTTATGTCTTTCGCGGGCTCACCGCGCTTGACCGCGAGCGCGCGCATTATTGCCTGACCTCCGCGATCTACTACGAGGCCGCGTCCGAAAGCGACGACGGAATGCGCGGGGTCGCACAGGTTATCGTCAACCGCGCCCGGCATCCCAGCTTCCCGAACACGATCTGCGGAGTCGTCTTCCAGGGATCGCAGCGCGCAGGCGTCTGTCAGTTCACTTTCTCGTGCGACGGCGCGATGGCGCGCGCGCCCGAACGGCGCAACTGGCTCCGCGCAAGCCGCATCGCCGCCGCCGCGCTCAACGGATATGTGTTTCCGGGCGTCGGCCTCGCGACCCATTATCACACGACTGCAATCTGGCCGCGCTGGGGTAAGAGCCTCGTCATGACGAATATCGTCGGAGCGCACATCTTCCACCGTTGGCGCGGCCGCTGGGGCATGCCCGACGCCTTCCGTGCACCCTATACCGGCCGCGAGCCGGTGCCGGGCCCCTATATGCCCGTGGCGCAGCAGCTTGCGATCCTGAAGGGCCAGGGTATCGCGCCGGGCGCGGGACCGGTCCCCGCACTGGCCGGCACCGCCGCACCGCTGCCCGATGTTGCGCCGGCACCGATGCCGGGCACGATGTCGGCCCCCAGCGCGCCCCTGCCCGCAGCACCCCCCGCGCCGCCTACGCCGACCTACGCCGATCCGCGACTGAACCAGTCCGGGCAGATCAGGGAAGAGTTCAGCAAGAGCGGGGAGTGGATTCGCTGACCGAAGCCGCCTAGTCTCGTGGCATCACCATCAGGGAGGATGTCATGGGACATGTGAAAGGCATCGGCGGCCTCTTCTTCCGTTCGAAGGACCCGGAGAAACTCGGCACCTGGTATCGCGAACGGCTGGGCGTCGGCGGCGGCTGCAGCGCCGACGAGAGCGTGCCGCCCAATCAGTGGGTGTGGAACGTTACCGCCGGCCCACTCGTCTTCGCGCCTTTCAAGGCCGACACCGACTATTTTCCTGCTGACCGGCAACACATGCTGAACCTGCGGGTCGACGACCTCGACGCCGTACTGGTGCCGTTTCACGAAGCGGGCGACGAAGTGATCACCAAACCCGAATGGGACGACCCCAGCGTGGGCCGCTTCGCGCGCGTCCATGACCCCGAAGGCAATCCGATCGAACTTTGGGAGCCGCCGAAGAGCTGAGGCCGAGCGAAACCGGGCGGGTGTCTCTTTACCGGCCCTGGCTACGCCACCGCTTGACGACGCGCTCGAGGATTTCCGCCTCGCCGCCGGTTTCGCGCCACAGCTTGGAAAACAGCGGATCGCTCGACGCCGGCCGCTTGTCCTCTTCGAGCGTGTCGAGATAGACGCGGATCGGGATCGAAACGCCTTCGCCGCAGACAATGCACTCGCGGTTGCGAAGCGCTGGGATCGAATCGATGAAGCCGCGCGCGCCTTCGGGCATCGCCGCCTTCACGAAATGCTGGTCGCGTTCGTTGTTGAGGCGCATCGAGATGATCGTACCGCACTGCGACAGCACGCCTTCGGCGAGATCGGACGGCCGCTGCGTGATCAGACCCAGCGACACGCCGTACTTACGGCCTTCCTTGGCGATACGTTCCAGGATCTTGCGGACCGACTGGCCTTTGCCGATGTCCTTTGACGGAATGTAGCGATGCGCCTCCTCGCAGACGAGCAGGATGGGACGTTGCGGTTCGCCGCGCGACCAGATCGCATAGTCGAAGGTCAGGCGCGACAGCACCGCGACGACGACGCCGGTGATATCCGACGGCACGCCCGACACGTCGATGATCGAGATCGGCCGACCGTCGGACGGCAGGCGGAAGATCTTGCCGAGGAAGTTTGCCATCGTGTCCGCGACGAGCATGCCCGAGAACATGAAATTATACCGCGGGTCGGCGCGCATTTCCTCGATCTTGCCCTTGATGCGCATGAACGGCGCGCTTGACGTCGCCTTGTCGAGCTTGCCCATCTCGTTCTGAAGGATGTTGAGCAGGTCGGAGAGGAGGTAGGGAATCGGGGAGTCGACCGTGATCTTGGTCATCCCTTCGGCAAGCCGGTTCTTCATGCGGGCCTGCAGCAGGCAACGCGCCAGAACGTCGCAGTCGGCCTGGCGATCACGGCCTTCGGCCGTCACGAATACCTCGCAATGCTCCTCGAAGTTCATCAGCCAATAGGGCATGGCCAGATTGTCGACGTCGAACAGAGCGCCGGTGCCTTTGAAGGCCGCCGAATATTCGCCGTGCGGATCGATCATCACGATATGACCCTGCGGCGCGAGCTCGCAGATCTTGTGGAGGATCAGCGCGGCGCTGGTCGATTTACCCGTACCGGTCGATCCCAGCAGCGCGAAATGCTTGCCGAGCATCGCGTCGACATACAGCGAACCGCGGATATCCTTCGTCGGATAGACAGTGCCGATCTCGACATGCGCGCGCTCGTCGGCGGCATAGATCTGCTTCAGGTCGTGGCTGGTCGCCGCATAGACCTGGCTTCCCGGAATCGGATAGCGCGTGACACCGCGGCGGAAATTGTGAATGCGACCGGTGATCTTTTCTTCATCGCCTTCGCCGAGGAAATCGACCGTCGCGACAATCAGCCCTTCGCCGCGTTCGTGCAGTTGCTGGTCGCGGATACTGGCGAGCAGCCAGACATTGCCCACCCGAATCTTGATCTGCGCGCCGACCTGACCCGCCATCGCGACCGCGGCATCGGGCGACGATGTGAGCTGACCGATCGTCGTGGCGTCAAGCAGAATGCGCGAAGCCGAACCCGAAATATCAATGACTTCGCCGATCAACAACTCGTCGCGATGGTGCGTCACGACCGGCGCGACGGCCGCGGCAGTACCGCCGCCCGCCAACCGGACGTGCTGCGCAGCCGTCGAATCTCCGGCGGGAAACCCACCGCTCTGCATATCCATATTCAGCCCCGCCATTGTTGTCCCGATGCCGGTATCGCAGGTGGGGGTAAACAAAGCGCTTACATTAAAGCGCAGCCGGTCAGCGGCGGCGGAAAATGGCCGATGCCCCATAGCCGAGCAGCAGCGACAGCGCGACCGCGCTGAGGCCATAGAGAAAGCCATGGCGCTGCGCCGCCAATGCAACAAAGCGTTCGAACCCCGCCTTGCGGATCTGGACATCGCGCGACGCCACCGCCAGCACACGCCCCTGGCTGATAAGGTAGGTTTCGGCGCGATAGGTTCCCACGGGCACGCGCGCCGGCACCGGAATACGCGCGCGATAGAGCACGCCTTCGGTGATCTCGACCGCCGCGGCATTTTCATAGAACAGGCCGATCCGCCGATACAGGTCGATCAGCCCACCCTCGAAACGCTCCAGCTTTCGCGCTTCCGAAAATCCCGTGGGGGACATCGAGAGGTTCGTCAGGCCAAGTTCGAAGATTGCGGCGGTACGTTCATCGACCAGCTTGTCGATTGGCCGCGACGATCCGATGGCATAGAATCCGGGCGACGAACGGAGGCGAATACTGCTCGCATTGACCCAGATACCGGCTACGCGCCGCTTTTCCCGCAGCACGATCGGGCGCACCGGGCCTTTGAGCACCACCACGATATCGGCGCGATCCTCGGGCAGGCGCTGCCCCGGGTAAAGAATCGCCCCGAACAGCAGCAACTCTTCGCCGGTAAAGCTGTACTGGATGTCGATCGCGCGGCTCGATACATCGGGAACAAGCCGCGGGTCGGCGGCCCGCGCCGTCGAAGCCGAAAACAGCATCGCCAGAATGACGATCAGGGCGCGGGAAACACTCATTGCACGGTATAGATTTCATCGGGACGGATGAAGAGCCCGACCGCCATCCGCGCGGCAACAAGCAACACGATCACGGCGAGCGCCATGCGCAGATATTCGGGCTTTACCTTCTGCGCAAAGCGCGCGCCGAACTGCGCGCCGACGACACTGCCAAGCAACAGCAGCCCCGCAAGAACGATATCCACCGCCCCCGTCGTCATCGCGTGGACCATCGTCGCCGCAATCGTGACAAACAATATCTGGAAGAGCGAGGTACCCACCACGACCTGCGTCCCCATGCCGAGCAGATAGATCATCGCGGGCACCATGATGAACCCGCCGCCGACCCCGAGCAACATCGTCAAGACACCGACGATCGTCCCGAGCAGCAGCGGCGCGAGCGGCGATATATACAGGCCCGAACGATAGAAACGCCAACGCAGGGGCAGGTTGGCGACCATCGGATGATGCCGCCGCTTGCGCGCCGGCGCCGGTAGCCCCGCGCGTACGGCGCGGAGCGTCGTCCACGCCTCACGCGCCATCAACCCGCCGACCGAACCGAGAAGAACGACGTAGAGGATGTTGATCGCGGTATCGATCTGGCCCCAGGCCGTGAGCAACTCGAACAGCCCCGCACCGATCAGCGAACCGAGCAGGCCGCCGCAGATCAGCACCAGCCCCATGCGGACATCGACACCATCGCGTTCGAAATGGGCAAGCGCGCCCGATACGCTGGCGCCGGTCACCTGCGTCGCCGCCGACGCGGCAGCGACCGTCGGGGGTATGCCGTAAAAGATCAGCAACGGTGTCGTCAGAAACCCTCCGCCGACGCCGAACATTCCCGACAGGAAACCGACACCGCCACCGAGCAGGATAATCACCAGCGCGTTGACCGACAGATTGGCGACGGGAAGATAAAGGTCCACAGGATCAGCGCTTCCGGACGATGGATACGAGGTGCCGCAGGCTGATCGGCGGCGTCGCGGCTCGGCCTTCGTTCCTGTGCATTTGCGCCCCCGCTCTCTCGCCTTGAACAACCCGGTTCGAAACCCGCGCGCGCCGCCTGAAACAGCGCCGAGTCCCGAAACCCTAGAGCATTTTTGCGGGCCGGGGAATCGGCGGCGGCAGGTAAATTTGATGCCGTGTCAGAAGTCGGTCGCAAGCGTCAGCGCGGCCCCGCTCTCGGGCCTTGCATCGCCCGCGATCCGCTGACGCCAGTCGATCGCGATCCGGCTGCCATGACCGACGTCGGGAAGCTTGAGCGTCAGCCGGGGACCGATGTCGACCCGTCCGGTGCCGGGCTGGATCGCCGCGGCGGCGAGGGCGCCCAGTCGCAACGGCGCGGTTTCGTGAGCGCCCAGGCGGTGGTCGATCACCACGGCGCCGTCGGCGAAACCGTCGCGTTGCCGGGCCCCGACGACACCGGCCTGCGCATAGGCGTCGAGCTGGAACCCTGCGGGCAGCGCCACATTACTGACTCCCCCCGCGGCGTACGCCGCAAGCGCGGTGCGCCCCTGCCTGCCGGCCGCGACGCGCTGCTCGATCGCGATATCGACCGGAAGGCGCTTGACGGGCGCAAAAGCGAAGCCGGCGGCAAGGTCGCGCTGCGCCGGACGCTCCACCGCAATGGTCGCACGGCCGTACGCGCGAAGACGGCCGCTGCCGCCAAAACCATAAGAGAGGCGCACGCCGGCCTGCGAGCCGCCCAATTGCCCCTCGGCGGCGATGGCGCCTGACGTCCCGCCCGAGCCGTCGCGCAGATAAATCCAACCTCCGATCGACCAACCCGCAAGTTGCCTTTGCATCCAGAAGGGTTGACCGAGCCCCGGCGGCACGGGCGCGATGGCCGGCGCCGAGCCCCAACCTGCTCCGCGCGCTGGAATGGCTGCAATGCCTGCAGACGGCTGGATGAAGCGGGTCATCATCGCGAAACGGAGACGGTGAAGATCGACGTCGAGCCCTCCCGCGCCGCTGCCGCGCGCCGCGGGCTGACCGGGGCTCGCCACGGAGGGTCGGACCGATCGCGACAGATGCGGTGTCCGCGACGCCGGCAACGCCCGGACCGCGGCCGAAACCGAAGAGGCCGCCGGACCTCCGACCACCGCGGCGATCCGAGCCGCGGAAGGTGGCGGCCAGGGCGGGCGAACGACCTCGGGGACAAAGGGCGCCGCCGGATTGGACGTGACGAGAATCCGAATCAGGACCCACCCAATCAGGCAGATCAACAGAAAACGCAGCGCGCGTGCTTCGCCGCTTATCCTTATGCCGGCCACGAGCCCCATCAGGGCGCCGCCACACCGGGCGTCACATGATCGGGGTTGGGGTGGTGTTCGGTCTTGTCCCAAACGACCTTCCCCGACCGCAACATGCGGTAATAGAGTCCGACTGCGCGCCGCGCCGCGAGAATGGCAATGACATTGGCCACAAAGGCGCGCGGCAAGGCCATCAGCGCCTGACGACCGCCATACCATTGCGCCGTGAAATGGCCGCGCATCCCCAGGCGCCAGACGAGTATCGCCGCGTCGATCGCCATGAGGGTCCGTAGCGCCTCACTCGAATGCGGCGGTGCCCATCCCGCAAGAATTTGCCCGGCCTTGCCGAGCGCTGTCACGACAAGCGCGACATAGGCGGTCAACAAGACGAGCGCCGCGAGCGGGGCGCGGCGGTCGCGCCACAGCATCCACCGCGTCAGCCAGATGTCGCGGCGCGGCCTCGCGGCTCCGCGGCGCCCGGGTCCGATCCAGCCGAGCGAATCCCATCCCGCCAGAGCAATGCCGGCAATCCAGCGCGCCTTCTGGCGGACCGCCGTTTCGACGGTGCCGGGAAAGGAACCTCGCGACACGATGCGATCACCGGCAGGCCCGAAGATATCGACAAAGCGGGCGCTGAGCCCATAGGCGCCGATCAGCATGCCCAGTTCATAATCTTCGGTCAGGCTTTCGGCCCGGAACGGCAGCCCGCCGCGCTCGAGGGCCAACAGCGTCACGGTGTTGCGCGACAGCGCACAACCCACACCGGCCGAAGGTACCGGCAGGCCGAGCTGCGAACGAAGCGCGACCTCCTTGCCGTGCGCCTCCGCAAATTCGTCACAATAATGACCGCCGATCCAGATCGATCCCCGATCGACGAACGGTACCACCGGGATCTGGATCATGGCGTGATCACGAAGCCCGCGGCGATAAACCGACAATTCTGCCGGATGCACATAATCCTCGGCATCGTGCAGGACGATTCCGGCAAAGCGAAAGCCCTCGGCGCGTTCGTCTTCGCCGAGCGCGGCCCACAGCGCGTTAAGATTGTCGCCCTTCGTCGTCGGACCGTCGCTCTGACCGATAACCAGGCGCAGCCGCTGGTCGCGGGCGACCAACGGCGACACCGCGAGCAGCGTCGCACTGTCATTGGGGTAGCAGCCAATATAAATGCGAAAATCTTCGCCCGCCCACGCCATGAGCGCGCGCTCCAGTGTCGCCGGCAGAACCGCATCTTCGCGCCAGGCCGGTATGAAGATCGCCAGCCTCTCATCGCGCACCTCCGCCGGCGGAAGCGCCGCAGGACGAGCAACGATCTGCGACCGGTCTCGCATCCGAAGCCACAGAAGGTCGAACAACAGGTCGTCGATTCCGATCAACAGAATGCCGACCGACGCAAACAGCATCAGTTCGCCGCCGGTTCTCTGCACCAGCCATTCCAGCCATGCGGACGCCGGTTCCACCGCTTGCCCCGCTCCCCGATCGCGTGATTACGCTGACCCGATATTGGGTAATCGGGACGCAATTTTTGTAAAGGGTGGCGGGATTGCGCATAGACGATAGAAAAGAATGACACCCTCTTCCGAAAACAGGCTGCATCTCACCCTATGTCCAGCATTTCCGCCAATCGCTCAGCTTTGTCTGCCTCTCTGAAAAGTGAAAGTGCGGGCGGAATCTTGCTGATTTTCTCGGCCATAATGGCGATGATTGTTGCGAATTCATCCTTCAGCGAAAGTTACGCCCATCTCGTGCATGCGGTGATCGGTCCGACATTGACCGACAAGCTCGGCCCGATGACGGTTCATCTCTGGATCAACGACGGACTGATGGCGATTTTCTTCCTGCTCGTCGGGCTGGAGATCAAGCGCGAGTTCGTCGATGGCAGGCTCGCGAGCCCGGATCGGCGGCGCCTTCCGTTTATCGCCGCGGCGGCGGGAATGGCGGTTCCCGCAATCCTCTATATGCTGTTTGCCGGCGGCAGCGATGGACTCGCGCGCGGATGGGCGATCCCCGCCGCGACCGACATCGCCTTCGCGATGGGTGTACTCGCGCTGCTCGGCAAACGCGCGCCGACGTCGCTGAAGCTTTTCCTCGTAACCGTCGCGATCGTCGATGACATGGGTGCGGTCGCAATCATCGCGATCTTCTACACTGCGGCGATCAATATTGTGGCACTGGCGGCCGCCGCCGGACTTCTGGGCATCATGGTCGCCTGCAATCGCGGCGGCGTGAAGCATCTCGCGATCTATATGCTGCTCTTTGCGCTGCTGTGGTACGCGATGCTGCTTTCGGGGGTGCATGCGACGATCGCGGGCGTTTTGGCGGCGACCACCATTCCGCTCGAGCGCACGCCGGGCGCTCCCGACAGCAAGACCTCGCCCCTTCACCGGCTTGAACATGCGCTGCATCCCTGGGTCGCCTTCGCGATCGTGCCGGTCTTCGGCTTTGCCAACGCGGGCGTCGATGTCCGCGGCCTGGGTGTCGACCAGATTCTGGCCCCGCTGCCTCTCGGGATTGCCGCGGGCCTGTTCTTCGGCAAGCAAATCGGCATTTTCGGCAGCGTCTGGCTGTCGGTCCGGTTCGGGATCGCGGGCAAGCTGCGTGGTGCCACCTGGCTGCAAATCTACGCGGTTGCGATGTTGTGCGGGATCGGCTTTACGATGAGCCTGTTCATCGGCGGCCTTGCCTTTCCTGACAGGCCGGCACTGATCGACGAAGCGAAGATAGGGGTTTTGATGGGATCGCTGGCCGCAGCGCTGACCGGCTACGTCGTTTTGCGGCTGGCCCCGCTGCATCCGGATCACGCCGCGATCGAAGCCGAAACCGACGACGAAATCGTCGCGGATGGCGATGTACGCGATATGTCCGAGGCACAGGAATGAAGGCCGCCACCTTCGCCTTTTCTGCTGCGGTCGGCCTGGCGCTGACAGGGTGCGCCACCACCGAAACCCCGCAGGCTGACCCTGCCGCAAGGGTCGCGTCGATCGACGTGCGCCGCGCTCCGGTTTCATCACAGGCCATGAACGATATCGCCACCGCTTATGTCCGGCTCAGCCTCGAGATCGGAACGCACGAGGACGGCTATATCGATGCCTATTATGGCCCGTCCGAAATCAAGGCGGCGGCCGAGGCGGCACCGCGCGACAAGACCGCGTTGCTGACCGCGACGCGGGCGCTGAGCCTGCAGCTCGAGACCGCAGCGCGGCGCCTGTCCGACGCGGCGGATCGCCGCCGCGCCACCTTCCTTCATGCCCAGCTTCGCGCCGCCGAAACCCGGTTGCTGATGATGCAAGGAACGCGCTTCACGTTCGCCGACGAGGCCGAGCGGTTGTTCGGCATTCGTCCGCGACTGAAGCCGCTCGCAAGCTATGACGCCGATCTCGCGCGGGTCGACGCACTAGCCCCCGGCGACGGGCCGCTCTGGCAGCGTGTCGAGGCCTATCTCGACCGCTTCACTATCCCGAAGCACCGGCTGCAGAAGGTATTCGACGCGGCGATCGCGCGCTGCCGGGGCCGCAGCGCCGCGCAGATCGCGATGCCCGAAGGCGAAAGCTTTCGCCTGGAGTTCGTCACCGGCAAGAGCTGGAGCGGCTATAATTACTATCAGGGCGGCTACCACAGCCTGATCCAGGTCAACACCGACCTGCCGATCCGCCTGTCGCGCGCGCTCGATCTGGGGTGCCACGAAGGCTATCCCGGACATCACCTCCTCAACATGAAGCTCGAAGAACAGTTGAGCAGGGGACGCGGCTGGTCGGAGTTCAACGTCTATCCGCTCTACAGTCCGCAAAGCCTGATCGCGGAAGGCAGCGCCAATTACGGCATCGACCTTGCTTTCCCTGGCGAGAGCCGCGCCGACACCGAACGCGACGTGCTGATGCCGATCGCCGAGATCGCTATCCCGACGGACGACCGCTATTGGCAGCTTCTGAAAGCGATCAAGCGCGTATCGGGTGCCCGGCTGACGATCGCCCAGCAATATCTCGACGGTGAGATCGATCGCGCCGAAGCCGTACGGCTGACCCAGAAATATATGCTGGTCTCGCCCGATCGGGCCGACCAGTCGGTGCGCTTCACCGAACAATATCGCAGTTACGTGATCAATTACGGGCTCGGCGAGCAGCTTGTTCAGGCCTATGTCGAGCGTGGGAAGCCGAGCCGTGAGGTCATGTGGCGCCGGATGGCGAAGATAATCAGCGAACCGACGCTGCCGAAGGATCTGCTGGGCCGATGACAGCGGACAGCGCCCTCCTGTGGCTCGGCCAGGCGGGATCGCCGCGGCGCCCGCCCGCAGGCGTGATGCCGCGCGGTTGACGTCCGGGGCGCCTCGGCGCTCTCCGTCACCTGTGCCACACCTGTCCAAAGGAGCAGACCATGCTCGACAAAACCGACCTTCACCGCCGCATCGAAACGCCCGACATGAAAGACTATGGCGTCTATCTGGCGGTCGATCGCCTGCTCGACTGCCAAAAGCCGCTTTCCGACCTCTGCACGCCCGACGAACTCCAGTTCCAGATCGTCCATCAGGTCGAGGAATTATGGATGAAGCTGATCGCCTTCACCCTCGGCGAAATCGGCGATCATATGGCGGCGCGCGAAACGATGCGCATTCTCACTCTCTTCGACCGCGTGAACCGTATCATGCGCTTGATGACCAGCCAGCTTGCGCTGCTCGAGACGATGAGCCCGTTCGACTATCAGTCGATCCGCCTCCAGCTCGGCAACGGGTCGGGACAGGAAAGCCCCGGCTTCCAGACGTTGCTGACGATTCCGCAGCCGCTGTGGGTCCAGTATAAGGCGGCCTATCTGGAACCCGCCGGCCGCACCGTCGCCGACGTCTATGACATCGGGTACAAGCATGACGACGCCTATATGGTCGCCGAGGCCCTCGTCGAATTCGACGAACAGTTCCAGATATTCCGAGCGGTTCACATCTATCTGATCCACCGTTCGATCGGGATGGGATCAAAGTCGCTGAAGGGGCGACCGGTCGAACTGCTCAATGCGGGCACGCGGCACCGCTTCTTCCCCGAGCTTTGGGATATCCGATGGGAGATGACCGACCGCTGGGGCGCCGAATATGGCGTGAAGCGCGACAGCATCAGTAGCCCGTCGGCCGCCGGACACGGCAGCGGGCTGTGAACGCTACGCTGCTGCCGGAAGCGGTCGCCGACCGCTTCCACCTGCCGCCCGGCGCCATTTACCTCAAAAGCCACAGCGTCGGTTGCCAACCGCGTGCGGCCGAGGCGGCGCTCCGCGACAGGCTGTTGGCGCCGTGGCGCGAAGCCGGCGAGGCGTGGCCCCACTGGCTCAGCGCGATCGACGAATGGCGCGCGGCGCTCGGCCGGCTGATCGAGGTCGAGGCACGCGACATCTGTCCCGCGACCAACGTCAGCGCGGCGCTTTCACGCTACATCTCGGCGCTGGGACAGGCGACCGAACGCCGCACGATCCTGCTCGCGCCGAGTGCGTTTCCGACGATCGGCTATGTCGCGAGCGGGCTCGCCGCGGCGGGCTGGACGACACGCTATCTGCCGGACGACGCCGACGTTCGCGACGCCGCGAGCTGGCGCGCGGCGCTGGCGGAAGACGTCGCGCTTGTCGTCGCGATGCATGTCAGTTCGAACAGCGGCGCGCTGGCCGACCTTGCCGCGGTTTCCGCCGTGGCGAGGGCAGCGGGCGCACGCTGTATTGCCGACTGCGCGCAATCGGTCGGAGTGGTGCCCGTGACGCCCGCCGAATGGGGCGTCGATGCCGTGCTTGGTACCAGCGTCAAATGGCTGTGCGGCGGTCCGGGCGCGGCGTGGATATGGGTCGCGCCGCATGACCGCGTTGCCCTGGCCCCGATGGAGCGCGGCTGGTGGAGCCACGAATATCCCTTCGAAATGAACATCCGAGACTTCCGCTATGCCCCCGACGCCCGGCGCTGGTGGGGTGGCACCCCCGACGTCGCGCCGTTCATCCTGTCCGCGGCCGGGATTGGCGAAATAGCCGCGATCGGGATCGACCGAATTCAGGCCCACAACCGGACGTTGCAGGCGATGCTGCGCGATGCGCTCGAACCCCTGACGCCGCAATGGCGCTGGCCGCAGGGTGCGATCGGCGGAACATTATGCATCGACACCGGTACCGACCAGCCGCGCGTTGCTGCCGCGTTCGCGGCGCGCGACATCGGTGTCGATTTCCGCGGACCCATCGTTCGCCTCTCGTTCCACGCTTACAACGGCGTGGCCGATGTCGAGGCGGCGGTGGCCGCCTTCGCCTAGGGTCAGGACCCTAAAGCATCGGCCGCCGGTCGAACCATGGCTGCGCGATTTCGAGCTGCGTCGCGAGCTGAAGCAACAGCGCTTCCTCGCCGAAGCGGCCAACGAACTGCGTCCCCATCGGCAGGCCTTCGGGCGTCCACCACAGCGGCAGGCTGACTGCGGGCTGGCCGGTGGCATTCTGGATCGCCGTGAAAGGGACATAATTGGTCATGGCGCCGAACCCGACCGCGACATCGTCGCTGTCGAGCGGAAAGCTGCCGTTGCGCGGCGGCGGCGCACCCAGCGTCGGCGTGATCCAGACGTCATAATTGGCGTGCCAGGCGGCAACCGCACGCGCCATCTGCTGAAGCTGGAAGATCGCGCCCCAAAGCTGCGGTGCGCTGATCCCCTTCCCCATCATATAGAGACCGCGGGTCAGCCCTTCGAGATTGTCCGGGCCAGGCGTCTGCCCGGTCATCATCGCGATGCCGTCGATCTGCATCGCCGCGCCGCTCGACCAGATGGCCATGAACGCCGGAACCATCGCCGCGTTATCGACCGGCGGCGAGGCCTCCTCGACATGATGGCCTAGGCTTTCGCAAAGCTTCGCGGCATGGTCTACCGCAGCAACCGCCTGCGGATCGAGCGCAGCGCCACCCGGCGCGGTGCGGGCAAAGGCGATCCGCAACGTCGGGCACGCCGCCTCGGCGGCGCGGCGCCAGCTTGGCGGAGCGGGTGGCGCCGCATAAGGATCGCCCGGTTCGGCGCCCGCCGTCACGTCGAGCATCGCCGCCGTGTCGCGCACGGTCCGGCTGACGACATGTTCGGCGGCAAGCCCGCCCATCACGTCGCCGAGCATCGGGCCCAGCGGGTTGCGCCCGCGGGTCGGCTTCAATCCGACCAGCCCGTTGCAACTCGCCGGGATGCGTATCGACCCGCCGCCGTCGTTCGCATGCGCAACCGGGACCATCCCGCCGGCCACCGCCGCACCCGACCCGCCGGACGACCCGCCGGTCGAATGATCGCGGTTCCAGGGATTGCACGCCGGCCCGTAAAGCTTGCTCTCGGTCGTCGCGACGACGCCGAATTCGGGGACATTGGTCTTGCCGAGCGGTATCAGCCCACCGGCGAGAAAACGCTGCACCAGCGTCGCGGTAAAGGGCATCGGCACCGGCGGCGAAATGCGCGACCCGTTCCGCGTCGGCCAGCCGGCCAGATCGCCCAATATGTCCTTGAGCAGAAAGGGCACGCCCTTGAACGGCCCGTCGGGCAGGCCCCCTTTCGCCCGTTCGCGCGCGCCGTCGAAGTCGGTGAAGATCACCGCGTTCAGGCACGGATTGAGCGCCTCGACCCGCTCGATCGCGGTATCGACGAGCTCCAGCGGCGACACGTCACCCTTTGCGACAAGACCCGCCAGACCAAGCGCGTCGTAACGATCATATTCGGCGAAGCTCATGACACTTTCCCTAGATATCGACGACGATCTTGCCGAAATGCGCATTCGCGATCTGGTGCCGGAACGCATCGGTCAGGCGTTCGAGCGGGAAATGGTCGCTGATCACCGGCCGGATGCCGTTCGCCTCGATCCCGGCGATCATCGCCAATTGCTGTTGCCGGCTCCCGACCGTCAGCCCCTGCACGCGCAGATTCTTCGCCATCAACAGCGCGGTCTGTACCGGCCCGGCAAAACCCGCGAGCACGCCGATCAGCGCGACATGGCCGCCGACCCGCGCCGCGACCATCGACTGATCAAGCGTACCGGCGCCACCGATCTCGACCACCGTATCGACCCCGCGTCCATCGGTCAGAGCCATCGCCTTCGCGCCCCACGCCGGCTCTGCCTTGTAATTCACCAGTTCGTCGGCGCCGAGCGCCTTCAGGCGTTCCAGTTTCTCGTCCGACGAACTGGTCGCGATCACCCGGGCGCCGGCGGCCTTGGCGAACTGCAAGGCAAAGACCGAAACGCCGCCGCTGCCCTGCACCAGCACGGTCGACCCCGGTTCGGTCCGGCCGTCGACGAACAGCGCGCGCCATGCCGTCAGCCCGGCACAGGTCAGCGTCGCCGCTTCGGCCGCCGAATAACCCATCGGCACGCGGGTAAACCAATGCTGCGGCGTCACGACCGCCGAGCGTGCATAGCCGTCGATCCCGTCGCCGGGCACCCCGGTGAAGGCGCTCGTCGGCGGGGCGCCATCGTTCCATTCGGGAAAGAATGTCGACACGACCAGATCGCCGGGGATGAATTGGGTGACGCCCTCGCCGACCGCTTCCACTGTTCCGGCACCGTCGGACATCGGGATGCGGCCGTCGGCGCTGGGGATCAGCCCGGCCACGACGGCATAATCGTGAAAGTTGAGCGACGACGCCGCCAGCCGGACCCGAATCTCGCCCGGCCCCGGCGAACCGGGGTCGGCGAGATCGGTCGAGATCAGATTGTCGAGGGAGGCCGGTGCGCGGAGCCTGATCGCCCGCATCATTCGGCCGCCATTGCCATTTCGACCCGCTGCGGACCGCGAATGACGCCGCCCGGCGTCGGGCCCTGCATCGCGCCATCCCGGAAGGTGACGACGCCCGACTTCACCGTCGCGACATAGCCATCCGCCTTTTGAAGCAGCCGCTTGCCGCCCGCCGGCAAGTCGAACGCGAGCCACGGTTTACCGAGCTTCAGCGCTTCCATGTCGATGACGTTCAGGTCGGCGAGATAGCCGGGCGCAAGGACGCCGCGATCTTCGAGTCCATAAAGGATCGCCGTATCGCGGCACTGGCGCTTGATCGCATGTTCCAGCGCGACGCGGGCACCCGCGCGGTCGCGGACCCAGTGCTGGAGCATGAAGGTGGGCGACGCCGCGTCACAAATCGTCCCGCAATGCGCGCCACCATCCGACAGGCTGTTTACCGTGTCGTCCGCCGCCTGCAGGTCCTCAAGGAAATTGAGGTTCCCGTCGCGGTAGTTGAGGATCGGGAAATAGATGAAGCCCTTGCCATCGTCTTTCATCAGCAGGTCATAGGCATATTCGGCAGGCGAAACGCCCGCCGCCGCGGCGCGTGCCATGATGCTTTCATCCATGCGCGGTTCGTAATTGAAGTCCGGATCCATCTCGAAGTGAACCGGCCAGCCTTCGGCGACGACTTTCAGGAAGTCGAGAATGTCGCTTTCCGGCCAGACATTGCCCTCCTCGACCATCCGCTTCTTGAAGGCCGGATCCTTGAGCTTCGCGAGTTGCGTTTCCCAAGGCAGGTCGATGATCTCGTTCCATGCGGGCTTGAACCGGAAGGGGTGGACGGTGCCCTGCCACGCCATGATGATACCATTGCCGCGCAGCGCGATCTGCGCGACGATGTTGGCGCCGGTCGCATTCTGGCTCCGCATTTCCTCTATCTGCTCCTCAAGCGGCAGCTCCTTGGCGATCGATTGCAGCGCGGCAAAGGTTACCGGCAGGCCAGTTTCGCGGCTGAGGTCGCCCATCCACTGAAACTCGTTCCATTCGCGTTTCAGGTCGCTCGCCATTTCGAACACGCCATAGCCGACGCGGCCCATCGCGCGGCCGATCGCGATCAGTTCCTCGGCCGTCGCGGTGGTGCCGGGGACGAGCTCGCCATCGATCGATTTGTGCAGGACGGTGCGGCTGGTCGAAAAGCCGAGCGCGCCGGCGCGCACGCCTTCCTCGACGATCCGCGACATCTCGGCGATGTCGGCGTCGGTCGGGATCGCGCCGGGCTTTTCGCGGTCGCCCAGCACATAGGCACGCACGGCGCCGTGCGGCACATGACAGGCGACATCGACGGTGCGCGGCAACTTTTCGAGCGCGTCCATATATTCGGGAAAGGTTTCCCAATCCCACGACATGCCTTCGGCAAGCGCGGTGCCGGGGATATCCTCCACCCCTTCCATCAACGAGATCAACCATTCGTGGCGATCGGGCTTGGCGGGAGCGAAACCGACGCCGCAATTGCCCATGACGACGGTGGTTACGCCGTGCCAGCTTGACGGCGCCATTTCGGCATCCCACGTCGCCTGCCCGTCATAATGGGTGTGAACATCGACGAACCCCGGCGTGACGATCTTGCCGCCCGCATCGATCTCCTCGCGCCCGGCGCCAAGATTCTGGCCCACCGCGACGATGCGATCGCCAGCGACCGCGACGTCCGCGACAAAGGGCGTTCCGCCCGAACCGTCGACGACCGTGCCGCCGCGAATCACCAGATCATGCATGTCCGCTCTCCCAATTTTTGGTTTCAGGAGAAAACCTATCACGGATTGGCGAGATGCCAAGCGCTTTGGCCAGGTGCTTAAAGCGACAAAAGACACGCATCGGCGCATCGTTTCTGTCTCCTTTGTCGCTTTAGCGGCGGACAGCCCATGGCCGGCGCCTCCTCGTTGAGTCGCGAAAGCGTCTGCACGGAGCGGTACGGAACATCGACCGGATGCTCGCATGGCGGAACGATGTAGGAAAGCGCCAGTACGCGACCCGCGCAAGAATAGGCGCGCGAAGCGGACCGCAAGCCGCTATCGTGCCGCAACGAACGAAAGGGAGTCGCTACCATGATCCGTCCGCTTACCCTCGCCCTCCTGCTTGCGGTCGCCGCGCCGCCAGTCGTCGCGAAGCAGGCACCCGCCCCGGACTATAAGGCGGCGCTCGCCGATCCCGCGCGCCCCGCCGCCGACCGCGACCGCGATGCGGCACGCAAGCCGGCGGAGCTGCTGGCCTTTGCCGGGGTCAAACCGGGACAGAGCGTCGGCGATTTCGTGATGGGCGGCGGCTATGTAACCCGTCTCCTCGCCGCCGCGGTGGGGTCCTCGGGCAAGGTCTATGCCTTCCAGCCCGCCGAGTTCATCGCGTTCAAGAAACAATATGGTGACGATCAGGCCGCAGTCGATGCCGCCTATGCCAATGTCGACGCCGTCGGCGGCCCCTTTGCGGCCCCCGCTTTCCCCGCGCCCCTAGACGTCATCATTACCGTCCAGAATTTCCACGACCTCTATCTGAAGCCCTTTCCCGAAGGCACCGGCGACAAGGCGAGCGCGGCGCTGTTCGCAGCGCTGAAACCCGGCGGCGCGCTGATCGTCGTTGACCACAGCGCCGCCGACGGCAGCGGCACCACATTGTCGGACAGCCTTCACCGCATCGACAAGGCGGCGGTCGTCGCCGCGCTGACCAAGGCGGGTTTCAAGCTGGAGGCGGAGAGCGATCTTTATGCGCGCGCCGATGATCCGCGCACCGCGAACGTCTTTGATCCCGCCATTCGCGGCAAGACCGACCAGTTCACGCTGCGCTTTCGCAAACCGGGATGATGGTATGACCAGCGACGACGAAGACTATGTCTATGACGAGGCGAGCGGCGAATGGCTGTCTGCGAGCGATGCGCGCGAACGGGCGGCC
Organism: Sphingopyxis sp.; assembly: GCF_016793825.1. GTDB lineage: Bacteria > Pseudomonadota > Alphaproteobacteria > Sphingomonadales > Sphingomonadaceae > Sphingopyxis. The sequence continues at coordinate 219,291 of NZ_JAEULM010000019.1, forward strand.
GCCGCCAATGCGTTACCCGAAGCCAAGGACGCGGTCGGCAATGTGCTGAACGATGGCGACTCGGTCGTCCTGATCAAGGATCTGCCGGTGAAGGGCGCGGGGCAGACGCTGAAGGTCGGCACCGTGATCAAGTCGATCCGGCTGACCGCCGATCCCGAAGAGGTCGACTGTCGCTACGAGGGGATCAAGGGGCTGGTGCTGCGAACGGAATTCGTGCGCAAGCGTTAGGCGATCGCGCATTTGATCGGGATCGTCCCCGACCGTTCGTGTGGAGCAGGAATATAGTCCGGGCTTAACGCGCATCGGTTTGGAACGTGATCATAATTGATGGAATCGTCATCCCGGCCTTCGCCGGGATGACGAGATGAAAACCGCGTTTCAGTCCGCCCCAATCAAGCCCTAAGCCCGCGCCGAAGGCGGCCGTTCCTTGTCCCAGCGGGGCCGCGCGGCGTCCATTCCCGCGACGACCTTGTCCCAATAGGCCTCGGTTCGTCCCTGGAACTTCATGTCGAAATGCTCGACGGTGCGGAATTCCAGCACTTCGACGCCATCGGGTCCGGGCTTGTACGTATAGGGCACGTCGCTGCCGACGAAGAAGCCATCACCAGGTCCCAGCTCCTCGGTGCCAAGCTTCAGCGATCCCGCGATGATGTAATAGAGGCAGTCGGCGTCGTGACTGTGCAGCGGCAGGGCGAATCCGCTTTTGAACCAGGCATAGGTCAGGCTCATGTGCGGCAGTGCGAACAGCACCTTGGTCACATTCCCCTCGCCCACGCCCGCTCCGACCCAGCGGGCGATGCCAGCTTCGACGATCGGCGTCAGCCCGGCGAGCGTCATCTTGTCGGTTTCGTCGAGGCCGGGCGCTTCGGCGCCCCGGAAAACCCGGAACGACGGCTGCGCTCCGGCCTTGTGGGCGGCTTCGGTCATGATCCTCTCCCTTCCGTCAAATCTTTCCGATCGTCTCCCTGCGCGGGCCAAGATAACCGAACAGATAGGCCCCGACCTTGCGCATCTGGATTTCTTCCGCCCCCTCGGTGATCCGGTAGCGGCGGTGGTGGCGATAGATATGCTCGAACGGCTTGTGCCGCGAATAGCCGATGCCGCCATGGACCTGCATCGCACGGTCGGCCGCTTCGCAGCATAGGCGGTTCGCCCAGTAATTGCACATGCTGACCTTGTCGGACAGCGTCCGCTCGATCTCCTTGTGCGGGGTGTTGTCCATGTCCCACGCGGTCTTGCGGATCAACAGGCGCAGCATTTCGGCCTGCGTCGCGAGCTCGACCAGCGGGAACTGGATCGCCTGATTCCTGGCCAGCGCCTCGCCGAACGGCTTGCGTGTCCGGGCATATCGGACGCTTTCCTCGATGCAGAAAACGGCCGCGCCGAGCGACGATGCGGCCTGGCGGATACGGTTCTGGTGAACGAAGCTCTGCGCGATCGACAGCCCGCCGCCCTCCGGGCCCAGCCGCGCGTTGTCGGGCACCCACACGTCGGTGAACGTCATGCGCGGATGATCGGTCGGCATGTTGAAGGTCCACATATATTCATCGACCGTCATACCCGGCGTCCCCGTCGGCACGAGCAGGCAGGTGATGCCCTTCGCATCGCCGTCCTCGCCGGCGGTGCGGCAGAAGGTTGCGCAATGCGTCGCGACATGCATGCCGGTGATCCACATCTTGCGGCCATTGATGAGCCAGCCGTCGACGCCGTCGCGCGTCTCGCGCACCGCGCGCGTTTCCATGTGCGTGGCGTCCGATCCGTGATCGGGTTCGGTCAAGCCAAAGGCGGTCCGGCGCTTGCCCTCGAACCCGCCGAGGATGAATTCCTGCTTCTGCTCCTCGCTCGTCGCGAATTGCTCGAACATCTCGACGAAGGGGAAATTGCCGACGATGCTGTGTTCGTTCTGCAGGTCGTTGTGGAGGCCAAGTCCCTTGGCGGCGAAATGTTCGCGGATCACCGCCATCCACAGGTTCGATCCGTCCTTGCCGCCATATTTCTTCGGCGCAGAGAAACGCCAATGGCCCGCCGCATCGGCCTTGCGCGTCGCCTGCCGCAGCAATTGTTCCCACTCGTGGCGCGGCAGGCCCTGATTGTCCCAGTCGGTGCGCGCATGTTCGCGGCGATGGTCAAAGAAGCGGATGTTGTCGTCGGCCAGCTCCAGCGGCTTGATCTCGGCTTCGATGAAAGCATCGAGTTCCTCCAGATAGGCCTGCAAGTCGGCCGGCATCGCAAAATCCATCGTCTCTCTCCCGTTATTCTCTATCCGTTCCAGGCCGCACGCGCCGCGGCGAGCGCGGCATATTTGGGGCTGTCGATCGCGCATTTGTCGAGCGCGGCGCGGCGCAGCCTCGCCAGCAGGCCGGGTTCGGCCAACGTCGTCTCGCCCGCCAGCAACGCGGTCGCCAATGCCTTGTCCTCGGCGCACACACCGGCATCCAGGTCGCGCAGCACGATGCCCAGCGCGTTCATCGCGACCACCGCCTCGAACTTCGCATGTCCTTCGGCGGTCTGCTTGATCGCGCCTTCGATCCAGTCGCGCACCGCCTGCACCATCTCGCGGTTGGTCGGCTCGCCAACCGGAGCGGAGGGCAAGGCGGGAGGCGCCGACAGTGCCCTCGCCTGCTCTTCCGCCGGCGCTTCTTCACCCAGGAGCCCGATCAGGTCGAGTTCCTGCTCGGCGGTTCGCCGCCCGACAACGACGCGCTCGACCGTCGCATCCGCGCCGCTGCGCCACGCCTGCCCCATCTGCAAGCAGCCAAGCGCCCACCAGAGGGTGCGATAGACGAGCCAGAACCGGAAGCGGGTGCGATCGACCTTGCCGCCGCCTGCCGCCTCATAGGCCGCAAAATAATCCTCGAGACTGCCGACCCCGAATGCAGGCCGGTCGAGCTGGCCAAAGCGCCACACCGTCATGCAGCCAAAGGCGATATCCTCGTGCGCGTCGCCGAGATGCGCCAGTTCCCAGTCAAGCACCGCGGCGAGTCCATCTGCACCCACCATCACATTGCCCATCCGGTAATCGCCATGGACCAGCACGGGTTCGGCGGCCGCGGGCAGATGATCCTCGCACCAGCGGATCGCCAGCGCGATGGCCGGACGGTCGCCGCCATAAGACAGAAAACGTGCCTTGAGCTCGGCGAGTGCGTCGGCCGTGTCCATCACCGGGATCGCATCGGGAATCGTCGCGCGCGGGATCGCATGGATGCGCGCCAGTTCGCGTCCGAGATCGGCCAGCAGCGACGGCGGAGGTGCGGCCAATATCCTCGCAGGGTTCACCTCGGCGACGACGCGCCGCATCACATAGCCGGTGCCGAGCCCATCGCCATCGGTCAGGACGCCGACGACCTCGGGCGCCTTCACCCCCGCCTCATGCGCCGCGGCGACCAGCGCCGCTTCGTCCGCATGGCTATAGGGCCGGCCCTCCATATATTCTGCCGAGGGGGCGCGGCGCAGCACATAGCCGTTCGAGCCATCGGGGCCCGCCCAGTCGAACGCCCAGCTTTCCATGTTCGCGCCGCCCGACAGGCGACCAAGACCGGCAAGCGCGCCCGGGCCGGCGATGCGGGTCATGACGGCGGACAGGGGCAGGCTAAGCTCGGTCATGGGGGCATAGTGCTTGCAGTTTACGTAAGCGGCAAGTGGCCAATTGCACCTTGTCGTGTGTCGGCACGGCGGGACGTCACTGATGCGGCGCAATTCGCGCGGCTTTTGAAGGGGAAGGCCGACCGGTCGGAGATCGGCAAGTCAGGAAAGTGACAATCTTGCCGCAACCGGCGGCAAGCGCCTCAGCGACGCAAATTCCGCATATGGCCGTCGTACCATTTGCCGGCGAAATGCAGCCCCCAGGCCAGCGGCACGATCAGCACCATCCAGCCCCACCAGTCGATTCGCTCGATCAGCCGATCATCGGCGTGCGAAAAGAAAGCCATAAGGATGACCGGTGCGACCAGCGCGACCGATCCGATCTGGAACCAATTCCGCCCGCTGCCCAGACGAACCGGATCGATCGGCAGCGGCGCGCGCGTCCGCACGGCATTTTCGATGGCGTCGCGGCGGCGACGCCACCCTCCCAGATAGTCCCACGCCTCGATCCCCAGCAGCCCGACCTCGACCACGAAGACGCCGATTCCGATCGCCGGTCCGTGAAACCGCTGCGGAATCGCCGTAAGGTCGAGCAACCAGCCGCCGCCAAAGACGAGGACCAGCAACGCCCCGACACCCCACGCCGCCTGCACCGGGATCGACGCGATCATCGCGTCGACATGGGCCTCGACGTCGGCGCGCCATCGCGCGACCTCGTCCGCGCGGACCCCGCGCGCGCGGCCGTCGCGCGCGCGATAGGCCGGTCCCATCGCGGTGTCGACGAACCAGCGATCATATCGCCGTAGCTCGGTCTCCCGGATCTGCCGTTTCTGATAGTCGCTGACGAAGGCCATGCTACTCCCCTCCCGCGGCCCTCTCCCGCAGCCCACGGCAGCCTATGTCTGCAAGATTACCATCCGAATAATCCAGCGGACTTGACGCTCCCACTCTCCCGTGCAGAACGTATCGCAATGGCTCGCACATATTCCATGTCCTTCGTCGTACTTTTCCTGGCCGCTACGTCACTCGCCGCAACCTCTCTCAGAGCTTCCGAAGCTCCTGTGCTGACGCCATCGACGCCGTGGAAGGTCGATTATGCGGACGAAGAGTGCCGGCTACTGCGCACCTTCGGAACCGGCGACGACGCGGTCACGATGCGCCTCGCGCGTGGATCGGGCCTACAAAGCTTTGACATGGTAATCGCCGGAGCACATGTCCCGCGCCTCGGCAGAGACGTGAAGGTCAGGATGCAGTTGGACCCACAGCAAGCGTCCGCCGAATTTGACGGCTATTCAATGGGAGTACCCAAGCGTCCGGAACGATTCATTCGCTGGTACGACGGGGACCCGCAAATTCTGGCAGGAATCACCAACAACCAGAAGATACGTCTTACCGCCGACAACAAGCTCGACATCACGATGCTTTGGTCGGACGGAAAGGCGGCGCTTGCAGCCCTGCAGACCTGCCACGACGACCTGCTGAAAGGATGGGGTGTGGATATCGACGCGGTTCACGCGTTGAAGGAACAACCCATGCCGGATGGATCGCCGGCGCGATGGGTGGCCACCGACGACTACCCGCTCGAAGAGCTGCGCCGCGATATCCAAGGGACAGTGGCATTCCAGCTCAAGATCGACAGCAAGGGCGCAGTGGAGAATTGCCTGATTCTGCACAGCAGCAAGTCGGCGGTTCTCGACCAGCTTGCATGCAAGCTGCTGCGCGAACGGGCGAAGTTCAAGCCAGCGCGCGATGCGAACGACCAGCCCGTGGCCAGTTTTTATGTCAACCGCGTGCGCTGGCAGATTCCTCAATAATCGGGCCGGCCGGGATCAACCCGCGCGCTCACGACCGCGCTGCATGACCGCGACGCGCCTTGCCTCGACATCAGCGGCGCTGACCTGGCGGTTGGCCGCCGACGTCGTTCGATGCTCGAACGCCAGCGCCTCGCCCAAGGACAGGCCGTAGCCATCGTCGATCAGCCGCTTGTACGGCCGTATCATCGCCGGATCGATGCCCGCGATGTCGCGCGCAATCGCATGCGCCGCGGGCAACAGCGCTTCGGGCGCGACCACGCGGTTGACCAGACCCCAGTCGCAAGCCGCCTGCGCATCGAGGAAATTCCCGGTCAGCGACAGTTCCTTGGCGCGGCCGATGCCGATGATGCGCGACAGTTTCTGCGACAGGCCCCATCCGGGGAGGATGCCCACGCGCGCATGCGTATCGGCGAAGCGCGCGTTGGTCGAGGCGATCAATATGTCGCACGCCAGCGCCACCTCGAATCCGCCCGTGATCGCGACGCCGTTGATCGCGCCGATGACCGGTTGCGGGCACAGCTCGATCGCCTTGACCGGGTTTTCGTCGGCCCCATCGGCATTGGCTGCGCCAAGATTGGTCGTATCGGCGCCGAGTTCCTTGAGGTCGAGCCCGGCGGTAAACGCCCGCTCGCCGGCGCCGGTCAGCACGATCGCACGCACCGCCTCGTCACCGGCCAGTTCGCGCATCGCCGCCGCGAGATCGGCACGCAGCGCCCGCGACAAAGCATTCATCGCCTCGGGTCGGTTGAGCGTGACGGTCGCGATGCCTTCGTCGCGGGTGACAAGAACCAAAGCCATCGTGCGCGTCGCCCCTATATATGGAATGTAACCGAATTCAGCCAATAGGATGGCATTGGTCGTCCGTCGGCGTCGAGCGCGGGCTCGAACTTCGCGCGGCGCATGATCGCCGCGCACACGGCGTCGTCGAATTGCTTGGGTCGGGTCGATTGCTGAATATGGCATGCTGTCGGCGCACCCGCGGCATCGACATTCAGACGAAACTGTACGATCGCGCGTTTTCCCATCGCCAACATCGAGGATGGATAATCCCCCGGCGTCACCCAATTGCGCGGGTCGCTCTTCGGCGTGACCGGCCGGGTCGATCCCGCATGCCGGGCAACGTCGATACCCCAGTGGGTCAGCAATTCGTTCGTGCATGTGCGAAGCGCCGCGAGCGGACCGCCGAGCGGCCCGGTCTCGAGAATGAAAGGTTCGCGGATCGAGCGCCTGACCGAGATGAAGGTAATTGCCTCTTCCTGCTCGGGTGTGACCTCCGACCAGCGGAACTGGAACTCGCCGGCTTTCAGTGCCGCTTCATAGGCGGCCATCTCCTGCGGTGACCGCGCCACGACGCGAACATTGCCGCGCAGGATCAGGGCCGGCTGCTTGTCGGCGGCGGTCGCGGGGTAGAATTCGACCTCCTGCTCGGTCTCGGACGGACCGAACAGGATGCGCACGACACCCTGATTGAGGCTGGTTCCCGCCGGTTTTCCAATGAAGCTGATGCGCAGCGCATCGCCCGGCCGATAGCGTTCGGCGATGAAAGCGACCTGTTGATCGCCCTCACCGAAGACCCGGCTCATGCGGCAACTGTCGTCGGCATAATGGACATTCCATTTGGAGACTGGTTGCAAACGCAGCGGCTCTTTCGGCGCGCTCGCGGCCCCGACCGGCAACAGCAAGGCAGCGGCACCGGCAGCGCAGGACAATCGATAAGCTCTTTTCGTCATGCGACAAACTTGCCGCCCGATGCACCGAAGTGCAAGCGCGGGACAAAGAAAAGGGGCAGTCCCGCCGGGACCGCCCCTCTTTTCGAACCATGGTGCGATCGCTTAGATCTTGCCGGTCAGCTCCGGAACGGCGTTGAACAGATCGGCGACGAGGCCGAAGTCGGCGACCTGGAAGATCGGGGCGTCCTCGTCCTTGTTGATCGCGACGATCGTCTTCGAATCCTTCATGCCGGCGAGGTGCTGGATCGCGCCCGAGATGCCGATCGCGAAATACACTTCCGGCGCGACGATCTTGCCGGTCTGGCCGACCTGATAGTCGTTGGGAACATAGCCCGCGTCGACCGCGGCGCGGCTGGCGCCGAGCGCGGCGCCGAGCTTGTCGGCGAGCGGGACGATCACTTCCTGATATTTCTCGCTCGACCCCAGCGCGCGGCCACCCGACACGATGATCTTGGCCGAGGTCAGCTCGGGACGGTCCTGCTTGGCGATTTCGGCACCAACGAAGCTCGAGATGCCGGCGTCGCCGCCAGCCGAAACGGCTTCAACAGTGCCCGAACCGCCGGTGCTGGCAGCCTTTTCGAAGGCGGTGCCGCGAATGGTCAGGACCAGCTTCGCATCCGAGCTTTCGACGGTCGCAATCGCGTTGCCGGCGTAGATCGGGCGGGTGAAGGTCTTCGGACCCTCGACCGACAGGATTTCGCTGATCTGCATCACGTCGAGCAGGGCAGCGACGCGCGGCGCGATATTCTTGCCGGTGGTGGTCGCAGGCGCAACGAACGCATCGTGGCTCGCCATCAGCTCGGCGACGAGCGGCGCGATATTCTCGGGCAGGTTGTGACCGAAGGCGGCGTTGTCGGCGACATGCACCTTCTGCACACCGGCGATCCCGGCGGCAGCCTTCGCAACGCCATCGACGCCGGAACCGGCAACGAGCAGATGGACTTCGCCGAGCTTCGAGGCGGCGGTCACCGCGGCGAGCGTGGCATCCTTGACGGCGCTGCCGTCATGTTCGACCCAAACGAGCGTTTTCATGAATGCACTCCCATCGCCTTCAGCTTGGCAACCAGTTCATCGACATCGGCGACCTTGACGCCGGCCGAGCGGACGGGCGGTTCCGAGACCTTGACCGTCTTGACGCGCGGGGCCGTGTCGACGCCGTAGTCGGCGGGCGACTTGGTATCGAGCGGCTTCGACTTCGCCTTCATGATGTTCGGCAGCGAGGCATAGCGCGGCTCGTTCAGGCGAAGGTCGGTGGTGACGATCGCGGGAAGCTTCAGCTTCACCGTTTCGAGACCGCCGTCGACTTCGCGGGTCACGCTGACATGGTCGCCCTCCACGTTCACCGCGCTGGCAAAAGTGCCCTGCGGCCAGCCGGTCAGCGCAGCGAGCATCTGGCCGGTCTGGTTGTTGTCGCCGTCGATCGCCTGCTTGCCGAGGATCACGAGACCCGGCGCTTCGGCGTCGGCAATCGCCTTGAAGATCTTGGCGAGCGCCAGCGGCTCGACCTCATCGTCGGTCTGCACCAGGATCGCACGGTCGGCGCCCATCGCGAGCGCGGTGCGCAGCGCTTCCTGCGCCTTCGCCGGGCCGACGGACACGGCAACGATCTCGGTCGCGACGCCCTTTTCCTTCAGGCGGATCGCTTCTTCGATACCGATCTCGTCGAACGGGTTCATCGACATCTTCACATTGGCCAGGTCAACGCCCGTGCCGTCGGACTTCACCCGAGGCTTCACGTTGTAATCGAGCACCCGCTTCACGGGGACGAGGATTTTCATGGCTTTAAAAGCTCCTCTCAACAAATTGTGCACTGCGTCATAGTTGCGGTTTACGTAAACGTCAACTAGCAGTCCCTCCCCTCCCTCACGGGGAGGGGATGTGGATTATCAGGCCGCCTTGGCAACCTCGGCGACGATCTTCCTTGCCGCGTCACCCAGGTCGTTGGCCGCCACGATCGGCAGGCCCGAATTGGCGAGAATGTCCTTGCCCTGCTGGACGTTCGTGCCCTCCAGACGGACGACGAGCGGGACCGACAGGTTCACTTCCTTCGCCGCGGCAACGATGCCCTCGGCGATGATGTCGCACTTCATGATGCCGCCGAAGATATTGACGAGGATGCCCTCGACCGCCGGGTCCTTCAGGATGATCTTGAACGCCGCCGTCACCTTTTCCTTCGAGGCGCCGCCGCCGACGTCAAGGAAGTTGGCCGGGAAGGCTCCGTTCAATTTGATGATATCCATCGTCGCCATCGCGAGGCCGGCGCCGTTGACCATGCAGCCGATATTGCCGTCGAGCTTGATGTAGGCGAGGTCATATTCCGATGCCTCGACCTCGGCCGGGTCTTCCTCGGTCAGGTCGCGCAGCTCGGCGATATCCTTGTGGCGGAACATCGCATTGCCGTCGAAGCCCAATTTGGCGTCGAGGACGAGCAGTTCGTCGCCGTTCGCGCCTTCGCAGACCGCGAGCGGGTTGATCTCGATCTGTTCGGCATCGGTCGCGAGGAAGGCGTTGTAGAGGCCGGCGAGAACCTTGGCCGCCTGCTTGGCGAGGTCGCCGTCGAGTTCGAGCGCCGCGGCAACGCTGCGGCCGTGGTGCGGCTGCAGGCCCGTCGCGGGGTCGATGGTGATCGTGTGGATCTTGTCGGGCGTGTTGTGCGCGACGGTTTCGATGTCCATCCCGCCTTCGGTCGAGGCGACCACCGCGATGCGGCTGGTGGCGCGGTCGACGAGGAGCGCGAGATAATATTCCTTTTTGATGTCGGCGCCGTCGGTGATGTAAAGGCGGTTCACCTGCTTGCCGGCTTCGCCGGTCTGGATCGTCACCAGCGTGTTGCCCAGCATGTCCTTCGCGTGCGCTTCGACTTCCTCGAGCGTCTTGGCGAGGCGAACGCCGCCCTTTGCGTCGGGGCCGAGTTCCTTGAACTTGCCCTTCCCGCGGCCGCCGGCGTGGATCTGCGACTTCACGACATAGAGCGGCCCGGGGAGCTGCTTCGCCGCCGCGACGGCTTCTTCTACGCTCATCGCCGCAATGCCCTTGGGGATGGCGACGCCAAATTTCGCGAGCAGTTCTTTCGCCTGATATTCGTGGATGTTCATCGGATCTGCCGGACCTTTCGACTCTGTAAAGGGGGAGAGGATTGGCGCCGCATAAGCACAAGTTGCACGGCAAGGCTACCCCTGCGGCAACAAGAGATTCTATCGATCCTCATTCCTCCGTCATCCCGGCGAAAGCCGGAATCTCGCCAGTGCACTGAAACGCAAGGGTGAGATCCCGGCCTTCGCCGGGATGACAATGGCAGGCTATATGGGTCGGTGGGTCAGCGCAGGGCGCAGAGCGCTGCCGAGCTCGTCGTCACCGTCAAAATCTCCGGATCCTTGAGCGCGCGTACCTTGCGCAGAAACTGATCGAGCGACAGGTCGGTGAGTTGTTTGTCCTTGAGACTGCCCAGCGCCGAGAGGCGGCGAAGCTGCACCAGCGACAGCCGGTCGACCATGCGTTCGGCCATGCATGCCGACATCGCCTTCGACAGGCCGGCGTTGTTGAGCCCGGTGCGCAGCCGCGTTTCGGGCGTCGCACAGCCGCCGAGCATCAGCGAGGCGGCGAGCAAGGGAAATATTGCCAGTTTCATCCGCCCTATCTTCCGTGAAATTCGGCAACGGCGCCCGACACCGCCTGCATCAGCGCCATGCGCGCCGGGATCGACGAGGTCGTGCTGCCCATCATCACGACGATCGCATAGCGTGTGCCGTCGGGCGCCGTCGCAATACCGATGTCATTATACCCTGCCGTCATCCCGTTCAGGTCCTGTCCGGTGCCGGTCTTGTGCACAAAGGTCCAGCCCGGCGGCAAGCCCGCCTTGAGCCGCTTCGGGCCGCTCTTGGTCCGGCTCATCACGCCGAGCAGATAGTCGGTCGACTCCGGCGACAGAAGCGTCCCCCGGGCAAGCCGCGTCAGCGCGCCCGCAATCGCCGAAGGACTTGCGCCGTCGACGGGATTCGCAAGATAATTGTCCATCGCCGACTTGCGCGTCGCGGGCGGCAACGCAGCGCGGGCGGTCTGGAAATTGCGGCCGATCGAATAGCTTTGCTGCCAGGTCAGCCCCGCCGTCCCGGCCTGTAGCAGGCGTTCGCCCGGACCAAAGCGGATCGAACCCAGATCCTTTTTCGAGATGAAGCCGCGCACGGCATTCGGACCGCCGACTGTGCGCAGCAGGCTGTCGTTCGCAAGATTGTCGCTCTGCGTGATCGCCGTTTCGATCAGATCGCGGACGGTCATGCTGATCGCCCCCTCGGCCTGGACGCGGCTCGCGAGCGGTTGGTGAAACACCACCAGATCTTCGGGTCCGATGCGGACTTTCTGATCCAGCCGGACCCGGCCATTGTCGACTGCGTCGAGGATCGACATCGTGACCCACAGCTTCGACACGCTCTGTTGCGGGAACAGGTCGCCGCCGCGTTGAGCGATCGCCCATTCCCCATCGATACGCTGCACCGCGATGCCGGTCTTGCCCGGGAAAGCACGCCACAAACCGGCTATGCGCTCACTGAGGCCGGCGGCGGGACGGCGAAAGCCGGGATCGAGCGTGCCGCGCGGCGGCGGCGTCGCGGCCGAAGCCCGGACGGGGGCACCGATCGCCACCGTCACCGGTCCGCCGAGCGCCGCCTGCGGCTTCTGCGGCGCCGGAACGAACGCCGCGCTGCTCACACAGCCGGCGAGAAAAACGGCACCAATGGCAATACCGAGCAGCGGCCTGCCCGAAAACCTGAACGTCATTTCCACCCCGCGGCTGCGCCCGTCTTTTGTTGCGACCCCATGGTCGAAACCCTCGTCCCGCAGGTGCGCGGGTCGGGCCAGCAAATTGCGACGAATGATTCAAATGCCGCGATAAGCGGCGGAACCCCTCAACCTAAGGAGCGGGCCTCGCACGCACGAGTTCGGGAAACAGCCGCTTGAAGGCCGCCAGCTTGGGTGCGTCCCAGGAGGCGATATATCCGTTCTTCGGATTGCGCTGCATGAAGTTCTGGTGATTGGCCTCGGCGGGATAAAAGGTCTTGTAAGCCTCGACCGGCACAACGATCGGCTTGGGGAAATAGCGTCCCTTCGCGATCTGCGCCAGATAGGCGGTCGCGACCTGCCGCTGCACGGCGTCGAGCGGAACGATCGCGGCACGATATTGCGGACCGCTGTCGGGGCCCTGACGATTCTTGAGCGTCGGGTCGGCAATCACCGAAAAAAGGACGCGCAGCAGCGTCCCGTAACTGACCTGCGACGGATCATAGACAATGCGAACCGCCTCGGCATGGCCGGAAGTGCCATCATGGGTCAGTTCGTATCTCGCCGTTGCCTTGCTGCCGCCGTGATAGCCCGATTCGACCGAGATGACCCCCTTCACATTCGAAAACACGCCCTCGACGCCCCAGAAACAGCCCCCGGCGAGCACCGCGGTTGCGCGCTTTGCCTGCACGGACGGATCGACGGCGGCGGCGGGAAGCTTGACGACGCTTTCCGCTTGCGCGGGCAGCACATGGGTAAAGATCGCAACGCCTGCGAGCGCCACGATCCCGTGCCGCGCGAAGGTCATCCTGAACTTTGTCATGCGGAAAGCCTTATAGCGGCATCGCCAGCGCGGGTTGCTGCATGGCGACGATCACGGCGCCAATGGCAAAGCCGGCGAGCATGGTCAGAAACCAGTCGGAGCGGAGCATGGACAGCATATAAGCCTCTTCTCATATCATGTCGATTCGCGGACAGAGCCGCGTTGATCACACCGACGATATGGAGCGCCCCGACCAGACGTGCAGTGATGGCGGTCACGTTTAAACCAGAGTGCTTACCATCCGGTGAACCGGATCGTTGCGTACCGTTCAGCTTCGCGGATGGGACGCCGCGCTGCGATACGGGATCAGGACAGCGCCGCGCACGCCTGCTGGATGCGCACGCACGCCTCCTTCAGCACGGCCTCCGACGTCGCATAGGAGACGCGGAATGCCGGCGACAGGCCAAAGGCACCGCCATGCACCGCCGCAACGCGCGCGCTGTCGAGGAAATAGTCGATCAGCGCCTCGTCGCTGTCGATCAGCTTGCCGTCGGGCGTCTTCTTGCCGATGCAGCCGCTCGCGTCGGGGTAGACATAGAAGGCGCCATCGGGCGTTGGGCAATTGAGACCGGGAGCGTCGTTGAGCATCGCGACGACCATGTCGCGGCGCTTCCTGAACGCGGCGTTACGATCGTCGAGGAACTGCTGCGGCCCGCCGAGCGCCGCCGCCGCCGCCGCCTGCGCGATCGAGCAGGGGTTCGACGTCGACTGTGACTGCAGCTTGGCCATCGCCTTGACGATCCACGCCGGCCCGCCCGCGTACCCGATGCGCCAGCCGGTCATCGCATAGGCTTTCGAACAGCCGTTCACCGTCAGGATGCGGTCGATCAGGTCGGGGCAACGCTGCGCGATGGTCGTGAACTCGAAATCGGCGTACCAGACATGCTCGTACATGTCGTCGGTCATCACCATCACATGCGGATGACGACGAATGACGTCGCCGATCGCATCGAGTTCCTGCGGCGAATAGGCCGCGCCCGACGGGTTCGACGGCGAGTTGAACATCACCCAGCGGGTCTTCGCCGTGATCGCGGCATCGAGCTGTGCCGGCGTGATCTTGTAATTCTGCGCCGCGGTCCCTTCGATAACCACAGGAGTTCCGCCGGCAAAAGCGACGATGTCGGGATAGCTCACCCAATAGGGTGCCGGGATGATCACCTCGTCGCCCGCATCGACCGTCGCGACCAGGGCATTGAACAGCGTATGCTTGCCGCCGACATTCACGCTGATCTGATCGAGCCCATAATCGAGCCCGTTGTCACGGCGAAACTTGCCGCGGATCGCCTCCTTGAGGGCGATCGTGCCATCGACCAGCGTGTACTTGGTCTGGCCGTTCCGGATCGCCTCGATCGCGGCTTCCTTGACGAAATCGGGCGTATCGAAATCGGGTTCGCCCGCCGACAGGCCGATCACATCGACACCGTCCGCTTTCAGCTTCGCCACGCGCGCGGTCATCGCGAGTGTCGCCGAAGGCTGGATGCGGTTCAACGCGGCGGAGGTATGCGGCTTCAGCGACATGAGAGGCGTCCCCTGTTCGATAAGGAAATTGCGCGCGCCGCGCATAGCCGCGACCTTGGATTGCCGCAACCGCCCCTCTGGAAAAAACAGAATTACGCACCCTCCGAATACGTAGGCGCCTGTCTCTGCGGCGCGGCGGCACGGCAAGGTGCGTTTCCGCGGCTGCCGCCGCCCTATTCCTGCCCCAGCCGCGCCGGGATCAGCCCGCGCAGCGAATTGCCGATGAAAAACCCGTCTTTCAAGTCGGCGAGGCGCAGGTGCGATTCGACCGCGCGCCCCTTTTCGATCAGTTCGGCGCGCAAGACCCCAGGAAGCAGGCCGAGCGACAGCGGCGGCGTCAACAACAGCCCGTCGCGCTCGACAAAAATATTGCTCCAGCTTCCCTCGGTCACGAAGCCCGGCTCGTCGACGAACACGACCTCGGGCAGTCCGCTCGCCTTGCGGACCTCGTCATATGTGGCCCGCAGGCTGGTCTTGTGCGCAAGGCGAAAATCGTCCGCGGCCATCGGCGCCGGATGCACTGCGACGCTGACGGGCAATTCGGCAAGGCGCGGCAACGGCGAAACCTCGACCGCGAGCGCGCCGGATGCCGCGAGCCGCATCCGTACCCGCGCCGCATGGCGAAGGCGGAACGTCGCCGATTGCAGGCTGTTGCGCGCGCCGTGCCGATCGAACGCAAAGCCAAGCGTTCCCGCGCTCGCCTTCATCCGCGCCAGATGGCCCTCCAGTCGCTGAACACCCTCGACCGGATCGAAAAACATCGTTTCTATAAGGTCGAAGCTTTCGCCCGCTGCGCCCACAAATTCCCCCTTGGCCAGACATTCGCGCCATTCCTCGGCCGGCTGGCTGTCGGCGACGATTCCCGAACCGAGCCCCAGCGTGGCGCAAGCCCTGCCTTCCTGCAAGAGGGCCGCCGGTGGAAAGACCAGCGTGCGGATCGCTACATTGAACGCTGCGTCCCCGCCGGACTCGATAAACCCGATCGATCCCGTGTAAAGACCGCGCCCGTCGGCTTCCAGCGCATCGATGATCTCCATCGCCCGCACCTTGGGGGCCCCCGTGATCGATCCGCAGGGAAAGGCCGCCCGCAGGACATCGACCGCGCCCGCCGAATCGGGAAGCGTTGCCGACACGTCGGAGACGAGCTGATGGATCGTCGGGAAGCTTTCGACCCGGAACAGATCGGGCACCGCGACCGTACCGGGCGTCGCCACGCGCGACAGGTCGTTGCGGATAAGATCGACGATCATCAGATTTTCGGCGCGTTGCTTGGGATCGTCCGCAAGCGCTAAGGCCACGGTAGCATCGGCGCCAGCGTCGGTGAGCCGGGCAGCGGTTCCCTTCATCGGGCGGGCCATCACCCGCCGGCCGCGCAATGCGAAGAAAAGCTCGGGCGACAGCGACGCGACCGCCTGCGCGCCGGTCCAGATAAAGCCGCCATAGCCCGCGCGCGCGGTCTGGCGGAGGCGCGCATAGACCGCCAGCGGATTGCCCGCGACGGGCACATCGGCGCGGAAGGTATAATTGGCCTGATAGATATCGCCGTCCCGGATCAGACCGAGAACCGCCTCGACCGCAGCCAGATAGTCGGCGCGCGAAACGCGGGGGCGCACGGCCCCCACCCATCCGCTCGCGGGGTCGGGAAGCCTATCCGGCACGGCGTCGACCGCGATCCGTTCGACCTGCTCGAACAGTCCGAACCAGCCGAGCGGCGATGCCACAACCGACTTCGCGCCTCCCGAATCCACGGTACCGCGCCACGCCGGCGGCAATCCTTTTCCGGCTTCATAGGCAAGGTAGCCCGCCACATGCAGCCCGCGACGAGGCGCCGCTTCAAGCGTTGCAAGCAAGGCGGGAAGCTCGGACGCCGAATGCGCCGTCGCAATCTCGACGGGGTTCCGGAAAAGCCGGGCGGGCGCGGCGCCATCGACGCGCGCATCGTCCAGCAGCACGAACGGCGGGCAGTCCGGGCCCGGAACCGGCAGCGCCGCAGCACTTGTCATAATCCCTCCCGCAGCCGGCCGGCCGCGGTCAGCGGTCGCGCTTCAGACGGATCGCGCGGCCACCCTCGATCGTCGCGAAATAACTGCCCATCGTCGCGGTCTTGATATGGATCTTTTGCCCCGGCTTGGGCTGGCGCGGCAGCTTGGTGGTGTCGATCTGCATCCACACCGCATCATCTTCCATCACCAGCGTATATTTGCCCGACCTGTCGATGCTCACCGACCGGATGACGGTGTCGATCTCCCTGATTTCGTCTTCGTCACCGCCAAAAATTCCACCGAGCTTGGGGAAGGAAAAGCCGAACAGGCCGCGCCGCGTCTTTTTCGCGGTTTCCTTGTCGGTAAAGACGATCTCGCGCGCCTGATCGGCGTTCGCCAGTTCGCCGACCTCGCGATCGAAGCAGGCAAGCCGTCCTGCCGGATCGGCGATGTCGCGGCAGGCATAAAGTTCCTGAATCTGGGCCGGTCGCGGCGGCGGCGCCTTGTCCTTCGCAACCGCAGGCGTCGTCACGGCCAGAGCAAGAAGAACGAGCGGCGCGGCAAAACGCGAAAATGGCTGCAGCATGGAAAACCCCTGTCGAGAAAGACGGCCCCTGACTAGCGGGCGCATTCCCCCGCCGCAAGATTGCGGTCGCGTCCCGGCTTGCTTAGAGTGATGTCAATAACCAGCACAAAGGGTCCCCGCCTTGATGAACAGCCTCCATGACTGGTCGCACGACTACCGCCATCCGACGCCGTGGGATCATCCGTTCGAGCCGCTGTCGCTTCCCGAAATGCTCGCCGCGAGCGTCCGGAAAAATGACACAGCGCCCATGCTCGACTTCATGGGGCGGCGCTTTTCCTATGCCGAAGTATCCGACGCGGTCGCCCGCGTGGCGCGGGGCCTTCAATTGCGGGGGATCGGCAAGGGAAGTCGGGTCGGGTTGTTCCTGCCGAATGTCCCGCATTATGTCGCTGCCTATTATGGAGCACTCGCCGCGGGGGCGACGGTCGTCAATTTCTCCCCGCTCTATACCATCGCCGAGCTGGAGGCGCAGGTCGAGGATTCGGGGACCGATACGCTGGTGACGATCAGCGCGTCGGCGCTGCTGCCGACCGCGCTCGCGGTACTCGAGGGTTCGAGCCTCCGGCAATTGATCGTCGGCTCGATCGCGGGCGGCCTGCCGGCCGCCAAATCGGTGCTCTATCGCCTGTTCAAGAAGGCGGAGGTCGCCGCGCTTCCAGACGATCCCCGCGTCATCCGCTTCTCGGCGCTTGTCGAAAACGACGGCCGGCCCGAACCGGTGGCGATCTCCCCCCAGACCGACGTCGCGCTGATCCAGTACACGGGCGGCACCACCGGCACGCCCAAGGGCGCGGAGCTGACGCACCAGAATCTGACCGCCAACGCCCGTCAGGTGAACGCGATCGACCCCGACCATGACGCGGGCGACCGCATCCTGGGCGTGCTGCCCTTCTTCCATGTCTTTGCGAACACCTGCGTTCTCAACCGCACGATACTCAACGGCGGAATGATCGCGATGCTGCCGCGCTTCGATGCGAAAGCGGCGCTTCAGACGATCACCCGGACCAGGGCGACGGCTCTTCCCGGCGTACCGACGATGTATCAGGCCTTGCTCGACCATCCCGATCTGGCGAAGACCGATTTCTCCAGCCTGCGCGTCTGCATTTCGGGAGGCGCGCCGATGCCTGCCGAGCTTCGCGAGAAATTCATCGCGGCAACCGGTGCGTCGCTCGTCGAAGGCTATGGCCTCACCGAAAGCTCGGGCGTCGTCGCGACCAATCCCTACGACGGACCGGTCAAGCCCGGTACGATCGGGCAGCCGCTTCCCGCAACGCGCATTCGCCTGCTGGACAAGGAAGACCCGGCAAAGGACGCACCCGAGGACGAGCCGGGCGAACTCGCAGTCAAGGGACCGCAGATCATGCGGGGCTATTGGAACCGGCCCGACGCCGACGCCGACAGCTTCACCAGCGACGGCTGGCTGCGCACCGGCGACGTCGCGACGATCGATGACGACGGCTATATCCGCATCGTCGACCGGCTGAAGGACATGATCGCTGTCGGCGGTTTCAAGGTCTATCCCAGCGTGATCGAGGCGCATCTCTACGAGCATCCCGCGGTCAAGGAAGCGATCGTCCTCGGTGTCCCCGACGCCTATCGTGGCGAGGTCCCCAAGGCCTTCGTGACGCTGGAGGAGGGTTTCGACGTCTCGGGCGACGCCCTGGCCGCCTGGCTCAATTCCCGGCTCGGCAAGCATGAGCGGGTCAGCGCGATCGAGGTGCGCGCAAGCCTGCCCAAGACGATGATCGGCAAGCTCGACCGAAAGGCCTTGCGGGCGGAAGCCGACGCCTGAATCGCCCGCCGCCTTCCCGACGCCCGAGGCCAGGCAAAATATTGCAATGAGATGTTGTAACCTTTGGCATGTTATGCCATATCAACGCTCGCAGTTGGACCAACGGAGAATCGGGTGACCCATGTCGCCAATCACAGCCATTACTGGCCGCGCTTCGGCGCGCTGGTTCGGGCTGCGCGCGATTCGCGGCCGCTGACCTCCCTCACCGGCGACCAGCTTGCGATGGGGCTGTCGGGCCTTTGCCTCGTCCATTGCCTCGCCAGCACGATCTTTTTCGCGTCACTGGCCTCGGTCGGCGGAGCGCTGCTCAATCCCGCATTTCACGAAATCGGGTTGGTCATCGCAATCGGATTCGCGCTGGTGACGCTGGTTTCGGGTGTGCTCAGCCATGGCTATATGATGCCCTTTGCGGTTGGCTGTTTCGGGCTCGGCATGATGGCGGGCGCCCTGTCGCGGCCGCACGACGGCAGCGAAATCCTCGCGACGATGATCGGCGTGGCCGTCGTCGCGCTTGGCCACGACCTCAACCGTCGGGCGCGGAGTTAACGCGCCGCTAGGTAGCGCCCCCAGCTTGCGGGCGCCCTCCAAACAACATACATTGTCTGCGTCAGAGGCAGAACGCGCGCAGTTTCGCGCATAAGGAAGCGCCAATGGGCAAGCATGAACATCCGCATGTCGAGGCGACCGGCGCCTCGCTCGCCAAGGCGGCGCAGGACGCGCTCGAAAAGGGCGGCGAAGCGTGGACCGACATGCGCGCGCAGATTTTCGACGCTGTCGCCGAAATCGGCAAGCCCGCCAGCGCTTATGAAATCGCGGATATCGTTTCGCAAAAGCGCGGCAAGCGTGTGGCGCCCAACAGCGTTTATCGCATCCTCGACCTGTTCGTTGCGAACAACCTCGTCCGCCGCGTCGAGAGCGCCAACGCCTTCGTTGCGAACAGTCACCCGGGTTGCCTGCACGACTGCATCTTCCTGATCTGCGACACCTGCGGCACGGCGGTGCACGTCGACAACGACAAGCTGTCCGACGGCGTCCGCGCCGCGGCCGAGGCAACCGGCTTCGCCGCCGAACGCCCGGTTATCGAGGTGCGCGGCAAATGCGCCGAGTGCCAATAAGTTGACCGCACACGCGCTGCCGGCGGCGCGCTGGTGGTTCGCGACCTTCCTGTTCGGCGTCGCCGTCCTGCTGTTCGGCGCTTCGCTCAGCGGCATCTTTCCTGCCTCGGGCCATGCGGTCGAGCCCGGCTATGGTTCGCCCGTCCTCGCCTTTGAGTTCGCACGCAGCCAGGACGACCTCGTCGCGATCTTCGGTGCCGACACCGATCCGTTGCAGGTCTCACGTCTTGCAACCATGCGCAGCGGCAACGAACGCGACTATACCTATATGCTGCTTTATGCCGGCTTCCTCGCGTGCGGGCTGGTGGCGCTCTCTCGCGAACTGGGGCAGCGCCGGCTTCTTGCCGTCGTGGGCCTGCCGATCCTCGCCGCGCTTTGCGACGCTCATGAAAACTGGTTGCTCTTCGACATCCAGACAGCCTTCACGGCCGGAGATTATTCGCCGTCGATGGCCAGCCTGCCGTATCCCGTGGCGGCGAAATTCCTGTTGCTCGCGCTCACCAACGTCGCGATCGGCGCCGCGATGGCGCGCATCGGCCGTTGGTCGATGCTGGCGGGAACACTGGTCGTCGTCGCCACCGTGCCGACGGTCATGGCCGTCACCGCGCCCGAAAGCTTCGGCTGGACGCTGCTCGCCGCCATCGGCAGCGGCTGGATCGTTCTGCTCGGAACCGCCATGATCGGAACGTGGCGGGCACTGGTCCGAAAACGGCCGCTGGCCGATGCCGGCACCACGGCGCGGCAACCGCCCGCGCCGCCGATCACGGCCGCACCGCCGCGAAGGATGTTCGGTCGCCGCAAAGGCTAAACCCCTTTTCGTCGGGGGCCCCGAGGTCTAGGGAGGCGCGAATCCTGAAACAGGGCAAAAGGGGGCTGCACCCATGAACACCGTGATCATCCGCGAGGACGACCTCGTCGAAACCATCGCCGACGCGCTCCAGTACATCAGCTATTTCCATCCGATGGATTATATCCGCGCGCTGGCCGCCGCCTATGAGCGCGAGGTGTCGCCCGCCGCGAAGGACGCTATGGCGCAGATCCTGTCGAACAGCCGCATGTGCGCCGAGGGGCACCGCCCGATCTGCCAGGACACGGGCATCGTCACCGTCTTCATCAAATGGGGCATGGACTGCCGCCTCGACAGCGTCCGCAGCTTGCAGCAGGTCGTCGACGAGGGGGTGCGCAAGGCGTATCTCCACCCCGACAACAAGCTGCGCGCCTCGATCCTCGCCGACCCGGCGTTCAGCCGCGTGAACACGAAGGACAACACACCCTCGGTCCTCAACGTCGAAATGGTGCCCGGCAACAAGGTCGTGATCGACGTTGCGGCAAAAGGCGGCGGCAGCGAAAACAAGTCGAAGTTCAAGATGATGAATCCGTCGGATTCGATCGTCGACTGGGTGCTGGAAATGGTCCCGCAGATGGGTGCCGGCTGGTGTCCGCCGGGGATGCTCGGCATCGGCATCGGCGGGACCGCCGAAAAGGCGATGCTGCTGGCGAAGCAGTCGTTGATGGACCCGATCGACATGACCGAACTGCTCGCGCGCGGTCCGTCGTCGCCGATCGAAGAGCTGCGGATCGAGCTGTATGAAAAGGTCAATGCGCTCGGCATCGGGGCGCAGGGCCTCGGCGGTCTCGCCACCGTGCTCGACATCAAGATCGCCGACTGGCCGACCCATGCCGCGTCGAAACCCGTTGCGATGATCCCGAACTGCGCCGCGACGCGCCACGCCCACGTCACGCTCGACGGCAGCGGCCCGGCCTTCCTCGAACCGCCGGTGCTCGCCGACTATCCGCAGATCGACTGGAAGCCCGACCAGGCCGCCATCCGCGTCGATCTCGACAGCCTGACCCCCGACATGGTCGCGAGCTGGAAACAGGGCGACCGCATCCTCTTGAACGGCAAGATGCTCACCGGCCGCGACGCCGCGCACAAGCGTATTGCCGACATGCTGGCGAAGGGCGAGGAACTGCCTGTCGAATTCAAGGGCCGCGTTATCTATTATGTCGGCCCGGTCGATCCGGTCGGCGAGGAAATCGTCGGCCCCGCCGGCCCGACGACCGCCACGCGCATGGACAAGTTCATGGACATGATGCTGGACCAGGGCCTGCTCGCCTGCGTCGGCAAGGCCGAGCGCGGCCCCGCCGCGACGCAGGCAATCGCGAAGCACAAGAGCGCCTATCTGATGGCGGTCGGCGGCGCCGCGTACCTCGTCGCGCGGGCGATCAAGGGCAGCAAGGTCGTCGGTTTCGCCGACCTTGGCATGGAGGCGATCTACGAATTCGAGGTCAAGGACTTCCCCGTCACCGTCGCCGTCGACAGCGAAGGCCAGAACGTCCACGTCAACGCGCCAAAGCTGTGGCAAAAACGGATCGCCGACGAGGGGTTGCTGGAAAAGGCGTGAACCCCGCGGGCCGTGCCCAACTCGATCGCACACTTCGCTTCCAACTAAACCCGTCACCCCGGCGAAGGCCGGGGCCCCGCCCTCTCGACCAGGTGCATCCGGAACGGCGAGATCCCGGCCTCCGCCGGGATGACGATGCGGGATAGGGTTACGCCATGCGCCAACCCTGCACCTATATTCTTACGAATCGCAGCAATCAGCTCTTCTACATCGGTGTCACCAGCGACATCGCGGCGCGCATAACGCAGCATCGCGCTGGCGAAGGCTCTTCACATTGCCGCCGCTATAATATCTACAAGCTCGTCCATGCCGAGTTTCACGCGACCATGCACGAAGCCATCGCCCGCGAAAAGGCGCTGAAGGAATGGCATCGCGAGTGGAAGAGACGACTAATCACCGAGAGCAATCCGGAGTGGGAGGATTTGTTCGACAAGCTGTTGGGTTGATGCATAACTGGCGAGATCCCGGCGTTCGCCGGGATGACGGTGGAGGGGGCCGGGCAATGGCGAAGATCGGAAAAATCGACCTCTACTCCCCCCTCCCGCCCGAAGAGATCGCGCGCAAGCTGAAGGCGATCATGGACGATCCGATGACGGGCGCAAAGGCGCGCGTCTATGGCAATGGCAGCCAGTATGACATGACGCTGCGCTATGCGCGGCGGAACGTGCAGAATGTGATGGCGCCGCAGCTCGATGCGACGATGGAGCCCCGTGGCGGGGGCACCCGGATCAGCGGTACGATCGGGCGGACGACCGCCGGGCGGTTGTTTCCGGTCTTCTGGTTCGGATTTCTGTCGCTGTTCGTGATCGTCGGCGTGGTGGTCGCCTGGTTCGTTCCCGACGCTATTCTGTTCGGCGCCATCTTTGCCGGCATTCCGATCCTGATGATGATATTGGGCGGCGTCGCCTTTCGGGCCGGCGGCGAGGGAGAGGATGACAAGGCCGAAATCCTCGCCTTCCTCCGCCGCGAACTCGGCGCGACACCGGCCGTCTAGCCCCCGGCGCGCATCCGTTCGACGAACAGCGCGACGTCCATCGCATCGTCACCCGGTTCGCGCGGCGCAAAGCGGGCATAGGCCGCATAGGCCTCGGCCCAGCGCTCCTCCATCCGCACGACATTATAGGGGTGGCTGACGAGGTAGAACTGCCCCGCTTCCATCTGCGGCACGATACGGTCCGCGAAAGCGTCGGCTTCCATCGCGGGGGCGGCATGCCGCGTCATCTCGGATTTGACCCAGCCGGGGATGATCACACCGACCTCCACGTTCGGCGACGCCTCGTTGCGCAGCGTGTCCATCAGGCCGACGACGGCGTGCTTGCTGGCGACATAGATGCCGCCGTTCCGGCGCACCGCGTTGAACAAGCCGTTCTCCGACGCGGTGGCATAGATCGCCGACGGCAGGCCGTCGTCGCGGAAGCGCCGGCCGAAGGTGCGAACGCTGTTCCACACGCCCCAGAAATTGACCTCCATCAGCGCGCGAGCAGCGGCAGCGTCGGTATCGAGTATCTCCGTCCGCACCCCGCCGACCCCGGCGTTGGCGATGATCGCATCGGCGCGGCCATGTTCAGCCCAGGCGAAGTCGGCGAGCGCCTCGATCGCCGCTGCGTCGGTGACATCGCCCGCGAACGCGCGTGCATCGACTCCGCACGCGCCAAGCGCGTCGACGGCCTCGGCCAGCTTGTCCTCACGCGGTTCGAACAGGATGATCCGCGCCCCCGCGCCGCCGATCCGTTTCGCCAGCGCAAAACCGATACCCGTCGCACCCCCTGTGATCACGACGCTTTTGCCCGTAAAGTCCATGGCGCCTCTCCTTCCTTGCAAGGCTAGGCGCGCTGCGCCATCACCGTCAATCGCAGCAGCAGGGAGCGGCCGTTGACCTATACCCTTGTCCCCATCGGTCACGTCCGTGGCGGCCGAGCCGAAGCGATCGACGACGACTGGGGCGCCAGCCGCGCCCGGATCGAACTGGATTCCGATCGCTTTGCGCCTGACGCGCTGGCCGGGCTTGGCGACTTCAGCCACGCCGAAGTCATCTTTCTCTTCGACAAGGTGCCCGACGAAAAGATCGAAAGCGGCGCGCGCCATCCGCGCAGTCGCACCGACTGGCCGCTCGTCGGGATCTTCGCGCAGCGCGGCAAGAATCGCCCCAATCGCATCGGCCTCACGACCTGCCGGATTGTCGCGGTAGACGGGCGGAGCGTTGACGTCGAAGGTCTCGATGCAATCGACGGCACGCCGGTACTCGACATCAAGCCGGTGATGGTGGAGTTTCTTCCGCGTGGGGATGTGCGACAGCCCGACTGGTCGCATGAATTGATGCAGGGATATTGGGTCAAACCGTAACGACAGCGAAAAGGGGTTCATCATGCGCGACGACGATCAGGCTTTCCAGACGATGTTCGAACGGCGCGGCCTGTTGCGCGGGGCGGCGATGCTCGGCGCCGGCGCCGCCGTGATGAGCCCGCTTCCCGCACTCGCCGCAAGCAGCCAGACCGCGGCCATCCGCAAGGCGGCCGAGGCCGGCAAGGAGGCTTCGGTCAAGCGGCTGCGCGACTGGATCGCCTTCCCCTCGATCGCGGCCGAAAACCGCAACATGCCCGAAGGCGCCGCCTATATGGCCGAGCTGGCGAAGGATGCGGGCTTCACCAATGTCGAAATCGTCCCGACCGACGGCCATCCCGGCGTGTTCGGAACGATCGACGTCGGCGCGAAGCGAACGCTCGGCATCTATTTCATGTATGATGTGAAGCAGTTCGACCCGGCCGAATGGTCGTCGCCCCCGCTGGAAGGAAAGATGGTCGACAAACCGGGTTTCGGCATGTCGATCGTCGGTCGCGGCGCGGTGAACCAGAAGGGGCCGGAGGCGACCTTCCTTGCCGCGCTTCACGCGATCCGCGCGGCCAAGGCGAAGCTGCCCGTGAACATCGTGCTCGTGTGCGAAGGCGAAGAGGAGATCGGCTCGCCGCACTTCCGCCAGGTCGCGACCAAGCCCAACGTCCTCGCCGCGCTGAAGAAATGCGACGGCATCTTCATCCCCTTCGCCTCGCAGGACAAGACCGGCGCGGTCGATGTCAATCTGGGGTCGAAGGGCATCATCGAGCTCGAACTGATCGCAAGCGGAGAAAAATGGGGTCGCGGGCCGAAGGGTGATGTCCACTCCAGCCTCAAGGCGATGATCGACTCGCCCGCCTGGCGGCTGGTGCAGGCGCTCCAGACGCTCGTCACCCCCGACGGCAACACGCCGGCGATCGAAGGCTGGTTCGAAAATGTCCGCCCGCTCACCGACCGTGAGAAGGCGCTGATCCGCGAAGCCGCGAAAGGCGCCGACGAAGCGGCCGACAAGGCGGCGCTCGGCGTCAACGTCTGGATCGACAATCTCCAATACGACGACGCGCTGATCCGCCTCGCACAGGAGCCGACCGTCAATATCGAGGGTCTGGTCGCGGGCTATACCGGTCCCGGCGGCAAGACCGTCCTCCCCGGCCGCGCGGTGGCGAAACTCGACCTTCGCCTCGTCCCCAACCAGACGCGCGCCGAGGCCGAGAGAAAGCTCCGCGCGCATCTCGACAAACATGGGTTCACCGATGTCGAGATGAATGTGTCGGGCGGATACGACCCGACCGAAGTGGCCGAGGACAGCCGGCTCGTCCGCACCGAGCTCGCGACGTACAAGACGCTGGGCGTGAAGGCGAACCTCAACGCGCGGCTGGCGGGCAGTTGGCCCGGCGCGACCTTCACCGCGCCGCCGGTTTCGATCCCCGCGGCGCATTTCGGAATCGGGCACGGATCGGGGGCGCATGCGCCGAACGAATATTATCTGATCGATTCGACCAATCCGAAGGTCGCGGGAATGGTCGATGCCACGATGGGCTTTGTCGAGTTTCTCTATACGCTCGCCGCGATCAAGTGAGCGACGAAGAGAGGTATGCCATGATGAAGAAATTTCGAGGCATCGCCTTGGTCGCAGCCTTCGGCCTGCTCGCAGCCGCGCCATCGGGAGCATTC
Organism: Sphingopyxis sp.; assembly: GCF_016793825.1. Taxonomy (GTDB): domain Bacteria; phylum Pseudomonadota; class Alphaproteobacteria; order Sphingomonadales; family Sphingomonadaceae; genus Sphingopyxis. The sequence continues at coordinate 245,416 of NZ_JAEULM010000019.1, forward strand.
GCCGGCGATTCGTTGTCGGATATGCTCAGCGGAAAATCGGCGATGAAGGGGAAGAAGCTGCAGAAGGCGATCGAGGAGGCCGACGCACATCCACTCGGCAGCGAACAGAATCCGGTACGCGTCGAAATGCCGCCGGGCCAGATCGCCTATCTGAGATCGCTTCGTTGCAGCGACGGCAAGCCACCCCGGTTCGGCCGCGTCGGCAATTTCGGCATCGGCATCTTCGGCAGTATCGTCGATGGCTATGATGTGCGCTGCGAGGGCAGCGAGCCCGCGCAGACTATGGTCTATATGGACATGTATCACGCCGGCCATATCGAGAGCCGACCGGTGCCCGGTTTTACGATCGGCACCGACTGATGACGAGCGGGCTGAACGGCGTCGCGCATGTGATCCTGACGGCGGGCGACTTTGCTCGCTCGACGGCCTTCTGGCGCGATGTCATCGGCTATCTCGGGCTCAAGACGGTCCTGGACAGCGAACATATGCTCTATGGCGTCGGCGGCCGCACCGCCATTGGCATCCGCACGCCCAGCCCCGAACATGCCGGCAAGCGCTTCGATCAGGGCGCGCCCGGATTGCATCATGCGTGCTTTCGGATGCGCGACCGCGCGGCAGTCGACGCGATCCATGACTTCCTGAAGGACCGGGGCGACATCCATATCATCCACGGCCCGCAGGAAGAACCCTGGGCGCCCGGTTATTATTCGATCCTGTTCGAGGATCCCGACGGCATCCGCATGGAATTAAACCATGTCCCCGGTGCGGGCCTGCTCGTCGACGGCGAAGAGATCGGCGGTGCCGACGCCTTCGACGGCAGCTAGAATCCATACACGAGCGTGAAGCGCGTCAGCGTGTCGACCTTCTCGATCCCCGGTGGCGGGTTGCTGTCGATCTCGGCCGAATAGGCGATGCGCGCCGACAGCGCGCCGGTCAGCTTGGCATTGAGCGCGGTGAGCGAACTCGCTGTCGTGTTGCGTTCGCCGACGATCGTCGAGGCGACCTGCGTCAGCCGGATCGTCGGCGACAATTGCCAGCCGAAGTCGAGCCCCGCGAGCGCGTTTATCTCGCTCTCGTTCCGCCCGCTCGTGAAATCGGTCTGGCGCCACGTCGGGCCACCCTTCAGGCTGAGCGACAGGGTCTCGCTGTCGATCATCTTGTAGCCAAGGCCGGCGGAGAGATTCCAGCGCGCATCATAGCCGAGAATACGGTCCTGTTCCCAGCGGCCGAGTCCGTAGGCGAAACCGCGGTCGCTGAACTTGTACTGCGGTTCGGCCTCGACCACGAAACGCTCGACCGAGGTCCGGCCGTTGGTGCGCTGATAATCGGCCTGCGCGCGAACCTTGTAATCCCATTCGAGGCCCTTGCGCGCCAGCGCAAGTCCGGCGCTGAGGCCCTTTGAGCGTGTATTGCCCGTGGCGAGCGATGCACCGATCTGCCCCTCGCCCTTCCAGTTCTGCCAGATCTTCGCCGCCGCCAGCTTCGCCCGCGCCGCAGCCGCCGCCTCGTCCCGGATCCGTTGCCGTTCGGCGCGATAGGCGACCACCCGCGCCTCGATCTCGGCCGCCTGATCGGGATTCGTTTCCTTGGCCAGCTTGGCCACCGCCTCGACATCGCCATCCTTGCCGCTGGCGATGGCGGCGGCGAGCATCTCGCCCACCGGGTCGGGCGGTGCGGCCAGGGGGCTCGCGCTCCGGTGATAGGCTATCAGCGCGTCAAGCTCGCCAAGGCTCGCCGGATTGGCCATCCGCGCATATTTGACCACCGCTTCGACATCGGCATCCTCGCCGCTCGCGAAGGCGGCGTCGATCATCGCGCGCACCGCGTCGGGCAAGGGCGGATCGGCCGGCACGAGCATTGTCGGAATCGGACCCATCAGCACCGGATCGACAAGCGCCGGGTTCGGCTGGGTCGGATTGATCGGCTCCTGCGCCGCATGAACCGGCCCGGCGGCGAGCACAAACAGGCCGAGAGCGGCGAGGCGTGGGACAAAGGTCATCGAAGGTTCCTTCTTCGGGGGACCGGATTCGTTCGATCGGGGTCGGCGCGCCCCACGCCACATCCCCGCCGCCCATAGCCCGAAAGACGCTGGCATTTCCACCCCGACTGCCCCATCTGCAGACCCATGCTGATCGCGATCATCGCCATTTTCTGCGCCGGTGTCGGCAATTTTGCGATGCACCGTGCGTTCATGGAGAGCGATGATCCGCTGGTGCAGCAGATGGTCAGGCCGCTCGCCGACAAGGTTGGGCCGCACATTACCTATATCTTCGAATTCCTGTTGCTCGTCGGGGCAATGGCGATTGCGACGCGCAACTGGTTCACCGCGCTGTTGCTCTATGGCCTTTATACCGTCTTCAACGCGATGGCGTTCAGCTGGGTCATGCACCGGCCGCGCTGACGTCGCCGCAGCGCTGCTACCACGCGGGCCCCGTGATCGACAGGCCTTGCCCCGCAAGCTGATCAAGCACCCCGTCGCGTTCGGCAAGGACGCGCAGCGGCACCACTGCAAGCGTGACGCCCGGCTTTGCCGTCGCCTCCCGAATCGCGGTCACCCATTGTCGGCGCAGCTCGGGGCCGAACGCATCGTTCGTCCATGGCCAGCATCGCCCAAGCGCTTCCTCCAGCGGGTTGGCCATCACCGCAGGGACGTCGAATTCGGTCCAGGCTTTCCCCCGCGCGGCGACGATATCCGGTCCGGCCTCGGTCGCGGCCATCGCGGCATCGAGGCACGCGATGTGCGTTTCCGGCGCCGCGGCGAAGAGGTTGTCGAGCATGTCTTCGCCGCGAACCTCGCCCACCGGCTGCATCGGAATCTTCGCGCCGCGCGCGGCCCTGCGCACGACGTCCGACGCATCGTCGGCGGTATCGCGATTGAACGACAGCCGTTTCGAGAGAAGGTCGAACGCCGTCATCAGAAAATTCTGGCGCGAATAATCCTGGTCGAAACGGCTTTCGAGCGCTTGCAACCGCGCCATCCGGCCGGAATCCAGATAGTCGGCGGCAATCCGGCCTTTCGGTAGCCGGGTGAGCCCCCCGCCCTTGAAGATCAGGCGCAGGATGTCCCCCGGCGACACTTTCGCCTTCGTGCCCAGAATGATGCGCTGCGCCCGTTCGGTCGCGCCTTCGAGGCGCTCCGGGCGCCAGGGCGTCGCCTTGGGGACGGCGGCGATTTCACCGACGAGGATGACGGTGCCGGCACCCGTCCGGATCGTCCACATCGGAGCCCCCGACCGACGCGCGACCACGACGATGTCTTCGCTCTCCGCGGACGCCGCCTCCGGCGATTCCATTGCGGCAAAGCATGCGGGGGCCGCGAGGGCGGCCAGCAAAAATGCGATCGGCAGCGTCTTCACGCGACCCCGTGATACCACCAGACGCCGTCGCGATCCTCGCGCTGCACGCGACCTTCGACTTCCAGCCGCTTCAGATGGGCGAACGCCTCGCCCGTCGCGAGGTTCTGGTTGTGGCCGCCGATCGGCCGGTTGAAGAGCAGCGGAAAGCTGTCGACCGCGCGCATCGGCTTTTCCGCGATCGCCTCGGCCAGCTTGTAGAGCCGCATCCGATGCTCGTCGCGAAGCGCCATCAGGCGGACGTGCAGGCCCCTGAAAGGTTCGCCGTGCGCCGGACAGGTCACCACGTCGCCCGGCACCGTCGCAATCAGCTTGTCGATCGAGGCGAGCCATTCGCCGAGCGGATCGGCGTCGGGTTCGGTGATGTTGACCGAGACGTTGGAACTGATCCGCGGCAATACCTGGTCACCCGAGACGAGGACGCCCTCGCGCTCGTTCCAAAGGCAGGCATGTTCGGGGCTGTGACCCGACCCGGTGACGACGCGCCACCGATGTTTGCCGAAGTCGAGCCGTTCGCCGTCGGTGATCCGCACATAACTGCGCGGCAGGGTGAAGATCATCCGCTGGAACATGTTCCAGCCCCGCGCCCGCTGCTCCGCGATCGTATCTTCGTCCCAACCGGCGGCGCGCGACTGCGCGACCACCTCGTCCGGGGCAGTATCGCTCGAATCGGCGACGATCGCGCGCGCGGTCAGCATTTCGCCGCGGGTCATCCACAGCTTGACGTCGTGCTTCTTCGCGATCCAGCCGGCAAGGCCGATATGGTCGGGATGCAGATGCGTCCCGATCACGCGCGTGATGCGCCGATCCTTCAGCGCGCCGGCGTAGAGCGCTTTCCAAGCATCCGAGCAGATGGTCAGGCAGATGCCGGTATCGACCACCGCGACCCCGTCATGATCGTCGAGCAGCCAACTGTTGATATGGCCGAGCGAGCCCGGCATCGGGATGCGCGCCCAGTTGATTCCGTCGGCGATCCGGATCGTTTCGCCGGCGCCCGGCACGGCGTCGCCCCAGGGGTAGGTCAGCCCGGCATGACTGGTCGCCGTGAAACTGTCGTCCTGGGTCAGCGAGGCATCCGGCGAGCCGCTGGCCGCCGGGATATTGTCGTCGTCGCCCGCGTCCGGCGATTTCGGCACGCCTCAGGCCTGCTCTTCGCTGGCTTCCTCGGCGGCACGCGCCTCGTTCGCGGCCGTACGCTCGGCGCGCAGTTCCTCGAGCAGCGCTTCGCGGTCGCCTTCGAGGCGATTGTCCTCGGGTGCCTTGATGCCCGCCTTTTTCGCGGCCTTGGCGACAAGGGCATCGAGTTCGCGCTGCGAACAGAGGCCCAGCGTGACGGGGTCCTTGGGAACGATGTTCGCGCTGTTCCAGTGGCTGCGATCGCGGATCGCACCGATGGTATTGCGCGTCGTGCCGATCAGCTTGCCGATCGCGCCGTCCGACACTTCGGGATGATTCTTCAGGATCCAGGCGATGCCGTCGGGCTTGTCCTGCCGCTTGCTGACCGGCGTATAGCGCGGACCGCGGGTGCGGCGGATCGTGTCCTGCGCCTGCTTGGTCATCTTGAGCTTGTAATTGGGGTCTTCCTGACCCTTTTCGATTTCTTCCATCGACAGCTCGTGCGCGCGAACCGGATCACGGCCGGTATATTTCGTCGCTGCGGTCTCGTCGGCGATCGCCTGCACTTCCAGAATGTGGATGCCGCAATATTCGGCGATCTGGGCGAAAGTGAGCCCGGTGTTGTCGACCAGCCAGGCGGCGGTCGCGTGCGGCATCAGCGGGGTTGCATCGGCATTGGCCATGGCTGGTTCTCCAAGCGGAAATAATAAGGGCCGCCCCTCGCGGGGCGGCCGGACATTGGCGGCGGCTATATGCCGGTTTGACGAAAGGAGCAAGGCCCGCAGTCCGGCACCCCCGACCGCGCGACATTATTTCCGATCTTCCGCTATGCCGACATCGCGGCAAATCCCGGCTCAGCCTCGATCCGCGCGATCCAGCGCTCCACCGCGGGCGTTTCGGAAAGGACAAACAGCCCGCTGTCCTCGGCGACGTGCGTATAGGCATAGAGCGCGACGTCGGCGAGCGACAGGGCGTGCCCCGCAAGCCAGTCCTGTTTGGCCAGATGCTCGTCCATCAACGCGAGCGCCGCCCTGCCCGCTTCCTGTTTCGCCGGGATCTGCGCGCGCTGGAGGTCGGTGAGATTCCTCTCGCCCACCCAGCCCATCCAGAAACGCAGGGTCGCGATATTGGGTTCGTGATTATATTGTTCGAAGAACATCCAGCGCAGCATGTCGGCCCGGTCGAACCGATCGTGCGGGACAAGGTGCGTGCCTTCGGCCAGCCAGAAGCAGGCGGCATTGCTTTCGGGCAAAAAGCGTTCGCCGACCTGCAGCACCGGGATTCGTCCGTTCGCGTTGACATGCGCCAGAAAGTCGGCGGTCCGCGTCTCGCCTTTCATGATGTCATATTCGCGCCGTTCGATCGGCAGGTCGAGGAAGGCCGCAGTCAGTCGGATCTTGTAGCAGTTTCCGCTCGCCGCATATTCGTGAAGGATCGGCCAGTCGGTCACGGAGCATCCGTTCGCGAAGCAAGCAGCGTCCTGACGACGCTGAGGACGCATGTCGCCGCGACGACCAGCGCGATGCCGGTGAACAGACCGATTGCGCCCCACGGATAAAAGGCGAACGGGTCGGTGGCGGGCCGAGTCAACCAGCCGACGGAAAGCAGCGCCAGCGGCGCGCCGCACAACAGCGCCCACAGAAGATGGCGCCGGGTGAGTACAGCAGCGACACAACAAGTGGCCCAGGCGACGAATACCAGCATCGCGCCATGCTATGCTGCGGCGGCTGTTCTGGCAATCGCAACGCCCGCGCGTCAGTCGGCGATCGTCAGCACGATCTTTCCGACATGCGCGCCGGCCTGCATGCGTGCATGGGCAGCGCTCGCTTCGGCAAGCGGAAAGCTCCGGTCCATCGCCGGCTTCCATCCGCCATTGGACAGGCGCGGCCACAGGGTGCGGTGGATCTCGTCGGCCAGCAGCGCCTTGAATTCGGCGCTTCGCGCGCGCAGCGTCGATCCGGTCAGCGTCAGGCGGCGGCGCATCACCTGCGAAATATCGATCTCGACCTTCGCGCCGCGCTGGAACGCGATCGTCACATGCCGCCCGTCGTCGGCAAGGCATTCAAGGTTGCGCGGTACATAGTCGCCGCCGACCATGTCCAGTACGACGTTCACGCCCTTGCCGCCGGTGAACGCCTTGACCGCTTCGACATAGTCCTGGCCGGAATAATCGACGGCAAGGTCGGCGCCCAGCGCGGTCGCCGCGGCGCATTTGTCGCCGCTGCCGCAGGTGACGATCGTCCTGATCCCGAACAGCTTGCAGAGGCCGATCGCGGTGGTCCCGATGCCGCTGGTGCCGCCATGGATCAGCACCGTCTCGCCCTCGCGGACATAGGCGCGCTCGAACAGATTATGCCAGACGGTGAATACCGTCTCGGGCAGCGCCGCCGCTTCGGCCATCGAAAAGCCGGCAGGTACCGGAAGACAGCTTCCGACCGGCGCGAGGCAATATTCGGCATAGCCGCCACCCGCGACCAGCGCGCAGACCGCCTGCCCCGAAAGCTCGGGATCGCCACCCGGACCGACCGCGACCACGGTGCCCGCGACCTCGAGTCCCGGCAGGTCGGACGCGCCCGGCGGCGGCGGATAAAAGCCCATGCGCTGCAGCACGTCGGGGCGGTTGACCCCGGCCGCGGCGACACGGATCAGCACCTCGCCCGGCCCCGGCTGCGGCACCGGCCGCGCCTCGGGCACCAGCACATCGGGGCCGCCTGGTTCGCGGATCGCGATGGCAGTCATGCTCGCAGGCAGGCTAGTCACTGATATTCCCCCACTTTGGCCGACCGTCCCCACAACGCGGCTGCGCCGCCTTATTGACAGAGGTGCGACACGGGTCAACAGTCGCGCGCCGTAATTCCCGAGCCGCGAGAGAGGAAACGCCATGGACGATGACGACCTTCCCCGCCGCCGCGACGATGTCCTCGCCGCGCTGACGAAGCAATCGCTGGACCCGTTGTCGATCGAGGAACTCGACGATCGCGTCGCCGTTCTGGAAGCCGAGATTGCTCGCACGAAGAACCACAAGGCGGCCGCGGGCGGTTTCAAGGCGAACGCGGAAGCATTGTTCCGGAAGGGCTGAAAGCGGGGGACCCACCTCGATACTGCCAATCTGGTTCCAAATCGATTTTATTCCTAAGATTTTCTTGACCAGATTTTGCTCTCATGCCTTCGGAGGGGAGAGCGCAGGGGTGCGATGTCCGGATAGATCAAGCGACGAGCCTGGACGGCTTCAGGCGCTCGCCGAATATCGTATCGACGAAGAGGCGGGCCTGCCGAGCCTCGATCCTATCGTCGATATGGCGGTGCGCATTTTCGACTGCCCTGCCGCCGCGGTAAACATGATCGGCGACGATCATGTCTTTCTGGCCGCCAACTATGGTATCGACGACTATGAAGCCGGCCGCGACGTCAGCTTCTGCGCCCACGCGATCAACCAGAACGATGTCATGGTTGTCGAGGACACGGCGCTCGATCCCCGCTTTCACGATAACCCCGCCGTATTATCGGGAGCGATACGCTTTTATGCCGGCATCGCCTTGAAGGCGCCGTCGGGACACGCCTTGGGGGCCTTGTGCCTCCTCGACCATCAGCCGCACGCAACCTTCCCCGAAGAAGACCGCGCCCGGCTGAAACAGCTTGCCGGGATGGTCTCGGACAAACTCGAACTCCGGCGGCTGGAAGCCATCGCCGAAGCGCATCCGAGCCGCTTCGAAGCCAGCGCGGAGACATCCCCGAACGCCATCATCTGTTTCGATGGCAACGCCCGAATCAGCGCGTGGAACGGGGCCGCGACGCAAATGTTCGATCGCACGGCCGATGAAATGATCGGCCAGTCAGTGGACGTGCTGATCGCCGAAGAGGATCGCGGCCTCGTCCATGGCGCGATCGCCGACGTGCTGGATGGAGCCGCGCCATGCGCCGCCGCGACCCCGCTGACTGGACTGCGCCGGTCTGGCGAGAGGTTCGCAGGCGAACTGCACTGGTCGCGCTGGCACGAAGGCGACGCCATGCATTTCGGCGCGATCATCCGGGACATGACCGAAAAGCTGCGCGAACATGACGCGCTCTATCGCCTCGCCAATTACGACAGCCTGACCGGCCTGCCCAACCGCAACCTCCTGCACAGGCGATTGTCGGAAGCCCTGGTCGAAGGCGCGCCCACGGTAATCGTGACCGACCTCGGCGGCTTTGCGGACATCAACAACACGCTTGGCCACGATGCGGGCGACAATGTCCTCTGCACCGTCGCAGAGCGCATCCGTGCGGCGGTCGCTGAGCCGGGGCTGGTAGCCCGGATCGGGGGGACGGTATTTGCGATCCTCCTCGACGAGCGGAATCCGGTCGGGCTTCATCGGCTGACCGACGCCGTCCTGGCCGCGATCGCGCAGCCAATCGTCGTCGACGGACAAGAGGTTCGCCTGGCCGGCAATTGCGGCGTTGCCATCGCTCCCGGGCACGGGGAAAGCCACGACGAACTGATCACCAGCGCTCAGCTCGCTTTGTTTCAGGCTCGCAGCAGCGGCCGGGGCAGCAGCAGCCTCTTCACCTCGCACCTTCGCGCCGAAGCGGTTGCCCGCCGCATGTACGACGCAGAGTTGCATCGTGCACTGGAACGCCATCAGTTCACGCTTTTCTATCAGCCGCAAGTCCGGCTTGCCGACGGCGCGCTTGTCGGGGCGGAAGCGCTCATCCGCTGGCACCACCCCGAACGCGGGCTGCTCTTGCCCGCGGCATTTCTGCCGGCACTCGACGGCGGCGTCCTCGCCGAGCCGGTCGGACGATGGGTTCTCGACGCCGCCTGCGCGCAGGCCGCCGCCTGGCAAGCCTTCGATCCCGAATTCCGGATGAGCATCAACCTGTCGGCCGCGCAGTTTCGGTCGGGAGACCTCGAAAGACAGGTTCGGGACGCACTCGACCGCCATGGTCTTCGCCCGCAGACGCTCGAGCTCGAAATCACCGAAAACATCCTTCTCCACGGACAAGCCAATATCCTCGAACAGCTCGGGGCCATCCGCGATCGCGGCATTCGCCTGTCATTCGATGATTTTGGAACGGGCTTCGCCTCGCTCAACCTGCTGCGCGACTATCCGGTCAGCCACATCAAGATCGACAAGAGCTTTACGCGGCTGGCGCGCGGTTCCGGGCGCGACCGGGTGATCGTCACGAGCCTGATCGACATGGCTCGTCAACTGGGAATCGGAGTCATTGCCGAAGGGATCGAGCTGATCGAGGATGCCGAATTCCTGCGCGAAAACGGTTGCGACGAGGGACAAGGCCACTATTTCGGCAAGGCAGTCCCGCCCGCGGTCTTTGCCGAGCAACAGCTTCGCGCGACGCCGCGCCGCGCTAACGGCTGAGCGCTCCGGTCGCCCGCTTTTCGCAACCTCCCGTTAACCATGAATCAATCCGGTCATCGTAATTTCACGCTGGCCTCCGCTTTTCCCTTGCGGTGGGGCGGCGGCATCGCCACGTTATGTTTCCAAGGGGGCCGCCATCTCCCCGGCCTGGTCCCCGCAAGGAGATGAATGACCATGCCGTCCTTTTCGGAAAGCCTCGAAAAGACCCTCCACAACGCTCTGAAGGCCGCTTCGGAACGTCACCATGAATATGCGACGCTCGAACATCTGCTCTACGCACTGATCGACGACGATCATGCCGCAGAAGTGATGCGCGCCTGCGGCGTCGCGCTCGACGACCTGCAATCGGCGGTCGTCCATTATCTCGACACCGAACTCGACAGCCTGAAGGTCGAGGGGCATAGCGATCCGTCGCCGACGTCGGGCTTCCAGCGCGTCGTCCAGCGCGCGATCCTGCACGTCCAGTCGTCGGGCAAGGATGAGGTGACGGGCGCCAACGTCCTCGTCGCGCTCTTCTCCGAACGCGAAAGCTATGCCGTCTATTTCCTGCAACAGCAGGATTTGACCCGCCTCGACGCGGTCTCCTACCTCAGCCACGGCGTCGGCAAGGGCGGCAAGCCCTCGCCCACCGCCGAACCCGAGGAAAAGGAAGAGGCGAAGGACAAGAACGAAGGCAAGTCCAAGAAGGAAACCGCGCTCGACCAGTTCACCGTCAATCTCAACGAAAAGGCGAAGGGCGGCAAGGTCGACCCGCTGATCGGCCGCAGCGCCGAGGTCGATCGCACGATCCAGATCCTCTGCCGCCGCAGCAAGAACAACCCGCTCTATGTCGGCGATCCCGGCGTCGGCAAGACCGCGATCGCCGAGGGCCTCGCGCGCAAGATCGTCGAGGGCGACGTGCCCGAGGTGCTGCTGCCCGCCGTCATCTATTCGCTCGACATGGGCGCGCTGCTTGCCGGCACGCGCTATCGCGGCGATTTCGAGGAACGGCTGAAACAGGTCGTCTCCGAACTCGAAGGCCTGCCGCACGCGATCCTGTTCATCGACGAGATCCACACGGTGATCGGTGCCGGCGCCACCAGCGGCGGCGCGATGGATGCGTCGAACCTGCTGAAACCTGCGCTGTCGGGCGGTGTCATCCGCTGCATCGGATCGACGACCTACAAGGAATTCCGCAATCATTTCGAAAAGGATCGGGCACTGCTGCGCCGGTTCCAGAAGATCGACGTGATCGAGCCGACGCTGGAAGACACGAAAAAGATCCTCGCCGGGCTGCGCGAAGCGTTCGAGAGCCATCACAATGTGAAATACACCAGCGACGCGATCAACGCGGCGGTGGAACTGTCGGCGCGGTACATCAACGACCGCAAGCTGCCCGACAAGGCGATCGACGTGATCGACGAGGTCGGCGCGATGCAGATGCTGGTGCCGCCGTCGAAGCGCCGCAAGACGATCACCGCGAAAGAGATCGAGGCGGTCATCGCGACGATGGCGCGGATCCCGCCCAAATCGGTGTCGAGCGACGACAAGAAGGTGCTGGAAGGGCTGGAGACCGACCTGAAGCGCGTCGTCTTTGGCCAGAACACCGCCATCGAGGTGCTGTCGTCGGCGATCAAGCTGTCGCGCGCGGGCCTGCGCGATCCCGAAAAGCCGATCGGCAACTATCTCTTCTCGGGTCCGACCGGCGTCGGCAAGACCGAGGTTGCGAAGCAGCTCGCGTCGATCATGGGCATCCCGCTCCAGCGGTTCGACATGTCCGAATATATGGAACGCCATTCGGTCAGCCGCCTGATTGGCGCCCCGCCGGGCTATGTCGGTTACGATCAGGGCGGTCTGCTGACCGATGCGATCGACCAGAATCCGCATTGCGTGCTGTTGCTCGACGAGATCGAAAAGGCGCATCCCGACCTGTTCAACATCCTGCTTCAGGTGATGGACAACGGCCGCCTGACCGACCACCACGGCAAGACGGTCGACTTCCGCAACGTCATCCTGATCATGACGACCAATGCGGGCGCCAGCGACATGGCGCGCGAGTCGATCGGCTTTGGCAAATCGACGCGCGAGGATGTGCAGGAAGAGGCGGTGAAACGCATGTTCACCCCCGAATTCCGCAACCGCCTCGATGCGATCGTTCCCTTCGGCTATCTGCCGCCCGAGGTGGTGACCCGCGTCGTCGACAAGTTCATCCTGCAACTGGAATTGCAGCTTGCCGACCGCAACGTCCACATCCAGCTCGACGACGGTGCCCGCGAATGGCTCACGTCGAAGGGCTATGACAAGCTGTATGGCGCGCGTCCGATGGGCCGCCTGATCCAGGAAAAGATCAAGCAGCCACTCGCCGAGGAACTGCTCTTCGGCAAGCTGGTCCACGGCGGCGAGGTCAAGGTGAAGCTGAAGGAAGGCGAAGATGCCAAGGTGGGCAACCCGCTGACTTTTGAAATCACGCCGGCGGCGCCGAAGGCGGGCAAGGGCAAGGCGAAGGCCAAGCCGGAGAAAGCGGCGGAGTAAGCGACCTGATAATCACGTCATCCCGGCGAAGGCCGGGATCTCGACACCGCGTTTCGACGCCTGCTTGAGATCCCGGCCTTCGCCGGGATGACGAGTTACGCTTACGGCCCTCGCATTTCGGCGCCATATCGCCTATATCCTTCGCCATGTACGATTATGTCTCTGTAACCGCCGACGATGCGGCCGCCCCTGCCCGCGTCCGCGACGGCACGATCAAGCTGCATGACGAGGCGGGCTTTGCCGGGATGCGCAAGGCGGGCCGGCTGTCGGCGGAAATCCTCGACGCACTTGTGCCCTTCGTCCAGCCCGGGGTGACGACGGCGGCGATCGACGACCTCGTCCGGCAGATGATGCTCGACGGCGGCGGCATTCCGGCGACGCTCGGCTATCGCGGTTTCACGCATAGCTGCTGTACCAGCATCAACCATGTCGTCTGCCACGGCATCCCCGACGACCGGCCCGTGCGTGAAGGCGATATCGTCAACATCGACGTCACGACGATCATCGACGGCTGGCACGGCGACACCAGCCGGATGTACCTGGTCGGCGACGTGCCGATCAAGGCGAAGCGGCTGGTCGAGGTTACGTACGAATGCCTGATGCTCGGTATCGAGCAGGCGAAGCCGGGCAATCGCATGGGCGACGTCGCGCACGCGATCCAGAACCACGCAGAGCGTCACCGCTATTCGGTCGTTCGCGATTTCTGCGGCCACGGCCTTGGCCAGATGTTCCACGACGCGCCGGAAGTCGTCCATGCCGGCCGCCCCGGCACCGGGCCCGAACTGCGGCCCGGCATGTTCTTCACGATCGAACCGATGATCAACACCGGCAAATATGCGGTGAAAATGCTTGCCGACGGCTGGACCGCGGTGACCCGCGACCGCAGCCTCTCGGCGCAGTTTGAACATAGCATCGGCATCACCGAGACGGGATGCGAGATTTTCACCGCCAGCCCCAAGGGCCTGAACGCGCCGCCTTGGAACTGATCCCCGCCAATTCGTCATCCCGGCGAAGGCCGGGTGACTATTGCGCGATGCAAGCGATCTAACCTCTCGCCGCTCCCCCCATTTTCCCGCTTGCACCGCGCTCTCTTCGGGCGCAGTCTTGACGTTAACGTCAAGCATAGGCGTGGGAGAGAATGGGATGGCGAAACGGGTCTTTTCGGTCGCGCTCTTGGGCTGCGCGGCACTGGCACTGGCGGCGTGCAACGCATCGAAGAATGACAGCATCTCGGGGGGCGGATCGCTCGACGAGGCGGAAAAGGCCAGCGAGGCCCTGCTCAAGACCGGCGGCAACGGCGATAACTGGGCCGGCATCGGCTACAGCTATGACGAACAGCGCTTCAGCCCGCTCACCGATATCAACGACAAGAATGTGGGCCAGCTTGGCCTCGCCTGGTTCGCCGATCTCGAGGATGCGCGAGGGCAGGAGGCGACGCCCGTCGTCGTCGACGGCACGCTCTATGTCAGCCACGCCTGGTCGAAGGTCGACGCATGGGACGCCGCGACCGGCAAGAAGCTCTGGAGCTTCGATCCCAAGGTGCCCGGCGAGCGTGCGGTCAGCGCCTGCTGCGACGTCGTCAACCGCGGCGTTGCGGTGTGGGGCGACAAGGTCTTCGTCGGCGCGCTCGACGGCCGGCTGATCGCCCTCGACCGCAAGACCGGCAAGGAATTGTGGTCAACGCAGACCTTCGACACCTCGAAACCCTACACGATCACCGGCGCCCCGCGCGTGGTGAAGGACATGGTGCTGATCGGCAATGGCGGCGCCGAGTTCGGCGTGCGCGGCTATGTCACCGCGTACGACGCCGACACCGGCAAGGAGCGCTGGCGCTTCTACACCGCCCCGAACCCGGAAAAGCGGAAGGACGGTGCGGCCAGCGACGATATCTTCGCGTCGAAGGGCAACGCGACATGGTCCGACAAGGGCGAATGGAAGGTATCGGGCGGCGGCGGCACCGTGTGGGACGCCATCGTCTACGACAAGGATCTCGACCAGATCTACCTTGGCGTCGGCAACGGCAATCCATGGAACCATGGCGAACGCTCGAACGGCGAAGGCGACAACTGGTTCCTCTCCTCGGTGGTCGCGCTCGATGCGACGACCGGAAAATACAAGTGGCACTATCAGGAAACCCCTGGCGAGACGTGGGATTATACCGCGACCCAGCCGATCATCCTCGCCGAGCAGGCGGTGAACGGCAAACCGACCAAGGTGCTGTACCATGCGCCGAAGAACGGCTTCTTCTTCACCCTCGATCGCACCAACGGCAAGCTGATCGACGCGAAGCCGTTCGTCGACGGGATCAACTGGGCGACCGGCTACGACATGGCGACGGGCCGCCCGATCGAAAATCCCGAATCGCGCTTCTACAAGACCGGCAAGCCGTTCATTGCGATCCCCGGCGCGCTCGGCGCGCATAACTGGCATCCGATGAGCTACAATCCCGCGACGGGCCTCCTCTATATTCCCGCGCAGCAGATACCGCAGGGCTATCTTCAGGACATGAGCGAGCTCGACAAGCGCAAGGTGCTGGGCTTCAACGTCGGCACGTCGCTCGACAAGACGATGCTCCCCGACGACAAGGCGGCGTTCAAGGCCGCGATCGCCGCGACCACGGGCCGCCTCGTCGCCTTCGATCCGCGCACGGGCAAGGTCGCGTGGGGCATCGACTATCCCGCCGCGTGGAACGGCGGCACGATGACGACGGCGGGCAATCTCGTCTTTCAGGGAACGAGCACCGGCCGCTTCCGCGCCTATGCCGCCGACACCGGCAAGCAATTGCTCGACCTCGACATGCAGTCGGGGATCGTCAGCGCACCCTCGACCTTCCGCGTCGGCGGGGTCCAGTATGTCGCCTTCCAGACGGGCAAGGGCGGTGCCTTCCCGCTGGTCGCCGGGGTCGCGGGCGGGGTGACGCGCAAGCTGCCCAACCTGCCGCGCCTCGTTGTGCTCAAGGTCGGCGGAACGGCGAAGCTTCCTGCCCCCCCGGCGACGACCACGCTGGCGTGGAACCCGCCGCCGCAGTTCGGCACGCCGCAACAGATTGCCGCCGGCAAGGCGCATTTCGGACGCTATTGCATCGTCTGTCATGGCGACAGCGCGATCGGCAACGGCTTCACCCCCGACCTTCGCGTCTCCGGCGCGCTCACCAGCGCCGACGCATGGAAGGCGGTGATCCTGGACGGCGCGCTCAAGGATCGCGGTATGGTGAGCTTCGCGCGCGTCCTCACCCCCGCCGATGTCGAGGCCGTCCGCGCCTATGTCATCGACCGGTCGAACTGGACCAAGGCCAACCTCGCCGACACCGCGCCGCCGGTTGGGCGGTAGGACCAGTCCCGCCCCTCTCCGCAACCGATGAAAATTGCGGAGGGGATTGGACAGGATTTTGTCACGCAAAGGCACGAACAAGATCGCGCCTTCGCGCCCTTGCCCACCGCAAGATGGAATGACCCTCGCCGTTCATGCCCATAATTTAGGCAGAGAAACCACCTCGTTGCCTACCCCTTGAGCAAGCCCGTCCTGCCCCGCCTCGAATCTTCGCGAAAGCACGCGATTCGCCAATTGGCACGGGTCTTGATTGGTGCAAGATGACGACGCCTCGCAGCGACTCATGAGGAGCGAACCGGACCAGGCTGGCCTGATCCGGCTTTCCCTGCGAGCACAGAGACAGACCCAGTGGGGGACAAGGCGCGTGAAGAAGATTGAGGCGATCATCAAGCCGTTCAAACTCGACGAAGTGAAGGAAGCCCTGCACGAAGTCGGCGTCAGCGGCATCACCGTGACTGAGGCCAAGGGCTTCGGTCGGCAAAAAGGCCACACCGAACTGTATCGTGGCGCCGAATATGTCGTCGATTTCCTGCCCAAGGTGAAGCTGGAAGTCATCGTCGAGGATTCGATGGCCGAACGTGTGGTCGAGGCGATCGCGGCGGCGGCCCAGACCGGCCGAATCGGCGACGGCAAGATTTTCGTGATCCCGGTCGAAACGGCCCTCCGCATCCGCACCGGCGAACGCAACGAGGACGCCCTGTAAGCGCGTCCGCTCTCCATCCTGTTCAACCAGACCCCGGCGCGAGCCGGTCATCATCGCAAGAAGGAAGTCTCTGCCATGGCTACGAAGCCCAAGGATATCATCGCGCGGATCAAGGAAAACGACATCGAGTGGGTCGATCTGCGTTTCACCGACCCCAAGGGCAAGTGGCAGCACCTGACCATGGTGGCCTCGATCCTCGGTGAGGACGAACTCGAGGACGGTCTGATGTTCGACGGCTCGTCGATCGAAGGCTGGAAGGCGATCAACGAGTCGGACATGATCCTGAAGCCCGACCTCGACGCCGTCTATGACGATCCTTTCTCGGCGACCCCGATGCTCGTGATCTTCTGCGACATCGTCGAACCGTCGACCGGCGAAGGCTACGCCCGCGACCCGCGCACGACAGCCAAGCGCGCCGAGGCCTATGTCGCCTCGACCGGCATCGGCGACACCGTCTATGTCGGCCCCGAAGCCGAATTCTTCATGTTCGACGACGCGCGGTTCGAAACCGGCTACAACAAGTCGGGCTTCGAGATCGACGACATCGAGCTGCCGACCAACACCGGCCGCGCCTATGAAGGCGGCAACCTCGCCCACCGTCCGCGCGCCAAGGGCGGCTACTTCCCCGTCGCCCCGGTCGACAGCGCCGTCGACATCCGCGCCGAGATGGTTTCGACCATGCTCGAAATGGGCCTGCCCTGCGACAAGCATCACCATGAGGTCGCCGCCGCGCAGCACGAACTCGGCCTGACCTTCGGCACGCTGACCGAAACCGCAGACCGCATGCAGATCTACAAATATGTCGTGCACCAGGTCGCGCATGCCTATGGCAAGACCGCGACCTTCATGCCGAAACCGATCAAGGACGACAACGGCAGCGGTATGCACACCCACATCTCGATATGGGAAAAGGGCAAGCCGCTGTTCGCCGGCAACGGCTATGCCGGCCTTTCGGACATGTGCCTCTATTTCATCGGCGGCGTCGTCAAGCATGCCAAGGCGCTGAACGCCTTCACCAACCCGACGACGAACAGCTACAAGCGTCTTGTCCCCGGCTTCGAAGCGCCGGTGCTCCTCGCTTACTCAAGCCGCAACCGTTCGGCCTCGTGCCGCATCCCTTATGGCGCGGGCGCCAAGGCAAAGCGTGTCGAGTTCCGTTTCCCCGACGCGATGGCAAACCCCTATCTCTGCTATTCGGCGCTGCTGATGGCGGGCCTCGACGGCATCCAGAACAAGATCCACCCCGGCGACGCGATGGACAAGAATCTGTACGATCTGCCGCCCGAGGAACTGGCCGAAGTCCCGACCGTTTGCGGCAGCTTGCGCGAAGCGCTCGACTCGCTGCTCGCGGACCATGACTTCCTGCTCAAGGGCGACGTTTTCTCGAAAGACCAGATCGAAGCCTATGTCGAACTGAAGTGGGACGAAGTCTATCGCTTTGAACAGACGCCGAGCCCGGTCGAATTCGATATGTACTACAGCGCCTGACCACTGGAAGGCGCTACAAGGGGGGCGTCCGGTCTGGGGGGATCGGACGCCTTTTCACGTTCAACGCTGAAGCATCCCCCGCCGCCCGATCGCCAGGAAGGACCCGGCAAGCATCAGCGCGGAGAGCGCGGTGACAACGTCGATCGGCGTCAGCACCAGCCCGAAACCGAGGAAATCGGCCGCCGCCCAGATCGTCAGCCCGACCCAGCTCAGGGTGAAGGACCACAGACATCCTTCCAGCGCCAGTTGCCAGTTCAGTTCGTCGAACCGGCCGCGCCAGCGCCAGCTCGCGATCACGCCCCCTGCGATCACCAGCACCAACACCGCCATCGCGCCGGCCGCGGGTATGAGGCCCGCTGCGAAATCCGGCGTACGCGCCAGCGCGAGAAGGATCAGCACGATCCCGATCCCGCCCATGGTCACGACCGACAGCAGCATGCCCGACCGTTCCTCGCGCAACTCATCGGCGTCGGCGACGTTGAGCAACTGCGCGCCGGCGCGTGGCGCCGCCAACCCGAACCCGACCAGCGCCGCCATCAGGCAATAGATGAGCCCAACCGCCGCAAGCGCGACCCGCGATGGCCCCATCGCGTCGATCAATCCGCCGCCCATCAGGCCCAGCATCGCGGCGGCGGCGGCCATTCCGACCACGCCGCCCGCGATCATGCGGATCAAGGATTGTTTCCATTTCGTGGTGTTGTCCTGCGTCATCACGGTCATCCTTCGCCCTCCGGCAGCCAATGGTCGATAAACAGCTCACGCACCTCCAGCCCGAACAATTGCGCCATGCGGAGCGCGAGCGGGAGGCTGGGGTCATATTTGTCGGTTTCGACGGCGTTGATCGTCTGGCGCGAAACACCGAGCCGGCGCGCCAGTTCGCCCTGGCTCCAGCCCGCCCGCTCGCGGTGATCGCGCACCCGATTTTCCAACGACCGCTCTCCATCCTGTAAAACATTCTTTACAGGCATGACGCTGCCCTGTCAAATACTCTTTACAGGTCGGCAGGCGCGATGCAGGCGCAACATTGACGCTTTGGTAAACCGCCTGCCCTAGAATGGCGCGACCATTGCGGGGGATTGTCATGCTGCGGAACCTGTTTGTGATCGTTGCCGCCTTCTTCTTCGGCGGCTGCGGCGACATGGTCGAACTGGTGAGCCAGACAAAGACCGTCGCGGCGCCGCGCGAGGAGGTGTTCAAGAAAATGTTCGGGACCGACGGCGCGATGTTCCGTGACATCCCGCTCGTCACGAACGGCGGCTCGAACCGGCTGTACGAACTGGTCCTCGAACGAAACGATCCGCGCTGGAACCTGCTGGCCCCGAAGGAGCGCCCCGAAGCGCAGAAGATCAAGCTTGCGGTGACGATGGAAATCCCCCGCGAAACGCACATCGTCTACAGCGTCGACGACGGCGCCTTGCAAACCGGGCTGAAATTCACCTTCGAGGAACTGGAACCGGACAAGACGCGCGTCGCCTTCACGATCGACGATCTGACCGGCCACGATGCCGAAGGGATGGCCGTGAACACCGTCAAACTGCACGCGCTGGCCCGCGACGCCCTGAACAAGCTCGACGACTTCAAGGAGGTTAAGGAATCCACCTAGGGTCAGAACCCTAGGGACATAGGCGGTTCCGGGTTACAGGCTCCTGCCGAGGCTATATTCGCTGACTTCGTTTCGGACCTATCGGGCGGCGCCCTCCTCCCGCTTCGCACGGCGCAACGAGGATTTCGCGCCCGATGTCGGAACGCTGAGCTCGATCGCGTCCTTTGGCGAGGACAGCGCCGGCAATCTTTTTCTTGTCAGCATCAATGGCGATATCTTCATGGTGCGGGCCGGCTGACCGCTTGCCCCCGCGCGTCCCACGCGCCACAAGGGAGCGTCCAGAGGAGTTCCCCCATGAAATCGTTGCCGTTTGCCGCCCTGATCGCCTTTCAGCTCGCGCTTGCGCCCGCCGCGGCCGCGAAGCTCAGTCCCGCCGAGGCGAAAATGGCGAAAACGGTCGATGCCGAGCAGGGCCGCAGCCTCGCCCTCCTCGAACGGCTGGTCAACCAGAACAGCGGCTCGCTCAACCTCGCGGGCGTGGAAAAGGTCGGCCAGATGATGCGTGCCGAACTTGAACCGCTGGGTTTCAAGGTCGAATGGAAGCCGATGACCGATACCGGCCGCGCCGGTCATCTGATCGCGACCCACAGCGGAAAACCCGGCGCCAAGCGCCTGCTCCTGATCGCCCATCTCGATACGGTGTTCGAACCCGACTCGCCGTTCCAGACGTTCACGCGAAAAGGCGACATGGGCGAAGGGCCCGGTGCCGGGGACGACAAGGGCGGAATGGTCGTGATCGTTGCCGCCCTGCGCGCGATGCAGGCTGCGGGAACGCTCAAGGGGGCAAACATCGAAATCCACATGACCGGCGACGAGGAAGATTCGGGTACGCCGATTGAAAAGGCGCGTGCCGACCTGATCGCCGCTGGCAGGCGCAGCGACGTCGCGCTCGATTTCGAGGGACTGGTGCGCGATGCGGGGGCTGACATGGGGTCAATCGCGCGGCGTTCGTCGGATAGCTGGACCGTCACCGCGACAGGCAAGGCCAGCCACAGCTCGGGCATCTTCAGCGCGGCTGCGGGCGAAGGCGCGATCTATGAACTGACGCGCATCATCCACCAGTTCCGAACCGAGCTTCCCGAACCCAATCTCACCTTCAACGTTGGCCTGATCGCTGGCGGCCAGCAGGCCGAACTCGACGCGGGCGGCATTCGCGCCACCGCGAACGGCAAGACGAATATCATCCCCGCGATCGCCATCGCGCGCGGCGACCTGCGCGCGCTTTCACCCGAGCAGATTGTGCGCGTGAAGGCAAAGATGACCGCGATCGTTGCAAACCACGCGCCGGGGACCGACGCCAGGATCAGCTTCGACCCCGGCGGCTATCCGCCGATGGCGCCGACCGACGGCAACCGCGCGCTGCTGGCCAAGCTCAACGGAGTGAATCGCGATCTCGGGCTGGCCGAAATGGCGGCGCTCGACCCGCTGAAGCGCGGCGCGGGCGACATCAGTTTCGTTGCCGCGGATGTCGCCGGCCTCGTCGGACTCGGGCCCTACAGCACCGGCGACCATGCACCGGGCGAAGCGGTCGATATCCCCAGCATCGCACGGCAGGCCACCCGCGCTGCCATCCTGATGTCACGCCTTTCTGCTGAAAAGCGCTGAGCTGCCTGAATTGGCAGTTGGCCTTTCCTTGATTCATACGCCACAGTGATTAGGTAGCAATCCGAGACGGATTCACCGCGATTGGGAGAATGACGATGAGCGACACCGAAACCCACCTGAAGCAGAACTACATCGGCGGCCAATGGGTCGATTCGAAGGGCGGCAGGCTTCACGACGTCATCAATCCCGCGACCGAAGAGGCTGCCTCGACCGTCGTGCTCGGCACCGCGGCCGATGTCGATGCTGCCGTCGCCGCGGCAAAGGAAGCCTTCAAGACCTTTTCGCAGACCACCCGTGAGGAGCGCCTCGACCTTCTGAACCGCATCGTCGAGGAATATAAGAAGCGCGGCGCCGACCTTGCCAAATCGATGGCGAGCGAAATGGGCGCGCCGGTCAGCTTTGCGGGCACCGCGCAGGTCGGTGCCGGCATCGGCGGGTTCCTCGGGACGATCGCCGCGCTCAAGGATTTCAGTTTCACCGAAAAATATGCCGCGGGCATGATCGCCTATGAACCGATCGGCGTCGTCGGCATGATCACGCCGTGGAACTGGCCGCTCAACCAGATCGCGCTGAAGGTCGCGCCGGCGCTGGCCGCCGGTAACACGATGGTGCTGAAACCGTCGGAAGAATGCCCCGGCAATGCCGTGATCTTCGCCGAAATTCTCGACGCTGCCGGCGTACCTCCCGGCGTCTTCAATCTCGTGCAGGGCGACGGCCCGACCGTCGGCAATGCGATCAGCGCGCATCCGGGCATCGAAATGGTAAGCTTCACCGGATCGACCCGCGCCGGCATCCTTGTCGCCAAGGCGGCCGCTGACACCGTGAAGCGCGTCCATCAGGAACTCGGCGGCAAGTCGCCGAACATCGTCCTGCCCGACGCCGATTTCGCCGCGGTGCTGCCACCGACGGTGCAGGGCGTGCTGGTCAACACCGGCCAGAGCTGCATCGCGCCGACGCGCATTCTTGTCCACAAGGACCGCGAAGCCGAGGCCGTCGGCGTCATCAAGGCGATGTTCGATGGCACCTCGGTGGGTGATCCGCAGGCCGAGGGTGGCCATATCGGCCCCGTCGTCAACAAGGCGCAGTTCGACAAGATCCAGGGCCTGATCCAATCGGCGATCGACGAGGGCGCGACGCTGGAAACCGGCGGCACCGGCCTGCCCTCGAACGTCAATCGCGGCTATTATATCAAGCCGACGGTCTTCTCGGGCGTCACCCCCGACATGCGCATCGCCAAGGAAGAGGTGTTCGGCCCGGTCGCGACGATCATGGCCTATGACACGCTCGAACAGGCGGTCGATATCGCCAACGACACCGAATATGGTCTGTCGGCCGTCGTTTCGGGCGACCCCGCAAAGGCGGCCGAAGTCGCACCCAGGCTGCGCGCCGGCATGGTCGCGGTCAACGCATGGGGCCCCGGCCCCGGTGCGGCATTCGGCGGTTACAAGGCGTCGGGCAATGGCCGCGAAGGCGGCGTGTTCGGCCTCAAGGACTTCATGGAAGTGAAGTCGATCAGCGGGATTCCGGCCTGACACCCAAATCCTCCCTGTGACCGAAGGTCATGGGGAGGGGGACCACCCGCGTAGCGGGTAGTGGAGGGGCTGCGTTATTCGCCCCTCCGTCAGTCGCTACGCGACTGCCACCTCCCCATCGCTTCGCGACAGGGAGGATCATTCCCCTCCCGCAAGCGGGAGGGGTTTTGCTTTGGACCGATAGCGATTATGCGCCCTCGCATGACCACCCGCTCGCCGCTCGCCCCCGACTCATTTCCGGCCCTCCCCGACATAGCCGGGGTGACGCTCCGCGTGGCGCGCGCGCGGTACAAGGATTGGGACCGCTGCGACCTCACCTATGTCGAGCTGGCGCCCGGCACGACAGTTGCGGGCGTCTTCACGCGCAACATCTGCTGTTCATCCGAAGTCGAACTGGGCCGCGCACAGATCAAGCAGGGCGTCGGTCGCGCGCTGATCGTCAACGCCGGCAACAGCAACGCCTTCACCGGCTATCGCGGTCGCGAAGCAGTCGAACAGATCATGGAACAGGTCGCCGGCCATCTCGGCTGCGATGCAAGCGAGGTTTTCGTCAGCTCGACGGGCGTGATCGGCGTACCGCTGCCCAAGGACAAGGCCCGCGCGGGAGTCGAAGCCGCGCTGACTGCCGAACCCTGTTCGTGGGAAGCCGCAGCCGAAACCATCTGCACCACCGACACCTTCGCCAAGGGATCGACCGCGCGCGCGATCGTCGGCGGCACGACCGTCCAGGTCGCGGGGATCGTCAAGGGATCGGGCATGATCGCCCCCGACATGGCGACGATGCTCGGCTATATCTTCACCGACGCCACGGTCACGCCCGCGCTGCTGCAGGAACTGCTGAGCGAGGCGACGAGCGGCAGCTTCAACAGCATCACCGTCGACAGCGACACATCGACCAGCGACACGGTGCTGCTCTTCGCCACCGGCAAGGCCGGCAACCCGCCGCTCGTCACGCGCGACGATCCGGGTGCCGACGCGCTCTACGCCGCAATCCGCGAAGTCGCGCTCGACCTTGCGCATCAGGTCGTGCGCGACGGCGAGGGCGCGTCGAAATTCATCGAGGTGCAGGTTGCCGGCGCGACCAGCGACAACAGTGCCAGGCGCGTTGCGCTGTCCATCGCCAACTCGCCGTTGGTCAAGACCGCGATCGCGGGCGAGGACGCCAATTGGGGCCGCGTCGTCATGGCGGTGGGCAAGGCCGGTGAACCCGCCGACCGCGACCGGCTCGCGATCCGCTTCGGCGATCATTGGGTCGCGAAGGACGGCCTGCCGGTCGACGGCTACGACGAAGCGCCGGTCGCCGCGCATCTCAAGGGACAGGACATCCGCGTCGGCGCCGACCTCGGCCTTGGCGACGGCCGCGCGACGGTGTGGACCTGCGACCTGACGCACGGCTACATCAGCATCAACGCCGATTATCGGAGCTGAAAACCCACACGCAAATCATCTCCCCGGCGACGGCCGGGGAGACCGCAGGCCGGATGTCAGAGAGCGCCTTCGAGCCAGCCCTTGAGCGCGCTTTTCGGCGCCGCGCCAACCTTGGTTTCGGCAATCTCGCCGTTTTTGAACAGGATCATCGTGGGGATGCCACGCACGCCATATTTGCTCGGCGCATCGGGATTTTCGTCGATATTGATCTTGGCGATGACGACCTTGCCGGCAAGTTCATCCGAGATTTCTTCGAGCGACGGGCCGATCATCTTGCACGGACCGCACCATTCGGCCCAGAAATCAACGAGGACGGGGGTGTCGCTGTCGATGACATCGGCCTGAAAGCTGGCGTCGGTAATGGCCTTGGTACCCATGATCTGAACTCCTGAAACTCGCTTGACCCCAAGCTAAGATGTTGAAGCCTTCGGCTCAAGGGCAGAACCCGGCAAATTCGCCTTCGTTGCCAGCAAGCCGGGCTTGTGGACATCGAGCAACGCATCATCGAGGCGGATCAGCCGCGGCGCGGCGGTATAGAGCAGCACCGCCTCGATGCGCTTGCCAGGGAAAATCGCCGCCAGCGCATCGCGATAGGCCGCCATCTGCCGCAGGTACGCCGGCTGGACCGTCTCGGCGCTTTCCGGGACATGCCGACCGGTCTTGTAATCGATCACCGTCACCGCATCCGCCGCGACCAGCAGCCGGTCGACGATCCCCGCGACGACCATGCCATCGACCACCGCCGACAGCGGCACCTCTGCAAGCGAACCGGGGCCGAACAGCGCCGCATGCGCGGGGTCGTCCAGCACGCCCAGCACCTCGTCGATCATCGCTGCGCGCCCCGCTTCGCTGAGCGTCGGAGCCTGCGCCGCGAGCCAGCGCGACCCCGCTTCGCGCCGCTTTCCGGCCGCAACCGGGGGCAATCGTTCGAACAGGGCGTGGAGCAACAGTCCGCGCTCGACCGCCTGCACATGCGCCGCACCCTGCGGTGCCGCCGCGACATCATCCTCGCCCAGCGCCGACGGCGCGAGCGGGCGCGGCGGGCGCGCTTCCTCGGGCGCCGCTTTCAAGGCCCATTCCGGCGGCACGAACACGGGCGCGGCGACCTTCGCCGCCTTGTCCTTTCTGGCCCATTTACCGGCATTGGCGCGATGGATGCGGCGCTGCCCCCACATCGGCCCCGCCGTCTCCCATTCACTGCCCATATCCGACAGCACGCTCTCAACCGCCGCGTGCCAACTTCCCTCGGGGATCGAGCGATCGGCTTTCTTCGTCACCCCAGCAACGACGAGGATTTCCTCGGCGCGCGTCATCGCGACGTAAAAGAGACGCCAATGTTCCTGCGCCGCCGCCAATGCAGCAGCGGCATGCGCGTCGGCCAGCGCCCCGTGCCGTTCGTCGGCGGGCACGGCGAAGACCGGCAGCTTCTCCCACGCGGCGACATCGACGCTGAACGGCCGATGACCGATCGAGGCATCGTCGGTGGCGTCGGCGAGGATCACGATCGGCGCCTGCAGACCCTTCGATCCGTGCACCGTCATCACACGGACGACGTCGCTGCGCGCCTCGGTCTGCCGCTTGATGTCCGCCGCGCTCGCCGAAACCTGCGTCAGGAAGCCAAGCAGCGACACCGTTTCACGCTGTTCAAAGGCCAGCGCCTGATGGAGCAGTTCGTCGATCGGGTCGCGCGCCTCGCGCCCCAGCCGCGCATAAAGCTTGCGCCGACCGTCGATCGGTCCCGACAGCACCGTCTCCAGAAAGCGGAAGGGCGTCGTAAAGTCGGCCATGCCGAGCAGGTGGCGCAGCGCCGCCATCGTCGCGGCCGGACCATCGTCCCCGGTCGCCCGCAGATGCTCCCACAAGGGCGCACGGCCCCGCGTATGCGTGCGATCGTACAACTCGCCCTGCGTCCAGCCGATCAAGGGCGAGACGAGCAGCGCGGCAAGATTGAGGTCGTCGAGCGGCTGGACGGCGAAGCGCATCGCCGCGATCAGATCCTGCACCGCCAGCGGCTGCGTCAGTGCAAAGCGATCGACCCCCGCGACGGGGACATGCAGCGCCTGCAATCGCGCAACGATCCGCGCCGCCAGGTCGCGGCGCCGCCGCACCAGGATCATGATGTCGCCCGGCGCAACGGGCCGACCGTCCTTGCCATGGGCGATCCACTCCTGCACCTCGCCCGCGATGGCCTTCGCCAGCCGCATCGAGGCAGGGTCGGAAGCGGGGGCGCTGCCATCGCCCTCCCCTTCATCGCCCTCGTCGGCCTCGGCATCGAGCGCCTTGCCGACGGGCAGCGGCTGCCAAAGCTCGACCTGTCCTGCATGGTTCGAGCGGAAGGGGCGATGCGGCGGCTCCCCGCCCTCAAGGCCCATCGCCTCCGCCCCGCCCGCCGCCAGCCAGGCGTCGACGACCGACAGCACCGCCGGCGTCGAGCGGTAGTTGGACACAAGATCGACCTGCCGAAACGGTTGCCCGCCAATCTCTCCCATCGCATGGAACATGTCGCGCGCCGTCGCAAAAGCCTTGGGCTCGGTCCCCTGGAAGCCGAAAATCGCCTGCTTGCGGTCGCCGACGGTAAAGAGCGT
This sequence comes from Sphingopyxis sp., assembly GCF_016793825.1. Classification (GTDB taxonomy): domain Bacteria; phylum Pseudomonadota; class Alphaproteobacteria; order Sphingomonadales; family Sphingomonadaceae; genus Sphingopyxis. The sequence continues at coordinate 272,027 of NZ_JAEULM010000019.1, forward strand.
CCGGACGCGATCGTCCTTCGCGCCAATGCCGGCGAAGAATTCTTCTGCCATCGACAGCACGATGCCCCACTGGCGCATGTTCGTGTCCTGCGCCTCATCGACCAGAATATGGTCGGTGCGCTGGTCGAGCTTGAATCGCACCCATTCGCCGAAGCTGCTGACCCGCAGCAGCGACCCGGCGAGCGAAATCAGGTCGTCGAAATCGGCCAGCCCCCGCTCGCGCTTCGCTAGCGAATAACCTTCGGCGAAGCGGCTCCCGAGCTTCCATCCCGCCGCCAGATCGTCGGCGACGCGCATCGCAGCCCCGATGCCCAGCAGTCGCTCTGCCGCCGCGACGATCCGTACCGCGCTGTCGACGCTGTCGGTCATCCTGCCCTTGTCGCCCCCGAAGTCGGCGCGCAGATCGCCCTTTCCGGTCAGGAAGCAGCCCAGCAGTTCGTCCAGCATCGCCCCGCGCGCGGCCGCGTCGGCGATCAGCCAGCCGACCATGACATCCGAACAGGCAAGCCCGGTCTTCGTTCCCCAGTTCGCGCCGCTCGTCGCGACGGCGCGGATATCGTCGTCGGCAACTGCCCCGGCCGCGAGTTCGGCCGCTATCCAGGCATCGGGATCGCCCGTCGGCAGGTCGAACGCGACGCGCAAATCATGCGCGGTCGGCGGCAGCGCGGCACGCGCTCCGCCGAACACCGCCGTGCAGCTCGACAGGAACGCCAGCGCCGCCTCTTGCCCCAGCCGACGCGACAGCATCGATGCCGTTTCCCGCAGCGCAGCCCGATCGTCTCCGCGTTCGAGCAGGTCGCCGAGCACCTGCCGCTGCAACGTCGTCGCCTCATCCTCCTCAATCGCGCGAAAACCGGGGAGCAGCTTCGCTTCGAGCGGGAAACTTGCGAGCAACGTCTGGCAAAAGCTGTGGATCGTCTGCACCCGAATCGCACCACCGGGACTGTCGATCACGGTCGCGAACAGCGACCGCGCACGCACGATCAGCCCCGGCCGCTCCCAATCGAGTCCAAGCGCGCGGAGGTCGAGCCGCAAATCGCCGTCATCCATCCGCACCCACGCGGCGAGCCGCTCGTGGATGCGGTGCGCCATCTCGGCCGCGCCCGCCTTGGTGAAGGTGATGCAGAGAATCGCCTCGGGCGGCACGCCGTCAAGCATCAGCCGCAACACGCGCGCGGACAGCACCTGCGTCTTGCCGGTTCCCGCCGACGCGCCAAGCCAGACGTGACTGTCGGGATCGGCGGCGGCGCCCTGTCGTGGGTCGAGTGTCGCGAGGCCGTTGGGCTTTACCATCACTCGCCCTCCCCGCGCCCGAACCATTCGTCGCGGCGCATCAACTGATCATAGTCGCCATAGCCCGCGCCCTCGCCGGGCGCGAAGGGCGCATCGCCGAACAGGTAGAGCGCCGCCAGTTCCGACAGGGCCTCAGCGGCATGGTCGATCGCCGCTTCGGCACTCTTGAGATCGCTGCGCGACCCATAGGTGTTCGAAATCCTACCCGCCCCGTCCGCGCGGCGATCGGGGCGCAGGCTCCAATATTCGAGCGCCTCGACCGGCGCCGCCGCAATCCCGTTCATCCCGCCTTCACGCGCGATCAGCCCGAGCAGGCCAAGCTGGTTGTCGAGCTTGTCGAACGCCGCCTTCGCGCTCGGCGCGCCGCCCGACTTGTAATCGACGATCGCCAGCCGTCCCTCGCCGTCGCGGTCGATGCGATCGGCCTTGCCGTGCAGCGTCAGGCCGCCAGCGACATATTCGCCCTTCACCTCGACATCGACCGGCTTGCGGTCCTCGCGGTCCCACACCTGCGCCGCCGCCCAGCGCAGCGCGGGTTCGATCCGGGGCAACCAGAACGCCCGCGCGATCGCATCGAGCGCGGCGTCGTCGCGGAGCGCGGAAAGCGCGACCTCGAACCCGTCGCGCGTCGCGCCGGCGCGCACCCAATCTTCGAACAATCGGTGCACGCGCGTGCCGCGCCAGCGCGGATCGGGCGCGGCGCTCGGCGGGTCGAGCGCCGACAGGCCCAGCATCCGATCGGCATAAAAGGCAAAGGGATCGCGCGCGAGCCGGTCAACCCCGGTGACGCTGATCTTGCGTGGACGGTCGCCCGTGGGCGGCCTTGGTGCAGGCTTGGCGGCCGGCTGCGCGCGACCGGGCGGCACGTCGAGCTCCGCCGCGAGCCGCGTCAGCGCCACGCCGTCCGGTTCCGGCTCGGGAAGATCGCCAGCCAGCGCCGCAAGCCGGAGCCAGAAACGCGACGCCACGGCGGGGTCGCCGCCGCTCCGCAAGGCGCGCGTCACGACGATCTCGCGCGCCGCGAGCGCGCTGGCGAAATCATGCGCGGCCATCCCCTGCTGCCGTTCGGGCGCGGGCAGGCCAAGCAACCGCCGGATGCCCGGCGCAAGCCAGGGATCGGGTTGCGTCGCGGCGGGCCAGCGCCCTTCGTCCAGACCGCCCAGAATCATCAGGTCGGCCCGCTGCAGCCGCGCTTCGAGCAGCCCCCAGATGAACAGCCGTGGGTGGCCGCCATAGGGCGGGCGCACGCTCGCTTGCGCGAGCAATTGTCCCAGCATGTCCGGAAAGTCGGCGGGATCGACAAGCGCCGGGCCATCGCTGCCGGCCAGCGCCCACTGGTCGAACAGTTCGGAGAGCATCCGTCCCGCGGGGCCCGCCCATACCGCCTCGCCCGTCAGCCACTCGACACCGGCTTGCAACGCCGACAACAAGGCCGCGGGCGGGGCGGGGCCGGCGAACGGGGCAAGCGCTACGCCAAGCGCACCCGCAACCTCTTCCCACCATGGCTGCAGTTCCAGCGCACGAGCATGGCCGCGCGCCTTCGGATCGGCGGCACGCTGTGAAAGGCGCGCGGTCACGCCGTCCCATCCCGGCGTCAACCCCGGCTCGCGCAGGGCCAGGTCAAGCTGCCGCAGTTGGTCGAGCCAGGCCGTTCGCCCTTCGCCGCTCCGGACCAGCGGATGCCCGAGCAGTGACACCAGCGCGACCGCATCGAAACCCGCCGCCAATCGGGCGAGCAATAGCAGCAGCGCGCCCGGCGGCGTCCGCGACAGCGGCTGTCCCGCACTGTCGTCGACCGAAATCCCCCACCGCGCGAGCGCCGCAGCGACGCGCTCGGCCAGGCCACGGTCGGGTGTGACGAGGGCGGCGGTACAACCCGGCGTCTCGACGGCATGGCGCATCAGAAGCGCGATCCCCTGCGCCTCCTGCCCGTCGTCGGCAAAGACCGCGCCGGACAGGCCTGCGGTCGCGGCCGACAGATCGCCGGCCGCCTGCCACTGTGCGGTATAGTCGGCGGGCGCGAACAACAGCGAGACGAAAGGCGTCCGCGCTGCAGGCCCATCGAACGGCGACGCCGCATCCCATTCGACCACTTCGTCACGGCTCGTATCCATCCGGTCGATGAGCAGCTTCAGATGATATTGTGGATGCGTCTCCAGCGGCCGCCCGGAATGTTCCGGATCGGGCCGGGTTGGGCCGAGCGCATCCCATTCCGCAGTCGTCATCACCCGATCGAGCCCGGGCAGCACGACCATCCCCCGCTCCATGTCGGCGACGCAGCGCAGCAGCCGCGCGATGGCGGGCGCCGCGGTGGTGATGCCCGCCGCGACGACAAACCGCGCCGGTGGGGCCGTACGCCACCCCGCGGTCACACGGTCCAGCAACCGGTTACGCCGGTCCGCACGGTCGATACGGCCGATCCGCGCCAGCATCGCGGGCCAATGGTCGACCAGCAGTCGCAGTCGCCCCAGCGACGCCTGCCAATGCCCGGCAAAGGCGCCAAGATCGAGGTCGACAAGGGCCGCCACCCGCACCTCCTCATAGTGGAGCTGGTCGATCACCCGTGCCAGCCCGTCGGCAAGCTGGAACGCCGCCGCGCCGGCAATGACCGCCTCGCCCTCCGGCGTATACCGCTCGATCAGTTCGGCGAGCAGAAGGCGCCGCCGCAACGGTTCGATCGCCGGCGGAATCGGATCGTCGTCAATGGCATCGAGCGCGATCGCGACACTCTCGTCCAGGTCGGCGTCGCCGATCACCGCCAACCGCGGCATCAGCAGCCCTGCCCCCCCCGCCCGCACGAACGCGGCCTGCATCGCACTCCGCGCGCGATTGCTCGGCAACAGGATCAGGCCCTCGGCGAGCCCCAGCGCGCCGTCGGCATAGCGATCGATCAGTCCGGCGACGAGGGCATCGGCGAACGCCCGGTGGACCGGGATGGAATAAAGGGTGGGGCGGCCAGCCGCGGTCATTGCGCTCCCCTTGTCATCCCCGGAAGGCCGGAATGACGATCTGTGTCAAACCTCGCCGAGCGCCGCTTCGGTTGGCGCGATGCTCGCGGGCGTGCCGACGTCGAACCATTGTCCCATATGCGACAACCCATAAAGCCGGCCCGCCGCGATCGCCCGATCCCAGAAGATATTGGTCGAAAAGGCGCCTTCGGGGGCGTCGACCAGCAACCGCCGCGAGACAAGCTGGATTCCGGTATAGACGAAGGGTGCAATCCGCCCCGGCCTGCGACGCGACAATCGACCGTTCGGGTCCATGTGAAAATCGCCCTTGCCGCCGTGCCCCGCCGCACTGGCCTGCCGGATGACGAGCAGCAGCGCATCCATCTTCGCGTCGTCCCAGTGGCGGGCTAGATGGGCAATGCTGTCCTGCGGGCCGTCGGTCCAGATATTGTCGCTGTTGACGATCAGGATTGGATCGCCCGTCAGCAACGGCAGCGCCTTGACCATCCCGCCGCCGGTTTCGAGCAACTGCTTCCGCTCGTCGGACACCGCGATGGTAAAAGGGCGCGTCTGTGCCGCGAGATGCGCTTCGAGGGCATCAGCGAGATAATGGACGTTAACGACGACATGCTCGATCCCCGCGGCCTCGATCCGGTCGAGGCTGTGGTCGATCAGCGCCTTGCCCGCGACGCGAACCAGCGGTTTCGGCCGCGTCGCAGTGAGCGGGCGCATACGCTTGCCGATGCCCGCCGCCATCACCATCGCGCTTTCGATCTTCGCCGTCACTGCCATGCCTCCGCGCGTTTCGCAGCGGGGATGTTGGCGTCGAACCATTGCCGAACCGGGACAAGCGACGGATGTTGCAGGTCGCGTTCGAGCAATCCCCACATACGCGGCTGAAACCGGCGGTACCCGGCCTTGCCATCGCGCTTCCACAACCGGACGAAAACGCCCAGGATCCGGGTGTTCCGCTGCGCTGCGAGCGCCCAATAGGCCTTGCGGAATGCCTCGCCCTGCCCCGAGGCGGCAACATAACGATCGAGCATCGCCGCCTCGACTGCCGGCGTCACGTCGCGCCGCGCATCCTCGAGCACCGAGGCAAGATCATAAGCCGGATGGCCAACGAGGGCGTCCTGAAAGTCGAGCAAGCCATAGTGCGCGATTCCGTCCTTGCCGCCGACCAGCATGATATTTTCGGCATGGAAGTCGCGCAGCACCGTGACGCGCGGCAGACCATCGGCTTCGACCGGCGCCAGCGCGGCTTCCCACGCGGCACGGAACCCTTCGCGATCGACGTCGAGGTCGAGCGCCGGGCAATACCATTCGGTGAAAAGCTCCACCTCGTCCCGCCACTGCGTCAACCCGTGCACGGGCAGTCCGGCCATCGCCGGACGCGCATGCAGGTGGACCAGCAGGTCGGTCACGCCCGCATAATAGTCGGCCTCCGCCTGTGGCCGTTCGTCGAGCGTTTCGCGAAGGCGTACATCGCCGAAATCCTCGATTAGCAGCAACCCCTGCTCCAGGTCGCGCGCCAGGATCGCCGGCGCGGTGAGCCCCTGCCCACACAGATATTCGGCGACCGCGATAAAGGGGCGCGGGTCCTCGTGCGGTGGCGGCGCGTCCATCAGCACGGCCTGCCGCAGGCCATCGACGACCCGGAAATAGCGGCGGAAGGACGCATCGCCGGCAAGCGGCAGAATCTGGGCATCGCCCCAGCCATGCGCGGCCAGGAAAGCCGGCGCATGGGGGGGCGGAATCATCGGAGCGGCCATCGCGCTTCCCAAGCCGCCGGCACTTCGGCTGTCAAGACGCGCGCATCGCCCTGCCCCGAAATACCGAGGCTCAGCGCCTCCGGCCACCCTTGCGCGCCAAGCCGCTCGGGCCACTCGATCAGCAGCGCGCCGTCGTACAGATACTCGTCGAGCCCGAGCTCGATCAGTTCCTCTTCGACCTCGATCCGGTACAGGTCGACATGCGCGATCGGCAGATCGACCTCCGGCGGCGCATAAGGTTGCACGATCGCAAAGGTCGGGCTCGGCGCTTCGCCGGCAAGGCCCCGCGCTTTCAGCATCGCCCGCGCAAGCGTCGTCTTTCCTGCGCCGAGATCACCCGACAACAGCACGACATCCCCGGGCGCCAGCGCGGCGCCGATCGCGGCGCCGATCCGTTCGGCCTCTTCGAGCGTGTACCGGCTGCCGGACGTCATGTGCCGCGCGGCAGGATGATGCGCACCAGCGTGCCCTGACCCTTCTCGCTCATCACCTCCATCGTTCCGCCGTGTGCCGCGACAAGCTGACGCGCGAGGGCGAGACCGATCCCGCCGCTCTGCGTTCCCGCCTGTTGGCCGGCGGTGATCGCGGCAACCGTGTCGGGCATACCGGGGCCATTGTCGGAGACGACGATCTCGACACCCTTTTCATCGCCATCGGCATGAAGCAGCACGCGCCCGCCGCTGCGTCTGGTCGGCGCGGTAAAGCGGATCGCATTATCGAGCAGCCCCCCGATCACGCGCAACAGCCGGGGCGCATCGCCTGCGATGGTGCCAAGGGAGGCCGACAATTGCCCGGCGAGTTCCATCTTCTCGGTTTCGGCAAATGGCTTTGCATCGGTGAGCGCCTTGTCGAGCAACGCGCGTACATCAACCGGTGTACGCTCGACCGCGAGCGTTCCAGCCTCGCCCTGCGCAAGGTCGAGGACATTGTCGATCTGCCGACCGAGTACGCCGACCGAATCCATGATCGCATCGACATAGGATCGAGCCGACGGCGGCAGTTCGCCGGCATAGCCGGCCTGCAACATCTCGCCAAAGCCGCCGATCGAGGTCAGCGGGGTGCGGAGTTCATAGCTCATCCGTGACAGGAAGGCGGTCTTGACCTTGTCGGCAGCCTCCAGCGCTTCGTTGCGTTCGCGCAGCGCGCCTTCCATTTTCCGGCTCGCCGTGATGTCGAGCATGATCAGCAGCGCGTTGCCGTCGGGCAGCGGAATCGATGCGAAATCGAAATGACGCCCGTCGGCAAAGCGCACTTCGCCGACGCGCTGCGTACGCTCCAGCGTCGCGGCGCGGATCACCTCCTGCACGATGCTGATCTGGTTCGGCTTGGCAAGCCGGTCGGCGAGCCCGCCCATCAGCACATCGACGCGCGGATGCGCCGCGAGCGTGTGCTCCTCGACGTTCCACAAACGACGGAAGCGCTGATTCCAAAGGTGCAGGCGCCCATCGGGCGCGAACACCGCGACCGCTTCGAACAGATTGTCGAAGGTCGCCGTGCGCACGCGCAGCAGCGTGTCGCGCGCACCTGCCAGTTGCACCTGTTCGGTGCGGTCTTCGGCGATCAACAGCAACCCGCCGTCGGGCGTCGGCTGGGCGACGACGTGCAGGTGGGTGCCGTCGCGGAGCAGCCAGTCCTCTTCGCTTGCCTCCGCACGGGCGAACCAGTCGACATGCGCCTGCCGCCATTCGGGATAGTCGCGCACCTCCGGCGTACGCCCGCCTTCGCGCCACAGGTCGAGGAGACGGGCAAACGTCCGGGCTTCGGTCACATCTTCGGCCGACAGCGCGAAGAGCCGCCGGAATGGTTGGTTTGCGAAGACAAGCGCCTGATCGGGGCCGAATTGCGCCACCGCCGCCGACAGGCGGTCGAGCAGTTCGCGCTGCGTACTGACGAAGCGGCGATGCGCACCGCGTTCGCTTTCCAGTTCCTGGATGTCGATCGCGTAGCCCGCAATCCCGATCGCCCGGCCGCCCTCGGGCGCCAGCGGCACATCGACGACGCGCATGATCCGTCGTTCGCCCTCGATCGTTACCGGCATCGTGCGCTGCTGCGCGGTTCCCGCGGTGCGGGCCGCTTCGGCAGCGTCGCTCGCGCTGACCCCGGCAATCGGCTCGCACAGCTCGACACCGGCGTCGATCACGGCCGATGCGCTCTTCGCCTCGACCGCCCGCACATAGGCGCCGTTGACAAGCGCCAGTCGCATGTCGGGCTCGCGAAACCACATCGGAAAGGGCGCCGCCTCGATCAGTCCCGACAACGCTTCGAACGCCGCCATCGCCTCGTCGCGCTCACGCCGCGCCTGCGCCAGCGATTGCTGCCCGTCGGTCGCATCGCTGAGCCACAGCAGGACGCTGCCCGGCCCGCCGACCGCCTGCGACGCGGCGGCGCCGTGCAGGACGATCGTCCGGCTGCTGCCCTGCGGCCTGAGGTTCAGCACGAAGGCCTTGGCGCCGCGCTGCGCCCCCAGGATCGCCTGCCGCAACTGTTCGTGCCCGGCGGCATCCAGTCCGGCATCGAGTCCGCGCAGCTCGTCAAAATTGCGCGGCCCTTGCGGCAACCCCAGCCAGCGCCCAAGCCGCTCGCTGGCCTCGATCCGCCAGTCGGCGCGCACAATGACGGGAAGCTGGGGCGACGCCTCGACCAGACTGGCAAGACGTTCGGTCTGCCCGGCGACAAACGCCGAGCGCCGCTGCATCGCAAGACCGCGTCCCGTCGCCCACAGCGCAGCCAGCAGCCACAGCGCGACGAACAGCCCGATGGCAAAGAGAAGGGTCGGGGAAAGCGCGGCGCTCATCCCGTCCTGTGTCCCCGCATGTCCGGCTGTCCCGCGCGCATGATCGCCTGCCCTAAAGACGATGGAGCCATGTTTCAATCGATGTCACGGCGGAACGGCGCGTCCCATCCTCCGATGGGCGCGCCGTCCACAGTTTTCATATGCCTCCGCGACGCGAAAGCGGCGGGTGCCGCCTTCGCCGTCAGGCGAAGATGTCAGTACCGGTAATGATCGGGCTTGAACGGGCCTGCAACCGGCACGCCGATATAGTCCGCCTGCTTCTGTGTGAGTTGGCTGAGTTTCACGCCCAGCTTATCAAGGTGCAGCGCCGCGACCTTTTCGTCGAGGTGCTTGGGCAGGACATAGACGTCGTTCTTGTACTGCTCGCTGCGGGTCCACAGTTCGATCTGAGCCAGCGTCTGGTTGGTGAAGCTCGCCGACATGACGAAGCTCGGGTGGCCGGTCGCGTTGCCGAGGTTCACGAGACGGCCCTTCGACAGGATGATGATCTGCTTGCCGTCCGGGAATTCAACGAGGTCGACCTGCGGCTTCACTTCGGTCCATTTGTAGTTCGCGAGCGCCGCGATCTGGATCTCGCTGTCGAAGTGGCCGATGTTGCAGACGATCGCCATATTCTTCATCGCCGCCATATGTTCGGCGGTGATCACGTCGGCGTTGCCCGTCGCGGTGACGAAGATGTCCGAACGCTGGACCGCCTCATCCATCGTCACGACCTCAAAGCCCTCCATTGCCGCCTGCAGCGCGCAGATCGGGTCGATTTCGGTGACGAGCACGCGCGCGCCGCCGTTGCGCAAGCTCTGCGCCGACCCCTTGCCGACGTCGCCGAAGCCGGCAACGGTCGCGACCTTGCCCGCCAGCATCACGTCGGTGCCGCGGCGGATCGCGTCGACCAGCGATTCCTTGCAGCCATAAAGATTGTCGAACTTCGACTTGGTGACGCTGTCGTTGACGTTGATCGCGGGGAAGGGCAGCTCGCCCTTCTTCGCGATATGGTACAGGCGGTGGACGCCGGTCGTCGTTTCTTCCGACACACCCTTGATCGCCTTGACCGTCTTGGTCAGGTAGCCCGGGTTGGCGGCAACGAACGCCTTCAGCGCGCGCTGCATCTCGACCTCTTCCTCATTCTCGGGCGCCGGCATCGTCTGCCCGGCTTCGAGCTTGGCGCCCCACAGCGCGAACATGGTGGCGTCGCCGCCATCGTCGAGGATCAGGTTGCAGGTCGTGCCATCCTCGACACCCCAGTCGAAGATGCGGCCGACATAATCCCAATAATCGGCAAGGCTTTCGCCCTTGATCGCGAACACCGGCACCCCCGACGCGGCGATCGCGGCGGCGGCGTGGTCCTGCGTCGAAAAGATGTTGCAGGTCGCCCAGCGCACTTCGGCGCCCAGCGCAGTCAGCGTCTCGATCAGCACGGCGGTCTGGATCGTCATGTGCAGCGAGCCCGTGATGCGCGCGCCCTTCAGCGGCTGCGCCGCGCCATATTCGGCGCGAAGGGCCATCAGGCCGGGCATTTCGGTTTCGGCGATGTTGATTTCCTTGCGACCGAAGTCGGCAAGACCGATGTCGGCAATCACATAATCACGGGTGTCGGCGGCAAGAGTGGCCACGGCTATTTTCTCCAGTTGGCGAGATCGACCGCAGGCGAGCGGTCCCGAAAGCTATGAGCAATTATGTTGCGCGCCCTAGCCGAAAGCGCGACGTCGATCAAATATAAAGTTTTCTTTATATCATCGTGATCAGGCGGGCGATCGACGGTGCTTCGGGCACGACTCATGCCGCCGAAAACCGCCGGCATCGCAAAATAAATTTTCCGCGCACGCAATTGTGACAGCGCGCGGCGGCGCATTGTGACAACGACTCCGCAACGCCAAGATTATGAAAATCATGACTTATAATGCGACTTGGCGACAAGTCTAATCCAGATTTGTGACACCAGTGTTACAAATCCCTCGAAATATTGACTTTTCTTGGGGTGCACGAGAAAATCGGGCCAAGTTTTCGGGGAGATAATGGCCATGAAAAAAATCCTGCCACTGTTCGTCGCTCTGGCTTTCGCGACGCCGGCGACGGCGCAATCCATCGTCGTCAACGGGGCCGAAGAGAGTGATTCGACGCCGCTGTCGGTCGCTTTCGAAGAGCTGAAAGCCGGACAGAACCGGTTGGCCGTCGACAAGCTGGTCCACAGCCGCATCGAACGCGACGATCCGTCGCGATTGATCAACCTCGGAACCGCTTATGCGCGCCTTGGGCAAAAGGCCGATGCACAGACCGCATACCGCGCCGCGATCACCAGCCCGATCCGCTACGACGTCGAACTCGCGAACGGCTCTTACATGGATTCGCGCTGGGCGGCGCGTACCGCGCTCGCCAATCTCGATCAGGGCAAGCCGCTGCTCGCGCTCGCGCGCTGACCGGTCAGGCCTCACCGCCTTCGGTCGTGAGCAGGCGGGAGTCCACGCCCGCTTCGGCAAACGCCGCTCGCCAGCGACTGGTGGGCGGCGTTTCGAACACTATGGCGTCACTCCCCGGCGTCACATGCCAGCCGTGGCGCACCATCTCGTCCTCCAGTTGCCCCGGCGACCAGCCCGCATAGCCAAGCGCCACCATCCACCGCGACGGCCCGCGCCCTTCGCCGATCGCCCGCAATATGTCGTGCGAGCTGGACACCATCCAGCGGTCGGCCACCTGCACCGCTTCCGCCCCGCTCCAGTCGCGGCTGTGAATGACGAAACCGCGCGAGGTTTCGACCGGCCCGCCGAGAAAAACCGGCTGGGCCAGCGGATCGTCGTGACCGATGTCGAGTTGGTCGAGCACCGCACCGACGGTCATGCCGTCGATCGGGTCGGCAATGCCGATCCCCATCGCCCCCTCTTCGTCATGGCTGATCATCGCAATCACGGCATGCTCGAACCGGGGATCGCCGATGCCCGGCAGCGCGAGCAGCAGCTGGCCGGTGAACCAGGTCGGCACGGTATCCCTATTCGCATTCATATCGGCACGCTTTCATGCCGACACAATGCCGCGCCCGGCCCGAAGGGTCCAGCGCCATTCGGCGCGCGGTCCGACGATCCCCGCCTTGACACCGGCCCTTCGCGGGCCAATGTCGCGTCCGACGAAATCCCCTCAACGAAAGGATGCCTTCCATGACGATCCAGACCGGCGACAAGCTGCCCGACGCAACCTTTGTGAAAGTGACCGAAAACGGTCCGGAGCAGGTGACGACCGCCGACTATTTCAAGGGCCGCAAGGTCGCGCTCTTCTCGGTTCCCGGCGCCTTCACCCCGACCTGTTCGGCCAAGCATCTGCCGGGCTTCGTCGACAAGGCGGCAGAGCTCAAGGCCAAGGGCGTCGACGAAATCGTCTGCACCGCCGTCAATGACGCCTTCGTGATGGGCGCCTGGGGCAAGAGCGCGAGCGCCGGCGAAACCGTCACGATGCTTGCTGACGGCAATGGCGCCTTTGCCGACGCGGTCGGCCTGACGATGGACGGCACCGCGTTCGGCATGGGCAAGCGCGGCCAGCGTTTCTCGATGATCGTCAACGACGGCGTCGTCGAACAGCTCAACGTCGAAGCTCCCGGCGAATTCAAGGTGTCGAGCGCCGATCACATGCTCGAACAGCTCTAAGCTGTTCGATCCTCCCTGTGCCGAAGGCATGGGGAGGTGGCAGCCCGCAGGGCTGACGGAGGGGCAAATGGCGCGACGTCGCTGCCCCTCCACCATCCTGCAGATGGTCCCCCTCCCCACCGCTTCGCAGCAGGGAGGATCTTCCGCCCCTCTTCCCTTTTGTCACATTTTCGTGCAACAGCGCCCTGATGACATCAGACGCATCGAACAATCAGAACATCGCCGATCCCACCGCCCTTGTCGAAGGGATCATCACCGAACTGCAGGACCGGTTCCGCACCTCGGTTGGAAATCTCAAATCCGCCATCGCCGCCTATGTGCATGACGGCACCCTGCCCCCGGCGGATGCGGCCGCGACGGGCCTTTTCGATTATCCCGCGATCCGCCTCACCACCACGGGCGAGCAGCGCGAAGGGCAGAAGGGGCACAACCTCGCCTTCGGCCGATTCGAACATGCGGGCATCTTCCAGACGACGGTGACGCGCCCCGACCTGTTCGCCGACTATCTGCGCGACCAGCTTACCCTGCTCGCCCGCCACTATGACATCACTCTCGAAGTCACGCGCACCGGCCAGCAAATTCCATTCCCCTACGTCCTCGACGCCAGCGACGGATCGGACATGGGCGGCGTCACTCCGCTCGAACTCGCACGGCATTTTCCGACCACCGAACTCGCCGACATCGGCGACGAGCTCGCCGACGGCCTGTTCGGCTCCGATCCCGCCGCGCCGCAGCCGCTGGCGCTGTTCGACGCGCTGCGCACCGACTTCAGCCTCGCGCGCCTTCGCCACTACACCGGCACCGCGCCCGAACATTTCCAGCGCTACATCCTGTTCACCAACTACCATCGCTACGTCGATGAATTCGTCGCCTGGGCGGGCGCGCAGGTCGGTCAGGGCCGCTACACCGCGCTCGCCGGCGCCGCGGGCCTCTACGTCGACCAGCCCGGCGTCAACGCCAGCGCCCTCGTCGCCGACAGCGCATGGCGGCGGCACCAGATGCCCGCCTATCATTTGATCGCGCCCGACGGCGGCGGCATCACCCTCGTCAACATCGGCGTCGGCCCGTCGAACGCGAAGACGATCTGCGATCATCTCGCGGTGCTGCGTCCCGAAGCCTGGCTGATGATCGGCCACTGCGGCGGCCTTCGTCCCAGCCAGCGGATCGGCGACTATGTCCTCGCCCACGCATACCTCCGCGACGATCACATCCTCGACGCGGTCCTTCCGGTCGAAATCCCGATCCCGCCCATCGCCGAAGTGCAGGTCGCGCTCGCGAGCGCCGCCGAAGCGGTGTCGGGCGCCACCGGCGCCGACCTCAAGAAGCGCATGCGCACCGGCACCGTCGTCACCACCGACGATCGCAACTGGGAGCTGCGCTATACCGACAGCGCGCTGCGCTTCTCGCAGTCGCGCGCGATCGGCATCGACATGGAGTCCGCCACCATCGCCGCGCAGGGCTACCGTTTCCGCGTCCCCTACGGCACCCTGCTCTGCGTCAGCGACAAGCCGCTCCACGGCGAACTCAAGCTGCCCGGGCAGGCGAACCGCTTCTACGAGGAAGCGATCGCCGCGCACCTCCAGATCGGTATTCGCGCGTGCGAGACGATGCGCGACGAGGGCGCCAAGCTCCACAGCCGCAAGCTGCGCGCCTTCAACGAACCGCCCTTCCGTTGAGCGGGACGCCGGACCGTTCGCGTTCCATCGCCGGCCGCGTCGCCATCGTCACCGGCGCCGCGAGCGGCATGGGCCGCGCGACCGCGCTGCTTCTCGCGAGCGAAGGCGCGAAGGTCGCGGTCACCGACCTTGATCTCGCCGCCTGCGAAGCCGTCGCCGCCGAAGCGGGCCCGAATGCCAAAGCCTTCGCACTCGACGTCGCGGACGGCGAGGCGATCAAGACCACCGTCGCCGCCATTGCCGATCATTTCGGCGGCCTCGACATCCTCATCAACAATGCCGGCGTCTCCAGCTTCGCCCCGCTCGACGCCGGGGACGAATATGAGGCGATCTGGCACCGCGCGCTCGCGGTGATGCTGACCGCGCACCAGCGTATGGTCCGCGCCGCGCTGCCATGGCTCCGCAAGAGCGACGCCGCACGCATCGTCAACATCGCCTCGACCGAGGGCCTCGGCGCGACCCCCGGCGATACGCCGTATGTGGCCGCCAAGACCGGCGTCACCGGGCTGACGCGGGGCCTCGCGGTCGACCTCGGCAAGGAAGGCATCACGGTCAACTGCATCTGCCCCGGCCCGATCCGCACCGGCATGACCGACAAGGTGCCCGAGGACGACAAGGCGGTCTTCGCGCGGCGCCGCACCGCGCTCCGCCGCTATGGCGAACCCGAAGAGGTCGCGCATGTGACGCTCAGCCTCGTGCTGCCGGCGGCGAGTTATATCACCGGCGCGGTGATACCGGTCGACGGCGGGCTGATGGCTCGGAATGCCTGAGGGACAGCTTAGGGGTGGGAGGTGGACATTCGACAATGCGCTAGACTCCCCTCCCGCAGGCGGGAGGGGCAGCGAGACTTGCGAACTTGTTCGGTAGTCGCAGCGGGGTGGGCGCCTGAGACGGTGCTGCCCCACCCCCAACCCCTCCCGTCTGCGGGAGGGGAGAAGAACGTCGGCAATCGGTCGCTTCCCGACCTTCGTCATCCCGGACTTGATCCGGGATCCGCCTTCCCTCTTCCGAGCACCAACGGTTCGAACCCGAAATCCTCGGCCAGATCGCGCCACGTCGGATTCATCGCGCCCACCAGCTCATATTTCCACGCCCGCAGCCATCGCTTGATACGCTTCTCGCGCAGGATCGCCGCATCCATCGTATCATGCCGCTCGAACCAGACGAGGCGCTTGATCGCATAATCCTTGGTAAAGCCGTCGAACGTCCCTTCGCGGTGCTGATAGATGCGCTGGACGAGGTTCGACGTGACCCCTGTGTAGAGCGTCCCGTGCGACGAGCGCGCGAGGATATAGACGCAGGGCTGGCGTTCCATGCGGCCATGGAAAGACAGGGCGGGCCCCGGGTCAAGCCCGGGGTGACGATGATTGGTTCAAAATGGTTGCACGGCAGCTACCTCTCCAACCCCATCAGCCCCGCACAATCCTCCCACAGCTTCGCGCACGCGGCATCGTCGCGCGCCAGCGCCGAGGGTTCGATCCGCACCAGCGCCGGATTGCGCACCGACCAGTAATCGCCATGCGCCCCGGCATAGGCGGGGTCCGACGCCAGCGCCGCGAGATATTCGCCCGACAGCGCGATCGTGCTCTTGCGGTCGCGCTTCATCGTCAGCGGCAGGATCAGGCTGACCAGCGACGAGACGATCTTCCCGCTCGACCGCGCCAGCCCGGTCCATGGCACATAGCCGGGGTCGAAGCTCATCGCGGCCAGATCGGGACGCCGGTGCGCCAGCTCGCGCGCGGTCATGATATTGGCGAGCTTCGACGAACTATAGGCGCGAAACGCCTGTGCCTGATCCTTCTTCGGCAACGTCGGGTCGCGATCGGGGTACGCCAGCCATTCGGCCTTGGCGTGTGCGGGCGGCGTGACCATCGTCTTTTCCTCGGGATCGTGCGTCCCGCTGCCCGTCAGGATCACCCGCGCACCGGGCGCGAGGTACGGCAACAGGCGAAGGAGCAGCCGGAAATGCGCAAGCTGGTTGACCGCAAAGGTTCGCTCGAACCCTTCGGCGCCCGTCTCCAGCTTCGATGTCTGAAGCCCCGCATTCAGCACCAGCGCATCAATCGCCGGTCCTTTCGCCACCGCCCCGGCGAAGCGATCGACCGATGCAAAATCGTCGAGGTCGAGCGCCAGCGCCTCGGCCCCCCACCCCGCATCGACCGCCTCGGGCCGCCGCGCCCCAATCGTCAGCCTGTGCCCGGCGGCCGCCAGCCGCCCCGCCGCATCAGCTCCGAAACCCGACGTCGCGCCCGTCATCACGATATGCATGGCTTGCCACCTCACTATTTGGTTAGTTGACCAACCAAATAGTGAGGTGCGATGGCTCGTGCAAGAGTTTCGCGCACCAAAAAGGGTTTCAGTCGCTTTCGTCCAGCCCCGCACGCATCCCCGCCGCCCATTCGCCAAGCGCCGCACGCATCGGAAAATCGGGCTGCGTCAGCCACGACAGCATCATCCCCTCGAACGCCGCCTTGGTCATCCGCGCGCGCAGCCGGTCGCGGTCCTCGACCTCGTCCCGCCCGGCGCCCGCGGCGAAGACCGTCGCCAGCCGCCGGCGGATCGCCTCGTTCGCCACCTCCAGCCGCGCCGCCAACCGCGCATCGTTCATCGCCCGCACGCCCAGCGACAGGCGGACGCGGAACAGGTCGCGATTGGCGTCCAGCGTGTCGGCGGCGAAGTGGACATAGGCGTCGAACAACTCCGAGCGCGGGGTTGCCGCGATCAGCGCGTCGATCTCTGCCATATAGCGCGCGGTGACGCTGTCGACCGCAGCCTCGAGCAGCGCATCCTTGCTCGCGAAATGATAATGAAGCAGCCCGGGATTGACTCCCGCCTCGGCGGCGATCGACTTGACGTTGGTGTCGGCCAGCCCGTCACGCGCGACCGCACGGAACGCCGCGTCGATCAGCTTGTCGCGCGTTCCCTGTCCGCCACTGGTCTTCTTGATCGCCATCGCAGCGCGATAGGGCATCAGCCCCGTCGTCGGCAAGGCGCGCTTATTTATACATGTCGGCGCGCAGGTTGATGCCATGTTCGATCCAGACCTTGAGCGCACAGAGCATCTGCGACCACCCCTGGCAGTTGCCATAGCTGGCGCCCAGCGCGCCCTGATTTTCGCGCCAGCCTTCCTCGGCGATCTCGACCAGGGTGCGGCCGTCGTCGAGACCCTTGAAGCTCATCGTGACGCGGGTGCGGTAGTCGGCGTCCCTCAGTTCACCGCCCTCCACATTCGGCGCCTCGCCTTCATTGGCCTGCCATTCAAGGACGATCTTTTCGTCGGCCACGACCTCGATCACGTAAACCGGAAAGGCGCCCGGAAAGTCGTGGAAGTCCCACGCCACCGTCGAACCGGCCTCGAGCCGGCCCTGCGCACCGCCGGTGGTGAAATAGCGCGACAGCTTCGCGGGGTCGGCGACTGCCTCGAACACTTCGTGCACCGGCTTCGCGATCCGCGCCGCGACCCTGAACTTCAGTTCCATGCCCATTCTCCGCTTGAG
This sequence comes from Sphingopyxis sp., assembly GCF_016793825.1. Lineage (GTDB taxonomy): Bacteria > Pseudomonadota > Alphaproteobacteria > Sphingomonadales > Sphingomonadaceae > Sphingopyxis. The sequence continues at coordinate 289,636 of NZ_JAEULM010000019.1, forward strand.
TCGCAGTCTTTTATGTTATATTTATATAACATGTCAATTCACGACCCGTTCGACGCGACCTTCAAGGCGCTCGCCTCACCGATCCGGCGGCAGATATTGGACGATCTGAAAGATCAGCCACTTACCACCGGAACGCTGTGCGGCCATTTCGCCGACATCGACCGCTGTACGGTGATGCAACATCTGAAAGTGCTGGAGGATGCCGGGCTGGTCATCGCCGAACGCCGCGGCCGCGAACGCTGGAACCATCTCAACGCGCTGCCGATTCAGGATATCCACGACCGCTGGATCGGCCCCCACGCCGCGGCGGCGGCAGCACGGCTCACCCGATTCAGGCAAGCGGTCGAAACAGCATAGCGACGGCGCGTTACGACCGGTAGCGGTCAGGCCCGATCGCCGCTAACTAGGGTCGCATGACCATATTGCACATCGCTATGGCAACTGCAGCGGCGTTGACGGCTGGCGCCCCGGACCAGCACCCCCTCTTCTATTGCAGGACGCCTCAGAAAATCGAACAGGCCAACGTGCCGGATGTCTACGGCGCTTATGGATCGCGTTCGGTTAGCATCATTAAGCAGGCTTTAGCAGGAGATAGGGAAAGCCTATCCCAGACGGTAGACAGCGACGCCAAGTTCATCATATTTGCGGGCGACGTTGGAATCGGTCCGCGTTCCAAAGGAATCGATGCTGTTGTAGAATTCGCGCGGCAGCTTGAGCCCCGGAGCTACCAGTTCTCTACAGCGTCGGCCGGCCCCCTTTCGATGAGCCCGTGCGGCAGTGTCGAGATAGATTTGACCTTCGCCCGCGACGCACATAGCGATGCCGTTATCGCAACCTTTCAATATCAGGACGGCGTGCTGATAGGGGTGACAGGCAGCCACATTAAGCTTGTGACTGGCGAGTTTCCTTAACGTTTCGGCGAACGATCGCTTCCCACCCCAAAACAGACGGCACCTTAAGATAGGTCGTTCCTACAATATCCCGCCACGTCGGCGTCCATCCCGGCTCTTTCGCTCGGTGGATAAGGAAGGTCGCGGCCCGGCATGCGGATAGCGCCACGACCGCGCGCGCCCACACATTGCGCGGTCCAAAAAATATCGCCGGCCAAATCGGGGGCGCACAGGGGTGAACTTTCCTGAACTTTTGAAACCAGGCAACGGCGGCTTTCCACGTCCAGGCCGACATTCGCTCCGGCCCTCGAACAAGAAGGGCCGGGAATTACTCCCCGGCCCCGCTGTTCATGGCCTCTTTTCCTACCAGCCCGACGGATGCCCCTTGTTCTGCTCGTCGAGCCACTTCTTCAGAGGCGCGAAATAGTCGGCCATCGCCTTACCCGACATCTCGCGGCTGCCGGTGAAGGCCTGCAGCGCGTCGGGCCAGGGCTTCGACGCCCCCATTTTCAGCATCGCGTCCAGCTTCGCACCGACGTCCTTGTTGCCATAGAAGGAGCAGCGGTGAAGCGGCCCCTTCCAGCCCGCCTGCTTGCAGGCCGCCTGATAGAATTGGAACTGCAACACGCGGGCGAGGAAATAGCGGGTATAGGGCGTGTTGCCCGGAATGTGGAACTTCGCGCCCGCATCGAACGCATTTGCCGGCCGTTCGCCGGGCGGAACGATGCCCTGATACTGGGTGCGCAATTGCGTCCAGGCCTTGTTATAGTCGGCGGGCTTGATCGACCCGTCGAACACGCCCCAACGCCAGCGGTCGACGAGCAGGCCAAAGGGCAGGAACGCCACCTTGTCCATCGCCTGACGCAGCAGCAGCCCGATGTCCTTGTCGGCGCTCGGGACCTTCGCCTTGTCGAGCAGGCCGATATCGACCAGATATTGCGGGGTGATCGACAGCGCGACGAAATCCCCGATCGCCTCGTGGAAACCGTCGTTCGCGCCGTTCAGATACAGGAACGGCTGCTGGTTATAGGCGCGCTGATAATAGTTGTGGCCCAGTTCGTGGTGAATCGTGACGAAGTCGTCGGCGTTCACCTTGATGCACATCTTGATGCGGATATCGTCCTTGTTGTCGATGTCCCATGCCGAGGCATGACAGACGACTTCGCGGTCGGCGGGTTTCAGGAACTGACTGCGCTTCCAGAAGGTGTCGGGCAGCGCGGCAAAGCCCAGCGAGGAATAGAAATTCTCGCCTGCCTTGACCATGTCCAGTGGGCCCTTGCCCTTTTCCTTCAGCAGGTCGCCGATGTCATAGCCAAGATCGCCGGTGCCGGGCGGGGCGACGAGCGGGTAGATGTTGCCCCATTCCTGCGCCCACATATTGCCGAGGAGGTCGGCGCGGATCGGGCCGGTCTTGGGCTGCACCGCGTCGCCATATTTCTCGTTCAGCTTCCAGCGCACATAGGTATGGAGCGCCACGTAAAGCGGCTTCATGTCCTGCCAGATCTTTTCCGTCACCTTCGCGAATTCCTCGGGCGGCATGTCATAGCCCGACCGCCACATCGCGCCGGTATCGGCAAAGCCCAATTCTTTCGCACCCTCGTTCGCGATTCCGACCATCTTTACATAGTCGTCCTTCATTGGCGCGCCGACCTTGTCGTGCCAGCTTGTCCACATTTCGGCGAATTGCGCGGGCGTATGGTCCAGATTGCCCATCTCCGCCTCGATGTCGGAGCCGGAGATTTCCTTGCCGTCGAGGGTGCCGCGGCCCTTGCCATATTGCGACTGCAGGTCGGTCGCGATCTGGTTGAGTTCGGTCGCCGCGCCGGGCTTCGTCGGCGCCGGCAGGACGATGCCGGTGCGCAGGATGTCGAGCTTGCGCTTCGTGTCGGCGCTCAGCCCCGCGACATTCGCGTATTTCGCGGCTTCGAGGGCATATTTGACCGACTTTTCGGTACCGATTGCGTTGATCCGCGCCGCCATCGCGTCGGTATCCTCGGTGATATAGGTCGCGTTGACCCAGTTCACCTGGCTACCCTCGACCGTATAGTCGAACAGGTCCTTTTCGACCCCGGCGATGAAGGCATCGGCATCGGCGGCAGTCGGCGCGGTCTGGGCAAGGACGGGGGAAGCCACCGCTAGCGACAGCGCAAGCGACAGCGTTGAAATCATGGCTTTCATGGGGTCGATCCTCTTGGACGTGGGTGCGCTCTCGGGGGCGCGATGGCCGGCAATCTGAACGCCGCCGCCGGCCCGGTCAAGCGGTGAGGAAGGCCGCGATCGCTTCACCCATTTCCGGCTGCGTCACGCTCGACATGTGCGTGCCGGGAATCGTCACCAGTTCGGCGTCGACAAGTACCCCGGCAAGGTCGGCGGCCGACCCGTTGTCCTGATCCTGCTCGCCGCACACGAGCAGGGTCGGCATCGTCAGTGCGGCGAGCATGTCGGGCGTCGTGTCGGTAAAACTGTCCAGAAGCAGGCTCGCCGCCACGCGGTCGATCTTCATGGTCTTCATGAACTGGATCGACAGCCAGGTGTCGTCACCGCGTTTCGCGGTTTCATAATCGGCGATCACGCGCTGGAAGAATCGCCCGCGCTTCGCCCAGCCGGCGAGGCCGGCCAGTCCCATGCCGCCAAGGATCAACCGGCGCGGCCGCATCCCGGCGACCACCGCGCGTGCGCTGGTGCGCGCGCCCAGCGAAAAGCCGCCAAGGTCGAAATCGGCGATCCCCAGATGCGCGATCAGGTCCTCGAGATCGCGGACGAGGATATCGGGCGGGTAATGGTACGGCTCGTGCGGCGCCTCGCTCGACCCGTGGACGCGCAGGTCGGGCATGACGACCCGAAACCCCGCCGCCGCGATCCGCTCGGCCGTCCCGAACTTGATCCAGTTGACCTCGGCGTTCGAAAACAGGCCGTGGAGCAGGACGAGCGGGCGGCCGTCTCCCATCTCGCGCCAGGCCAGCCGCACACCGTCGCGCGCGTCGAAAAATTGCGGTTCGATCATCATGCCCGGCGCTATGCGCTCTCAACCGGCAAGTCTGCAAGAACCCATCAACGCGGCTGAAGGCCCTTCTGCTCCATCCGCCACCTCGCCATGTCGATGCGGTCCTGTCCGAAGAAAGGCTCGCCGTCGAAAACCAGCGTCGGGACGCCCCAATGCCCCGCGATTTCGAGCGCAACCTGATTCGCCGCGATCTCGTTATCGAGGGCTTCGGCATCGGCCGCCGCTTCGGCATCGAGTTCGGCGAGGCTGAGTCCCGCCCGCCGCGCCGCGCCGGCAAGATGGTCGCCAAGATGCCAGTCCTGCGCCCCACCCCAGATGAGTTGCGCAACCTCGTGACAAAAACCGAGACTCCGGCCGCGCCGCGACGCCGCCTGCCCCATCCGCGTGAGGCGGTGGATATAGGGTTGTTCGGCCGCGATCTCGCGCGTCATGATATTCTGTACGATCGGGTCGGGTCGCGGCGGTCCGAAGGGAATGCCGTGAAATTGCGCCACCCGGATCATGTCGCGCATCGTGTAGCTCAACCAGTTGGGATGATTGCGCTCAAAAAAATCGGGTTGGCGGATGGCGAGCGGATAGACCGGACGCAAGTTGATCGCGAGATCGTGGCTGGCCGCAAGCGCCCGATAGCGGCCGATGGCGAGATAGCTGTAGGGCGAGCGAAAGGACCAGAAGAGGTCGGCGGTCAGGGTCATGGCCCCTATCCTGCAAAAAAAGACGCCTCACGCAAGCGCCCGTAAAAAATTTTGCACCAAATCAGATATTTCACGGATCGCGCAAAGCAGATTGAATTTAATAGCATCTGCTATTATATCTGCTGCCATGAGTGAGACGATCGGCTTCCTCCTGAACGACAGTGCGCGTCTTTTTCGGCGCGCCTTCAACGCGCGCACGCGCGACAGTGGCATTACGGCGCTGCAATGGCGACTGATCACCTATCTGAAACGCCACGAGGGTATCCGTCAGGGGCCGCTTGCCGAGCTGATCGAAGTCGAACCGATCACGCTTTCGCGCATGGTCGACCGGCTGGCGGAGGGAGGGCTGGTCGAACGCCGCGCCGACCCGACCGACCGCCGCGCCTGGCGGCTCTATCTGACTCCGCGCGCAGCCGTCCTCCTGAACGGCATCCGCGATATCGCGCAGGGACTGACCGATGACGCGACCGAAGGGCTTAGCGCCGCCGAACGCGATCAGCTTGCCGCGCTTGTGGAGCGTGTGCGCGCGAACCTGTCCCGCCGCGAATGCCAAAAAGAGACTCAATGATGGACCAGCTCTCCCCCTCCCCCGTCAAGGCCGAGGATGCCGCACCGGCGCGCGCGCCGAAGGCCGACCCGGTTCCGCCGGCCGCGAAGCCGATGGTGGAAACCGAAACAACGGCCAGCCCGGGCTGGCGTACCCGACTCCTGATGTTTGGCCTTCCAGCCATCCTGATCGCGGCAGGCGGTTGGTACTGGCTGACGAGCGGCGGATCGGTGTCGACCGACAATGCCTATGTCCAGATGGACAAGGTTTCGATCGCTGCCGAAGTCGGCGGACGCATCACCGACGTTGCCGTCAAGGACGGTCAGATGGTCGCGGCGGGACAATTGCTGTTCCGCATCGACGGCGAACCCTATGCCCTGAGCGTGGCGCAGGCCAATGCCGCGATCGACGCGGCGAAAGTCGATGTCGGAAATCTGTCCGCGAGCTTCGCCGCGACGGGCGTCGATATCAAATCGGCCGAGGAAGGGCTGGCTTTCGCCCAATCCAACTTCGCCCGGCAAGCCGCGTTGATGGACAAGGGATTCACGACCAAGGCCGCCTATGACGCATCGAAACATTCGGTCGAACTCGCGCGGGCGCAACTTGCCGCAGCAAAGGCCGACGCCACCGAAGCGCGCGCCAAGCTCGCCACCGGCGGAACCGGCATCAATCCCCAGGTCGAGGCCGCAAAAGTCCAACGCGCCCAGGCCGAGGTCAACCTTGGCCGTACCGAAGTACGGGCCCCGAGCGCGGGCCGCATTGCCCAATCGGACCGGCTGCTGATTGGCCAGATGATGGTCGCGGGCCTGCCGGCCGTCACCATCGTCGATACCGGCCACCCATGGGTGGAGGCGAACTTCAAGGAAACCGATCTGGCCAACATGCGCGTCGGCCAGCGAGCCGAAATCAGCTTCGACGCCTATCCGGGGCTGAAGGTACGGGGCCATGTGCTGACGATCGGTGCCGGGACCGGCAGCGAATTCTCCGTGCTGCCCGCGCAGAACGCCACGGGCAACTGGGTCAAGGTGACACAGCGCGTGCCGGTCCGCATCGCTTTCGACGAAACACCGTCGCGCGACATGATCGCCGGCCTGTCGGCCGACGTCCGGGTCTTCACCGCGGCCCGATAGGCGATGGCGAGCCGCGCCCTTCCCCGCCGCTCGCCCGCAGCGGCGCGGCCGATCGACAATGCGATCCCGCTGCACGAGCAGATCCGGTATCGCGGCCTGCTGACCGTCGCGGTGATGGGCGCGTCGATCATGCAGATACTCGACACGACGATCGCCAACGTCGCCATCCCGCATATGCAGTCGGCGCTCGGCGCAACGAGCGAGACCGTGAACTGGGTCCTCACCAGCTATATCATCGCCTCCGCCGTCGCGATGCCGATCACCGGCTGGCTCGCCGACCGCATCGGGCGGCGGCGGCTGTTCCTGACTGCCGTCACGGGGTTCATCATCGCTTCGATGGCGTGCGGTGCCGCACAGAATCTGGAAGAGATGGTGGTGTTCCGTTTTCTCCAGGGGATCAGCGCCGCCTTCATCGGGCCGCTGTCCCAGTCGGTCATGCTCGACATCAACCCGCCGGAAAAACAGGGGCGCGCGATGTCGATCTGGGGGATGGGAATCATGATCGGGCCGATTCTGGGCCCGATCCTTGGCGGGTGGCTGACCGAATCGGTCAATTGGCGCTGGGTATTTTACGTCAATCTGCCTGTCGGGCTCGCCACGCTGGCGCTTATGTGGGCTCTGCTTCCCGCGACGGGAACCCGCGAGCGCAAGTTCGACCTGTTCGGATTCTCGATGCTCGCCCTCGGGTTGGCTGCGCTGCAGTTGATGCTCGACCGCGGCGCCCAGCAGGACTGGTTCGACAGCGTCGAAATCTGGATCGAAATGGGGGTCGCGGCGGCCTGTCTGTGGATGTTCGTGATTCATCTGCTCACCGCCCGCAACCCGCTGTTCAACCGCCCGATGCTTGCCGACCGCAACCTTGCCACAGCGATGGGTTTCATGATTGTCATCGGCGTGGTGATGTTCGCTTCGATGGCGCTGCTGCCGCCAATGCTCCAGCGGCTGTTCGGCTGGCCGGTGATCGACACCGGCTGGGTGCTCGCGGTTCGCGGGGTCGGCATTTTGGCGAGCATGTGGGTCGCGGGACAGCTTCTCGGCAAGATAGACGCACGCTGGATGGTCGGGACCGGCCTGATCATCGCCGCGCTGTCGCTGTGGCAGATGAGCCACTGGTCGCTGGAAATGGGAATGCGGCCCGTCATCGTCAGCGGGCTGGTGCAGGGCCTCGGCATGGGGCTGATCTTCATCCCGCTCAACACCATGGCCTTCGCCACCATCCCGCCCCTATACCGAACCGACGGATCGAGCCTCCTCAATCTTTTCCGCAGCGTCGGTGCGTCGGTGGGCATTTCGATCGTGACAACGCTGCTCGGTGCGAACACGCAGACAAGCCACGAGGATCTGGTTTCGCATATCACCAGTAGCTCGACGAGCCTGCTCGACCCCTCGACCGCAGACCGGTTCGGCATCATCGGTGACACCGCGATGGCCATGGTCAACGCCGAGATCAACCGACAAGCGGCGATGGTCGCCTATATCGACGATTTCTGGCTGATGATGTGGGTGACGCTGGCGGCGGTCCCGCTCGTCCTGCTGCTGCGTCCCGCGCAACCCGGTGCGCCGAAGGCGTCGGCTGCCGACATGGGTCACTGACGCATCAGCGTTGCCGATGCGCCACCGCAAGACGCATGAATTCCGCAGCGTCGGGCGTCTCTTCAAATACCGGCAAATGGTCGGGCAGGACGATCCACCGCCGTTTGCGCTTCACCCACATGTGGGTGAACGGCTCCGCCAGCATCGGATCGTCGAGCGACCCGCCACGCACGATCGCCATGCCCGGCCGCTCGCTGTTGATGCTGTGAACGCGGCTGAAACAGTCGGGGCAGAAATGCGCGGTCGTCAATCCGCCCGAAGGGCGGGGTAGCGACGAGGTCACGCTGCGCCCTTCGACGCGCAGCACGTCGATCATCACCACGACCTGATCGGCAAAGGCGCTGCCCGTCGATTTCTGGCAATCGAGACAATGGCAGCAATAGTTGAGCAGCGGCCCGTCCTGCTCGAAGCGATAGCGGAGTTGCCCGCAGCGGCAACCGCCGGTGATCTCGCTGGCCATCGTCAACGAAAGAAGCAGTTCGTGCCCGCGAACAAGGCGTCGATCTTCGCGGCCTCACCGGGTTCGGCGAACATGCCGCCAACAACCTTGTCGCCGCTGCCGATACCGAACTCCTCGCCCAGCGTGCTGTCCTCGACATCGACGATCGACACCGACTCCTTGGCCTTCGCCCGGGTCGTTCCGATACCGATCCCGCTGGGGGTCGAATATTCCAACGCACCATTCTCGTTGCCGAGAAACCAGCCGACGAACTTTCCGCCCTGAAAGTTGAGCGTCATCGCGTCGAATCGGGTGAACGCCATCGGCCCCGCCCCGCATTCCTCGTTGGTGCTGCGATCGTCGAGTTGTCCCGCTACGCGCGCCAGCACATCCTCCGCCTGCGCGCGCGGAATGCCGAACGCCAGCAGGCTGGACTTGCCGCTGGCCTTGTCGATGAAGCGAAGCCCCTCGCCGTCGAGGCTGATCGCCGTGGTCGCGGCGTCGGGACCGTCGGCCTTCGCCTCGGGCATCGGCGGCGCATCGACGGTATCTTCGCCCGCCGCCGCCTTGTCCGCGGCCGGCTTGCACGCCGCGAGCATGGCCATCAACGCGAGGACTGCCAGTTTCCGCATCGTCTATCTCCTGCCTCTGCCTGCGAACGGTACGATCAATATCGCACCCACGGTCGCAAGCGCCATATCCTTTTGGGCGTCCCAGATGTCACCCTGCTGACCATTGTACCGATCGGCGGTCTCGCCCGCCGCAACGATTGTAAGCAGCCATTCGAAAATCTCGTAGAGGCACGAGATGGCCAGAACCCAGCCGAGCGCCGACAGTGCCGCACCGCGCGCGCCCAGCCCGCCCCAGCGGCGCGCGAATTCCGCAACTGGCACCACCGACAACGCGCCGAAGGCGAAATGGACCAGCCGATCATAATGATTGCGGCCCCATCCGAAGGTTTCGGACAGCGTCGATCCGGTCATCGCGCGCACCCAGTCGTCATAGGGGACGTTGCTGTACGCATAACGGCCGCCGAGCGTGTGCAGCGCCACGAAGACGACGATGCACGCCAGCGCAGGCGTCGACAGCGGCCAGCGGCGCAGCAAGGCGGGCGAGGCGACGAGCAGCAGCATGGTCGGAAGGTGCTGAAGCAGCGCGACGTCGGGATAGGGCTGGTCGATCTGCGCCACCAACAGCGACGCGAGCAACAGGCCGATCAGGAGTCGTTGCGTCTCGGGACGCGCCGGCGCGTCGGTCACCGTCCGAAATCCTTCCCGACGAAAATGGCCGAAAACTGCGCAACTTCACTCGGAAACGCACAAATCGCACGGACGGACGGAACTCGCATCATACCGGTCAGGCTAAGGCAGCAACAGAGTGCAGGACAGCGATTTTCGATGCGTCACCAGCGCAGCGACATGCAGCTCAGACCGGCGTCGATGCGCGCGATATGATCGGTCGCCATCGCGCGAAAGGGCACGCCCCGCGCCGCAAGCAGCGCCTGCGTCGCCAGCCAGCGCTCGCCGATCAGCACCGTGTCGCGCACGCGCAGGATATTCGCAGCCCCCTCCTCGCCCGGCGGGGTCAACACGACCTCAAGTCCGGCGAACTCCGGGCAGTCGCGCATCGCCGGAACGGCCAGAACGGTGCCCGCGTCGATCAGACTGCATCCCGTCTTGAAATGCAGCACGCCCGCGGGCGTCTCCGCGATCTCGGCGCGATAGCCCAGCTGTTCGAGCAAACCCGAAAGCTCGGTCGCGCCCGCGCGGTCGGTGCGGTCGGACAGGCCGATGATCACGCGGTCCGCAAGGCGCAGCACGTCGCCCCCCTCGACATGGCCGACGGTCATGTCGAGCAGAACCGGATGGCGCGCAGCGAGCGCCTCGCGAACATGCGCAACTTCGCCGGCGCGGCTCGCCGCACCGGGACGCAGCAGGATCGCGCCTTCGGGAAAGGTCAGCGCAACATCCTCGGTGAAGAGCGCGTCGGGATAATCGTCGAGCGCGGAAAGAACCTCGACCGACAGCCCCAGCTCGCGCAGCATGGCGACATAGGCCCGATGCTCGGCGGCGAGCGTTTCGAAATCGGGGTCGGGTCCGCCGCCGGCACGGATGCCGTTGACGGCCGAGGGTGCAGGGGCGCGGCAGAGCGCGTGCGAAAAGGCGAAGGGGCTATCCATCCCCCCTCTTATCCGTTCGCATCGAGCGAAGTCGAGATGCTCTTGGGGAGCGCACCCGCGATGGGGGCCTCGACTTCATCCCCGAAGGGCTCGACACGAACGGGATTGCGAGGCCGATCAGCCCTTTTTCAGGTGCCGGCGGCCGAGCAGTTCGGCGATCTGCACCGCATTCAGCGCCGCGCCTTTGCGGAGATTGTCGCTGACGCACCAGAGGTTCAGGCCGTTGTCGACGGTCGGATCGTCGCGGACGCGGCTGACGAAGGTCGCGAAATCGCCAACCGCTTCGACCGGGGTGATGTATCCGCCGTCTTCCCGCTTGTCGTGAAGCACGACGCCCGGCGCCTCGCGCAGGATGCGCTGCGCGTCTTCGGCAGACAGTTCGTCTTCCAGCTCGATATTGATCGCCTCGCTATGCCCGACGAAGACGGGAACGCGCACGCAGGTTGCGGTGACCTTGATCTTGGGATCGAGGATCTTCTTGGTCTCGACGACCATCTTCCACTCTTCCTTCGTCGAACCGTCGTCGAGGAACTTGTCGATATGCGGGATGACGTTGAAGGCGATCTGCTTGGTGAATTTCTGCACGTCCTTCTCGTCGCCGACAAAGATCTGGCGCGTCTGGTTCCACAGCTCGTCCATGCCCGCCTTGCCCGCGCCCGACACCGACTGATAGGTCGAGACGACGACGCGCTTGATCGTCGCGGCGTCGTGAAGCGGCTTCAGCGCAACGACCATCTGTGCGGTCGAGCAGTTCGGGTTCGCGATGATGTTCTTCGCCGTGTAACCGTCGATTGCATCGGGGTTCACCTCGGGCACGATCAACGGCACATCGGGGTCCATGCGATAGAGCGACGAATTGTCGATCACGACGCAGCCCGCCGCGGCGGCCTTCGGCGCGTGGATCGCGGTCGCGTCGCTGCCGATCGCGAAAATCGCCATATCCCAGCCGGACCAGTCGAAATTCTCGATATTCTGGCATTTGACGGTTTTGCCGCTGTCGCCAATCTCGATCTCGTCGCCCTGGCTGCGCGACGAAGCGACCGCCGCCAGTTCGTCATAGGGAAATTCGCGCTCGGCGAGGATGGCGAGCACTTCGCGCCCGACATTGCCCGTCGCGCCGGCGACAACGATACGATAACCCATTCACTCACTCCTCGAACGTAAGAACTCGGTTGGAAACGTAGGTCAGTCAGATTTTCCAGCGGAAATGGCCGGTCAGCGGATGGTCGAACAGCGCATCCTCCTCACGGGTACCACCGCCGATATTGTGGATCACCAGCGGCGTGCCCACGGTATTCCTGCGATCGGACACGATCCCCGTGTGCGGCAGCCGTCCGTTCACCATCTGGGTGAAGATGTCGCCCGCCCGCCAATCGGCCGGTTTGTCGGTCACGGGCACCGAGGCGCCCTGCCGCCGCCAGAAGGTCGCCAGATTGGGCACGCGCCGATGGTCGATGTTCCGGTCGGGACGCGCCAGACCCCAATTCTTCGGATAGACTCCGAAATTGGCCCGCATGTCGGCGTTTACAAGCCCCTGCAAGTCAAGCGCCAGCGCGTCGCGAAACGCGCGGATCACCACATCGGTGCACACGCCCTTCGCCCGGTCGACGTCGCCGTTCGGGAAGGCGAGAACCGTATAGGCAGGGTCATAACGCAGCGTGACACCGACCTGCCCGCGCGCCGCGGCGACAAGGCGCTGCGCATTGGTCGCCGCCATTGCCCCGCCCGACACGCCGAACGCCCCAACGGCGATCGCCGCGCCGATGAAGGCGCGCCGTGTCGGCTGCATGGAAAGGGACGGCTGCATCAATTTCGCTATGCCCAAATGAAAAACGACCGGCTCTGCCTGTTGGCGGAACCGGTCGTTTTTGAAAGCTGTTTCGGCTTTGTGGAGGAGAAGCTCTCCTTAGCCTTCGCCGGCTTCCGACCGGTATTCGCGGCGTTCCGCAATACGCGCCGATTTACCGGTTCGGCCACGAAGATAGTAAAGCTTCGCACGACGAACGGCGCCCTTGCGGACGACGGTAATGCTGTCGATGTTGGGCGAATAGAGCGGGAACACGCGCTCGACACCTTCGCCGAACGACATTTTGCGCACGGTGAAGTTGGAGCCCATGCCCTTGTTCGAGCGTGCGATGCACACGCCTTCGAAATTCTGGACGCGGGTGCGTTCGCCTTCGACCACCTTCACGCCGACTTTCAGCGTGTCGCCGGGACGGAAGGTCGGAATGGTCTTCGCCGCTTTGGCGATTTCTTCGGCTTCGATCGTCTGGATGAGGTTCATGTCCTCTAGTCCTTCTCTTTTCGCCGCGCGCCAGAGGCAGGTCGGGCCCGAGCGCCCTCATGACGCTCCCAAAGGTCCGGCCTGCGTAACCGTGTATGATCTTCCGCCTGTTGTTTCCGCCAGGCCGCGATCTTCGCATGATCCCCCGATCGCAGCACTTCGGGGATCGTGCGCCCTTCCCACATAGCAGGCCGGGTATAGTGCGGATATTCGAGCAAACCGTTTTCGAACGATTCGTCGTCACCGCTGGATGGCGCGCCCATTACGCCGGGAAGCAGCCGAATGCAAGCGTCGAGCAGCAACAGCGCCCCCATCTCCCCGCCGGACAATATGATGTCGCCCATCGACACTTGTTCGATGGCGCGCGCATCGAAGATGCGTTCGTCGAATCCCTCGAACCGGCCGCAGAGAATGATCGCGCCCGGACCGGCGGCAAGCTGGCGGACGCGCGCCTGCGTGACGGGCGCCCCGCGCGGCGTCATCGCCAGCACCGGCAGCCCCGGATGGGCCGCCACCGCATGGTCGATCGCGGCCGCCAGAACATCGGGCTTCAGCACCATTCCGGCCCCGCCACCAGCCGGCGTGTCGTCGACGGTGCGATGCCTGTCGGTCGCGAAATCGCGGATCTGCACCGGATCGCACGCCCAGACCCCAGCCTCGAGCGCGCGCCCCGCCATGCTGTGCCCCAGCGGACCGGGGAACATGTCGGGGTAAAGCGTCAGGGGAACGGCGGTGAACGTCATGGCAGCGGCTCCCATAGCCGCTCGGGCATCATCTGGCGATCCATCCGCAGTTCCTCATGCAGCCATTCGCGGAACCGCTCGATCTTGCGCACCCCGACGCGGCCCTCGCGGTGGACGAGATAGTTGCCGGTGCCCGTCTCATAGATCGGCTCGAACGGCCGCACCAGTCGCCCGGCCTCCAGTTCCCCCCGCCAGTAGAGCGGGGTCATCAGCGCGACGCCAAAGCCGCCCTGCACAGCGACCGCTTCCTGTAGCTGGCTGTCGAGTTCGATACCCTGCCGTCGCGGCGGGGGCGTGCCGATACCTGCCTGGGCCAGCCAGCCCGCCCACCAGGGATCGTTGGGGGCGAGGCGTTCGACGCGCAGCAGGTCCGCGGGCGCGGCTATCGCATGCGCATCGCGAAAGGCCGGCGAACAGATCGGCGTGACATGGCTTCGGAACAGGAAGTCCGTGCGCAGCCCCGGCCAGTTGCCGTCGCCCGTACGCAGCGCGACATCGACATTGGTCGCGTCGAAATCGACGAGATCGTTCGACATCAGCAGGCGCACGGCGAGGTCGGGGTGGCGCAGCTGGAACCGCCCGATCCGCGCGCTGAGCCAGGTTCCGCCGAGCGTCATCGCCGCGCTGATCGTCAATATGTCGGCGTCGTCGCTCCGCAGCGCGCCAAAGGCATCGCTCATTGCGGCAAAAGCACCGCTTATTGCCGGAAGCAGCCGCCGACCGGTTTCCGACAATCGCACGCGCCCTTTCTCGCGGACGAACAAGGCGCGGCCAAGCCGCTCCTCCAGTTGGCGAATTTGGTAACTGACTGCGGCCTGAGTCATACCAAGCTCTTCAGCAGCGCGCGAGAAATTCTGCAGCCGCGCTGCGGCTTCGAAGACCCGGACGGCGGCAAGCGGCGGCAGTTTCGACATGTTCGATATATAAGCCTGCCTTATGATATATGCCAGAGCCTTTGTTGGCTTTCCGGCGCGCGGAGGCGCATTTGAAGGGCACACGCCAGAAAGGAGAAAAGCGATGTTGGACGAACATTTCATGCGAGGCTGGACCCACAGCCATGAACGGCTGAGCGCGGATCTCGATCGCGGGATCGTGGGATTGAAGGGCATGTTTCGCCGCTTCGTCGAACTCGTCACCCCGCCCCACGCACCCGGCGAAGACATCGTTTTCGGCGACATGATCCGCGGACGCCGCCGCGCCGGACAGCCTGTCCGCGCGCGCATCCGGAAAGGCCGCTGAGCGGCACAGGTCTGCCGCTCCGGTCCCTTGACGGGGCGGCAGGCCGACAGGACGGGGTTCGCTCTACAGCGACCCTGGACTGCTCTCGGGATGACGGACGACCGGGGCGTCGTCGTTAGTCAACGAAGGCCGCGTCGATGGTCACGCCCTCGTTGCTCCACGCCGGAACCGCGCGGGCATTCATCGGCACCATGAAACGCTTGCCATCGGGGCGGCGGATTTCGAGGATGTCGCCCGCGCCGAAATTCTCGACCGCGACGACGTCGCCCACCCCACTGCCGTCGGTCGATACGCACGGCAGACCGATCAGATCGTGGTGATAATATTCGCCGTCGGCCAACGCCGGCAGCGCCGAGCGCGGGACCGTCAGGACCGTGCCGCGCAGCGCCTCGGCCGCGCTGCGGTCGGTCACTTCGACAAAGGTCGCGACCGCGCCCTGATTGGCAGGCCGCACCGATTTCAGCGTCAGCCTGCTTGTCCCCGCATCGAAAACGGAAAAGGCGCGGAGAGCCTCCGCGCCTTCACCAAACAGCTTCAAGCGGACCTCGCCCCGTACCCCGTGCGCGCCGGCGATGGCGGCAAGGGTGACGGGGCGGTCGGCGCGGGCCAAGGCTTAGCCTTCGGCCTTTTCTTCGCCGGCGGCCTCTTCTGCCGGGGCTTCTTCGGCAACCGGGCCGCCTTCGGCGACTTCTTCGGCGATCGCGGTCGCGTCTTCGGCGGTCGCATCGGCCGGGACTTCGTCGGCGACGGCTTCGGCAACCGCCTCAGCGGTTTCTTCGCTCTTCACCGAACCGGTCGCGTCCGATTCAGCCGCTTCGGGGGCGGCGGCCTCTTCGGCGGCCACTTCCGGAGCGGCGTCTTCGACGGCTTCAGGCTCGGGCGCCGGAGCGGCTGCAGCTGCGGCGGCGGCCTCTTCGGCGTCAGCCAGCTTCTGCGCCTTTTCCTCGGCGCGTTCCTTGGCCTTTTCGCCCGGGAGGCCCTTGCTCGGGTTGTTACGGGCAGCGCGCTCCTTGACGCCGGCAGCGTCGAGGAAGCGGGCGACGCGATCCGACGGCTGCGCGCCGACGCTCAGCCAATGCTTCGCACGGTCGGCATCGAGCTTCACGCGCTCCGGATTATCCTTGGCGAGCAGCGGGTTGTAGCTGCCGATACGCTCGATGAAGCGGCCATCGCGCGGGCTGCGCGAGTCAGCGACGACGATCTTGTAGTAAGGGCGCTTTTTCGAACCGCCGCGCGAAAGGCGAATGGAGGTAGCCATGATATTTTCCTTCAGAGTTTAATGTTCAGAGTTTCGTCGAGTTATTTCTTTTTATTCATAAGATTGGCGAGTTCGGGCGGGATCGCTCCGCCGCCGAGACCGGGCAATCCGCCAAGGCCGCCGCCACCCATGCCGCCGCCGCCCAAACCGCCCATTCCGCCACCGCCCTTGCCGAACAGCGCGCCGAGCCCCTTGAGCCCGCCCATCTTGCGGATTTTCTTCATCGCGGTGGACATTTCCTGGTGCATCTTCAGCACCTTGTTCACCTGCTGCACCGTCGTGCCCGATCCGTTGGCGATACGGATCTTGCGCTTTGCGGTCAGGATTTCAGGCTTCGCGCGTTCCTTGGGGGTCATCGATCCCATGATCGCGTCGAAATGGATCAGCATCTTGTCGTCGGCGCCGCTCTGCGCCATCGCCGTCTGCGCCTTCTTGAGGCCGGGGATCATCCCCGCCAGCGCACCAAGACCGCCCATGCGGCGCATCTGGTTCAATTGCGTGCGCAGGTCGTTGAGGTCGAAGATGCCCTTGGCCATCTTCGCGGCCATCGCCTCGGCCTCTTCGGCCTGGATCGTTTCGGCCGCGCGCTCGACCAGGCTGACGACGTCGCCCATGCCAAGGATACGCCCCGCGATGCGCGAGGGCTGGAAAAGCTCCAGCCCGTCGAGCTTTTCGCCCGTGCCCGCGAACTTGATCGGCTTGCCGGTGACGGCGCGCATCGACAGCGCGGCGCCGCCGCGCGCGTCGCCGTCCATGCGGGTCAGCACGACGCCGGTCAGCGGCACCTGATCGGTAAAGCGCTGCGCGACCTGCACCGCGTCCTGACCGGTCAGGCTGTCGACGACGAGCAGGGTTTCGGCCGGGTTGGCGGCACGCGACACCGCCTGCATCTCGTCCATCAGTTGCTGGTCGACGTGGAGCCGGCCCGCGGTGTCGAGCATCAGGACATCATAGCCCTGCAGCTTGGCGGCCTGCATCGCGCGGCTCGCGATCTCGACCGGCTGCTGCCCCGCAACGATCGGCAACGTCGCAACGTCGATCTGGCTGCCGAGTACCGCGAGCTGTTCCTGCGCGGCGGGGCGATTGACGTCGAGCGACGCCATCAGCACCTTCTTGCGCTCTTTCTCCTTGAGCCGCTTGGCAATTTTCGCGGTCGTGGTGGTCTTACCCGAACCCTGCAGGCCGACCATCATGATGACGGCGGGCGGCGTGACCGCGAGCTCGAGCTCGGCGGTTTCGGAGCCGAGCATTTCGGTCAGCGCGTCGCTGACGATCTTGACCACCTGCTGGCCCGGGGTGACCGAGCGCAGGACATTCTGGCCGATCGCCAGTTCGGTGACCTGATCGACGAAGCTGCGCACGACGGGCAGCGCGACGTCGGCCTCCAGCAGGGCGATTCGCACTTCGCGCATCGCCGCGCGCACGTCGGCCTCGGTCAGCGCTCCGCGACCGCGCAGCTTTCCGAAAACATCGCCAAGCCGATTGCTCAGACTGTCGAACATGCGCCTAAAAAGTCCCTTCTGACGGCCCGCAACGCAAAACACGCCGGTGAGCGAAACCTCGCCAACCAGCGGTATCCGTGGACAGGTTTTCCGTCGCGGATGTCGTGTGCGTCCGTCCGCAAGATGCGGCCGGACGCGGGCCCTTTACGCAAAACCGTACCGAAACGCAAGCGGCAGCGGCGGC
Organism: Sphingopyxis sp.; assembly: GCF_016793825.1. Taxonomy (GTDB): domain Bacteria; phylum Pseudomonadota; class Alphaproteobacteria; order Sphingomonadales; family Sphingomonadaceae; genus Sphingopyxis. Next base: position 307,323 of record NZ_JAEULM010000019.1, read on the forward strand.
ACCCTCCGGATCCGCGCGGCGGGCGAAATCCCATCCACCGATCCGGTCGGCATCACCGTCACGGCGCGCGGGACAGGTCCGAAATGGCCAGAAAACGGGGAGAACTTAACGCAAATTTCACGGCTTACCGGCCATAAGCGCCGCGATGGTGGGGAATGATTATATGATAGCCGAGCCGAAGCCTCGCAACCGAAGCGAGGATGCCAAACGGGATATACTGGCAGGGGGTATCGTCGTTGCGGCGATCGTCCTGTTCGTCGGGACCGGCGGGACGGTGATGCAGGCGGTGGTGCAAACGCTGATCGGCATCGGCGGCGGCCCCGACAAGGCCTTGTCGGCGGCGCTGATCCTGAACATCGCGCTGATCCTGTTCGGCTGGCGCCGCTATGAGGATCTGAACCGCGAGATTCGCGAACGGACCGACGCCGAACATCGCGCCCGCTATCTGGCGGACACCGATCCGCTGACCGGCTTCCTCAATCGTCGCGCGCTGATTGCACGCGGGCAGCAGGCGATCGCCGAGGCGACGGCCGCGAAACGCCACGTGGCGCTGTTCCTGCTCGACCTCGATCATTTCAAGACCGTCAACGACATTCATGGGCACGCCGCGGGCGACCGCGTCCTGCAGGTCGCAGCCGAACGCATCAGCGCCGTCCTGCCTCCCAATGCCACCAAGGCGCGGCTTGGCGGCGACGAGTTCGTCGCGATGCTGCAGTTCGAACCCGGCGTGCGCGGCAACATCGACGCGCTCGCGGCCGAGCTTGTCACCGCCCTCGAGGCAACGGTCGCGCACGACGCGCAGCAAATCCGCATCGGCGCATCGCTCGGCATCGCGCTGGCGACCGAGGCGAGCATGACGATGGAAACCATGGTCCGCCAGGCCGATATCGCCATGTATCACTGCAAGGACGAAGGTCGGAATCGCCATGTCTGGTTCGAACAGGGCATGGAAATGGCCGTGCAGGTCCGCAACCAGATCGAAACCGGCATCCGCGACGGTATGCCGCGGGGCGAATTCGTCGCCCACTTCGAACCGCAGGTCGACATCGCCAGCGGCCGCCTGATGGGCTTCGAAATGCTGATGCGATGGGAATCGCCCGAATATGGCCTGATCCCGCCCGAACGCTTCATCCCCGTCGCCGAGGAAAGCGGACTGATCGGCGAATTGTCGCTTCAGGTCATTCGCCAGGCGATGGAAGCAGCCAAGAGCTGGGACCCGGCGATCATGCTTGCGGTCAACATCTCGCCGCAACAGCTCAAGGATCCCTGGTTCAGCCAGAAGCTGACCAAGCTGCTCGTCGAAACCGGATTCCCGGCAAATCAGCTCGAGGTCGAAATCACCGAAAGCTCGCTGTTCGAAAATCTGCCGCTCGTCCGCTCGATCGTGACCAGCCTCAAGAATCAGGGCGTCTCGCTGAGCCTCGACGATTTCGGCACCGGCTACAGCTCGCTCTCGCACCTCCGCGCCTTGCCGTTCGACCGGATCAAGATCGACCGCAGCTTCATCGCCGCGATGCGCGGCAGCGCCGACGCGCAGGCGATCGTCGTCGCGATCGTGCGGCTGGGCGAAAGCCTTTCGATGCCGATCACGGCCGAAGGGGTCGAAGACGAAGCAACCGCGATCGAACTCACCCGGCTTGGCTGTTCGAAGGGGCAGGGCTGGTATTACGGCCGCGCCTTGTCGGCCGACGATACCGCGCGCCTGCTCGCCGAACGCGGCCTGCTCCGCGCGCCGCTTTCCCCGCAAGGCAGTTCGCCCTCGTCCGAGGGCGAAGATCTGCGCAAGACGGCGTAACCCGGCTTTCGTCGTCCAGCGCCGGCGATCCCCGGCCACATCGCTAGACTTCACCGGCTGGCGCCCCTACATGCGCGAGCTATGGCGGACCGTTTCACCAAGATGCATGGGCTCGGCAACGACTTCGTCGTGATCGACGCGCGGGTGCGCGCCGTCGAGATGACGCCGGCGCGCGCGCACGCGATCGCCGATCGACGCCACGGCATCGGCTGCGACCAGCTCATCCTCCTGGAGCCTTCGGCGAAGGCCGATGTAAGGATGCGCATCTTCAACGCCGACGGCAGCGAGGTCGAGGCGTGTGGCAATGCGACGCGCTGCGTCGCGACCCTGCTCGGCGAACCTGCGGTGATCGAGACGCTGGGCGGCATGCTGCGCGTGACGCCCGCCGACGGCGGCGCGGAAGTGGTCCTCGGCGAACCTGTCTTCGACTGGGAGCATATTCCGCTCGCGATGCCGATGGACACCCGCGACATGCCCGTCGCGTGGGACGAGCTGGAACATGGCGCCGCGGTCAACGTCGGCAATCCGCACATCGTCTTCTTCGTGCCCGAAGCCGACGCGGTCGCACTCGACGAGATCGGCCCGCGGATCGAAACCGACCCGCTGTTTCCCGAGCGCGTCAACGTCAATGTCGCCAGCCTCGATGGCGAGAATCAGTTGCAATTGCGGGTCTGGGAACGCGGCGTCGGGCTGACCCAGGCTTGCGGCACCGGCGCGTGCGCGACCGCGGTCGCGGCGATCCGCGCCGGCAAGGTGGCATCGCCCGTGACAGTCTCGCTGCCGGGTGGCGACCTGATCATCCGCTGGGCGCCGGGCGAACCAATCGTGATGAGCGGCGCTGCGACCCGCGTCTATGACGGCGAAACCGATTGGGCGCAGTTCGGATGAGTGCTGCCCTCGCCGACCGGCAAGAGGTCGTCAACTTCGGATGCCGGCTCAACATTGCCGAAGGGGAAGCGATCCGCACCGCCGCGATGCAGGCGCCCCGACGCGACCGGATTGTCTTCAATAGCTGCGCAGTGACCGACGAAGCCGTGCGACAGGCGAAGCAGGCGGTGCGCCGTGCGCTGCGCGAACGGCCCGGCGCCGATGTCGTCGTCACCGGCTGCGCCGCGGAACTCGAAGGCGACACCTTTGCCGCGATGGGCGCGCGGGTGGTTGCGAATGACGCGAAGGGGTTGGCCCAAAGCTATGGCGCCGCCGCCGCGCCTGCCGCAGCTTCCTACACTCCGGCGCTGTCCGGAGCCGATCACGCGCGCGCGTTCCTCGGGGTCCAGACCGGCTGTTCGCATAGCTGCACCTTCTGCGCGACGGTGATCGCGCGCGGCACGGCGCGTTCGGCGACGGTCGATGCCGTCGTGGGGGCCGCGCAAATCGCGCTCGATCGCGGCCAGCGCGAGATCGTCCTGACCGGGGTCGACCTGGCGAGTTATGGCGACGACAGCGGAACCAGCCTCGCGGCGCTGGTCGACGCGCTGCTTCGCCTGCCGATCGAGCGGCTCCGCCTCTCTTCGCTCGACCCGAACCGCATCGACGATGCGCTGTTCGCGCTGCTGACTGGCGAGGCGCGCATCATGCCGCATGTTCACCTGTCGTTGCAGGCCGGCGACGATATGGTGCTGACCCGGATGAAGCGCCGCCATCGCCGCGCCGATGCCGTGCGGCTGACCGAACGGCTCAAGGCCGCCCGCCCCGAAATCACCATCGGCGCCGACCTGATCGCGGGATTTCCGACCGAGGATGACAGGATGTTCGCCAACAGCATGGCCCTGATCGACGATTGCGACATCGTCTTCGGCCATATCTTTCCTTACAGCCCGCGCGCCGGCACGCCCGCTGCGCGGATGCCGCAGGTCGGCCGCGCCATTGCGCGCGGTCGCGCCGCGCGGCTCCGCGAGGCCAATGCGAACCGCCGCGCCGCATGGCTCGATGCACAGATCGGGCGCGCGGCATCGATGCTCGTCGAACGCGATGGACTGACCGGCCATGCCGAAAATTTTGCCGCGCTGACCCTGATGGCGCCGGCCGAGCCCGGTAGCATCGTGCCCGTCCGACTGGCCGTGCGCAACGGCGACAGGATGATGGCCGCATGAGCGGGCTTAGCTGGAGCGAACGGCTACTCGGCGGCCTGAAGCGCACGTCGGAGCGGCTGGGTGAAAACCTGTCGGGCCTCACCGGCAAGTCGCGCCTCGACGATGACGATCTCGACCGGATCGAGGATGCGCTGATCACCGCCGACCTTGGCCCCACGATGGCGAGCCGCATCCGCGACCGCCTGTCGGAGCGCCGCGACGTCGCGGCGAACGGCATCGACGGGCTGCGCACGATCGTGGCGGAGGAGATCGCCGCCGTGCTCCGCCCCGTTGCCGAGCCGCTGGAAATCGACGCCTTCCCGCGCCCGCAAGTCATATTGGTGATCGGCGTCAACGGATCGGGCAAGACGACAACCATCGCCAAGCTTGCGCACCTGTTCCAGGAACAGGATTATGGCGTGATGCTCGTCGCCGGCGACACGTTCCGCGCCGCGGCGATCGGTCAGCTCAAGGTCTGGGCCGAACGGCTCAGCGTGCCCATCATGGCGGGTCCGGAAGGTGGCGACAGCGCCGGCATCGTGTTCGACGCCGTCAAGCAGGCGACCGCGACCGGCATCGACGTGCTGATCGTCGACACCGCCGGGCGCCTCCAGAACAAGCGCGAGCTGATGGATGAACTGGCGAAGATAAAGCGGGTTCTCGGCCGGCTGAACCCAGCTGCGCCGCACGACGTAGTCCTGGTGCTCGATGCAACGACGGGGCAGAATGCGCTGGCCCAGATCGACGTTTTCCGCGAAGTGGCAGGCGTGACCGGGCTCGTGATGACCAAGCTCGACGGCACCGCCCGGGGCGGGGTCCTGGTTGCCGCGGCCGAACGCCACGGCCTTCCCATCCACGCGATCGGCATCGGTGAGACGATCGACGATCTTCGACCCTTCGACGCCGACGAAATTGCAGGCATCATTGCCGGAAACATCCGATGACCGATCAAAGCGACCAACTTCCGGGCGGCCCCGAGCCGATCCCGGCCGCACCGCCCGCCAAGCATGGCTGGCTCAATTTCGCGATCGATTTCGGGCCGCTGCTCGTCTTCTTCCTGACCTATAAATTCGCCTCGGGCGGCGAAGGCGCCTTCGCCGCGACCACCGCGGCCATCAAGGGCACGCTCGCCTTCATGGCCGCAATCATTGTTGCGATGGCCGTATCGAAGTGGAAGCTCGGCAAGATTTCGCCGATGCTGTGGATGTCCGGCGTGCTGGTCATCGGGTTCGGCGCTCTGACGATCTGGTTCCACGACGAACGCTTCATCGTGATGAAGCCGACGATCATCTATGCGGCCTTTGCCGCGCTGCTGCTTGGCGGCTGGTGGTTCAAGCGGCCGATGCTCAAATATCTGCTCCAGTCGGCGCTCGACGGCGTGACCGAAAGGGGCTGGTTGTTGCTATCGCGCAACTGGGGCCTGTTCTTCGCCGCGCTCGGTATCGCCAATCATGTGATGTACGAGCTGATCCAGGCAAAGCAGATGAGCTTTGACCTGTGGCTGACGATCAAGGTTTGGGGCGTGACCGCGCTTTCGTTCCTGTTTACGCTGAGCCAGCTTCCGGTCATGCTCAAGAACGGCCTCGCGATCCCGGAAGAAGCGTCGGAGCCGGCCGGCATCGGCAAAAGTTGAGTCCGCTCCCCGTCGCTGGCATATCGCTGTCATCGGCGCCGCATCGAACGGCGCCGGCAACAAGCGAGGGGGACTGCACATGGACAAGTTTTTCGGAAATCTGCACGCCGTTTTGATCGCCGGGCTGCTGCTGGCGATCGCGCTGATGTTCGGCCTCAACGGCCAGTATTTCTCTGACGGGATCACGGCGGGCAACGCGATCCTGCGCTGGCTGCACACCTTCTTCGGCATCCTGTGGATCGGGCTGCTTTACTACTTCAACTTCGTTCAGATGCCGACCATGCCCAAGATTCCGGCAGAACTGAAACCTGGCGTATCGAAGCATATCGCGCCTGCGGCGCTCTTCTGGTTTCGCTGGGCGGCGCTGGTTACCGTGCTGCTGGGCCTCGGCATCGCGTTCCACAACAAATATGCTGTCCCGGCGCTGACCTTCTCCGACCCCAATTTCAAGCTGATCGGCGCCGGCATGTGGCTAGGCCTGATCATGGCATTCAACGTGTGGTTCCTGATCTGGCCGAACCAGAAAAAGGCACTCGGCATCGTCGAAGCGGATGACGCGACCAAGGCGAAGGCAGCCAAGACGGCCATGATCTTTTCGCGAACCAATACCTTGCTGTCGATCCCGATGCTCTATGCGATGGTGAACGCCAACAACGGCTGAGTCCCCGATCCTCCCTGTCGCGCGGCGATGGGGAGGAACCGGTCAGCCCTGTTCCATCGCAGCCTTGTGGGTGCGGCCGTTCATGACATAATGCGCGACGCCCATCTGCATCCCTGAAGCCTGCGCCTCGTCGATTTCGCGCACCCGGCGCGCGGGCGAGCCGGCCCATAGTTCGCGGGCGGGGATTTCCTTGTTCTCCGTCAGCAGGGCTCCCGCAGCAAGCATCGCGTCGCTGCCGATCCGGCACCCGTTCATCACCGTCGCCTTCAAGCCGACGAACGCCCGGTCGGCTAGCGTGCAGCCATGAACCATCGCGAGATGGCCGATCAGCACATCCTCACCGATGATCGTCGGAAAGCCTTCGGGCCGATGCGGCATGGGCCCATCGCAATGCAAGACACTGCCGTCCTGGATATTCGATCGCGCGCCGACGACGATGCGGCTGACGTCAGCGCGCAGCACGCAATTATACCAGATGCTGACGTCGGGACCGATCACGACATCGCCGATGATCCGGCAACCAGGTGCGATGAAGGCGCTGGGGTCGATTTGGGGCGTCTTGCCGTTGACGCTGATGATGCTGACGTCGGTATAGGTCATTCGCTCTTCCCGATCAGATGGCCCCAGAGCAGGACGGGCAAGGTCGATGCATAATCGTCGGTCCAGCGCGTGAAACCGGGGCGTGCCGCGAGCGGAACCCATACCCCGTCCTCGCTGGCCTTGTCACGCGGCTTCAGACCGCCGGTCAGTTGGGTGAGGCGATCCGGCGTTGCGGTCATCGCGACCCAGCTCGATGCCGTCAGATTGCCGAAATCACGATTCATCGGATCGCTGTCGGTGATCGACGGGTCGAGCCGGATGGCCGCGCTCCATCCCCGCGCCTGTGCCTCCGCCGCAAGCACGGGCTGAAGATCGAAGAAACGGTTGGAGATGTGAATCAGAAGTATCCCACCAGGCTTCAGCGCCCGCGCATAGATGCCGATCGCTTCCTTGGTCAGCAGGTGGAGCGGGATGGCGTCGGACGAGAAGGCGTCGATCACCAGAATGTCGAACTGCGCTGGCGGCAGCTTGGCGACCTGCAACCGTGCATCGCCGATAACGATCGGAACATGCGGCGCGCATTTGCTGATGAAGGTGAATTTCGACGGGTCGCGCGCGATCGCGGCCATCGCCGGATCGATCTCGAATATCGTCCATGCCTGTCCCGGCTTGCGGTAACAGGACAGTGTCCCGGCACCGAGCCCGACTATCCCGACGGCTGCGCTCGGTCCGGCGAGCTGGTTCGCCTTGTCGAGCGTCAAACCGACCCCCGATTTGTGGCCATAATAGGTCGTGGGGTCCAGTTCCCGACGCTTGTCCGTGTGTTGTAACCCATGCAGCGTCGTACCGTGCGCGAGACGGCGCTGCTGGCGATAGACATCATCGGTGACCGTATAGACGCCGAAATAGCTGCGAACGCGCGACCCGTCGGTGCTGCTCTTCAGCGTTTCGACGCCCCCGACGCCTAGCATCAACATGGCCAGTGACAGCACATAGGCCCAGCGCCAGCCAATCACGAGCAGGCCGACCGCCAGCGTCAGCCCGGCCCAAAGCCCGTTCATCCCGTTGAAGGTGCCGTCCCAGTTGCTGGCCAGATTCCAGCTCGTGAAGGCCGCCAGCAACAACAGCAGGATGACGATCCGGCGGGGATTGGCAATCTTCAGCCATTGGTCCCACGGCAGAAGCGCCGGCAGCGGCAACAGCATCGCCGCGGCGAGAATGAGGATCGGATGCTCGTAGACCCAGTCGAACAACAGCGGAGCGATCAGCGCCGCGAACAGGCCGCCCAGCACACCGCCCGCCGACATGATGAGATAGAAAAGCGTAAGATGCCGCGGCGACGGGCGCAAATGATGCAGATAATCGTGGAGCGTGGTCGCGACGATGAACAGCATGACCAGGCTCATAAACGCGATCAGCATCGTCCCGCCACTGGTGCTCAGCAGCGCTTGCCCGCCCGCGATCAGCAGCACCGCCGGTGCAAGGACGCGAAAAGTTCCCTTGATCGATTCGGCGTTGGAAAAGGCAATCGAAAAGCTGAGGAGATACAAACCCAGCGGCAACACCCAGAGCAGAGGCATCGCGACGATATCGGTCGTGAGGTGCGTCGTCGTCGACAGCATCAGCCCCGACGGGACGGCCGCGATCAACAACCAGTGCAGTTGGCGACGCAGGGTCGGGCGCGGCTCGTCGGCGCTGTCCGCCGCCTCGTCATGCGCTCCCTTTCCAGTCCAGCGCGCAGCCGCGCTTGCCGCGACAAGCAGCGCAAGAAGGCCATAACCTGCGGTCCACCCCCAGCTTTGTGTCGCGAGCGGCATATTCGGCTCGACGAGCGCCGGATAGCTGATCAGTCCGGCGAAGCTGCCGAGGTTCGAGGCCGCATAGAGATAATAGGGGTCACCGGCGCGTGTATCCGCGGCGAACCAGCGCTGCATCAGGGGCGCCTGCGCCGACACGACAAAGAACACCGGGCCGATCGAGGCGATCAGCAGCAGCGGTACCCACAGTGCCTCCTGTCCCGGCGCGGGCGGCGCGATCTGCGCGATGCCGAGCGGCAACCACAGCGCGGCGAGAACGAAAAGCGCGATATGGATCATCGCCTGCCGGCGAACCGCAAACCGACCCAGCCAATGCGCATAGGCATAACCGCCAAGGAGCAGCGCCTGATAGACGAGCATTGCGCTGTTCCAGACCGCAGGCGCCCCCCCCAGCTTGGGAAGAACCATGCGCGCAACCATCGGCTGCACCTGAAAAAGAAGGAAGCTGCCAACCAATATGGTCAGCACGAAAAGCCAGCGCCGCGGTCCCTGCGTCATTTATCCCCCAAAATCATCCGCCCAGAAGCCGCGCCGCGTGGAGCGCATGATAGGTCAGCACGCCTGACGCACCGGCCCGGCGAAAGGCGAGCAACGTTTCGAGCACCAGCGCATCGCGATCGCCCGCCCCAGCGGCGGCGGCCGCTTCGATCATCGCATATTCGCCCGACACCTGGTAAACATAGACGGGGACCGCGAAATGATCCTTAACGGCGCGCACGACGTCGAGATAGGGCAGCCCCGGCTTCACCATCACGCTGTCGGCGCCTTCGCCCAGATCCATCTCGACCTCACGCAGCGCCTCTTCGACGTTGGCGGAATCCATTTGGTAGGTCTTCTTGTCGCCTTTCAGCAGGCCACGCGATCCGACGGCATCGCGAAACGGGCCGTAAAAGGCCGACGCATATTTGGCGGCGTAGCTCATGATCTGGACATGGCTGAAACCTTCAGCCTCCAGCGCCTCGCGGATCGCGCCGATGCGTCCGTCCATCATGTCGCTGGGCGCGATGATGTCGGCCCCCGCACGCGCCTGATTCAGCGCCTGGCCGACCAGCACCTCGACCGTTTCGTCGTTGAGAACATAGCCCGTATCGTCGATCAGGCCGTCCTGCCCGTGGCTGGTATAGGGATCGAGCGCAACGTCGGTGAGAACCCCGATCGCGTCACCGAGCGCATCCTTGATCGCCGCAACCGCCTTGCACATCAGATTGTCGGGGTTGAGTGCCTCCGCACCGTCGGGACTGCGCCGGTCGGGCTCGGTATAGGGAAAGAGCGCAAGGCACGGAATGCCCGCCGCGACCGCCTCTTTCGCGCGGTCGACGATCCGATCGACCGACCAGCGCGAAACGCCCGGCAGGCTGACCACCGGTTCTTCGGTTTCCATGCCAGGACAGACGAACAGCGGCCAGATCAGGTTGGATGGCGTGAGGTGGGTTTCGCGGACCATCGCCCGGCTCCAGCCGGTGCGGCGCGTACGGCGCAGGCGCCGGTCGGGATAGGCGGCATATGTCATGCGGCGTGCATAGCGGCGCGGCGCGAGAGGGCAACTGGATATTCGGGAGAAATCGTCGCGCCCACGGGCGGAAAAGCCGATTCCGCTATTGCCCGCCGCCCGCGCGCTTGGTCGCGACATCGGCAAGCGAACCGAGCTTTGGCCCCTGGGCGGGCTTCGCCGGGGCCGCGCTCATCGCCCCGCCCGGAGCGACCGAGGTAAGCTGGCGGATCCGGGCCCGGAAGTCGGCAAGGGCCTTGCCTTCAAGCTGCGCACGACTGATGAACGTTACCGACAACGGATTCACCGCAACGCCGTTGCGATAGACTTCATAATGAAGATGCGGACCGGTCGAGAGGCCGGTCGAGCCAATATAGCCGATCACCTGCCCTCGCGACACATGCTGGCCCGGCCGCACCGCAATGCGGCTCATATGGCCATAGCCAGTGCCAAGTCCGGCGCCGTGGCTGAGCTTCACATAGTTGCCGAACCCTCCAGTGCGGCCGGCGATCGTTACAAGCCCGTCGCTGACCGCATAGATCGGCGCACCGTACCCACCGCCGAAATCGACGCCGCTGTGCATCCGCTTATATCCCAGGATCGGGTGGCGGCGCATGCCGAAGGTCGAGGTAATGCGGCCGTTGGTCGGACGCCCGACCCCGCCGCTCTGCTGACCGACGCCGGAGGCTTCGAACCACTGGGTGCGTCCATCGACGGTCCATTCGATCATCGACAGCCTGGGTTTGCCGCCCCGGACAAGGCCAGCATAGAGCAGCTTGCCGGTCTCGCTCTCTCCGGTTTCGGCGCGGCGATGTTCGACGATGATGTCATATTCGTCGCTGGCGCGAATATCGCTGCCGACCGAAATCTGGCGACCGATGATGCGCAGATAGGCCTGGATAGACTCGGGCGACGCCCCCGCGGCGCGTGCCGAACGGTAGAGGCTGTCCCCGACCCGGCCGCGGATACGCAAGGGTGTGCTGTCGACCGCGATCGGGATGCGGCGCATCACCAGCCTGCCATCGATCCGCTCCATCTCGATCCGGAGGTCGAACCGCGCGCGCATCGCCAGCGCCTCGACCGGGCGCGGCATCGTGCGCGCCGCGCGGCGCCCGAGGATCAGGTCGATGCGCGTACCCGGCGCGATATCGGCGAGGGGCACTGCGGAGGAGACCTGGCTGGCCAACGCCTGCGCATCGCCGCTGCCGACGCCCGAGCGTTCGAGCAGGCGCGCGAAACTGTCGCCCGCACCCAGCGTCGCGGTCAGTTCGATCTGCGGGCGTTCGGGTGTCTGGGCCAGCGGGCGGACAGCATCGGTCGCGGCCATGTGGCGGCCGGTGTCGCCGCCATAGGCGAGCGGCACGATCATCTGCGCGCGCGCTTCGTTGAAATCGGCGGCGCCGAGCGCAGGAGCGCCTCCAACCTCAAGCGGCCGAACGCCAGGAAAAGTGGAAATCGCAGCCCCGCAGAGCAGGGTCAATGTCGCAAGGCCGCGCCACCATTCGCGCGATCCGATCGCGTCGCCAAGGTCGGGAACGAGGTCGATCAGCGCAAGGCGGTCACGCCAAGACAGCCGGGGTTCCGCATCCGCGCGCGCCGTCTGCAGGGGCAACGCCTGCGCCATCGAAAGTGCAGCCGCGTTGCCGGACATTCCCGCAATGGGTTCGTGGCGCTGGAACAAAAAGTGCAACCCCCGTTCGACGGGCCTCCCTGGACCCGGCCGTCGAATGATTTTTTCGACCGGATGTCTGTAAAGAAAGGTCGTTAAAGTCAATTTAATGCCCGCCCCCCGCCGCTGGCTTGCGGCGGGCCGTGGCGGCGTTGCGCCATGATGTGTGCCCGGGTTGAAAATGCTACCTTTCCCACACCGTTCGACGATCGCCTGTTGCACGCGGAACGCGCCCATGCCAGCAGGGAGGACAAGACAATGACGTCATCCTCTTCCCAACCGGTCAAGGCCGTCCTTGGCCCCACCAACACCGGCAAAACCCATTTGGCGGTCGAGCGCCTGACCGCCCATTCCAGCGGGATGATCGGTTTTCCGCTGCGCCTGCTCGCGCGCGAGGTCTATGACCGCGTCGTGGCGATTAAGGGTACCGCCGAGGTTGCGCTGATCACCGGCGAAGAGCGGATCATGCCGCCGGACGCCCGCTATCTGCTGGGCACGATGGAGGCGCTGCCGATCGCCCGCGACGTGGCGTTCGTCGGGATCGACGAAGCCCAGCTCGGCGCCGATCCCGAGCGCGGGCACGTCTTTACCGATCGCATATTGCGCGCAAGGGGCCGCGAGGAAACGATGATACTCGGCTCGGCGACCATCAGGGGGCTGGTACGAAGCCTGGTGCCCGAAGCCGACATCGTGACCCGCCCGCGCTTCTCGACCTTGAGCTATGCGGGCGCCTCGAAGCTGTCGCGGTTGCCCAAACGCTCGGCGATCGTGGCCTTTTCGGCCGAGGAAGTCTATGCGATCGCCGAAATGCTCCGCCGTTTCGCGGGCGGAGCCGCGGTCGTGATGGGCGCGCTCAGCCCAAAGACACGCAACGCGCAGGTCGCGATGTTCGAAGCGGGCGAGGTCGATTATCTCGTCGCGACCGACGCCATCGGCATGGGGCTCAATCTCGACGTCCAGCATGTCGCCTTTGCGAGCCTGCAGAAGTTCGACGGGCGCCGCCTCCGCCGCCTGACCGTTTCGGAAATGGCGCAAATCGCAGGGCGCGCCGGACGGCACCAGCAGGACGGCAGCTTCGGCACCATCGGCACGCCGCAAGGCGGCTTCACGCCCGAAGAAATCCTGGCAATCGAGGGACATCATTTTCCACCGTTGGCCAGCCTCTTCTGGCGCAACCCGACCCCGCGTTACGACAGCCTGGAACGGTTGCTGGCCGACCTGGCGGAGCCGCCGACGCAGCAGGGCCTGCGCGCTGCGCCCGAAGCGGTCGACCTTTCCGTCCTCAAGCATCTGGCGGGCGACATGGAGGTGCGGATGCGCGCCGCCGAGCCGCAAGCCGTCGAGCGCCTTTGGGATGTCTGCGGCCTCCCCGATTTCGAGCAGCTCGGCGCCGAACATCACAGCCGCACCGTCCTCAAGCTCTGGCAATGGCGGACGACCGGCGACGGGATGATCGATCCCGACTGGTTTGCCAGACGCCTCGCCCGGCTCGACGACACAGACGGTGACATCGACCAGCTCGCGAGCCGGATCGCGGCGGTGCGCACGCTTTGCTTCATCGCGCAGCGGGGCGACTGGATCGCGGGCGGCGCGGGCTGGACCGAGCAGACGCAAGCGCTTGAATCGCGGTTGTCGGACGCCCTGCACGCCGCGCTGGCCCAGCGCTTTGTCGATCGCCGTCTCGCGCTGCTGCTCCGCGATGCCGGACAGCGGCACGCCGCCCTCCCCGTCGCGGTCGGACCCGACGGCACCGTCGCGGTCGATGGCGAACCGATCGGGACGCTGAAAGGCTTTTCGTTCAAGGTCGATGCCCGCGCACGGGCAAGCGACCACCGCATGTTGCTGGCAGCGGCGGAAAAGCATCTGCGCGGCGAACTGTCCCGCCGGGCCGCCGCGCTGGCCGCCGGCGAAGACAATGGCCTTGTGCTGGTCAGCGAGCCGGGCGGCGCTGCGCGCCTTGCCTGGCATGGCGACATCGTCGCGACGCTGGCGCGCGGGCCGACGCTGGTCCAGCCGTCGGTGCAGATCGACCCGTCGCTGCGCCGCCTCGAACCACAACAGGTGCAGGCCATTTCGGAACGTCTCCAGGCATTTGTCGGCCATCAGCTTGCCCGCCACGCCGGCCCGCTCGCCGCGATGGGCGAGGCAGCCGGCGACCTGTTCACCCCGCCGCGCGTCCGCGCCCTGCTCGCCGCGCTGGTCGATGGCGGCGGCACGGCAACCCGCGCTTCGATCGAGCAACAGCTCGCCGCGATCACCGCCGACGAGCGACCGCAGCTTCGCAAGCTCGGCCTCACCATCGGGTCGCTCGATATCTTCCATCCCGCCTTGCTGAAACCCGAAGCGGTGCGGTGGCGCGCCGCGCTGATGGCGGCACAGCAGGGAACGGCAATTCCGGCGCTGCCGCCGCAAGGCGCGGTCATCCAGAAGACCGGCAGTCACGCCGCGCTGACCATCGCGGGCTTTCGGCGCTGCGCGAATGGATGGCTGCGCATCGACATGGCCGAAAAACTGGCGCGTCAGGCACATGCCGCGCGCCTGCAGGCCGCGGCCCCGCCGACCGCGCCACTGACCGGCAAGGACCCGCATCACCACGATGACGGCGGTGAAGAAGCGCACGGCGCGCCCTTGCCCGGCTTCGCGATCGACCCGGCGCTGGCGACGTCGCTCGGCCTCGACGAGGAAACGCGCCGTGCGCTGCTCGGCAGCTTCGGTTTCCGCAGCGTCGGCGATCCCGCACAAGGGCGCTGGCGCTGGTCGGGGCTCAAGGCGATCGACAAGCGTCCGCGCCGCAAGCATGGCAAGAAGGCGGCTGGTGCGCCGCCGCCGGGCGGCGAACGCCCCCGCCCGACCGCCAAGCAGGGTCAGGCCCGGCGCGGCAAACCGGGCAAGGGTGCGAAGCCCGCTGACGCCGGCGCCCGTCCGCCGCGCGCCGATCGTCCGGCGCGCCGCAGCCCTTCGCCCAATAGCCCCTTCGCCGGGCTGGCCGCCCTGCTCGCGGGCGGGCGCGAGGACTGATGTCCAGCCCCGGCGCGGCTGGAAGCATCCGGCTCGACAAGCTGCTGTGGTACCTGCGCTTTGCGCGCTCGCGCAGCATCGCACAGGCCATGGTCGCAGCGGGCCATATCCGCCTCGACGGGCGCCGCGTCACGCGCGCATCGGCCGCAGTTCATTCAGGCGCGACGCTGGTACTGCCCGTCGGCGAACGCATCGAGGTGATCCGCCTGCTCTCGCTGCCGCTCCGCCGCGGCCCCGCGCCGGAAGCCGAAAGCTGCTACCTTCGGCTCGGCGCCGAAACGCCCACCGGATCGAGCTGAGCTATTGCCGGCAGAGGAAAAGCTGCCTCCGGAAAGCGCGCCGATCCGCCTAGGGAATGAGAGTGATTCGCAACTGTCGCTTTGCGTTGACGCGCCGCGTTCGCGAGGCTTAGAGGCGAGCCGGTCAATTGTCCGGACGGCAAGGGTGCCGCCGACCAAGGGAGCATATAATCCATGACCTATGTTGTCACCGACGCCTGCATCCGGTGCAAATATATGGACTGCGTCGAGGTCTGCCCCGTCGACTGTTTCTATGAGGGCGAGAATATGCTCGTCATCAATCCGAACGAGTGCATCGACTGTGGCGTGTGCGAACCCGAATGCCCGGCCGAGGCCATCCTTCCCGACACCGAGAGCGGCCTCGAGAAATGGCTGGAACTGAACGGCAAGTATAGCGCCGAATGGCCGAATATCACGGTCAAGAAGGACAGCCCCGCCGACGCCGACGAATTCAAGGGTGTCGAAGGAAAGTTCGAAACGCACTTTTCCGCCGAACCCGGCGAAGGCGACTGACCGCCGACGCGAACAGGATGATCGGGGCGGGACATCCCGCCCCTTTTTTTGCCCCCTTGAAACCGCCCGGCTTGGCGCCGATGTAGGATGGCGGAGGGGCAGCCCGCCGGTTCGCGGCGGGGCATCCCGAAAACGTAAGGACGAAATTCGCATGATCGACCCGCTCGCCGCCCTTGTTCCCGTCGTCGTCGAGCAGACGAGTCGCGGCGAACGCAGCTTCGACATTTTCTCCCGCCTGCTGCGCGAACGGATCATCTTCGTCACCGGCGAAGTCGAAGACAACATGGCCTCGCTGATCACCGCCCAATTGCTGTTCCTCGAATCGGAGAATCCGAAGAAGGACATCTTCATGTACATCAACTCGCCGGGCGGCGTCGTGACGGCGGGCATGGCGATTCACGACACGATGCAATATATCCGCCCGCGCGTCGGGACCTTCTGCATCGGCCAGGCAGCCTCGATGGGCAGCTTCCTGCTCGCGGCGGGCGAGCCAGGCATGCGCGTCGCGCTGCCCAACGCCCGCGTGATGATCCATCAGCCGTCAGGCGGCGCCCGCGGCATGGCGTCGGACATCGAAATCCAGGCGCGCGAAATTCTGCGTATCCGCAAGCGGATGAACGACCTCTATGTGAAATACACCGGCAAGTCGCTGAAAGAGATCGAAAAGGCGATGGATCGCGACACCTTCCTCGAGGCCGAGGAAGCCAGGGATTTCGGCCTTGTCGATCACGTCTTCGGTTCGCGTCCGGCGGCCGATGGCGAGACTGGCGCCGCGACCCAGAGCGAGGGACCCACGCCCTGATGACGGGGCGGCGGCATATGCGGCAAAGGGCCGGTAACCGCGTTTCTTGACACCCGCTTTGCCGCACGGCGCTATTCGACACATTGCGACGACGTCACCCAATTGCCATATTGTAATTGGGTGGCCGCGGGCTAGGATAATGACGGCAGCACCTCCATTGGACCTGCCAGAGGACTGAATATGACCAAATTGAGCGGCTCGGACAGCAAGAGCACCCTTTATTGCTCCTTCTGCGGCAAGTCGCAGCACGAAGTCCGCAAGTTGATTGCCGGACCGACGGTGTTCATCTGCGACGAGTGCGTCGAGCTTTGCAACGACATCATCCGCGAAGAGATCAAGGGCGGCGTTGCCGCGCGCAAGGACGGCGCGGTACCGACGCCGCTGGAAATCTGCCAGCATCTCGACGCCTATGTGATCGGCCAGAACAAGGCCAAGCGCGTGCTGTCGGTTGCGGTGCACAACCATTACAAGCGCCTTGCCAATTCGGGTCGCGGCGAAGACGTCGAACTGGCCAAGTCGAATATCCTGCTCGTCGGCCCGACCGGCAGCGGCAAGACCCTGCTCGCGCAGACGCTCGCACGCTTCCTCGACGTGCCCTTCACGATGGCCGACGCAACGACGCTGACCGAGGCGGGCTATGTCGGTGAGGATGTCGAGAACATCATCCTGAAGCTGCTCCAGGCCAGCGACTATAATGTCGAAAAGGCCCAGCGCGGCATCGTCTACATCGACGAAATCGACAAGATCAGCCGCAAGGCGGAAAACCCGTCGATCACCCGCGACGTATCGGGCGAAGGCGTGCAACAGGCGCTGCTCAAGCTGATGGAAGGCACGACCGCAAGCGTTCCGCCACAGGGCGGGCGCAAGCATCCGCAGCAGGAATTCCTGCAGGTCGATACCACGAACATCCTGTTCATCGCGGGCGGCGCTTTCGCTGGCCTCGAAAAGATCATCGGCGACCGCCTGCAGGGCAAGTCGATCGGTTTTGGCGCACATGTCGCGGGACCCGACGAGCGCCGCGCGGGCGAGACGCTCAAGCAGATCGAACCGGAAGATCTGCTGAAGTTCGGCCTGATCCCTGAATTCGTCGGCCGCTTGCCCGTCATCGCGACGCTCGAGGATCTCGATGTCGACGCGCTGGTCAAGATCCTCGGCGAGCCGAAGAACGCGCTGGTCAAGCAGTACAAGAAGCTGTTCGATCTGGAAGAGGTCGCGCTGACCTTCACCGACGACGCGCTGATCGCGGTGGCGAAGAAGGCGATCGATCGCAAGACCGGCGCACGCGGCCTCCGCTCGATCGTCGAGGCGATCCTGCTCGACACGATGTTCGACCTGCCCGACCTCACCGACGTCGTCGAGATTGTCGTCGACAAGGACGTCGTCGAGGGTCGCAAGGACCCGGTTCGGGTCTATGCAGACAAGGCGAAGGAAGCCGGCGACGCGGCTTGAGTCGCGGCTCGCTGCATAAATGCCGCAGCGCGTCATGTTGCATCGCAGCAACAGTTGCGGGAAAAAACGCATGTCGACCTGTGGATAATTCCCCGGGCGAGACGGAAATACGTCGTTTTTCGACCTTTTCCTGATCGCCGGACCCTTCGCGGCTTGCACTGTCACAATTGCTGTCACAATCGTGCCACATGCGGGCGTCAGGGGCGCTCGCAGGTCAGGTGCGTCCCATTGTCGCGTGCCTGCCGCACGCTACCAATAGGGGACATCCTGACATGAAACTTCGTTATTCGATCGCCGCTAGCCTGATGGCTATCAGCGTCGCCACCGTCGTTGCCGCGCCTGCCCAGGCGCAGCAGATCACGACCGGTATCCAGGGCCAGGTCAGCGATGACAGCGGCGCCGCGGTCGGCAACGCGACCGTCGTGATCACCGACACCCGCACCGGCTCGGCGCGCTCGATCACCACCGGCGCCGATGGTCGCTTCGTCGCCACCGGCCTTGTCACCGGTGGCCCTTACACCATTGCGGTGACCGCCGACGGCTTCGAAGGCCAGACCATTCAGGACGTCAACACCTCGCTGCAGGGCAACACCGATCTGCGCTTCCAGCTCGCTTCGGGCGGCGGCGAGATCGTCGTCACCGGCTCGCGCGTCAAGGTCACGCAGCTTGCCGTCGGACCGGGCACCAGCTTCACCACCGAAGTGCTGCAGAGCGCGCCTTCGTTCAACCGTGACGTTCGCGACATCATCCGCCTCGACCCGCGCGTCAGCCTCGACCGCGATGATGGCGGTTCGGGCCAGGATCGCATTTCGTGCCTCGGCGGCAACGACCGCGGCAACGCCTTCACCGTCGATGGCATCAGCCAGGGCGACGTCTATGGCCTGAATGACACGGGTTTCTCGTCGCGCAGCTCGACCCCGATCCCCTATGACGCGGTTCGCGAAACGCAGGTGCAGTTCGCGCCGTTCGACGTCGATTATGGCGCCTTTACCGGCTGTGCGATCAACGTCGTCACCAAGTCGGGTACCAACGACTATCATTTTGGCGGTTTCTTCGAATATTCGGACAATGGCCTGCGCGGCAACAGCGTCCGCGGGCTACCCGTGGCCGGTATCGAGCCCGAAAAGCGCTGGGGTGTCTGGGCCGGTGGTCCGATCATCAAGGATCGCCTGTTCATTTTCGGTGCTTATGAACATCAGGAAGCCGGCCAGTCGCAGGATGACGGTCCGACGGGTGCCGGCTATGCCAACCCGCAGACGGGCATCTCGGTCGAGCAGTTCAATGAGATTTCGCAGGTCCTGAAGGACGTGTACGGTGTCGATACCGGCCCGCTGGTAACCAGCCGTCCGTTCAAGAACGACCGCTATTTTGGTCGCCTCGACTGGCAGATCACCGACAACCATCGTTTCGAGGCTACCTATCAGCGCCTCGAAGAAGCATCGACCCGTCCGGACGACCTGTTCACGGGATCGTCGCCGCAAGCCATCGGTCTCAACACCTTCTATCTCAGCGGCACCAAGTCCGATTATTATTCGGGTCGCCTCTATTCGCAGTGGTCGGATAATTTCTCGACCGAACTGCGCTATTCGCACTCGAAGGTTATCGATCGTCAGGATCCGATCGGCGGCGGCGAAGCGCAGTCGGGCAATCCAATCCCGCGCATCATCGTCGGCATCGACAACGCGACCGGCATCGACGGCGCCGTGCTCGCCGGTCCGGGCAACTCACGCTCGGCCAACGACCTGCAGACGCGCATCGATCAGTATCGCGCCGTCGCCAAGCTGGTCGCGGGCGCCCACACGCTCAAAGTCGGCGCCGAACTGAACCGCGCGGACCTGTTCAACCTGTTCGTGCAGAACGCGACCGGAACGCTGGTGTTCCGCAATATCAACGACCTGCGCGCCGGCCTGCTGTCGCCGGGTTTAGGTAGCAACCAGACCTCGACGACCCCTGCAAACGTCATCGCGGGGAACACCGAGGGCGCCTTCGGCAACTTCTCGGCCACCGGCGACGTCAATGACGCGGCCGCAGCCTTCAAGCGCAGCATCTATACGATCTTCGCGCAGGACGAGTGGGAGATCAGCAGCCAGCTCAACGCGGTCATCGGCGTCCGTGCCGACTGGTATGATGGCGGCCGACCCAAGCTGAACTCGGTGTTCCTCCGCCGCTACGGCTTCCCGAACACGACCGGCTTCAGCAGCCTTGCACCGGTCATCATGCCGCGCGTCGCGCTGACCTATGACATGAACGACTTTGCAGTCTTCGGCCGGCCCAAGATCAGCGCCGGTGTCGGCATCTTCTCGGGCGGCGATCCGGTCGTCTGGTTCGGCAACGCCTTCCAGAACGACGGTCGCGGCTTCGCCACGGGTACGACGCAGGACGCGGCTTGCGGCCTCGCCGCCGGACAGCAGCTCGACGTCGTCGTCAACGGCCAGTTCACCGGCGTTCCCACCTGCTTCCAGCAGTCGGCATCGGCCAGTGCGGCAGCGGGTCTGGGCGACACCCAGTCGGTCAGCCCGAACATCAAGATGCCGACGGTGCTGCGCGCCAACATCGGCTTCACGTCGGAGCTGAACTTTGCCTCCTCGGGCTTCTTCAGCGGCTGGAACCTGAACCTCGACTATATCTACAGCAAGTATCGCGACCCGCTGACAATCGTCGATCTGTCACAGACCGTCGATGCCCGCCTTGGTCTCAACGGCTACACCATCGACGGTCGCCCGATCTATCGCGCGATCGACCCGAATGTTGCCGGCTGTACCGCTCGCCTTGTCGGCTTGAACCCCGGCCCGGTATACGAGAACGTCAACACGGCCTGCTTCAACACCAGCCGCGATGACGAACTGCAACTGACCAACGCGGGCAGCTATCGCAGCCACATCGCATCGTTCATCCTGTCGAAGACCTTCAACGGCGGACTGTTCACGGAAAATGGCAACGTCGATTTCAACATCGGCTACAGCTACACCGATGCGCAGGATCGTCGGAACATGTATAACTCGACGGCCGGGTCCAACTATGACCTGACCGCCGCGTTCGACCGCCAGAACCCGGCCGCATCGCGCGGCTTCTTCAGCAGCAAGCACAATATCTCGACCCGCCTGGCTTTCCGCGAAGAATTCTTCGAGGATCTGTCGACGCGCTTCGCGATCAGCTTCATCGCACGGTCGGGCCGTCCATACAGCCTGACCTTCTCGGGCGGCAGCGTGTTCAACGACAGTGTGTCGGGCACTGAAAACGCGCTCGCCTATCTGCCGACCGGGATCAGCGATCCAAACATCTCGCCCAGCTCGAACATGACGGCAGTCCAGAATCTGGCCGACTTCGTCAGCGGTCTGAGCTGTGCGAAGAAATATGTCGGTCAGACGATCGCGCGGAACACCTGTTCGAACGACTGGTACTTCGACATGGACCTGTCCTTCTCGCAGGAAATTCCGGGTCCGGGCCACCTGTTCGGGAAGAAGGACAAGCTGAAGCTGTACGCGACGATGGACAACTTCCTGAACTTCCTCGACGACAACTGGAACGTCCAGCGCCGCCGCAACTTCTCGGGTCTTCAGGACATTGCGTCGCTGTCGACCGCAGGCGTGGACGCGCAGGGCCGCTACATCATCACCGGCTTCAACGGCGCGGCCGACTATGCTGCCGACAACGGCATCAACGTCAGCTCGTCGGTGTGGCGTCTGAAGGTTGGCGTGTCGTACGAATTCTGATCGAACGACGCAGGCAAGGGATTGGGGCGCGGAAGGCAACTTTCGCGCCCTTTTTCTTGCCCGGATGAAATAGGGGGGACGCCCCTTGGGGCGCCGGTCGGTCAGCCCGCTGCGAGCCGGCGGGCGGTGTCCTGGACAAGCGCGATCATGTTGGGGACGCCCTGCGTGCGGTTCGACGAAAGCTGGCGGGTCAGGTCGAAGGGTGCGAGGCGCGCAGCGACGTCCATGTCCGCGACCTCGGCGGCGGCCTTGTCCTGCACGGCGGCCAGCACGAGCGCGACGATTCCCTTGGTGATCGCGGCATTGCTGTCGGCAAGAAAATGCAGGCGGTCGCCCGCCTGCGGCACCGGATAGACCCAGACGCTCGCCGAACAGCCGCGCACCAGCGTCGCGTCGGTCTTGAGCGCGTCGGGCATCGGCTCGAGCTCGCGGCCGAGCTCGATCAGCAGGCGATAGCGATCGTCGCCATCGAGAAAGTCATATTCTTCGAAAATATCATCGAGACTGCGCATCGCCGCGCCCTCGCATGTTTGGGACCGCGTTGGAAGTCCCGGCGGCCACGCCGCGATACGACCCGGATTACGGCTTTGTCACGGCGCGGCCACCCCCTCGTCGGACGGCAGCGCGTAACAAGGGATTGTTCGCGGAAGAGACATCCCCCTGCCCCGACCACCGAACCTAGTGATTTCATCTCTATGGAGTGAAGAATATGGCACGCTTTCGTACCCTTGTCGGTCTCGGCCTTGCCTCGACCATGCTGATCACCGCGCCCGTCTTTGCGGCCGCGACGACTGCCAAGCCCGCCGCCAAGCCGGTGGCGCACGCCCAGGCGAAGCCCGCGGCGACCAAGGTAGCCACCGCACCGGCGCGCACCGCCACCGCCAAGCCACGCGGCCGCATGGTCACGGCCCGCCTCGCGAACGGCAAGACGGTGACCTATGATTGCTCGCTAGCGGGTAACAAGACCAAGCAGGCCTGCAAGGGCTGACGGTCCACCGTCCGGGTTTTTTGCCCACCCTACTTTCGGGGCTGTATGGCCCGTCGGGACCGCATCGATATGTCGACGCGGTCCCGTTTCGTTTCTTGGGGTCAGGACCCTAAAGATCGACGCCCGCCGCGATGGCTTCAAGCTTGCGCAGCCTCTCCTTGAGGTCGGCGATCTCGATCCGCGATCCGGCGTGCGGCACCGTGGGGTCCTGCGCCAGACCATGACCGGCGGCGAGCTCCTCGCGCTTGAGCTGGATCCAGTCCCGCCAGCCGCGGAGTGCGACCAGGCTGACGATCATCAGTGCGCTCAGCGCCACGGCGGCGGGGATCAGGTTCGTCCAGAGATCGGAAGTGATGGCGGCCATGTCGCGGCTCCTTCTTCGTCACATGTCTTAAGGAAGGGAACGGTCGCGCAGATTCTCGATCTCCTGATCGAGCGTCACGGCGCGATTGTTGTCGGTGGCAATGCGTTCGAGCACCTGGATGCGATCCTTGAGCGCGCGAATCTCGGCCTGCAGCGTCTTGGTTTCGGCGTCGCTACCGGCATTGCCGACGAAAAATTCATTGCCATGTCGGTCGCGGCGAATGCCGTGCTTGGCGCGGATAATGCTGCCGATCGTCACTATGAGGACGATGCCGAGAACCATTTCAAACGGGCCCATAAGGGAGTTCCTTTCGTCTTTATTCAGTTCAGCGGCGCGTCGCGAAGCTTCTCGATCTCTTCGGCGACATCGACACCGCGATCGGTAGCGATGCGTTCGAGGACGCGGACGCGGGCTTCGAGCCGTTCGGTGTGCGCCGCATATTGGGCGGCCTTCTCGGCGGTCATTTCGGACTGCTTCTCGATCATCCGCTGTTGATGCTTCGTCCAGGCGACGAAACCGCCGAGGATGAAGGGAGCGAGCGGGATCAAAATCCAGATAGAGTCACCCATGATGGGATATCCTTCAGTTGGCGGGGCGCCGCAGCGCCTCGATCTCATGGCTCAGCCGGTGGCCCTCGTCGGTGACGATGCGTTCGATCACCGCGAGGCGGTCCTTCACCGAACCAAGCTCGGCGCGGAGCTGGGCATTTTCCTGGCTGATCAGCTTCACGCGCTCCATCGCCTCGTCGCTGGTCTTGGGATAGACGGCCTTGCCCCAGCTGTTTTCGAGCGGATAGCCATTCTTGACCCGCAGCCAGGTGGTGAAGACCCAACCGCCGACCCCGGCCAGGCCGACAATCGCGGCGACGGGGGCAATGGTGTTCAAAACATCGAGATTCATCGTCTTGTCCCTCTCAGCGCAGACGGTCGATCTGGTCGGCGAGCTGCGCCGCCTGGCCGTTGCTTTCGGTCACGATGCGTTCGAGCACCGAGATGCGTTCCTCCAGCCGGCCGATCTGGCCCGAGAGTTTGGCATTGTCGCCCTCCAGCAGCGCGATTTTTCGATCAGCGTCGACATCGGTTCGATGAACCGTTCCACCCCATTCATTTTCAACGGGATAGCCGTGCTTGGCGCGGACCCAGGTCGTGAACATCCATCCGCCGACCGACAGAGCGATGATCGCGAGGACGAAGGTGGGACCAGCGAAATTCATGTGTCTTCTCCCTGTTGCCCATTTCCTGCCGGGACGCCCGCTCAGCGGAGAGCGTCGATCTCGTCGGCAAGGCGGCGGTTATGGCTGGTGTAATATTGTTCGATGTCGGCGAGGCGGCGGTCGATGTCGCGGAAGCGCGACTTGATGTCGCGGGTCGAGGCGGTCGGGTTGCTGCGAACGCCCTGCCAGAATCTCGCTTCCTCATTCGAACCATAGAGCGCGAAGGGTTTCGGCGTTCCCATCCAGGCGATCAGGAAATAGGCGATGATGAGGACGCCCGATCCCATCAGGGTTCCGAGCACCGCGGCAACACGAACCCAGAGGACATCGATGCCGGTGTAGTCCGCGATCCCGGCGCACACGCCGCTCCATTTCGCGTTCTGTTTGTCGAGGTAGAATTTCGTACGGCTGGCAGACATCTCAGTTCCTCCGGCTCATGTTGTTTTCGAGTTGCGCCAGTTCTTCATCGCTCCGTACCGCAGGGCGGAAGTCGGGATGGTCGGCGCTGATGATGCGTTCGACGGTGTGCAGGCGGTTTTCGAGCCGGCGCGCCGTGTCGTACAGTTCGTCGAGCAGCTGCTCGTCCTCTCCGGTCAGCGTCTTGGCCTGCTTCCACTTGGTGACATAGTGGAGGATCAGCCAGGGCAGACCGAGGAAGATCGCAGGAACGACCACGATTGGGACGATTGCATCTTCCATCGGTCCAGCTCCTTATTTCTTGGCCTGCGCGGCTTTCAGCGCGGCGAGTTCGTCGGCGACCTTGTCGGCGGCCTGCAGTTCGGCGATTTCCTCGTCGAGCGACTTCTTGTAGCCGAGGCCCAGCGCATCGGCGCGGCCTTCGGCCTCGTCGACGCGGCGTTCGAGGATCTCGAAGCGCGAGAAGGCGTCTTCGACCCGGTCGCCGTTGGTCATTTCGCGAAGGCGATAACGATTCTCGGCGCTTTCGAGGCGGTTGACGACGCTCGACTGCCGGGCGCGGGCTTCGCTGAGCTTCTTCTGCAGCTTCGCGATATCGGCCTCATAACCCTTGAGCGCATCGTCGAGGACGGCGATCTCGGCCTTCAGCTTTTCCGCCATGTCGCCTGCCTTCTGCTTTTCGACGAGCGCAGCGGTAGCCAGATCTTCGCGGTCCTTCGACAGCGCGAGTTCGGCCTTTTCCTTCCAGCTATCCTGCAGGCTTTCCAGCTTGGCGATGTGGCGGCGCATTTCCTTCTGGTCCGCAATGGTGCGGGCAGCCGACGCGCGGACTTCGACAAGCGTTTCGTTCATCTCGAAAATGATCTGGCGGATCATCTTTTCGGGATCCTCCGCACGGTCGAGCAGGTCGGTGACATTGGCGGCGATGATGTCGCGGGTCCGTGAAAAAATACCCATTTGAAACTCCTGTCGAAAACTTGGGTCCTTGGAATGCTGGTGCCGGGGCGGGGCAAGGGGGAGAATGCCCCGGCACCAGTGTGTCGGTCAGGCCAGATGGCTGACCGCCGGGGTTGCTGCAGCGATGTCGTACAGAGCCTTTGGCTGGTCGATGACGCCGACGAAGATGGCCAGCGCTCCGAACGCGCTGAGCGCGAAAGTGGCGGCCTGGGCAAAAATCGTCTTCATGGGTCTACCTTCCTTTTTTCGCTGCACCGGCACGCTCTGCGCCGGTTCGTAGATATCTTTGCAGGAGGCGTGCCAATTGCAGGCAGCGGCGGAAAACCGCCAAACTTTGCATCCGAATCCTTCAATCTGACGATTTGCCTTGCCAATCAGCGGGAAATTTTGCCAATCATTGGGAATGGAGCGCGAAACGCAGTTCATTGGCCAGTCGGCAGCCTTTCAGGACGCGGTCGAACGCGCCAGCCAGGCCGCCGCGCTCGACCGCCCGGTGCTGGTGATCGGCGAACGCGGGACGGGCAAGGAATTGATCGCCGAGCGGCTTCACCGCCTGTCGGCACGCTGGGATCGCCCCTATGTCATCCTGAACTGCGCCGCGATGCCCGAAACGCTGATCGAATCGGAATTGTTCGGACATGAAGCGGGCGCCTTCACGGGCGCAACGCGCACCCGCGCCGGACGGTTCGAGGAAGCCGATGGCGGCACCCTGTTTCTCGACGAACTGGCAACGATGTCGATGGGCGCACAGGAGCGGTTGCTGCGCGCGGTCGAATATGGCGAAGTGACCCGCGTCGGATCGTCGCGTCCGATCCGGGTGGACGTCCGCATCGTCGCGGCGACCAACGAGCATCTGCCGGCGCTGGCCGACGCCGGCCGCTTTCGGGCCGACCTGCTCGACCGATTGTCGTTCGAGGTCATCACACTCCCGCCGCTCCGCGCCCGCGAAGGCGATATCGAGGTGCTCGCCACCTATTTCGGACAGCGCATGGCGGCGGTGCTCGGATGGGACGAGTGGCCGGGCTTCGGCCCGCGCGCGCTCGCGGCGATGGAGGGGCACGACTGGCCCGGCAATGTGCGCGAGTTGCGCAACGTCATCGAGCGCGCGATCTATCGCTGGGCCGACCCCGGACGACCGGTCGACGCGCTGAACTTCGATCCCTTCGCCAGCCCCTGGCAACCGGTTGCACGCAAGCCGGTGCCGAAGGCCGAGACAGCACCGGCAACTGCGGGCGATGCGGTGCCAGTCGCGGCTTCGCATGAAGCGCAGTCAGGCCCGGTCAGCGACCTGCGGGCCGCGGTCGATGGCTTCGAGAAGCAGATCCTGTCCGACACGATGGCGCGCTGTCGCTTCAACCAGAAGGTCGCGGCCGAGGCGCTGGGGCTGAGTTACGACCAGATTCGCCACGCATTGAAAAAACACGGGCTGAATCAGTAAGCCTCCCTGTCGCGCAGCGATGGGGAGGGGGACCGTCCGCGAAGCGGATGGTGGAGGGGGCAACGTCGCGTCATTGCCCCTCCGTCAGCGCTTCGCGCTGCCGGCCTCCCCATGGCTTCGCCACAGGGAGGATTTTACTCGCCCGGCAACTGGTCGCTGAGCGCCTGGACGATCGCGTCTTGCGCCGACGCCATATCGGCAAGCCTTTCGCGCAGCGCATAGACGTCAGGCAGGCCGTCGACAGCTTCGTCGATGCTGCGTTCCAGATACAGGCGGTCGATGTCGGCGAGCGCGCTGGTCAGCGGCGCACGCGCGGCGATCAGACGCGAGATCGCCTGTTGCGCGACGACCCATCGCTCGCTGGCGACGGGCGCACCGGCGGCGGCCGAAACGAGCGTAACGGTGTTGCCGCGCTCGGCCGCGAACGCCTGCTGCGCCGCATTGCCGTCGGATTCCCAGCGCGCGAGCCTGCCGGCAAGATCGGCGGGCAGCGGCCCCGGCGGCGCGACAACGACGCTGGGCGGCGCGACATCGAATCGTCCCTCGACCGTGCGTTTCGCGAGCGAGGGCGCCCCCGCGTCGCCGCCCTGCGCGGCCGCACAGGCCGAAAGTGGCAGGAGAAGGATCACCGGCAGAAAAAGGGAGGGGCGCTTCATCATCGACCCTGATATGGGCCAAGGCGCGCAGCAGCAAGTGCCGAATCGGGGTTCGGCTCGCCGATTGCCGCGCGATGCCGCTTTTGCCTGAAAAGCGCGGAAATATGCGGTTGACAGCCGCCGCCTCAC
This sequence comes from Sphingopyxis sp., assembly GCF_016793825.1. GTDB lineage: Bacteria > Pseudomonadota > Alphaproteobacteria > Sphingomonadales > Sphingomonadaceae > Sphingopyxis. The sequence continues at coordinate 334,955 of NZ_JAEULM010000019.1, forward strand.
TCGCTAGTGGCGCTGACTTTCCCGCATGCTGGAAAAATCGCCTGTCTCGGCAGGTGACTGGTGCGCGGGTGATCTAGTTTTTTGATTGGATGGAAGACCATGTTCGCAATCGTGCGCACGGGCGGCAAGCAGTATCGCGTCGCCGCTGGAGACAAGATCGCCGTCGAGAAGATCGAGGGTGAAGCCGGCGACACCGTGTCGCTGGGCGATATCCTGCTGGCCGGCGACGGCGGCGAAGTGAAGGACGCGAACGGCCTCACCGTTTCGGCCGAGATCATCGCCCAGACGCGCGGCGAAAAGGTCATCGTCTTCAAGAAGCGCCGCCGGCACAACTATCGCCGCCGCAACGGTCACCGCCAGTCGCTGACGCTGCTGCGCATCCTTGCCGTCGGCGAAGCCAAGAAGGCCGCACCGAAGAAGGAAGCCGCTCCGAAGGCCGAAGCCGCCCCGGCTGCTGAAGCCAAGGCTGCCCCGGCTGCCGAAAAGAAGGCTGCTGCGCCGAAGAAGGCTGCTGCCCCCAAGGCCGAAGCCGCCGAAGCGCCCGCCAAGAAGCCCGCTGCCAAGAAGGCAGCCCCCAAGAAGGAAGCCTGAGCGCGGCAACGCAGCTCGGCCCCCGGAACGAAGCAAGGAGTTTAGGTCATGGCACATAAGAAAGCAGGCGGTTCGTCGCGCAACGGTCGCGACTCGCAGGCCAAGCGCCTTGGCGTGAAGAAGTTCGGCGGTCAGGAAGTGATCGGCGGCAACATCATCGTGCGCCAGCGCGGCACCAAGGTGTATCCGGGCGTCAATGTCGGCATCGGCAAGGACCACACGCTGTTCGCCACCGCCGACGGCCGCGTCCGATTCCACGACGGCAAGCTTCGTCGCAAATATGTCTCGGTCGACATTATGGCGGGCGCAGCCGAATAAAGGACGATCTGCACGGGTCGTCCATCAAGGGATGACCCGGAACGGTCCTTTCCGCCGACGCGGAAACAAAGTTCGAAAAGAGGGAGACGGGTCACCCCGGACTCCCTTTTTTCTTGTTCGTAATCCGGCGCTTGGTCGTAGGACGCGAAAATCGGGCCATCCATCTCCCTCAACACTATGCTGTCGTCAAAGCGTCACCATCTGGCGTCAGGGCGACAGGCGACTGGGAGTGAAAAGAATGTTCGCGCGTACCGAAAGATTGTTGCTGCGGCCCGGCTGGCAGGAAGACGCCCCTGCGCTCGCGCGGGCGATCGGCGAGGAAGCCGTGGTGCGAAACCTCGCCCGCGCGCCCTGGCCCTATGGCGAAGTGGAAGCGCAGGAGTTCCTGAACCTGCCGGTCGATCCCGACCAGCCGCGTTTTCTGATCTTCGCCCGTACGGGCGGGGCCCCGCGGCTCGTCGGCGGTTGCGGCATCGCGCCGAGCCCCGAGGGACCGCTGGAAATGGGCTATTGGATCGCCCGCCCCTATTGGGGCCTGGGGTTTGCGACCGAGGCCGGACGCCAGCTTGTCCGCATCGCGCGCGCGATGAACCTGCCCAAGCTGTCGGCGGGCCATTTCATCGACAACCCCGCCTCGGGTGCCGTTCTGCGCAAGCTGGGCTTTCGCCCGACGGGCAAGGTGACGCAGCGGCACAGCATCGCGCGCGGCGGTGCGGTGACATGCGCCCTGTTCGAGGAAGGCGACGGGGATGGCGGCGATGCCGTCACCCCAATGCGCGGGCGCATCGACGCGCATGACGATTTCCGCGAGGAAATTCGCCTGATGGCAGCGTGACCGACCCCCTCCCACAAGCGGGAGGGGGCCGTTCCCGTCAGCCTCGCAATTTTCCGGCCATGCCGATGATATCGTCGAGGGGATTGCCGTCGCCGTCCATGTCGAGCATCTTGCCAAGGCCGCCCAGGCCGCCGCCGCTTCCGCCCAGCACATTGCCGAGCACGCCGCCCAGGCCGCCGGTCGATCCGCCACTGCCACCGAGCACGCCGCCGATCAGGTCGCCCAGTCCGCCGCCGCCCTGCTGGCCCCCCTGCTTCGCCATATAGCCCGCCACCATCATCGCGAGGATCGGCAACATCTGTTTGAGCAGCCCCGAATCGAGACCGGTCTGGCCCGCGGCATGATCGGCAACGGTCCGGCTGACGTCCTTCGATCCAAAAATCTGCCCCAGCACGTCGTTGCCGGCTTCGACCGGCGTCGGCTGCGCCCCCAGGACCGCGTCGAGCAGTCCGCCGCCACCGAGCTGCCCCAGAAGACCGCCGAGTCCCTCGACTCCGCCCGCCCCCGTCGCCGTTTTCTTGAAGCCGCCGAGGATCGCGGGCAGCAGCGCCTCGGCCCCCTGCTTTGCGACGGTAGGCGGAATGCCAAGCTCGCTCGCCATCGATTCGATGCCGCCGGCCTGCGCCAGGATGTCGGTCAGATTCATGATAAGTCTCCCACTTCGGCACGGGATCGAAGAGCGCCGATGCGCGGCATCATAGGCGCGCCGCGCAGGAAGAACGAGCCGTTCATTTCACTGTCATTTTCAAATGCCTAGGTCCATCCTGCGACCCTGCGACTCGCCTGTTCGGGAAGCGTCGCACATCATTGGTGGGAGTATAGACATGAGCATTTTCGGCAAGATCAAGGACGCGATCTTCGGCAAGGCACAGGCAGCGGAACCCGCAGCCCCGGCGGCACCCAGCCCGATCGGCAGCGCGCTCGATGCCGCGACCAGCGCGATGGCCGCCGCGGCCGCGGCGCCGACCCCGATCAGCGACGTCGATGTCGACGCGACACTATCGGCCGAGGCGGCCAAGGCCGGCCAGGCGCTGAACTGGCGCACGTCGATCGTCGACCTGATGAAGCTGCTCGACATCGATTCGAGCCTCGCCAATCGCAAGGAACTCGCCCAGGAACTCGGCTACACCGGCGAACTCGACGGCAGCGCGGAAATGAACATCTGGCTGCACAAGGCGGTGATGCGGGAACTCGCGGCGAACGGCGGCAAGGTACCCGCCGACCTCACCGACTGACCGACGGTCCAGAATTTTCGACGGGGGTCGGGCGAGCGCAGGCTTTCCCGGCCCCTTTTCGTTGACCGGCGCGCCGCGCTCCCTAGACAGGTTTCAGACGAAACAAAGTCGCGAGGGAGCCCGTTCGTGTCCAATCCGCTTTCCACCCCCGTCAGCCGCCGCCACACGCTTGCCGCCCTTGGCGCGGGCGCCGCGGGAATTGCGATCGCCGGCCCGGCCTCGGCGCTCGAGGCGCCGCCGAAGACCGGGGCGGAAGCCCTGCTCGATTCGGTCGCCGACAATCTGCTCGCCCTCTCGCCCGAAGGCGCGACCGCGCTCGGCATCGACACGGGCGCCCGCGCCGCGATGCGCGGACAGCTCGGCGATCGGTCGGCGGCCGGTCAGGCATCGGTTGCGACGACGCTCAAGGCCGATCTCGCGCGCGTGCGCGCCTTCGACAAGACCGGGCTCGACCACAGGACGCGCACCAGCCTGGCGGTCGTCGACAGTGCCTACAGCGTCGCGCTCGACGGCTTTGCGCAGCCCTATGGCGACGTCGCGGTCGGCGGCTGGCGCAACACGCCTTATGTGGTGATCCAGAATGTCGGCGCCTATCTGGACGTCCCGAAGTTCCTCGACAGCGACCATCCGGTGAAGACCGCCGCCGATGCCGAAGCCTATCTGTCGCGCCTCAATGCCTTCCCCGGCGTCCTCGCCGGCGAGACCGAACGGTTGAAAGCCGCCGGCGGTCAGGGCCTGATCGCGCCCGGCTTCCTGATCGACAAGGCAGTGAAGCAACTCGAGGCGACACTGGTCGATGCCAAAGCGGGTGGCGGCATGGTCGACAGCCTTGTCAGCCGCACCGCCGCGGCGAAGATTCCGGGCGACTGGGGAGCGCGCGCCGGAAAGATCGTCCAGGGACCGGTGGCCGCGGCGCTGGAAAGCCAGCTTGCCGAACTCAAGGCGCAGCGACCGAGGGCGACGATGGACGCCGGGATGTGGGCCCGGCCGCACGGCGACGAATTCTATGCCTGGGCGCTCCGCGCATCGACGACCACGCGCATGACCCCCGACGAGGTTCACGCCATGGGCCGCGAGCAGCTTGCCGAGCTGCACGGGCGGATGGACCCGATCCTGAAAAAACTGGGTTACACCAATGGTTCGGTCGGCGATCGGATGAACGAACTGGCGAAGGACCCGCGCTTCAAATTTCCGGATAATGATGCCGGCCGCGCCGAGATCGTCGCTTATATCCAGACCTGGCTCGGCAAGATTCGGGCGCAATTGCCACGCGCCTTCCGCACGCTGGTAAAGGGCAATGTCGAGGTGAAGCGCCTCCCGCTTGCCGAGGAACCCGGCGCACCCGCGGCTTATGGCGGCGCCGGATCGATCGACGGATCCGTTCCCGGCCGGTTCTGGATCAACCTGCGCACCACCGAACTCCACAGCAAATACTCGCTCCCGGACCTCACAATGCACGAAGCGATCCCCGGCCACGCCTGGCAGGGCGAATATGCGAACCAGATGCCGCTGATCCGCACGATGCTGGCGTTCAACGCCTATTCGGAAGGCTGGGCCCTCTATGCCGAGCAGCTCGCCGACGAGCTTGGCCTCTACGACGATTTCGAGGTCGGGCGGCTCGGCTATCTCCAGTCGCTCGCCTTTCGGGCGTGCCGTCTCGTCGTCGACACCGGCATCCATGCGAAGCGCTGGACACGCGAACAAGGCGTCGATTTCTTCGTCAGGGAGAATGGTTCGAACCCGCTCGAAGTGTCGAGCGAGGTCGATCGCTATTGCAGTTGGGTCGGCCAGGCCTGCGGTTACAAGGTCGGACACAGCGAGATCGTCCGCCAGCGCGGCCGCGCGCAGGCCGCGCTCGGCGCGAAATACGACCTGCGCGATTTCGACAATGTCGTCGTCGAAGGCGGCAACGTCCCGCTCGACGTCCTTGCGCAGAACGTCGACGCTTATGTCGCCGCGAAGAAGGGGTAGCATGGACTCCCGGATCAAATCCGGGTCCAGCCTCCCTTGCCGCTAAGGCAAGGGCATCAAGTCCGGTTCCACAAACCCGCGCCGCGCCGGAACCGAAAACAGCAGGTCGCGACTGTAGAAGCGCATCGGCCAGTCGCGGCGGCCGACATCGGACAGCAGCATCGCATTGACGCGCGCCGCCAGTTCCGTTTCGCGCGTCTCCGACAGGAACAGCCGCACGCCCGCGACATAGGCGCGAGTGATGCTGTCGTGATAACCTTGATGGTCGTCGTTCACGCCGCCGACGCTTTCGTTGAAACGGCGGATGATGCCTGCAATCCGGGCGTCGACATCGACGTCGGGGCGCTCCGTCAGAAGCCAGAGGCACGCACCCAGATGCGCTTCGTGCGTCCACGCCGCACGCGGCAGGGTGCACGCAAGCAGACCGTCGCCGATCGCGCGGATATCGGAATCGCGCTCGAACAGGCGCGGGTTGTAATCAGTCGTCATCGGTCCGGTCCTTCCGGGTGACACGACACCCGGAAGATGTCCGGGCGATTATGCGGCGACGGCCGCCTGTGGCGCGGCCTGGCGGACGCCTTCATCGACATGGTCGGCGAATTGGCCGAAGTTGTCGATGAATTGCCGGACCAGCGTTTGCGCCGTCTGGTCATAAGCTGCCTTGTCGGCCCACGCTTCGCGCGGATCGAGGATCGCGCTGTCGACCCCGGCCACCGCGACCGGAAACTCGAAACCGAAGTTCGGATCCTTGCGGAATTCGGCGTCGTTCAGACTGCCGTCGAGCGCGGCATTGAGCAGCGCGCGGGTCGCCTTGATCGGCATCCGCTTGATCCCGTCCATCGTCGCCTTGCCGCCGGTCCAGCCGGTGTTGACCAGCCAGCACTGGACGCCACCCTTGGCGATGCGTTCCTTCAGAAGATTGCCATAAACCGACGGATGGCGCGGCATGAAGGGGGCGCCGAAACAGGTCGAGAAGGTGGCCTCGGGCTCGGTCACGCCAATCTCTGTCCCCGCGACGCGCGCGGTGTACCCCGACAGGAAATGATACATCGCCTGATCAGGGGTCAGTTTCGCGATCGGGGGCAGCACGCCATAGGCATCGGCGGTCAGCATGATGACGGTCTGCGGCACCGGACCCATGTTCTTTTCCGACGTGTTCGGAATGAAATCGATCGGGTAGGAACCGCGGCTGTTCTCGGCGAGCGTCGCGTCGTCGAAATCGAGTTCGCGCGTCTCGGGATCGATCACGACATTTTCCAGCACCGTGCCGAACCGCTTCGTCGTCGCGAAGATTTCGGGTTCGGCCTCGGGCGAAAGACGGATCATCTTCGCATAGCAGCCGCCCTCGAAATTGAAGACCGCGGTGTCCGACCAGCCATGCTCGTCATCGCCGATCAGCGTGCGCGATGCGTCGGCCGACAGCGTCGTCTTGCCTGTGCCGCTGAGGCCAAAGAAGACCGCGGTATCGCCCTTCGGCCCGATGTTCGCCGAGCAGTGCATCGGCATCACGCCCTTTACCGGAAGCAGATAGTTGAGGATGCCGAACACCGACTTCTTCATCTCGCCCGCATACTGCGTACCGCCGATCAGCACGAGCTTCTCCGCGAAATTGACCGCGACGACGGTTTCGGTGCGCGTGCCGTGCTTCGCCGGGTCGGCGCGGAAGCTCGGCAGGTCGATGATCGTATATTCGGTCTCGAAGGCCGCGAGTTCGGCGGCCGTCGGACGGCAGAGCAGCGTGCGGATGAACTGGCTGTGCCATGCGAATTCGGTGATGACCTGCACGGCGACGCGATGTTCGGGCTGCGAGCCGCCGAAAAGCTGCTGGCGATAGAGGCGCGGGCGATCGGCAAGATGCGCGAGGAAGTCGGCCTTCAGCGCCGCGAAATTTTCGGGGGTCATCGGCACGTTGGTTTTGCCCCACCAGATGGTGCCGGCCGTCTCGTCGTCCTGGACGATGAACTTGTCCTTCGCGCTGCGCCCGGTGTGCTTGCCGGTGGCGACGACGAGCGGGCCGTCCTTGGCAAGAACGCCTTCGCCGTTGCGGAGCGCGTCTTCGACCAGTTGCGGCGTGCCCCAGTTTTCCGACACGTCCGCCGTCGTCTCGACGGCTACATTGCCGATCACAACCTTCGTCATTTGCTTCGCCTTTCCCATGCCCGCCAGGCGCCCCTGCATAGGTATGCAATGCCCGCCAAACGAAGGGACAGGCCCGCATTTGCAAAATGGGTGCCGACGAAATGTCGATTCCGAAATCCCGGCCGCGTTAGCGAGGATGCCGCGCGAGGTCAAAAGATTAAAGGGTAAACAAGGCCCGCTGTCCTCCGCGAACGTCCCGGTTTCGCCGACCGGGAGCCAAAAGGCCTGCGCGGTTGTCGCTAGGCGGCTTATCGGCTAGTTCCTCGTCGGCCCCGCCCAACGGAAAGAGCATGACGGCAACCATCGCGCTGGTCGACGACGACCGCAACATCCTGCAATCCCTGTCGATCGCGCTTCAGGCCGAGGGATTCGTCACGCGCGTCTATTCGGACGGCGAAGCGGCACTGAAGCCGCTGATCGACAATCCGCCCGACCTTGCCGTCTTCGACGTCAAGATGCCGCGCATGGACGGGCTCGAACTGCTCCGCCGGCTCCGCGAGAAAAGCCAGCTTCCCGTCATCTTCCTCACCAGCAAGGACGACGAAATCGACGAGGCGCTCGGCCTTGCGATGGGCGCCGACGATTATATCGCAAAACCCTTTTCGCAGCGTCTGGTGATCGCCCGAATCCGCGCGATCCTGCGCCGCGTCGAACTCAACCGCGCGCCGCCCAGCGAAGAGGACGAACCGCTGGCCGAACCGATCAGCCGCGGCCGGCTGACGATGGACCCGGCGCGCCACAAGGTCAGTTGGGACGGCAAGAGCGTGACGCTGACCGTGACCGAATTCCTGATCCTCGAAACGCTCGCGTCGCGGCCCGGCATCGTGCGCAGCCGCAACCAGTTGATGGACGCGGCCTATCAGGACGATGTCTATATCGACGACCGCACCATCGACAGCCACATCAAGCGCCTCCGCCGCAAGTTCCGCGAAATCGACCCCGAATTCGACGCAATCGCAACCCTGTATGGCGCGGGATACCGCTTTTCCGATGATGGTTGACGCGAAAACGCCCGACGGGAGCGCGGCCGAGCAGGAGGAATCCCCGCTCGTTTGGTCGGCGCGCTGGTCGCTGACGACGCGCATCCTTGCGGTCAACATCCTGGCGATCGTGCTGCTGGGCGGCGGATTCTTCTATCTCGACACCTATCGGTCGCGGCTGGTCGATACGCGGATGGACATGATGGGGGACCAGCTCGCGCAGCTCGACGAGGCGCTCGAAGCCGCGCGGCCCGACCAGCGCCAGCATCTGGTTGACGAATTTACCCGCACAACCGAATCGCGCCTGCGATTCTATTCGACCGGCGGGCGCAAGATCGACGACAGTTTCCGTACCGCGCCGCCGACCTATACGTTGCGCGACCCCGACCTGCAGCCGTGGAAACGCGATGCGGCGCGGGCGATGGACCGCGGGATCGACTGGATCGTCGGCGCGCCGGCCTATCCCGATTTCGAGGAACCGCGCGTGGACCAGGGGTCTGCCTGGCCCGAGATTCGCGAAACGCTGAAGACCGGCCGCGAAGCCAGCCGCTTCCGCTACGCGCCCGAACGCACCCCGCTGCTCAGCGCGACGCGGATCGTCGATCTCGACACGCCCGAAGTGATGCTGATGACGGTGAATGCGCGCGATATCACCAAGACGGTGCGCGCCGAGCGCTTTCGCCTAGCGGTCGTCGTCTTCATGGTGCTGCTGGCGTCGGTGCTGCTTTCGCTGTTTCTCGCGCGCACCATCGTCCGACCGCTGCGCCGGCTTGCCCGCGCCGCAGTGCGCGTCCGGCTGGGCCGCGCGCGCGAGGTCGTCGTCCCGCGCCTGCCCAGCCGGCGCGACGAGATCGGCACCCTTGCCCGCGCGCTGTCGGACATGACGCAGGCGCTGCGCGAGCGTATCGACGCGGGCGAGCATTTCGCCGCCGACGTCACCCACGAGCTCAAGAATCCGATCGCATCGGTCCGTTCCGCGATCGAAGGACTCGGCCGGGTCACGACCGACGAACAGCGCGCGCAGTTGCTCGCGATCGCCGACGAAGACGTTCGCCGGCTCGACCGGCTGGTGACCGATATCAGCGATGCGAGCCGTATCGACGCGCAATTGTCGCGCACGCTGTTCGAACCGATCGACCTCGGCCTGATGATCGAATCGATGCTCGCTGCACGCGCCGCGCGGATGGGCGCCGAGGAATCGGGGGGGCAGCCGACACCGCGCGTCGCGTTCGCGCGCCCGCGCAAGGGCACCACGATGGTCATGGGCGACGGCCATCGCATCGAACGCGCGATCGACAATGTCATCGACAATGCGATCAGCTTTTCGCCGCCCGATGGGCTCGTCTGCATTGCCGCAACCCGGCTTGGCGACGAAGTGCATCTGCGCATCGACGATGACGGACCGGGAATCGATCCATCGCAGCGCGAGGCTATTTTCCGCCGTTTTCATAGCGAAAGGCCGAATGCCGAGGCCTTTGGACGCCACAGCGGACTGGGCCTTGCGATCGCCCGGACGATCATCGAAGGCCATGCCGGAACGATCTCCGCTCGCGACCGCGAAGACGACAAACGCGGCGCGAGCCTGCTGATCACGCTCCCCGCACGCGAAGGCAGCGACGAAAACGGTTAACGCGCGATACCCTATCGCCTTGCAGCCTCGCTTCGTCGCCGGTAAGCCGTGCCCATGCTCCCGAGCCGGACCAAGCCCGAGATCGTCAACATCCATGCCAGCTGCGTCACGGCAGGGAATGGCGGCGTGCTCATTCTCGGCAATTCGGGACAGGGCAAATCGGATCTTGCCCTGCGGCTGATCGATCAGGGCGCGCGGCTTGTCGCCGACGACCGGTGCGACATCTGGTACGAGCGCGAACGGCTGTGGTGTCGTCCCCCCGAAACTCTTGCCGGCAAGCTGGAGGTGCGCGGCATCGGTATCATCGAACGGCCATGGACTGCGCCCGCGCCGCTGGCGCTCGCGGTGCGGCTCACCGACCGGTACGACCGGATGCCGACGATGAACCAGGTCGAAATGGTCGCCGGCCATCCGCTTCCCGCGCTGCTGTTGTCGGCCTTTGAGGCGTCGGCGCCGATCAAGATCATGCTCGCCCTCGAGCGGCTGGCGCCCGGGGCATGAGCGACGCGGGCGAACAACGGCTGCTGTTGGTTACCGGGCTGTCGGGCGCCGGCAAGTCGACCGTGCTGAAGGTCCTTGAGGATCTGGGCTGGGAGGTCGTCGACAATCTGCCGCTCGCGCTGCTGGAAACGCTGATCGACGCGCCCGTCAAGCGCAGCGAAGCCAATCGTCCGCTCGCGGTCGGCATCGACAGCCGTAGCCGCGGATTCCGGCCGCCTTTGCTGGTGAAACGGATCAAGGAGCTGCGCGAAGGGGGCGGGCGCGACGTCCAGACCCTGTTCCTGGACTGCGCCGGCACCGAACTGGAACGCCGCTTTTCCGAAACGCGCCGCCGACATCCGATGGCCGAAGACCGCCCCGCCGCCGACGGCATCGCCCGCGAGCGCGAAATGATGGAACCGCTCCGCCGCTGGGCCGAGCATGTCATCGACACCACCAACCATAGCAGCAACGACCTGCAACAGGAGGCACGCCAGCGCTTTGGCGACGCCGGCGACGACGAACCCGTGCTCAACGTGCTGAGTTTCGGTTTCGCGCGTGGACTACCGCGCAACGCCGACCTGGTTTTCGACATGCGCTACCTGCGCAATCCACACTGGGACCCCAGGCTGAAGCCCGGCACCGGCCTCGACCCCGACGTCGCGGCCTATGTCATGGCCGATCCGGCCTATGCCGACAGCGTGGCGCAGATCGAAGCGCTGATCCTGACGCTGCTCCCGCGCTATCGCGCCGAGGGCAAAAGCTATGTGACGATTGCCTTTGGATGCACGGGCGGACGCCACCGGTCGGTCCATGTCGCGGCGCGTGTTGCCCAAACGCTACGCAAGGCGGGGTATGAACCGACTCTGACCCACCGCAACCTTGACTCCGCGCCGCAAGATGGGCTTGAGGGCAGGCCCCCGCCCGCATCTTCCGCCGGCGCGGAAAAAGCATAAGGGTCTTTGCTTTCATGCCCACCGATAAAGCCTTGCCGTTGCTGGGGATGGTCCTCGTCACCCACGGCCGCCTCGCCGACGAAATGGTGCGTGCGATGGAGCATGTCGTCGGGCCGCAGCGCGCGATCGGCACGGTGTGCATCGGTCCCAACGACAATATGGAAATGCGCCGCAAGGAAATCGCCGACGCGATCCGCAAGGTCGACGAAGGCCGCGGTGTGATCATGCTGACCGACCTGTTCGGCGGCACGCCATCGAATCTCGCGATCAGCCTGCTCGAAAGCGGCCGCACCGAAGTGATCGCCGGGGTCAACCTGCCGATGCTGATCCGGCTGGAAAGCGCACGCAAGACGATGGACCTGCGGGCCGCGGTGATCGCGGCAAAGGAAGCGGGCCAGAAATATATTTCCGTCGCGTCGGAAATGCTGGGAGTGGGACCATGAGCGAAGTCAGCGAGACGGTCGAAATCACCAACCAGCGCGGCCTGCACGCGCGCGCGAGCGCGAAGTTCGTGACCTTTGTGAGCCGCTTGCCCGAATCCGTTTCGGTCGAGGTCGAAAAAGGCGGGTCGCGGGTCAATGGAACCTCGATCATGGGGCTGATGATGCTGGGTGCCGCGAAGGGCGACAGCATCACCATCCACACCAAGGGTGATGGCGCCGACGCAGCGCTGCTGAAGCTCGTGGGACTGGTCAAGGACAGCTTCGGCGAGGATTGAGGCGTGGCGCCTCCCCACATGACCAACGCTCGCCGTTCACGCATCGAAAGCTTTTCCAACCCGCTGGTCAAGCGGATGCGCCTGCTGCGCGAAAAGCGACACCGGCGCGCAGAGGGATTGTTCCTGGCCGAGGGGCTGCGCATCGCGACCGAAGCACGCGAGGCCGGCATCTTGCCGCACTGGCTGTTTCTTGCCGAAGAGGGCGCCGGCCACCCGCTTGCGCAGGCGCTGATCGACGCCGTACTCGCAAGCGGCGGCGAAGTGATCGACACGACGCCCGCCATCCTTTCGAAGCTTTCGGGCAAGGACAACGCGCAGACGATCGTCGGCATCTATGCCGAGCCGAAGACCGCGCTTGCCGACCTCGACCGCGATGCCGCGCCGATCTGGCTCGTTGCCGAGCGGCTGCGCGACCCCGGCAATCTCGGCACGATGCTGCGCACCGGCGATGCGGTCGGCGCGGGCGGGCTGATCCTGCTGGACGAAAGCACCGATCCCTATGCCGTCGAGGCAGTGCGCGCGAGCATGGGAGCGATCTTTACCCAGACGCTGGTACAGGCGCGCTGGGCGGAATTCCTGCCCTGGCTGCGCAGCGGCCCGGGCGAGCTGGTCGCGACCTGGCTCGGCCACGATACGCAGGACTATCAGGCAGTGCGCTATGCCGCGCCGACCTTCATCCTGATCGGCAATGAATCGCAGGGAATGCCCGCCGATTATGCGGCAGCGGCCGACGTGCGCGTGAAGATGCCGATGATGGGCAAGGCCGACAGCCTGAACGCCGCGGTCGCTGCGGCAGTGATGGCCTATGAAGTGCTGAACCAGCGACGAAGCTGAACTGCGGCCGCGCTTTCCGTTCAGCGCCGCGCCATCGCCATGCTAGTATCCGGCGGCCATTCGCATCGAGCGAAGTCGAGATGCCGTGAAGGCGCGCGCCGGCGGTGGGCGTCCCGATTTCGTTCGACGCAAACGGACTTTTCAGGAGAGCCATCGTGCGCAAGCTGCTTCCCTTTCTCCCCCTCGGCCTGTCGTTGGCCGCCTGTGTTCCCGCCTCGGAGCCGCCGCAGGGGCCGAAGCCCGCCGCCTATTTCGCACTCGGCACCGAGCCCGGCTGGACGCTGGAAATCACCCCCGATCGCCTGAGCTACGCAGGCGATTATGGCGATACCAGGATCGCCGTCGCCAACCCCGGCGCGCGGCCCAGTTTCAACGGCGAGCGCTATGTCACACCGCGCCTGACGGTCGATGTGACGCACACCGACTGCAGCGACGGGATGAGCGATCGTCGCTACCGCGACAGGGTGACGGTGACCGCCGACGGCAAGTCGGTGACGGGCTGCGGCGGCGGCATTCTTGCGCCGATGGCGCTTGCCGGCACAAGCTGGACCTTCGTATCCATCGGCGGCGTCCGCGTCGCGGGCGACCGGCCCGCATCGCTGGAGTTCGAGGACAACCGGTTAAGCGGCAGCGCCGGCTGCAATCGCTTTTCGGGCAGCTATGCGATCGATGGCCGCACGCTGACCGCGGGGCCGCTGATGGCGACGAAAATGGCGTGTCCAGGATCCGGCATGACGCAGGAAAGCGCCTTCTTCGCGCTGATGCGCGGTCCGGTCAGCCTCGGCTTCCCGAGCGACGGCACGATGGAAATAACGGGCGCCGACGGACAGACGGCGGTACTGCGCCGCGCGATCTGACCCGTCAGTCGTTGGCGCCGCCCGCGCCCGATAGCTTGGCGAGCGGGCGCGCGGCCTGTTCGGCAACCGGTAGCGCCGGGATTTCGCGATCGCCGGTCTCGACGTCGAGCGCCTCGAAGCGCTTTGCCTGCGTCAGCACCTGACTTTCGAAGCTGCCGACAAAGGCGTTGTAGGCACCCGTCGCAGAATCGAGGTTTTTGCCGACGCGCGCGATGTGCGATCCCATCACCGACATGCGCGCATAAAGCTCCTTGCCGAGTGCCGCGATCTCGCGCGCCTGCCCGGCGAGCTTTTCCTGACGCCATACCGCCGCGACGGTGCGCGCGATCGCGATCAGGTTTGTCGGGGTTGCGAGCAGCACCTTGCGCTCGAACGCATAATCCCAGAGCCCTTGATCCTGATCGAGCGCGGCGGCGAGGAAATGTTCGCCGGGAACGAACATCACGACGAAATCGGGCGTGTCGTCGAACTGCGTCCAATAGGATTTGGCGCCGAGGGTATTCACGTGCGCCTTCATCGCCGCGGCATGCGCCGCGAGATGCGCCGCCTTCTCACCCTCGTCGACCGCGCCGAACGCATCCTGATAGGCGTTGAGCGATACTTTGGCATCGATGACGAGGCTCTGCCCGCCCGGGACTTTCACGACGACATCGGGCCGCAGCCGCCCGCCGTCGCCATCGGCGACGCTCACCTCGGTCTGGAAATCGGCATGTTCGGAGAGCCCGCAGCTTTCGAGCACGTTGCGCAATTGCTGCTCGCCCCAGCGCCCGCGCGCCTTGGGCGCGTTGCGGAGAGCGTTGACGAGCTTCGCCGCCTCGCTCGACACACGCTCGGTGCCTTCGCGCATGGCCGCGATCTGGCCGTGGAGCAGACCGAAAGCGTTCTGGCGTTCCGCCTCGACCTTGCCGACCGCTTCTTCATATTTCTGGAGACGGTCGTGGACCGGTGAGAGCAGCGCCTTCAGATTCTGTCCCGCACTCTCCTCGCTCTGTTTGAAGCGCTGGTCGGCACGTTCGAGGAAGGCCTTTTGCGCTTCGCCAAGCATCGCCTGCCCGACTTCGCGGAACTGCGCGGTGAGCGCCCCTTGTGCGTCGCGAAGCTGCGCGATCTGCGCGTCATGCGCCTCGTCGCGGGCTTTCTGTTCGGCGAGCAACGCCGAGAGTTGCAGGTCCGCGGCCTTGCGCGCTTCCGCTTCAGCCGCGAGATCGGTGACTGCGGCCCTGAAACGCTCCGACAATCCGTCGCGTTCGGCCTTGAGCGCCCCCGCTTGACGTCCGGCGAGCAGCCAGCCGATCAGGCCGCCGAGAAAAAGAGCGATGAAGGCGATAGCGAGCGCGGTAACATCCATGTGCGGAACATAGATCGAACACCGCGCCTCTGGCTAGCCGGTAATTGTCCCGTCAGAGCATTTCGCTCGAAACATCCAGCTCGCGCACGCGGCGTTTCTGCCGCGCCGTATCGACGAGACGGCGCAGTTCTTCCCGCCGGTCGGCCGCGCGCTCGACATGCGGCATGACGAGTGCACCTTGGCGGGTCGTCTCGTCGGAGGAATCGATGCTGATTGTCCCGATTCCCGCCCATTGGTTGATCAGCGTGAAGTCCATCCGGACGTCCTTGACGCGGTAGAGCTCGATCTCGTCGATGCTCTTCACGAAAATCCCCTTGCGCAGGATCAGCCGGTCCTCGGTCAGTTCATAGGTGACATCGAGGTTGCGGATCCACTGGACGAGGATGATCAGGAAGCCCACGCCGACAAGGCATAGCGCCAGCGTCAGCCAGCCGAGCAATGTGCCGCGGAGCCAGCCCCAGGTCGAGGAACGGAAGCGATCGAGGACTTCGGGCATAGGCACCTCCTTTGGACTGATTTACGGCTGAGCAGCTTTCCATGCCATGGGCAATATCGCGCGATAGGTTTCGGCGCCCGGCGCGCCGCCGATGCTCACGCCCTGCGTCAGCAGCCAATAGTGCCGGACGATCTCTGCCTGTTGTTCCAGCCCATATCGTTCGAGCGGCCAGCCGGGTTTGAGACTGTAGTCATAGGTTGCAAAGGGGTGCCGCATCAGCACCAGATACCAGCGGCCGCGCTGCTGCGCCTGCCAGACATGCGTCATTTCGTGGAGAAAAAGACCCTTGGCACGCAGCTGCTCTTCGCGGCCGCCCGCCGGACAGGAAAAGTCGTCG
Organism: Sphingopyxis sp.; assembly: GCF_016793825.1. Classification (GTDB taxonomy): domain Bacteria; phylum Pseudomonadota; class Alphaproteobacteria; order Sphingomonadales; family Sphingomonadaceae; genus Sphingopyxis. The sequence continues at coordinate 350,680 of NZ_JAEULM010000019.1, forward strand.
CAATAGACGCCGCCTTTCGGATGAAAATGCAGGTCGCCCATCGGCGCCATCACGATGCGGCGCGGCTGGAAGAAAATCCATTTATAGTGGCGCACCTTCACCCGCGCATAGTCGACGGCATCGCCGAACACCGTCCGGGCGAGCGCGATTTCGCCGATCGTGAGGGGGCGCGACGGACGCGCCATCAAAATCCGGTCATGACGGCGACACCGGGCCGAATGGAACGGCCATGCCTATTTCTTGGCCGCCTCGGGCGACGCCTCGCCCGGCGCAGCCTTGATCGGCAGGTCGAAAAGAATGCGTTCATTGTTGTTGTTGGTGAACACGAAGGCCATCGGCAGCTTGCCCGCGCGCACCGCCGCGCCATTGATGTTCCAGATCATCAGATGCTTGCCGCCCTGCCGGAACTGCAGCTTTCCTTTGGCGGGAACATCGGCGCTCAGCAGCGGCTTCATCGTCATGACGCCGTTTTCCTTGACGCTTTCATGCATTTCGACGCGCTGCGCGAGATCGGAAGTCACCGCGACGAGCTGGACGTCACGCGGCCCGCCCTCGACGGTGAAATAGCCGACGGCGGGGCGATCAGCGGTCGCGCCCATCTGGATATAGCCGCCGACGACATTGAGCTGCTGCCCCGCTCCCAAATTCTTCTCGCACCCCGTCAACGTGAGTGCGGTGGCGGCAAGGGCGAGGATGGCCAACGGCTTCATGATCATGGGACTCCCGAAATGCGTCAATTTTCGTACCCCAGATAAGCGGTCCTAACCCTTGTGCCAAGGCAAAGCGCACCTATATCGCGCCCATCGGACCCCCAAAGGGACTCAACTCAAGGCGTGCCTTTTCAGGGCGCCCAAGAAGCAACAAGGACGTTTAGAATATGGCCAAAGTGATCGGGATCGACCTCGGCACCACGAACAGCTGCGTCGCGGTGATGGAAGGCGGCAAGCCCAAGGTTATCGAAAATGTCGAAGGCACGCGCACGACGCCTTCGATCGTCGCCTTTGCGAAGGACGGCGAACGCCTGATCGGCCAGCCGGCAAAGCGCCAGGCGGTCACCAATCCCGAAAACACGGTTTTCGCGGTCAAGCGCCTGATCGGCCGCCGTTTCGACGATCCGCTGACCAAGAAGGACATGGAGCTCGTCCCCTACAGCATCACCAAGGGCAACAATGGCGACGCCTGGGTCAAGGCGGGCGGCGAAGATTATTCGCCATCGCAGATCAGCGCCTATATCCTCCAGAAGATGAAGGAAACCGCCGAGGCCTATCTCGGCGAAAAGGTCGAACAGGCAGTCATCACCGTTCCGGCCTACTTCAACGACGCCCAGCGCCAGGCGACCAAGGACGCCGGCAAGATCGCCGGCCTCGAAGTGCTGCGCATCATCAACGAGCCGACCGCGGCGGCGCTGGCCTACGGCCTCGACAAGTCGGAGAACAAGACCATCGCGGTCTATGACCTTGGCGGCGGCACCTTCGACATCTCGATCCTGGAGGTCGGCGACGGCGTGTTCGAGGTGAAGTCGACCAACGGCGACACCTTCCTGGGCGGTGAAGACTTCGACTCGAAGGTCGTCGAATATCTCGCCGACACGTTCAAGAAGGACGAAGGCATCGATCTGCGCGGCGATAAACTCGCATTGCAGCGGCTGAAGGAAGCCGCCGAAAAGGCGAAGATCGAACTGTCGTCGGCGGCGACGACCGAGGTCAACCTGCCCTTCATCACCGCCGACGCGAGCGGTCCGAAGCATCTGGTCAAGACGATCACCCGCGCCGATCTGGAAAAGCTGGTCGAGGACCTCGTCAAGCGCACGCTGGAGCCGTGCAAGAAGGCGATCAAGGATTCGGGTGTCAGCGCCAGCGACATCGACGAAATCGTGCTCGTCGGCGGCATGACCCGCATGCCGCGCGTCCGCGAAGTCGTGAAGGATTTCTTCGGCAAGGAACCGCACACCGGCGTGAACCCCGACGAAGTCGTCGCGATCGGCGCCGCGATCCAGGCGGGCGTGCTGCAGGGCGACGTCAAGGACGTGCTGCTGCTCGACGTGACCCCGCTGAGCCTCGGCATCGAGACGCTGGGCGGCGTGTTCACGCGCATGATCGACCGCAACACCACCATCCCGACCAAGAAATCGCAGGTCTATTCGACCGCCGACGACAATCAGTCGGCGGTGACGATCCGCGTCTTCCAGGGCGAGCGCGAAATGGCCGCCGACAATAAGGCCTTGGGTCAATTCGACCTCGTCGGCATCCCGCCCGCCCCGCGCGGCGTGCCGCAGATCGAGGTGACCTTCGACATCGACGCCAACGGCATCGTGTCGGTCCACGCCAAGGACAAGGGCACCGGCAAGGAGCAGCAGATCAAGATCCAGGCGTCGGGCGGCCTCAGTGACGCCGACATCGACCAGATGGTCAAGGATGCCGGGCAGTTCGCCGAGGAAGACAAGGCGCGCCGCGAGGCGGCCGAGGCGAAGAACAACGCCGAAAGCCTGATCCACTCGACCGAAAGCCAGCTGCGCGAGCATGGCGACAAGGTCGACGCGAGCCTGAAGGCCGAGATCGAGGCGGCGGTGGCCGAGGCCAAGACCGCGGTCGAAGGCGGCGACGCGACCGCCATGACCGAGAAATCGACGGCGCTGGCGCAGGTTGCGATGAAGCTGGGCCAGGCGATCTACGAGCAGGAGCAGCAGGCCGCAGCGTCCCCCAGCGCCGATGGCGAAGCTCCGAAAGCCGACGAAGACGTCGTCGACGCCGAATTCTCGGAAGTCGAAGACGACAAGAAATAGGACACGCACGCACCGCCGCGGTCATAAATGGGGACTGTCCCTATTTATCGGGCGCGGCGGCAGCGGCAAATTTGGAACAGGGGATAAATAGGGACTGTCCCTATTTATGGATGAGACGCCATGTCGCTCGACATCGATTATTACGAACTGCTCGAAGTCGAGCGCACGGCCGACGATGCGACGCTGAAGGCGAGCTATCGCAAGCTCGCGATGAAATATCATCCCGACAAGAATCCGGGGTGCGGCGACAGCGAGGCGCGCTTCAAGGCGATCAGCGAAGCCTATGACTGCCTGAAGGACCCGCAGAAGCGGGCCGCCTATGACCGGTTCGGCAAGGAAGGCGTGCGCGGCGCGGGCGGCTTCGGCAGCGGCAATGGCGCCGAATTCGGCGACATCGGCGATATTTTCGAATCGATCTTCGGCTCGGCCTTCGGCGGCGGGCGCCAGCAGCGCGGCCCGGCGCGCGGCGCCGACCTGCGCTATGACATGGAAATCCGGCTCGAGGATGCCTTCACCGGCGTGACCCGCGAAATCCAGGTCGATGTCGCGGCGCGCTGCGACATCTGCGACGGATCGGGCGCCAAGCCCGGCACCAGCACCCACCGCTGCACAACCTGCGCCGGCCATGGCAAGGTGCGTGCGCAGCAGGGTTTCTTCATGGTCGAGCGCACCTGCCCGCAATGCCAGGGATCGGGCGAGGTCATCGCCGATCCGTGCGGCACCTGCCATGGCGAGGGCCGCGTCGACCGGCGCAAGACGCTGACCGTCAACATCCCCGCGGGGGTCGACGAGGGCACGCGCATCCGACTGTCGGGCGAGGGCGAGAGCGGCGCGCGCGGTGCGGCGCCGGGCGACCTTTACATCTTCCTGCACATGGCGCGGCACAAGGTGTTCGAGCGCGAGGGCACGGCGCTGTTCACCCGCGCCCCGATCAGCTTCACCACCGCCGCGCTGGGCGGCGAGATCGGCATCCCCGGGCTCGACGGCGCCAAGCACGACATCCGCATCCCCGCCGGCATCCAGTCGGGCAAGCAACTGCGCCAGCGCGGCGCCGGCATGCCGGTGCTCAACGGCCGCGGGCACGGCGACCTGGTCGTCCAGATCGACGTCGAGACGCCGACGAAACTGACCGCGCGGCAGAAGGAACTGCTCGCCGAGTTCCGCGCGACCGAGACCGGCGACGAATGCCCCGCAAGCCAGGGCTTTTTCGGGCGGATCAAGGATATGTGGGACGATCTGACCGATTGAGATGTTTCCCTCTCCCCTTGAGGGAGAGGGTTGCGCAGGCTTGGCGGCTTGCTGCCTAGCCGAAGCTGGGTGAGGGGTTGCGGTCCAAAGGACCGCGCGAGCTTCGCCCGCAACCCCTCATCCAGGTCCGGCCAGTTCGCTGCGCTCACAAGCCTCCCTATCCTTCTCCCTCAAGGGGAGAAGGAATTAACGACTGCCGATCTCCACTCTCAATTCCGCGACCAGCGCCGCCACGCGCGGTAATCGCGCTTCCTCTTCGTCGAGAATCGCGTGGAAGGCGCGGCGCTTGATGGCCGCCAGTTCCTCGCTCGCCAGCGCGCCGTCGCCGGTCACGCTCGAACTCACGATGTCGATCAGCCGGTCGGCGCCGTGGAGGCGGCCCCACAGATAGTCGTTCTCGCGGTAGGCGCGGCTGAAGAAGGCGCCGAAGCTGTTGAATTCGATGCCCTTGAGCATCGCCGCGGCGCCGCCAGTGCGGATCGCAGTCGCGTCGGACGGCGAGATGCGGTCGATCTTGATCGGGTCGAATTCGTCGAACCCCTCCCCTTGGAGCAGCGGCAGCGTCGCGATGTCGTAGAAGGGATAACCGAGATAGGCGAGCAACAGCGCGCGGCGGTCGTCTTTGGGGAGCGCGCCCAGCCCGTCGGCGATCAGCGCGTCGGCGGCGGCATCGGCGCCGATCAGGTCGCGGCGCGCGGCGATCACATCGATCCATGCCGCGGCATCGGCATCGACGGGCAGATCGAGGTCGGCGAACCAGGCGTCGCCCTCGCGCTCGAGATACACGCCGAGCGCATCGTAGATGGTGTCGCGCATCGCATCGCACGCCGGATCGCGCGTATCGCGCCGGGCCTCGACCAGCCGGTCGAGTTCGCGCGCGAGGAAGCGCAGGCGCCGGACACGAAAGCCGAGGTCGTGGGTGCGGAAAAACACCACCGCGTCGTCGCTCGCGCCCGCGCCGCGCTTGCCGGCGATGCGATCGAGACCCCGCGCGCGCACTTCGTCCCAGATGTGCTGGCGGCGGTTGCGGCGGTGGATGTCGCCTTCGGGGGGCGCCAGCCGGTCGATCACGCCGACCAGTTCCTCGACCATCGCCGACAGCTTGAGATGCCCATAGGGCGAGAAAGCGAAACCCGCACGTTCGGCGGCCTGATCCTGCGCCTTGGCACGCCATTTCTGCAATCGCGCGGTCGTCGGCGTATCGAGGAAGAAGGTGGTGCCGAACAGCGCCGCCACCTGCTCCTCGACCTCGACCTTCATCGCATCGACGATATGCTGCATGCGGCGAATACGGCGCGACATGCCCTCGATCGCCTCGACATTGTCGCGGATCGGCTGTTCGCGCGGGATTTCGGACAGCGCGCCGAGGATCGTCGAGAGGAAGCCGGGCAGGCGCGGCCCCTCGCCCTCCGCCGTCTCGCCGGGCCGCCCGAAACTGATCGCGCGGAAATCGGGCTTGGGATCGATGTAGATGAAACGCCGGTCGATCTCGCGCCGCGCCGGGCGCTGTTTCAGCGCCGCGATCGCAGGGCGGAAGGGCGCGTTGGCGAGTACCGACCCGTCGATCAGCACGCGGTCGGCGGGGTCGGCCTCGCCCGCCGCGGGCAATTGCGTGGTCAGGAACGCGTCGCGGCCGGGCCAGGCCAGGACGCGCTTTTCGAGCACCCGGTCGAGTTCGCGCAGCGTGAAGGGCGGAAAGGCACCGGGGAAGCTGGCGGTCGCGCGCGCCGCGGCGGCGAGCGCCGGCACGTCGTCCAACTGGCGAGCGCCGCGGTCGTCCTGGCGGAAGCGCATGACCAGCCGATGCTCATGCTCGCTGACCCGCGCCGGGCTGTTGAGCGCGAGCGAAACATGATGGCCGGCGAAATCGGTGACCGAGACGAACAGGTCGACCGGCTGGCCCGCGGGCACCAGCACCGGGCCGCGCGGTCCCCGGTCCATCGCGTCGAACGCGTCGAGCAGCAGGTTCGAGAAGGTCTCGCCGCCGAAGGGCGGCTCGAACCAGCGCGCGCGCACGAAGCGCGACAGCTTGGCGCGCACCTCGTCCTGCGCGCCCTCGCCCACGGTGCGGTCGATGACATTGCCGCGCTTCTTCATCATCCAGCCGGCGATCGGCACCGCCCAGAATTTGGTGGCCGCCGACAGCGGCCGGGCGTCGGGGTCGATCAGACGATCGACATCGGCGTCGTCGAGCCACAGTTCGGTGAGCGGGTCGAGCGACTGGCCGGTGGCGAGCGCGCGGGCGAGGAAGATACCGTTGATCCCGCCCGCACTCGCGCCTGCAACGATGTCTGCGAGGACGCGGAGGCGGATATGGCCGCGCTCGGCGAGCGCGGCGAGCAGGTCGCGATAGACGGTGCCGACACCGCCGAGCGGACCGCCGTCGTGAAAGGCGCGCGAGGCCGCAGCGAGCCGCCACACCTCCTTGGTGATGCCGTGCATATAAACGGCGAGGCTGATGCCGCCGTAGCAAATCAGGGCGAACCGCAGTTCCTTCTCGCGCATGAGCGCGTGATAGCGCGCTTTGCGGGGCATGGCGACGCCCTTGCCCGCAACCGCTTTCCTATTTTACCCGCCGCCCTATATCCTGCGCAGCCCCATGACCCGCGCCCGCGTCCTCCTCCTCACCGCCGCCCTCGGCCCGCTCGACTATCGTGTGCCCTATGGCAGCGAAGCGCCGCTCGGCAGCGTCGTCGTCGCGCCGCTCGGCCCGCGCAAGATGGGCGGCGTGGTGTGGGAGGACAGTGCGTTCGGCGCGCCCGAGGCGGTCGGCGACAATCGCCTGCGCAACCTTTACGAGGTCGTGCCCGTCCCCCCGGTGCCCGCGCCGCTGCGCCGCCTGGTCGAATGGACGAGCGACTATTATCTCGCGCCGCCGGGCGCGGTGCTGCGCATGGTGCTGCCCGGCGCCGCCTTTTCGGACGCGCGCCGCCCGATCGTCGAATATCGCGCCACCGGCGAAACTCCCATGCGCATGACGCCGCAGCGGACGGTCGCGCTCGAAAAGATCGGCGAGCGGCAGGGCATGGTGCGCGAGCTCGCGGCGCTCGCCGAGGTCAGCGACGCGGTGATCCGCGGGCTCGTCAATGTCGGCGCGCTCGAAGCGGTCAGTGTGTCGGCCGACGCGCCCTACCCCGAACCCGACCCGGGCTTCGCGCCGCCCGAACTTTCGGACGAACAGACCGCGGCGGCGGCCGAGCTCCGGGGCGCCGTCACCGCCGCGAAATTCGAGACGCTGCTGCTCGACGGCGTCACCGGGTCGGGCAAGACCGAAGTCTATATGGAAGCGATCGCCGCCGCGCTCGACGCGGGGCGGCAGACACTCGTCCTGCTCCCCGAAATCGCGCTCACCGAACCGATGCTGACGCGCTTCGCGGCGCGCTTCGGCTGCGAGCCGGTGCCCTGGCATTCGGGCCTGCGTGCGACCGAGCGCCGCCGCGCCTGGCACGCCATTGCCAGCGGCGAGGCGAAGATCGTCGTGGGCGCGCGCTCGGCGCTGTTCCTGCCCTATGCCAACCTCGGCCTGATCGTCGTCGACGAGGCGCATGAGACGAGCTTCAAGCAGGAGGATGGCGTCCATTATCACGCGCGCGACGTCGCGGTGATGCGCGGGCATTTCGAGGGGCTGCCCGTCGTACTCGCGAGCGCGACCCCGGCGCTCGAAAGCCTCGCGATGGTCGAGGCGGGGCGCTACCGCCATATCAAGCTGCCCGCGCGCTTCGGCGGCGCGACCCTGCCCGACCTCGCCGCGATCGACATGCGGCAGGATCCGCCCGACCGCGGCACCTGGCTTTCTCCGCCGCTGGTCGCAGCGCTCGCCGACCGATTGCACAAGGGCGAGCAGAGCCTGCTGTTCCTCAACCGCCGCGGCTTCGCGCCGCTGACGCTCTGCCGCACCTGCGGGCATCGCATCCAGTGCCCGAACTGTACCGCCTGGATGGTCGAGCACCGGCTGGTCCACCGCCTCGCCTGCCACCATTGCGGCCATGTCATGCCCCCGCCGCGGCTCTGCCCCGAATGCGAGGACGAGGACAGCCTGGTCGCCTGCGGCCCCGGGGTCGAGCGCGTCGCCGACGAGGTGGCGCTGCGTTTTCCCGAGGCGCGCGTCGCGATCGTCACCTCGGACACCTTGTGGTCGCCGGCGAAAGCAGCGGAGTTCGTCGACAATGTCGAGGGCGGACTGGTCGACATCATCATCGGGACGCAGCTCGTCACCAAGGGCTATCATTTCCCGAGCCTGACGCTCGTCGGCGTGGTTGACGCCGACCTCGGCCTCGACGGCGGCGATTTGCGCGCGTCCGAGCGCACTTTCCAGCAGATCGCGCAGGTCGCGGGGCGCGCCGGGCGCGGGGTCAAACCGGGGGCAGTGCTGATCCAGACGCGCGTGCCCGAGGCGCCGGTGATGACGGCGCTGGTCGCGAACGACCGCGACGGTTTCTACGCCGCCGAGGCCGCGGCGCGAAAATTCGCCGGCGCGCCGCCCTATGGCCGCTTCGCCGCGCTGGTCATTTCGTCCGAGGATATCGAGATCGCGCGCGGGGTCGCGCAAAGGCTGGGAGCTAAGGCGCCGGTGGCAGAAGGCCTCGCGGTCTATGGCCCGGCGCCTGCCCCGCTCGCGATGCTGCGCGGCCGCCACCGCTTCCGCCTGCTGCTCCACGCGCCGCGCAGTTTCGACCTGCAGGGCACGATCCGCGACTGGGTCGCGCGCATCGACTGGCCCAGCAAGGCGCGGCTCGCGATCGACATCGATCCCTATAGCTTTGTATAACCACACCAGTGCTTTACAGAGCCGAAGCGCGCTGGCAGCATCGTCCGATCAAGGGGCGGGGGCGCAGCAGTATGAGCAAAACCGGTTTGGGCCGGATGGCCGGAATCGCGATGGTCGGCAAAAGCGTGACGGGCGGCAGCTGGATCGCTCCGCTGTTCGCCCTGGCGGTGCTCCTGCTGCTGTTTCAGCCGCAAGCCGCCCGCGCCGAATGGCATCGGATCGAAACGCCGGAATTCGCCCTTCAGGCCGATATGGAGCCGGAGGCGATCCGAACGCTGGGGGTGCAATTGCTCGACCTCGACCTGCTGTTGAGGCAGATGTTCGGCGTTTCCGGTCCCGGTCGGGGGCGTCGGGTCGAAATGATCGTCTATGGCGACCATGCCCAGCTGATGGCCGAAGCGGGATTGCCCGGCTTTGCCGCAGGTTTTTTCAACGCCAATCCGGTGGAGAATTTCATCCTGTTGCCCGCGACGGATCGAGGCGATGATGGCTTCGATCCGGTCGCAACGCTGCGACACGAATATACGCATTATTTCATGCTGCGGCACGTCGGCAATCGGCAGCCGGGGTGGTTTATGGAGGGGGCCGCGTCCTTCTTCGAGACGGCGTATCGCTCCGCTGACGACACCATGCGCTATGGCGCGGCGCCCCCGCAAATCGTCGCCTTCCTCAACGATGTCGGCGGCACCACCTTCGACCAGCTCGAACAGCCTTCCGGCCTTCGTCATGATGTGGAGAAGATGGGCCGCTTCTATGCGCAGGGCTGGCTGACCACGCACCACCTCTATATGGGCGGCGAGCAGGCGCCGAATATTCGCGCCTATCTGGATGCGATGGAAAAGAGCGGCAAGGCCGACGCATCGCTGTTCACGGGCGGCGCCGCGCAGTTCGACCGCGATCTCGATGCCTGGTTCACCGCCGGCGTTCCGCCCGAGAAGATCGTCGCCATGCCGCCCGCCGACGCATCGACCATTCGGCTACGCGCCTTGACCTCGGGCGAGATCGCGCTGATCGGCATGCGGCTCGAATTTTATCGTCAATCGTCGAAAGTCAGCAATTTCTCCACGGGGGTGAAGGCGCAGGAAGCGTTTCTGACCCGCATCGGCGAGATCGTCGCGGCGCACCCCGGCGACCCGGTGGTCGGCGCCTTCTCCGTCAAGATGCTGCTCGCGCTCGATAGCGGACACAGCAGTGCCTCCGACCTCGAGACGCTACTCGATCCCGTGGGGACCACGACCGACGACAGGATATTGCGCGCGCGGGTGATGACGCGCGGCGCCGACGAGGGTCCCCCGGCAGAATTCCAGGGTCGGATCGCTTCCGCCCGCAGGATCCTCGACGAGATATTGCGTCAGGACCCCGGCAACGTCGATGCACTGTACGCGACCTTCGAGAATATCCGCGAGGACGAGGGCGCATCGGACGCGGCGATCATTTATCTGGCCAAGGCGCTGGCGATCGATCCCAACAATGGGGCATGGCTGATGGAGTTGCTCGAACTCTACCTGCGCGACGGGCGGAAAAAGGATGCCGTCGCGCTGCTACGGCCCGTCGCGAACATGCCGCATGGCGGGCCGGAGGTCGAAGAGGCGGCGGCCCAGATCAAATCGCTCGGCGGATTATAGGCCAGCCCTCAATAATCGGGTTCGGCGCCGCCCAGCACCTGGCCCGCCTGCGCCGTCAGCCAGGCCATGGCGGCCGCCCAGGGCTGGTGACCATGGCTGATCCGCGCGACGCCGAGCGCGGCCAGTTCCTTGTGCGTCGGGCCGCCCTTGCCGCGCAGGATATTCACCGGCAGCGGTGAGGCGTCGCAGATCGCGCCGATGCATCGGGGGTCGAGCAGGAAGGGCACGAACAGCGACCCCGCCCCGGCGTCGGCATAGGCGGCCGCGCGTTCGAGCGTCGCGGCGACGAGCGCGTCGCCCTCCGCCGCGATATCGGCGCCGCGAAAGGTGTCGCAGCGGGCGTTGACGAAAATGCCGGTGTCGGCGGCGGCGCGATAGCGCGCGGCGGCTTCGGCGATCGGCAGCAGCGCGGTTTCGCCGGGCAGCCGGTCCTCCATGTTGATCCCCGCCGCCCCCGCGTCCTTGGCGCGGTCGATCGAGACCCCGACGGCCGCCGGATCGGCGCCATAGCCCGATTCCATGTCGATCGTCACCGGCAGGTCGGTGACCGACAGGATGCGCGCGAGATTTTCGAAGACGTCCTCGAGCGGGAAATCCTCGCCGTCATTGCGGCCCTGCGCGCCGGCGACGCCATAGCTGCCGGTCGCGATGGCCTTGGCACCCGCCGCCGCGACCGCCTTTGCGCTGCCCGCGTCCCAGATGTTGACCAGGATCAGCGGGTCGCCGGGGACATGGAGCGCCTTGAAGCTGGAAATCTTGTCGGTCATGGCTGGGTGCCTCCTCCTTCTGAACGATGCCGGTCCGGCCCACAAAAGAGCGATTGATGCCGTCATTCGCTTTGCTATGCTAGTGGCAGACGAAAGTTACCGGGGAACAAGATGTTGGGATATTTGCGATCCGTCATGCTCGGCATGACGGTTTTGGGGCTGTTGGCGACGGCGACCGCAGCACGGGCCGAATGGTGGGAAGCCGAGACGAGTCATTTCGTCATTGTAGCCGAAAGTAACAAGGCCGACGCCGAACGTTTTGCCTCGCGGCTCGAACGGTTCGACAATGCCCTGCGCTTCCTGCAGCGCCTCCCCATCCCCGGCCCCGAAATCGGGCCAACGAACAAGGTCCGCGTCTATCGCTTTGGCGACCCCTTCGAAATCGGCGAACTGGCGGCCGAAGGTGGCGGCCGGGCGGGAATCAACGGCTTCTACGTGGGCCGCCCCGGCGCCTCGGTCGCCTTCGCGCCGACCAAGGCCGACGACAGCATGCGGTTCGACCGAAACCTCGACCAGCGGCAACTCATTCAGCGCACCGCGCTTACTCCGGAAGGCACGCTGTTTCATGAATATGTGCACCATTTCATGCTGCAGCGCTTCAACACGACCTATCCGCACTGGTATGTGGAGGGGTTTGCCGAGCTCTATGGAACGATCCAACTGCTCGACGGCGGCGTCTTCAAGGTCGGCGACGTGCCGCAGCACCGGGGCCCGGACCTCGCGCGGTTCGGCGACGTCAAACTTACCAAATTGTTCGACCACAGCAAAAGGCTGAGCGGTCAGGAGAGATATCAATCCTATTCCTTCGGCTGGCTGCTTTCGCATTATCTGAATTTCAACAAGGAGCGGCAGGGACAGCTGCGCGACTATCTGAAGGCGCTCAACACCGGCGAAGACAGTTTGACCGCGGCCACGCGCGTATTCGGCGATCTCGACACATTGCAGAAGGAACTGCAGAAATATAAGAATGGTCCGTTCCCGGGCTATGAAGTGATCCCGGCCAACTATGTCGAGCCGGTGGTGAAGATGCGCCGTCTGACGCCCGGCGAAGAGGCCGTGATCGAGGGCCATATCCGGAGCGAGCGCGGCGTCGACAGAAGTGGCGCGCGCAGCGTCGTCCGCAGCATCGGCGGCAAGGAAACGCTTTATCCCGACAATCTCGCCGTCCAACTGGCCGTCGCCGAAGCCTATTCCGACGCACGCGAATTCGACAAGGCCGAAGCGGTGCTGAAGCGCGCGCTGGCGATCGATCCGGGTTCGCAGAAGGCGCATGTGCTGATGGGGGCGCTGATTTCGGCGCGCGCCGACGCGCAAAAGGAACCCGCGCTCTATGCCAAGGCGCGCACCTGGTTCGCCGACGCCGTCCGGCTCGACCCGAAGGATCCGCGCGCGGCGATCGGTCTCTACCTGACCTATTACGAAGCGCGCGAGCCAATCCCCGAATCGGCGTTGCTCACCCTGGAAGGCGTTTTCGATTATTCTTCGCATGACGATGGCTACCGACTGATCCTCGCGCGGCAATTGCTCGACGAGAACCGGGGCAAGGCCGCACGATCGGTGCTGGCGCCGCTTGCCTTTTCCGCCCACAAGGAAGAGGAGGCGAACAAGATCGCCACCATCGTCGAAGAGATCGACGCCGGCAAAATCGAGGAAGCGCGCACGACGATGGCCGCCATATTCGCCGAATCGAAAAAGAAGGCCGAAGACTGAATCCCGGTCATGGCCGCGTTCAGCATCCCTCGCGTTTCAGCAATTCTTCCTTGATCGGCAGGCCATAGGCATAGCCGCCGAGCGCGCCGTCGCTGCGCACCACGCGGTGGCACGGAATGAGTACCGCGACATTGTTGGCGCCATTGGCGCTGCCCGCCGCGCGCACCGCCTTCGGCTTGCCGACTGCGGCGGCGATATCGGCGTAGCTGCGCGTTTCGCCCACGGGGATCTTGCGCAGTTCGCGCCACACCGCTTCCTGGAAGGCGGTGCCCTTCACGTCGAGCGGGATATGGCCGAAGCCGTTCACCGGCGCCTCGACCGCAGCGACCACTTGCTTCAGCAGCGCCGCGAAATCGTCGCCGCCTTCGACCAGTTCAGCGGCCGGGAAGCGCTCCGCGAGTGCTTCGCGTCCTTCGGCGAAAGAGAGTCGGCACACGCCTTTATCGGTCGCGGCGACGAGCATGTCGCCGAGGCTGGTCGGCACGACAGCCCAGTGGATCGTCGCACCCTTGCCGCCGTTCACCCATGCCGAGGCGGTCATGCCCATGCGGCCCTCCATATTGTCATAGAAACGCGACGGCCCCGAAAAGCCGGCGTCGTAGATGGCGTCGGTGACCCGCCCGCCGTCGCTCAAGGCCTGGCGCGCGCGCTCCTCGCGCAGCGCGCGGGCATAGGCGGCGGGCGACAGGCCGGTGTGGCGGGTGAAGACGCGCTGGAAATGGGTCGGCGAATAGCCGGTGCGCGCCGCGAGATCGGCGAGCGCCAGCGGCTCCTCGCTCCCTTTGATGGCCGCGATCGCCTTGATCACCGCGCCCTCGTCGCGCGCGACATCGTCGGGCAGGCAGCGTTTGCACGGGCGCAGCCCCGTGGCGCGCGCCGCCGCGCCGTCGGCGAAGAAGCGGACGTTTTCGCGCAACGGGTGGCGCGCGGCGCAGCTCGGGCGGCAATAGATGCCGGTGGTCAGCACCCCGGTTATGAAGCGCCCGTCATAGGCCTTGTCGCGGGCCTGCACCGCGTCCCAGCGTTCGTCGTCGGTCATGGTGGCGAAGTCCATGGCTCAATCCCTCGTCACGCGCGCGGCAAAGCAGCCGTGCGCGGCGTTGTGCGCGTCGATATAGGCAATGCCGTCGTCGGCGAACAGGTCACGGATCGCGCCGTCGGCCTCGCCCGGTCCCGCAAGCCGCGCAGCGCGCAGCATGTTAGCGGCGTCGAAACCGCGCAGCGCGATCGGACGACCCTCGAACACCGGCGGGGTGGTGTCGATATAGGTCGGTGCTGCGGCGCCGCGGCGCACATAAATGGCGTAGGCGCTGCGATAGGGCGTATCGACGTCGTGGCTGGTGTGATGGAGCAGGATCAGCTCCTCGCCCGCGCGCGCAGCGGTCAGGCTGATGCGGCAGGGGAAACCGCGGTCGGCGTCGGCGACGACGCGCCGGGCGCCGCGCGCGGCGAGCTGGGTATCGTCGAGCGCGAAGAGCGGAGCGAAGGCGTCGGGGTCGAGGCCGGTAATCGCATAGGTCATGAGCGGGTCCTTCCCTGGTGGTGGAACCCTTATGCCGGCGCAGCATGGGGTCGGCGTCCCGATGCTTGCGTTCAAAGCGGGGAACGGGCCCGGGGATGGCGGATCGGCGGCTTTGGGTGGGAACTTCCACCCCACTCCCTCCCCATTGCGCAAAAACCTCGGACCGTATTGCTGTATTATAACATTGACACACTGATCGAGTTGCACCATCCTGCGCGCCGAACAGGGGAGTCGGCAGCATGACGACCATCGACGCATCATTGGCATCCACGCGCCCCGCGCGCCGCACCGACTGGCTCGGCGGGGCCGCGACCTTTTGTTACCTGACGATCGCTGCGGGACAGCTGCTGTTCACCGCCTTCATCCTCGCCTTTTATTATCCCGCGACGCTCGGCGGCGATTTTGCGGCGTGGAACGCCAAGCCGCTGATCAAGGGCTTCGTCGCGGGCGATACGGCGGGCAATCTTTTCTTCGCGGTGCATGTGCTGATGGCGGCGGTGATCAGCTTCGGCGGGCTGGTCCAGCTCGTCCCCGCGATCCGCGGCCGCTGGCCCAAGCTGCACCGCTGGAACGGGCGGGTCTATATGCTGAGCGCGCTGGCGCTCGCGACCGGCGGGCTGTGGATGACCTGGGGGCGCGGCACCTGGCTCAACCTCGTCGGCGGGATCGGCATCACGCTCGACGCGCTGCTGATCCTCGCCTTCGCCGTGCTGGCCTGGCGCGCCGCGCGCGACCATCGCCTCGCCGAGCATCGCCGCTGGGCGATCCGGCTGTTCGCGGTCGCGAGCGCGGTGTGGTTCATGCGCGTCGGTTATATGGCCTGGGGCATCGCCACCGGCGGCGCCGGGATCGGCAAGGCGATGGACGGGCCGTTCGATATCTTCCTCGCTTTCGCCAATTCGCTGCTGCCGCTCGCCATCGCCGAACTCTATCTTCGCGTCGGGGCGCGGGGCACGCCGCTCGCCCGCAAGGGAGTCGCGCTGTTGCTGACGCTCGGCGGTCTGATCATCCTCGTCGGCAGCGCGGGAGCGTGGATGATGATGTGGAGCCCCTATATCTGAGGCCCCAAGCCCGCTTGCCTTCGCGCCGCGACGGGCTAGGTTCGCCGCCATGACTCGCCTGCTCGCGCTGCTGCTCGCCCTCCTGACCCTCTCCGTCCCGGCGCGCGCCGCCGACGATATCAGCGCGGTGTCGCGCAGCGTCGTGCGCGTCGTCACCGTCGCGATGGTCGATGGCGAAGTCGTCGGGTTCGGCCATGGCAGCGGCATCGCCATTTCGCCCACCCGCATCGTCACCAACGCGCATGTCGTCGAATCGGCGGCGCGCTATCCCGACAATGTCGCATTGGGCGTCGTCCCGTCGGAGGGACAGAAAAGCTATGCGGCCAAGCTGATCGCGATCGACACCAAGCGCGACCTGGCGCTGATCGAGATCACCGAGGGGCGGGTGCCCGCCGCCGCGATTTACTCGGGACCGTTCGAGGCCGGCGCCGACGTCGTCGCTTTGGGCTATCCGGGCAATGTCGACCTGGCCACCGCACGCAGCGCCGCCGACTATATCACCCCCAGCACGCCGGTGCGCAGCGAGGGCAATCTGTCGAACAACCAGGCGCTCGACGGGGTCGCGATGCTCGTCCACACCGCCAAGATCTCGCGCGGCAATTCGGGCGGGCCGCTGGTCGACCAGTGCGGGCGCATCGTCGGCATCAACAGCGCGATCACCCGCGCCGACGACGGCGATTCCTCCTTCGCCTTCGCGATCGCCAACCGCGAACTGACGCGCTTCCTGACCGACGCCGACCAGAATTTCGGCAGCATCGGCACGCCCTGCCTGTCGCTGGCCGAGGCCGATGCCCGCGACCGCGCCGCGCTCGACGCCGACGCGCGCGCCAAGGCCGAGGCCAATGCGGCCGAGGACGAAGCGGCGGCGCTCGACCGCGAGCTGCGCCAGACGCGCGCGAGCGAGGAGGCGCAGGCGGCGCGCGAGAATCGCATCGCGCTGGCCGGCGTGCTCTTCGTGATCGGCGCGCTCGCCGCGGCGGCGGGGCTGATGTTCCACAACCAGAAGAACCCCCGCAACGCGAAGATCGCGGGCGGCGCGGGTGCGGTGCTGATGCTGGGCGCGGCGATCCTGTTCGTCACCCGGCCCAGCGCGCACGCCGACCTGCCCGCCGACACCAGGGCGGGCGCGGATAAAGCCGAGCTGCCGCCTGCGCTGGCCGAGGGCAATCTGCTCTGCACGATCCGCCCCGAACGCAGCCGCATCACCATATCCGAAACCCCCGACGTCCCCGTCGCCATCGGCAAGGATGGGTGCATCAACGGCCGCACCCAATATGCGCAAGGCAGCGACGGCCGGTGGCAGCGCATATTGGTGCCCAATGAGGAGCCGACGGTGACGATCGCGTCGATCGATGGCGCGGGGACCGATTACCGCGTCGACCGCTATCTGCTCGATGCCGAGACGATGGCGAAGGCGCGCGAGGTGCGCGCCGGGGTCGAGGTCAAGGGATGCAGCGTCGCGCCCGACCAGCTCGCCAGCCTCGCGACGCAGCAGGATGCGATCCGCTCGGTGCTGCCCCCCAGCCCCAACGAACGGCTGGTCTATAAATGCCAGAAGCTGGCGAAGGGCGCGGCGGTCAGCCCGGCGGCGGCGCCTTGAGCCGCCAGCCGGCCTTAGGGTCGACCCAGATGTAAAGGCTCATCAGTTCGCCGGCGAACTGGCCGTCGACGGTGCCGACCTCCTGCATCAGATCGTCACCGGTGCGCGCATAATGATGCGAGCAGAGTTTGCGGTTCCACAGCGCCCCGACCATCGCCTCGCGGAACAGGATGATGATGCGATCTTCGCGGGCGGGCGCAAAGGGCGCGCGGCTGTGGACGACGCGGTGGCTCGCCATTTCGGTCTCGCTGAGCATACCGCACAGCGCCGCGCCCTCGCGCCGCAGGCGGAAGCGCGCTTCGGCGGCATAGGCGGGCATATTGGGGAAGATGATGATCTGGCGCGCCTCGACGCCGCCGTCGGGGCGCAGGTCGAACCACGCCATGCCGCGGCAGCCGCGCGCCGCCGGATCGGGGTCGAGGCACTGGACCTTGCCCGCGCGCGCCGGGGCGAGCGGGTCGGCGACGGGTTGCCACGCGGGATCGAGCCCGAAATCGGGCGCGGCGAACAGCATCAGGGCGAAAAGGAACGACATGGCGGCATCCTCCGCCGTCCTTGTCGCGCCAAGGGGTAAGCATTGCGTTAGCCGGACGGCAGCTTTTCGACCCAGTCGGCGATCATGCGCTGCGCCGCATCGCCATAGACCAGTTCATGCCCGGCGCCCGGCACGATGGTCAGCGTCGCCGACGGGCGCGCGGCGGCGAGGCGGCGGGAATTGGCGACCGACACGACACGGTCGCGATCGCCGTGCAGGAGCAGGACGGGTCCCGCGACCCTGCCGATCTTGGCGGCATTCGCATAGCGATCGCGCACCAGCGACCGGACGGGCAGCCAGCGGACATGACTGGCCGCGACATCGGGCAGGCTGGAAAAGCCCGAGACGAGGATCAGCGCCGCGACCGGGTGGCGCGTCGCCATCTCGGTCGCGGGGCCCGAGCCGATCGAATTGCCGACGACGATGGTCGCGGGCGGCGCCACGCCCTGCTCCGCCAGCCAGCGCATCGCCGCCTCGCCGTCGCGATAGAAGCCCGCCTCGCCGGGCGACCCCGGGTTGCCGCCATAGCCGCGATATTCGACGAGCAGCACGCCATGGCCGGCGGCGGCGAGCCCGCGCGTCGCATAAGCCGCGCCCTCCAGGCTGTCGCCATTGCCGTGGAAAAAGACGATCGTCCGCCGCCCCGGCTGCGCGGGGCGGTAGAGCGCGCCGAGCCGCAGCCCGTCGCTCGTCTCGGTCTGGATGGGCCGGTAACCGGGCAGGGCCCCGCGCGGATAATCGCGCGGCGCGGGATAGAAGAGGCTCTGCTGGTTGAAATAGAGCAGGGCGCCCGCGACGAGGACCAGCCCCGCGACGACGAGCAGCGCGAACAGGGCGAAGCGGACGACCGTCACAGATGCAGCGCGGCGCCGATTTGCGCCGCCGCATCACCGGGCTCGACCGCGCCGGTGTCGACGGTCCGTTTTCCCGACGCCGCGGGGCTGTGGAGGAACACGAGCCTCACCCCCCGCATGCCTTGAACAGCATCAGCGTGCGTTCGCGCGCCAGCTCGCTCGACGGTTCGTGATAATCCTTGCGGCGGTCGCTGTTGAAGCCGTGGTTGGCGTCATAGACGAAGATCTGCGCGGTCGGATGCTCCTTGTCGATCAGCGCTTCGACCCCCTCCATCGGGATGCCCGCGTCGAAGCGGCCGAAATGGGCGATCGTCGCGCAAAGCGGCGCCCGGTCCGCGAACTGGGTCGGCACGAGGCTGCCATAATAGGAGGAGGCCGCGGCGAGGTCGGGGCTGATCTGCGCCATGCGCCAGGCGACCGAACCGCCGTAGCAATAGCCGGTGATGAAGACCGGGCCGCGGCCCTTCAGCGCGTCGATGCAGGTCTGCGCGTCCCTCAGGCTCTGCTCGAACGGATGCAGCTCGCGCGCCAGTTGCACCGCGCGTTCGAACTGCGGCCCCGAATAGTCGCTCTCGAACCCCGGATGCTCGCGGTCGAAGATCGCGGGGGACAGCACCTCGTAACCGTCGGCGGCATATTCGTCGCACAGGTCGCGGATATGGTCGGTGACCCCGAAAATCTCCTGGATCAGCACAAGCCCGCCGCGGCGTTCGCCATCGGCCTCGGCATGATAGACGGCGATCTCGGCGCCATCGTCCATCGTCATCCGGATCATCTCGCCCATGATTCATCCCTTCCGATCATCGCCCGGTCGTCCCTATCGCGCCCTCCCTCAAAAGCAATCGTCCGCCACCTTGCATTGCCGCAGAATCGTTGCTAGGCGCGCCGCGACTTCGCTGCGGAGGATATTTTCCGAATATCCGCCAAATCCCGCGCGACCCATCCCCCACGGGATAGCAACAAAGGACTTTCACGCGTGGAGAATTCCGGCGGCATTCAGGGCAACATCACGGCAGGCCTCGCCGGCCGCTATGCGGTCGCTTTGTTCGATCTGGCGCGCGAATCGAACGCGATCGACGCGGTCGCCCAGAGCCTCGCTGACCTCCGCGCAGGCCTTGCCGAATCGGCCGACCTGTCGGCGCTGATTGCCAGCCCCGTCGTCGGCCGCACCGACGCCGCGAAGGCGATCGCCGCCGTCGGCAAGGCGATGAAGCTCGATTCGCTGACCGCAAAATTCCTCGGCGTGCTCGCCGAAAACCGCCGCCTCGCCGACCTGCCGAAAATGATCGACGCTTACGACGCGATCGTCGCCGACCACCGCGGCGAAGTGACCGCCAAGGTCACCAGCGCGCACCCGCTGACCGCCGAGCAGCTCAAGACGCTGACGGCGAACCTCAAAACCCGTGTCGGCCGCGATGTCGCGGTCGCCACCACCGTCGATCCCGCCATCCTCGGCGGCCTCGTCGTCCAGCTGGGCAGCCAGCTGATCGACGGGAGCATCCGTACCCGTCTCAATAGCTTCGCGACTGCGATGAAAGGCTGAATAATGGAAATCCGCGCCGCTGAAATCAGCAAGGTCATCAAGGACCAGATCGCCAATTTCGGGACCGACGCCACGGTCAGCGAAATCGGTTCGGTGCTCTCGGTCGGCGACGGCATCGCCCGCGTCCACGGCCTCGACAATGTCCAGGCCGGCGAGATGGTCGAATTCGCCAACGGCGTGCAGGGCATGGCGCTCAACCTCGAAGCCGATAACGTCGGCATCGTGATCTTCGGCAGCGACGCCGAGATCAAGGAAGGCGACGTCGTCAAGCGTACCGGTACGATCGTCGACGTTCCCGTCGGCAAAGGCCTGCTCGGCCGCGTCGTCGACGGCCTCGGCAATCCGATCGACGGCAAGGGCCCGATCAAGGCCGACAAGCGCATGCGCGTCGAAGTGAAGGCGCCGGGCATCATCCCGCGCACCTCGGTGCACGAACCCGTCCAGACCGGTTTGAAGGCGCTCGACGCCCTCGTCCCCGTCGGCCGCGGCCAGCGCGAACTGATCATCGGCGACCGCCAGACCGGCAAGACCGCCGTCGCGATCGACACCTTCATCAACCAGAAGCAGGCCAACGCCGGCGACGATGAATCGAAGAAGCTGTACTGCATCTATGTCGCGGTCGGCCAGAAGCGCTCGACCGTCGCGCAGATCGTGCGCCAGCTGGAAGAAAATGGCGCGATGGAATATTCGATCGT
>NZ_JAEULM010000036.1 GCF_016793825.1 Sphingopyxis sp.
GCCGTTCGTCGCCCGAATGGACCGAGGTCCTGTCGGGCATCAAGCCCGGCACCGCCTATGTCACCAAGGGCAGTTTCCTCGTTCGCGCCGACATCGAAAAGTCCGGCGCGGGCCACGACCATTGATCGGGGAGCAGGATAACATGCTAGCCAGAACCATAGGCTTTTCGATCCGGCAACGATGGCTCGTCCTCGCGGTGGTCGCGCTCCTCTGCGCGATCGGCGCGTGGAGCGCGACCAAATTGCCCATCGACGCCGTTCCCGACATCACCAACGTCCAGGTCCAGATCAACACCAAGGCGGAAGGCTATTCGCCGCTCGAGTCCGAGCAGCGCATCACCTATCCGATCGAGACCGCGATCGCGGGCATCCCGAACCTCAACTATACCAGGTCGATCTCGCGCTATGGCCTGAGCCAGGTCACTGTCGTCTTCGAGGACGGGACCGACATCTATTTCGCGCGCCAGCAGGTCAACGAGCGGCTCCAGGCCGCGCGCGGCCAGCTTCCGCCCGGGATGGAGCCCGAAATGGGCCCGATCTCGACGGGCCTCGGCGAAATCTTCATGTTCTCGATCGAGGCCGAACCGGGCGCGCGAAAACCCGACGGCACGCCTTATACGGCGGAAGACCTCCGGACGATGTCCGATTGGGTCATCCGGCCGCAGATGCGCACGATTCCGGGGGTCGCCGAGATCAACACGATCGGCGGCTATGCCCGCCAATATCATGTGACACCCAACCCGGCCTCGCTCGCCTCGCTCAATCTCTCGCTCAACGATGTCGTCACCGCACTCGAGGCCAATAATGCCAACCGCGGGGCCGGTTATGTCGAGCGCAGCGGCGAACAGATTCTGATCCGCGTGCCGGGTCAGGCCAATAATGAGCGTGACCTGTCGCAGATCATCGTCACCACCCGCGGCGGGGTTCCGATCCGGATCGCCGACGTCGCCGATGTCGCGATCGGCTCGGGGCTCCGCACAGGCGCCGCAACCGAAAATGGCAAGGAAGTCGTCCTCGCGACGGTCTCGATGCTGATCGGCGAGAATCCGCGCGTGGTGGCGCAGGCCTCGGCCGAACGCCTCGTCGAAGCCTCGCGTGCGTTGCCGAAGGGTGTCGTTGCCAAGCCGCTCTACGATCGCACCGCGCTCGTCGAGCGGACGATTTCGACGGTGCAGAAGAATCTCGCCGAGGGCGCGCTGCTCGTCATCGTGATCCTGTTCCTGCTGCTCGGCAATTTCCGGGCCGCGCTGATCACGGCGGCGGTCATTCCGGTCGCGATGCTGATGACGCTGACGGGCATGCTCCAGACGCGGACATCGGCAAACCTCATGAGCCTCGGGGCGCTCGACTTCGGCCTCATCGTCGACGGGGCCGTCATCATCGTCGAGAACTGCCTCCGCCGGCTCGGCGAGGCTCAGCACAGGCTCGGACGCCTGCTCGACCGCGACGAGCGCTTCGGCCTAGTCGCTTCCGCAAGCGCAGAAGTGATCAAGCCGAGCATCTTCGGCATTATTATCATCACCGCAGTCTATCTGCCGATCTTCGCGCTCGAGGGCGTCGAGGGCAAAACCTTCCATCCGATGGCGATCACCGTCGTCCTCGCGCTTACCGCCGCTCTGCTGCTGTCGCTCACCCTGGTTCCGGCCGCGGTGGCGCTGTTCGTGACCGGCAAGGTCGAAGAAAAGGAAAATTGGCTGATGCGCGGGCTCGGCAAGGGCTACCGCCCGATGCTCGACCGCGTCCTCAATTGGCCGAAGGCTGCGCTGGCTGGTGCTTTGGCGCTTGTCGCGCTGAGCGGCGTGGCGGCGACCAGTCTCGGGTCCGAGTTCATCCCGGACCTCGACGAAGGCGATATCGCGATGCACGCGATGCGCATTCCGGGGACGAGCCTCACCCAGTCGATCGCGATGCAGGAGGCGCTGGAGAAGAGGATCAGGCAGTTCCCCGAAGTCGAGCGGGTGTTCGCGAAGATCGGCACTCCCGAGGTAGCGACCGATCCGATGCCCCCGTCGGTCGCCGATAATTTCATCATGCTCAAGGACCGGAAGGAATGGCCCAATCCGAGAAAGACGCGCGACCAGCTCGTTGCCGAACTCAACAAGGCGGCGAACGAGGTGCCAGGGAACAATTATGAGTTCACCCAGCCGGTGAAGATGCGCATGAACGAGCTGATCGCCGGCGTTCGCGCCGACGTGGCGATCAAGTTGTTCGGCGACGACCTCGATCAATTGCTCGAATCGGGGCAGGCGATCGAGGAAGTCGCGGGCGGGATTGCGGGCGCGCAGGACGTGAAGCTCGAACAGGTCACCGGCCTGCCGATGCTCTCGGTCACGCCCGATCGCGACAAGCTCGCGCGCTACGGTGTCAGCATGGAAACGGTGCAGGATGCGGTTTCGACAGCGACCGGCGGCCGTCAGGCCGGCGAGCTTTTCGAGGGTGACCGCCGCTTCGACGTCATCGTCCGGCTTCCCGAGGCCATTCGCACCGATCTCGCGTCGCTCGGCAATCTCCCCGTTGCACTTCCGGCCGGCGGCTTCGTGCCGCTTTCGGAGCTGGCGGAGATATCGCTCGCGGCGGGGCCGAACCAGATCAGCCGCGAAAATGGCAAGCGCCGCGCGGTGATCACGGCGAATGTTCGTGGGCGCGATCTGGGCTCGTTCATCGACGAGCTCACGCAAAAGGTCGAAGCTGAGGTCGTGCTGCCCGATGGTTACTACATCGAATATGGCGGC
Organism: Sphingopyxis sp.; assembly: GCF_016793825.1. GTDB lineage: Bacteria > Pseudomonadota > Alphaproteobacteria > Sphingomonadales > Sphingomonadaceae > Sphingopyxis. The sequence goes on from NZ_JAEULM010000036.1 coordinate 2,732, forward strand.
ACATTCGAGCAGCTTCAGTCCGCGACCGAGCGCCTCCAGATCGTCGTGCCGCTGGTGCTGCTGCTGATCTTCGGGCTGCTGTTCATGCTGTTCGGCACGGTGCGCGATGCTGCGATCGTCTTCTCGGGCGTGCCTCTGGCGCTGACGGGCGGGGTCGCGGCGCTGGCGCTGCGCGACATTCCGTTATCGATCTCGGCGGGCGTCGGCTTCATCGCTTTGTCCGGGGTCGCGGTGCTGAACGGCGTGGTGATGCTATCCTTCATCAAGGATCTGCGCGAACGCGGAAAAGCGCTCGTCGAGGCGATCCGCGAAGGCGCGCTGACCCGCCTCAGACCGGTGATGATGACGGCGCTGGTGGCGTCGCTCGGGTTCGTACCGATGGCGCTCAATGTCGGGGCTGGGTCCGAGGTGCAGCGGCCGCTGGCAACTGTCGTCATCGGCGGGATCATCTCGTCGACGATCCTGACTTTGCTCGTGCTGCCGGCCCTGTACCTCCTGGTCCATCGACGGACCGCGAAGGCCGAAGAGGAAGAGCTGGCGCGCCCGAGCAGCGTCCCCAGCCCCGAAGGCTGAGACACTCCCAGATGGCCGCCATTCCCCCCTGTCGGCGGCAACCGAGAGTGCTGACTGGGGCGGAACCCAAGCGGGTTCCGCCTCCTTTTAGGGATGGTGAGGATTGAGGAGCTTGCAATGAATGAAAAAGCATCCGGGAGCGAACGCGAAAAGCGAACGCTCCAGATCGTTCTCGTCCTGAACTCGGCTATCGCGATCGCCTTCCTCGTAACCGGCGGGCTCGGCGATTCGAGCGCGCTCATCGCCAATGGGCTCGACAATCTGTCCGACGCCGCGGTCTATGCCTTGAGCCTCGTTGCGCTCAGCCACGGCCTGAAATGGAAAACCCGTGCTGCCACGGCATCGGGTGTCATGCTGCTGGTCTTCGCGGCCGGCGTCCTGTTCGATGTAGGACGGCGCTATTTCGAAGGCAGCGAACCGATCGGTCCGACAATGATGATCATGTCGGCCGTCGCTGCGGTGGTGAACTATGCTTGTCTGAAGCTCTTGCAGCGCATTCAGGATCCGGACGTCAACCTCAGAGCCGCGACAACCTTCAGCTACAACGACTTCATCTCGAACGGCGGCATCCTGATCGCGGGTGTCCTCGTCTGGTGGCTCGGTACGAACTGGCCGGACCTTCTGGTTGGATTTGCGACTGCGCTGATCGCGATCAAGGGCGGCATCGAAATCCTTCGCGACGCCCGCCAAGAGGCCAAACAGCAGAAAGATTAGAGCATGTGAGGCGTGTCGGATCGGCGGAAGAATGTTCGGACCTCTGCGAACAACGTCGCCGATCCTGCCCTAGAGGCACCCGACAGCTCGCTCCCATCATATTACGTCCTTATTACGCGAGGCAAAAATCGAGCCCACGTAACGACGCGTATTACGCCGCCATTCGGCGTAAGTGTCTGAAATTGTTAGGAAAACTGGAGCGGGCGAAGGGATTCGAACCCTCGACCCCAACCTTGGCAAGGTTGTGCTCTACCCCTGAGCTACGCCCGCTCTGGCGGCTGGCGACCGGGTGGGTGCCAGCGGGTGAGGCGCGCGATTAGCATCGGCTTATGGAGTCGGCAAGCCCTGTTTGCGTTTTTTGCCGAAGGGTTGGCATATCGCCGCCAAATCCCACATAAGCGCATATCCCTATGACAAGGAGCACAGGTCCCGTGGCTACTCTCGGTCTCAACAGCGAGGAAAAGGAAGCCGTCGAAGCGTTCCGCCGCGACGTCGTCGAACCATCGATGACGCAGTTGGTCATTCTCGATTTCTGGGCCGAATGGTGCGGACCCTGCAAGCAGCTTGGCCCGGTTCTCGAAAAGGTAGCCGAGGATTATGCGGACAAGGGCGTGGTCCTGGTGAAGGTCGATGTCGATGCGAATCGCTTCATCGCCGGGCAGTTCCAGGTTCAGTCGATCCCGACAGTCTATGCGATCTTCCAGGGCCAGCCAGTCGCGAACCTGACCAATGCGCGCACCGAAAGCCAGCTGAAGACAATCCTCGACCAACTGCTCGCCCAATTGCCGATCGAAAGCGAGGCAAGCGCGCGCGCGGTCGAGATCGCACCGCTGATCGAGATGGGTGAGAGCGTCCTTGCCGAAGGTGACGGTGAACGCGCGGTCGGCATTTTCGCGCAGATCGTGGAGATGGCGCCCGACAATGCCCCGGCGCATGGCGGGTTGATCCGCGCCCTGATCCTTGCGGGCGACACCGAGGCGGCGCAGGCCGCACTCGATGCAGTTCCCCGCGACATCGCCGACGATGCAGCGATCGCACAGGCAAAAAGCGCGCTATCGCTCGCGGCCGACGCCCCCGACGCGGGAGAGCTAGCGGGGTTCGAGGCGGCTGTTGCTGCGAATCCCGCCGATCATCAGGCCCGCTTCGACCTTGCTGCGGCGCAGATCGGCGCAGGCGCCCGCGATGCCGCGGCCGACAATCTGCTCCATATCGTTGCCGCCGATCGCGAGTGGAACGAAGGGGCTGCCCGCGCGAAGCTGCTCGCCCTGTTCGAGGCGGTCGGACTGGAGGATCCGTGGGTCGCCGCGCAACGCCGCCGCCTGTCGCTGATCCTTTTCGGCTGATGCCCGACGCTGCGCCTTTGACCATCCAGCGGATTGCGATCTTCCCGCTGCCCGGTACCGTGCTGTTTCCTGGGCTGCATTTGCCGCTTCACATCTTTGAACCGCGGTACAAGGCGATGGTGCAGGAAGTGCTCGCACGCGACCGGCAGATCGGGATGATCCAGCCGCGGCAGATCCCGGGCGAGGAATTTCGTGAGCCGCCGGCGCTCTACGATATCGGCTGCATCGGCCGGATCATCGACGTCGAAGCGCTGGATGAGGGGCGTTTCAATCTGGTGCTGGAAGGCGTCGCGCGTTTTCGCGTCCGCCGCGAACTCGATGTCACGACGCCGTTCCGGCAGATCGAGGCCGAAATCGAGATCGAAGCGGAAGAAGACGCTGTTCTGTCGAGTATCGAACGCGCGAGCCTCGAGCGCGAGGCAAAGCGGTTTGCGGCGCGGCAGGGCTATGTCGTGGACTGGGATTCGGTCGGACAGCTCGACGATGCGACGCTGGTCAACGGCATCGCGCAGGTCGCCCCCTTTGACGCTGCGGCAAAGCAAGCTCTCCTCGAGGCTACACCCATCGGCGCCCGCGCCGACCTCGTCGTCCAGATGATGCAATTCTTCGGCCGTTTCGACGGCGACGACGGGCGCGCGACCCTGCAATGATTTAGTGCGGTTTGGTCCCCGCAATGCGGGCCATGTCCGCGATAGCGCGGCGCACGATATGCCGGTCGGCCTCGCCCAACCGCTCGACGAGGCTGTCGGTATAGGTAAATTGACGCCGGACGAGCGTGCGCTCGTGCCGCACCCTCGCTGCGACCCGGTCGGGCGCTGCGGCCCCGCGCGGCGAGCGTGACAGCGTCGCCTGTCGATGCGACGCCCAGTCCGCGACCAATCGGTCGGCCAGCAACGCGGCCAACCCGTCGGAGGCCCCTCGTTCGACGGCAGCCTCCGCATCGGGGTCGGCCAACCATTCGTCAATGCCGTCTTCGGCGAGCGCTTCGTACGACAGCATCGCCTGAACCTGTCGCCGCCCGGCGCATCGCTGGTCGCCGATGAGGCGGAGGCGAAGCGTCTGCAACTCAGCACGCAGCTGCCAGTTCACATAGGTCGTGAAACGCGCCCGTGCCGGATCATAGCGTTCGGCGGCACGGTGGAGCGCGATCCAGCACACTTGCTCTGCATCGTCGGCGACGTCCGAAAGACCATAGAGGCGGGTAAAATGCCGGATGCGCGGACGGGCCAGCGCGGCGAGCCGCTCGAACGCGCGGTCAACTCTCGATCGGGCGCGGGGCGAGGTGTCGAGTGCGGTCCTTGCCTCGATCAGCGCCAGCACCGCCGCTTCGAGAGCGTCACTTTTCGCCGACATATCGCATTCCTCCCTCGCGGACGAAGCGTCCACCGGGACAGGGATATGGCTGGATGGTTAGCGCCGGCGCGATGACCGGCTAGGTAGAAATACCTAGATTTCGGTGCCCGCAAGCAAGCGGGGCAAGTCCCCCGCCTCGCCGCGTGCTTCGTCCATGAAGAAGCGTTTGAGGATCGGAAGGCGCTGCACCGCGCCCAGCCCGGCCCGCCGGACCGCCGACGCCGTGCGTCCCGGGATGCCGAACAGGCGCGTGAGGCCGTCGGTGGCAAGACTGACCATCAGGCTGTCGAGCCCGCGCCAGCGCTGGTACCGCGCGAGCAGGGCGGCATCGCCAAGATCGAGCCCCAGACGCGCACCTTCGACGAGAACCTCGGTCAGCGCCGCCACGTCGCGAAGGCCCAGATTGAGTCCCTGCCCCGCGATCGGATGGATGCCGTGTGCCGCATCGCCGACGAGGACAACGCGATCGGCGACAATCGTCGCGCTGTGATGGAAACCGAGCGGATAGGTCATGCGCGGCGCGACGAGGTCCATCGTCCCGAGCGGGTCGCCCGCACGTTTTTCGAGCTCGGCGACGAAGCCGCGGTCACCAAGCTTCGCAAAACCCGGCCCATCCTTTTCGGAAACGGTCCAGACGAAGGCCGACCGATGCCGCCCCTGTTCATCGTCGACGAGCGGCAGCAGGGCAAACGGCCCCGATGGGAAGAAAATCTCGTGGGCGACACTGCCGTGCGGCTTGCTGTGCGCGACCGCACCGATCATCGCGTGGTGGTGATAGGACCAGTTCGCGATACTGAAGCCAGCGGCATCGCGCGTCGGCGAACGGCGCCCTTCGGCGACTATCAGCACGGGCGCCGCGAGCGTCGTGCCGTCCGCGAGCGTCAGCGTAACGCCATGCGCATCGACCGTGCGGTCGGTGACCGTCGACGGCATGAACAAACGGACCAGCGGGGCTTCGGCGAGCGCGGCCGCCAATGCGAGACGGAGCTGACGGTTTTCGATCATCGTCCCGAGCGCGCGGTCTTCGGGCGCGGTGACGAAGTCCAGTTCGCCCGCCTGCCCGCCATCGCTGACCTTGATCGCATGGATCGCACAGCCGTGCCCAGCGAGCCGGTCGGCGAGCCCGAGCACTTCGAACATCTGCCAGGTCGCGCTGGCAATGGCCGACGCCCGGCCATCGAAGCCCGGTGCGATCGTGGCGACCGGATCGGCCGGATCGACCACCTGCGACGACAGGCCGTGATGCGCCAGCGCCAGCGCCAGCACCTGGCCGACAAGACCGCCGCCCGAAATCAGGACATCGCTGTGCAGGGTTTCGCTCATGAAGGTGCCCTAGCCCGCCGCCGGACGATTGGAAAGGCTGTGGGCGACCCGCCCGCCATGCTTGACGGCGAGTCCGGCGCATGTGCATATCCCGATGGCTAACTCATGGGGACCGTTTTCAGCATGGCCAGCCGCAAGCCCATCGCCGCGAAGGCCGATTGGCGCACCGTTTTCCGGCAAAGCATCGCCCGCAGCCTCGTGCTGGCGGCGTCGGTGGCGCTCGCCGCCTTCACCCTGTTCCTGACGCTTGCGCTCCTGACCTATGACAGCACCGACGCGGCGCTGAACACAGCGGCGGGCGGCAGCGCGGCGAACTGGATGGGCGCGGCGGGTGCCTGGTTCGCCGATCTGGGGCTGTCGATCGGGGGCGCCCCGATCGCCCTCCTCATTCCATTGCTCGGGCTTATGGCGTGGCGACTCTGGACGGGCGCGCCGCAGCCCTATTGGCTCCGCCAACTGGCTTATGCCTTTGCGGGCCTGTTGCTCGCCGGGCTCGGCGCCGAGCTGTGGGCGCCGGCGAACGGATCGCCGCTGCCCGCCGGCTGGGGCGGCATCATCGCGCTGGTCGTCGGCGGTGCGATCACCCCCTGGTTCGCGCTGGCCGGCGATCCCGCCGCGGCGCTGATCCGCTTTGCGACGATCCTGTTCCTGCTCGGCATCGGGATCTGGCTCGCCTGGCGCGCGCTCCGCCTCGAAAAGGGCTGGTCACAGCGTTTCAAATTGCCGGCCGCCGAAGGTAGCCGCGTTGTAGAGCCGACGCGCGAGATCGACACCGGCACGAAAGCGCCCAATTTGATGGAGCGGGTCATCCGCCCGCGGCCGCGCGCCGAACCGAGCGACCGCGCCCCGCCCGAGATCGCCGAACCCGTCCAGCGGTCGGCCCCGACGAAACCCAAAACCAAGCCGCAGACCGAGCTGTTCACCAACTATCAACTGCCGTCGATCGACCTGCTCGCCCCCGCGCCCGACCGGCCGGCGGGTCAGATCGACAAGGCCGCGCTCGAACGCAATGCACGCCTGCTCGAGTCGGTTCTTGAGGATTTTCAGGTCAAGGGCGTGATTACCGCGGTGCGGCCCGGCCCGGTCGTCACCATGTACGAGCTGGAGCCCGCACCCGGCACGAAGGCCAGCCGCGTGTCGAACCTCGCGGACGATATCGCGCGCAACATGTCGGCGCTGTCCGCGCGCATCGCGCCGATTCCGGGACGCACCGTGATCGGCATCGAACTGCCGAATGCGCACCGCGAAGCGGTGGTGCTGCACGAGATCATCGGCAGCGCGCTGTTCCAGGATCAGACCGGCGCGCTGCCGATCATCCTCGGCAAGAATATCAGCGGCGACGCGATGATCGCCGACCTGGCCCCGATGCCGCACCTGCTGATCGCGGGTACGACGGGTTCGGGTAAGTCGGTCGGGCTTAACGCCATGATCCTCTCGCTGCTCTATCGCCTGGGTCCCGATCAGGTGAAGATGATCATGATCGATCCCAAGATGCTGGAACTCAGCGTCTATGACGATATTCCACATTTGCTCGCGCCCGTGGTAACCGAGCCGAAAAAGGCGATCCGCGCCCTGAAATGGGCGGTCGAGCAGATGGAGGACCGCTATCGGATGATGTCGTCGCTGTCGGTGCGCAACCTTGCCTCCTACAACGACAAGGTCCGCGGCGCGCTTGCGAAAGGCAAGTCGCTCGGCCGCCGCGTCCAGACCGGCTATGATCCCGATACCGGCCAGCCGGTCTATGAGGAAGAGACGCTCGATTATGCGCCGCTGCCCCAGATCGTGGTAGTGGTCGACGAGCTCGCCGATCTGATGATGACCGCCGGCAAGGAAGTCGAATTCCTGATCCAGCGCCTCGCGCAAAAGGCGCGCGCGGCCGGCATCCACCTGATCCTCGCGACGCAGCGCCCGTCAGTCGACGTCATCACCGGCGTCATCAAGGCAAACCTGCCGACGCGCATCAGCTTCAACGTCACCTCGAAGATCGACAGCCGCACCATCCTGGGCGAGGCAGGGGCCGAACAACTGCTGGGCAAGGGCGACATGCTGTACGTCCCCGGCGGCAAGCAGATCACCCGCATTCACGGGCCATTCGTGTCGGACGACGAAGTGCGGGCGGTCGCCGATCACTGGAAGGGACAGGGCCGCCCCGACTATATCGAAAGCGTCACCGAGGACCCCGAGGATGGCGGTTTCGCCATGGAAGGGGCGCCGACCGGCGGCGACAGCGCCGAGGATCGGATGTATGCCAAGGCCTGTCAGATAGTCGTCGAAAGCCAGAAAGCATCGACGAGCTGGCTTCAGCGCCAATTGCGCATCGGTTACAACAGCGCCGCCCGCCTGATCGAACGCATGGAAGAGGAAGGCCTCGTCAGTCCGCCCAACCATGTCGGGCGCCGCGACGTGCTGACCGACCAGTACGGCCAGCCGCGATAGCCCCTTCGCCGTCCCGGAGCAGACCGGGATGACGGGAAAATGAAGCGGCGGTTCAGTCCGAGTTCAACGCCCGATGGCCAGAGCAGGCTGCCGAAATGAAAATGAGAGTCAGATGATCTTGAAGACGCCCCTCGCCCCTCTTGCCGCCTGCACACTTGTGCCGCTCGCCGGCTTTGGCTTCGCGCTTGCCGTTCCCGCGATCGCGCAATCGGCGAATGCCCTGTCGTCGGTGCAGTCGCACCTCAAGGCGACGAGTTCGATGACCGCCGATTTCGTCCAGACCGATCGCAACGGCCAGCGGTTGTCGGGCAAACTGACGCTCAAGCGCCCCGGCAAGATCCGGTTCCAGTATCAAAAGGACGTTCCGCTGCTGATCGTCGGCGACGGCAGCCGCCTGACCATGATCGACTATCAGGTGAAGCAGGTACAAAGCTGGCCGGTGAAGAACTCGCCTCTGGGCGCGCTGCTCGATCCCGACCGCGACCTGACGAAATATGCCAAGGTGCTGCCGACGGGCAGCGACGAGGTGGTGAGCGTCGAGGTCAAGGACCCCAAGCGGCCCGAATATGGCACGATCACGATGGTCTTCGTCCGCGACGGATCGGCTCCTTCGGGTCTGCGCCTGCGTGGCTGGGTCGCGCTGGATTCGCAGAACAACCGCACCCGCATCGATCTTTCGAATCAGAAGTTCAACGTCGCGGTCGCCGATTCCGCATTCAAATGGACCGACCCGCGCCCGCGCCAGCGGAAGTAACCGCACCGAGGGGCGCCAAGCTGCCATGGGGCGCCCGGCCTTCGACGAACGGCCCGACCTGGCCGACGAACGGCGGCGCGCCGCCGCTTGTTCAGCTTGGCGACAGGGAAGCTGGGGTATTCCAACTCTCGAAGGCGCCAACACGGCCCCGGCTTTGGGTTTCCCCCTGTTGCCCCATCCGGACTGCCCGGTGTCTTCATTCAAGAGCGTGACGAACGCTGACCTTGAACCCCCGTTCCACCGCCCCTGGAACGGGGGTTTATGTTTGCGCGAACCAGATTCCGCCCGCGCGCCGTTGCGCCGCCTCGTCCGCATGGATAGAGCCGTTCGAATGAGCAACACCAGCATTGCGTCGTGGAACATCAACAGCGTCCGCGCGCGGATCGGTATCGTCGAGAAATTCCTCCGCGAAGAGGCGCCCGACGTCCTGTGCCTGCAGGAAACGAAAGTCGAATGCGGCCTGTTCCCAAAGGGGATGTTCGAACAGCTTGGCTATACGCACATCGTCACCAACGGACAGCGGATGCATCACGGCGTCGCGATCGTCAGCCGGATCCCGCTGGCCGACATTCGCAAATATGACTGGCAGGCGAACGGCGAAGCGCGGCACGTCGGTGTGACATTGCCGTCGGGCGTGCGGCTCGACAATGTCTATATCCCCGCCGGCGGCGACATCCCCGACCGCGATCTCAATCCCAAATTCGGGCAGAAGCTCGACTTCTATGGCCGGATGACCGAATGGTCGAGCGCGCTTGTCGATACGCCGACCGTCCTGACGGGCGATTTCAACGTCGCGCCGCTAGAAAGCGATGTGTGGAACCACAAGGCCCTGCTCGATGTGGTCAGCCACACGCCGATCGAAGTCGAAACACTCGCCCGCCTGCAGGCGGCGTCGGATTGGGTCGATCTTGGCCGCCACTTCGTCGCGGCGCCGACGCCCCTCTACACCTGGTGGAGCTACCGCGCGAAGGACTGGGAAGCGTCGAACCGCGGCCGCCGCCTCGACCATATGTGGGTGACGCCCGACCTGATGCCGAAAGCCGTCGCGCACCGTATCGTCCAGCCCGCGCGGAGCTGGGAGCGGCCATCGGATCATATTCCCATCGTGACGGAGTTCGCTTTTTGAGCGAGGACGCACGCGGCGAAGGTGCCCGAAGGGCGGCGCGCGCCATCGACGCGCTGCGCCGCGGTTGGCCATTTCGGGTGACAAGCCCCGATGGGGCGCTCGACCTGCTCGCGGTCGAAAGCGCGCGTGACGCAGCGCTCGCCGAATTCGGCAGTACCGACGTGTTGCTCTCCGGCGAACGCGCGGTGACGCTGAAGCTCACCAACCAGCGCGTGGCGGCAACGCCGGGGCCGGTGCGGCTGGCGGGGGCGGCCGATACGGTCGCCGCAGCGCTTGCGATCGCCGATCCGGCGCTCGACCTCGCCAATCCGCTGAAAGGACCGTTCCAGACGATCGCGACGGGCGGAGAGAGCGCTGCCGCGACGGCGATGACGATGGCGCGGCACGCCGGCCTGTTGCCGGCATTCTTCGTGCGCGATGCGTCCGGCGACGATGCGGAAACCGCCTGCGATGTTGCCGACGCTGCGGCCCTGCTCGACCCTGCCCGTCTCGAAATCGCGGCGCGGGCGCGGCTGCCTGTCGAGGCGAGCGAAACCGCAGAGATCATCGCCTTCCGCTCGCCCGAGGAAGCCTCCGACCATGTCGCGCTGATCGTCGGCAAGCGCGACGGCAATCCTCCGGTCGTCCGGCTGCACAGCGAATGCCTGACCGGCGATGTGCTGGGCAGCCTCAAATGCGACTGCGGACCGCAGCTTCATGCCGCGCTTCACGCGATGGCCGATGCCCCCTGGGGGGTGCTGCTCTATCTTCGACAGGAAGGCCGCGGGATCGGCCTGGTCAACAAGCTGCGCGCCTATGCGCTACAGGATCAGGGTTATGACACGGTCGATGCGAACCTGCGGCTTGGTTTTCCGGTCGAGGCGCGCGATTTCGCGATCGCGGGGCGAATGCTCGACCTGCTCCACATCCCGCGCATCCGATTGATGACCAACAATCCGGAAAAGGTCGCCCGACTGGAAAAGGAAGGCGTGGAGGTCGCCGAACGACTGCCTCTCGCCCTGCCGACGAACAAATATAATGAGCGGTATCTCGCGACGAAACGCGACCGCACCGGGCACCAGCTCTAGAAGAAAAGGCGCCGGACAATGCCGGCGCCTTCGTCTTCATCGCATCAATGCACGAAGCGTGCGACCACGTCGCGATAGCTGCGGCTGACCTTCACCTGCGCGCCGGAGCCGAGCACGAGGAAGCATTCACCATTGGTGTGCGGCTTGACCTGCTTGACCTGCGACAGGTTGACGATTGTCGAGCGGTGGACGCGCTGAAAGTTGCGGGGGTCGAGCCGCTTTTCCAGATCCTTCATCGTCTCGCGCAGGATCAGGCTGTTGTCGGCAGTATAGATGCACATGTAATCGCCGGCAGCATCGATCCGCTCGATACTGTCGACATCGACGCGGAAAATCTGACCCCGATCCTTGATGTTGATCATCTTTTCATAGCGATCGGCAGCGTGAGCATCGGGCTGAGCCTCGGCGTCATAGTCCTCGACCGCCTCAGGCGCGACCTCGGCCAGGACGGTCTTCAATCGTTCGACCTCGGCGGCCCCGCGCTTTTCTGCAAGGCGCTGGCGCACACGGTCAAGCGCGTCGGCAAGTCGTTCCGGCTCGACCGGTTTCACCAGATAATCGACCGCCTGCGCCTCGAACGCACGGATGGCATGATCCGAATAGGCGGTGACGAAAACGACGAGCGGCGGTTCGACCTCCATCAGCCCCTGAATCACCGAAAAGCCGTCAAATCCGGGCATCTGGATGTCCAGGAACACCAGGTCCGGCTTGTGCGTCTTGATCTTTCGGATCGCCTCGCGACCGTTCAGGGCGGTGTCGACAATCTCGACATCCGGGTGCGCTTCGAGCCTGAGTTGCAGGCCCTGAGTCGCCAATTTTTCATCATCCACCAGGATGGTTCTGATCGTCATGTGCGTTCTGTTCCAATCGTCATTTGCCCTTCGGGCTGGAACGGAAACTCGATAACCACCGCGAACCCGCCCTCAGCGCCCGTCTGGACGTCGAACCGATGCTGGTCGCCAAAAGCCTGCGCCAGCCGGTCCCTGATGTTGGCTAAACCCACGCCGGTCGATTCCGTTGCAAGCCCCGTGGTGGGGTCGGTCGTTTCCCCTGACAATCCCGAGCCCGTGTCGGACACGGTGATCCGCACGTTTTGACCGGCAAGCTGAGCCGAAATCCTGATGTCGGCGCCTTCTTCCTGCGGCGTGACCGCATATTTGATGGCGTTTTCGATCAGTGGCTGGAGGAGAAGCGACGGCAGCCGCGCGCGCGCAACCGCCGGATCGATGGCGAAATGCGGGCGGAGGCGATCCTCGAAACGCATCTTTTCGATATCGAGATAGAGTTTCAGCGTCTCGATCTCCTGCGCCAGCGTCACCTGCGCCGTGGGTTCGTTGGCGAGCGTGTAGCGCAGAAACGCCGAAAGCCGCGACAGCATCGCGTTCGCCGGTTCCGACTGCTTGAGCAGCACAAGCGTCGAAATGCTGTTCAGCGTATTGAACAGGAAATGGGGGTTGAGCTGGTAGCGCAGCATGGCGAGCTGCGCCGAAGCCGCCTGCGCCTCAAGCCGCAGCATCCGGTCATTCTGTTCCTCGAGCTGGAGGAAATAGTTGATCGCGAAATACAGCGCCGACCAGGCACCGAGCGAGGTCGCGTCGATATAGACCGCACCGAGGAGCAAGCTGGTGAACCCGGCTTCACTCGCGGGATTCTGGATCTGGGCGACCCAGGCGTCGATGAACGCCCACAGCGCGGTCGCGATCCCGGCCAGCCCGAAGCTGACACCCCACATCAACAGCGGGCGACGATTGATCAGGGCGCGATAGCAGACCGACAGGATGAGGGTCAGCGAGAAGCCCGTGATCGCCGAAATCGTCTGCGGGATCAGAAAGGTGAACGGCTGACCATTGGCCAGGCCGGACACACCGCGCAGCCCCAGCCACGCGGCCCAGCCCAGCAGTTGCAGGTTCCAGAACGCCCGTACCTTGTTACCGAAAAACGGCTCGGGCGAAGAAAATCCGAAAATGGGCATTGCGGAGGCGGCGCTATCGACGGTCGGCGCGAGAGTGCGTGAAGCCAAATATCATTCCGCCGCGACAGGCGCCATGCGCACACGCGCCTGGCCCAGCGGCTGCAATTCCGAGCGGTGCTTCCAAAGCAGCTCGCCATAGGTCAGCGTCCGCCCGTCGTGCGCGGTCATGGTCACCGGCCCGATCGGCTGTTCGTCGCGCGTATCGACGAGAACGGGGGTCGACGCCACGCCTGCCCCCCATTTCTCGCCCCACTGGCGCAGAGCGATCATCGCGGGAAGAAGTTCGATGCCCTTTTGCGTCAGCTCGTACCGGACCTTGCGGCGATCCTCGGCCATCACCTCGCGCGCCATGATGCCATGATCGACAAGTCGCGACAGACGGTTCGACAGGATGTTGCGCGCGATGCTGAGTTCCTGCTGGAACTCCTCGAAATGATGGACGCCGTTGAAGGCCGCGCGGAGGATCATGAAAGACCATCGCTCGCCCATGGCTTCCAATGCGAGCGGCAGCGCACAATTGTCGCCATAGATGTCATTGAGCGGTTCGCGTAATTTTCCCATCGCCATGCCCTAACGTAAAATTGGCCCTCGCACAAAAAAATATGCGCCTTTGGTTGCAATTTGCAACCCGCTGTACCAATTTCATTTTGCAACTCTTTTAAGATTGCTCAAGAACAGGAGGATCTCCCCATGGCCAAGCTTTCTTCCCCGTCCCTTTTACTACCCTTGCTTGCCGCGCTGGGCGGCGTCGCATTGATTCCGGCAACGGCCAGCGCCGCCGGTGGTTCCTATTATCGCGCCGAACTCACAAGCCCGCCGAAGGCCGCAAAATTCGTGGCGCGCGATATCATCTGGTCGTGCGAAGGGCTGAACTGCGGCGCAGGACGCGGCACGAGCCGCCCACTGCTCATATGCACAGGTCTCGCCCGCGAGGCAGGCGAAGTGAAGAGCTTCACTGCGAACGGCAAGGCGTTCGAGGCCGATGAACTCGCGCGCTGCAACAAGGTGAAATGATCCGGCCGGTCGGGTCGGGGCGCTCTCCTCTCCTGCTCCCGGCTCGGCTGTGCCGCAGGGGCCGTCCGCGCGCCGTGTTCCGGTACGCGCGGCGGTCCTTCCGATTCAGGCGGTCAGGCGGTCACGCGCCATGACAAGCGACCAGCGCCCGATCTGCGGCAATTGTGCGAGAACCGGAACCGGATGCGCGGCGAAGGCACGCAGGACCAGGTCGAAGCGCCAGCGGCGGTGACTTTTCAGCGCGAGCCCCAGCAATATTTCGCTGCGCTGCTTCGCAGGGAGCGAAGCGGGTATCGCGCGCTCGACGATCTGCGCCGTGAGCGCCTGGATCTGTGCGGCACGCTGGCTCGTCAGGCTGCCACCATGCTTGCGGTATCGATAGAGATCTTCGTGCAGTTCCACGAAACGGAACCTTTGCGCCGCGCGTAGCCAGAAATCATAATCCTCCACCCCGAACAGCCCGGTATCATAGCCGTTCAGCACCTCGGTCACGTGGGCGCGATACAGGAAACAGGCGCCGACATTGTTGCCGTGGAGCAGGCGATCGACCGGACCGACGCGCGAGCGGCGGAGTTCGGTCCCGCCCTCGTCGATCAGCGTGAAGTCGGCATGGACGATATCCGCCTCGGGATGCGCATCGAGCGTCGCAACCAGACGATCGAGCATCGCGGGGCGGAGAAGATTATCGTCCGACGTCCAGCTATGCAGGGCACCGCGTGCCGCATCGAACCCCGCATTCAGAGCCCCCGGCAGCCCGCGATTGGTCTCGAGCGTGATCAACCGGACACGCGCATCGCGCGCTGCAGCGCTGGCCATGATCGCGGGAGACGCATCCCGCGATGCGTCATCGACGAGGATCAGCTCGAAATCCCGGAAGTCCTGCACCAGAATCGACTCGATAGCCTCCGCCAGCCACCGCGCACCATTATGCACCGGCATGACGATCGAAACACGCGGCGCCGCGGTCGAATCGAGATTATCGGTCCCCATCGGCCCGCTTTCTACCCGGCGCGAACGATGCTTCCAACGGGCTTTACCAAAGTTGCTAACGTCTTCTCCAAAATGAAAGCAAGTTTCGCATTGCAATTGCGGCCGCATGGAGGACATTGGGGTCTGGACCCTATGCTCAGGCAGTATGAACTTGTCGAGCGCGTGCGCGCTTATGATCCTGACGTCGATGAGGCGTTGCTCAATCGTGCCTATGTCTTCACCGTCCAGAAGCACGGCAGCCAGAAACGGGCATCGGGCGACCCCTATTTCAGCCATCCCGTCGAGGTCGCGGGTATCCTGACCGACCTGCATCTCGATAGCGAGACGATCGTCACCGCACTGCTCCACGACACGCTGGAAGACACGTTGACCACGCCGGACGAAATCGAGCGCCTGTTCGGCGCCGACGTCGGACGGCTGGTCGACGGGGTCACCAAGCTGTCGAAGATCGAGGCCCAGACCGAGAACGAACGTGCGGCGGAAAATCTGCGCAAATTCCTGCTCGCCATGTCGGACGATATCCGCGTGCTGCTGGTCAAGCTCGCCGACCGGCTGCACAATATGCGGACGCTGCATTTCATCAAGAACCCCGACAAGCGCCGCCGCATCGCCAAGGAGACGATGGATATCTATGCCCCGCTCGCCGAGCGGATCGGCATGTATGAATATATGCGCGAGATGCAGTTGCTCGCGTTCAGCGAGCTGGAGCCCGAGGCCTATGCGACCATCACCGGGCGTCTCGCCAAGCTGAGTGCGGGAGGGAAGGACAAGGTTGCCGCGATCAGCCGCGAATTCAAGGAATTACTGGCGAAGAACGGCATCGAGGCCGATGTCTCAGGGCGCGAAAAGCACCCCTATTCGATCTGGCGCAAGATGCAGGAGCGTCACGTCAGCTTCGAGCAGGTGACCGACATCATCGCCTTCCGCATCATAACGCCGACCGATGCCGATTGTTACGCGGCGCTCGGTATCCTGCACCGCAAGTGGAAAATGGTCCCCGGCCGGTTCAAGGACTATATCTCGACGCCGAAGCGCAACGGGTACAAGTCGCTGCACACGACGATCATGCACCAGCAGAATATGCGCATCGAGATTCAGATCCGAAGCCTCGGCATGCATCAGCAGTCCGAATTCGGCCTTGCCGCCCATTGGGCATACAAGCAGGGCGGCGCCGCGCCCGACGGGCAGGCGGGGTGGATTCGCGACCTGCTGGAAATCCTCGAACAGACGCATGATCCGGACGAGTTCCTAGAGAACACACGCATCGCGATGTACCAGGATCGCATCTTCGCCTTCACGCCCAAAGGAAGCCTTCACCAGCTTCCAAAGGGTGCGACGCCGGTCGATTTTGCCTATGCCGTGCACACCAAGCTTGGCGACCGCACGGTCGGTGCGAAGGTCAATGGTCGGCTGGTGCCGCTGCGCACGCAACTCGCGAACGGCGACACGGTCGAAATCCTGTCGTCCGACAAGCAGACGCCGCAGCCGGCATGGCTGGGCTTCGCGGTTACGGGCAAGGCGCGCGCCGCGATCCGCCGCCACGTGCGCTCGAAGGAAAAAGTCGAACTCGCGGCACTGGGCCGCAAAATGTACGACGAGATCGTCGCGCGGTTGCCGAACAAGGTCGGCGACAAGGCACGCACGGCTGCACTGACGCGGTTGAAGCTTGAGGACGACAGCGCGCTCTACGTCGCAATCGCCAAGCAGCGCTTCACCGACAATGCCGTACTCGAAGCGCTCGTCCCCGGCATCACGGCCGAGATGAAGACCAAGCCCGGCCGCCTGGCACAGGGCGCCGCGGTATCGATCGCGGGGTTGACGCCGGGGGTCGCCTACCAGCTTGCCGACTGTTGCCACCCCGTCCCCGGCGACCGCATCGTCGGCCTTGCTCGCCCGGGCGAAGGGATCGAGGTCCATGTCATCGACTGCCCGAGCCTCGCCGACGGGATCGATGCCGACTGGATCGACCTGCGCTGGCAGGAAGACAGCGAGGGCGGTAATGCACGGCTGTGCATCGTGATCCTGAACGAACCGGGTACGCTCGCCGAAATGTCGGGCATCCTCGCCGCCAATTCGGCGAACATCACCAATCTGCGGCTGTCGAACCGCGAAGGCGGGTTCCACACCTATGACGTCGTCGTCGAAGTGCGCGACGTGCACCATGTGATGCGCATTCTCTCGGCGCTGCGCGCGTCGGACAATGTGGTGCAGGCCGAACGGCTTTAGTTCGCGTAAAGCAACGGCGGTCGCCACGCCGATTGATCGACCTCGTCGCGGACCTTGTAGACCATGCCCTTGCTGTTGAGGAACAGTCTCTCCATTTCAGGCCGCGTAAAGGGCCGCGAACCGACCCGGCCGAAGACCGCGATCTGACCGCCACTCTCGTCCACCGCACGATCGCGATCGAGGCCTTTCGACAGTGCGAGGGCCGGCGAAGGCGTCCTGGCCCAGGCGATCAGTTCGGGCGTCGGCTTGGGCGAGAAGCCATAGAGGCCCGGATTGTCAGGGCTGGTCAGTTGCAGCACCTTGATGCCGTTCCGGCCGTCGGCGACATAGGCGAAGAGCGATGCGTTGGTCGATGCGACGATCACGTCCTCGGCGTCGTTCAACAGGCCATTGAAGGTCAGCGCGGGCCACATGACCGGTGCCGCCGGGCGGGTCACATCGACGATCACGAGGCCGTCGGTTTTGGCGGCGACATACATATAAGTGCGCGCCAGATAGATTTTGCGCGCATTGGCGATCCGTACCGTGCCCTCCGGCACGAGCACCGGCTGCGCCATGTTGGTGATGTCGAACAGGCTGACGCCCTCGGCATTGGTGACCCAGAGATAGCGGAACTGGACGGCGCTGGCGCGCGCATCGCGAAGGGGCAACTGCGCCGTGACCTTCGGCTGCAGCGGCGTCGAGAGGTCGAGTACGACAAGCCCGGCGTCGGTCGTGACATAGGCGTAGTTACCCGCAAGCGTCACATGCCGCGCGCCTGCCAGCACATTCCCTTCGTTCCAGGTCAGCGCGCGGGTCAGCTTGTTGTCGCGGAATTCGCCGTTCGCCAGCGTGTCGATGTCGACAAGCACCAGCCCCTCGACACTGTCGGTGATGACGGCATAGCGATAGAGCGGATGGAAGGACTGTTCCTGATTTTCGGGAAAATCCTTCACGATATGGTCGTTGCGCGACACGCTGATCGGCTGGTTCGTCCCGATCGCCATGCAGGTCGCGTTCGTCGTCTTCACATGGGTGTCGTGCCCGAGTGGCGAGAAGGGCGCACGAACGATGCGGTCGGAAAAGCCCTTGTTGCCGATCGACGCGACGTCATAGACGCGGAAACCGCCCTTGCCCTCGGCGACGAACATATATTCACCGCGCTGTTGCAGGCAGTTCACCCGGCCGCTCGTATCCTGAACAATGTTGTGGAACTCTTCCAGGGCTTGGGTTTCGCCGGATAGTTTCTTGTCGAAGGTCTTGCCGCGTACCCAGTTCTTGAGCTCGCGGCCATTCTGGCTGACGTGCATGTCGTAATAGTCGGGATAGGCGTATTTCTGCAGATAGCTGCCGATCACCGCCTGCGGCTCATCCCACTCGGTGACGCGGGTCGCCTGAAAGCTGCCATCCTGACCCGACCAGACGTTGAGCCCGACGAAGTTCACGAAATTGGTCCCCATCAACGTCAATTGCGACATGATCGCATTATTGTCGTCGGCTGCCGACAGGTGGCAATCGGTGCACTGCTTGGTTTCCTGACGACGCACCGTGTGCGGGAAGTGCGGCGCGAACGCCTGACTGGAGAAACCGGCGGCCGAGATCGGCGGTTGCTGGACATAGATGCGTTCGCGATTGAGGTTGGTCGAGGACAGCACCAGAGCCGAGGTCGAGCGCACCGGCGTGATAATCCCGCGCACCTCGCCATTCGGTCCGGGTTCGCCGGGCTTGGTTGTCATGTGCCGGCCGAGCTGGAACATCTCGTCGCGCGCCACCTGCGGGTTATAGGTCGCAAAGTTGCGCGTCTCCTCCCCCTCGAAGTGATGCATGCTGGTCTTCCAGTTCGCCTCGATCGGCAAGTGACAACCGCCACAACTCGTCGTCCACGAAAGATGACAGGTAAAACAGGTCATCTTGTCTTCGCCGTGCGCGCGATCCTCCTTCGCAACGCCCGGCCCCCATTCGAACTTGCCGTCGTCGGCCCCCGATCGCGCCATGAGTTTGGCCCGTGCGGCCTTGGCATTGAAGTGTGGCCCTGGCGTCACCGCCTGCTTGACCAGACTGACCTGCCATTCGAGTTTCGGGTCGACGATCGAGCGCTGGATCAGACCTGTCACTTCGCCATCGTCATTATATTGGAATTCGAAACGCCGCCGTCCGTCGCTGTTGCGGAGCAACGCCAGATTCGTGCCCTGCGGCCGCGCCGCGACGTTCGAGGTCAGAAGGTTGGGAAGGGCATCGGCGGTGCCGTGGCAGTCCTTGCACCCGATCTCGACCGCATTCGCGACCTCGCCCTGGATATAGCCGTTGCCGTGGGCGTCCTGCGCAAAGTGGCAATCGGCGCACTGCATGCCCTTTTCGGCATGGATGTCCATCATGTGGACGGCCTTGCCGGGGTTGAGGCCCGGCGGCACGAACTTACCCTCGCGACCGTCGGGAGTCGCCGTGCTCAGGCACAGCTCACGCTCCTTGGGATCGGTGTAGTGGCTGCAGCTCTTGCGCCACTTTTCCGGGTCGTTCGGATCGACGATATGCGCCTTGTCGGTGCCATAGGTCGACATATTGCCGTCGGCATCGAGAAGGTTGCCGTTGCGGTCGCGCTTGAAGATACCGCGGAAGTTCCAGCCATGGCCGTGATAATCGGCGAACTGGGTATTCTGGTTGGTGTCGTTGACGTCATAGACGTCGCGCAGGAATTCGACGTCGGACCACAGGCCGCGCGCCGATGCCCCTTCGGGATTGCGTTCGAGCGTCCTGTGAACCTCGGCAGCGGTCGGATAATGTTGTTGTTTGTACTTCTTCTGATACTCCGCCTCGCTCATCCCCGGAGGCCGCGGCGCGGTGTTGTTCGGACCCGGCCACATCTGCGGCGCGTCGGATTCATAATCCCACATCGTGTAGCCGAGGTACGAGTTCAGGAAGATGTTCGGCTGGTGCATGTGGCAGGTCATGCACTGCGCGGTCGGGATCGCGCGGGTGAACGCATGGCCGATCGGGTGGCCCGATTCGAGCCGTTCCTTTTTGGCCTTCGCCTGAGGGCCAGCCGCCGCGTCGGCCGGATCGACGAGCGCGCCATGCTGGTCGGGATCGGGCGCGTGCTTCGCGCCATCGCCATGATCCGACCCGCCACCACCGTGTCCCCCGCCATGGTCGTCGCTTTCGGGTTTCCATTTGCGCCCCGATATCGTCGGGTCGACCGTCGCGGTCTCGCCGTCGCGGCCATATTGGGCATAGATCAGGCTGTGGCGGGGTTCGCGGTCGTTGGCATAGATGACATGGCAACCGGCGCAGCCCGAGTGGCGGTAGTCGCCCGGTTGGTCGTTGGTCCCCATGAACCACATCAGCGGATCGTTGAGGCGCGTCTTGTGGATATTGAGCACGGGGATCGAGACGCGCAGCCCGGTTCCGGGACCGCGGTTCGACTGTTTGAGGTCGGGACGGCCCGGCTCTTCGAGCCGCTGGATGCTACCGGTGGGATTGGGCAGGCCGATTTCGGCGAACTGGGTGCTGATGTTCCGGCCGCCGCGTTCGAAGACGCGGAAGACGTCGCCGGGCGGAATGACGCTCCAGCGGGGAAGCGGGTACATTCGGGCCAGCGCGCCGCGCTTCCTTTCTTCGGGTTTCAGGATTTTGTCGGCGTCGAAGCTTGGCTTGCACGCCTCGGCATATTCCTCCTTCGTCAGCCGCGACGAGGGCGAAAGAATGCACGCGGGCTTGCCGTCGCGCGTATAGGCCTCTCCGAAGATATAATTCTTATAGGGGACGATGCCGTTGTTATAGGCGGCCCCGCCCCACAACATCGCGCCGGTCGACATCATCGAGCGCTCGGTCGCCTCGATCACCTCAAGGTGGCACGATCCGCACGCCTCGCGCGCGACGCGATAATCGCTGGGGTTCACGAAACGGATGAATTCCGGCGATTCCTTGTTGAGCAACGTATAGCTGCGCTTCGGGTTCGCGGGGCTGCCACCCCATGCGCCGGGCAGGGTCGGCTGCGGGTGCGCGGCCTTCTTTGCTGCCAGATTATAGGCGCTCTCATAACCGAGTTCGGGTTTGCCGAAGGCTGCGGGCGAGGTTGAATCGCCGCCGTGACAGTCGGTACAGCCAAGCCGCACCGCGGGGGTCTTGTGCATCGTCGGCAGGTCGGTGCGGACGTGGCAACTGTAGCAGCCAGCCGACTTCTCCGCCATCTGGGACTCGCTCTGCTCCTTGGGCGCGGGCGGCGTGAAGCGGTACACGACCTTGACCGGCTTTTCCGCTTCGGACGCCCGCGCGCCCTGGGCGCCGAACGTCAGCGCCAGGACAAGGAAGGCGAAGAGCGAGAGGAGTTTGCGAACCATCGTCAGAAGCTCACGATCACATTGGCGAGGATCGAGACATAGGCGTTTTCACGCTTCTTGTTTTCGAACAAATCCTTGAACCCCTTGCCCGGAAGAAGGATCGCGGTGCTGAGGCGCCCGACGATATTCTGCGTCGCCTTCGGCCGCCATATCGCCGCCACCGACAGATCGAAGCCGATGTCTTTTGGAATTGACCCTTCGACGCGAAGGGTCTGCAGCACCCTGGTGTTGTCGAACCACAGATGGTTGGCGTTGAAGCTGACGCGCGTTTCGGGCGACAGGTCGAAATCGGCGCCCGCGCCGACGAACACCGTCCCCGGATTGTTGAAGTTCGACTGGCCTTCTTCCTTCGACGAGCGCAGCGAATTCAATATGCCGTTGCGGCCGCTGATCGATATGACGCGGCCGCCGCCCGCAAAGGGGATGGTCTGCCGGATCCAGTAGCTCGTGTCGGCGCCGCCGAAGATCGGGTTTTCGAAGATCGCATCGAACCCGCCCTCGACATTGTTGTACGGATCGCGATCGCCGCTCGCGTAGAGCCCCGACAGGCGGAAACGCATCCAGTCGTGATCATAGCTGAGTTCGGCGGCCGCGAAGCCGGCGCGGATCTTTGCGGGCTTGCTGGTGAAGAAGCTGTTCCGGTCCTCCCCCAGGGCGGCATAGAAGCTTGCCGTGAGGTTGATCCGCCCGATACGCCCGTCGGCGCTGTAGCCAAGATAGGTGACATCATATTCGCGGCCGCGCAGATCGCCGAGCAGCGCCGGGCGGACCGGGAAGCCATTGTGATCGATCTGGACGTCGTTCTTTTCGCGGTTCCGGTTGTAGGTCACGCTGACCTGGCTGGTCAGCCCGACGAACGGAAAATCCTGCCGATACAGATTGGCGGTGAAGATGAAGTCGTCGCGCGGCGTCTGGGTGATGTCGTTGAGGCCGCTGTTGGTATCCTTTTCCAGCCGCCAGAAGGCCGCGACATTGTACTGGAAGCGATTGTTGTCGCGGTTGCCGAACAAGCGAACGCCAAGCTGGCTGTCGTTGAACAGAAAGCCGCGAAAATCGCTCTGGAACGGCTGGATACCGATACGGATCGAGTGGAAATCGAACCGGTCGCTGTCGTTGCCGAGATGCTTGTCGACGAACAGTTCCTGCACGCCGAGGAAACTGTCGTAGCGATTGCTCTTCTTCGACGGGCGCACGTCGAGAACGCGCCGTTCGGGCACGTCGACATAATTGGCCTGATACGCCAGCGTGACGCGATATTCGACGTCGGGCGGCTTGAAGGCGGTCGACCCCTTGATCAGCGCCGCGCCGGCAATGAAGGTCTGCGCGAACACGAAGCTGCGGTTCTTGCCGAACACATCCAGACTGCCGGGGCGCGACGTCGTCTGGACGCCGACCGGAATCGGGAAGGTTCGCGGCTCGAACACCGTGTCCGAAACCGCGTTGAGCACGAAGAACCAGTCGTCACCCTTGATCGGCAGCCATTTGACCTTTTCGGGATCGATCGGCCGGTCGCCCTTCAGCGTGTTCTGGTGATAGGGGTCGAACCACCGCTCCTTGACGACGCCCAGCGTCTCGATCAGCCGCCAGCGGTCGGGGACGGGAAGCTGGTCCTCGATGCCGGGAAAAGCCTGTGGCGGCGGCGGTCGAAGCGCCCCGACATTGTCCTGCGTCAACTGGTCGGGAAGGTCGGGCGTATAGCCCGGCCGGCGGCGCCCCTCGATGATCTGGGTGACGAGATCGTCCTTGATCACCTCCTGCCAATCGACCGGCGGCGGCGGCGGGGTGAGGTCTTCGAGCGGCGCCTGTTCGGCGGCGGTGTCCGGTGCCTGTTCGCCGGTCGCTTCGTCCGCCGCGGGCGGGTCGGCCGCCGGGGGCGCCGGCGGCACATCGACCGCGGGCGCGCCCTGCGCCGCGAGCGTCGCGATGATCGGCCAAAGGCTGACCTCCACGCTCATCGCCTACAGCCCGTCGCAGACATTTTGAGCCGTCGTATCGAGGAAGGGCGCAAAGGGGCAACTGATGTAGCGCAGGCGCACCCTTGCACCGTCGGCCAGCGTCACCACCACCTGATCGGCGCGCATCGCCGCGGGGGCATTGCCGATCCCGACCGCGCGCAAGCCCCCGTTGTGGGCGCCCAGAAAGCTGATCATGTCATCCTGGTCGATGCCGTCGCCCGACACGCCGATCGCGCCGACGAGCGTGCTGCCGCGATAGATGGGCACCGATCCGGGAAAGATCTGGATGCCGTTCTGAAGCCGGTTCTGTCCCGGAGCCGCGTCGGGCAACGTCGTGCAACGGGCCGGCGTGTCGGGATTCGCGCCCTGAAGAAAGCCGACATGCTGGCCCAGATTGCCGATGATCAGCGCTGACTGGAGCCCGGTCGAGAAGGGATTGAATTGCGCGATCGGGCGCGACAACGGCCCATGCGGACGGCCGACCTCGCCATCGGGGAAATAGGGGCGCGACAGATTGCCGTTCGCCCGGTCGGGGAAAGCGATCGTCCCGGTAAGCGCGGCCGGATTGTTCAGGAACGTGCGCAGGGCGCCGACGAACTGGCGAATGTCGGCGCTGGCGTTGGCGGACAGTTCGGCGCCGGCGTTCGGGTTGGAAAAGAAGGCCGCAGTGCGCGCCTTCTGCAGGCTGACGTCGGACCCGAAGATCGGCGCGTCGGGCGATCGGACGATGCCAAGCGGGGTTCCGAACGTATCGACGACGCTGATCGTCACCTGCGCACGGCTGTCGAGCGGCTTGCGGATCTGGGCGCGGGCGCGGCTCATGACCGTGAAGGCTTCCTCGAGAACCGCTCGCACCTCGGCGGCGCTGAGCGGGGTGGGAACGGCCCCGCCATCGGCGCCCGCACGGATCGGGTAACGGTTGGTGCCGCTGCCGTCGGTGAAGATGAAGGCATCGCGGTTCGAGAATTCGGCAGGGGTCGCGGGGCGCACCCCCGATGCCTCGGTCCCGTAGGCGACACCGGCGGTAACGGCCGCGCTGGCGTATCCCGTCACCGCGACCAGATTGCCCGCAACGCCGTTGAGGCTGGCAAAACTTGCCCCGCCGCCGCTCATGACCCCCGCGAAGGTCGCGTCGGAAAAGCGCAGCGTCGTCCCGTCGACGCTGATCTTGTCGGCGGTGATGCTGGACGGCGCCTCGAACCCGCGCGTGCCCGCGAGCGCGATGAATTCCTCCGGATCATTCTCGACATCGAGGATATTGGTATCGAGGCCATAGACGCCGTCGCCCATCACGCCGATGCCGCCGACGAGGACGCCATTCTTGTAAAGCGGCAGTCCGCCGGCATCGGCCGCGAGCCCCAGCGGAGAGCGTTTTGGCCCGATCAGCGCCGCATTGCCCGCCGCGCCGAACCGCGAGGAAAAGTCGCTGCACGGAAGCTGGCTGAACTGCACGCCATAGAGCGGGCCGCTTTCCAGCCCGACGGTCGTCGGCGCCGGCGGGAAATGCTCCTGGACGATCTGGCTTGCCGTGCGGGTCGAAAAGGCGTTGCCGCCGCTGGACAGATAGGCGCCGGTGATGGCTTTCGCGATGGCGCCGCCCTCTGCCGGGAAAGTGACGTTCTGCGCGTCCATGTTGGCGCCGTTCGGCGCCGCGGCGGTCGTCGCGGTCGCGCGCGCGCCGTTCATGCGGAACACCGCCAGGACGTTGCCGACCCGGTCGGTCACCGCGATCACCGAAGGCAGCCCGCGCGCCTGCGCTTCCGAAATCGCGTTGGCGAGGACCGTCTGAACCTCGCCCACGCTCAGCGATTCCGCGGCGGGCGCCGTATAGACGGTCGTGGGGGTGGGGGTTGGCGTCGGGGTCGGCGTGGGCGCCGGGGTCGGTGTCCCGCCCCCGCCTCCGCCACAGGACGCGAGGAGCAGCGAACCGATCGCGGCAAAGGCCGCCGAGCGGAAAAGATGGGTTTTGCTTTGCATGATCTTACCGCAGCGCCCGAATCGAGCGCACCGCGCTGCCCAGCGCGGCCTGGAAATCGGTGGGCTTGTAGGCGTTGGGGTCCTTGACCGCGGCATAGGCGCGGTCGATGTCGGCGCGAATGCCCGCCGCGGCGCCCACGGTGACCCGTCCCGACGAAACCATCGAATTGAGCAAGGTATCGACCCCCATGACCGCCTGCTGCGAGCCCGCATAGTCGGTGAGGCGATCGTTGATCGCGGGCGTCGAGATCGCATCGACCAGCGCGAACGCATCGGCCCCCGAAAAACTGCGGGCCGCGAACGCGCCCTTCAGCGCCGACACCGTTTCCGCCAGCTTCGCCGCGGCGGCAACCGCACTCGGCCGGTCGATCGTCATCGCACGGTGGAAGGCGGCGGTGCGGGCGGCAAGCTGTTCGGCCAGCGCCGGCGAGGCGAGGCGAGCGGCGGCCGACAGCATGATCAGATTTTCGTCATTATAGGGCGGAATACCTTCGGGCCATTTCTCGCCCCCCGCCATCGCGCGGCCCGGATTGTCGACGCCGGTGCGCAGCGGCTTCGCCTGATCGAAGATGCGGCGGTGGCAGCTATGGCAATCGAGGAAGAAGAATTCGGGGAACATCCCCTCGGTCCCGCGCTTCGACTGGAAAAGGTCGAGGCTGCGTTCGAGCGCGACCGCCTGCCCCACCGCCCACATCTGGACATGGTCGGTGCGCGCCCCGCCCGATCCGAACTTGCGCCAGCCATAGTCCGCATCCTCGTGATGATGCGCCTGCAGCGACGAAAACAGGTCGAGTTCGAAGGAAATGCGCGGGTGGCCCGCGGCCATGATGCGATGCGTGACGAACTGCCCTTCGCCCTTCGATCCGAAATGGCAATCGACGCAAACTCCGGCACGCACGACGGGATCCTCGAGCTTCCAGAGCCCGGCGCGGAGGTTCGAGAGATGTTTGTCGCGCATTTCGCGATCGGGGTCCGCGTTGGTGCCGACGCCCGCATAATGGCTGGAAATCCATCCGCCGGCGGGTCCGTGGCACGATTCGCACCCGACCCCGTCATCGACCGGCACCGCGCCGCGGCTGGCCCCCGCGGTGCTGTGGCAGCCGAGACACATCGACGCCTTCGACGGGTCACCGATTCCCAGGTTGCGCGCGATGAACTGGCTGCGGCTGTTGCTGAGCACGGCCCAGGCGCGGCTGTGTGCGCCGCCGGCGCTCGACGGCTCTTGCCATTTCATCAGCTCGTCCTGGCGGACGACGATGCCATCGCCTTCCATCCGGCCGTGACACGTCGAACCGGCGCAGGACGCGACCCCGGTGTAGCGGCCCGCCTCGCCGCCCTGCGACCGGGCGGGCGGGGCGGCGACGACCGCGGCGATCACGAGCGCGAGCAGGAGCAGCGCGAACGCCACCATGGCCGCCCGCGGTCGCTCGCCGCGCTTCACTATCGCGTCGGTCGTCATCCTGCGTGTCCCCTTTTCCCGCCTGGCGCTTTTGCGCCTAGACCGTAATCACACCACCCCGAACGCCAGCATCGCGTCTGCGACTTTCTTGAAGCCGCCGATGTTCGCGCCCTTCACATAATCGATATAGCCATTCCCCTGGTCGCCATAGGTCAGGCAGCTCGTGTGAATGCCATCCATGATGTCTTTCAACATCTGCTGCAATTCACTTTCGTTCCAGCTCCGCCGTCCGCTGTTCTGGCTCATTTCGAGGCCCGACACCGCCACGCCGCCGGCATTGGCCGCCTTGCCCGGCGCGAACATGATCTTCGCATCCTTGAAGACATGCACGCCGTCGAGGTTGGTCGGCATGTTGGCGCCTTCGCTGACCGCGATGCAGCCGTTGGCAACCAGCGCCTTTGCATCGTCGCCCAGCAGTTCGTTCTGCGTCGCGCACGGCAGCGCGACATCGCACTTCACACCCCACGGCGTCTTGCCGGCGGTGAAGCTCGCCCCCTTGAACTCGTCGCAATATTCCTCGATCCGGCCGCGACGATGCGTCTTGTGCGCCTTCACCCAGTCGATCTTTTCCTGCGTGATGCCGTCGGGATCGTGGATGAAGCCGCCCGAATCGGACAAGGTCAGCACCTTGCCGCCAAGCTGGACGATCTTTTCCGCGGCATGCGTCGCGACATTGCCCGAACCCGAGATGACGGCCGTCTTGCCGACCAGATCCTGCCCCTTCGCCGCCAGCATGTTGGCGAGGAAATAGACCGCACCATAGCCTGTCGCCTCGGTACGGATCAGCGAGCCGCCCCATTCGAGGCCTTTTCCGGTCAGCACGCCGGTAAATTCATTGGTGATGCGTTTGTACTGGCCGAACATGAAGCCGATTTCGCGCCCGCCCACGCCGATGTCACCCGCAGGCACGTCGATGTCGGCGCCGATATGGCGGTACAGCTCGGTCATGAAGCTTTGGCAGAAGCGCATGATCTCGCGCACGCTCTTGCCCTTCGGGTTGAAGTTCGACCCGCCCTTGCCGCCGCCCATCGGCAAGCCGGTCAGCGCGTTCTTGAACGTCTGTTCGAAGGCCAGAAACTTGAGGACGCTTTCGGTCACGCTGGGGTGGAAGCGAATCCCGCCCTTGTACGGCCCGATGGCGTTGTTGTTCTGTACGCGCCAGCCCCGCTGCACGCGAATATTGCCGTTGTCGTCCTCCCAGCACACGCGGAAAGACACGACCCGGTCAGGCTCTGCAATACGCCGCAGGATCTGCTGCGCGTGATATTGTTCCTTGTCGGCGATGAAGTCGAAAATGTCCTCCGACACTTCCTGCACCGCCTGGACGAACTCGGGTTGCCCCGGATTGCGCCGTTTTACGCCTTCCATGAACGTCGAAAAATCGACGTGATCCGATACTGCCACTGCACCCCTCCCCTGTTGTCTGGGAAAATCGGTGCGACCCCACTGACGATTTTGTCGTTGACCGACCTCGCGGGTCAAAGGCTACACCATCGCGAGGCAAAGGCAAGACGCCAGCACGCGACGCCCATGTTTTTTGGTGCATCGCACAAAGGGGACAAAGATGAACGAGAGCAAGAAGATGGGCAGCGGGATGACGCCCACGAACCGGGCGATATTGATCGCGGCGTTTGTGCTGCTGGCCGCCGCGATCGGCTATACAACCTGGCGCGATTCCGCCGATTCGGCGGCGGCCACGCTCTCCGAATCACCTGCTGCACCCGATGGCCAGCTGGCCGCGCTGGAGGCGCGCGTGAAGGCCGAGCCGAACAGCGCCGAAGCGTGGACCGCGCTGGGTGCGGCGCGATTCGACATGGAAGATTATCCGGGCGCGGCGACGGCTTATGAAAAGGCCGTCGCGCTTTCGCCCGATTCGGCCGGGCTCTGGTCGGCGCTGGGCGAAGTCCGGGTTTATTCCAGCAAGCGCGACCCGTTGCCGGCCAATGCGCTGGTGGCGTTCGAAAAGGCGATCGCGCTCGACGCGAAAGATCCGCGCGCGCGATATTTCATGGCCGTGAAAAAAGACGTGGCCGGCGATCACAAGGGCGCGATCGAGGACTGGTTCGCGCTGCTGGCCGAAACCCCGCAGGGCGCCCCTTGGGAAGCCGACCTTCGCCGCACGATCGAGCAGGTCGGGGCGATCCACAAGATCGACGTCGCGGCGCGGCTGATGAACACGCAGGCACGGCCGCTGAAGGCCGAAGAGATGCCGGTCGCGGCGCGGGCGATCCCGGGACCCAGCCGCGCGGATATGGAGGCGGCATCGCAGCTTCCCAAGGGCCAGCAGGACGCGATGATCGAGGGCATGGTGAGCGGACTGGAAGCCAAGCTCAAAGCCGATCCCAAGAACGTCGACCGCTGGATCATGCTGATGCGCAGCCGCATGACGCTGGGCGAAACGGCGAAGGCCGCACAAGCGCTCCGCGACGGCATTGCCGCGAACCCGGACGCGACGGGACGATTGAAAGCGCAGGCACAGCTGCTAGGCGTGCCGGGAGCATAAGGGGTGGGTTTATGAAAAATTGGGCTTTTGCGGCGATCGCCGCCGCGTCGCTGCTGTCGACGGCCGCGCAGGCCGCCGACAGGGTCACGTTCACGATCAACGATGTCACGCTGACGGCGCCGATGCCGGCGGGCTATTGCGAACCGGTGAACAGCGACAAGCTGATCG
Organism: Sphingopyxis sp.; assembly: GCF_016793825.1. Taxonomy (GTDB): domain Bacteria; phylum Pseudomonadota; class Alphaproteobacteria; order Sphingomonadales; family Sphingomonadaceae; genus Sphingopyxis. Next base: position 32,001 of record NZ_JAEULM010000036.1, read on the forward strand.
CCGACACGCTGGCGAGAGGCGATCGCGACAATATCACGCTCGCGACGCTGATCCGCTGCGACCAGGCGGGGCGGGCCGAAGGGCCCGGCAACGACTATATGCTGATCAAGTCGCCGCGGACGGCGCTGACCACAATGATCAGTCGTCCTGAATTCCTGCGCGCCATCAACGCCGAGTTCGGCAAGGCGGATTGGCAGACGGGCGTAGCGAGCAACGCGGCCACCGACCGGGCCGCCAAGGGCCTCTCCGACGTCCTGGAGACGCCGATGGAGATCGCCGGCGACCTGGCGCCACGCGGAAGCGACCAGGACTGCGCCTATCTGGGCGGCACGCTCAACGTGAATGGCGGCGGGGTCGTCTATCCGATCATTCTCGGCGGCTGCCTGACCAGTGTCGGGAACAAGGTGCTGGCGGTCTATACCTATGACGATCCCGGCAAGGGCGGAGGGGTCGCGGGCAAGATGCGCTTCGCCCGCGACGTCGCGATGGCGATCCGACCCGTCGACTAGGATCGGGACCCTAGCCGGCCATCAACGCCGCATTGCCGCCCGCCGCGGTGATGTCGGTCGAGATCGACTTTTCCTCGGCAAAGCGGTGCAGATAGTGCGGGCCGCCGGCTTTCGGACCGGTCCCCGACAGGCCGCGCCCGCCGAAGGGTTGCGAGCCGACGATCGCGCCGATCTGATTGCGGTTCACATAGACGTTGCCGACCTCCGCCCGCGCCGCGATATGCGCCGCGACGCCGTCGATCCGTGTGTGGACGCCGAGCGTCAGGCCATAGCCCGAGGCATTGATCGCATCGATCAGTGCATCGAGTTCGCCGCCCTTCCACGTCGCGACATGGAGCACGGGGCCGAAGATTTCCCGCTTGAGGTCGGTGACATCATCGAGCCGGATCACGACCGGCGGCACGAAATGACCGCCGGCAGGCAAGTTCGTCCGGCCCGCCTCGGCAATGACCCGGCCCGCCGCACGCGCTTCCGCCACATAGGCGGCGATATTCGCCTGCGCCTCGTCGTCGATGATCGGGCCGACGTCGATCGCGAGAATCGCGGGATCGCCGACGTTGAGTTCGGCCATCGCGCCTGCAACCATCTCGATCATCGTGTCCGCCACATCCTCCTGCACGCAGAGCAGGCGCAGCGCCGAGCAACGTTGTCCCGCTGACTGGAAGGCCGAGCCAACGGCATCGCGCGCGACCTGTTCGGGCAGCGCCGTCGAATCGACGATCATTGCGTTCGCGCCGCCGGTTTCAGCGATCAGCGTCGCGATCGGGCCGTCGCGCCCGGCGAGGCTGCGATTGATCATCCGCGCGACCTCCGTCGAGCCGGTGAAGGCGACGCCGATGATGTCATTGTGACTCGTCAAAGCAGCACCGACCGTCTCGCCGCGACCGGGGAGATAGGCGAGGACATCGGCGGGCACGCCCGCTTCGAGCAGCAATTCGACCGCGGCGTGTGCGATCAGCGGGGTCTGTTCGGCGGGCTTGGCCAGCACGGCATTGCCGGCAGCGAGCGCAGCCGAGACCTGCCCCAGGAAGATCGCGAGCGGGAAGTTCCACGGGCTGATGCAAACGAAGACGCCCTTGCCTTCCAGGATCAGTTCGTTGCGTTCGCCGGTCGGGCCGGGAAGCGCGACCGGATAGGTGAAGTCGGCGCGCGCCTGCGCCGCATAATAGCGGAGGAAATCGACCGCCTCGCGCACTTCGGCGATGGCGTCGAGCAACGTCTTGCCCGCTTCGTCCATGGCGAGTCCCAGAAAGAGCGCGTCGCGCTCCTCCAGCAAGTCGGCTGCGCGTTCGAGACGGTCCGCCCGAAAGGCGCCGCCCGCGAGGCTCCAGTCGCTCTGCGCCTTGCGTGCCGCGGTGACGGCGGCTTCGACCTGCGCGCGGTCGGCCTCGATCACCTGACCCACGATGGCTCCCGTCGCGGGATTGAGGACCGGCCCCGTCACCCCGCCCTGCGTCCGGCCGCCGATGATCGGCGCGGCAACGAGATCGCCGCGCCGCGCCTTACCGATCGCCGCGGTCAGCGCTTCGGGCACGCCCGGTTCACCAAGGTCGTAGCCGCGCGAATTGCGGCGCACGGGGTCGAAGAGGCCCAGACCCGTCGCGATCGTCGACGGCGTGCTCGCGATGCTGCGCGGATCGACCGCAAGCTGTTCGGGAGTGACGTCGGGGTCGGAGAATTGATGCACGAAGCTGGAGTTCGCGCCATTTTCGAGCAAGCGGCGGACAAGATAGGCGAGAAGGTCGCGGTGCGTACCGACCGGCGCATAGACGCGGACCGGCCGTGGCGGCGGATAGAGCGCCATGATCGCGTCATGCGCGCCCTCGCCCATGCCATGCAGCCGCTGCAGTTCATAGTCGGCGCCCGCAAACAGCTCGGTCACGAAGGCGAGCGTCATCGCATTGTGGCTCGCGAATGCGGGGAAGATGCAATCCTGACTGTCGCGAAGGATCTGCGTGCAGTGCATATAGTTGAGATCGGTGTGGTTCTTTGCGGCGAAGACCGGGAAGTCGCCGAGGCCCATGGTCTGTCCGCGCTTGATCTCGGTATCCCAATAAGCGCCCTTGACGAGACGCATCGACAGCTTGACGCCCCGCGCCCGCGCCTGCGCCGCGACCCAGCGGATCACTTCCGGCGCGCGCTTCTGATAGGCCTGGATGACGATACCGAGCCCGGTCCAGCCATCCGCGATCCCGGCCTCGATCAACGCCGCGAACACGTCCATATGCGGTTCGAGCCGGTCGCTTTCCTCGGCATCGATCATCAGCGGGATGTTGACGTCGCGCGCGGCGCGGGCAAGTTCGATGACGCCGGGGACCAGTTCCTGCCGAACGCGCGCGTCCTGAAAATATTCATAGCGCGGATGAAGCGCGGACAGCTTGATCGAGATGCCGTGATTTGCGTGCGGGTCGCCGGGTTTCGCGCTCTTTCCGATTCGCTCGATGGCCTTGGCATAGCTGTCGAAATAGCGCCGCGCGTCGGCGGCGGTGCGCGCTGCTTCGCCGAGCATGTCGAAGCTGGCCAGTTCAGACTTGTCCTTGTCGGCGCGCTTGACCGCGGCATCGATCGTCTCGCCCATCACGAACTGCTGGCCGAGCAGCTTCATCGCCGCGAGCGCCGCCTGACGGATCACCGGTTCGCCCGAACGACGGATCATCGATTTGAGCAGCGACAACGGGTTCGCCTTGCTGCCCATCGCGCCGAGCATCAGCGTCGCCGACCCGAGCGACAGCCCGCGGGCCGAGAGCGCGACGATCAGCGGGCTGTCTTCATCCTCGCCATCGTTCCAGTGACGGCCCGCGATCTTGTCGCGGATCAGCGCGTTGGCGGTTGCGCTGTCGGGAACCCGGAGCAGCGCTTCGGCCAGACACATCAACACGACGCCTTCCTCGGTCGAAAGGCGGTAGCGATTCATCAATTGCGCGACGAGCGTTTCCCGGTCGCCCTCTGCCTTTGCCTTGCGGATGAGCGCGAGGCCGCGCTGGGTGGTCGCGACGACACTGGCGGGCGAGCGGGCCAGCTCGGCGCGCAGGTCGGCGACGATGTCGGTTTCGGGACGGCGGGCGAGGGCGCGAAGGGCGGCGCGGTCGGTGGGCTGGGTCATGCCACGGCCTTTAGCATATACACAGAAGTCGATCCGACCTCATTTGATGATCTGAATATATGATTTGACCAAATTTTTGGAGAATATTAGGTAGATTGTATGAAAAATGGCATTTCCTCAGTCGATCTGGATGAGTTCGATCGCAAGATCCTGACGATCCTGGGGCGCGACGGACGCATCACCTATACCGATCTCGCGCAGCGGGTCGGGCTGTCGAAGACACCGTGTCAGCAGCGGGTGAAACGTCTGGTCGACAGCGGGTTGATCACCGGATTTCGCGCGATCGTCGATCCGGCCAAGGTCGGCCTCGACCATGTCGCCTTCACCGAGGTGAAATTGTCCGACACGCGCGAGGAGGCGCTGCGCCGGTTCAACACGGCGGTACGGCAGATCCCGGAGGTCGAGGAGTGCCACATGATCGCCAGCAGCTTTGACTATCTGCTGAAAGTCCGCACGCCCGATATCCGCCGTTATCGCATCGTGCTGGGAGAGAAGATCTCAAGCTTGCCGCATGTCGCGAGTACATCGACCTTCGTCGCGATGGAAACCATCCTCGAATCCGCCCGGTGACATGCTTCGGTCAGACGGCCGCCCGGACATAATCGACCGACCCGCCGTCATCGGCCAGTCGCGCGGCGCCTAGCAGGCGGTTCCAGTATGTCTCGGACCCGTCGGCGAGGCGCCATTCGTGGAGGCGGCGCGTGTAGAGCTGGAGGTCGAACTCCTCGCTGATCCCGATCGCACCGTGAACCGCATGCGCGGTTGCGGCGAGACGGGCAGCGGCGCTGCTCGCGATCGACTTGGCCGTCGCCGCGGCGGCGAGACCGGGTGGCAGCCCCCCTGCGCAGCCGATCTGCGAAGCGATGCGGCAAGCGACCATATCCTCGGCCATCACCGCCATCTGTTGTTGAAGCGCCTGCTGCTTGCCGATCGGCTTGCCGAACTGGATGCGCTCGTTGGCGTAGACGGCGGTCATGGCGGTCAAGCGGTCGGCGGCGCCCGCGATCAAGGCGGCCCGCAGGATCGCCGCAATCGCGCGCAGGCCGCCCGCAGGCGCCGGGACAGTCGCATCGCCCGGATCGGCGCGCACGCGAAGCGCCGTGCTGCCAAACGCGCCGATCGGTTCGCCGTCGGCCGTGATCCGATGCAGCCCGCGCGGCGTTTCGAGGAGGATATCGCGCGCGACGCGGCCGAAGGGAACGATGGTTTCCCCTGCCGCGCCCACGGTCGCCAGCGCGATCGGCCCTTCCGGCGCGTCGGGGAGCAGCGCGCGCGCGATCATCGTCTCGCCAACCGGCAACGGCACCGCATGGCGGCCGAGCGCCTGCCACAGAGCGCAAACCTCGGCGAGCGGCAAACCCGCGCCGCCGCGATCCTCCGGCACCAGCGCATCGAGGAAGCCCGATCCGGCGATGCCGTTCCACAAGGCATCGGCGCTTTCGCCCGCCTCGATCGCGCGCACCGTCGCGGGCGGCGAGAGGTCTGCGATCATCCGTTCGAAGGGTTCGAGAAATTCGTTCATCGCGCCGGCCCCTTCACCGTAATCCCATCCCGCGCGCGATGATCCCGCGCAGGATTTCGCGCGTCCCGCCACGCAACGAGAAGCTGGGTGCCACATGAGTGACATAAAGCAGCGTGCGGTACAGTTCGGTATCGATGGCTTCGTCGGGATGCGCCGCAAGATCGTCGCCGATCAGGGCCGGCAACTGCTGTTCGAAGGCGGTACCGAGGTCCTTGACCAATGAGGCCTCGGTCACCGGGCTTTCGCCCGCCGCAAGGCGAGCCGTGCATGCAATCGACATGGCCCGCAAGACGCCCAGCCGCGCGGTGAAGTCGCCGACGAGCGCGAGCGTTGCGGCATCCTGTCGACCGATGCCTTGCAGATGCCGGATCCAGGCGTCGAGGAGCACCACGCTCGAATAGATACGCTCCGGCCCGCTGCGTTCGAAGGCGAGTTCGGCGGTGACCTGTTTCCAGCCTTCGCCTTCGTTGCCGATCAGCGCCCCGTCGGGAAGGTCGACATCCTCGAAGAACACCTCGGCGAAATGCGCATCTCCCGACAGATCGCGGATCGGGCGAATCGTGACGCCCGGCGCTTTCAGATCGATGATGAGTTGCGACAGGCCGGCATGCCGATCCTCCGGGCTGCCAGACGTGCGGAGCAATGCGATCATATAGTCGCAGTGCGCCGCGCCCGACGTCCAGATCTTTTGTCCGTTGACGCGCCAGCCGGTTGCGGTGCGCACCGCGCGCGTGCGTACGCTCGCAAGGTCGGACCCCGATCCCGGCTCGCTCATCCCGATGCAGAAGAAAATCTCGCCGCGCGCGATCCGCGGCAGATAATGGTCGCGCTGCGCCTCGTCGCCGAAATTGAGGATCAGCGGCGCGCTCTGCCGGTCGGCGATCCAGTGTGCGGCAACCGGCGCGCCGACCGCCAGCAATTCCTCGACGACGACAAAGCGCGCGAAGGGTCCGCGTTCATGCCCGCCATAGCGCCTGGGGAGCGTCAGCCCGAGAAAGCCCGCCTCGCCCAGCCGGCGACTGAAGGCCGCGTCATAACCCTGCCAGGAACGCGCACGCTGGGCGGTGCCGGCAGCCGCCGCGGCCTCGGCGGCGATGGCACGAATCGCCGGCCGGATCGCTTCGTCGGCGGCGGGCAGGCTGGCGAGGCTGAGCGTCTCGAACACCGGCATCTCTCCCCTTCTTGGTGCCCAAGCCGCTATTGCGCCTTGGCCCCCGCCACAAGCTGCTTTTTGTGGGAGCATCCGGCCCCGCGAAGGATTGACCGCCGACGCCGGACGCGGCAAAGGCCAAAAACCGGCACGCGGGTGTAGCTCAATGGCAGAGCAGAAGCTTCCCAAGCTGAAATTCTGCGAGGATTTCTGCGGCTTTCGCTGTAAAAAGCGCCAGAACCCACCCTAGCGATTTCAATGACTTACTGAACCCCTGTAAAAACTGACTGGGCGCGCGGGATCGAGGTGCAATTTCAGCATCGGCAGCGATTTCACGCTTTGCCGGAGCGTACAGTGATTGCTAACTTGAGCGAAACACTGGAGCAGCTAATATGCCTTGGTGACTGAGGGGGGATCTTCGAACTTTGCCTTTCTAGAGGCCGCTGACGATCGCCTATTTCGTCTTGCCAGGCTTGCTGAGCGTTACGTCTTTGATGACGCCCCTGCGGCGCTGACGAAACTTCGATCCTTCGCAGAGGCGATGGCGAAAGAAATAGCGGCAACACATGCACTATTGCCGCCGGGGTCGCCCTCGTTTGACGAGGTACTTTCACAATTGCGGAGGCGATCGCTCATGCCTCAGCAGATCGGCGACATTTTCCATTTGCTCCGACGGCAGGGCAACAAGGCAGTGCATGACGATGCGGGCACGCCCAGCGAAGCCCTCGGGGCGCTGAAACTGGCCCGCAATCTCGCCATATGGTTTCATCAGGCCTACAACAATCAGCCAGGCTTCCGTGCGGGGCCATTTGTTCCGCCCGCATCGTCTCAAGACATCTCCGAAGAATTGCAAATCGAACTCGCTGAGTTGCGGGCGCAGGTCAAAGCGAGTCGCGATGCAGAGGCGGAAGCGCGCCTTGCAGCGAGCGACGCCGAGGCGGCGCGGCGCGAGGCGATGGAGAATGCCGATCAGCGCGAGAAGGAACGCGTCTTCTGGGAAGCCTACGCGGCGGAGACCGAAGCCAAAGCGGCCGCCGCCGAGCAAGAACTTTCGGCTATACAGAAGCAGGCCGAGGCGGCGGCACCCGTGCAACTCGACCTGCTCGCATCGATGGCCGCAACGGCGGCCGATTCGATCGAGCTGGACGAGAAATCGACGCGGGTGCTGATCGACGAGCAGCTTCGCAATGCGGGCTGGGAAGTCGACAGCGCGCTTATCCGATATGCGCGTGGCGCTCGACCGGAGTTTGGTCGCAACATGGCGATCGCAGAATGGCCAACAAAGAGCGGTCCCGCCGACTACGCGCTTTTTGTGGACGGTTCTTGCGTTGGCGTAATCGAAGCGAAGCGGGGGGCGACCGACGTGCCAGGCCGATTGAGCCAGGCGCAACGCTACGCCCGCGATATCGCGCTTGATATCGACGCCGTCCCAACTGGCGGACCATGGCTCGATGGCGACCAGCGGTTCCGCGTGCCCTTCGTCTTTGCGACTAACGGGCGCCCCTACGTAAAGCAGCTAGCCATCAAATCCGGGATCTGGTTCTGGAACGCGCGCACCAAAGAAGCGCCGCGGGCGCTTGCCGAATGGTTTTCCCCCCGCGATCTGGTCGAGCGGCTGGAGCAGAAGGTCGGGGAGCCGCTCACCGCAGTGGCAGAACGCGAAGTCGGTGTCTCTGGTTTGCGGCCCTATCAGGAGCATGCCGTCGAGGCGGTAACCGGCGCGATCGATCAGGGTCAACGCGCGATCCTGCTCGCAATGGCGACCGGCACCGGCAAGACACGGCTTGCCATTGCGCTGATGTACGAACTGCTCCGCGCGAAACGATTCCGGCGTATCCTTTTCCTCGTCGATCGCAATGCACTCGGCCGCCAGACGCTCGACGCGATGTCGACCACCGACACCTCGGGCTTTCTGAAGTTCGACCAGGTCTTCCCCGTCGCCGACCTTGCGACTAAATTTCCCGAAGCGACGACACGGGTGCAGGTCGCGACCGTGCAGGCGATGGTCCGCCGGCTGTTCGACGAGGGCGACGGCGAGCGGCCGACGCCGGGCACCTATGACCTCATCATCGTCGACGAGGCGCACCGCGGCTATACGCTCGACGCCGAGCTGCGCGAGGACGATCTGGAGTTTCGCACCCTCGACGATTATCTCTCGGCCTATCGCCGCGTGCTCGATTATTTCGACGCGACGACGGTCGCGCTGACCGCGACCCCGGCGCTCCACACACGCGAAATTTTCGGGCGGCCCGTCTTTTCCTATGGCTATCGCCAGGCGGTAATCGACGGTTATCTGATCGACCACCGCCCCCCGCGCCGCATCACCACCGCGCTCAGCCAGACCGGCATCGTCTTTGAACCAGGCGAAGAGGTTTCGATTGTCGATCCAAGAACTGGACAACTCGATCTGTTCAACCTGGAGGATCAGGTCGATTTCGAAGTCGCCGACTTCAACAAGAAAGTTTACACCGAGGCGTTCAACAAGGCGGTGGCGCAAGCAGTCGCGGCCGAATGCCCGCCCGACCAGCCGGGCAAGACCCTGCTCTTCGCCGCGCGCGACGATCATGCCGATATCCTCGTCAAGGCGCTGCGCGAGGCGCTAGAAGAGGAATATGGGCCGCAGCCGCATGACATGGTCCAGAAGATCACGGGAAGCGTCGACAAGCCGCTCGATGCGATCAAGGCGTTCAAGAACGACCCGCGGCCCAAATATGTCGTGACGGTCGACCTGCTGACCACCGGCATCGACGTGCCGTCGATCACCAACCTGGTCTTCGTTCGCCGCGTGAACAGCCGCATCCTCTATGACCAGATGATCGGTCGCGCGACACGCCGCTGCGACGAAATCGGCAAGGCCTATTTCCGTATCTTTGACGCCGTCGATATCTACGCGAATTTGCAGGACTTCACCGATATGCGCCCGGTCGTTGTCGACCCCGCGTTGAGCTTTGCCGACCTGGTGCGTGACCTCGATCGCGCGCCGACCGACGCGGACCGAGCCCTCGTCCGTGACCAGATCGTCGTCAAACTGCGCCAACGGCTGAAGCGGCTGGATGAGGAGAAGCGCGAGGCGATGGCGCAGGTGCTGGGCGATCTGTCCGCATTACCCGACCGGCTGAAAGATGCCGCCCCCGCGGAAACGCTCGACCTGTTCCGCCGACATCCGTCGCTCGCGATACTGCTCGACACGCCGAACCGGCACAAGGGTGACGGCATGTTCGTGTCCGAGCATGAGGACGAACTGGTGTCGGTCGAGGATGATTATGGCGAGAAGGCTTCGCCCGCTGACTATATCTCGGGCTTCGAGGCGTTCATTCGCGCCAATATGAATGCGGTGCCGGCGCTGGTCGCCGCGACGCAGCGCCCGCGCGACCTGACGCGCGCCGAGCTCAAGGAAATCGCGTTGCTGCTCGACGCCGAAGGTTATTCGGAGGCACGCCTGCGCCGCGCCTATGGCACCGCACGCAACGCCGACATCGCGGCGCATATCATCGGCTTCGTCCGTCAGGCCGCCCTCGGCGACCCGTTGGTGCCCTATGAGACGCGGGTCGAGAATGGCGTACAGGCGATCCTCGCCAGTCGCGACTGGACGCAGGGCCAGCGCCGCTGGCTACAGCGTATCGGCCGCGCGCTGAAGGATCAGCCGGTCGGCGATCCGGCGCTGTTGTCCGATCCGCTCTTCGCCCAGAATGGCGGCTTCCCCGTTATCGACAAGGAATTCGACCATAAACTTGGCGAGGTGCTGATGGACCTGAACGCCGCGATCTGGGATAGCGGCGCCGCCGCATAAGGAGTGACAAGTTGAATCCCGCTAGCGATCTCGTGAACAAGCTGTGGCGCCTGTGCGCACTGCTGCGCAAGGATGGTATCACCTATCAGCAGTACGTCACCGAGCTGACCTACCTGCTGTTCCTGAAAATGGCGTCCGAGCAGAAGGACGAAAGTCGCATTCCTGAGCGCTATCGCTGGCGCGCGATCACCGCGGCGAACGAGGCCGAGGTGCTGAACGTCTACAAGCGCGCCTTGCTCGACCTCGGCGATCCGGCGAAGGTCGGCGACCGTTCGGTCGTCGCGATCTTCCAGAATGCCACGACCGTCGTTCGCGAACCCGCGACGCTGCGCAAGCTGATCGACGCGATCGACGGCCTCCACTGGTTCACCGCCGAGCGCGACGCCTTCGGCGACGCCTATGAAGGCCTGCTCCAGAAGATGGCCGAAGAGACCAAGCGCGGCGCCGGTCAATATTTCACTCCGCGCGTGCTGATCGAGGTGATGGTCGATCTGATGCAGCCGCAGCCGGGCGAAGTGATCCAGGATCCCGCTGCCGGCACTGGCGGCTTCCTAATCGCCGCCGACCAGCATATGCGCGCAAAGACCGACGATTATTTCGAGCTGTCCGAACGGCTTCAGAAATTTCAGTTGGGCGAGGCGATCCGCGGCATCGAGAATGTGCCCGATACCTTCCGCCTGCTGTTGATGAACCTGCATCTGCACAAGATCGACCCCGACCATCTCGACCTCGGCGACACGCTGTCGCCTAAGGGCAGCGAGGCGCGGTTCAAAAATGCCGACCTGATCCTGACCAACCCGCCTTTCGGTCCTGCGGGCGGGCCGCCGACGCGCGATGATCTGACGATCACCGACCGCGTCTCCTCCTACCAGCTGCCGTTTGTCGAGCATGTCATACGCGCGCTAAAGCCCGGCGGCCGCGCCGCGGTCGTGGTACCCGACAATGTGCTGTTCGACGACGGGCGCGGCAAGCTTCTGCGGCAGCGGCTGATGAGCTGGTGCAACCTCCACACGATCCTGCGCCTGCCGACCGGCATCTTCTATGCGCAGGGGGTCAAGACCAACGTCCTTTTCTTCACCCGCGCCGCCGAGGAGGCGCCTGTGCAAGATGCAACCGAAGCAGTATGGATCTACGACATGCGGTCGGGCGCGCCCGCCTATGGCAAGACCAACCCGCTGAAGCGCGCCGATTTTGACGCCTTCGTCCAAGCCTTCGGCGGCGATCCGCTGGGCGGCGCGGGCCGCGGGGACGAGGGCGAAGAGGGCCGCTTCCGCAGCTTCACACGCCAAGAGATCGCAGCGAACGGCGACAATCTGAATATCCGTTGGCTCAAGGACACGAGCGACGAAGCCGAGGACGGGCTCGACACCCCCGAGGAGATCGCGTCGGCGATCGAAGGGCATCTGAAGCTGGCGCTGGAGGAGATCGAGGCGTTGGTGGGCGAATTGGGCGGCGAAGATAGCGACGCTGCTGTCGAGGAGACGGCACAGTGATGTTGCCGGAGGGATGGGCCGAAACGACAATAGGAGAAGTCACCTCAGTCCGGTCAGACAAAGCCAATCCTACGACACTAGGGGCCACTCCGTTCGTCGGCCTGGAGCACATCGAACCTCAGACTAGTCGATTGATTACGGTGGGAAGCGCTGCGGACGTCAGAAGCGCTGTAGCGCAATTTCGCGCTGGCGATGTCTTGTACGGTCGCCTTAGGCCATATTTGAATAAGGTTATCGAAGCGTCATTCGACGGCTGCGCATCGGCTGAGATTTTACCGTTTGCGCCTTATCCCGGCGTTTTGTCGTCGATGTTGAAACGTGTGATGATGTCCGCGCGGTTTCTTGAGTACACCGCGTCTTTGGACAAGGGCGACCGTCCACGCGTCAACGCCGAGGAGGTCGGTTCTTTCGAGTTTCAGTTGCCTCCAGCAGCCGAACAACGCCGCATCGTCGCGAAGCTGGACGCGCTGACCGCCCGGCTTGCCCGCGCGCGAGCGGAACTGGAGAGGGTGTCGGTGCTGGCGGCGAACTTGCGCTTGGCCGCTTTACGCGAAGCCTATGATCGAGCGGCTGCTCATCGCGTCTTGGCCCTAGGTGACCTCATCGAGACACTTGATCAGGGCTGGAGCCCAAAATGTGAGAACTATCCTTCATCTACTGGCGATGAATGGGCCGTACTGAAAACGACCGCAGTCCAAGCAATCGCCTACCGGTCAGGCGAGAATAAAGTTCTTCCTCCCGGTCTCGCACCGCGACCGTCTATCGAAGTTAAGGCGGGAGACGTGCTTGTGACGCGGGCAGGACCTCGGGTCCGGTGCGGTGTAACTTGCCTCGTGGAGACCACTAGACCGCGGCTCATGCTTGCCGATAAAATGTACCGCCTGCGCTGTAAGGAGCACGTGAACCCTGCCTTTCTGACGTTCATGTTGAATTCGCCGCAGGCGCTAGAGCGGATCGAAGTCATGAAAACGGGAATCAGCGACAGTGGCCTAAATCTCACACAAGCTAAATTTTTGGCACTCGAACTGCCCGCGCCATCAACCGAGGTTCAAAATGGGCTTGTTGCTGTGCTTCGCACCGCCTTCGCCCGCGCAAACCGCATGAAGGCCGAGGCCACCCGTGCCCGCGCGCTGATCGACCGGCTGGAGGCGTCGATCCTTGGCAGGGCGTTCCGTGGCGAACTGGTGCCGCAGGACCCCAATGACGAACCCGCCAGCGTCCTACTCGATCGCATTCGCGCCGAGCGCGCCGCCGCGCCCAGGCAGAAGCGCGGACGGCGGGCGAAGGCTGGCTGATCGAAAATGGGGGGAATGACGTGAACGAAGCGGGGTTCCGCGCCTGGCTGGAGGCGAATTACAGTTCGAATACGGTTGCCACCAAGCTTTCCGAGGCACGGCAACTAGCGAAAGCCTATGGCGATTTGGACGCGCTTTACGAAGAGGATCAGCTGGACTCCGTCATGGAGAGTCTGCGCTATTCCTCGACCGAGAAGGCGCTGAACAGACCCAACCCGTCCAAGGTGCCACTGACCAGCGACCTGTACCGCGATCTCAGCAACCTGCGCACGACGGTAAATTATTATCGCCGCTATTCCGGCGACAAGCGCCGACCCCGGCCGGATCTGGACGCAGTGAACAAAGCCATCGACGAATGTGGGGCCGTGGGGTTGGACGCGTTTCTCGACAGCTATGGGTTCGGGAAGGATATCGACTACTGGGTCGTCCGTGACGGCTCTCGCTACCCCTCGAAGGCGGTGTTCGGCGTGGCTCATCAGTTCATGGCTGGGGGTGCCCCTCTCGACGGCAAGAATTGCAACGGCACAGAAGCCCGACTGCACCTCGAAAAGCTCGGGCTGGAGATCGTGAAAGGCCAAGCTGTCGGGGTCGCAGAATCGCCAATAATGCTCTTCGATGCCGACGGGACGGCCTATGCACCTGAGAAACAACAGAATCGCGCCACAGGGGTGGTCGCCTACCGCGCAAAACCGGTTGGAGCTCAGTCCAATAAGGCCAGCGAAGCGCAGGAAATCGAAACCGATCTCGGCATCGTAAAAGCGATCCTGGTGGACCGGCTCCCCGTTCGTATCAGGCCACTCGGTGGAGGCACGCCTAACTATCTCAAATATGGTGCGGACAAACTGGTGAGTTATCGCCTTCGCGCGGATATTGCCAAAGCGATGGAAGGCCTATCGGAAATGAAAGAGAATGCTGAGCTCGACGATCACCATCAGGCCGCCGTCAACCTGATCCTTTACGGCCCACCCGGCACCGGCAAAACCTATGCCACGGTCGCTGAAGCCGTCCGGCTCTGTGATCGACTTGCCGAGGGCGACGGGCTGCTCTGGGACCCCCAGCGACGCGCCGAACTCAAGGCGCGTTACGATGAATTGGTTGAAGCACGGCGCGTGGATTTCGTTACGTTCCATCAGAACTATAGCTACGAGGAATTCATAGAGGGCTTGCGCCCGACGCAGGTCAATTCCGAGGCGGAAGAAGGCGTAAACGGTAGCGCCGGCTTCTCTTTGAGCCCGGAAGAAGGCGTGTTTCGTCGCATTGCTCGCCGGGCAGCGGCAAGCCGAGGCGGCGGCGGATGACCGGGAATATCCCGACAACGGCCGCCCCGCACCGACGCCACAGACCGGCCGTGTGCAATGTCCGATGATTTTCCGCAACTGGATCAAACAGGGCGATCTTGTCGTGGTGTCGAAGGGGAACTCCAAGTTTCGTGCAATCGGCGAAGTGATCGGCGACTATGAATATGTTCCGCGGCCCACGGGGGTTTACTCGCACCGTCGCCAGGTCAACTGGCTTTGGATCGACAAGTCGGGCGCTGCGGTCGAAGACATCTATGCCAAAAGCTTTTCGATGCGGTCAGTTTATCTGATGACGCGCAGCGACGTCAGCATTCCCGCCCTTGAAGCCTATATCAACAGCCAGCAATCCGATGGCGGATCGCCCGAGCCGGAGCCCTATGTGCTGGTGATCGACGAGATTAATCGCGGCAATATATCCAAGATTTTTGGCGAGCTCATCACGCTGATCGAACCGGACAAGCGCACCGGCGAAGCCAATGCGATCGAGTTACGCTTGCCCTATTCGCGCGAGCCATTCTCGGTGCCCGCCAACCTCCACATCCTCGGCACGATGAACACCGCCGATCGCTCGATCGCGCTGCTCGACACCGCGCTGCGGCGGCGTTTCCTGTTTCGTGAGCTAGCCCCCGATGCATCGCTATTATCTGAAACGGTCGAGGGTGTGCCGCTGCGCCGGGTGCTGGAGGTGATCAACGATCGCATCGAATATCTGGTCGATCGCGAGCACCGGATCGGCCATGCCTTTTTCCTCGGCGACGGCAGCCGTGACCGTGCCGCGATCGACGCGACGATGCGCGACAAGGTCATTCCATTGCTTCAGGAATATTTCTTCGAGGATTGGGCGCGCGTCGCCGCTGTGCTGGGTGAACGCCCCGGCCGGGGCGGCGCCTTTTTGGATTGCCGCAAGCTGCGCGACCCGACGGGCGGCGAAGGCGAGGAACGCGAAAGCTGGAGCGTCCGGCGCGATTTTGCGCCCGATGCCTATGACCAATTGATCGGCAAGGTTCCACTTTCAGCCAATGCCGCCTCCGAAGAGATCTCCGAGTGACGCATCGCACGGTCCACGAGTGGGGCCGTGTCGCAGTGGGAGGCGACGGGTTCACGCGCGGCCAGGCCGATGCCCTCCTTGCCGCGGCACGAGCACACCCCTTCGGCGGCACCGATGGCACCGACATATTGTGCGACCATCATCGCCACCTGCGAGCGCGCCAGATGGTCGGCGTCATCGCAGCGCGTGGGGCCAGTCTCGAAATCCTGCCCAAGGTCGATCCGGCCACTCCTGACGATGTGCCATCGACCGTCCGCGGCCGGTTGATGCATATGCTCAATGTCGCGCTTGGGCTGGATATTTCGACAGGTGAGGCGGCGGCGATGTCTCACCGCGCCGATAGCCTACTCGACCTCTTCATCACCTTGTTTGCCGATCGGCTGCTTGCCGAGGTGCGGCACGGGTTGCCAAGGCAATATCAGAGCTTCGACGAAGATCTACGCGCACTGCGGGGGCGCTTGGACCCGGTACGACAGTTTACCGTCCACGCGGTTCGCCCCGATCGGCTCGCTTGCCGGTTCGACGCGTTATCGGTCGACATACCGCTAATGCAGATCATGAAGGCATGCGTACTATTCGTATCGCGGCACACGCGATCGATGGCTACTCAGCGCAAGCTCGCCGAACTTCGCTTCTTGCTCGACGAGGTGCGAACAGTCAGGCCGGGCGCGCTGCCATGGAAGCAGGTTCGCATCGACCGTTCGAGCCGGCGGTGGAACGCCTTGCTGGAACTCGCCCGGTTACTCCTTGGTCAGCGTTGGCAGGAGACCCATGCCGCGAGCCACGAACCTGAAGGCATTTCGCTGCTCTTTCCGATGAACGAACTGTTCGAGGCTTATGTGGCGGCCCAGCTCCGCCGGGCTCTCGCCGATAGCGGGCTGGATGTCGTGACGCAGGGCGGCCTCCGTTACTGCCTTGGTCCGTGGCGAGAAGGCGAGGATACGGTCGGGACCAGTTTTTCAACCCGGCCCGATATATTGGTACGACGCGGCAGCGAGGTTGAAATTATCCTCGATACCAAGTGGAAGAATCTGACCAACGGCGTCAGCCAGGCCGATGTCTATCAGATGATGGCCTATGCCCGGATCTATCGTTCTCCGCGTCTTGTTCTCCTCTACCCCGCAGTGCCGGGAGCGAATGGTCGAAAAGTTGAGATGCATGGTCTCGCAGATGGTCGCGAACGGTTGGAGATCGCGACCGTGGCGATCGAAGCCAGCGAGGCTGAATTGCGCGAGGAGCTGAGGCGCCTTGTAATTGCCCGCACGCCCGCCTGAAGCCATTCCAGCCCCCCTTTAAAGATATCGTCAGCTATTCAGTCCAGACAGAGCTCGAAGCTGATGGAAAAGACTATGCTGGGGCCTGACAACGCGATTTGGGATGATGGCGAGTGGGTGAGTTGGGCAGAGCTCGACTACCATTACGAGCAGCAGCTACTTCGCGAACAATATCCCCATGCCGACCCTTCGCTGATTCCAATCTTTGAGGATCTGCTCGATACCGCCGAGGAATATCATCGGCTGACCGGCCGGCATCTGCAAGTTTATGGCGACATAGGCGAACTCTACGGTGCCATCGCATACGGCATCCGGCTGCACAAAAATTACGCTAAGGGTTCAGACGGGCGGCTCGGGAATGATTTTGTCGAGGTGAAGACCATCACGCCCTTCAAGCAGAGCAACATCGTCACGCTCAACCTTCGGCGTAATTTCAGCAAGGTCCTAATCGTCAAGATCTCAGCCGATTTTGAAGTGTCCGCCCGGATGGTCGACCGCAAGGCGTTACCCAAAACCACCAGGGATCACATCCGACTCGATTGGAAACAGTTCGATCCAGCACCAACCGATGCCTAGGAATGCGCGATGCTGACGGCACCGGAACAGCCTGATTTCGAAATGCTGCGTGTACCCGTCATCAAGGTAATCGACGGCGACGGATTTCTGACTCGCATCTATCATCCGGGGCGCGGCACTGCAGTCGAGGTCGCCATTCGACTAGGATTCGTCGATGCACCTGAAATGGATCAGCCAGGAGGTCCAGAAGCACAGGCATTTCTGCAGTCGATCATCGGCGGAAAATCGGTCGACCTCGCCATTCTTACGAAGATGGACACTGGCGGTATTGTCGACCGGCATGGCCGGATCGTTGCCGTTCCCTATCTTCCCGTCGCCCACCAGGATCCTCCCGCAACCAAACGTCCTTGGGATCTGCGCCTGCCGCGAAATGTGGAACTCGAGATGGTGCTGAATGGATGGGCCTGGGTTCTGGAACGCTATGGTCCCGACGAACGATATATCGAAGCGCTGGAGGATGCCCAGCAATGTCGTCGCGGCATTTGGGCGCTCGACAGCAATGTCCACCCGTGGGAGCACAAGAAGCGGCGTTACCGCGTGTCCAAGGCTCGGCGCCAGGGCACAGACAATCAGCCGAGCTTGTTTGCAGGCTTGGAACCCCGCCGCGATTGCCCGACAGGCTGTGGCGGAAAGCTTCTGGACCGGAGCGGACGGTTCGGTCAATTCCACGGATGTTCCAATTTTCCGACGTGCCGATATTCCTGCAGCGGCTAGCGAATGCGCACACGCAACATTGACAATTGGCATGAAAAGATCATATATACGCCAATTGTCGCAGGAGGCATTTATGGAACTTGTCGCAATCAAGGCTGCGCCGCCGCCGCCCGCGCCGCACTTTTCGGACGCGGAGGTGCAGGCCATGCAGCGCGCCGTGATCCGCCTCTTCGATAATTGGGGCGTCACTGATGCCCAGGCTGCTCGCCTGCTCGGCGACATCGCCGTCCGCACCTATCAGCGTTGGAAGCAGGGTGAATATGGTCGATGGAATGTCGATCTGGCCGCGCGCCTGTCGAACCTGATCGGCATTCATAAGGCGCTCCGTCTGCTCTACACCGAGACGGAACGGGGCTATCGCTGGATCAAAGCGCCCAACCGCGCCTTTGGCGAGCGCTCGGCGCTCGAGGTCATGCTCGGTGGGCAGTTGACCGATCTGATGCGGGTACGACGCTATCTCGACAGCTATCGCGGAGCTTGGTGATCCACCCATGCCCGATGCACCGCTGGCTCCGATCGCGTGGCCGTCGGCCGTCCGCCTGATCGAGAGCAAATATCCGCCGATCGACCTGTTCGAGGATCTCGCCGATCCCGAGGATTGGGAGCTGCTCGCCGCGGCAGAAGCAAAGACCAATCCGCGGATTGCCGAGACCATCGGCAATCTCGACCTCGTCCCGGTCGAACGCCGGGTGTCCGGGCCAGGGGCGAGCTATGTGATGGCGCCCTTCACCCATTGCTCTCCTGATCGGCCGGGGCGCTTCCACGACGGCCATTTCGGCGCTTATTATGCCGCCAAGACGTTCGAGACGGCGATCGCCGAAGTGACATATCACCAGGCCCAGCGCTTGCTCGACACCCGAGACGAGCCAGGCTGGATCTCGGATATACGCGAGCTGGTGGGCGCCGTAAAAGCCAAGCTCGTGGATATCCGGGCGGAGGGCTTCGATGCCCTGCTCGCGCCTGACGACTATGCGCCGTCGCAAGCCTTTGCCCGTCAGCACCGCGATGCCGGCAAGGATGGGGTGGTTTACCCTTCCGTCCGCAACCTCGGCGGCGAATGCATCGCGGCCTTCTGGCCGGATGTCGTCGAAAAGCCCGTGCAAGGGCGACATTTCCGTTACCATTGGGATGGCGCGCGCGTGGACATGATCCACGAACTTACTCTCGATGGGTCAGGTCAGGTTTTTCGCCTGAAAGTCTAGCGACAGAGCGACCTATAGCGCTCGCTGATGTAATCTCAGGTCTGAGCTGGCGGTATCCCCAGCGTGAGCGCAGCTACATCGCATCGAAGTGCCAGACACAGCCTGCATAGAATCGAGAACGATACATTGCGATCGGCCCTTTCGATTCCACCCACGTAAGAGCGGTCAATGCCCGCTAAAAGAGCGAGGTCTTCCTGAGACAAGCCGACCTCTTTTCGCCTGCGGCGGATACGCTTTCCCAACTCCTTGTTGAAATCTTCCATGCCAACGAAGTCGCGGAGTATGGGACTGTCAGTCCACGGACGATCGTCCGTATTTCTTAACCTCTGCCTGCTACACCGCCCTCGGATAACCATCAGAAGAGGTGATTTATGGGGAAGCTCGGAAAGATTGCGCTGGGCACGACGGTTGTGTTTGTCGGTGGAATTTGGGCGTTGCAAGCGATTGGCAGCAATGTCGAAAGCACGTTTGCCGAAGAAGATGGTCGAAACCTTGCAGTTGCCGAAAACTCATCCAAGGTTGCCCAGCCCGCGACTGCCGCTCCGCCGATCGCGGACGCAGCGCCTCCATCGAAACCTGAGCCGGTGAGGATGGGCGATCTCGACGAAGCAGAGAAGGTAATTCGCCTCGCCATCAACCTTAGCGGAAACCTTTGTGCCAAGCCGATCGAGGTCCGCAAAGTCGGTGCCAATCTTTATGGCGTCCATTGCATCACGAACCGGGACGGCACGGGCCGCTCAAACTATCTGGTCAATTCGCGGACGAACGAAGTCGATAAAATCTGACAATGCTCGGCCTTATTCTCATCTTGATCCTCGCCGCGATCGTCAGTGGCGGCGCACGGAACGTCCTCGGCGGCCTGGTTACTCTGATCGGCGGAGTGATCCTGCTATTGGCGAGCTGCGCGCTCGTCTAGCCAAGGGCGCTTATGACGGCATTCCAATCCAACGATCAGGCTTCGAAGGATTCGAGCAAGGGGAACGGAAGAAAGGGACGGAGTAGTGCCGTCCCTTTCCCGCACGCTCTCGATCACGCTCCGGCATTCGGCGCCTCAGGCGGCCATTTCGCAAATCCACTCTGCTTGAATTCGCGCCAGGCCGGGTTCTTGTCGTCAGCGAAGAGGTCGGGACGGATCGGGATAGAATCGCCTTCGATGTCGACATCAAACGCCTGTTCCCACCGTCCTGGAAGATAGTGGTAGAAGTCGATCTCTTCACCGGAGACGTTGAAGCAGGCACGCCGCGAATTGTGCCAGCAGATCTCAACGGCTCGCCAACCGTCGCGCTCGATCGTCCCTTCGCCGACCATGGTCTTCGACTTCGCCATATAGGCCCGAAATCGGTTCGGGAGGATGGTGATGCGAAGCGGCGGAAGGTCGATCGTGATCCTGTGATCGGCACAGCCGGGATAATGGGCCGGTGAGATCTGGCCGTGGCGTTCGATCAGATCGTCGATCGCGGCCAGGATGCGGCGCGCACGCGCGAGCTTATGCTCATGATTGGTCATGAAAATTCCTTTGGGGTGGGGGGAGCATCGCGCCTGATCCGCCCCGCGGATCAAGAAACCAATGATGCAGAAGGTCATTGCCGGTCAAATCCGAAGCAACGGCGCACAGTATAGCCAAATTTACGTCGAATGTCAAGTGCTAATTGACGAACCTGCCCCTCGAACTGGGATTCTACACTTCTAATATAACACTGATTTTCTTATACCAAGATCCCGGTATTCTCCATGATTTTCAGTATCATGGAATCTAGCCCCAAATTTCTTAATCCTCCTCGCCAAAGATCTTAAAACCCATCCGCAGGACCAGCCCGAAGGGCTGCGAGTCCGGGGCGAAGCCCCAGGAAAACACGCGAAGCCCCTCCCGGCCCGCAGGGCCGGCCAAGCCTCCCCGCCCCTCCCCCTATCGATGCGAATCACCCCGCTTGCTGAAAGACCGATTCGCGGTGCGCCGAGCGCACTGATGCCCCACGAGACCCACCAAGCCCCTAAAGCGACGCCTGTCGCGGCAGGACGCCTCGCGCCGGGGGCAGGCCTCGTTGGAATTTTTCGCACGTCGATTGAAACAGTAATTACCGGATAGATGCTATTTTAGTGAAACATATGTGATGCTTTCTCTTATATAATTATTCCAGATAACTATCGCAATTATTTATTTATCTCGAAAGTATCTGTAGTATCGTTTTCATTAATACTAACGATGTTAAGGTTAATTTCCCGCACAGCGACTAGATACTAATTTTCTATTGCGAATCAAAAATTTCTGTTGATGCTAATGGCTCCTCGCAACTGAAAGGAGCTGAAAAGTGAAGAAAGACATTTACCAGGAGTACCGGCCGTATAAGGGGCGGAAGCGGCAGGCCGAGCAATTCTATCTCGATCCCCACAAGCGGCCGCGTTCACGGGCTCGGATCTTGTCCGATCGGGATAACGACCGGGTGGAAACGCATATCCTGAGCCGCGGCGGAGCGCCGACAGCCTATCTGCTGAAGCATCGCCTCGCTCGCTATGCCGGCCTGCGCGTTAGTGAAATCCTCAACACCCATCTGTCCGATCTCGTCGAACCCGATGGCCGGGTATCGGACTATGTGACGGTGCGGCCGAAGGTCGGCAAACGCGGCAAGGGTCGCAAGGTCCCGATGCATCCGAGGCTCGCAGAGGCCATCCGCAAATTCCAGCTGAACCATCCGGACATGACGTACGTCGCATTTTCCCAGCAACACTACACGCCCAAACGGCAGACACTGTCATCGCTCACCACCTGGTTCCATCTGCTTTACAAGCAGGTCGGGCTGGTCGGCTGTTCCAGCCATTCCGGTCGCCGGACCTTCATTACCGAGCTGGCCAAGGCGGCACCGCGCGTTGGCCTTTCCCTGCGCGACGTTCAGCTGATCGCGGGTCACGCACGCCTCGAATCCACTGAGGCCTATATCGAACCGAGTGCGAATCTCGGAAAGCTGGTGAGGGCGATCAAATGAGCGGCGCCCCCAGCATTCCGCAGCTGCAGGCCGGCCCGTCCTTCGATCCGGTCTCGACCATCCTTGGCACGCTTTCCCCGACCGTCGTCGAGACGGTCGAAGTGGAAACGCGTCTGCCCCGCCTTGCCGATTTGCCCGAGGCCTATCGCAGCGGCGCAGCGGCCATCGCCATGGCCTCCGTCCATCCGCGCGGCGGCAAGCTGTGGCACCATCAGGCGCTCGCGCTCGAGCTCGTCGATGCCGGCGAGAATGTTCTCGTCACCACCGCCACCGGTTCGGGGAAGTCGCTCGTCTTTCACTATCCCGTGCTCCGGGAAATGGTCGAAGGCGATGGGACCGCGATCATCCTCTATCCGCAGAAAGCGCTGGGCAGCGACCAACTGGGCCGCTGGCGGCAGGAGCTTGCTGCCATGGACCTCGATCCGGCGCTCGTCGCCGAGATCAATGGTCAGGTGCCGATGTGCGAGCGCGGCGAGATTTTGAAGACGGCACGCATTCTGCTGATGACGCCGGATGTGGTCCACGCCTGGTTCCTCCGCCTCCGGGCGACCAGGGAAGTGCAGGACTGTCTGAAGCGCCTTCGCTTCCTTGTGATCGACGAGGCCCATCTGCTCGACGGTGTGTTCGGGAGCAATTGCGCCTATTTCTTCAGGCGGCTTCGGTTTGCCGCCATGCACGCAAAGGGAAATGGCGGCGGCACGCTGCAACTCATCGCGGCATCCGCGACCATCGGCGATCCGGTAGGGCATGTCGAAGCCCTGACCGGCTGCGGCTTCGCACATGTTTCCGAAGACGATAATGGCGCGCCGACACAGCCGATGACCTTGATGCACATCGAAGGTGCAGATCGGGGCCGGGCCGCCGAAGATGGACTCGCAACCGCCATCGGTGAACTCATCCCCGAAATGGCGGGCGAGTCGCTGCTCGCCTTTGCCGACTCCAGGCAGGGCGTCGAGCGCATCAGCAAATTGACCGACGATGATCGGGTACTCCCCTATCGCAACGGTTATGAGCGCGCCGATCTCGCGGCAATCGAAAGCGGTCTGAAGAACGGAAGTCTGGTAGCGGCAGCCTGTACGTCCGCCTTCGAAGTCGGCATCGACATCAATCGCTTCCGGATCGGCCTGAATCTGGGTGTCCCGCCCACGCGCCGGTCCCTGCGCCAGCGTGCGGGACGGATTGGACGTTCGAAGCCTGGCCTGTTCGCGGTAATCGCACCGCGCGCAGCGTTCACGAAGCTTGGCACCACCTTCGCGGAGGCGGTGACGGGATCCGTCGAACCCAACCATCTGCATCTCGGCAATCGGATCATCCAGTATCAGCAGGCCTGCTGCCTTCGCGCTGAGCTGGACGATGATGAAGCCTTGATCGAGGAAGCGCTGCACCTTCTCGATTGGCCTGAGGGTTTTGCCGAAGCCGTTGGCTGGGCCGCACCCTCGGCTTTCCGTCCCCACGAAATTGAAGACGTCGCTCGGCTCAGGGGCGAATGCGCCCATTTCGACTTTCCGCTGCGCCAGATCGCCAACATCAGCTTCAAGCTGCGCATGGCGGATGACCCTAGTGTGACCCTCGGCGATATCTCGATCGAAAAGGCGATGCGCGAGGCCTATCCGGGAGCGACCTACCTTCATCTGCGTAGGTCCTACCGCGTGGTAGGCTGGCGCCGCTCGCCCTTCGAGCATTCGATCCTGCTCAAGCCGGAAAAGGGCCGGATCACCACCACGCCGCTGATGATGTCCACCGTTTCCGCTTCGCTGAATGCGGAGCATATCTTCGATCAGCACAATCTGACAAGCGACCAGGGCGTTTTCGCCGAATGCCGGCTCAAGGTCTCGGAAGCCGTCTTCGGCTATGCCTACGGCGGAAAGAAGATGCTTTATTCCGAGCTGGCGCAGAAGAATGCCCATATGCGGCAGCAGCGCCGCGATTTCGAAACTACCGGGGTGCTGATCCGGATCGACGAACCGTGGTTCCGCGGTGCGGCACCGCGCGAAGTCAAGATCCGCAAGAGGGTCGCTGAAGCACTCAAAGCCATCCTGCTCAGCGACCAAGGCATCCCGGCGGGCGAGATCGATTATGCACACGCCGGAATAAATGTCGTCGACTATGTTGGTCCCCAGAAACTCGACAGCGCCATTGTGATCTTCGACGATGTGCCGGGCGGCCTTAGGCTCACCCAGCCCCTGTTCGAAGATTTCGAAGCCATTCTCGACCGGCTCGATCGCGGTGCAGGTATGGCGGGCGAGGACAGCTTGCTCGAGCCGCCGATCATCGAAAGGCTGCGCGAGTGGTATGGCAGCCTGACGCCCTCCTTGGCGCCGGTGACGGGATCCAACACCGATCGCCTTTTTGCGCCCGGCAGCATCGTCGGGGTCTCGATCCACGGCGAACTACGGATGCGCAAGCTCCTCGGGCACCAGTTCGTCAATCTCGATGGCACCGACCGCCTGATGTATAATTATGAGGTCGAGGGCGGCACGGCCCTGGTTAGCGCTACGGCAATCCGCCCGGTCGGTAGCGATTGGCGATTCCTGCCTGACGCTGCCGCACCGCAGGGAGGGCTGCAATGAACGGGCCGCCTCTCTTTGACTTTCGCGACCATTTGCGAAATCGACCTTTCTTCTCTCAGGAAGTAACGGAACAGACCATTTTTGGCGCCGCCGTGTCCGCGCAGGGATTGGTTCTGTGTGCGCTCCATCCCGGTGAGTTTTCACCGACTCTGGTCGAACGCTATGCGACTATCGTCGTGGGCCCGGTCGAAAAGGATTGGCCGGCGATTGCGACCGAAATGGAGCGACTGGCGAAGGGGGTGGTTCCCGGTTCCGTTCGCATCTTCCTGCGCGTCGATAAAGACGTTGAGTGGAATCCGCGAGCCAATGCTCTCGTGACAAAGCTGGAGAGTGTGTTTCCCGGCGCCATCACCAAGTTGCCGTCGCAGCAAGTGGCAGCCTGGTTTAGCGTCGGACAGCGCGAGATCCGGTCCCCCAACCTCCCGGAAAAGGAGCGTTGGTGTTTCCCCCTGATCGATAGCGCCGTCGAGACGGCACTGTACGCGGAGCTCGAACGCCGTTGTCACCCGAAAAGTTCGGCCTCCGCACAGCCGGCCGACAAAGCCTTGGAGGATAGGACCAAACGGTCCAGCCTGTCCGTGGCTGCGGCTGCATATTCGAAGCCCTATCTATCCATTGTCGCCCTAAAAGAGGAGGCCGACGGGCAAATCATTCTCGACAATGATCGTTGTGCGACCTTCGTCTACGAGGCGCGAGACGCGGCGGCGGGAGCGGAACTGTCGGCGAAGTTGCGGAACTGCCTGTCGGAGTTCGGGATCGAGAAGATCTATTTTCGTAGCGCGGCCGATCGCGGTTACTTCGCGGGACACGCGCTCTGCTACAAGTCCGAGGCCATCCTGCAGATGGTCCCCGGCCTGGAAGTCGAATCCGTGACGTCGCAGTCGATCGCGATCTGGCTGAGCCGCGATTGGCCGACCATTCCGGCACCGCAGAGCGGCTTCGACGTAAGGTGGCGTAACGCGCAGCAGCGTGCCATCGAGCTTGGCACTTTCGTTCTGTCCCCCCAGTTTGCACAGGGGCGGAGCGCGTGATGTTCGAGCGCAAGGCACGGAATTATCCGCGAACGTCCGATATTCGGCGGCTCGTCCAGGCCACCCGCGAAAGCGGCGTGCTTGTTCGCGCCGTCGAAATCCGGGCCGACGGCACGATCCGCCTCATGCCCAATGCCGAACTTCGTTCCGCCGACGAAGAGGCCAAAGATGAATTCGACGCCTGGGAAAAGGCGGGACGTCTTTGATCCAGGGAGTTCACATGGTCAGGGCGGAGCGAAACGGAAAGCTGCCCGTCTGGTATATCTACGCATGGCGCGGCGGCCCCAGAATCGGCCGAGTTGAGTCGCGAACGCAGCCGCTGCTCACGCATCAGCAACTTGCTGCTCTCAAGGAGCATCTAGATCAACGCAATGCCGTGGACCCGACGACGCTGCGATCGCTGATCCGCGAATGGCGCTCGCAAAATCCAGACCGCCCTTCCAGCCCCGAATGGGAGGCGCTGGCTGATGGTACCAAAAAGACGTGGGGACACGCGCTCGATCTCATCGAGGAAAAATGGGGTGAGGTTCCGCTCTCCCTTTGGTCCGATCCGCGGATGACGGCCAAGGTCGTCGCTTGGCGGGATAGCCGCGCCGACACGCCGCGCGGCGCCGACATCGGTGTCGGTACGCTTCGCGCCCTCCTCGAATTTGGGCGCCTACGCGGCCGCGTCACCTTCAATGCCGCTGCGAACATTCCGACCCTGTATCGAAACGGACAGCGTGCCGCGATTATCTGGACAGACGAGGATATGGAGCGCTTTGCCGAGACCGCGAAACGGCTGGAGCGGCCGCATGTGATCGATGGCATGCGGTTGGCCGCGCTGACGGGACTGCGCCGCGCGGATCTCGTCACTCTCGAGTGGAGCCATGTCGGCGACACCGCCATTCGCAAGCTCGCGCTCAAATCCAGTCGCCGAAAGCGGCAATATGTCACCGTCCCGATCATAGCAGATCTCCGCACGCTCCTCGACGAGCTACGCGATCGGCCGCGAAAAGACGGCGTCACCACCGTGCTGGTGAATAGTCATGGGGCGCCGTGGAGTGGGGATGGCTTTGGCGGCACTTTCAATCGGGTGCGGGATGAAGCCGATATCGTTCATATCGATGAGGACTCGAAGGAGCGGAAGCGCAAGCATCTCCACGATATTCGGGGAACCTTCTGCACGAAACTCCTCACCGTAGCCGCCCTATCCGATGAGGAGGCCGCCGGCATTATGGGCTGGTCTGTCGCGCAGGTGGCATCGATCCGGCGTATCTATGTGGATCAGAGCTCGCTGATATCCTCAATAGCGGAGCGGATGGCAAATACGTCCAAGCGCGCACAATAGGCAGCTCTGCGCCTGATCTAAGCCGTTACTGAGGCTGAGGCCGATTCCCGAAAGCTGACTTCAGCGTCGTCCCATGACCGAGCGGCAAGCCAAGCCATATTGGCATTCCCCATGCCGTATCTATATTTAGCTGATGGGCGAATCTAAACAGAAGAGCCGGAGACGCGACCAGATACTCGCCGGCGAATTGCGATGTATATATTGCATGAATCCTCCATCCACAGTCGAACATATGCCTCCCAAGGCTATTTTCCCGAGAAAGCACAGATTGAGCGGCATGGAATACGCTTCGTGCGAGCCGTGCAACCATAACAGTCGAGCTGCCGATACTGCAGCAGCGATCATGGCACGAATCTCACCAACAAATTTCATCGACGCGTTAGAACTGCAGGAGGCTCGCCGCCTGCTGGCAACCATGACTTCGATTGCTCCGCAATTCGTCCGCGAACTGATGGACCCGAGCAAAGTCAGCCCAGTTTGGGAAAAGGGCCGCGATGCCGTTTTTGGACCGAAGCGACGTATCGAGCTTGATGGACCCGTTTCCCACGCGCTCCTGACGGCTTTCGCCGCCAAGATCGGCATGGCGCTATACCGGGAGCACATTGGTCAGCCACTACCCAAAGCTGGGGTCGTGTTCACACAGCACTACCTGAATTCCGGCCTCGTTAGAGGCGAGGCAAAAGCCCTTGTCTCGATGATGCCGGATTCTGGGGAATTGAAGCAGGGTCGAAAGAGTTCGGGCCGACTATTCAATTACCGGTTCAACACCGACGAACGAACGATCGTAGCGGCACTGGTGGCCTTCAACGACAATTTCTTTGTTCGAGTGTTTGCAACCCACGACGAGAGACTGAAATCGACCCTTGGCGATTTTCACGAGCGCCTGCCTGTTCCAGTAGGAGGGCTGCCTGCGCTAGCTAGCATTTGGAATCCCCGGCGAGAATAGTGCGCTCATAATTTTTTCCGTGTCGTTGGACGGCAGTGGCCTTCGCGCTCATGCTTCCTCCGTCGCGGGTTAGCGCATTACTTCCCGCAGGCGATCGAGGCGTGCCTGCGCATCGGCTGCGGCATTGCTGTCTGCATCTGCTTCATAAGCGGCGACGACGCGCTCCATTGCCCGGACGGCTTCGCGGATCGGCGTTTCCTTGAGGGGGCCTTTGCGCTTGAGCTTGGCCAATATCTCATAGTCCGATGCAAGGTTTTTCAACATGCCCGCGAAGTTAGCGTTGGGCTGATTGTGCCACGCATGCTCTACGAGGCTGGTGTGAATGTCGATCGCGTCGGTAATGTCCCCGCGCATGCGGCGCCTAGCCAGTCGTCCGGCATCGGGATCTGTGGTGAGCGTGTCATCAGTATGTGTCGCGAGCGCCTGCGCAAGTCCGTCCCGGGCTTCGACGTATTTTTCTCCGAGTGCACCCGGCTGCTTCAACGCCGCCTGATAAGCCTTGATCACGCCGCGATCGGCGGTACCCGGTTTGGTGAGGGCCCATAACTCCTGCTTCGCCCGGGCCTCATAGAAATTGAGCAGTGCCTTGCCCGATTGAGAGGATTGGGGAATACGCGGCCGCGCCGCGCCGATCACCGCGATGATTTCCTTGAGTCCCTCGATTGTTTCATCGGACGACTGGGCCATGATTTCGAGCCGGTCAAACAAGGCTTCGATCAAGAATTCGGCGTAGCGGACACGATGCTCCACCCTACCGTGCCTGTGGAGATGTTCAAATTCCTTGATCGCTTGATCGATAAGTGAAGTATTGTCGGCAGGATTCTCGTCGAAAGTGTCCTGAAGACTTTGGGCATATAGAAATCGCGCGCGTAGATCGGTTTCCTTGGTCGGCGCCAGCAACTCGGCCGCCTTCTTGAAATCGCCTACGCTTCGCGCCTGCAGGGCGGCGGCGATAGCAAGGCCTTTATTGTGGCGATTCTTTCCCGCGTGATCGATCCTCTCTCGATAGTCGTTGATCAATTCGTCGATTTCGTGATCGCCCCGAAGGGGAAGCCGGTCGCGCTGCTCGACGAGGGCCGCAATCGGATCGGCGACCCACGCAGGCTGGCCTTCGCCGAGTTCGCGCATCAGGCCTTGGAAGAACTTGTCGGCGTCCTGATCGGGAACGAAGAATTTATTCTCGCCGGTCTGGAGTAATGCCTGCGCACGCGGGGAAAACTCACGATAGCTCTTCTCATAGGCCACCCAATAGACGACCATGCGTGGGATCGTCCGTGCGGCGTATTGAAGGAGGTTCATGACTCCTTCCTCGCCGCCCGCATAGCCGACGACGACGAGCACGGTCGCGTGCTTGAGGAGGCTCATCATTACGGTTTGCAAGTTGCGGTCGTCGCCGGTCTCGGTCAGCGCCGTCGGACTGTTCCGCAAATCGTAGGTATGCATTGAGCCGTGTAGATGGACGACCTGCGGCCAAGCTGGGGTAGGGGAGATACGAGTCAGCGACTCGAGGCCATCTGCGACAACGGGAGTAATTCCGGTCCGAACAATCCCCTCGAGCGCTAACTGATCGAAATTAGTTGTCAGTACGGTGTGTACATAGCGTTGCTGGACGAGGGTGCCGAGACACGCATGCGCCCAGTTCATCCCGTGCTCGCGCTCTTCGATGATCCGCGATATGATTTCGCGCTGTTGGTTCGGGCTTTTGAGATGTTCCGCAAATAAATAGGTGTACAGCGCCGCCCAGTCACCTTGGCCGCTGGCAAGCTCGAAGCGGGAAGGGATGATCCCGCGCCCGATCAGAAATTTTAGCGCCTTGCCAGAATCGCTGAATTCGCTCGCGGGAGCCTGTCCCACCGAATATCGCCGGGCGAGGACGCAAATGCATCGCTCGGCAACGCTCGATGCTAAGGGAATCTTCGCGCTTGCCGAACAGCCGGCGCCGAGCAGAAATATCGCACGACCCCGCCGGCCGGAAAGCTCGCCTACGTCGAGAAGCGGCCTCTCTTCCCTGGAGGTCTTGGGCGGCTCTATATCGCGTGCGAGGCGCAAGTCACGCGCGAGTTGCTTAACGGTGCGAGCCTTCAGTCCGGGGCGATTATCATCGCTGGTGCCGACACTATCCCAATCCATATCAAAAACCGCCCCCATATTCGACGCGTTGATGCGTTCTTCATATGCTGAAATTCGCTAGCAATTTGACGTATTTCATCAGGGCGTGTCAATCTGTGCGGTGTGATGCCTGCATTTAAAGATAAATCTTATTTTATATATTAGATAGTTTTTTATTTACTCATAGATACGAGGTGAATCGGCATATTGATTTCAAATTATTTTTAATATATGCATGATATTCGCGCTAAATATATATTTCTCGATTTTTCGTGCGCCCGCTAATTTTCATGATATGCTACCGGGCAGCTTAGGAGATTCGTCATGCAAGTTCGCACCAATGCTAATCGTCCACTCGACGTTCGAGGCGAGGCCCTCGGAAGCGCCGTGCTGGCGCGGCTGATCGAAGAAGTCCGAAACGAGGAGAAGGGCGTCGCCCGTAGCTACGACCGGACGCACAACCGGCACAATCGCTGACAAGCGTTTTTCGATGACGGTAATCGATACCGTTCTGTTGAAGGTGGCAAGCAGGTGCAATCTTAATTGCACCTATTGCTACGTATTCAATATGGGCGACACTGGCTGGGAGCGGCAGCCCAAGCGCCTAGGCGACGCGGTAGCCGCGCGAATCGTCGAGCAGCTTGGCGACCTGTATCGGTATCAAGGGCGGCCCTTCAGCATCGTCTTGCACGGCGGCGAGCCCCTCATGCTCGGTCGCGATCGGCTTGAGGCTCTTTTCTCGGCCCTACATGAAGAAATACCGGCGTGTGGCCTGCACCTGCAGACTAATGGGACGCTGCTCGACGACAGGATTCTCGACCTGTGCGCGCGTTTTGGGGTCGGAATCTCGATCAGTCTCGACGGCCCTGAAGCGGTGACCGATCGCTTCCGCATCGATCACAAGGGAAAGGGGTCTTTCCAGCGCGTTCACAAAGCGGTTGAGCATATCCGGCGACATCCGAAGGCGAGTCAGCTCTTCTCCGGCATGCTGGCGGTCGTCGATCCCGAAACGAACGCGCGCGAAATCTATGATTTCTTCAAGGGTACGGGCACGCCGAGCGTCGATTTCCTTTACCGCGACGGTAATCACGACCAGTTGCCCTTCGGCAAAGCCTCTTTCGAATCCACCGAATATGGCCGATGGATGTGCGACTTGATCGACGCTTATCTCACCGACCCGACGCCGCCCCGGATCCGAGTCGTCGACGACATGATCAAGCTCCTACTCGGCGGCGCGGCGCGGAAAGAAGGCGTAGGCCTGTCGGATTATGGCATCATGGTGATCGACACCGACGGCACGATTTCAAAGAATGATACGCTCAAGAGTACGACGAATGCGGGCGACGTCTTCTCGGAAAACTGGTCGGTCGTGCGCGACCGGCTGGTCGATGTTGTGCGGTCGAGGGAGTTCCGCGACTATCATGAAAGCCAGCGCCCGATATCTTCGGTCTGTAGGACATGCGCTGATCTTGCGGTCTGCGGTGGAGGCATGCCGACGCATCGCTTCAGCGCCAAGCGCGGCCTCGACAATCCGTCAGTCTTTTGTTCTGATCAAAAAATGGTCGTCGCACGCCTTCGCCAATGGTTGAAGCCTCACGAGGGGAAGGCGGCATGATTAGCCTCTCAGCCCCGGATTTCGTCGAAAGCGCGCCCTTTCGGCATTGCGGATGGGATGGGTTCTTTCCTGCCGCCGAAGCTGATGCGGTGCTAGACTGGCTGGAAGCCGACGCGCCATGGCGCCTCCGGATCGAGAGCTTCTACGAGCAGCATGAGTTCAGCTTGCTCAATGCGCCGCCGCCGGCCGAGTTGGAAACGCTCGTGTCGAGGGATACGGTATCGCAACTCGCGGGTCACCTCGAACAGTTGTTCGAACTTGATCGCTGTCTCGTCTTGGTAGACGTGTCGGCGCACCGGCTGACCGCTGGCCAGACTATCCGCGTACACAATGATTATCTGGGCCCGGAGGAAACGCATCGGCTGCTCATCCAGTTCAATCGCGGCTGGTCGATCGACAATGGGGGCCTGCTGATGCTGTTTGGGAGCGACGCGGCAGACGATGTTCGCAGTGCGCTGCTGCCAATGCACGGTAGTGCATTCGCCTTTGAAATCTCATCGCAATCATTTCACGCAGTCTCGACGATCAAAAGCGGCGAGCGCTACACACTCGTGTACACGTTTCGAACCCATGACTGACCTCGCAGTGATTGCGGCGCCTTGGGCGCTGCACGTCCAAGGAGAGGCCGCTGAGGCGCGCAAGCTGGATCGCCTCGAAACGATGCCCGATAATGTGCCGACCGAGGCCGCGCGCATTTTTCGGCAGTTGAACCTTGAGCTGACTCCCCGCACCGCGGCCGATAATGTGGCACTCGCGAGGGCTGGATCGCTCATTTCCCGGATTCCCGATTTGTGGAACGTCGTGGCCATGCGCGTCAATCGCGTGGCGATCCTGCACTGCGCGGACCAATGTTATGATGTCAGCCATAGCGATCCGGCTTGGCCGGGCCTCATCTGCGTGTCGATGCCGCCTTCGACACCAGTGGGGGACCTTCGGCTAGCGGAAGGCATCATTCATGAGGCGATGCATCACCATCTCTCGGCGGTCGAGGCGACAACTAGCCTCGTTGCGTCAAACCGGGCGGCCTATTCGCCTTGGAAGATGAGCGAGCGACCGGCGAGCGGTGTGCTTCACGGCACGTATGTTTTTGGCTGCATAGCCCATGCACTTGGACGGTTGATCAATGAGGGCCTCCTCGATGCGTCCCAGTCGCTTCACGCGAAAAACCGGATTTCTGAAATAGGAAAAGAGTTAGAATTCATCGACCATGAAATCCTTCTTGCCGCCTTGACCGAGAAGGGTCGGCATGTCCATGCGCTGGCGATCGGCGCGGTACGATCGGTAAGATTTGAGAGCAAATGAACGACGCCGGACGCCCCCGATTTTCCAACCGGTCGTGGTTGGGCTGAACGCGCAGGGATTGATTGGAAACGAATTTTGTTCTCACCCTTCCCGGCGATGTTTGAGGAACTGACGGCGGCGGATCTCGAGCGCCTTCGCGGAACGACCGAAGGATGGTATGTTGAGTATAAGCGGGAGATTCCCCAAGCTTCTTCCATAGCCAAGTCAATCTCGGCGCTCGCCAATACCTATGGGGGCTGGCTTTTTCTCGGTATCGAAGAACTTGCGAAGGACAATGCCGTAGCTGGGGCATTTCCGGGCGTTCCCTGCGCGAACGCCGATGCCGCCCTGCAGCGCATCAGGCAGGCGGTTGCGGATCATATGAATCCTGCCGCATCATTTCGATGCGCGCGCGATCGAAGGCGCCGACGGCGCGAGCTTCGGATCTGATCGCGTCGTAATCGCAATACGCGTGCCTCAGAGCCTCTCGGCCCCGCATGTACATCGCTCGGGGCAAATCTACAGGCGCGTCGCCGACGGCTCCGAGCCGCGACCGGAGAACGACCGCTATCTCCTCGATCAACTTTTCCGTCGTGGAGACGAGCTACGGCGCGAATTCGCCGAGTGGGTCGACCGCGATCCAGAATTCTCCAAGAGCGAAGAAAACATCCCCTTTCTCAGGTTGATGATGATCTGCGATCCATGGCGTGAGGAAACGGCCATCAGCGGCTCACATTGCTTGGCCTCAACCCCATTGACCAGCGCTACAGATCGCGGCAAAGGCAGTGCCTTCGATTGCTCCTGTAAAAAACATTGTAAAAAATGGACCAAAAGAACAGCTAAGTGATTGAAATGCGGGTGTAGCTCAATGGTAGAGCAGAAGCTTCCCAAGCTTACGACGAGGGTTCGATTCCCTTCACCCGCTCCAGCGTTACGACAAGTGCCTCAGGCTTGCCGAACCGGTATGTCCCCTGCGCGCTTCACCTGCACGTCCTGGCTGACGAATTCTATCTCGCGGTAGGCGGTGAGGAAGGCGATGTCGGCGGCGTCGCGGCCGACGCAGATTCGGGCGGCCTCGGTCGGGCACGTCATTCCCGTCGCATCGACCATGTGCCAGTCGCCGTCCAGATAGATTTCGGCGACGGCGTGAAAATCCTGGGGATCGACGCCGAGCGCATACACGCTCGCCATGCGCGCGGGGATATGCGCGGCGCGGGCGAGCGCGATCATCACATGCGCATAGTCGCGGCACACCCCTCGCCGCTCGACGAAGCTGTCGAGCGCGCCAGTCTCTGAATTGCTGGATCCCGAGGCATAGGTGAACCGGCTCTCGATCCAGTCGCGCATCCGGGCGATCTTCGCGCCGCCTTCATGCTCGCCGAAACGACGCTCGACGAACGCATGGAACTTGTTCGACGGACAGTATCGCGATTCATTGAGATAGGGGACGACCGCGGCGGGCAATCGGTGGAGCGGCACGGCGTCGAGACCACGGACGTCGATCCGCGGGCGGTCAATGTCCACCAGCGCGCGATATGCGGCGCGCAGTTCGCCTGCGCTGCGCAGCCACACCGGCTCGCAAATGCCGTCGCTCGCGGGGATGCGCGCCAGATATTCGGGCCGGCCGAGGTCGAGCGCGGCCCGCAGAATGCGCTGGCCGTGCCCGTCGGCCGCCTCGATCTGCAGCATCACATCGACGGGTTCGGGCAGGCGATAATTAAGGGAAGCGGAAATTTCGAGTTTCATCTATCGGCAACGCACGAGGGAGGGATCGGTGGCGCTAGAGACAGCGAAGGCAAAGAACAAGTGACGCCGGGTCGGACCATACCCTTTATCGTCATCACCATCTTCATCGACGCGATCGGATTCGGGATCATCATGCCCGTCCTGCCGCAACTGGTGATGGAGGTCGGCAAGCTCGACCTGCCACATGCGATCGAGATCGGCGCATGGATCGGGCTGGTCATGGCGGTGGCGACGTTTCTGGCCTCGCCGGTGCTGGGCAACCTGTCCGATCGATTCGGGCGGCGGCGCGTGCTGCTGCTTTCGCTCGGCGGGCTTGCCACCGACTATACGCTGCTCGCCATCGTCGGCACCCTGCCCTGGCTGTTCGTCGCGCGTGCGATTTCGGGGGTATTCGGCGGCAGCTACGCCGCGGCACAGGCGGCGATCGCCGACGTGACCCGGCCCGAGCAGCGCGCCCGCAACTTTGGCTTTGTCGGCGCAGCGTTCGGGGTCGGCTTCGTCGTCGGCCCCGCGATCGGCGGCTTTCTGGGCGAGATGAGCCCGCGCGCGCCCTTTGTCGCGGCGGCGATCCTTGCCGCCGCGAACATGCTCTATGGATTGATCATCTTTCCCGAAACACTGTCTCCCGACCGCCGCCGTTCGTTCGACTGGCGCCGCGCCAATCCGCTGGGCGCGCTGCGGACGATGCGCAGCCTGCCGGGCATGGGCGGTATCGCGGTGGTGTTCGTGCTGTGGCAGATCGCCAGCCTCGTCTATCCGATGACGTGGAGCTTTTATTGCATCGCGCAGCTTGGCTGGTCGCCGGGGATGATCGGCGCGAGCCTCGCCGCGGTCGGCGTCGCGATTGCCACCGGTCAAGCGTTCGTCGTCGGCCCCGCGGTCGCCCGGTTCGGCGAACGCGATGCCGCGACGCTGGGGATCTGCGTCGCGGTCGCCGTCTATATCGGCTATGCCTTTACCACGACAACCTGGGGCGCCTTCCTGTTGCTGATCCCGGTCGCACTGCAGGCGCCGGTCCAGCCGTCGCTGATGGCGATGATGTCGCGCCGCGCAACGCCCGAGACGCAGGGCGAGGTGCAGGGGATTTCGGCGATGGCCATGGGGCTGGGCCAGCTCGTCGCGCCGGTGCTGCTCACCGGGACGATGGCCTGGTTCACCGCCGACAAGGCGCCGGTGCATTTTCCGGGTGCCGCATTCATCGTCGCCGCGATTTTCGGCCTGCTTGCCATCGCCATGCTGCGCCGCCTGCCACCCGCGACGCGGGTCGCGGATCAGATGCCGCCGTCGGTCACCGCGTAACCGGCCGCCTCGAACCCCGCGGTCAGCATCCCGACGCAGGCGCCGACCGCATCTCCGTCGGTCGAGCGGATGACGAAGTTCGCGCCGACTTTCCCCTCCCGGAAAAAGGGATAGGAGCCGATCGCAACGCCCGGATGCTCCTTTTCGCCGAGGCGGAGCAGGTCGGCGATCTCGCTTTCGGGGGCCCAGGCGCCAATCGTATGCGCGATCAGCGGCGCCCCGCCCTCCAGCTCGCCGGTCAGCGCATCGAGCATTCCCGCCGTGATGTGCGGGACGCCGGCCATGATGAAGAGATTGCCGATACGAATGCCGGGCGCGCCCGACATCCGGTTCGGGATCAGGTCCGCCCCGTCGGGGACGCGCGCCATGCGCAGCCGCGTCTCGGTCAGTTCGCCGCCGCGCCCCGTATAATAGCTCTCGAGGATCGCGCGCGCGCCAGGGTGGATGACGACCCCGACGCCCAGCGCCTTCGCAACCGCATCGACGGTAATATCGTCATGGGTCGGGCCGATGCCGCCGGTGGTGAAAACATAGTCGTAACGGGCGCGGATCGCGTTCAGCGCATCGACGATCTCCCCCTCGACATCGGGGACGATGCGCACTTCGCGCAGGCGAATCCCCTGAACGTCGAGCCAGGTCGCGATCTGCGATACATTCTTGTCCTGCGTGCGGCCCGACAGGATTTCGTCGCCAATCACCAGCACGGCGGCGGTCCAGATGCGTTCGTCGCTCATCCTCTTGCCATAACCGCAGGCGGTGACAAAACAAGCCCGCTGGAACAACAGATTTGTTTCCTATATGTTCTTTCCCGAATCGCAGAGCCAAGGGAGACCGACGATGGCCGACGACCTGATTTTCTATACCAATCCCATGTCGCGCGGACAGATCGTCCGCTGGATGCTCGAAGAGGTCGGCGCACCCTACACAACCCATATCCTGGGATATGGGACATCGATGAAGGAGGCAGCCTATCTGGCAATCAATCCTATGGGCAAAGTCCCGGCGATCGTCCACGACGGCAAGATCGTCACCGAATGCGCCGCAATCTGCGCCTATCTGGCCGATGCCTTCCCGGCGGCGAGGCTTGCGCCCGCGGCGGCCGACCGGGCCGACTATTATCGCTGGATGTTCTTTGCCGCGGGGCCGGTCGAGCAGGCGATCACCGCCAAGCATTTCGGAATCGATCCCGATGCCGACCAGCAACGCTCGGCCGGGTTCGGAACGCTCGATCATGCGCTCGACGCGCTCGAAAGTGCGGTTGCGGGCAAAGCCTTTGTCGCGAGTGATCGCTTCACCGCGGCCGACGTCTATGTCGGCAGCCAGATCGACTGGGGGCTGCAGTTCGGGACGATCCCCTCGCGGCCAGCGTTCGAAGCCTATGCCGCCGGCCTGCGCGAGCGCGCCGGCTACAAGGCGGCAAAGGCAATCGACAATGCCCTGATCGCCGAGATGCAGGCGGCGCAGTGATGGCGAGGATCGCAGCGCCTGTGCCCTGACGATTCCGGCTTCAACCGCTGAAGCCCGACGATGATCCCCGGTTCAGGCCATTGTCCCGCAGTGGCAGACCGTGCGGCATCTGAGCGCCATCATCATTCCATGCCCCTAAGGCAGCGCCTGCAGCAAGCCGGCCGCAAGCGGCGCGAGGCGTCGGATTCCGGGGTCTTGCGTCTCCGCCGCGCCGACGTAGACGGCGGTGGCGAAAGCGGTGGCGTTATGCACGGCCGCAAGGCCGGCATCGCTTTCATACGCATCCTTCCAGCGCGGGCCGGCATCGGGGTGGAGCGTCTTGAACCATGCCGCCCAGGCTGCGTCATCAATGTCGGCGCGCTTCGCGAGAAACAGCACCGGGCGCGCGAGACGTTGCGGCTCGCCGTGATGATAATAGGGCGAAGCCGCCGGGGCGACCTGCGCCGCGATCGCGCCGAGCAGCAGGTCGGCATCGGCGCGCGCCAGCCGCGAATTGAGCGCGAGCTGGAGCGCAAGGTCCGATCCATGCGCAACACCGTGTCGCCACCCTTCGCCGGGTATGAAACCGCGATAATCGGTCACGCCGCGCAAATAGGCGGCGCCCGTTTCGGCCAGGGCGTGAAGTTCGGCTTCGCTGAGATAGGGCTCGATCCGATCGGCCCGCGCAACCTCCGAAAGCGCGAGCACCGCAAAGGGGCGACGGAAGCCATCGGCATCTTCGGGACCCGCAGCCATGCTGGTCAGCGACGTCAGCGCCTGTCGCATCTGCGCCGCCGTCAAATGGCGTCCACGCAGGCCTTCGGACCAGAGCGTGAAGGCAAAGCCGTCGCGCACCGCCGGATCGGGGTCGCCAAGACAGGTCGCAAGCGCTTCGAGGCCAGTGTCGCCCGCCTTCGCAAAGAAAGTGGCTGCATAAGCCTTGAGATCATTGTCCGCCGGGCGGGCAACGGCGCAGCGCGGCCCATCTTCCCAGGCCATCGCCGGGACGACCAGCAGCGCGGCAACAGCCATCATCGCGACCCGCAGCATCGACATCCCTCCCATCCTTGAAGAAAAAAGGCCTGGCGGATCGCTCCGCCGGGCCCTCTTGTCTTGCGTCTTGTCCGTCCGCTCAGTCGCGGCTGCCCAACAGATTGAGCAGGAAGGTGAACATGTTGACGAAGTCGAGATAGAGCGTCAGCGCGCCCATCACCACCGACTTGCCGACAAAGTCGGTCCCGCGGACGTAGAAATACATGCTCTTGATCTTCTGCGTGTCATAGGCGGTCAGGCCCGCGAAGAGCAGGACGCCGATCGCGCTGATCGCCAGGCCCATCGCGCCCGACTTGAAGAGGAAAGCGTTGAGCAGCATCGCGACCAGCAGGCCGACCACGCCCATGATCAGGAAGGTGCCGAAACCCGACAAGTCCCTCTTGGTCGTGTAGCCATAGAGGCTGAGGCCGAGGAAGGCCGCCGCGGTCGCGAAAAAGGTCTGCGCAATCGAGGTCTGGGTGAAGGCGAGGAAGATCGTGGACATCGACAGGCCCATCACCGCGGCATAGGCCCAGAAGAGCATCTGCGCGGCAGTCGTCGACAGCTTGTTGATCCCGAAGCTCAGCACCATGACGAACGCCAGCGGCGCCAGCGCGACAACCCACATCAGCGGGCTGCCGATCATCGAGGCGGTGAAACCCGAATTATAGGCGAGCATCGCGACGATGCCGGTCAGCAGCACGCCCGAACCCATATAGTTGTAAACAGACAGCATGTACGACCGCAGGCCGGCATCGACGGCCTGATCCATCGCGCTCGCGCTGCCAGGGAAGCCGGACGCCGCCATATTGGGGTCGTTCCAATTAGCCATTGTCATTCTCCATCACCGGCCGGACGATCCGGCCATGCACGCAATATCGGGATTTTTGCCCTCTCTTTCAAGCGAAACCGGACAAGGTGCTGTCCGGCGCCCCGCGTCTGGCCGCTTTGGGTTCGCGCGGCGCCGCAAACCGCCTATGCCGGGTCGGCCATGTCCACGCATCGCCTGTTCGTCGCCCTGCGCCCGCCCCGCCCGATCCGCGAACGCCTGTTGTCCGCGATGCAGGGCATTTCGGGCGCGCGCTGGCAGACCGATGACCAACTCCACCTGACGTTGCGCTTCATCGGTGAAGTCGATCATCACCGCGCGGAAGACATCGCCGCCGTGCTCGGCGGCCTCCACGCGGCCGCGATCACCGCGCGCATCGCCGGGGTCGGCCTGTTCGATCGGCAGGCGCGACCACATATGGTCTGGGCAGGGGTCGATCCACATGCGCCGCTGACGGCCCTGCAACGCAAGGTCGATCATCTGCTCGGCCGGGTCGGTATCGCGCCCGAGACGCGGAGTTTCCTGCCGCATATCACGCTCGCGCGGCTCAATCGCGGATCCGGTCCGGTCGCGGCATTCCTCGCGCTGAACGGCGATCTCGCCAGCCCGCCCTTCGCCTTCGACCATGTCATGCTGTATGAAAGCGAGATGGGCCACGGCGGATCGCGCTATCATCCGGTCGCCCGCTATCCTCTTGCAGCGGCGACGAGCGCGGCGGCGACCGCATCGACATCGTCCCATGTCACGGCAAAGCCCTCGTCGGCGCCATAATAGGGGTCGGCAACGCTCTCCCCCGCACGGCCCGGAACCATGTCGAGCATCAGCGTGACCTCCGCCGTCGCGTCGGCGGGGCGGAGCGCCAGCGCATCCGCCAGATTCGTCCCGTCGGCCGCGAGGATCAGGTCGAAGCGGTAGAAATCATCCCGAACGAGCAGCCGGGCACGAAGATCCGAAATATCGGCCCCACGGCGACGCGCCTCGGCCTGCGCGCGACGATCGGGCGCATGGCCGACATGCCAGTCGCCGGTACCCGCCGAATCGATCGTCGCATCGATCCCCGCGCGGCGAAAGGCGGCGCGAGCGGCACCTTCGGCAAGCGGCGAGCGGCAGATATTGCCGAGGCAGAGAAACAGGATGGCGGGAGGTCGTTTCTGTCTATCGTTGCGCATATGTCCCAGCTTTCCCGCAAAGTTGAACCGACTTTCAACTTGCACCTGCTCCCGGCTCTGCTAGCCATGCTCGATACAAGATAACGGGTCAGGGAGAGGGTTGCCAGATGGCGGTGAGCGCAAGCGATGAAATGGCGGCGTCCGATCGGCAACCGCTGCCCGTGACCCGCGCCAGCGGCTATAGCTGGTACGTGCTGTTCGTCCTTGTCGTGGTCTATATCCTCAATTTCATCGACCGGCAGATCCTCAGCATCCTTGCGGTCGACATCAAGGCCGACCTGGGGCTGACCGATGCCGACATGGGCTTCCTCGGCGGCGCCGCCTTTGCCGTTTTCTATGCGCTGTTCGGCATTCCGCTGGGCCGTCTTGCCGACAACTGGAACCGGGTGAGATTGTTGTCGATCGGGCTGACCCTGTGGTCGGCGATGACCGCGATGTCAGGCCTCGCCTATAATCAGCTCACCCTGACGCTCGCCCGGATGGGTGTCGGCGTCGGCGAGGCGACCGCAAGCCCGACCGCCTATTCGCTGATCTCCGACTATTTTCCGAAGCGGCAGAAGGCGACGGCGCTCGCGATCTATTCGTCGGGCCTCTATCTTGGCGGCGGCGTATCGCTGTTCATCGGAGCGCTGATCGTCAAGGCGTGGGACACGGCCTATCCCGCCGGCGGCCCGATGGGGCTGGTCGGCTGGCAAGCCGCATTCCTTGCCGTCGGTGTGCCCGGCCTGCTCCTCGCCCTGTGGGTCGCAACCCTGCGCGAGCCGGTGCGCGGCGCCATGGACGGCGTGGTCAGCCCGAGTTCGCCCGCCCCGTTTCGCCAGTTCGGCAAGGATCTGTCGATGATCGTGCCGCCGCTGACCCTTTATAGCGCCTGGACGCGCGGCCCGGCGGCGCTGGCGATCAACATCGGTTTCGCCGTCGCCGTTACCGCGTTTGCGTGGCTGATGATCGCCCTTACCGGCAATTATCCGCAATGGTCGGCCGTGGCGCTTGGCTATTATGCGGTGTTTTCCTGGGCCAGCACGCTTCGCGCGCATGATCCCGCGACCTTCCGGCTGATCTGGGGGACGCCGGCCTTCATCTGCACGACACTGGGCTATGGGCTGGTCAGTCTGGCGGCCTATGCGCTTGGTTTCTGGTCGGCGCCCTATGCCGAAACGGTGCTGGGCCTGCCCAAGCAGGAACTGGCGTTCATCCTGGGCGCCAATGGCGCGGTCAGCGGCTTCATCGGCGTGATCATCGGCGGCCGGGCGGCCGATGCCCTCCGCGTAAGAAACCCGTCGGGCCGCATCCTGATGATCATCTTTGGCGTGGTCGCGCCGATCGTTCCGATCTGGATCGGCTACACCACCGAGAATGCGACGCTGTTCTATGTGATGAACTTTCTTGCCGGCATGTTCGGCGCCGCCGCGCTGGGTGCCGCGGCGGCCACCACGCAGGATCTGGTGCTGCCGCGGATGCGCGGGACGGCGACCGCGGCCTTCTTCCTCGGAACGACGCTCGTCGGCTTGTCGTTCGGGCCCTATATGGTCGGACAGATTTCCGACCTGACGGGAACGGTGGTCAACGGCCAGCCGGTCGGCAATCTGCGCACCGGCATCCTGTCGCTGATCGCGGTCGCG
The DNA here is from genome assembly GCF_016793825.1 of Sphingopyxis sp. GTDB lineage: Bacteria > Pseudomonadota > Alphaproteobacteria > Sphingomonadales > Sphingomonadaceae > Sphingopyxis. Next base: position 73,981 of record NZ_JAEULM010000036.1, read on the forward strand.
CCGATTGCGCTTGGCCTGCTGATCTATGCCTATCGCGCCTTGCCAACGGCCGAAGCGACAATCGCCGAGCGCGCGGGTGAGTAGAGCCTGATCGGGTTGAACTGAAAGCCCGGCCCCTCCCGTCATCCCGGCAAACGCCAGGATCTTTCAGATGCGCAAGGGCGAGACGACGAGATCCCGGTCTGCGCCGGGATGACGATTCGCCGGAGCGCGATCCGCTCTACGGTCCGGGCCCTAGCTCCCGCTTGCCGTGATCACGCCGCAGGCGATGCGCGCGCCGCTGTTGCCGCTGGGATCGGTCTTGAGATCGTCGGCCTGCGCATGGATGACGAAGGCGGCGCCGTCGGTATCGAGCAAGCCGCCCTCGCCCGCAAGCCGCGTGCCGACGAGTTTCAGCGTCGCACGGCCGATCGCCCCCGGTTCGACCACCAGATTGGGCAAATCGCCATGGTGCGCACCCAACGGATTGTCCCGGCCATGCTGCGCACCGGTCGGGTTCCAGTGCGGACCCGCGCTCGCGAAATCGGACGGCGTGCATTGCCCGACCGCATGGACGTGCATGCCATAGGTGCCGGGCGCGAAACCGCGCGCGACGAGTTCGATGCGCAAACCGTCGCTGTCGCGATAGAAGTCCGCGCGCCCCCGGTCGGCGCCGCGCGCATCGTAGAGTTGCGCTGAGGCATCCGCGGCGGGAAGCTTCTTGGTCGCGCCACCACCCATGCTGGCACAGCCGGCGAGCGCCAGCGCCGCGGTAGCGGTAAGACCCATGGCGATCAGGGGACGGACGTGCGAGGGGATGGACATCGATCTTTTCTCCGGTTGGTTCGGTTTCATAACGCGACGAGCGCCGATTGCGATCCGCCTCACGATGCCCTCAATCTGCCGGGTTTCCAAGCGGTGTCTGCGTTGGGCCGATGGATAGGCCCTGAGGACGCCTGTCGCGCCGCGGTCGAAAAGAGAGGCGCGCGGATCACCTTCGGCGGACAAAGGCGGATGAGCAAAGCAACGCCCGGCGCCAAAAAAGAGAAAGGGCCGCGAATCGCTTCGCGGCCCTTCCTTTGAGCGAAACCCCTGATCAGCGATCAGAAGACACGCGCATATTGTTCGTTACCGACAAAGCCGAGCTTGCCGACGCCGCTCCGCTTGACCACCGCCATCACGCGGTCGACAACGATGTAGCGGGCGTAAGGATCGGGCTGCACCTGCAATTCGGGTTCGACGGGCAGAGCCTTGGTCTGTTCCAGATATTGCGAAAGCTGCGCCAGATCGATCGGCGTGCCGTTCCAGGTGATCACGCCCCGGGGGTCGATCATCACCTTGTTCTTTTCCGGATCGACGTTGTTCTTCGCGTCGGTCGGAATCGGCAGGTCGATCTTCACCGCGTGGGTCTGGACCGGGAGGGTGATGATGAACATGATGAGGAGCACGAGCATGACGTCGATCAGCGGCGTCGTGTTCATTTCCATCATCGGTTCATTGTCGTCCCGATCGCCAACGGCCATGGACATAGGATTATTCCTTCATTCCTAAGTGGACCGACGCCTTAGAGGCGGCCCAGCGTACCCGAGCCAGCAGCCGGTTCGGAAATGAACCCGATCTTCTGGAAACCGGCATATTGCATCGTATAGATCACACCGCCGATGCACTGGTACGGCGTGTTGACGTCGCCGCGAATATGCACTTCGGGGAAGTTTTCTTCAGTGATGTTCTGAACACCGCCGATATCCGCGATAAGCTGTTCGAGCTTCTTCTGCCCCTTTTCGAGCAGTTGACGCGAATCGACCGGGGTCTGGCCCCAATAGACTTCGCAGCCCGTGCTTTCCGGATTAGGCTCACCATCGCCGTCCGTATCCGACGAGCGGACCGAGAGAAGCACGTTTTCAGGCTTCGTCGTCGTCGGCTCGAAGACCACGTCGGGCAGCTTGAGCGTCACCGTCTTCAGCACCACGGGAACCGTGATGAGGAAGATGATAAGCAACACAAGCATGATGTCCACGAGCGGGGTCGTGTTGATGTCGGACATCGGGGCGTCTTCGCCCTTGTTGCCTGAACTCATCGCCATAGGATTAGCATCCTGTCACAAAATTACTGTCATGGCCGGGACGGAACGCCTGAATGGCGACCCGCCCCGTCCAGCGGCTCCGCGCGTCGCCGTCGGCGACAGTCACGGAGCCCGAAGACCTCAGGCCTTCTTCGGCGCTGCGGCCGGAGCAGCCGCCTTGGCTGCAGCCGCTGCCGGCTTCACCTGACCACCCGACATGATCGAACCGAGAACGTCGTTCGAGAAGGTCGACAGGCGGCGTGCGATCGTCTTGTTGCGGCTCTGCAGCCAGTTGAACGCGAGCACCGCGGGAACCGCCACGATCAGACCGATGGCGGTCATGATGAGCGCTTCACCGACCGGACCGGCGACGGTGTCGATCGAGGCCTGACCCGACGCACCGATCTTCACCAGAGCGCGAAGAATACCGATAACGGTACCGAACAGACCAACGAACGGCGCGGTCGAACCGACGGTCGCGAGGAACGCGAGGCCCGAGTTCAGCTTCGAGTTGATGTGGTTCTGCGAACGCTCGAGCGTGCCGTGCATCCAGTCATGGGCTTCGACGGGATCGGTCAGCTTGTTATGCTCTTCGTTGGCGCGCAGGCCGTCTTCGACGACCTGACGATAGGCGCTGTTCTTTTCCAGCTTCGACATGCCGTCGGCGAGGGTCGGGGCGCGCCAGAAGTTGGCATCGACCGCCTTGCCCTGGCTGATCACCTTGTTCTGTTCGAACAGCTTGGTGAACAGGATGTAGAGCGTGCCGATGAACATGATCAGCAGGACGAGGAACGTGATCTGCGACACGATGCCGCCTTCGCACAGTGCGGGAACTAGACCGTAAGGATTCTGGCCCTCTTCCTTCACGCACATCGATGCGGGCATCAGGCTGAGGCCGGCCTCGTGGGCGGCCGCCGGCGCCGCAGCGGCGGCATTTGCAATCAGATTAAACATTTCGGTTATTCCCTCTCAGAAAACGAAAAGATCAAAAAACTCATGTGGTTCGTGGAGACCCGGCGCCTTAGCGCGGGATCTGCCAGCGAATGCGGTTGCTGTACGTGCCACCCGTCGGATTGCCCGCGCGGTCCTTGCCCGGATTGAACCGGCCACGACGCTGGATGAGCTTGCACGTCTCGGCATCGAGATCGGCGTGCCCGCTCGACGAGGTCACTTCGCACGAGGTGATGCGGCCATCGGCCCCATAGGCGACGCGGAAACCCGTCGTGCCTTCCCGTTCCTCGCGCATGGCGCGCGCCGGATAGTCGTCGTTCGTTGCCCAGCGGCCCGGATTGCCCTTCGGCGTGCCGGCCTGGCTGAGATCCTGAACCGGCGCGGCGGGAGCTGCGGGCGGGACATAGACCGGCGGCGGAGGCGCCGGCGGCGGTTCGCGCACCGACTGAATCTGCGGCGCGGCGACCGGCGGCGGGAACGGCGACGGCGGAGTCACGACCGGCGGCGGCGGCGGCAGCTTGTTATCCGGCGGCGGCGGCGGCGGCGGTTCCTCCGGCGGCGGCGGCTCTTCCACGTCCACCACGTCCAGTTTCTCGGCCAGTTTCTTGACGATGCTGATATTCAGGCCGTTCACCAGGCCGTAACCCAGAACTGCCGTTAACAGACCAACCAAGACAACTGCCACTACCCTGTTTTTAGGGTCGACATTATCACCATAAGCCATTCAGGGACGACGCTCCTTGCTAGATCATCCTGACACCAAATCCACACCGACGGGTTCGGTTGCCAAATGCCCGGATGATTTCCGATGCGTTTCACAGACCCGGCGGCGTCGCAGCCGGCTTTATTATGGTCTTGCCGGACGCTTCGTCGCCCGTCCTATCGCGGTGGCGGCAAGTTCGCAAACCCTTTATCAGCGGTTAATGTCCGCTTCCCCATGAAGGGGTTTTGGCCCCGTTCGGGTGCTTTGAACAATAGAAGGTGGTTCGACAATGCGCGCCCTCCCGCCAGCTCTGGCCATCGGCCTTGCTATGCTAACATTCGGTTTTTCAAGCGTTTCTGCCATGCAGACAGCGACGCCGGTGACAACGGCCTCGCCCTATAGCTATGCCGATATCGCCGATTTGGCGACAATCGCGCCGATGGCGATTCAAGGGCGAATCTATAAGGTAGTACCCCTGAAGCCGGAGCAGGCGGCCGGTCTGAAAGCGGGTCAGGCGCGACTCTATGTCGAAGCCGACGTGGTCGGGCTGATTCGCGGCAGCGGCCCGCTGGCGGCGCGCATCAACTATCTCGTCGACCTTCCGCTGGACGCGAAGGGCAAGCCGCCGAAGCTCAAAAAGAAGCAGCCGGTTCTGATCTTCGCGCGGCCGGTCGCGGGGGCGACCGCCGGAACGAACAGCACCGCGAGCGTTCGCCTCGTCGCGCCCGATGCGCAATTGCCCTGGGACCCGGCGACCGAGGCGAAGCTGCGCGCGATCCTGACCGAGCTTGTCAGGCCCGGCGCACCCCCGGCGATCACCGGAATCGCGAACGGCTTTCACGTCCCCGGCACCTTGCCCGGCGAGGGAGAGACGCAATTGTTCCTCGACACCAGAACCGGCGAGCCCGTGTCGCTCACCATTTTGACGGCCGCCGACGGGACGCGCCGCTGGGCCGCGGCGTTCGGCGAAATCGTCGACGGGTCGGCCGCGGTTCCGGCGCGCGACACGCTGGCCTGGTATCGCCTCGCCTGCGGCCTGCCGCGCACCCTGCCCCTCGCCAAGCTCGGCGGCACGGCACCCGAGGATCGCCGGAAGGCGGCGTCGGATTATGGCGTCGTGCTGGGTGCGCTTGGCGACTGTACGCGGACGCGGACGCCGCCCACGGGGAACTGAGGCACGCGCCCCGCGTCCCTCGGCGAAAAGCCGGCGGGCGGACCTTTTCCTTGCCTCGACGGGAAAAGCCGATAGGGGCGCTGGCACTCTGCGGGCAATTGCCCGCGCCCGTAACATGGAGTGCCTCGATGTCGCCTTCTCCCGCGCCTGCCGCCCCTCGCCCGCCGCTCCGCGTCGCGCTTGCGGGCATTGGCGTCGTCGGCGGCGGGGTCGTCCGGCTGCTCGAGGCGAATCGCGACCTGATCGCGCGCCGCGCGGGACGGGCGATCGAGATCGTGGCGCTGTCGGCGCGCGACCGGCACAAGGATCGCGGCGTCGACCTGTCGTCCTATCGCTGGGAGGATGACCTCGGCGCGCTCGTCGCCGCCGACGACGTCGATGTCGTCGTCGAGATGATCGGCGGCGCCGACGGCATGGCCCTGACCCTCGCCCGGCAGGCGCTGAGCGCCGGCAAGGCGCTCGTCACCGCGAACAAGGCAATGATCGCGCATCACGGGCTGGATCTCGCGCGGCTGGCCGAGGCGAAAGACACGCCGCTCAAATATGAAGCGGCGGTCGCCGGAGGTATCCCGGTCATCAAGGCGATCCGCGAAGGCGCGTCGGCGAACCAGATCGCGCGCGTCTATGGCATCCTCAACGGCACGTGCAATTATATCCTGACGCAGATGGAGCGGAACGGCGCGAGCTTCGCCGACGCCCTCGCCGCAGCGCAGGCCGAAGGCTATGCCGAGGCCGATCCGACCTTCGACGTCGACGGGATCGACGCCGCGCACAAGCTGTCGATCCTCGCCGCGCTCTGCTTCGGCACCCGGCTCGACATCGACGCGGTGACTGCCGACGGCATTCGCGGGCTGATCGCCGCCGACATTCGCGAGGCCGAAGCGCTGGGCCACCGGGTTCGCCTGATCGGCATGGCCGAGCGCGATGGCGCCCAGGCCAACGGCGCGCTCTACCAGCATGTCCAGCCGTGCCTGGTGCCCGCCGACCATCCGCTCGCCTATGTGCCCGGCGCGCTCAACGCCGTCGTCGCCGAGGGCAATTTCGTCGGGCGGCTCTTCTTCGAAGGCGCGGGCGCGGGCGCGGGGCCGACGGCATCGGCGATCGTCGCCGACATCATCGACATCGCGCGCGACGAATATGGCCCCGCCTTCGCGATGCCAGTCGAGAGGCTCGACGCGGCACCGATCGCCGATGCGGGCGCGCGCGTCGGCAAACATTATGTCCGCCTGATCGTCGAGGACCGCATCGGCGTGCTGGCCGAAATCGCCGCGGCGATGCGCGACGCGGGCGTTTCGATCGAAAGCTTCATCCAGCGCGGCACCGACGAGGAAGATGGCGTGGTCATTGCGTTGGTCACCCACGAAGGCCCGACCAGTGCGATTCATGCGGCGCTCGCCGCGCTCGCCGCATCGGACCATGTCGTCGGCACCCCGATGCACATGCCCATCCTAACGCTTTGAAACGAGCCGCCGCGGCTCGCGCTGCACGCTTGTAATCACGCCGTCCTTTGGTACCCGTTGCACCGGGGAACAGGGGAGCGTCATGGATATCGACATCAGGGGCGGCCTGGCCGAAGCGCGGGCGTTGGCGGGCGAACACAAGGGCGCGCTTGCCGCCTATACGGTGCTGGGCGTCGTCATTCCCTACCTGCTGCTGTCGAGCGAACCGATCTTCGACCTGCGCACCGTGATGTCGATGATCGTGTCGCCCTACAGCGCCCATGTCAGCGGTTCGATCGCGGGGCCGCTCTATCTGCTGGGGATCGTTTCGGTGGTCGCGGCGGGCGCGATGCTGGCGGCGTGGAACGCGATCCTGGCCGAGATTCGCGAAGGCTTCGTGTCGGAGATCATGTACGGCATGGTCGCGGGGACGGCTTTCCTGGCCGCCAACATCCTGATCTATGTCGGCACCGGCCTGCTTGCCGTCCTGCCGATCACCGCGACGATCGGTATCGCCGAATGGAATAGCCTGGGCGGCGGCGCGGTCAGCGCAGCCTATCGTCTGCTGCTGTCGCTTGCCGGGACCTGGATCGGTGCGCGGCTTTGCCTGACCGGCGCGATCATGGGCGCGTCGGGCAAGCTCGAACCCTTTTCGGCCTTCGCCGAATCGTGGCGGCGTACCCACGAAGCCCAATGGCGGCTCTTTGCCTTCTATTTCCTCTATGGCCTGCTGATCGGCGCGGCGCTGGGCGGCCTCGCTCTGCTGCACGGCGCCGTCATCTGGAACAATGCGCAGGCGCCCGGCACCCTGCTAGAAACGGCGATGAGTTTTGGCTGGGTGCTGCTGTTCGCGGCCTATTTCATCGGGCAAATCCTGTTCGCCGCCGGATTCCTGCGCGCTTCGCGTCCCCGCGCCGCGTCCGAGGTGTTCGCCTAGGGCGGGGTCTCTGCCGGAGGGGGCGTCTCTGCCGGAGGCGTCGGATTGCCGGCGTCCGGATCGGTCGCGCGCTTCGCCATTTCATAGAGCGCGTTATATTCGGGGCCGGGCGCATAGCGACCGCCCAAGGACATCCAGTTATACGGCAGCTTGTCGAGGCTCATCGCCTTTGCCTCGGCGCGCGGCAGCTTCGGTGGCGCCTCACGGCCCTCGCGGGCGATCGCGCGCAATTCAGGCGACAAGCGGTGGCGTTCGGTATCGCTGCCACAGACATCGATCGAACCGTCATCCGCGGGTTTGCAGCGTTTGACGGGGTCGGTCATCTCCCTGCTCTTTTCGACCGCGGTGTCGGCTGCCGACTTTGCCGGCTTCGGCACCGGCGGGCCGATCATTTGCGCGCCGCCCGGGGCCGTCGTCATCGCAACGACGCAAATTGCCGCAAAAGCGGCAGCGAATCGGGCGATGTATTCTCGACAAGCGACGCAGGCGACCATATGGCGCCCATCATGCCCAGGGGGCGACACAAGTAAAGACGGAGAGTCAGGGCGATGACGAACATGAGCGACAGCAACCTCGATCGGGTCCTCGTGCTCGAAATGGTGCGCGTCACCGAAGCGGCGGCGATCGCCGCCGCCAAGCTGATCGGACGCGGCGACGAGAAAGCCGCCGACGCCGCCGCCGTCGAGGCGATGCGTACCGCGTTCAACACGCTCTACATGGACGGCACCATCGTCATCGGCGAAGGCGAACGTGACGAGGCGCCAATGCTCTTCATCGGCGAAAAGGTCGGCAATGCGCCGGGCAAGGGTCCGAAGATCGACATCGCGGTCGATCCGCTGGAAGGCACGACGATCACGGCCAAGGCCGGCCCCAACGCGCTGGCCGTGCTGGCGATCGCCGAGGAGGGCTGCCTGCTCAACGCCCCCGATGTCTATATGGACAAGCTTGCGGTCGGCGCCGGCTATTCGCCGAATATCGTCAATTTCGACAACAGCGTGCGCGAGAATGTCGAGGCGGTCGCCCGCGAAAAGGGCTGCGCGCCCGAAGACATCATCGTGTGCGTTCTCGACCGCCCGCGCCACGAAGCGATCATCGCCGAACTGCGCGCCATCGGCTGCGGCGTCGCGCTGATCCCCGACGGCGACGTGGCCGGGGTGATCGCGACGACCAACCCCGACACCAATGTCGACATCTATATGGGATCGGGCGGCGCCCCCGAAGGTGTGCTCGCCGCCGCCGCGCTGCGCTGTGTCGGCGGCCAGTTCAAGGGTCGCCTGCTGTTCCGCAACGACGACGAGCGACTGCGCGCCAAGAAGTGGGGCATCGAAAATCTCGACCGCGTCTATGACCTCGAAGACCTTGCCAAGGGCGACGTGATCTTTGCCGCGACCGGCGTCACCGACGGGTCGCTGCTGCGCGGCGTCAAGCGCCGCCGCGACGGCGTGATGACGACCGAGACGGTCGTGATGCGTGCCTCCTCGGGCACGGTGCGCTGGGTGAAGGGCGAACACCGGAGCGCTTGAATCCGGGTCCGCGGATCGGCTTGCCCAACGAGCCGCGGACCGAAGTCGCGCAGAGCCGCGTAAAGCGGAGCCGCGCCAAGGCGACGTCGGTTCCCCAAAACGGGGACAGCCGCCTCCTGCCGGAAGCGGCTGTCCGATTCTCTCCACGGAGAGAGGGCGGCAGGACGGGCAAGCCCGCCCTGCGCCTTACATGCCGTCGACAGCCTTGCTGACGAGGATGTTCACCGCGACACGGCGGTTCTGCGCCTTGCCCTCGGGCGTGGTGTTGTCCGCCGCCGGGTCGGCCTCTGCCATGCCGGTGGGAGTCAGCATACGATAGGGTTTCCAGCCACACGCCTGTTGCAGATGGTTCACCACGCGGCTGGCGCGTTTTTCGCTCAGCGTCTGATTGAACTCCTGGCTGCCGGTCGAGTCGGTGTAGCCGACGACGAGCAGCAGCGCATTGTCGGTGCCATTGGCCTGGTTCGCCACGGCGCAGAGTTCGGCCTTCGCCTGTTCGGACAGGACCGCCTTGCCGGTGTCGAAGTTCACGCTGGTCGTCGCCTTGACATTATACTGGTCGATGTCGCCGACGCGGCCGCGCAGCGCCTCTGTCGCCGCCGTCTGTTCGGCAAAGCGCTGGTCGGTGCCGGTGCGGATCATGTTCGCGGTGCGCAGGTCCTTGCTCTTGAGCGCAACCTGCCCCGCCGCCAGACCGCCGCTCCACTGCAGCGTGTCCACCGTCACGGGCAGACCGTTCAGCAACGAATCCGCAGCCAGCTTGCTGCTGCCCAGACCCAGGAAGCCGCCGCCGGCCTTGACGCGCGTTTCGGGGATCAGCGCGATCGTGGTGGTGTTCCCGTCGGCGGTCGTGACGTGCATCCGACCCTCGGTCCGCGCCGAGATGATGCCTTCGATCTTCGGTCCCTTCGTCATCTCCGATGCCGGGGGAATGGTGCCGTAGACGGTCGCCATGACGTCGCCGCCCGACGCATCCTGTTCCTGCGCGGCGAGCGCGCCCGTCGCGGCTCCGGCGAGCATCGCCGCCATCAAAAACAGTCTCGAACTCCTGGAAACGGCACCCATATGCTACTCCTTCGATTGGATCAGCAGGGTCCACCTGTTTCGTGACCCCTTCTGGCACAAGGATACTCGCGGCAATGTCGAAAGTTGCGCGGGTCGTCGGCGGAATTGCACGGCAAGCCGATAAAGCTATGGCGAAGAACCGTTATTTTTTCCGCCGCTGCCGATGGCAGAGCGGGCGATGGGGCGTGCGCGGGGACGGCGCTTGCCCCAAGGCACGGGAAACTGTATTGTATAAATAATACAGTGTGAGAACCGATGCCGCCCAGCTCAGAAAATCCCCGATGCCAGCCCTTCCGCAAGCGCGGCACCAAGGTCGCGGGCTTCGGCGAGGCGGGCCGCCGGGATCGTCTTGGACGCGCAGATCGCCTCGGGCGTCTGGGCGGCGGTGTTGACGATCACCGGATCGGCGACGCGCTTCAGCCGCCAGCCGGTGGCGATGCGGTCGAGCTGGCGCTGGGCATTCGCGCCGTCGGAGCCCGCGCAGATGATCGTCGCATAGGGGCGCCCTTCCAGCCTGCCGAGACAGGGGTAGTAGCAGCGATCGAACATCTCCTTCATCGCGCCGGAAAGCGCGGCGAGATTTTCGGGGCCGACAAAGAGATAGCCAGCGGCGGCGTGCAGGTCGGCGGGCGTCACCGCATCGGCGGCGATCAGGCGCGCCGTGGCGGCGCCCCGGGCCGCGGCGTCGGCAAGCGCCTCGCTGCCGCCGGTGCGGCTATGCCAGGCGATCAGCAGGTGCGGCGCGTCGGTCATGCCGCGATGCTTGCCAAGCCTGCGCGTGCGGCGCAAGCTGTCCCCAAAACGAGGGGGAGACCATGATCCGCCGACTGACAACCCTGCTGCTCGCGAGCTGCCTGCCGCTTGCCGCCATCGCCCAGGACGATGCGAGCGACGCCACCCGCACCGCACAGGCCGAAATCGCCAAGCGCCTGCCGCTGGACGATCCGCGCGATGAGGCCAATGTGCTGCGCGGCAAGCTGGCCGAAATCCCCGGCGGCGTCATCACCGACAAGGACGGCAAGACGGTGTGGGACCGCCGGCCGTATGAATTTCTATCGAACGCCAAGGCCCCCGATACGGTGAACCCGTCGCTGTGGCGGCAGGCGCGGCTCGATGCCGTCCACGGGCTGTTCGAGGTGGTGCCGGGCAAGATCTGGCAGATTCGCGGCTATGACATCTCGGTGATGACGATCATCCGCGGCAAGACCGGATGGATCGTCGTCGACCCGTTGCTGTCCGAAGAAACGGCGGCGGCGGGGTGGAAGCTGTTCGCCGACACGGTCGAGGCGAAGGACAAGGTGCTGCCGATCAGGGCCGTGATCTTCAGCCACAGCCACAGCGACCATTTTGGCGGCGTCGGCGGCATCGTCACACCCGAGCAGGTGAAGGCGCAGAAGATCCGCATCATCGCGCCCCATGGCTTTTCGGAAGAAGCGACGTCGGAGAATGTTCTGGCGGGCACCGCGATGGGACGCCGCGCCTTGTACATGTTCGGATCGATCCTGCCCCCCGGCGAGCGCGGGCAGGTCGATACCGGGCTGGGCCCGAAACTCTCCTCCGGAACGATCGGCTATATGGAGCCGACCGAGACGGTGAGCGAGAAGGGCGGGACGCTGACGATCGACGGGCTGGCGTTCGAGTTCCTCGATGCCGGCAGCACCGAGGCGCCGTCGGAGTTCGTCTTTTACATTCCCGCCTACAAGGCGCTGCATACGACCGAGGTCGTGACGCATACGCTGCACAATGTGCTGACGCTGCGTGGAGCGCAGGTGCGCGATGCGCTGCACTGGTCGAAGGTCATCGACGCGATGCTGCTTAAATGGGGCGGCAAGGCCGAGGTTGCGATGGCGTCGCACCACTGGCCGACGTGGGGGGTCGGGGAGGTCGGCACCCTGTTGGGCAACCAGCGCGACGCCTATCGCTATGTCCACGACCGGACGCTCTTTCTCGCCAACCGGGGCGCGACCCTGCACGAGCTGGCCGATCAGACCGCCGAAGCGCCGGTGCAAGGCAAGGATTTCGGAACGCGCGGCTATTACGGAACCCTCAATCACGACATGAAGGCGACCTATCAGCGCTATTTCGGCTGGTGGGACGGCAATCCCGCGAACTTCAATCCGTTGCCGCCCGAACAGTCGGCATCCAAATATGTCGCACTGGCTGGCGGCGCCGACAAGCTGCTGGCCGCGGGCCGGGATGCGATCAAGGCCGGCGATTATCGCTGGGCGGCGGAGCTTCTGAACAAGCTGGTTTTTGCCGAACCGGGCAACGGGGATGCGCGCGCGGCGCTGGCCTCGGCCTATGACCAGATGGGCTATCAGGCCGAATCGGGGGCATGGCGGAACTATTATCTTGCCGCAGCAGCAAGCCTGCGCGGCAATGCGGTCGAAAGCACCTCGGGCAACGGCCAGAGCCGCAGCTTCGTGAGCGCGATTCCCACCAGCGTCTTCTTCGACGCGCTGGCGACGCGCTTTGATGCGGCAAAGGGATCGGCGCTCAACGGCGTCTTCCAGTTCGTCCTGCCCGACAGCAGGGAAAGCGTCGCGGTGGTCGTTCGCGGCGGGGTCGAATTCCCGCGTTACGGCATCACCGACCCCGCGCCGACCGCGACGCTCACCATCGATCGCAAGACGCTGGACGACGTGATGCTGGGGCAAGCGCAGTTCCCGGCGCTGATGCAGTCGGGCGCGATCCGGATCGATGGCGACAGGATGGCGTTCCTGTCCTGGTTCGCGCTGCATCCGCCGGCCGATCCGCGCTTTAATATTGTTGTCCCCTAAGGGCTTGAACGACTAACGGAGGATCATGACCGAAACGCCGCCCGCCCCCACCGACCCCTTTGCGCACGACGTACTCAATGCGGCCGAGGGGCTCGATCCGGTGAATCCCGCTTATGGCCACGTCATCCGGATCGCGACAGCGCTGAACCTGATCCCGATCGCGATCGCCGCGAGCGTCGCCGACCGGCTGATCATGCCGCGGATCGAGGGGCCTTACGGGCTGGTCACGACCGCGGCCTGGCTGATCGCGCTGATCGCGATCGCCGTCCTGCCCACGCGGCGCGTCGCCCGCTGGGGCTTCAAGATCGGCGAGGGGCAGCTTCGCGTCGCGCGCGGCTGGCTGTTCCGCACCGACACGATCGTGCCGTTCGTTCGCGTCCAGCACATCGACGTCGGGCAAGGGCCGGTCGAGCGGCTGTTCGGCCTGTCGCACCTGGTCGTCCACACCTCTGGCACCCACAACAGCACCGTGACGCTGCCCGGCCTGCATGCGGATCTGGCCGCCGCCATGCGCGAGACGATCCGCCGTCATATCCAGACCGATTTCGCGTGAGCGAAGACGCCGTCCCCGGAACCGGATGGCAGCGTCTGCATCCCGCGACGCTGGCGTTTGCGATCGTCCGGCTTGGCCCACGGACGCTCAACTTCCTGCCCGCGCTCGCCGCAATCGGGATCGCCGGGAAATGGGTCTATGTCGCCCCGGCGCTTCTGCTTTTCCTGCTGGTCTCGCTCGTCATCGCCTGGCTGCACTGGCTGCGCTTCCGCTTTGCGGTCGGCGCCGACGAAATCGTGATCGAAAGCGGCGTGCTGTCGCGTCAACACCGCACCATCCCCTTCGACCGCATTCAGGACGTCAGCGTCGAGCAGGGCCTGGTCGCACGTGCGCTCGGCATCGCCAAGGTGGGTTTCGAAACCGGCGCGGGCGGCGGCAAGGAGAATGACGCGCATCTCGACGCGATCGGGCTCGACGCGGCGCAGGCGCTGCGGACGACGATCCGCGCGCATCGCAGCGAACCGCTGTCCGCCGCCGCGAACGTTCCTGAAGCCGCGTCTGCTCCGTCCGGCGAGGACCGGCTGCTGTTCGCAATGGGGCCGCGACGGCTGCTGATCGCGGGGCTGTTCAACTTCTCGCTCGCCGCGCTGGCGGTGGTCGGCGCCGGCATGCAGTTCTTCGACGGCTTGTTGCCGTTCGATTTCAACATCTTCAATCCGATGGACTGGATCGATGTCGCCGAAGGCTATGGCCTCGACACCTGGCTGGTGGCGCATCGATGGGTCGCGGGGATCGGAGCGGCGATCTCTCTCCTCTTCATCGGCTTCGCAAGCGGCATCGCGACGATGGTATTCGCCAACTGGAATTTCCGCCTGACGCGCGAGCCACGCGCGCTTCGCCGGACCCGCGGCCTCACGACGCGCACCGACGTCGCCGTGCCGGTAAAGCGCATCCAGGCGGCCATCCTCGTCACCGGCTGGTTTCGCAAGCGGTTCGGCTGGCACGAACTCCGCCTGCAAAGCCTCGCGACCGACGGCGAGAAGGAAAAGGACCATCAGGTCGTCCCCTTCGGCCGGCTGGACGAGATCGATCCCGTGCTGGACGAGATCGCGATCCGCCGCCCCGATGCCGGCATCCCCTGGCAGCACAGCCATCGCATCGTCGCGCTTGGCGGTTTCGTCGGCGCGACGTGCGCCGCGCTCGGCGGCAGTACCGCAATCGCCTTTGGGCAGCCGATCGGCTGGCTCGCGGTCATCGCGGCCGCCCTGATCGGGTTGTTCGCGATGATCGGTTCGCGCTTTCATCACTGGAGCGACCTTGGCGACATGGTCGCCATCCGCCGCGGCTTCTGGAAACCCAAGACGACCTTGCTCCCGCATGCGTCGGTGCAAAGCATCGACCTCAAGACCGATTTCATCCTCCGTCCGTTCGGCCTCGCGACTCTGATCTTCGGCGTGCCCGGCGGCAGCAGCCTTGCGAGCCATGAGATCCCGGCCATTCCGGTCGATATCGCCCGCGACCTGCGCGCGCGCATTCTGGCTGGCGGCGCGTGCGCATGAACGAGGACTCCGCCACCGCCGCGCTTGGCATCACACGCTCGATTCTCGGCCAGCCCTGGCACTGGCGCCGCACGAGCGCGGAGACGCTGGCGCCCGACGATCTCGTCACCCAGCTCCTGCTCGCGCGCGGGGTGGCGCGCGACGACATCGAACGCCAGCGGGTGCCGACGCTGCGCGGTTTCATGCCCGACCCGTCGCTGTTCCGCGACATGGAAGCCGCCGCCGCGCGGCTTGCCGATGCGGTCGAGGCACGCGAAGCCGTGACGATCTTTGGCGATTATGACGTCGATGGCGCGACGTCGGCGGCGCTGCTCGTCCGCCTGCTCCGCGCGCTCGACGTTCCCGTCGGCGCCTATATCCCCGACCGGCTTATGGAAGGCTATGGTCCATCGGGCGCGGCGCTGGTGAGGATCGGCGAGGCGGGATCGAAGCTGGTCGTCACGGTCGATTGCGGCGCGCAGGCGTTCGACGCGATCGCCGAAGCCAATGCCGCGGGGGTCGAGGTGATCATCGTCGATCACCACCAATGCGGGACCACCCTGCCCGATGCCCTGGCCGTCGTGAATCCAAACCGGCTGGACGAAGACCCCGATGCGGCGCTGCACGGCAATCTCGCCGCGGTCGGCGTTGCCTTCCTGCTCGGCGCGGCGCTGCTCCGCACGCTGCGCACACGCGGGTTTTTCGGCGGTCGTGCGGAGCCGTCGCTGATCGACCTGCTCGATCTTGTCGCGCTGGGTACCGTCGCCGACGTCGCGCGGCTGACGGGCTTCAACCGCGCGCTGGTCACACAGGGGCTGAAAGTGATGGCGCGGCGCGGCAACATCGGCATGGCGGCGCTGATGGACGCGGCACGGCTGACCAAGCCGCCCACCGCGAGCGACATGGGCTTTGCCCTCGGCCCGCGGATCAACGCCGGCGGACGCGTCGGCAAGTCCGACCTTGGCGTGCGGCTGCTCACGACGAACGATCCGCAGGAGGCCGCCGACATCGCGGTCGAGCTCAACCGGCTGAACGAGGAACGGCGCGCGATCGAAGCGGCGGTGCTCGATCAGGCGATGGAAGCGAGTATCGCCTGCGCCAATGCGCCGGTTGCGATCGTATCCGGACAGGGCTGGCATCCGGGCGTGATCGGAATCGTCGCCGGGCGCCTGAAAGAGAAACTGCATCGCCCGGCGATCGTCATCGCGGTCGACGAGACCGGCATCGGCAAGGGTTCGGGGCGTTCGATCAGCGGCGTCGATCTGGGCGCCGCGATCCTCGCCGCGAAGGAAACGGGGCTGCTGGTCGCGGGCGGCGGCCATGCGATGGCGGCCGGGCTGACGGTCCATGCCGACAGGATCGACGCACTCGGCGCCTTTCTCAACGACCGCCTCGCCGCCGACGTCGAACGCGCGAGCGGCGACAAGTCGCTGCTGATCGACGCGGTCCTGGCGCCGCGGGGCATCAGCCCGCTGTGGTGCGACGCGATCGAGAGCGCGGGCCCCTATGGCGCCGGCTGGCCCGCGCCGCGCGTCGCGACGGGCCCGGTCCGCATCGTCGAATCGGGCATCGTCGGGACCGACCATCTGCGCCTGATCGTCGCAGGAGAGGATGGCGGCCGGTTCAAGGCGATCGCGTTCCGCAATGCCGAAACCGAACTGGGGCAGACGCTGCTCCATGCCCGCGGGCGCAAGCTGTGGCTCGCCGGCCGAGCCAAGCGCGACGATTGGGGAAGCCGACCCGCCGCCGAGCTGCATCTGGAAGACGCGGCCTGGGCGGATTGAGAACCGGCAAGCACGGGTCGAAGGTCCGTTGATTCCGCTGCGGCGCAATATTTTTGCGCGGGCCGACGTCGCTGCGCTTGACCCTATGGACAGCCGAGTCTAAGGCGCCGCTTCACCGATCAGACGGCCCCTTCGTCTAGCGGTCTAGGACGTCGCCCTTTCACGGCGAAAACACGGGTTCGAGTCCCGTAGGGGTCACCAGTCAAGCGGTTTATCGCGTTGATTTTACTCGATAAGTTGAAATTGCCCTAGAACTGATACCACAAGCGTTCCCACATTCTCCGTGGGGCGTGATGGCATATCCCGGAACGCAACAGGACAGAATCGCTCCCGCTCCGAGGATTTTTTCGAACGGTGGTGCGCTTGGGTGCGCGATGTCATCTGTCTGCTGGGCTTGAGATCGCCCCGTCCCGCAATATCGGTGTTCCCGCGTTCCCGAGCACACCGACGCCATAACTCGCTGGCGGTAGTCATTTGCGCGCTTCGGCCGGGCAGAGTCCGTCGGGTCAAGATGAGCGTGCAGCCCGGCGGGCCAAGGCGGCTGTTCCATCGAGAAAGAGAAGCAGTATCGCCGCTAACAGGGCGGTGTCTGAAAATGCCTTCGCATCGACGGCAATCGAGGCATCAATGACGGCCCTCGACGGGCCGTCGAACCGGAAGCGTAGAAATTTGATCCAGCGCAAATTCATTGCCGGAGACCTTGCTACCTACTACGACGGAGGGGCGAGGCCAACTCACGGAGGATGAACGATGTTCTGTCCGGAATGCGGCGAAGTGATCGGATTGGGACCGCTCGACCTGCGGCGGACCCGCCATACTTGCAATGACGGCATTGCTAAAATCATCGGGCGATGGCTGCGTACCTGCCTTCGCCGCGCTAAACCCCGGAAGGATTGAGCATGGCGCTGCATCATTGCGGACCCGGCGAAGTGGCGCGCCTTGGCGTGATCGATGATTTGGCGACGGTGACGGCGGCGCTCGCCCGCACACCGTCCTTCGAGGCGATCCAACTGGTGGTGCGCGCCGGACAGTCGATCGCGCGACACCATGTCGCCGGGTCGATGACGCTATATTGCATCGCCGGGCATATGCGGCTGGGCGGCGATGCGCCCGCCGAGTTGCGGGCCGGGGACTGGCTGTTCCTCTACCCCGGAACGCCGCACTCGGTCGAGACGGTCGCCGACACGTCGCTGCTGCTGACGATCCTGTTCGACGAAGGCGGCGGAGTCGCCGACTGACAGGGATTTCTTGAAACGACAGGGGGTTCTCATGGGCGCATATCGCAAACTCTGGTGGACGTTGATCGCGGTCCTGACGGTGACCTTCGCGATTCTCGGCATTTCGGGGGTCGAGGTTTATCGCAATGCGCCGCCGATCCCGGCCAAGGTCGTCAGCGCCTCGGGCGAGGTGCTGATGACCCGCGAGGACATCATGGCGGGGCAGGCCGCATGGCAGAGCACGGGCGGGATGCAGCTCGGGTCGATCTGGGGGCACGGCGCCTATCAGGCCCCCGACTGGTCGGCTGACTGGCTGCACCGCGAACTGACCGCTTGGCTGAGCCTTGCCGCCGAAGAGACATATGGCAAGCCGTTCGACGACCTCGCCATCGAGCAGAAGGCGGCGCTCACCTATCGGTTGAAGCAGGAATATCGGCACAACAGCCTCGACCCTGCAACCGAGGCAGTGATGGTGTCGGATCGGCGCGCGCGTGCGATCGCTCAGACCGCCGATCATTATGACCGCTTGTATGGCAGCGACCCGGCGCTGCGCGCGACGCGCGACAATTACGCGATGAAGGACGCGACGCTGCCGAGCGCGGAGAAGCGGCAGAAGCTGACCGATTTCTTCTTCTGGACCGCGTGGGCCGCGTCGACCGAGCGGCCGGGGACGGTTGCCACTTATACCAACAACTGGCCGCCCGAACCGCTGATCGGCAACCAGCCGACGCCCGAGAATATCCTGTGGTCGCTCGCCTGCGTCGTCATCCTGATCGCGGGCGTCGGGTCGCTGATCTGGGGCTGGGCGTTCCTGCGCCGCCACGACGACACGCCGCTCGTCGCCGCCGACAAGGATCCGCTAACGCTCGCGGCGCTGACCCCGTCGCAGCGAGCGCTCGGCAAATATCTGTTCGTGGTGCTCGCGCTGTTCGTCTTTCAGGTGTTCATCGGCGGCTTCACCGCGCATTACACGATCGAGGGGCAAAGCTTTTACGGCATCGATGTTTCGCAGTGGTTTCCTTATGCGCTGACCCGCACCTGGCATGTGCAGAGCGCGGTGCTGTGGATCGCCACCGCTTTCCTCGCTGCCGGGCTGTTTCTTGCGCCGGTGATCCACGGCGGCGATCCCAAGCATCAGAAGCTGGGGGTCGATCTGTTGTTCTGGGCGCTCGTCCTTGTCGTGGTCGGATCGTTCGGCGGCAACTACCTGTCGATCGCGCAGGAAATGCCGGACGGGCTCGGATTCTGGCTCGGGCATCAGGGCTATGAATTTCTCGACCTCGGTCGCGTCTGGCAGTTCGCGCTGTTCGCCGGGCTGCTCGTCTGGCTGGTGCTGATGCTGCGCTGCATGATGCCGGCGCTGCGGCGCGAGAAGGGGGGAGACCGGAGCCTGCTCCTGCTGCTCACCGTCTCGACCGTCGCGATCGGGCTCTTCTACGGCTCGGGCCTCTTCTATGGCGAGCGCACCCATATCACGATCATGGAATATTGGCGCTGGTGGGTTGTCCACCTGTGGGTCGAAGGCATTTTCGAGGTGTTCGCGACGACAGCGATTGCTTTTGTCTTTGTGTCGATGGGGCTGGTGTCGAAGCGGATCGCGACCGCGGCCTGCCTTGCCTCGGCCTCGCTGTTCATGGTCGGCGGGGTTCCGGGCACCTTCCACCACCTTTATTTCTCGGGGACGACGACCCCGGTGATGGCGGTCGGCGCCGCGTTCAGCGCGCTGGAAGTCGTGCCGCTGATCGTGCTGGGATATGAGGCGTGGGAGCATTGGAGCCTGCGCGACCGCGCGCCATGGATGCGCCCGCTGCGCTGGCCGCTTATGTGCTTCGTCGCGGTCGCTTTCTGGAACATGCTAGGCGCCGGGGTCTTTGGCTTTATGATCAACACCCCGGTTGCGCTCTTCTATCTCCAGGGGCTGAACACCACCGCGGTCCATGCCCATGCGGCGCTGTTCGGGGTCTATGGTTTCCTCGCGCTCGGCTTCACGCTGCTGGTGCTGCGCTATATCCGGCCCGAGATCGGGTTCAGCGAGCGGCTGATGCGCCTCAGCTTCTGGGGGCTCAACGCGGGGCTGGTGCTGATGATCTTCACCAGCCTGCTGCCAGTCGGCCTGTTCCAGTTCGAGGCGAGCGTGACCACCGGCATGTGGTATGCGCGCAGCGACGAGTTCCTTCAGCAAGACTTCCTAGAAACTTTACGCTGGGTCCGCACCTTCGGCGACGTGGTGTTCATCGTCGGCGCGGTCGCGGTCGCATGGCAGGTTGTAATCCTCGGCCTGTGGCGCAAGGGTGCGCGAGGGTGACGATGGGCCGACATACGGCCGGGGGCACCAGCGGTTCGGGGACCGTGGGGGAATCGCCGCTCTGGCTGCGCGGCGGCTATCGACTGCTCTTCGCTTGCGGCGCATTATGGGCGGCGCTCGTCGTGGTCCTGTGGGTCGGCGCGTTCGCCGATCGTTGGACGATGCCGACTGCGATGGCGCCGCTCGCTTGGCACCAGCATGAGATGCTGTTCGGCTATCTGGGCGCGATCATCGGCGGCTTCGTCAGCGCCGCCATGCCCAACTGGACGGGGCGCCCGACGGTGACCGGGTGGCGCGTCGCCGCGGTGGTCGGCCTATGGCTGGCGGCGCGGCTGGCGATCCTGTTTTCGGCGACGGTGCCGCCGCTGCTCGGCGCGGCGCTCGACAGCCTTTATCTGCTCATCCTCCTCGCCTATGCGGCGCGCGAGATTTTCGCGTCGGGCAATCATAACAAGCCGATCTTGCTTATCCTCTTTCTGTTCGCCGCCGCTTCCGCAGTCGACCATGCCGCGATGATGGGCGCGCTTGCCGACCCGATGCTCGGGATGCGCCTGGGCTTCGCGCTGATCCTGCTGCTGATCGCGCTCATCGGCGGTCGCATCACCCCCGCTTTTACGCGTAATTGGCTGGTACGGCAGGGTGCCGCAGAAGGCCTACCGACCATGCCGAACCATTTCGACATGGTCGTGATCGGATCGACCGCGCTCGCGCTCGCGGCGTGGGTCGTCGGTCCCGAAAGCCCGATCGCGGCGGGGTTGTTGATCGCGGCGGGTGCCCTTCAGGTGGTCCGCCTCGCGCGCTGGGCGGGATTGAAGGCGCTCGGCGATCCGATCGTCTTTGTCCTCCATCTTTCCTATGCTTGGTTGCCGGTCGGGCTCATCCTGCTGGGGGGCGCGATGCTGTCTCCGTTCCTGCCCGTGTCGAGCGCCGTTCACGCGCTCGGCGCCGGGGCGATGGGGGCGATGACGCTGGCGGTGATGACGCGCGCGACGCGGGGGCACACCGGGCGCCCCCTGAAGGCTGACCGCGCGACCATCTTCATCTATATTCTGGCTCATTCGGGCGCGCTGCTGCGCGTGATCGCGCCGTTGCTGCCGTTCGATTATTTGGCGGTCATCGCGCTCGCCGGCGCGCTTTGGGCGGCGGCTTTCCTGCTGTTCCTGATCGCCTATGTCCCGATGGCGGTGCGGCGGGCTCCCGCAGTTTGAGCGGAGCGCATATGGGGCCATCATCCGTTCCCACCATTGTCGCAGTCGATTATGGCGGATCGGACACCGATTGTGAATCCTGCGCTGTCCGTAACCAGGCCATCTGTTCGAGCCTCAATTTGCTCTAGGAAGAGGACGACGCAACGGACGCGAACATATCCCCGACATATTGAGGCTGACGATCGAAACGACGAGTCGCCGGCTCACTTGGATGCGCGCCAAAGGTCTGCTCGACTTGCCGTCGCGCCGTGAGGTCGCGATCAATGGCCGCCCGGCGATGGAAGCTATCGCGGGCCGAGCATCAGTTTATGGCAGAAAACCTTGGATATGGGCCTGTTGCGGGCTGCCGGACCGGACACTGGGACAAATTGCCCCAGTGTCCCTGCTGGACGTTGCTCGTTGATCTAGGCATTGTTCAAGACCGCTGGTGCGGTGATGGACGATCATGAGCGCGAGCGAGGGAGCGACGCAGAACAGGGATTCGCGACGATGGACGATCTGGTTTTAAAAGCAGGTGGCTGGCTAGGACTCGCCTTGGTGGCGCTGGTCTTTGCGGCGCTGGCCGTCGACACGCCCTTTGCGGTTCATATGATTATCATCGCGATCACCTGTATGATCGCGCTGTGGTTCCGCGTCTCACGCGCCGATTATGCGGGGATGGCGCGCGGATTGCTGAAGATGCCTGCCGACCAGGGAGCCTACGACGACGACCCGGTGCGCTGGGGCGTAATCGCGACCATATTCTGGGGCGTCGCGGGACTGGCGGTCGGCCTCTATATCGCGTTGCAACTCGCCTTTCCGGCGCTCAATCTCGAGATTGAATATACCAGCTTCGGACGGCTGCGCCCGCTCCACACGTCGGCGGTTGTCTTTGCCTTTGGCGGCAATGCGCTGATCGCGACGAGCTTCTATGTCGTGCAGCGCACTTGCCGCGCGCGGCTCGCCTTTCCCGGCGCCGCCCGCTTCGTCTTCTGGGGTTATCAGCTCTTCCTGGTTCTCGCCGCCACCGGATATCTGATGGGGGTCACTGGCGCGCGCGAATATGCCGAGCCCGAATGGTATGTCGATCTGTGGCTGACGATCGTCTGGATCGTCTATTTCGTCGTCTTCGTCGGCACGATCGTCAAGCGCCGCGAGCCGCATATCTATGTCGCCAACTGGTTCTATCTGAGTTTCATCGTCACCATCGCGATGCTCCACATCGTCAACAATCTGGCGGTGCCGGCGACGATCTTCGGGTCGAAGAGCTATTCGGCCTTCGCCGGGGTGCAGGATGCGCTGACGCAATGGTGGTACGGGCATAATGCGGTCGCTTTCTTCCTGACCGTGCCCTTCCTCGCGATGATGTATTATTTCGTGCCCAAGCAGGCGGAACGGCCGATCTACAGCTATCGCCTGTCGATCCTCCACTTCTGGTCGCTGATCTTCCTCTACATCTGGGCCGGACCACACCATCTCCATTATACTGCGCTGCCCGACTGGGCGCAGACGCTGGGCATGGTATTTTCGGTCGTGCTGTGGATGCCGAGCTGGGGCGGCATGATCAACGGCCTGATGACGCTGAACGGCGCGTGGGACAAGATCCGCACCGACCCGATCATCCGCATGATGGTCGTCGCGCTCGCCTTCTATGGCATGGCGACCTTCGAGGGGCCGATGCTGTCGGTGAAGGCGTTCAACAGCCTCAGCCACTATACCGAATGGACGATCGCGCACGTCCACGCCGGGGCGCTCGGCTGGAACGGGATGATCACCTTCGCCGCGGTCTATTATCTGGTGCCGCGCCTGTGGGGACGCCCACGCCTCTATTCGCTGCGCATGGTCAACTGGCACTTCTGGCTCGCGACGCTGGGGATCGTCTTCTACGCCGCCTCGATGTGGGTCGCGGGCATCATGCAGGGGCTGATGTGGCGCGAATATGGCGCCGACGGCTACCTCGTCTACAGCTTTGCCGAAACCGTCGCGGCGATGCACCCGATGTATCTGATTCGCGCCGCGGGCGGGGCGATGTATCTCGCTGGCTTCCTGCTGCTCGTGTTCAACGTCTGGGCGACGCTCGCGGGCCGGGTCCGCGAGGAAAAGCCCATGACCGAAACGCCCCACAACGCCGCCGCGGATCGCCCGCTGGCGCCCGTTCCTGCCGAATAAGGAGCCAAGGCAAATGGCTACCCAACCCGCCGAAAAGCGCTTCAGCCACAAGAAGCTCGAACGCAATGTCAGCCTGCTCGGCTTCTTTTCGCTGATCGCCGTCGCGATCGGCGGCATCGTCGAGATTGCGCCGCTGTTCTGGATCGACAACACGATCGAGAAGGTCGACGGGATGCGGCCCTATACGCCGCTCGAGCTGGCGGGGCGCAACATTTACATGCGCGAAGGCTGCTACACCTGCCACAGCCAGATGATCCGCCCGTTCCGCGACGAGGTCGAACGCTATGGTCATTACAGCCTGGCGGCCGAGAGCATGTACGACCATCCGTTCCAGTGGGGATCGAAGCGGACTGGGCCGGACCTTGCCCGCGTCGGCGGTCGCTATTCGGATGAATGGCACAAGGCGCATCTGATCGATCCGCGCAGCGTCGTGCCCGAATCAATCATGCCCGGCTACGCCTTCCTCGCCGATCGCGATCTCGAGGCGGGCGACATGACGCGCGACCTGACCGCGCTCTCGCGCGTCGGCGTTCCCTATACCAAACAGGATATCGGCAAGGCGAACGACGACATCCGCGCGCAGGCCGATCCCGATGCGGGCGCGGGCGATCTCGTCACGCGCTATCCCAAGGCGCAGGTGCGCGATTTCGACGGCGACCCCGCCCGCGTGACCGAAATGGACGCGTTGATCGCCTATCTCCAGATGCTCGGCACGCTTGTCGATGTCGAGAAGGCGGCGCCGCAGGAGCAGGCGCATGTGCCCGCCGTCGCATCGGGGGCGTCGCGATGACTTATGACGAGGTGCGGCATTTCGCCGACAGCTGGGGGCTGATCGTCATGGTGGCGATGTTCCTCCTCTTCATCGCCTGGCCCTTTCGCAAGGGCGCGCGCCATCATCACGACGAAGCGGCGAACATGATCTTCAAGGACGACGACAATGGCCGATCATAAGCGCATCGACGAAGTGACCGGTACGAGCACGTCCGGCCACGAATGGGACGGCATCGAGGAACTCGACACGCCGATGCCGCGCTGGTGGCTGTGGTCGCTCTATGCGACGATCGTCTGGGGCATCGCCTATGTCATCCTCTACCCCGCCTGGCCGATGGTCCATGGCGCGACCGAGGGGGTGCTCGGCTGGACCAGCCGCGGCCAGCTCGAAGCAGAGATGCGGGCCGACGCGGCGCGCCGCGCACCGGTGATGAATGCGATCGCCGCAACGCCGATTGCCGATTTGCCCGCGAAGCCCGAGCTGATGCAGGCGGCGGTGCAGGGCGGGGCGGCCGCCTTTCGCGTCCATTGCGTCCAGTGCCACGGCGCGGGCGGCGCGGGGGTGAAGACGCTCTATCCGAGCCTGACCGACGACGACTGGCTGTGGGGCGGCGACCTTGCCACCATCGACTATACGATCACCCACGGCATCCGGAATCCCGATCACAAGGAAACGCGTACCAGCCTGATGCCCGCCTTCGGTCGCGACGGCATCCTGAACGCGGCGCAGATTTCCGATGTCGTCAGCTTCGTCCGCACGATCAGCCGGCAGGAAAAGCCGGGCGCCTCGTCGGCCCGCGGCGCGACGCTGTTCGCGGACAATTGCGCGGTCTGTCACGGCGCGGGTGGCGAAGGCGGGCGGCAGGTCGGTGCGGCGAAGCTGACCGACGCGGTCTGGCTCTATGGCGGCGACCGCGCCAGCCTGACCGCGACGATCACCCAGCCGCGCAACGGCGTCATGCCGCGCTGGGGCGAGCGGCTCGACCCGGTGACGATCAAGATGCTCGCCGCCTATGTCTATTCGCTCGGTGGCGGCGAAAAGCCCGCTCCCGCGCCCGAAGGGCCGAAAGCCGATGGCAAGCCCTGAAGACCTGACCCACCCCGCGCTCTACGAGGCGCGGAAGGGCGTTTACCCGAAAGCGGTGAACGGCTTCTTCCGCCGCTTCAAATGGGCGATCATGGCGGTGACGCTGGCGATCTATTACGGCACGCCGTGGATTCGCTGGGATCGCGGTCCCTATGCGCCCGATCAGGCGGTGCTCGTCGACCTCGCGAACCGGCGCTTCTACATGTTCCAGATCGAAATCTGGCCGCATGAATTCTATTATGTCGCGGGCCTGCTGATCATGGCGGGGATCGGCCTGTTCCTCGTCACCAGCGCGGTGGGGCGCGCCTGGTGCGGCTATGCCTGTCCGCAGACGGTGTGGACCGACCTGTTCCAGCACGTCGACCGGCTGGTCGACGGCGACCGCAACGCACAGATCCGGCTGGGGAACGGACCCTGGACCTTCGAGAAGGTCGCAAAACGCGGGCTCAAATATCTGATCTACCTTGTCATCGCCTTCTGGACCGGCGGCGCGTGGATCATGTATTTCGCCGACGCACCGACGCTGACGCAGGATTTCTGGACCGGGCAGGCGGCGCCGGTAGCCTATGGCACCGTCGCCGTGCTGACCGCGACGACCTTCATCCTCGGCGGCTTCATGCGCGAGCAGGTGTGCATCTATATGTGCCCCTGGCCGCGCATCCAGACCGCGATGATGGACGAAAAATCGCTGCTCGTGACCTATAAGGACTGGCGCGGCGAACCGCGCGGCAGCGTCAAGAAGGCGATGGCCCACCCCGGCGCCTTCGGCGACTGCATCGACTGCAACCAGTGCGTCGCGGTGTGCCCGACGGGGATCGACATCCGGCAGGGGCCGCAGATCGGCTGCATCACCTGCGCGCTGTGCATCGACGCCTGCGACAGCGTGATGGCGCAGGTCGGGCGGCCGCGCGGGCTGATCGACTATTGCACCCTCGACGACGCCGCGACCGAAATGGCGGGCGGGGTCGCGCCGCCGATCCGCAAGACGCTCTTCCGCCCGCGCACCCTGTTCTATTTCGGCCTGTGGGGTGCGATCGGGCTGGCGATGCTCTTCACCCTCGGCCAGCGCACCCGGCTCGACCTGGCCGTCCAGCACGAGCGCAGCCCGCTTTACGTCCAGTTGTCCGACGGCGCGATCCGCAACAATTACACGCTGAAGCTGCGCAATATGGAGCTTCGCCCGCGTCGGGTCGAAATCAGCGTCAGCGGCCTGCCCGAGGCGCGATTGTGGATCGACGGCGGATCGCGCGAAACGGCGCGGCAGAGCCTGCACATGCCGCTGGCGCCTGACAGCGTGACGAGCGCGCGGCTGTTCGTCGTCGCCCCCGGCGCGGGACCGGCGCGGCAGGATTTCACCATCGCGGTGCGCGCGCTCGACGACGATCCGCGCGGCGACCGCGAGACCATCCAGTTCGACCGGCCGGGGACCGAACCATGACCGACAAGCGCGAGCGCAAAGCCTTCACCGGACGCCATGCGGCGATGATCCTCGTCGCCTTCTTCGGCACCGTCATCGGCGTCAACATGGTGATGGCGAGCTTCGCGCTGTCGACCTTCGGCGGCACCGTCGTCGACAACAGCTATGTCGCGAGCCAGCATTACAACGAATGGCTCGCGCGCGCCGACGCGCAGGACCGGCTCGGCTGGGACAAGAGCGTCACGGTCAACGAGGAGCGCCATGTCCGGCTGATCGTTCGCAAGGACGGTGCCCCCGTGGAGGGGCTGCGCATCGTCGCGACGCTTCGCCACCCGCTCGGCCGCGCGCCCGCGCGCGCGATGCGCTTCGTCGCCGCGGCGGACGGCGCGCTGCGCTCGCTCGAAGCCTTGCCCGCCGGGCGCTGGCAGCTCGACCTGTCGGTGCATCGCGGCGCCGACGAGGCCCGCTACCGGATCGACCTCAAATGACCCAGGCCGCTTCCCTGCTCGTCGAGCGCGATTTCGCGGTGCCCGACATCCGCTGCGCTGGCTGCATCGCCAAGCTGGAGCAGGGGCTGGTGCGCGACCGGCGGATCGCGGCGGCGCGTGTCAATTTCACCGAAAAGCGCGTGCATATTTCCTGCACCCCCGACGCCGAAACGCCCGAACTGATCGGCGCCTTTTCGCTGCTCGGGTTCGAGGCGCATCCGATCGGCGACGGTCCGGCCGAAGTCGATGGCGGCGCGTCCGACAGTCGCGCGTTGCTGCGCGCGGTCGCGGTCGCGGGTTTCGCGATGATGAACATCATGCTGTTGTCGGTGTCGGTCTGGTCGGGCGCGAGCGGCGCGACGCGCGACCTCTTCCACTGGTTGTCGGCGGCGATCGCGCTGCCGACCGTGGCCTATGCCGGGCGCAGCTTCTTTCGCTCGGCGTGGCGCGCGGTGCGCCACGGCCGCACCAACATGGACGTGCCGATCAGCATCGGGGTGCTGATCGCGACCGCGCTCAGCCTCTATGAAACCGCGACGCACGGCCCGCACGCCTATTTCGATGGCGTGGTGATGCTGCTTTTCTTCCTGCTTTGCGGCCGCTGGCTCGACAGCGTGATGCGCGACCGCGCGCGCGGCGGGGTGACCGCGCTGCTCCGCAACATGGGCACCGGCGCGATGGTGGCGGGCGCCGACGAGACGAGCCGCTGGGTCGATGCCACCGCGCTTCAGCCCGGCATGGTCATGCTCGTCGCGGCGGGCGAGCGCTTGTCAGCGGACGGCGTCGTCGCGGGCGGCGCCAGCCGGATCGACCTGTCGCTGCTGACCGGCGAAAGCGCGCCGCAGGAGGTCTCGCTCGGCGACCCGGTTCACGCGGGAACGCTGAACGTGGAGGCGCCGATCCGCGTCCGGGTGACCGCCGCGGGCGCCGACACCGCGATCGCCGATATTGCGCGCCTGATGGGCGAGGCGGCGCAGGGCAAGTCGCGCTATGTCCGCATCGCCGACCGTGCCGCGCGCTATTATGCGCCTGCCGTCCACACGCTCGCCCTGCTCGCTTTCGCGGGGTGGATGATCGTCGGCGCGGGCTGGCATCACAGCCTGCTGATCGCGGTCGCGGTGCTGATCATCACCTGCCCCTGCGCGCTCGGCCTCGCGGTGCCGGCGGCGCAGATCGTCGCAGCGGGCGCGCTGATGCGCGTCGGGGTGCTGGTGAAGGACGGGGCGGCGCTCGAACGGCTGGCCGAGGTCGACCGCGCGATGATCGACAAGACGGGAACGCTGACGCTGGGCCGCCCGGTCGCGACCAATCTGGACGGGGCGGACGCGACCGTCCGCGCCCTGCTGCTCGCGCTGGCACGCGCCAGCCGCCATCCGCTCAGCGAAGCGCTGACCCGCGACCTAACCGCGGCAGGCGTGACCCCGCTCGCGGTCGAGGCGATCCGCGAAACGCCCGGCTTCGGGGTCGAGGCACAGTGGGAAGGGCGCATGGTGACGCTGGGCCGCCCCGCGCAGCCCACCGCCCACAGCACGCTCGCGACCCAACTCGCGATCAATGGCGCGCCGGCGATGACCGTCCGCTTCGCCGACGCGCTGCGCCCCGATGCCGCCGACACGATCGCCGCGCTGGAGCAGGCGGGCGTTGCGCCAGGCATCCTGTCGGGCGACCGCGCCGCCGCCGTCGCGCCGGTCGCGCGCGTGCTCGGGCTGACCGCCCAGACCGGCATGAGCCCTCAGGACAAGCTCGCCGCCATCGCGCGGCAGGCGGCGGCGGGGCACAAGGTGCTGATGATCGGCGACGGCCTCAACGACGGTCCCGCGCTCGCGGCGGGCCATGCCTCGATCGCGCCGGGTTCGGCGAGCGACGCGGGCAAGAATGCCGCCGACTGCATCTTCCTCGGTGACCGGTTGATGCCGGTCGCGCAGGCAATCCGCGTCGCGCGGCGGACACAGGCGATCGTGCGGCAGAATTTCGCGCTCGCGATCGGCTATAATATCGTCGCGGTGCCGCTTGCTTTCATGGGGCATGTGACGCCGCTGGTCGCGGCTATCGCCATGTCGGGATCGTCGCTGATCGTCGTCGGCAACGCGCTGCGGTTGAAGGGGGCAGCGCGATGAATGGCCTGCTCGTCCTGATCCCGGTCGCGCTTGGGCTCGGCCTCATCGGGCTCGCCGCCTTTTTCTGGTCGCTGCGGGGCGGGCAGTTCGACGATCTCGACGGTGCGGCGCTGCGCATCTTCGTCGAGGATGAGGAAGAGGACGCGCGATGACCGCGCGCCATGTCGTCCTGATGCTGGGCGCGGCAGCGCTGATGCAGCCGCCCGTCGCGGTCGAGGCGCGCGTGCTGACACTCCGGGCATGCGGCGGCGCGGCGCATCGGATGCTGCTGCCGGGCGACCCTGCCGACCCTGCGGAGCGGCGCGACTGCGCCAAGGCGTGTCACGCGGTCACCGAGCGTCGCGGCAAATCGGTAGAGTCGAAGCGTTGTTGCTGAAAATCCGCCGCCGTTGATCCCGGTCAATGTCGCAGCGCCCGGTCGCGCTCTATGTCCATATCCCTTTTTGCGAGAGCATCGTAACCCGTGTTTTCAGGCCACGGCGGTCCAAGACATGAGATTTTCCGACGTGGTTGACGGGATGATTGACCAGCCCCCCACCGCGTGGTCCGCGCGGATTGTCAGTGCACTAACGCCGCCATCGCCAGGCTTGTCCCGTGCACGGCTCCGATCAAGGTTGCCGATACCTCACCCTTATCGTGCACCGCACCGGCTGCTTGACCTTGGTGGCCCGCTGTAAGCAAGCGTCGATGGCATCTCGGTTCGCCTGTCGCATGTCGGCGGCGTCAACGATAGCCTGCCAGCCTTCGGGGTTCCCGGCCTGCATCAGCCGGGTTCCGGCGTCCCATAGGGTCGGCTCACGAACGGTGCGCGCGGCGATGCGTTCCGGCAGGTGCCAGCTTGTCGGTAGGATGCGCGCGACAAAGCCGGGAAGCGCGGACCACAGGAGGCACCCGGCAAGCAAGCCGCCGCCGACGTACCACCAGCGGAGTCGCTTTTGCTCGTAGATGGTGTTGGCCGTGCCGATAATCGTCCGCAGATCGCGGATGGCCTCGCCACGCTCCCGCTTCGCAGCCACAATCAAGACCTCGTCGTCGCGTCGCGCGCGCGCCGCCGCCGCCGTCATCCGCGCCTCGAAGTCCTCCGGAGTCATCTGCATGGCGGGCTGGCGCTCGATGGAGACAAGCCGGTTGGCCATCTCTCCCAGCGTCTTGCTGTAATCTGGAATGTCGATCTCGGATTTCTCGGTGGCGAGATGTTCGACCGCACGGCGCATCATGGCCATTTCGCCTTCAAGGCGGGTAAAGGCTCGCGTCGCCGGATCAGGGTCCGGCTCGTCATAGGGCAGTCGGGGTAGCTGTCTGTCGTTGTTCATGTCTTCCTCCTATCGGCTCATGCCAAGGTTGCGTCCGTGATCGAACGGCACCGAGTCCGCGAGATCGCGCGCCACGCTGCGGCCCATGGCCGCATCGATGCCCAATTCCCGAGTGCGTCCGCGCAGCAGCGATTCGACCTGCGCGTCGCGTTCGAGGCTCTTCGCCATGCCCGCCATTTCCTGCCCGACGCGCTTCGCGCCCCGGAAATCCCCGTCGCGACGCAAGTCGTCGTGCGCCTGCCGGAGCTGCTGCCAGCCCTCGACAAAGCGGTCGGCGCGTTGGAACGGATCGGCGCGCAGTTCTGCTTCCTTGTTCATCGCACGCACCGCGGCCTGACCTCGACCCTGTGCGGCCTCGTGGATCAGCTCTGGCTGGCGCTGGAAGGCGTTTCCTAGGTCAGTGGAGGATTGAGGCCGCATCGCGTCCAGTGCCTCTCCTGCGCGGTTCAGGGCGTCATGCTGGTGGGGCAGCATCGGCAAGCCCCGATCGCGCATCCGGGCGATGTCATCGACCGCGCGGGCATAGCGTTCGACGGCGCGGCGTTGGCCGGTGGCATAGGCTGGCTCGGCCTTCGCCTGCTCGCCCGTCCGTTCGGGCGGACGGAACCCCGCGAACATGCCTGGCTCGCGCTGCTGACCGGGTCGCGAGAGACGCAAGCCCTCGAAGATCCCGCGCGCCTTTTCCTTCCCGGTACGGACGATCTCTGCGACCCGTTCGCGAATGCCGATCCCGCGCCGCTCGGCGAAGTCGCGCGCCGGATCGGCCTTGGCATAGTCGCTCGCCATATCCTTGGTGCGTTCACGCGATAGGGTGCGGACAAGGCGGGCATCATCCTTGAAGTCGTCGCGGGCATAATGAAGCGCCATACCCTCGCGGTGACGAGACAGGCTGACATAGGCGCCGTGGCTGTCCATGCCGGGGGTGGCGAGGACATGGCTGCGGTCCACGGTCATCCCCTGCGCCTTGTGGATCGTCGCCGCATAACCATGATCGACATGGGCATAATCTTTGGTGTCGAACGCGACGCTGCGCCCGTCATCGGTGCGGACGGTCATGCTCTGCTGGCTAACCCGCTCGACCGTCCCCAGCGTGCCGTTCTTCACCTCCAGGCTGCGCTCGTTGCGCAAGAACATGACACGGTCACCGGATGCAAAGGTGCGGTCGCCACGCTCAGCCTTCACCAATACGTCATCGCCGAGCTCGCCGCCCGTACGCATCCGGTCGCGCGCCGCCTCGTTGAGCTCGCGCACCTCGGCATTGGTGTGGGTGAGGATGATGCGCGATTGATCGGGCGCGGCGATGCGCTCGCGATCCCACCGTTCAACAAGCGCGCCGCGCACCGCTTCGCGCGTGTCGGCCGCATGCACCATGCCGCGCTCGACATAGGCATGGATCGCCTCGCCGGTTCGACCGGTCGCAAGATGCCGGGTCGCATCCTGCTGCCAGCCTTCGTTCTGACGACGGACCTCGGTAATCTCGACGCCGCCATGCCGTTCGTAAACCCCGCGGAATGCCGCGCCCGCCTCGATCGCCTGCAATTGCTGCGGGTCGCCAACCAGCACGACCTTGGCGCCGGCATCGGCGGCATGGGACAGCACCCGCTCCATCTGGCGCGTGCCGACCATGCCGGCCTCGTCGATGACGAGAACATCGCGCGGGCCGAGCATTTCGCGCCCCTGCGACCAGCCATGTTCCATGCTGGCGATCGTCCGCGACGCGATGCCCGAACCATTCTCCAACCCCTCCGCCGCGATGCCCGACAGCGCCGCCCCACGCACTTCGAAGCCGCTGTTCTCCCATGCTTCGCGCGCCACGCCCAGCATCGCGCTCTTGCCGGTCCCGGCGTAGCCGACGACGACGCTCAAGTCCCTGCCATCGCTCGCATGGTCGAACGCCGCGCGCTGTTCGCCCGACAGGTCCAGCCCACGCGCCGCCGCCGCGCGAAGCGCGCCCTCCCGGTCGCTCTCGCTGACACGATGCCGCTCGCGCTCGGCCATCAACTCGCTGGCGCGCTGCAACCGCTGCTCGGTCTCGATCATCTCGCGCGACGTGAACCGATCTTCACCGCGCCCGTCCTTGCCGAGTTCGATCAAGTCGGGCGAACCGCGAACCGCGCTCATCGCCCGATCATATTGGTCCTTTCCGTCTGTGTGGCGATGCACGAACATCGCCATGTCGCGCCGCGTGAACGTCGCCTGATGGTGCGTGATCGCGTCCAAGGCGATGCGCGGTTCCGCGATGATGCGTTCGCCGTTCCGCTGCGCGGTGGCGCGATGATCCTCGATACGCTCGGACTCAAGACCGCGCTCACCCATGCGCGTCGCTGCGGGGCCGATCTTGTCTTGTGGCTCAAGGTCGATGCCCTGTGCCTTCAAACTGCGATGATCGATGCGCGCTTCGATATCGAGTTCGGCAAGGCGCGTATTCACATGGTCGGCCCATCGCTCGCGCCATTGCTCGACCAGTTCGGTGCGGTTCCAGTCGCGGACCTTGGCGCCGAAACCGTCTTCGCCGACCTCGCGCATGGTGAGCATGACATGGGCGTGCGGCTTCGCCATGCCGTCCGCACCGATGTCCCAATGCACATTCAAATCCGCGATCATCCCGCGATCGACGAACTCGGCTTGCACAAAATCACGGGCCAACTCGATGCCATCGGCCTTGCTCATCTCGCGCGGGATGGCGAACTCCACTTCGCGGGCGAGTTGCGCGTCCTTGCGGACCTCCACCGCCTCGACTTCGTTCCAAAGTGTCACGCGATCCAACAGGCGTTCGGGCGCGCCATCGGGCAGCATGATCTCGCTATGCTCGACCCCCGACTTGGCGCGGAAATCATGGTCGCGATCCAGCCGCTCGTCGTGCAGCCGCTCGCCCGCGCGATAGGCGGCAGCGGCGACGGCGCTGCGCCCGGCGGTGCGCCCGATGACTTTCGCGGAGAAGTGAAAGATTGCCATGACGGCAATCCATCTACGCCACTAAGCGGACGTCGGCACGACGTATAAGCGCGCCCTCCTCGAATAAATTCCGAGCAGGGACTAGGCGGTGTCAGACTGTCCCGGCGACTCTACTGCGCTAGAGGCGCGCTTCTTCTAACATGGCTGCATCGTCACTCAATGGAGACTTTACGATGCGCAAACCCCGTGATTTTGATTCGGAACTCAAGGCGCTTGCCGACAAGGCCAAGGCGATCAAGGAACGACGCACACGCCAGCTTGGCGAACTCGTCATTGCGACCGGCGCTGACGCGTTAGACGCTGAACTATTGGCCGGGGCGTTGCTCGATGCTGTCGCCACCAAGGACGCCGCGAAACGGGAGGGCTGGCGCAAGGCGGGCGCTGCGTTCTTTCGCGGCAAGCAACGTAAGCCTGCGCCGCGATCTGAACGCCAGCCGGAGAGCGCTCTGCCGCTCGAAGGCGTCGCGGCATCGCATTGAAGCAAGTAAGGCAAGAACCGACACGCGGGAATGGGTAATGAAACGGCGCGAGCGAACGCGGCACCTGATCGAACTCGGCGGCCTCGTCGTCAAGGCGGGGCTGGTCGATCTGACCGACGATGATCGCGCTGCCCTCTACGGCGCGTTCCTCGCGGTCGCGGGCAAACTGCAAGGCGACGAACGCGCCAACGCGCTGGCGTTATGGCAACGCAAGGGCAAGCGTGCGTTCGAGGCGGAACAGGAGGCGAGGAATAACTGACCCCGCCTATCGGCTCGGTTGCGGCGTTCGGTCCTTGTTGCGCTTGTCGGCGACATAGCTCTTGCCATTCTCGACGCGGGCTATGTCGAACAGCCCCGTCGCCTCGAACAGCGTCGTAAAATTCCTCACACCATAATTGCGAGGATCGATCGGAGCTTGCCGCCGTGCGGCAAGTCCAGCCGCTGACATCGCGGCCCAACCGTCCTCGCGGGCTGTGGCCTCGACGGCGCCGCGCAATATGGTGACAAGCTTGGTGTCTTGCGACAGCGGCTTGCCCGCTGGCTTCGCGGCGGGTGCGGGTTTTGCCTTATCTTCCGCTTTGGTCTTGGCTTTGGGCTTTGTCGCGGGTTCCATCGGTGCGGCGGCTGCAAGCGGTTCGTCTAATGTGTCGAGATAGAGGAAGGCGGTGCAGGCGTTCACGAACGGCGCGGGCGTCTTGCGTTCGCCGAAACCATAGACCTCATGTCCGTTGGCCTTGAGCTGCATCACCAACGGCGTGAAATCCGCATCGCTCGACGCGAGGCAGAAGGCGTCCAGTTCCTGCGTGTAGAGCAATTCCATGGCGTCGATCACCAGCGCAATGTCGGTGGCGTTCTTGCCGGTCGAATAGCTGAACTGCTGAATGGGCCGGATCGCAAAATCGTGCAGCTTGTCTTTCCAGTTTTTGAGGCCCGCGCTCGCCCAATCGCCATAGGCGCGCCGAATGTTGGCGGTGCCATATTTGGAAAGCTCCGCCAGCATGTCGGCAATCTTGCTATGCGGCACATTGTCCGCGTCGATCAGCAATGCGATCCTGCGATCAGAGCCGTTCCGCGCGCGATCATCTATTTCCATTATTCCGTTTGCCCCCGTCGCCATAATATTGCGGTCATCATTGCGCGGAAGCGAGATAAACGCCATCCGCAATAGCTAGGCGGCGGCTGGCTTCTGCAACGGCGCGGGCTTTGGTGTCGTGCAATCCGTCGGCTCCCATTCCTGCCGCATCCACGCCTCGTTCGATCTGCGGAAAAGGACGTGTGATCCGTGACAGTAATTGATGCCGACGCCCTCCCTCAAATCGATGGCGCATAGGCCTGCATCCCCTGCCAGCAGCCGCACGGCATCAAATGGTCTGAACCAGCCCTGCAACGCGCGTGATCGCTTTCCCGTCACGGAATCCGTTGCCATGATTATCTCGCGAAAGTGGGGGTCAGCGGCCTGACGTATCCGATCGATTGTTGGGCCGGGCTTTATATCGAAATACTGATATTCGGCGGGAGCGTTGGGATCGCATATCTCGCCTGCGAGGTGCGGCGGCTTGCTCGGCGGAGGCGGAAACTCGTCCAACAAATCGACTGTCAAAGCGTCGATCTCTTCCGGCTGTTCCGGTTGCTCATCCGGCGGCTGCGGAATCGAGCAACCGGGAATCGAGAGCGGCACCAACAGTGCAATGTGGGCCAGCGCCGACAACAGCAGGGGACCGGCCACTTTCATTCTGCCGTGCCGGTCGTCCGTCATGGCTATGGCATCAACTGCGCCGCCCTCGCGGGCGCGGATGGCCGGTTACGTCCCGCACACCGTCCAGCAGGGCGCGGAGCAGCGCATGAACCTGCGGGGCTGTCAGTCCATCGTCATCGGGTTCCGGCTCACCAAAGAGCCGCACTTGGTTCCATCGCCAATAGGGTGTGAGGACAACCGCCAGCCGCGCCATGTCGGGGCAGTCGTGCCCCAATCCGGTCGCATTCGCGTAGGCGAGCGATTTCGCGACACGCAGGCCGATATGACGGGCGCACCAGTCATCAGCAAAACCCACGTCCAGCAAATGAGAGGACAAAGCGAGCTGGGCGGTGATCCCGGCCCGATACAGATAGCCGCGCCAATCCGCCCGTTCATGCTCGGCGGGAAAGAATCCCTCGGCGACATGATAGCGGCGGCGGCTCAAGGCTCGCCGCTCTTTAGTTCGGACGATCGCGGCCGGATCGTCGCCATAGTCCGCGTGAAGCGACGCCAGCCCCTCGCCCCAGGGCGACACGATCGCCGGAACCATAACCGGCGCTGCCGCCAGCCCCCGCAGCAGAGCGCGGCGCGACGCTCCGCCCCCCGAATCACTCAAGAAGGTACCGCGTGAAGTCATGGGTCTGCCTTTCCTCTTCACTGTGCCGAGGCGCCTCAGGACGCTCAGGGGCAATAAGCGGCACCGCTTATATCACTAAAGGCAGGGAATATTCAATAAGCGGTGCCGCTTACTCAGCTTCTGATTGAACGGGCAGGATGCGCGGTTACGACGCGACTATGGGAAGGCCGCCGCTCAACGTGAAATCGACCAACGTCCGTTTGCCGGAAGGTCTGGGCGAACGGATTGACAAGCTCGTCGGGCGTCAACGCCGCGCAGCGTTTATCCGGGACGTGCTGGAGCGCGAAGTCGAGCGGCTGGAGAGCGAACAACGCAAGATAGAAGGCGGGCCGTTTGCACCCTGACGGAAAACCCCCGAAACGGGGTTCTCGTGCCTCGGGCCAATCCAGCGGTGTTTTTCGTGCGTTGGGAGCGCTGGGACAGCGCGGCGAGATAGTGCAGGCCAGCCATCCACGAGATTGATTTGTTTTCCGGCCTATTCAATTTAGCCGGACGCCTTAAGCTGCTCGGATGCGGATTCCGACGATGCCGCCCACCTATTCCGATCTGATCGCGCCCACCATTCCGAGCTGATGCCGCCCGGGCGAGAGTGCCTGATCGATGGGCTGGTTTGTCACTGATTTCGGCTTCTGGTCAAGCGGCTGCTGGCAC
>NZ_JAEULM010000029.1 GCF_016793825.1 Sphingopyxis sp.
ATTTCTTTCTAGGTCGCGCTCCCGTCCGCGGCCTCCAGCCGCTGGTCGGGAAGGGTAGGAGGGCGCAATGCGGCATTTGGTGATGGCAGCACTGTTCGGTGCCGCGATGCTGACCGGATCGGTGTCTGTCGCGGCGGCGGAGACGGCCCCCGCGGCGACAATCGCGCAGGGGCGCCTTGCGGGCGCGCGCACGGGGGACGTCGAGCGCTTCCTTGA
Source organism: Sphingopyxis sp. (assembly GCF_016793825.1). GTDB lineage: Bacteria > Pseudomonadota > Alphaproteobacteria > Sphingomonadales > Sphingomonadaceae > Sphingopyxis. Next base: position 217 of record NZ_JAEULM010000029.1, read on the forward strand.
TATTCCTTTCGCCGCCGCACCGGTCGGCGCTCTTCGCTGGCGGGCGCCGCAGGCACCGCCGCGCTGGCGGGGCGTCCGCGATGCCGCAAAACTCGGCCCGGCTTGTCCGCAGACGGTGCGCCCCGCACTTGTCGCGGGCGGGGTAGCCGAGCATCAGTCTGAGGATTGCCTCCAGCTGAACATCTGGCGCCCGGCGGGGGCGCGAAAGCTGCCAGTGATGGTCTGGATCCATGGCGGCGCCCATGTGGTCGGTTCGGGCACCTTCCCGGTTTTCGACGGCACCGCCTTCGCGCGGCAAGGTGTGGTTTTGGTGACGATCAACTATCGGTTGGGCGCGCTCGGTTATTTCGCCCATCCCGCGCTCAGCGCGGCCAAGCCGCGCGGCGAGGCGCTCGCCAATTACGGCCTGATGGACCAATTGGCCGCCCTGCGGTGGGTGAAGAAAAATATCGCCGCATTTGGTGGCGATCCGCGCCAGATCACCTTGTTCGGCGAATCCGCCGGGGCGATCGGAGTGACGACGATCCTTGCCCAGCCCGAAGCCAAAGGCCTGTTCGCCAAGGCGATCGTTCAGTCGGGCGTTGGTCTCCTCGATCCGCGCCCGCTTGGCGAGCAAGAAGCGCTAGGCGCGGCGTTGGCAGCGCGCGCAGGTGCGCCGCCTTCAGCATCGCTCGACGCGCTTCGCGCGCTGCCCGCCGCCGCGCTCGTTGCCGCTGGCGAGGTCCGGACGCCGGGCGCGATGACCGGCCCCATCCTCGACGGCGACCTGGTACGCGAAGCGCCTTGGCGCGTCTTTGCGCGTAGCGAGCCGATCGACGTTCCGCTCCTCGTCGGCGCGAACAGCAACGAGGCGAGCGTCATCCTTGCCATGGGCGTGCCGCCATCCGCCGCGCTCGCCTATCTAGGGCGCGACCAGGCGGCGGGCCGGGCCGCCTATGGCATGGGGCTGGCCGATGATGAACTGGCGCGCCAGGTGTTGGGCGACGCCTGGTTCGTCGCCCCGGCGCGCTGGCTCGCGGCCCGGACGGCGGGGGGCGCGCCGTCGTATCTCTATCATTTCGACTATGTCGCAGCGGCGCGGCGCGACCGCGCCAAGGGCGCCGCGCATGGGTCTGAAATCCCCTATCTGTTCGGGACGCTCGACTATTTTGCGTCGGTCGCTGGCGCCGTCGGTGACGAGGATCTCCGCTTCGGCGAAGGCATCTCCGCCTGCTGGGTTGGCTTCGCCAAGACGGGCGTTCCTGGCTGCGCACTCGTTCGCGACTGGCCGCGTTACGATGCGGCAAGCGACCGTCTCGCAAAATTTACGCCCGAGTCTGGCGTCGTCGCCGGCTTTCGCAAGGCGCAGCTCGACCATCTGCTCAATGTTCACTTCGGGAACGGCCAGTCCAGGCCCTAGCCCGTCTGGCCGCGCTAGGCCCTCCGTTTCGACAATGTGCAACGAAGCTGGGAGAGAGAAAATGGCTGGAAGAATGAAATGGATGTCGCTTGCCGCCGGTGCAGTGATGGTTGGGGCTGCGGCCTTTGCGGCGCAGGGCGGGTTCGTCGGCAACGGCGGCGGCGAGGCGCGTCCCATGGTGCAGCTTCCGCCTGCGGCGCCCGCTGCTAAAGCGTCGACGTCGGCGGCATCGGCGCCCGCGGCCGCCAGCCTTTCGGCCACCGTCGGCGGATATACCTATGACTGGACAGCGTTACAGGCGGCAATCGACGCCGATACCGAGGTCGATAACGGCTATTTCATCGTCGGTAACGCTTCGGATCCCGACTATCTCTTCGCCTATGAGAAGGGCAGCTTCGGTATCGATCGGGTGACCCCGCTTGCGTCGGCCTCCAAATGGTTCGCCGGCGCACTCGGCATGCGCATGGTGCAGGCTGGCGTCGCGACACTCGACGATCCGATGCGGCCGCCGCTTGCTTTCTGGACGACGAGCGGGACAAAGAAGGATGTCAAACTCAAACATGCGCTGTCGATGACATCGGGCTTCAACGCGAGCCCGCTCGTTGGTGGCTGTCAGCTGCTTCCGGCCATGACACTCTACAATTGCGCGAAGAGCATCCACGACCTGCGTTACGACAGTCTGCGCCCGGGTAACGCTCCCGGTGCGCAATATAGCTATGGCCCGCACGGGCTTCAGGTCGCCGCAGCCTATCTCGAGGCGAAGGATATAAGCATAGCGCCTGGAACATCGCCCGCGCGCCAGCGCAATTTCCACGAATTGTTCGCGCAGCATGTGACGACCCCGCTCGGGATGACGAGCACGACTTGGTATGACCCTGCGGGAAGCGCTCCCACCAACCCGTGGGTCGCGGGCGGCGCCTATTCGACGCCGCGCGACTATGCGAAACTTCTGCGTGCCTTCCTTGGCGGCAGCTTTATTACCGATATGACAAGCTTCACCCAGCAACGTACCGCAGGCTTGCCGCGCGTTTTCGTGCCGGCGAGCGCGGGCAATTGGGAATATGC
>NZ_JAEULM010000033.1 GCF_016793825.1 Sphingopyxis sp.
GAACCACTGTCTCCACGATCAACATCCCGTTCTCGCCAACTGATCAAAACCAGTCGGCCGACTAAATCCCCGGGATGAAGGGGTCCTTTTTGCACGCCGATCACCCCACGAAGGGGGTGCCTATTGCACGCTGATCCTCAACATCGACGTCCGGAGCACCGTCAATTTCGACAATGATGCAGATTATGCGGGCTATTCGGCGTCCGGCATGATCGGGACGCGACAGGACAAATGGTATGCACAGGCAAGCTACGCCCGCAGCTTTACAGATCATTGGGACCTGCCCGACGGTTTCACGCCCATCGTCCCCGCGCTCGAGGACGGCGGCGAACGCGACTTTTCGCGGACGCGCGACTGGCGCGCCAACATCAAGCTCGGCTTCACCCCCAACAACACCGACGAATATACGATTAGTTACACCAAGCAGGCCGGCGCGAAAAACGCGCCGCTGCACGTCAGCGATCTTGTCACGACGCCGCGCTTCTGGAACTGGCCGCAGTGGGACATCGACAGCATCTACTTCCTCTCGACCACCGCGCTCGGCGACCGCGCGACGCTCAAGACACGCGCCTATTACAACCAGTTCGATTCAATGCTGCGTTCGTTCAACGACCGCACGCAGACCGCGCAAAGCCGGCCGTTCGCCTTCGACAGCCCCTATTTCGACAAGGCGTGGGGCGGCTCGACGCAGCTCGACGTTCGGATCGGCGATGCCGACACGCTGCGTCTCGCCTTCCACTACCGGCACGACAAGCATGTCGAGGCGCAGACGAGCTTCTCGACCGCCGGCGTCGGCACGACCGAACCGCCGCAGACGCAGACCGAAAGCAGCTTCTCGATCGCGCTCGAGAATGAGGTCGCGCTCACCAGCGCACTCCGCTTCACGCTCGGCGGCAGCTTCGACTGGCGCGACCTCAAGCGCGCCGAAGAATTCGGCTCGCCGCTCGGCACCTCGGGCACGCCATCGGTCATCTATCAATATCCGCGCCGCGATGCCAAGGCCTGGAACCTCCAGGGCAGGCTCGACTGGAACGCCGGCGGCGCGCTCGCGCTGCACGCCAGCCTCTCATCCCGCGCGCGTTTTCCGACGATTTTCGAACGCTTCAGCCAGAGGTTCAATACCGCCATCCCGAACCCCGCGCTCAAGGCCGAGCGCGCCACCAATGCCGAGGTCGGCGGCCGCTGGACCAGCGGCGACCTGCGGCTCGACGGCGCACTCTTCTATAGCTGGATCGACGATGCGATCTTCGGCGTGCTGACGCCTGCCTACCCCTGTACCGCATCGACCACGCCGCCGGCGACACCCACCCCGGGCTGTACGCTGCGGAACCTGACCCAGAGCCAGAATGTCGGGAGCGGCGAATATTATGGCGCCGAGGCGTCGCTGTCGGGAACGATTGCGCCGGGCCTCGACGTCGGCGCCAACTACACTTTCATCAAGCGTGACCTGACTTACGCGGCAAACCCCGGCTTCCGCCCGACGGGGGTCCCGACGCACAAGGGTCTGATCTATGCCGACTGGTCGCCGCTCGGCGGGCTGCACATCCAGCCGAGCGTCGAGATCGCCTCGAGCCGCTGGACGCTGTTCACCGCCACGCCAACCACGCAGCCGGCGCGCTATTACCGGACCGGAGATTATATCACCGCCGCGCTGCGGGTCGACTATGCGATCACCGACACAATCGAACTCGGCGTTGGCGCGCGAAACCTGTTCGACGAGGACTATAGCCTCACGGACGGATTTCCCGAACCGGGCCGCTCGCTCTATGTAACGCTCCGCGCGCGTTATTGATGCGCCGCGAAACGGAGCGGGCCGACGTAAGATAACCGTCGGTTGCTACGCCGGCCCCTCCAGTCGAATTAACGCGCCAGCAACGCAAGCGCCGCCTAGAAGGTCCCTTGTTTCAGGATCAACGAAAGCTAGTCAAAAATCTGGTTGAACAAGGAAAATCTGTCCCGTGCCTGAAGGGCGGCACCGAGCGCGCTGATTACCAAGATCGGGTTGATCATCGCGCCCCGCGGAGCGAACGGCCGCTTTTGAGGCAACGGCATTAGGGTGGGAGCGACCGCCTCAGGGTGCGAAGCGGATGATCTTTCCTCAGACGGCTCGGTCGATACCCCCCAACCTGTAGCCTGATCCGAACTTTCTGCGCTCATGAGCGAACATGAAATAGCAATATTTCAATCACTTAATTTCACGATCTTCGAATATGGCATCCAATCCACACCTAAGAAAATCGTTTATTTTCAATATCTTAGATAGGATGGTAGCGGAGGAGGGACTCGAACCCCCGACACGCGGATTATGATTCCGCTGCTCTAACCTGCTGAGCTACTCCGCCCCGAAAGGCCGCCGCTTTGGGCGAGCAGCGCCTATAGGCAGGGTCTTTGGCCGGGTCAATATCATCTGCGAAGGCCGCGGAAATTGCGGGTGAAGGCAGGCTCCCAAGGGCCGCCGCGATAATGATAGGCGGCGAGTCCGGTGACCTCCAGCGACGCCGGACGAAAGCTTTTCGAGAGATCGGCCAGCAGTTCGCGCGCCGCCGCTGGCGTCACCTTGTTCTGGACGGTGACGTGAAGCCGCGGCACGCCCTGATCCTACACTGTCAAAAGGCCGTGGAACCGGTCGGCAATGCGCGCGCGGATCGCCAGCAGGTCGGGGCTGTCGATACGAAAGGCGACCCCGCCACCCAACGAATAGATATCGCGGACCAATGCCGCAGGCCGCGGAGTATCCCGCGCGATGACCGCGATCAGCCGTTCGAGTTCATCCAGACAGGAAGGCGGAAGCTGATGAAACAACGTGATATGCGCGGCCAGATGGTTGCGTTCGGGCGGAAAATGCGCGGTGCGCAGCGCATCGAAGAAGCGCTGGTCTGCCGCGCCCATCGTTCCAGTCAGAACAACAGGCGCGGCGCCAGCAACCCGGGTGGGAAGGGGGATGGCCCGGATCACCATGCGCGAGAGGGGATGGCCGACGCGATTGCGGGAGGCATGCCGTCGTCCATGGGACGCCCTGTCTCGTTGGCTGGCGCCTTGGCCGACAGCGGCACTACGATCCAATCGATTAATTGGGTCACTATGATCGCCCTCGACGATGACCTCGAAAAATCACGGACTTAGAGCGTCGCCCAGAAGCCGTGCAGCGCCGCCGCGACGTCGGCCGGGCGCTCGGCGATCGCCCAATGCCCTGCCCCGTCGATTACCGTCAGCGGCGTTCCCGTGCGCCGGGCGAAGCGCTCGGCAACCGACAGTTCGACATAGGGATCGCCCGCGCCCCATATCAGCGCGCCATTCGCGGGCAGCCGGCCGATATCGCGCGCCCAGTCATGTTCGAAACTCAAACCCTTCGCCGATCGATACAGTTTCAGGATCGCCCGGCGCTTGTCCCGGTTCGCCCATTGCACCGCCTCTTCGTCGGCGATATCGGCGGGCATCCCCTGCTCCGCCAGCCCCTTGGCAAGCGCGGCGGGCTTGCTGAGCGCCATGAAGATCTCGCCAAGGATCGGCGTGTTCCAGATGCGCGCGACCCGGTGACCGCGATAGTCGGGATCGATCACCGCATTCGATACGGCCCAACTGCGCAGCAAGTCGGGTCGCAGCATCGCAACGCGCTGTGCGATCAATGCCCCCCAGTCGTGACCGACGATGTCGATCGGTCCATGCTGCGCGAACAGCGCGGCGACCTGATCGATCGCCCAGTCGGCATAGGCCTCTTTCGTGGCCGGAAAACCGGCGGGAAGCGGGGCGGTAAAGCCCGGTAACGCCGGAACGACAACCGGCGTGTCGCCAAGGTCCAGCGCCGCGAGCAACGGACCCCAGATGGCGGGGCTGTCCGGAACGCCGTGGAGGAACAACTTGGCAGTGGTCATCAGCTTGCTCCTCGCGGCAGGTGGATGATCCAGCTCCGGTCCGTCGGCTCGATCTTTCCTTCCCGATAGCCGCCAGCGAGCAACGCGGTCCGTTCGTCAGCGCGTACCAGGGTCATGTAATTCCATTGTCCGCCCAGATCATGATCCACCGGCACGGCGGTTCCGCTGGCGACATCGAAAATCTCGGGCGCCGTGTCGCCCGCCGCCACCAGCACGCGATTGCCGGGCAGAAGCAACAGACCGTCGGCCAGTTTGAAACGGGCGCTGGCGAGCGTTCCGGCGGACAGGAACCGGCCCTGCGCCACGTCGAAACGTTCCACCGAACGCATCTTGCCGCCATAATCGCGTTCGTCCGAGCCGCCGACAATCAGCACGTCGCCATTGTCGAGGCGCACGGCACCATGTTTATAGCGCCCCTCCGCCATTCGCCCCGTGGGCTGGAAACGGCCGGTCGATGGATCGAATATCTCGGCGCTCGCCAGCGCAACGCGCGGCTCGGCATCCGGGCGCCCGCCGCCCGCAATCAGCACGCGGCCATCGGCCAGCAGCGTTCCCGTGGCGCCGCTCCGGGCCACGCCGAGCGATCCGGTGGCGACCATTTTTCCGTTCGAAGGGTCGAAGATGTCGGCGTCGGCACGCACATCGCGGCCACCAAAGCCGCCCGCAATCAGGATGCGCCCATCCGACAGTCGCACCACCGTCGCGCCCGACCGCGGCCCGCCGAGCGCTGGCCCCGCCTGCGACTCCCCGGTCGCGGGGTCAAAGATTTCGGACGTTGCGGACACCCGTCCGTCGACCCAGCCGCCGAGCACAAGGATACGGCCATCGGGCAACAGCGCGGCGGCAGGTTGAATGCGCGCCGCGAGCAGCCGGCCCGTTCTGGCGAGCTTCATCGTGCGCGCATCGATGATATCGACCGTGGCGCTGGCAGGCCCCGCTTCGCAGCCGGCGCGGACGCACCCGCCGATGACGACAAGATAGCTGCCGGAAGTGACGAGTTGGTGCGTGGCGCGGGGCGCCGAAAGCCTGGGGCCCGCCTCGATCCGGACATCGGTTGCGGATTGTCCCGCGGCGCTGCCGCCATTGGCCATGCATGCGGTCATTGCGAAGGAAATCAACGCATATATCGACAGGTTCCGCATCACCGCTCTCCCACTCGTCGGACCGGTCGGCGCCGGCTATTCGATCTCGCCCCGTTCGCGGCGGAGCGCATACCATTTCTGCACATTCGCATTATGCTCCGACAGCGTCCGGGCAAAGATGTGACCGCCATCGCCCTTGGCGACAAAGAACAGATAGTCGTTCGCTTCGGGGTCGAGCACGGCGGCGATCGACGCCTTGCCGGGGTTCGCGATCGGTCCCTTTGGCAGGCCGATCATGCTGTAGGTGTTATAGTCGTTCACGGCGAGAATTTCGGAACGCAGGATGCGGCGACCGAGCGGCTTGCCCCTGGTGATCGGATAGATGATCGTCGGATCGGCCTGAAGCCTCATGCCCACGGCCAGTCGATTGGTATAAACGCCGGCAACGGTCCGGCGCTCGGCCGGCACGCCGGTTTCCTTCTCGACGATCGAGGCCAGCGCGATCGCTTCGTTGCGATCCTTGGCGGCGGTGCGCGGGCTGCGTTTGGCCCACAGAGCATCGAACGCCTTGGTCATCGCCGTCTGCATCCGCTTGACGACGGCGGCGCGCGTCTCTCCGGAGGTGAAGGCATAGCTGTCGGGCAGGATGCTGCCCTCCGCCGGGACAGGAATATCCCCCTTCAGGCGCGGTTCGGCCATCAGCCGTTCCCAGACCATGATCGAGGGCATGCCCTCGGGGATCATGACGATCCGCTGGATGGTCTTGCCCGACTGGAGAAGGCTGAGGACCGCACCGGCGCCCATCCCCTTGCGAACCTGATATTCGCCGGGCTTGATCGGATTGTCGCCGCCAAAGAAGCGCGCATGGTTGCGGAAACCCGACGCCGACGAGACTGCGCCCGCCTTTTCAAGAATCTCGCCTGCCTTCGCGATGCTGGTTCCCGGCGGAATGACGACGACGGTGTCGCGTGGCGCGCCGCCCGAGCACGCAGCGAGCGACAGCGCAAGGATCGCGATCGTCAGCCAGCGGAACGGGTGCACCAGATTCTCCCTATTCGGCGCTTAAGGCGACAAAGGATACGGACGTGCGCGCCGCAACTGTCTCCTTTGTCGCCTTAAGCCGAAATCCGGCGACAGGGTGATAGAGCATGGCCGGCGAGTGTAGGAAAGAGGGTTTTGACAGGCCGTGGGGAGATGGCGACCCGAACGGGTGATGCCCCTCCACCACATATGGCCCCTCCCCACCGCCCCGCGGCGAGGAGGATATGAAGGCTCAGTCTTCGACCGCCTTGACGATCAGGCTGGCGTTGGTGCCGCCGAAACCGAAGCTGTTGTTGAGCGCTGCGCGAACCTTGCGCTTTTTCGCAACGTGCGGAACCAGATCGGCGCCTTCGGTGCCTTCGTCGGGGTTGTCGAGGTTCAGCGTCGGCGGGACGACCTGGTCGCGGATCGCGAGGATGCAAAAGATCGTTTCGACCGCGCCCGCGCCGCCGAGCAGGTGGCCGATCGCCGACTTGGTCGAACTCATCGAGACATTGCCCATCGCATCGCCGAACAGGCGCTTCACGGCGCCGAGTTCGATCGTGTCCGCCATGGTCGAGGTGCCGTGGGCGTTGATATAGTCGATGTCGGCGGGGGTCATGCCCGCCTTCTTGAGCGCCGCGCTCATCGAACGGAAAGCGCCGTCCATTTCGGGGTCCGGCGCGGTGACGTGATAGGCGTCGCCCGACAGTCCATAGCCGACGACCTCGGCATAGATTTTCGCGCCGCGCGCCTTGGCATGCTCATATTCCTCGAGCACGACGACGCCAGCGCCCTCGCCCATCACGAAACCGTCGCGGTCCTTGTCATAGGGGCGACTCGCCTGTTCGGGACGGTCGTTGTAGGTCATGTTGAGCGCACGCGCCTGCGCGAAGCCGGCGATGCCGATCGGGCAGATCGTCGCCTCGGCGCCGCCCGCCAGCATGATGTCGGCATCGTCGTCGCGGATCATCCGCGCCGCATCGCCGATCGAATGCGCGCCGGTCGAACAGGCGGTGACGACGGCGTGATTCGGGCCCTTCAGGCCATATTTGATGCTGACCTGCCCCGAGATCAGGTTGATCAGGCGGCCGTGGACGAAATGCGGGCTGACGCGGCCCGGCCCCTTTTCGGCGAGCAGCAGGCTTTCGCTTTCAATGCCCGGCAGGCCGCCGATACCCGACCCGATCGAACAGCCGGCGCGGACCTTTTGCTCCTCGGTGAGTTCGGCGAGACCCGCATCCTCGAGCGCCTGTCCGGCAGCGTCGATGCCGAAGATGATGAAGGGATCGACCTGGCGCTGCACCTTGTGATCGACGCGCTTGCCGGGGTCGAAGCCATATTCATGGTCGGGGCCCTTGACCTCGCATGCGATCGTGCATTTCTGGTCCGAGGCGTCGAAATGGGTGATCGGACCAGCGCCCGATTTGCCGGCGATCAGATTGGCCCATGTGGTTTCCACATCGGCGCCCAGCGGCGTCACCAAACCCAAACCCGTCACCACAACCCGGCGCATAGACATTCCTTTCGTCGGCCCTGCCCCCGCAGGAGTCCGTATTCACCATTATCGCGATCCCAAGAAAAAAGCTTCCCGGTCACAGTGCGCAAGGCCCTGGACCGGGAAGCCGGAAACGCGCGGGCGCGCGGCGCCCATATCCGGCTATGCCGGACAGGCTACCTTAGCCCTTGTTCGCTTCGATATAGTCGATCGCATCCTTGACGGTCGCGATCTTTTCAGCCGCGTCGTCAGGGATTTCGACACCGAATTCTTCTTCGAACGCCATCACCAGTTCGACGATGTCGAGGCTGTCCGCACCCAGATCGTCGATGAAGCTTGCCTCTTCGGTGACCTTGTCGGCTTCGACGCCGAGATGCTCGACGACGATCTTTTTAACCTTTTCAGCCGAATCGCTCATGCACAATTCCTTTTTTTCTGACTATGGCGTGAATGTTGGGATTTGCCCTAGTGCGCAGCGGCAGGGCTGGCAAGAGGTCTGGCATCGGTCGGTCGGTGAACCGCCTTGTCGATCAGCGTTTCTTCGGCGCTGCTGTAGGCTGAACGCCCCCCTTTCTGGCCATCCGGTACCTGCGTGATGAAATAGGCAATGCCATCGCCCGCTTCAAGATCGAACCACAACCCCGATCGCAGGCCATAGGCATCGCCCGAATGGCCGAGCCGGAGACGGCCGTCGCCGAACAGGTCGTCGTGGCACGCGGGATCGGCGAGCGCCGAGCCGCCGGTGCTGTGCATCGCCATCCCATATTCGCAGAAGAATCCGTCCGTCCCCTCCCCGCTTGTCGGATGCACCGCCGCCATCGCCGCCAGTCGGGTCAGGCTTTCGGGCTTCAGGAACGTCTCCCCGCCGCGAAGGAACAGGATACCGATCCGCGCGAGACCGTTGGCCGAAATGCGCAGGCCGCCCTGCGGGCTGAAGCCCGCGCCATGATGCGCGAGGCGGTATCGGGTCAGGTCGCAGCCGCCGTCCGATGCGGGCACGACCGGGCAGTCGGGGCGCCGGCCACCCAGATCGTCGCGCTGGACCGCGCCGTCGGCGCCGTACAGCACGACCGCCCGTGCCACCGCGGCGTCGCCGCACGTCGGCCAGTTGAAACAGGCGTCGAGGCCGAGCGGCTGGAAGACAAGGCGTTGCATCGCCCGATCGAAGCGTTCCCCGGTTGCGCCCTCGATCACCGCCGCGACGACCGGATAGTTCATATTGGCATATGCGAAGGCGCCGCCGGGCGGGCGGGCGCCGTCCCACGCTGCCGGTTTGGCCAGTTCGGCCTCAAGGTCGGCGTCCAGCGGCAGCGCATAATCGACGTCGTCGGTCAGCCCGGCGCGGTGGCCGAGCAAATGTGCGAGCGTGATCGGGCGATCCGGAAAGGCCGGATGTCGCAGGCGCCAGCCGAGATAGTCGGACACGTCGCGGTCGAGGTCGAGCTTTCCCGCCTCGACGAGCCGCATCACGCCGAGCGCGACGATCATTTTGGAAGCCGACGCGACGCGCACCGGATCGTCGGGGGTCACCGCGCGGCCGCTAGTCCGATCGGCCAGGCCCTCGACCACGCGCGCCTCGACCTGTCCCTGACGGTCGAAATGCACCGCCACGGCGGCAGGCGGCGGCGCAATCGACGCGGCGATCAGAAAGGCAAGGCCGGTTGGCATCCGGCCAGCTTCGCCGCCGCCCTGCCCGCCGTCAAGGGGCGGATCGGCGTCCCGTGGCGGGCGCGACGACGCCCGAGTCGCGAAGCGCGGCGGCCGATCGCTGGATCACGATCGGCGTGATGATGAACTGCTGGAGCACTTTTTCCGCCGGCGCGCTCGCCGGCTGCTTCGTATAGGCAAGAAGGTCGCGCCACAGGGCGCGGGCGGCGGGCAATTTACCCTGCCGCGCGAGCACGATGGCCCGCACCATCAGGAATTGCGGTTCGCGAGCGCTCGACGAGGGCACCTGGTCGAGAATTCCCATCGCGGCGTCCTGATCACCGCCCTCGGAGCGGAGAAAAGCCAGGGTTACCGCAGGGACGCCGGGATAGGAGGCATCGAGGTCGAGCGAGCGCTGCAGCAGGGCGGTTCCCTCTTCGGGCTGATGGCACGCCAGCTTGAACAGTCCCAGAAATCCCGCAAGATCGGCATCATAGGGGTTGAGACGGGCCGCCGTGTCGCCCATCGCGACGCCGCCCGCGCAATTGCCCGCATAGACGTTGGCACGCGCCATCGCGAACTGCCCGGCCGACGTCCCCGCGCCATTTTCATACGCCCGTTCGGCCAGCGCGCGGGCTTCGGCAAACGCGGCGGCGCCCGCCGGCGTACCACGCAGCGGTTGCCAGTCGCCGAAGCGCAGCAGCGACAGCGCATTCAGCGCCACCGGGTCGTGCGGGCTGCGATCGAGCGTGGCGCGCAGGCAGGCCTCGATCTGACGGGCATTCGTCCCCGTGCGCATCTGGCGCATGCGATTGAACTGCGCGAGGCAGGCAAACCCCGGCGCAAAATTGTCGGGCTGGCGCTGCACCTGATCGCGTACGATGACCCCATAGTCGCCGGCGATCTGCGCGATCGCGGTATCCACCGCCTCGAACCCCGGCATATCATTGCCTTCGACGTGGAATTGCTGCGACCAGATCGTCCGCTGATCGGCAACGCGATTGAGCACCAGCGTGACCTCGGCGACTTGACCTTCCAGCTGGCGCACGATCGACACGTCGAGTCGATAGTCGGCGCGATCGGCGGCGGGCGTATTCGCCGGAGCGCGGGCGCTGCGCAGGTCGACCAGATCGAAGCGGCGCAGTCCATCGCGCAGTCGGCCCTCCAGCCCGCGAGCCAGCGCTCGTGACGGCGGCGTGTCGCCGGAGAGCGGCGCACTGATTTCCAGCAGCGGGATATCCACCGGCGCCTTGTCGAACAAGCGGTCCCATTCGCTCGCCAACCACCAGCCGCCCGCGACGAAGAGAACCGCCAGGGCAGCCAGCGCCGTCCACAGTCCGTACCGCACCCGCTGTTCCGGAGCCCCGGGCTGGCGCAATGACGTCATGTCTCCGGCGACCGCCGACCCCATGAATTTCGGATCGACTTCCTCGGCGCCGTCCGGCGCCGATCGCGCCGGCGGCGATGTCCGGTGCTGCACGACGATCTCGTAACTGCCCTGCGGCACCCGGAGCCGGTGAACCCACGGCGTCTCGGCATAATAGCGGTCGAGCAAGGTACGCAGCCGGCCGACCATGACTCGTGGATAGCTGTCGACCGCGGGATCGAAATCGGCGTTGCGTCCCAGCGCCTCGGTCGCGATCGCGTAAGCCTTGGGCGCGCTGCGCCCGCCACGCATCCGATGTTCGACCAGAAACTGCAGCAGACGCGACAATACGGGCGAACGTGTGAACAGCGGCGACGCCAGAAGCCGCTGGAACTCTTCCGCTATAATCCGGTCGGTTTCGCCGGTCTCCGGTGTGTCGTTCGCTTTAACGCGGTCCATGCAACCCTCTAATGCCCTCTGGCGTGGCGGGGCGGTAGATACGCCAATCGGAAGACACGGCCAGCAGGTTTACCGCCATGTAACGGTAACAGCAGGCGGCAGCCTTATAACAAAATCGAATCCTCGCGCCAAATATGGCGAAAATCGGGGCCAAATGGTTAAGAAACCCTTTCCGTTCGGCTACATGCCGCGACGTGACCCCATGTAACTGTCCTCTTCCCGAACAGCGTGGGAAAGTCCCATCGTCGCGATGCGCCCTGTGCCATCGTGGTCTGGGCTGGGCATCCGCCTGGGTTGGACGAATGAGGTCGACAGACCGAAGGGTGCGAGCTGGTCCCTGGCGCCGTTCGAATATTCTGTCATCCTCATAAACAGTGACTTCGCCGGGCAGGATCGTAGCCCCACCTACATCCTGCCCGGCAAGTCCGCCCTTCATCCTTCAAGCCCCCGAATCCGGTTCGCCGCATAACCCGGTTCGACATGAGGATAGCCGCGACTCCGCCGGCTGCTCCCCGGGCACGATCCTACACCCCAACACAAAGGGGCGCCGGCTCGCACCGACGCCCCTTTTCGTTTTCGGCTGTTCGAGCCTCAGCTCTTGGTCGCCGCCGCGCCATCCTTGCAGGGGCCGGTATGGGTGCTGGTCATCTGCAGCACCATTTCCATTTCGCCCTGACCGGCGGGTGATTTGCCCTTGGTCGTGATCGTGACGTCGGTCTTCTTGGCTTCCATCGTCCCGGCCATGGCCATTTCGACGGTCTGGCCGTTCGCCTTGCAGGTGCCCGCGACATCGATCTTGCCGCCGCTGACATCCTTCTTTGTCCAGGTGCATTCGCTGCCATTGCCCGGACCTTTGGCGAGTTCGGCCGCGATATCTTCCTTGTCGACCTGTTCCTGCGTGAAGCACTGATCCAGGCCGCTGGCGCCTTCCAGCATCTTGCCCATGCCTTCTTTCATTTCAGGCGCCATACCGGGCATCTCGAACTTCACCAGCTTGACGTCGGTCTTCCAGTTGCCGGCTTCGCGCTTGACGGTGCCACCGGCATTTTCGCTCTTGCTGCAGCCCGCCGTCGCCAATGCGACGCCAAGAGCGGCGAATGTAATAAGCTTCTTCATATCCATCCCCTTGTGACTCATTGCGATTGTGGACCCGCCCCATCGATACCATATTGGTGGTAATGGCAATCCAGATTCGCACATCACTCGACGAAATCGATACCGCCGAAGGCTATGTCCCGCACCGTCCGGCGCGGCCGGACAAGGTCGAAGGCGGCAAACGATTTGAACTGGTTAGCGACTATGAACCCGCCGGCGACCAGCCGACCGCGATTCGCGAACTGGTATCGACCGCGCAAACCGGCGAGCGCGATCAGGTGCTGCTGGGCGTCACCGGGTCGGGCAAGACGTTCACGATGGCGAAGGTCATCGACGAGCTGCAGCGGCCCGCGCTGATCCTCGCGCCGAACAAGATTCTCGCCGCGCAGCTCTATGGCGAGTTCAAGAGCTTTTTCCCGAACAACGCGGTCGAATATTTCGTCAGCTATTACGACTATTACCAGCCCGAGGCCTATGTGCCGCGGTCGGACACCTACATCGAAAAGGAGTCGAGCGTAAACGAGGCGATCGACCGCATGCGCCATTCGGCGACACGCGCGCTGCTCGAACGTGATGACGTGATCATCGTCGCATCGGTGTCCTGCCTTTACGGTATCGGATCGGTCGAAACCTATTCGGCGATGATCTTCGACCTCAAGAAGGGGCAGACCGTCGATAACCGCGAGATCATCCGCAAGCTCGTCGCGCTCCAGTACAAGCGCAACGATCAGGCCTTTGCCCGCGGCAATTTTCGCGTGCGCGGCGACAGCCTGGAGATTTTTCCATCGCACTATGAAGATATGGCGTGGCGCGTCAGCTTCTTCGGCGACGAGATAGAGGAGATCACCGAGTTCGATCCGCTGACGGGCAAGAAGATCGCCAGCCTCAACTCGGTGCGTATTTATGCAAACAGCCACTATGTGACGCCGGGGCCGACGCTCAAGCAGGCGAGCGAGGCGATCAAGCACGAGCTCGCCGAGCGACTGAAGGAGCTCGAAGCCGAAGGTCGGCTGCTGGAAGCGCAGCGTCTGGAACAGCGGACCAATTTCGACCTCGAAATGATCGCTGCGACTGGATCGTGCGCCGGGATCGAGAATTACAGCCGTTTCCTGACCGGCCGCCTGCCCGGCGAGCCGCCGCCGACCCTGTTCGAATATCTGCCCGACAACGCCCTGCTCTTCGTCGACGAAAGCCACCAGACGATCCCGCAGATCGGCGCGATGTCGAAGGGCGACCACCGCCGCAAGATCACGCTTGCCGAATATGGCTTCCGCCTGCCGAGCTGCATCGACAATCGGCCGCTGCGCTTTGCCGAATGGGACATGATGCGGCCGCAGACGGTCAGCGTCTCGGCGACCCCCGGTACGTGGGAGATGGACCGCACGCAGGGCGTGTTTGCCGAACAGGTAATCCGCCCCACCGGGCTGATCGACCCGCCGGTCATCATCCGGCCGGTCGAGGAACAGGTCGACGATCTGATCATGGAGGCGAAGGCAACCGCGGCCAACGGCTATCGCACGCTTGTCACGACGCTGACCAAGCGCATGGCGGAAGATCTGACCGAATTCCTCCATGAGGCCGGGCTCAAGGTTCGCTACATGCACAGCGACGTCGAAACGCTCGAGCGTATCGAGATCATCCGCGATCTTCGCCTGGGCGTGTTCGACGTGCTCGTCGGCATCAACCTGCTCCGCGAAGGGCTCGATATTCCGGAATGCGGTCTCGTTGCGATCCTCGATGCCGACAAGGAAGGATTTCTGCGCAGCGAAACCAGCCTCGTCCAGACGATCGGCCGCGCCGCCCGCAACGTCGATGGCCGCGTCATCCTCTACGCCGATCGCATCACCGGCAGCATGGAACGCGCGATGCGTGAGACCGACCGACGCCGCGAAAAGCAGACCGAGTATAATGTCGAACACGGCATCACGCCGACGACGATCAAGCGCAACATCGGCGACATCATCGCGCATGTCGCATCGAAAGACGGCGTCACGATCGACATCGGCGAAGACAAGCCCGCACACATGGTCGGCCACAATCTGCGCGCCTATATCCAGGATCTTGAAAAGAAGATGCGCGACGCCGCCGCCGACCTGGAGTTCGAAGAGGCCGGCCGCCTGCGCGACGAGATCCGTCGACTGGAGGCCGACGAACTCGGCCTGCCTGCCGACGAACAGGTCGCGCCCCGCGTCGGTCGCTCGAACGAGGGCAAGCCCGGCACGCGGAAGGGACGGTTCGGGAAGCAGAGCAAGACGCGCTGGGGGCGGTGACGCGGGGCGATGAAGCACGCCAGCGCGCGTAGCGATGCCGCTTGCTGCGGGCGTTTGATAGTGCCAGTGTCGGAGCAAGGGGGAGTGATATGCCCTTTCGTTCGGCCTGGATATATGTGCTGGCGCTGCTCGCGCTGACGTTCGCCGCCTTCTGGCCCGGATATTTCACGAAGCTGCAGACTCACAGCATGGCGCACCATGCTCATGCCGCCAGCTCGGTCCTGTGGATCGTCCTCGCAATCGGGCAGAGCTGGACAGCCCACCACAATCGGCTCGCGCTCCACCGCAAGGCCGGGCTGGCAATCTTCCTGCTCTTCCCGTTCTTCCTGGTCGCGGGGATGTGGGTGATCCATGTCGAGGCCGCGACCCTGGCCGGTGATTTCACGACTGTTGAAGGCAAGCAGATCGCGCAGTTCGGTTTTTTCGATCCGCTCGCCAATGTCGCCTTCGCCTTGCTCTTCTGGTTGGGTCTGAAGCACCGCCACGAGGTCCAGCTGCACGCTCGCTATATGCTTGCAACCCTGCTGTTCGTGATTTCTCCGATCGGATTCCGGTTGCTTGCCATACTCATCCCTTTTTTTCGGCCGGACGAGAATTTTTCCTACGCCATGGCTGGCGGAAATCTGATCGCGCTGGTGATCGCGCTTTATCTGTATCGCCAGACGCCGAGGCATGGCAGGCCATTTCTGATCGCTGCCGGGTTCATTGCGGCGCAGGCCATCAGCTTCGAGACGCTGGGACGCATTCCGGACTGGGCGCCAATCTTCGCGGCCCTTTCCCGTGTCGATCTTCCCTTGCTGCTCTTCCTGACGGCCGTCCTTGGCGCAGGGATAGCCTGGCACGGATGGATTGCCGGCGCTCGCCCTCGACCTCCAAAGGTAGCGTTGGCGGCCTGATAATCGCATCGTCCGACGAACCACCCGGGCGCCTTCGACCAATGCGCCACCGTAACCGACCAGCACCCTTGCCCCCTTTTCGCACGGGGCGTAGCGTCCGGCGCTTCAACCGGGGAGAAATACCAATGAAATCGGGTCTGTCGTTGATCGCGCTGGCGCTTGCCGTCGCCGCACCTGCCGCCCTTCACGCGCAGGAGGCACCCGCCGACAAGACGAAGGCGGAGAAGGCCGAGGACGTCACGCCGCAGGTCCACACGACGAAGCTGTCGGGAACCTTCGGCGGGCAAAAGATCAACTATGCCGCGACGATCGGCGAGACGATCATCAAGAACAACGACGGTGTCCCCGAAGTCGCGGTGGTCACGACCGCCTATGTCAAGGAACCCCGCGACCCGAACCGGCCGATTACCTTCCTGTTCAACGGCGGGCCCGGATCGGGCACCGTATGGCTGATGATGGGAGCGTTCGGGCCGAAGCGCGTCGCAATTCCCGGCAATGGCACCGACGATGGCGCCCCGCCCTATCCGATCGTCGACAATCCCGACGCATTGCTCGACGTCACCGACATCGTCTTCATCGACCCCCCGGGCGCGGGCTTTTCACACCTGATCGGCAAGGCCGACCCCAAGGATTATTACGGGGTGACGCAGGATGCGAAACTGGTCGCCGAGGTGATCCGCCTCTGGCTGAATGACAATGGTCGCTGGAACAGCCCGAAATTCCTGGGCGGCGAAAGCTATGGCACCACCCGGTCCGCCGCGGTCGCCAACCAGTTGATGAACGAGACGTACAATGATGTCGGGTTGAACGGCATCATCCTGATCTCGACCGTCCTCGATTTCGCCGCCGGCGCCGACACGCCGGGCAACGAACTCAGCTACATCACCAACCTGCCTTCGATGGCAACGACAGCGCTCTATCATGGCAAGGCCAGCGCGACGTCGGTCGAAGCCTTTGCCGAAGAGGCACGGCAATGGGCCATCGGTCCCTATGCCGCCGCGCTGCTGAAGGGCCAGAAATTGCAGGGCGAAGAGCGCGCGCAGATACGCCGCGACCTTTCGCGCTTCACCGGCCTTTCCGAAACCTATCTCGAAAATGCCGACCTGCGCGTCACCCCCGGCCGCTTCTACAAGGAACTGCTTCGCGATCGCGGCCTGACCGTCGGACGGCTCGACAGCCGCTATACCGGCAAGGATTATGACAATGCGGGCGAGGAACCCGATAATGATCCCAGCTTCTACGGCATCGATGCGAGCTATACCGCCGCGATCAACAGCTGGAGCCGCGACACGCTGGGGTTCAAGACGACCCGGGAATATCAGTCGATCAGCGGGATCGGCGGCCTGTGGGACTGGCGCATCGGCGGACGCGACACCAACGCCTATATGAACGTCGCGCCCTATATCGGGCAGGCCCTACGCGAGAACAGCGGCCTTAGGATATTCGTCGGTCAGGGCTATTACGACTTTGCGACACCCTTTTTCGCCGCCGAATATTCGTTGTCGCGCACCGGCATCCCGCAGGACCGGATCGAGTATAAATATTATGGCGCCGGTCACATGATGTATATCCGCGACGAGGATCGGCACAAATTGTCCGCCGACATCCGCGCCTTCATCCGCGCGCGCTAAAAATTGGGGGCGCCAAGGGGCGCCCCTTTTCCGTCAGCGCAGGACGCCTTTCGCCTTCATGGCGCGGGCATAGAAGAGCAGCGCCAGCAGAACGACCCAGATGACGATGTTCATATAGAGCGGCGCATCGCCCAGCACTTTTCTGAACGCATCGCCGTTCTGGACGAGCTGGTACCAGGTCATGCCAGCCAGCCCGAGCGCGGAGAGCAGAAATGCGCTGACCGCATGGCGCGAGCGGAACAGCAGCAACAGCGAGCCGAGGAAAGATCCAAAGCCGCCGATCGCCCAGCAGATGTTCGACCAGCCCGGCCCGCCAAGGATAAGCGCTCGCTGTGCCTCGTTATACTGCGAGAGCCACGCCGCATTCTGCAGATTGGTCATCGTGAAATCGACAACGGGAAATGCGTTCCATAACAGCGACAATCCCCCGACCACCCACAGATGCCAGGGCGTTTTGACGGCTACGTCCATGTTCGTCTCCCCCTCCAGAAAGAGGGCGGAGATTATCATCATTCCCGATTGCCCGCAATCAGTGACATATCGACACAACACACCAAGGCGAACGCTTGGCAAATCGGCTCCAACCGCCGATAGGGCCTCCATGTGCGTCGTCGCCCTCGCCCACCGCGCCCACCCCGACTGGCCGCTGATCCTGATCGGCAACCGCGACGAATTTCACGCGCGGCCCGCGGCGGCGATCGCCGAATGGGATGACGACAGCGGCATCGTGGCCGGGCGTGACCTGCAGGCGGGTGGAACATGGCTCGGCGTCCATCGGCCAAGCGGTCGCGTCGTCGTCGTGACCAATGTCCGCGGTGCGATGCCCGATCCGTCGAAGGAATCGCGCGGGGCGCTGGTGAGCGACATGCTGCGCGGCGAAGGGCGCTTTGCTTGCCCCGCCGCGGAGGATCTTCCGCGCTTCAATGCGTTCAACGTGTTTGCGGTGGACAGCGCCGCGGCGCGGCTGCTGACCAACCGTCCGGTTCCGCTGATCATGCCGTTGGAGTCCGGCATCCATGCGCTCGCCAACGAACCTGTCGACAGCCCCTGTCCGCGCGCCGAGCGACTGCGCAGCGCCCTGGCGGAGGTGGTCGAAACCGGCGCCGATCCCGAAGCCCTGCTCGATACGCTGATGGAAGAGGACGATCCGGCGCTTTTCCTGCGCGGAGACGTTTACGGCACCCGGGCTTCGACGCTGGTTACGGTCGCCGCCGACGGCGAGGTGCGGATGACCGAGCGCCGATATGAAGCGGGCGGCCGTCCCACCGGAACGACCGCCCTGAATTTCCGCATCGGCTGAAAGCCGAAACCGCTATTTCGGCGCGATGACCATCAGCATCTGGCGGCCTTCGGTGCGCGGATGTGCTTCGACCTTCGCGATCTCCGAGGTCAGTTCGGCGACGCGCTGAAGCACGTTGAGGCCGAGCTGCGTGTGGCTCATTTCGCGGCCGCGAAAGCGCATGGTCATCTTGACCTTGTCGCCTTCGCCAAGGAAGTCGAACACCTTGCGCATCTTCACGTCGAAATCATGATCGTCGATGTTCGGACGCATCTTGATCTCTTTGATTTCCTGCGTCTTCTGGCTCTTGCGAGCGAGGTTCGCCTTTTTCTGGGCTTCGTATTTGAACTTGCCCACGTCCAGGAACTTGCAAACCGGCGGATCGGCGTTGGGAGAGACTTCGACCAGATCCAGCCCGACGGATGCGGCCTGCTCGATCGCTTCGGCCGTCAGCATTACGCCCAGATTTTCGCCTTCCTCGTCGATCACGCGGACTTTGGGGGAGGCGATGAATTCATTGTATCGCGGGCCGTTTTTGGGCGGCAGCGGCGCCATCGGGCGACGGGTCATGGGCGGTGGTATAGCTGTATCTCCTGGTCGTTGAGTACGGACGCGCGGAATCGACGCAGTTTCCGCACGCCATGCTCATATAGTGAACGCGGGCGCGCCGTAAAGGCTGCCCGTTGCACAAAGATGACGCTTTCGCTGCCCCTGTGGCGGTTATGCCACTACCATTTGGTCGGTGCGGGGTCGATCACGCGGAACCCGCCCGCGCCGATTTCGCTGACCTCCAGCGCGCGGATCGCGATACCGCGATTGTTGAAACGAAAGATCCCGTCGATCCCCCCAAAGCCGTCCTCGGCGAGCAGGCGGGTGGTCGGAAAGCTGGTTCCCGGTTTCCAGTCACGCGCAATGCGCACCGTCAGCAGCACCGAGTCATAACCCAGGCTGGCAAGCCGGTACGGCGACTTCCCAAAACGCGCGCGATATTTCCCGGCGAGTTGCCCATAAAGGCCATCCGAAACGCTCGCGAACCACGACCCGCGCATCGCGGCATTGCCGCCCAGCGTCGCGTCGGTGTTCCAGAGTTCGGTGCCAAGGATCTGCTTGCCCCCCGCGCCCTTGAGCACGGGCACGGCGCGGATCGCGTTTCCGCCCGAATCCGCGATGAGGACGGCATCGATCGCGCCCGCGTTGGCGAGCCGGCGGGCGGCGCCAGTGAGCGCTGTCGCGCTGCGATCATAGCTTTCGACCGCGACGAGCGTCCCGCCGGCCGCCGTCACAGCGGCACGGAATGCCGCGGTCGAACGGTCGCCATAAACGGTCTTGGGTACGAGCGCGCCAAAGCGCTGATGCCCCTTGGTGCGGGCATAGGCGACGACGCGCTCGACCGACTGGCCGGGAACGAAGCCCATGATGAAGACGCCGTTGCCCGCCACGCTGCTGTCGTTCGAAAAGCTGAGCACGGGGACCTTTGCGTCCCGCGCGATCGGCGCGACCGCGGCGACATCCTCGCTGAGCAGCGGGCCCAGGATCAGCTTGTTGCCGTCGGCAACCGCCTGCCGCGCCGCGGCCGCGGCGCCAAGGGCGGTGTCATAAGTGGTGATGCGCACCTTTTCCGTCCGCGAGTCGAGCAGCGCGATCGTCGTGGCATTGGCGATTGCCGTACCGACGTCGGCATTCGGGCCTGTTTGCGGAACCAGCAGCGCGACGCGGTGACGATCGGTGTCGGTCGGAAGCCCGGGACCGACATTGTCGGTCGGCGTCTCGGGCGGCGGCGGCGTCGCCGGACCATTGGCTTTCGGGACCATCTGGCAAGCCGCGAGCAGCCCCCCGAGAGCCAGCGTGGCCATTCCGCGCAGCATTCGGCGGCGCGACGACGCATTCACTTGGCGCTCGGCGGAAGTTTCTGCCATTTTCGGCTCCATGCCGGATTCGATCATCACACATTCTCCCTTGCCCGGTCTCTATATCGTTGCGACGCCCATCGGCAACCTTGGCGACATCACCGCGAGAGCGGCCGCGACGCTTGCCGCCGCCGACGTGATCGCGGCAGAGGACACGCGCGTGACCGCGAAGCTGCTGTCGCATCTGGGTTTGCGTATTCCGATGACCCCCTATCACGATCATAGCGACGAACGCACCCGTGGCGCTCTGGTTGCGCGAATGGCGGACGAAGTCGTCGTTTTGGTCTCCGATGCCGGAACGCCCCTGATCTCGGACCCCGGTTACAAGCTGGTGCGCGACGCCCGCTCCGCCGGACGGCATGTGACCACCCTGCCCGGCCCCTGTGCTGCGATCGCCGCGATCACGCTGTCGGGATTGCCGAGCGACCGCTTTCTTTTCGCGGGGTTCCTGCCATCGAAGGCCAAGGCGCGCGCCGACACGATTGCGGAATTCGCGGCGCTGCGCGCGACGCTGGTCTTTTACGAAAGCGGACCGCGGCTCGCCGCAGCGCTGGGCGCGCTGGCGGAAGGACTTGGAAATCGGGACGCGGCGGTCGCGCGTGAGATCAGCAAACTCTACGAACAGTGCGTGACCGGCACGCTGACCGAACTCGCCGCCCACTACGCCGACGCCCCGCCAAAGGGCGAGATCGTGATCATCGTCGGCCCGCCGGGCGAAGAGGTGCCCGAGGAAGCCGACGACGCGAGCATCGATGCCGCCCTTCGCATGGCGATGGCCGACCATACGGTTGCGCAAGCGGCCAAGGCGGTGGCGAAACGCTATGGGCTCGATCGCCATGCGATCTATGCCCGCGCCTTGTCCCTGAAGGATGCCGGTTGAACCGCGCCGCCGCCGAAGCTCGCGGTCGCAAGGCGGAGCGGCGCGCCGCGTGGTGGCTCCGCCTCCATGGCTGGCGAATCCTCGGCCAGCGGCTGCGTGTTCCCGTCGGCGAGGTCGATCTGGTCGCGCGGCGCGGGCGCACGCTCGCCTTCATCGAAGTGAAATGGCGCGAAAGGGCGGCCGACCTCGATTTTTCCATCGACGGGCATCGGCTGCGCCGCGTGGCGGCAGCGGCGGAAATGCTGGCGCCGCGCTTTGCGAAGCCCACCGACGATATCCGGATCGACGTGATGCTCCTTGCGCCGAAGCGATTGCCTCGCCATCTGGTCCACGTCTGGCAGCCTTAGGCTGCCTCAATGACGCCCTTGTCCGTCATCCCGGTAGAGGCCGGGATGTCGAATCGGGTTGGGTGGCGCGGATTTCGGCGCGCGCTTTAGGGAGAGCAAGAATGACGCTTCGCGCAGCCGTGCAGATGGACCCGATGGACGGCGTCAACATCAATGGCGACAGCAGCTTCCATCTGATCCTGAAAGCGCTCGATCGCGGATATGAGATCTATCATTACGACGTTCGCGGCCTGACCTGGGAAGCCGGGCGCCTGACCACGAAAGCGCATCGCATCATCGAGGCGAAGCGCGAAGCCGGCGCGCATTACCGGTTCGGCGAGCAGGTGATGCTCGACCTCGGCCGCGATATCGATGTCGTGCTGATGCGGCAGGATCCGCCCTTCGACCTTGGCTATCTGACCGGAACCTGGCTGCTCGAACGGATCGCGCACGAAACCTTGGTCGTCAACGACCCCGCCTCGGTCCGCAACGCGCCCGAAAAGGTGTTCGTCCTCGATTTTCCCGAATTCATGCCGCCGACGATGGTGACGCGCGATCTCGACGCCGTGAAGGATTTTCAGGCGCGTCACGGCGCGGTCGTCATCAAGCCGCTGCACGGCAACGGCGGCAAGGCGGTGTTCCGCATCGATGCGGACGGCAGCAACCTTGGCGCGCTGGTCGAACTGTTCGGCCAGGTCTGGCCCGAACCCTTCATGGTTCAGCAATTCCTGCCCAGCGTTTCGCAGGGCGACAAGCGTATCGTCCTCATCGACGGTGTCTTCGCCGGCGCGATCAACCGCAAGCCCGGCGAAGGCGAATTCCGGTCGAATCTCGCCGTCGGCGGCTATGCCGAAGCCGCCGAACTGACCCCGCGTGAGCAGGAGATTTGCGACGCGCTGGGCCCGCAGCTTCGCGAGCGCGGCCTGTTGTTCGTCGGAATCGACGTGATCGGCGGCGAATGGCTGACCGAAATCAACGTGACCTCGCCCACCGGGATCGTCGCGATCGACCGGTTCAACGGCAGCGATACGGCGGCCATGATCTGGGACGCGATCGCCGGACGGATCGGCTGACCCGGCAGCCGCGTTCCTGTTCCATGACCGACGTCATTCTCGACCTGATCCAGAGCTGGGGCTATCTCGGCATCTTCGTGCTGATGTTGCTCGAGAATATCTTTCCGCCAATTCCCTCCGAAGTGATCATGGGGCTTGGCGGAATCGCGGTCGCGCAGGGACGTTTCGATTTCTGGACGTTGATCGCGGTTGCCGTGGCGGGGACGACCGCCGGCAACTGGGTATGGTACGCGATCGGACGATGGATCGGCTATGAAAGGCTCAAGCCCTTCATCGACCGGCACGGCCGCTGGCTGACGATGGACTGGGCCGAGGTTGAGCGGCTGCACGCCTTTTTCGTGAAATATGGCCCCGCAATCGTCTTTGTCGCGCGCTTCATGCCGGTGGCGCGGACGATGGTGTCGCTGCCCGCCGGAATGGTGCGGATGAACCAGGCGAAATTCCTGCTGTGGACCGCCGCCGGATCGACGATCTGGATCGCGGCGCTGGCGGGTGCCGGAAGCTGGTTCGGCAGCCGCTTCGCCAACCTCGACGCCTTCGTCGGGCCGGTGGCGCTGGTGGCGATCGGGTCGCTGGTGCTGATCTATATCTGGCGGATCTTCACCTGGAAGCCGAGGGCCTAGGGTCAGGATCCTATGCCCGCGGGTGCGCGCTGCGATAAATGTCCAGCAGGTGCGCAGCGTCGACCGCGGTATAGATTTGCGTCGAAGCAAGGCTTGCGTGCCCCAGCAGTTCCTGCAGGCTGCGCAAATCGGCCCCGCCCGCCAGCAAGTGCGTCGCAAAGCTGTGGCGTAGCGCGTGCGGCGTCGTCCGTTCGGGCAGGCCAAGGGCGCGCCGCGCCGATCGGACACTGGCTCGCACGACACCGGGTTGAAGCGGTCCGCCGCGTGCTCCGAGGAACAGTGGCGTTTCCCGATCGATGGGCCATGGGCTGACGGCGACATAGCGCGCGACCGCCTCCGCAACCGCCGGCAGGATCGGCACGATGCGGGTCTTGTTCCGCTTGCCCGTGACGCGCAGCGTGTCGCCGAGCGGCAGCGCCGCGCCCGTAAGGCCCAACGCTTCGCCGATCCGCAGTCCCGCGCCATACAGCAGCAGCAGCAGGGCAAAGTCGCGCGCGCCGACCCAGCCCTCGCGGGCATTGTCCTCGACATCCTGCGCGAGCTGGAGCGCTTCGGCGGGCGCGATGGGACGCGGAAGGCCCTTTTTCACGCGCGGCCCGCGCATTTGTGGCACGCTGGCGTTCGATCCGCCGACGAAGCGCAGGAACGTGCGCAGAGCGGACAGCTCGCGCGCCGCCGACGCATTGCCCAGCCCCTCTGCGCGGCGGTCGGCCAGATAGGAGCGTAAATCGTTCGGGGTCAGCGATCCGAGCAGGCGCGCATCGACCGCACCGCCGCGATGGTGCGACAGGAAGGCGCAAAAGCGCTCCGCCGTCGCGATATAGGCGCGGCGCGTATGCTCCGACCGGCGCTTTTCATGCGCCAGATGGGCATCCCAGTCGCGGATCAGATCGCGCGCCAAAGCATCTCCTTAAGAATGAGCCCGCCAAGCCTAGTTGGTTTTGACTACCTCGGAAAGGATACTGTCGAGCAGCAATATCCCGTCGTCGGTCACGGTGAGCCGGCTCTCGTCCTGCCTCAACAGCCCCTGCCCCTCCAGCCGCGCGACTGCAGCCGCATCGACGAACGCCGCACGCGCCAGACCGCTGCGCCCCTCGATCCGCGCCAGGTCGACTCCCTCGGTCAGGCGCAATCCCATCAGCATCGCCTCGGTCGCGCGTTCATGCGATGGCAGATCGGCCTCCACCTTCAGTCCATGACCGTTTCGTGCAATCGCCGAGAGAAAATTCTCGGGCTTCTTGTGCCGCTCGGTCGCCTGCATCAGCCGACGCCCATGTGCGCCGGGGCCAACGCCGGCATAGTCGCCATAGCGCCAATAAGTCAGATTGTGCCGGCTCTCGTCGCCGGGCCGCGCATGGTTCGACACTTCATAGCGCGGCAGGCCCGCGGCGCGGGTGATCGCCTGTGTCGCGTCGAACAGGTCGGCGGCGGTGTCGCCGTCGGGGATGACGAGGTCGCCCTTCGCCGCGAGCGTCGCGAAGCGTGTGCCCGGCTCGATGGTGAGCTGGTAAAGCGACAGATGCCCGGTGCCGAACGCCAGCGCTTCGCCCAATTCCGCTTCCCACGCGGCGAGGGATTGGCCCGGCCGGGCATAGATCAGGTCGAAACTGACGCGCGCGAAATGGGCCTGGGCCGCGGCAATGGCGCGGCGCGCCTCGTCGCCACTATGCGCACGGCCGAGGAAGCGCAGGATTTGCGGGTCAAAGCTCTGGACGCCGATCGAGACGCGATTGACCCCCGCGGCGGCCAGCGCGGCGAAGTTCGCGACCTCGACCGAATTGGGGTTCGCCTCCAGCGTGATCTCGCAATCGCTCGCGAGGCCCCATGCGTCATCTGCCGCCGCGATCACGGCCGCAACGGTTTCGGGCGGCATCAGGCTGGGCGTGCCGCCGCCGAAGAAGATCGACGAGACCGGACGATCGGGAAGAAGCGCGGCCTCATGCGACAGATCGCCGAGCAGCGCGGCGCGCCACGCATCCTGATCGACGCTCTCGCGGACATGGCTGTTGAAGTCGCAATAGGGGCATTTGCTGACGCAAAACGGCCAATGGACATAGAGGGCGAGCGGTTCGACCATGCGGGGCGATATAGGTACTTTTCAGCGATTGTCTGCATGGCTAGAATCGCATCGGAGACCTGCCATGGACATCGCCAATCAGGATTTCATCCAGTTGGTCAAACGCACGCGCGAGAAATTCGGCGTGAACATCGACGATGCGCACGACCTTATCTTCGCCGATGAAGAAATGCGCCGGTTGATCGCCCGCCGTATCAACCATGATCCCGAGTGTCGGAAACAGGCGCTGCGCGACATGCGTGACAAAGGAGACAACTCGCGCTTTGTCGAGATCGAAGGCAAGATCAGGTTCCGCGCCTGACGCTTCGGTAGCTTAAAACGCGCCCGCCACCAACTTGGCAAACGCATCGGCCCGATGGCTGATCGCATGCTTTTCCGCGGGATCGATCTCTGCATAAGTCAGTATGTTACCGACCGGAACAAACACCGGATCATAACCAAAACCCAGCGCGCCGCGCGGTGGCCAGGTCAGGCGCCCCTCTGCTCGCCCCTCGAACAGCTCGGCATGGCCATCGGGCCACGCGAGCGCAAGGGTGCAAACAAAGCGTGCGCTGCGGTCGACGTCCGGCCCCTGTTCGGCGAGCAAGCCTTCGACCTTGCCCATCGCCATATACCAGTCGCGGCCATTCGCGCCCTCGAACCATTGCCGTTCGGCCCAGTCGGCGGTGTAGACGCCGGGACGACCACCCAGCGCCGCCACCTCCAGCCCGCTGTCATCGGCGAGCGCGGGCAGACCCGCCGCCGACGCGCTCGCATGAGCCTTCAGCAACGCATTCTCCGCGAAGGTCGTCCCCGTTTCCTCGGGCTCGGGAAACCCCAGGTCGCCCGCCGATATGGGCTCAATGCCATAGGGTTCGAGCAGCGCGCGGATTTCGCGCACCTTGCCCGCATTGTGGCTCGCGATGACCAGCTTGCCCGGGGTCAGTTTGCGGGTCATTCGAAGATCCCTTCTTCGTCATGCCGGACATGATCCGACATCCATTCCAGCATTGGCGTCATGGACCCCGGATCATGTCCGGGGTGACGAGCGATATTCAGCGGCCCACCGCCTTTGCCTGCGCGGCGAAGATGTCGGTGCAGCCGATGCGCGCGAGGCGCAGCAGGCGCAGCAGGCCTTCCTCGTCATAAGTCGCGCCCTCGGCGCTGGCCTGCACCTCGACGATCCGGCCCTTGCCGGTCAGGACGAAATTCCCGTCGGCCTCGGCCACCGAATCCTCGTCATAGTCGAGATCCAGCACCGGCGTTCCCTTGTAGATGCCGCACGAGATGGCGGCGACGCTGTCCTCGATCGGGTCGGCGGCGATCAGCTTCGCTTCGAGCAGCTTGTCGACCGCGAGGCGCATCGCGACCCATGCGCCGGAAATCGACGCGGTGCGCGTGCCGCCGTCGGCCTGGATGACGTCGCAATCGATCAGGATCTGGCGCTCACCAAGCTTCGCCATATCGACGACAGCGCGCAAGGATCGACCGATAAGCCGCTGGATTTCCTGCGTACGTCCCGACTGCTTGCCCTTTGCCGCCTCGCGGCTGCCGCGCGTGTGGGTGGCACGGGGGAGCATCCCATATTCGGCGGTGACCCAGCCCTGCCCCTTGCCGCGCAGGAAGGGCGGCACCTTCTCTTCGACGCTCGCGGTCACCAGCACCTTGGTGTTGCCGAAGGAGACGAGGACGCTGCCCTCGGCATGGATAGTGAAGTTGGTTTCGATGGTGATGGAGCGCATCTGGTCGGGCGCGCGGCCGGAAGGGCGCATGGATGTTCCTTTCGATTGACGATGGCGCCGCCCTTAGGCCGCCGTCGTCAATCGCTCAACCGCATCTTGAAGAAATCGAGGATTTCATCGCGCGCCGCGCGCGTCGGCTGGCCTTCCTCGTCGATCAGGTGGAGCGTGACGACGCTGTGCGGATTCTTCATCGGACTGTCGGGATTGGCATGTTCGTCGGCAAGCACCCGGCCCTGAAAACGGTCGCCGAGCGCGGCTTCATAGGCGGCAAAGCGCGCGGCCTTGCAGAATTTGTCGCCTTCGAAGCGATAGGCGAGCACGGTCAGATCCTCGGCATCCATACGGGCCTTGACCGCGGCGAGCTCATCAGGGGCGATATGCATCCCCGCCGGATCGTTGATCGGCAGCGACGGCTGCGACAGAACCGGCGCCAGCACAGCGGGCTCCAGCATCATCGACAGCGCGAAATTGCCCGTGAAGCACATGCCGATCGCCCCGACGCCCTTGCCGCCGCATTCCTGATGCGCCAGCGCCGCAAGCGCGCGCAGCCACTGGACCGCCGGCGAGCTTTCATTCGCCTGAAAGGCGCGGAACTGGCGGCTGATGCACCCGCCGATCATCGTGAACAGCGCGCCCGGCATCCGCGGCACCGCGCCATCCTTGCCAAAGATATGCGGCATATAGACGGTGAATCCGGCATCGCGGACCCAACGCGCGAAGCGCGCGACGTGCGGGCTGATGCCCGGCATTTCGGTCATCACGATCACCGCGGGGCCGCTGCCGATCACATAAACGAGCCGGTCGTGGCCGAGCAGCGAGATGGTGCGGCGTTCGAAGTCGTCGAGCGGGTCGTCGCGGTTCAGCGGTCGGTCGGTCATGGCTCTCTCCCCTGCGCAGAAGGCTAACGCGACTTGAATGCGCTGGCCAGCAAAGCTTGCCCCTTTCCCTCGCCGTCCCTAAATCCCTTCTCATGATGACGCCGCCGATCACCGAATTGACGACGCGCGCCCGCGACGTGTTCCGGCTGGTCGTCGATGCCTATCTGGAAACCGGACAGCCGGTCGGATCGCGCACCCTGTCAAAACTGGCGACGCTGAACCTTTCCCCCGCGTCGATCCGCAACGTGATGCAGGATCTGGAGGAATTTGGCCTGCTCGCCAGCCCGCACACCAGCGCGGGGCGCCTGCCCACCGAACAGGGGCTGCGATTGTTCGTCGACGGCATGATGCAGGTCGCCGAACCGTCGGCCGAGGATCGCGCCCAGATCGAGGCGAGCCTTGCCGAAGGCGGCCCGATCGAAAGCGCGCTCGCACAGGCGACGGCTGCGCTTTCGGGGCTTTCGGCATGCGCCGGCCTGGTCCTGGTCCCCAAGCATGAGCGGGTTCTGCGGCAGGTCGCATTCGTGCCGATGTCGGGCACGCAAGCGCTCGTCGTCCTTGTCGCCGGCGATGGAACGGTCGAAAATCGCATCATCGACGTGCCCGCGGGGCTCAACCCCTCGGCGCTGATCGAGGCCGGCAACTATATCTCGTCGATGCTCGGCGGCCTGACGCTCGGTGAAGCGATGGCCCGCGTGCGCCGCGAAATCGAGGCCGAACGGATCGCGATCGATCGCGCCGCCGCCGACGTCGTGTCGCGCGGACTGGCGATCTGGTCGTCCGACGGCAGCGACCGCCCCGTGCTGATCGTCCGCGGGCAGGCGAACCTGCTGGACGAAAATGCCGTCGGCGACCTCGACCGCGTCCGCCAGCTTCTCGACGAGCTTGAAACCAAGCAGGAAATTGCCGGGCTGCTCGACAGCGCGCGCGACGGCGCCGCCACACGAATTTTCATCGGGTCGGAGAATAAATTATTCTCGCTTTCGGGTTCGTCCGTGATAGCGGCGCCCTATCGCGGATCGGACGGGCGCGTGGTCGGTGTCGTTGGCGTCATCGGCCCCACGCGCTTGAACTACGCCCGGATCGTACCCATGGTAGACTTCACCGCACAATCGCTCTCTAGACTGATACGATAGGTTTATGACGAACATCGAAAACGACACGCCCGTCGACGACGGCGCCACCGAAGAAGCTGAAACCGCGACCCCGGCGGCAGAACCGCAGGACGACGCCGCGCGTTTCGCCGAACAGCTTGCCGCACTTCAGCAGGACCTGCTCTACGCGCGCGCCGAGACGCAGAACGTCACACGCCGCAAGGACAAGGAAATCGCGGATGCGCACGCCTATGCATCGACCAAATTCGCGCGCGATATCCTGTCCGTCGCCGACAACCTTGGCCGCGCGCTGGCCACGCTGACCGCCGAACAGCGCGAAGATGCCGCGATCAAGCCGCTGATCACGGGGCTCGAGGCGACCGAGCGCGAGTTGCTCAGCGTGTTCGAACGCAACGGCATCACCCGTATCGCCGCGATCGGTCTGCCGCTCGATCCGAACCAGCATCAGGCGATGCTCGAAATCCCGAGCGACAAGGAATCCGGGACGATCGTGCAGGAAATGCAGGCCGGCTACATGATGAAGGACCGCCTGCTGCGCCCCGCGATGGTCGGGGTCGCAAAAAAGGCGGACTGAGGCCGGCTTACGCAACGGTGGTCATGCCGGACATGATCCGGCATACATTGCTGCAGCGCGATACGGGCCCCGGATCAAGTCCGGGGTGACGAATTTGTCCGGAATCAGGCGGCTTTGCGCATCTTCGCAAGCTTCTTCAGCACCATTTCGCGCTTCAGTCGCGACAGATGGTCGATGAAGAGGATGCCTTCCAGATGGTCGTGCTCGTGCTGGATGCAGGTCGCCATCAGGCCGGTCATGCGTTCGCGGTGCTTGTTGCCGTCCTCGTCCTGCCAGTCGACGGTGACCTCGGCGGGGCGCGTCACCTCGGCATATTGTTCGGGGACCGACAGACAGCCCTCCTGATAGACGCTATGCTCCTCGCTCTCGTCGGAGAAGACGGGATTGATGAACGCCCGCGGATCGCGGATCACCTTCTTGCCCTCTTCGTCCTCGGGATCGGGTTCCTGCAGGTCGATGACGAGGATGCGCTTCGCCACCCCGACCTGGATCGCGGCAAGTCCGATGCCGGGGGCGTCGTACATCGTCTCGAACATATCGGCGACCAGCGTCTTCAGCTCGGCGTCGAAGGTCTCGACGGGCTTCGAAATGACGCGCAGCCGCGGATCGGGGGTCTCTATGATGGGTAGGATGGCCATGGGTGCGAGGTATGATCGCGGGGGCGCGGGGTCAAGGGGCTGCGCGTTTCTCGCAATCGAGATAGAGTTCTTCGCGCTCGGTTGCGAAAGCGCCGCGCAAACAGCGCGGTTCAGAGCACGCTCCGCCTGCCAAATCATCATAGCTCTTTGGCCTGACACGGCCGGCGATGACTGATCGGCCGTCCGCACGCTCAAGCTTGAACTCGATCATGCGCTTGTCGAAATTTTCGAGCCGTTCCATGCGATTCTCGCGCTTTGCCGCAGCGACTTCATCCGCTGTAAAATCGGCATGCGGACATATGTTCGCCGCCAATTTTCAAGATTCCTTACGCAGCGATGCCTTGAAAGCCGCTTTTCGAGTTTGGCGATTTCAGCATCCGTCGGATGAAAGTCGGTCGAAGAAGAGCAAGCTGACAGCCCCAAGGATAAAACAAAAAGAATGGCAGTTGTCGGATACTTCATCGTCATCCCACCGGCCGCCGTGCCCTGAGCGCCTGCGCCAGCGTTCCCTCGTCGAGGTAATCGAGCTCGCCGCCAACCGGCAGACCGTGCGCGAGTTGCGTCAGACGCACCGGATAGCCCTCCAGCCGCTCGGCAAGATAATGGGCGGTCGTCTGCCCCTCCAGCGTCGCGTTCATCGCCAGCACGACCTCGTCGATGCCTCCTGCCGCGACGCGCGCTACCAGCCCGTCGATGCTGAGATCCTGCGGACGCACGCCTTCCAGCGCCGACAGTCGTCCACCCAGCACATGATATTTGCCGGGGAACAGACGCGACTTGTCGAGCGCCCACAGGTCGGACACCTCCTCGACGACACACAGGCTGCGCGCATCGCGGCGCGGATCGGCGCAGATCGCGCACGGGTCCTGCGTATCGACATTGCCGCAGATGCCGCAGGTCACCAGCCGTTCGGACACCGTCTGGAGCGCCGCGAGCAGCGGCGCGAAGCTGCTCTCGCGCTTCTTCATCAGGTGCAGCACCGCGCGCCGCGCCGAACGCGGGCCGAGCCCCGGCAGGCGGGCGAGTTGCTGGACGAGCGCTTCAATCTCTTGCGATGCCATGACGGATCGTCTTAAGCGGCGCGCAAGAAATGACAATGCGCATCGCCTTTATGGGAACGCCGCCCTTTGCGGTACCGACGCTCGCGGCGCTCCACGCGGCCGGACATGCCATCGTGGCCGTCTATACCCAGCCCCCGCGCCCGGCGCAGCGCGGGAAGAAAGTGCAGCAGAGCGCGGTACACACCTGGGCCGAGGAATATGGCCTGCCCGTACGCACACCGAAAAGCCTCAAGACCGAAGAGGCGCAGGCGGAGTTCGCCGCGCTCGACCTCGATATCGCGGTGGTCGCGGCCTATGGCCTGATCCTGCCGCAGGCGATCCTCGACGCGCCGCGCGAAGGCTGCCTCAACGTCCATGGCTCGATCCTGCCGCGCTGGCGCGGTGCCGCGCCGGTACAACGCGCGATCCTGGCGGGCGATGTCGAGACCGGGGTGACGATCATGCAGATGGACGCGGGGCTCGACACCGGCGCGATGCGGCTGGTCGAAACCACGCCGATCGCGCGCAAGACAGCCGGCATGCTGACCGACGAACTGGCGGAAATGGGCGCGCTCATGATGGTAAAGACACTGAGCGACCTCCACGCCTTCGTGCCCGAAGCGCAGCCCGAAACCGGCGTTACCTATGCCGCAAAGATCGACAAGAGCGAGGCGCGGCTCGATTTCCTGACCAGCGCGATCCAGATAGAACGGCAGGTCCGGGCATTCAACCCGGTGCCGGGCGCCTTTTTCGAACTCGATGGCGAACGTTACAAGATTCTCGCGACCGAGGTCATGCATCCGGCCGGGACCGTCGCGGGCGCCGCACCGGGCGTCACGCTCGACGACGCGCTGACGATAGCCTGCAATCCCGGCGCGATCCGCGCGACGCGCATCCAGCGCGCGGGCAAGCCCGCGATGGACAGTGCCGAACTGCTGCGCGGCCGGACGATCCCGAAGGGCACGCGGCTCGCATGACGCGCTTCGCCCTTACCATCGAATTTGACGGCCGCCCCTATATGGGCTGGCAGCGGCAGGCGCACGGGCCAAGCGTCCAGCAGACGATCGAGGAAGCGATCCACCGCTTTACCGCCGAGGATGTTCAGGTGTTCAGCGCCGGACGCACCGACGCGGGCGTCCACGCCATCGCGATGCGTGCGCATGTCGACATCGCCAAGCCGCTGACCCCGTTCAAGCTGACCGAGGCGTTGAACGCACAGCTTCGCCCGGCGCCGATCGCCATCATCGCTTGCGAAATCGCTCCCGACGATTGGCACGCCCGCTTTGCCTGCACCGGACGATCCTATGAATATCGTATCGTCAACCGCCGCGCCCCGCTGACATGGGACAAGGGGCTGTCATGGCAGGTCGCGCGGCCGCTGGATGCCGCCGCGATGCATGACGCGGCGCAGCAACTGATCGGCCTTCACGATTTCACCACCTTCCGATCGGCGCATTGCCAGTCGCAAAGCCCGGTCAAGACGCTCGACAGACTATCGGTCAGTCGCCACGGCGACGAGCTGATCATCGAGGCTGCGGCGCGAAGCTTTCTCCACCACCAGGTCCGGTCGATGGTCGGCTGCCTTGCGCTGGTCGGTCATGGAAAATGGTCGGCGCGCGATCTGAAGGCGGCGCTCGACGCGGCGGATCGCAATGCGCTGGGACTGAATGCCCCACCCGACGGGCTCTATTTCGTCAGCGCCACATATCCCTGAATCAAAAAGGGCGGCCCTTGCGGACCACCCTTTTGATTGTTCCAGGGCCTCTTCTTACACCTTTTCGGCGTAGTAGAGCGGCGCATGCTCGTTGAGGATCTGGAGGATCTTCGCCTGCGCGGTCTTTTCGTCGCTTTCCTCCATCGCGCCCAGTTCGCGCGCGAGACGGCTCGACGCCGCTTCGAAGATCTGGCGCTCCGAATAGCTCTGTTCGGGCTGGTCGTCGGCGCGGAACAGGTCGCGCGTCACTTCGGCGATCGACACGAGGTCGCCCGAATTGATCTTCGCTTCATATTCCTGTGCGCGGCGCGACCACATGGTGCGCTTCACCTTCGGCTTGGTGGTCAGGACCTGCAACGCTTCCTTCAGCGTCTTGTCCGACGACAGCTTGCGCATCCCGACGCCTTCGGCCTTGTTGGTCGGAACGCGGAGAGTCATCTTT
This sequence comes from Sphingopyxis sp., assembly GCF_016793825.1. Lineage (GTDB taxonomy): Bacteria > Pseudomonadota > Alphaproteobacteria > Sphingomonadales > Sphingomonadaceae > Sphingopyxis. Next base: position 33,124 of record NZ_JAEULM010000033.1, read on the forward strand.
TCCTTTTCGAAACGCAGAACATACAGTTCTAGCTGCATTCCGGCGATTTCGGATTTCTGCAATTCGATGACGCGCCCCACGCCATGCTTCGGATACACCACATAATCACCAACTTCGAACAAGAGCGTGCTTGCAGACATGCGACTTCCTTTTCTTGTACCTTGTCGATGGACGGGAAAGCGCAAATGCCGGTGTATCCTGCCCTCATGAAGGGGGATCGGGGCGGTCGGCGGCGCTAGCCAGTCAGAGTGACAAGGGATATGGCTCCACAGGAACGCCGCAAGAGACCCCCGGCCAAAGGCGGGACGAGGCAAACTGTCGGCGTGTTGATATTTATTATAACAGAGTCGCAACAAAATTGCCACCCCTGCGCGGAAATGCGTGGGTCGGTACCTTGACGGCCTGCCATGCCCGTTTCAGGTTGCAACGAAACCGCAAATGGGGATGTCGATATGCAGGATCAAGTCTGGTGGGTTACCGGGGCCTCTTCGGGGATTGGCGCGGCGCTGGCCCGCGCACTTGCAGCGCGCGGCGCGCGATTGATCCTGTCGGGGCGCAATGTCGCGGCGCTTGAGGCTGTCGCAAAGGATTGCGGGCCCGGCACGATGATCCTGCCGTTCGAGGCGACCGATTATGCCGCGCTGCCGTCGCTCGCCGAAGAGGCCTGGAACTGGTGCGGCCGGATCGACGGCCTCGTCAACAATGCCGGCATTTCGCAGCGCAGCCTCGCGATCGACACCGATTTTTCGGTGTACGAACGGATCGTCGCGGTCGACCTGCTGGCGCCGATCGCACTGACACAGCAGCTTTTGCCGCGCATGGTCGCGGCGGGCGGCGGACAAATCGTAGCGATTTCCAGCGTCGCGGGCATCGCGGGCGTGCCGCTGCGCAGCGCTTATTGTGCCGCGAAGCACGGGTTGATCGGCTATCACGACAGCGTGCGGGCCGAGAATGAGCATCTGGGACTGAAGGTCCTCGTCGTCGCTCCGGGATCGGTACAAACCAACGTCAGCCGCAACGCGCTGAACGCCGACGGCACCGTGCGCGGGGAAAGCGACAAGGCGATCGACAATGGTCTGTCGCCCGACGTCGCCGCGGCGCAGATACTGGACGCGGTCGCAAACGGCACGCGCGAGCTGGTGGTGGCGGAGGGTGTCGAGGCCGCCATCCCGGCGCTTCGCCGCGGCAACCCCGACGCGCTGTTCGATCAGATGAGCGCGATGGTCCAGGCAGGCTATGCCGCGCAGATGAAGGCGGCGTCGGCATCCTGAGCCGAAGGCGGCTTCTTCCTTCGCCCCGCAGGCAGCGGCCGATATGAAAAGCCCCGCCGGATCGCTCCGGCGGGGCTCTTTCTTGCCCGCAGGCAGCGCGACTTAGGCCGCGCCGTGGGCCAGCGCCGCGAGGAGCAGGATCGCCACGATGTTGGTGATCTTGATCATCGGGTTGACGGCCGGACCCGCGGTATCCTTGTACGGATCGCCAACGGTGTCGCCGGTCACCGCGGCCTTATGGGCTTCGCTGCCCTTGCCGCCGTGGTTGCCATCTTCGATATATTTCTTGGCATTGTCCCATGCACCGCCGCCCGAGGTCATCGAGATGGCGACGAACAAGCCGCCGACGATGACACCAAGCAAAAGCGCGCCCAGCGATTCAAGGGCGGCCGCCGGACCGGCAACCGCACGGATCACGAGGAACACGACGATCGGCGCAAGCACCGGCAACAGCGACGGGATGATCATTTCCTTGATCGCCGCCTTGGTCACCAGATCGACCGTCCGCGCATAGTCGGGCTTGCTTTCATAGGTCATGATGCCGGGGTTGTTCTTGAACTGCTCGCGAACATCCTTGACGACCTCGCCCGCCGCGCGGCCGACAGCGGTCATCCCGAACGCCCCGAAGAGGTACGGCAGGAGAGCGCCGAGCAGCAGACCGACGATGACGTACGGCGACGACAGCGAGAAGGTCAGCGGCTCACTCAGACCGAGCTTGGCCGAATATTCGGTGATGTCGGCGGTGTAGGTACCGAACAGCACAAGCGCCGCAAGACCCGCCGACCCGATGGCATACCCCTTGGTCACGGCCTTGGTCGTGTTGCCCACGGCGTCGAGCAGGTCGGTCTTTTCCCGAACGCTGTCGTCGAGGCCCGCCATTTCGGCGATGCCGCCGGCATTGTCAGTCACCGGACCATAAGCATCGAGCGCGACGACCATGCCGGCCAGCGCCAGCATCGCGGTGGCGCCAAAGGCGATGCCCACGATACCCGCGATCTGATAGGCGATGACGATGCCCGCACAGATGACGAGCGTCGGCAGCGCGGTCGATTCAAGGCTGATCGCAAGCCCCTGGATCACGTTCGTGCCATGGCCCGTTTCCGAAGCCTTGGCGATCGAGCGCACCGGACGATAGTTGGTGCCGGTGTAATATTCGGTGATCCAGATGATCAGGCCGGTGATGACGAGACCGAGCAGCGAGCACTTAAACAGATCGATGCCGTTAAAATCTGTACCGGCAATGACCGTTTCCATGTCGCCCAGCGCATAGTTGGTCGAGACCCAGATCGCCGGGATCGACAGGATCGCGGTGACGAGGAAGCCCTTGTACATCGCGCCCATGACATTCTTTCCGCCGCCGAGGCGAACGAAATAGGTGCCGATGATCGAGGTGATGATGCACACGCCGCCCATCAGCAGCGGCAGGCTCATCAACGGCAGAAGCTGGTCGCCCGCGCCCTTCAGCAGCAGCGCGATCAGCACCATGGTGGCACCGACGGTGACGACATAGGTTTCGAACAGGTCGGCCGCCATACCGGCGCAGTCGCCGACATTGTCGCCGACATTGTCGGCGATCACGGCGGGGTTGCGCGGATCGTCTTCGGGAATTCCGGCCTCGACCTTGCCGACCAGGTCGGCGCCGACGTCGGCGGCCTTGGTAAAGATACCGCCGCCAAGACGCGCGAAGATCGAAATCAGCGAAGCGCCGAAAGCCAGCGCGACGAGCGCGTCGACAACGGTGCGGTCGTCACCGCCGACGGTATAGCCGCCGGGGCCGATCAGGTACCAGAAGAAGACCGAGATCGCGAGCAGCGCGAGGCCCGCCACCAGCATGCCGGTGATCGCGCCGGCGCGGAACGCCATGGTCAGGCCCGACTGCAGCCCGGTCTGCGCCGCGGCCGCTGTGCGGACGTTCGCTTTCACCGAGATGTTCATGCCGACGAAGCCGGCGACGCCCGACAGGACGGCGCCAATCACGAAGCCGGTGGCCGAAATCGGGCCGAGAAACCATCCGACCAGAATGGCGACCACGACGCCGACGATGGCGATGGTGCGATATTGACGGCCGAGATAGGCCTTCGCGCCTTCCTGAATGGCGGCGGCGATTTCCTGCATCTTCTCATTACCCGCCGATGCTCCAAGCACCTGCCGCGAGGTAATGAACCCATAGAGTACGGCCAGCAGGCCGCACCCTATCGCGATCAAAACCGGATTCATGCGTGTATATTCCTTCCCCATTGAGAAGGGCGAACGCGAAGTTAGCAGTCGAACGTCCGACTTGTTGATGCCGGCTCGCTCTCTCCCCTGATGCGACCGCCCCAAATTTGGACGGGCGGGTTATGGGAAGAAAGACCGGCGAGGGCAAGCCCGCAATAATCACCCGTTCGTGCGTGGGTCGCGACGGCACAGCGGCGGCTCAATGCATGAAGCCCAATCGTACGGGCAGCGCGACCCGCTGTGCCTTGTGGACAAGTCCGATCCCCTCGCCCACCCCGGCATGGCCGACCGGCGTCACCGCGATTCCCGTTTGCGCCGCGACATCGCGGACTGTCGCCGCCGCGCCGGGGTCGGCTGCGAAAAGCAACTGATAGTCATCGCCGGCGGTCGCCGCAGCAAGCCGCGTGTCAAGGACGTCGGGGCGGACCGAAAGCAGCGCCGCCGACAGGGGCACCGCCTCGATCATCAGCGTGATGTCGCAGCCGCTGGCCCGCGCCATGCGTTCGGCGTCGATGAGCAACCCGTCGGAAATATCCATCATCGCGTGGACATGCGGGGCGATCGCCTGTCCGAAAGCAAGCTGCGGCAGCGGCCGCCGATAGGCCGCGAGACAGGTTTCATTGGCATCGATCTCGCCCAGCCGCATGGCCAGCCCCACGCCGGCGTTACCGATCGTGCCCGTGACCCATAGCTGGTCGCCGGGCCGCACGCCGCTGCGCGCCGGGGCGCCGCTCGCCGGCGCCTTGCCGATCGCGGTCAGTCCGAAACTGCGCGGTGCCCCCGCGGGGATGCCGACGGTATCGCCGCCGAGCAACGGCACCGCATAGCGGCCGAGCACCTCGTCCAGCCCTGCGGCAAATGCCGCATCCCATGCCGCGTCGCCGCTCAGGCTATAGCCGATCAGCACGCCAAGCGGCTCCGCGCCCTTTGCCGCGATATCCGACAGATTCACGGCGACAAGCTTCCACGCCACATCCTGCGGCCGGTCGTCGGGAAGGAAATGGACCCCCTCGACGATCATGTCGTGGGTGAGGACCAGATCGCCCAGCACGGCCGTGTCGTCGGCCAGTCCACGCGCGGCGGGATCGGTAGCGATGGCGCGCAGGCGGGCGATGAAATCGGCTTCGCTCATCCGAAAACCCTAGCGAATACCCTTGCGGTATAAAAGATACCGCTCGATCCTCCCTGTGGCGAAGCCATCGGGAGATGGCGGCGCGAAGCGCTGACGGAGGGGCCATGTCGCTGGCCCCTCCACCACGCGCTACACGCGCGGACTCCCTCCCCACCGCAGCGCGGCAGGGAGGAATTTTCTATTTTGCCCGTACATTCTTGCCGATCGCGTCGAGCAGGCCATTCGCGAAACCCGCTTCGCGCGCATCGAAGAACGCCTTCGCGACATCGACATATTCGCTGACCACCGCCCCCACGGGCACGTCGCCGCGCGCGATCAATTCATAGGTACCGGCGCGCAGGATCGCCTTCATCGTGCGGTCGAGCCGTTCCATGGTCCAACCGCTCGCGAGCCGCGCGGTAATGGCGGCATCGACATCGGAAAGCCGCGCCAGCGCGCCCTTCACGATATCGTCAAAGAAAGGCAGGTCGGCCTCGGCATATTCGGCATCCTCGATGATCGCGCCGATACGATGCTGGTGGAATTCATGGATCAGCTGGGCAACCGGCGTCGCTTCCATTTCATGCTGATAAAGCGCCTGCACCGCGGCAAGGCGGGCGGCGGAGCGGGATTGGGCGCGTTTGTTCATGGCGGTTGCCTTATCTTAAATCGTCATCTGCTCAAATCGTCATCCCGGCGAAGGCCGGGATCCCACCTTTGCGTCAAGAGCCACCGGAGAGATCCCGGCCTTCGCCGGGATGACGAATGGGAGGGTTCGAAGGTTAGTGTTTCAATCTGTTCTGGACGCTGAGCGCATGAGCGGGAAGCCCCTCTGCTCCGGCGAGCGCGACGGCCGCCGGACCGATGGCGGCAAGGCTTGCTTCGTCGAGCGCAAGGAAGCTGGTGCGTTTCATGAAATCGGTGACCGACAGCCCGCTCGAAAAGCGCGCGCGGCGTCCTGTCGGCAGGACGTGGTTGGGACCCGCGACATAATCGCCGATCGCCTCGGGCGTTTGCCGGCCCAGGAAGACCGAACCTGCATGACGTACCTTGGCGAAAAGCGCGTCCGCATCCGCGGGATCGACCGCAAGCTCCAGATGTTCGGGCGCGAGGCGATCGCACAGCGGGATGGCGTCGGCGAGGTTGCCGACCACGATCACCGCGCCATTGTCGGCCCAGCTTTCCTGCATCGTGGGCGCGGTCGACAGCGTCGGGATGACCTGCGCCACCGCCACCGAGACTGCGTCGGCGAAATCGCCGTCATCGGTGAACAGGATCGACTGGCTCGTCGGGTCATGCTCGGCCTGGCTCAAAAGGTCGGCGGCGACGACATGCGGTTCGTTCCGGTTGTCGGCGACCACGACGATTTCGCTCGGTCCTGCGACCATGTCGATGCCGACGACGCCATAAAGCTGGCGCTTCGCCTCGGCGACCCAGGCATTGCCGGGCCCGGTCACGACATCGACGGGCGCGATCCGGCCCGTGCCATGGGCCAGCGCCGCGATCGCCTGCGCGCCGCCGACGCGCCATATCTCGTCGACCCCGCCGATATGCGCGGCGGCCATCACCACCGGATTGACCTCTCCGCCCGGCGTCGGCGTCATCATCACGATCCGTCCGACCCCCGCGACCTTCGCGGGAAGGATGTTCATCAGCACCGACGACGGATAGGCGGCCCGACCGCCGGGGACATAGACCCCGGCCGCATCGACCGCATTCCACCGCGCACCCAGCCGCGCGCCTGTTCCGTCGCGATAATCGCGATCCTCGGGAATCTGGGCGGCGTGATAGGCGCGAATGCGGTCCGCCGCGAGGTCCAGCGCATCGCGCAGATCGGGGGCAAGCGCCGCATAAGCCGCGGCGCATTCCGCCTTTGAAATGCTCCAGCCACTGGTATCGAGATCGAAGCGGTCGAACTTTGCGGTATAGTCGGCCAGCGCCGCGTCGCCGTCGATCTTTACTCGCGCAATGATCGCGGCGACATCAGCCGACACGTCGGACGCGCTTTCGCGCCGGTCATTGACCAGCGCGTCGAACTCGGCCGCAAAGCCGGGTTCGGAGGTGTCAAGCCGCCGCATCGCCCACCGCCTGCCGAAAGCGCTCGACCAGTGCCGGAACTTCGGCCGAGCGCAGTTTGAAGGCGGCGCGGTTGACGATAAGCCGCGCCGACACGTCGCTGATCAGCGTTTGCTCGGCGAGCGCATTTTCGACGAGCGTGCGGCCCGTCGAGACAAGGTCGACGATGTGCGACGCAAGGCCAAGCTTCGGCGCAATCTCCATCGCGCCGTTGAGCTTGATGCATTCGGCCTGGATTCCCTGCGCGGCGAACCAGCGATGCGTGGTGGCCGGATATTTGGTCGCGACGCGGATATGGCTGTCGGTCAGCCCCGGCGGAGCGCTGCCTGCCGGCCCCGCGAGCGACAGCCGGCAATGCCCGATGCCGAGGTCGACCGGCGAATAAAGCTCGCTGTAATCGAATTCGTCGACGACGTCGGATCCGACGATACCAAGCTGCGCCGCGCCGTGCGCGACAAAGGTCGCAACGTCGAACGCACGCACCCGGATCAGCGAGATATGCGGCTGGTTCGTCGCGAAAACGAGCGCACGGCTGCTCTTGTCGAAAAAGTCCGCCGCCGGCTCGATCCCGACGCGCGCAAGCAACGGCAGCGCTTCGTCGAGAATGCGTCCCTTGGGGATGGCAAAGATGATCGGTTCGGGCATAAGCACGGCGCCTTTAAGCGGCGACGGGAGAAAGGGCAATGAGCGAGCGTTACGAGTTCGTCGACATCAACGCGACCGGAGCCCGGGCCGTCCGCACCGCCTTCGTCAATCAGGTCGCCTATTGTCGTGCCAGCGACGCACCCGTCACCGCGCGTATCGTCGCCGCTCTTGCCGCGCTGCTCGACAAGCCCGCGACGGGCTTCGCCCGGCGCATTGCCGACTGGCGGGGGGCGCCCCTCGCCGACGCCCTGCCGCTCCGTGCCGCGGGCGCATTGCACGCGCTGCACCTCGCGGGCACGGCGCGCGAACTCGCGCCGATCTATGCCGACGCAGAGGATATCAACGACGCGGCCATCGTCGCCGGCGTCGTGGCGCGCCACGAAGCGGCGCTGCTCCCATGGCTGGACGGGCCGCCGCAGACCAACGAGGCCGGACGCTCGTCGAACTTCATCGCGGCGATGCTGTGGCTTGCCGAGCAAGGCCTGCCGCCGCATTTCAACTGTCTCGAAATCGGGTCCAGCGCCGGCATCAACCTGATGATCGACCGCTACCATTACGATCTTGGTGGCGTGCAGGTCGGTCCGCAGCCGGGCGTGATGGCTTTCACGCCCGAATGGCGCGGCACGCATCCGCCGCAGCAACCGATCGAGATCGTCGGCCTCAAGGGCTGCGACGTGGCGCCGGTCGATCTGACCGATCCCGCGCAGGCGCTGCGCTTGAAAGCCTTTATCTGGCCCGAACATGCGGTGCGTTTCGCGCGCATGGAGGCGGCAGTCGCCGCCGCGCGGCAGAAGAGACCCGATATCGTCCGCGCCACCGCCCCCGATTTCATCGAGGCCGAACTCAGGAAGCCGCAGACAAAGGGCACGACGCGCGTGCTGATGCATTCGATCGTCTGGCAATATGTTCCCGAGGACCAGCAACTGCGTGTCACCACCGCGATGGAGGAAGCCGGCGCCGAAGCCACGCCGGACCGCCCGCTGGCGTGGATCGCGCTCGAGGCGAACCGCACGGTGCATCATCACGAACTGGTCGTGCGTTACTGGCCCGGCGGCGAAGCCTCGAAGATGCTCGGCCGCGCACATCCGCACGGGGCGTGGGTCGAATGGATGGGATAAGGTTTACGGCGTCCGGAACGCCGGAGACGACAAGACCCTAGCTCGCTGACATGGCCGGATCGCCGTCGGGCAGCAACGTCCGACATCCGTCGAAAATCGCATCCAGCCGCTCGCGAATTTCCTGCCACAGCAACTGCTCGTCACCGGCATCCGCAGGTACCGTCGCGACGATCACGTCGATCGTCGCGTCGACCAGTCCCTGATACCAGCCCAGCGACACATCCAGCGTGAAATGATGATGCGGCACCGAGCTTTCGAGCAGAATCTCGATCTCGGCGCGCCGGTCGAGGCAATGCATCAGGCAATAGAGGCAGTTTTCGACCATCTCGCCTTCCAGCGCCGCGGTCTTGCCCAATCCGTGATGTTCGAAGCTCGCCGCAGCATCGGGATAGCGCGCATAGTATCGCGCCATCGCATGCGGCGTGACATCGCCCAGCGCCTCGGCCGCGCGCATCAGGCTGTTGTCAAGCAGCGCAAGCTTTTCCGCCGGGTCCATCATCGCGTCTCCCTTCACGAAAGAAGTATTTCATATACTCCTTTCAGGGCAAGCGAAATTGCATCAGAGGCGCGCCGACAGTTCCGCCAGCATCGCCTGCACCGGGGTCGCGGCCTCGGGGGCGTCCCAGCCGGCCTCGATCGTGGCGATCCGGTCGAAAAGCCGCTCGCTTGCCGCGACGATGCGGCGCAGCGGCACCTCGAATCGCGCGCAGATATCCCAGTCGACCACAACCGGCTCGCCGATGCGGGCCGCGCTGTCGTTCGGACCGGCATGGGGATCCCCCGCGATCATCGCGCGGCGATGGAGCAGCCACGCGATGATGTGCATCAGCCGTGTCGTCGTCTTCAGTGATTCGCAGGCCAGGCTGACCTGCAACAGCGCGTCGCGGCGCGCACCGCCCGCGCCCACCAGGCCGAGATCGCGTTGCGCGGCAAAGGCGGCATGCGCTTCATCGGCGAGCAGCATCGCCTCGACATAGAGATTTTCGACCTGCGCCCGCTGTATGGGAAGCCGCATCGCATCGCTGGCTGTTCGACCCGTGACCATGTCCGGGAGATGGCATGCCGCGGGCCCGAACCGCAACGACGGTAACCATGAAATAAGATGGCTCCGGCGTCCCGTTTTGATTCAGTCCGGCCCTTGCGGCCCCGCGACGCCGCCACTCAGGCGATGATGTCGGGGATCATCTGGTCTTCGCACCAGGCGATCTCGTCGCGCAGGCGAAGCTTGCGCCTTTTCATCCGGGCAAGCTGCAACTGATCGGGGATCGCCGTTTCACCGAGGGCGATGATCGCCGCATCGAGATCGCGATGCTCAAGGCGGAGCAGTTCGAGGCGCTGGGTGATTTCTTCGGCGGTCACACCCTGCCTCCTGCCACGATCACGGCCCGTCCGCAACGGGCACCGGCTGGCCGAATCGTCACGACATCGGCCCCGATTCATGTTTTACTCGGCCTTGCCTACACGAGTCGAAAAGGAGAATGGCTTATGAGCGTTTCGCACCTTTCCGCCCTGAAGTCCCGTCATGCGGACCTCGACGCGAAAATTGCGAATGAAGAGCGCCGCCCCAGCCCCGATACGGCATTAGTGGCGCAGATGAAAAAGCAGAAATTGCGAATCAAGGAAGAGATGGCCGCGACCGCCTGACCGTCGCATGACCGCTACCGCCTTCGCTGTCGCCTCTCCACATGGAGCGCTTCAGCGCCGGCGGTAGAGAGGTCCGTTATTCAGTGCCGAGATATGCGCCGGCACTTCCATCTTCTGGACAACCTGACGACGCACCGCCTGCGGATCGACCGGATGGTCGAACGCGATGCCGAACTTGCCCTCGCCGACCCAGACGACGCGCCCCGGCACAAAGCCGACGTTGCGCAATTCGGCCTCGATGGCGGCCCCCTGCGCGAGGCCGCGCACCTTGGCTTCGGCCAGCATTCCGCCGGCGGACAGGTTGCGCACGCGCACCGTGACCGGGGTCTGCTGCCCTGGAATCAGGACGTTCGCCTGCATGAACAGGCTGTCCCGGTCGGTGCTGCGCGACAGCGCCGCCACTTCTTCGTCTGTTGTTGTCGGTACGCGCGATTCCATTGCGACCTGTTCCCCGCGTTGGTGTCTGGCCTGTAAACTAGACCCGAGCCCCTTGCGGAAACGTAAATGGAACGCCGATTACGCAGATTGTGTAGCGGTACGGATCAATCTTCGCGCGAGATGCGTTCGTTGCGCTCGTGGCGCTCCTGCGCCTCCAGCGTCATCGTCGCGATCGGACGCGCCTGAAGCCGGGCCAACGAGATCGGCTCACCGCTCACCGCGCAATAGCCATATTCGCCCTCGTCGATGCGACGAATCGCTGAGTCGATCTTGGCGATCAGCTTGCGCTGGCGATCGCGCGTGCGCAGTTCGATGGCCCAATCGGTTTCGCTCGACGCGCGGTCGGCCAGGTCGGGCTCGCGCAGCGGACCGTCCTGCAACTGGGCAAGGGTCGATTCGGATTCGGACAGGATCGATTTTTTCCAGGCGAGCAGCAGCCCACGGAAATAATCCTGCTGCCGCTCGTTCATAAACTCTTCGTCGTCGCTGGGGACATAGTCCGAATCGAGGTTCGATTTGGCTTCGCGGAGCGCATCGGCGCCAACATCGGCAATCTGGGTTGGCATAAAAGACTCTTTGCGTCCTTTCCTGTCGCCCTGCCGCCCGGAACGAACCGACCAGGGGAATGCGCCGGGCGTATAGCCAGCCGCAAAGACCGACACAAGCGCCGAAGAAGGCGGCTAGTCGCAAGACCGTGAAGCGAAGCTGAACCGGCCCTTCGGCGGCGGCGATTCTCGGTCTCGCGACGGCCTCGCCGGGTCGCCCCGCTGACGCGACAAATTAACCAATGGGACCGAATTGAAAGGGTTTTCGTACTGATTTGGGACAGTTACGGCGTTTTTTGTTGATTCCGGCCGTCTTTTCCCGATCACGGACAGACAAACGCAGTTAACGCGATGGACGCATTCACGAAGCTTTGGCCTTTAGGGATTAGCGGAGGTGCAACAGGTCGCCTTGTCCCACCTGCAACGGGTAAAAAGAAAGAGAACGATATGTCTGTCCGGATGGCCCTCGCCAAGCTTTGTGCCTGCACCTGCGGGGGCGCACTGATCGGTAGCGGCGCGATGCAGATCGCCGACGTTCCGGCTGCGGCACAAGTCCGGAAAGCAAAGTCCTGCACGCCCTGCACGACGAAAAAGGTCGTGCGCAAGCGGCACGCGGCCAAGAAGCCGGTGAAGCGTATCCGCCGCGTCGTCACGACAAAGCGCGTGATCCGCACCGCAACGCCGCAGACCCAGGTCGTGACCCAGACCATTCCCCTGCCCCCGATCCCCTATGCACCCTTTCCGCAGCGCGGCTGGGAAGGCGGCGGCGGCGGCGGCGGTGTGACCGTGATCGGCGGCGGCTTCGGTGGCGGTTTCGGCGGCGGCTTCTTCGGTGGATTCTTCGGCGGCAGCTCGGGCGGCGGTGGCGGCAGCGTCGTCGTGACATCGACGACCACCGGTGGCCTCAGCTCGACGACCAGTTCGACCTCGGGCGGTGTATCGACGTCAACCGGTGGCGTTTCGACCTCGACCTCCACCGGCGGCGTATCGACATCGACGGGTGGGGTTTCGACCTCCACCGGCGGCGTATCGACGTCGACGGGCGGCGTCAGCACGTCATCGGGCAATGTGTCGACTTCGTCGGGGAACGTCTCGACCTCATCGGGCAACGTCAGCACGTCGTCGGGCAATGTATCGACCTCGACCGGCGGCATCAGCAGTACCTCGTCGAGCAGCAGCTCGTCGTCGAGTTCCTCGTCCTCTTCTTCCTCCTCGTCGTCGAGTTCATCCTCGTCGGGCGGCGGCAGTTCGTCGAAGGGCGGAAGCTCGCACGGCAGCTCGGGCTGGGGCAGCTCGTCGAAGGGCGGAAGCTCAGGCAGCTCCGGCGGCTCGAGCAGCAGCTCCGGTGGATCGAGCAGCAGCTCGGGCGGTTCCGGCAGCTCGTCCTCGTCGTCAAGTTCGTCTTCGTCCTCCTCCTCCTCTTCGTCGAGCACCAGCAGTTCCAGCGGCGCGACCTCGTCGGGCGCGACCAGCACCAGCAGCAGCTTCGGCGGGTCGAGCAGCAGCAGCTCGTCGTCCTCTTCTTCGTCGTCGAGCAGCAGCTCGTCGTCTTCGTCCAGCTCGAACGGCAGCAGCAGCCATGGTGGTTCGTCGGGTGATCCGACCCCCGTGCCGGCGCCGCCGATGATGCTGTTGTTCGGTGCCGCCGCTGCCGCGCTCGTTGCGCGCCGCCGCGCCGCGAACCGCAACGACGACGACGCCAACGCGGCGTAACCCGATCCACTGGCGGTTGCGGGGGGGGGGGGCAAAACCCGGACCACCTTACTGAGGGTCGCTCTTCGGGGCGGCCCTCTTTTCATGGGCGCACCGCCTTTGCCAGGCTGACGATATCGGCGACATCTCGCCAGCGTGGTCCGCAAAACGGCCGCGCCCGCCAAATCCTCGGCATCGCGCGAGGCAAGAAGGGGCACACGACAGGCTTGCACCTTCTCGGCCGCGCCGTCATAGCGCGGCGCATGCACGACATCCGCCTGATCCGGGAACACCCGCAAGCTTTCGACGCCGGCCTCGCGCGCCGCGGTATCGATCCCCTGTCCGCGCAGATCCTCGGCGCCGACGCATCGCTGCGCGCGCTCCAGACCGATATCCAGGCATCGCTCGCACGCCGCAACGAAGCGTCGAAGCTGATCGGCCAGGCGATGGCGCAGGGGGACAAGGACCGCGCCGAGGCGTTGAAGGCCGAGGTCGCAGACCTCAAGACGACGCTTCCCGCGAAAGAAGAGGCCGAACGCACGGAGTTCGCCGCGCTGCACGACATGCTGGCCGCGCTGCCCAACCTTCCCGCCGCAGACGTTCCCGACGGCGAGGACGAGGACGGCAATGTCGAAATTTCGCGTTGGGGTACACCGCGAAGCTTCGACTTCGCGCCGCAGGAGCATGCCGATTTCGCGCCCGCGCTCGGCCTCGACTTCGAAACCGCGGCCAGGATGTCGGGCGCACGCTTCGCCTTCCTGAGGGGCCAGATGGCGCGGCTCGAACGCGCGATCGGCCAGTTCATGCTCGACATGCAGACGGGTGAGCCCGGCTATGTCGAATGCGCGACGCCGCTGATGGTCCGCGACGAGGCGGCGTTTGGCACGACCCAGCTACCCAAGTTCCGCGAGGATCTGTTCCAGACCACTGACGGTCGCTGGCTGATCTCGACCTCCGAAATGAGCCTCACCAACGCGGTGCGCGAGGAAATCCTGCCAGAGGCCGCGCTGCCGATCCGCATGACCGCCCTCACCCCCTGTTTCCGGTCCGAGGCCGGCTCGGCGGGGCGCGATACGCGCGGCTATATTCGCCAGCATCAGTTCTGGAAGGTCGAACTCGTCTCGATCGTCCGACCCGAGGACAGCGACGCCGAACTCGAACGCAAGACAAGGGCAGCTGAGAAGATATTGGAAGCACTCGACCTTCCCTATCGCAAGATGCTGCTGTGCAGCGGCGACATGGGCTTTGCGGCACGGCGCACCTATGATCTGGAAGTGTGGCTTCCCGGACAGAATTCCTATCGCGAGATATCGAGCTGTTCCAACTGCGGCGACTTTCAGGCGCGCCGCATGAACACGCGCTTCCGCCGCGAAGATGCCAAGGGCAACGAGTTCGTCCACACGCTGAATGGCTCGGGGCTTGCGGTGGGCCGCACGCTCGTCGCGATCCTGGAAAATTACCAGCAGGCAGACGGCAGCGTCGATATTCCGGCGGCGCTGCTGCCCTATATGGGCGGTATCACCAGACTGACTCCCTGATCGTCATTGCGAGCGTAGCGAAGCGACCTCCAGCCTTCGACCGCGCGCGATATTCCCTGCTGGAGATCATATCGTCGCTGCGTTCGGCGCAGCGGCGACCGTTTGGGACAAGATATGCGGATCCTCCTCACCAACGACGACGGCTATCATGCCCCCGGCATGGCCGTTCTCGAAACGATCGCGCGCCAGCTCAGCGACGACATCTGGGTCTGCGCGCCCGCCGAGGAGCAGTCGGGCGCAGGGCATTCGCTAACCCTCTCACGCCCCGTCCGCGTGCGCCAGCATGGCGAACGGCGCTGGTCGTGCAGCGGCACGCCGACCGATTCGGTGATGATGGCAATCGGCAAGTTGATGCCCGAAAAGCCCGACCTCATCCTCTCGGGCGTCAATCGCGGCGCGAACCTTGGCGACGACATCACCTATTCGGGCACTGTGTCGGCGGCGATCGAAGGCGCACTCGCGGGTATCCGCTCGATCGCGCTCAGCCAGGTCTATGCCCGCGAAGGCATGGGCGACAGCGTGCCGTTCGAAGCGGCCGAAGCCTGGGGCGCCAGGGTGCTGCGCCCGCTTCTGGGCCGGGACATGCCGCCGCGCACGCTGATCAACGTCAACTTCCCCGCGATCCCGGCGGCCGCGGTTCAGGGCATCCGCGTCACGCGGCAGGGCTTTCACGACTATGGCCGGGGTTCGATCGTCGAGGGCACCGACCCGCGCGGGTATCGCTATTACTGGTTCGGCCTCCACGGCATCGAACATTCGCTCGGCCACGACAGCGACCTCGAGGCGATCGACGACAAATATATCTCGGTCACCCCGCTCCAGCTCGACCTGACGCACGATGCCTCGCTGGCCGCGCTACGCGGAGCCTATGCGGCGGAATGACCGCCCATCATCCCGGCGACGGCCGGGATCTCGACCCTTCGTCCTGACGCACCGATGATAGCCCGTCCTTCGCCGGGATGACGGAGGAGGGGCTGGCCATCTCCCCTCCCCTTTGGCAAAAGGGCGGTGATGAGCCGGCGGTCCAATCCGAAGCTGAAGCTGCAACAGGGCCTCCACACGCTGCGCCGCGCGGCGAAATGGCCGATCTGGGCCGATCTCGTCACGCGACTTGGCGTCGCCTTCCTCCTGATCGCGATCGTGGTGCTCGTCCACTGGATCGACCGCGCCGGGCTGCACGACAGCCACGACGGTCAGATCAGTTTCCTCGACGTCGTCTATTTCACGATGATCTCGGTGACGACGACCGGCTTTGGCGACATCGCCCCGGTCTCCGACCGCTCGCGGCTCATCGAGGCGGTGATCGTCACGCCGATCCGCATCGCCGTGCTCTTCATCTTCGTCGGCACCGCGTATAGTTTCGTCATCAAACGCACATGGGACAAATGGCGTATGGCCCGCATCCAGGCAAAACTCACCGATCATATCGTCGTGCTCGGCTTTGGCATCAGCGGCAGCGAAGCGGTCAAGGAACTGATCGCGCGCGGGACCGATCCGGCGTGCATCGTCGTGATCGACCCCACCCGCAACCGCGTGGCCGCCGCGGAAGCGATGGGCTGCAACGTGCTGGAAGGCGACGCATCGAGCGACGAAACCTTGCTCGACGTCCGGATCGCCGAGGCTCAGGCGGTGCTGGTCTCGGCCGGGCGCGACGACACCTCGATCCTGATCGTCCTGACCGTCCGCCACCTCGCCCCCGACGTGCCGATCAGCGTCGTCATCCGGACCCAGGACAATGAACTGCTCGCACGGCAGGCGGGCGCAAGCAACGTCATCAACCCCGTCAGTTTTACCGGCCTGCTCCTCGCCGGATCGGCGCAGGGCGAACATGTCGCGGACTATATGGCCGACCTCGCGGCCGTCGGCGGCCGGGTGCAGCTTCGCGAACGCCCGGTCAGCGCCGAGGAAATCGGACGCGGCCTCGACCAGCTGGCCAGCGGCGGACGCGGCCTGCGCGTCTATCGCGACGGCAAGCCCTATGGCTTCTGGGAACCCGCGGCACAGCGGCTCGAAGCGGGCGACAAGGTCGTCGAAGTCATTGGGTGCGAGGAAAGCGAGGCGGAGGTCAGCCTCGCCAGTAAAGCCAGGCCGTCCAAAACCACCCGATGATCAGCAGCGTTCCGCCGATCGGCGTGACCGCACCCAGCCAGCGCGGCGCACCCAGTGCCATTGCGTAAAGCGTGGCCGCGAACAGTATCGATCCGACAAGCAGCATGATCGCGGGTCCGCGCGCGCTGCCCATGATCGCCAGCGCCGCGACGGCATGGATCAGCTGGTACAGGCCGCCGGTCCGCAGCCATTCGGCCTCCTGCGGTCCCGACGCACCATGGGCGCCGAAGGCCCCCGCCGCTACCGCAATCGCCGCCGACACTGCCGCAAATGCTCCGATCACGCCCGTCCCCTTTGCCTATCGGCTTGCAAAACAAGCCCGATGCGCCAAGCTATAGGCGGACAGGAGGGATAAGGCGATGCCCCGCGACGTTCCGCTGCCGACGGGCCTGAAACCGCCGAGCCGACTTGCGCAGCTTGGCGAGCTGGCGCTGCCGCTGGAAATGCTGCGCTACGGCCTCGGCGGCCACCATCTGATCGGCGCGCCGCGCGGCGACGGCCGGCCGGTCGTACTGCTTCCCGGCTATGGCGCCAGCGAATTGTCGATGCGCCCGCTCGAAGCCTGGCTCCGCCATCTCGGCTATCATGTCCGCGACTGGGGCATGGGCCGCAACGAAGGGCGCGTCGCCAGGGATGTCGAACGCTTCGCCACGCAGGCCACCGAATGGGTCCAGGCCGACGGCGCACCGCTCACCCTCATCGGCTGGAGCCTGGGCGGCGTCATCGCCCGCGAAACGGCCCGGACCTATCAACAGCTCGTTCGCGAAATAATCACCCTGGGCACCCCCATAATCGGCGGCCCCAAATATACCGCGCTCGCCCGACGCTTCGCCGGCCGCGATTTCGATGCGATCGAGCGCGAGATTCACGCGCGCAACCTCAAAGGCCTGAGCCAGCCGCTGACGGTGATCTATTCCGATCGCGACGGCATCGTCGGGCCCGACATCGCGATCGACATCTACAATCCACAGGCTCGCAATCTGAAGGTCGACGCAACGCACCTGGGCCTCGGCATCCATCCGCGCGTGTGGCGGATCATCGCGGACACACTGGCGGGCGTGACAAAGCCCCCGAAATAGACTAGGGGCGCCGCCAATCATGACAGTCAAAACGCTCCCCGCCCAGCCGAAAGTCGGCATGGTTTCGCTCGGCTGCCCCAAGGCGCTTGTCGACAGCGAACGGATTCTGACCAAGCTGCGCGCCGACGGCTATGGCCTGTCGCCCGACTATGCCGGCGCCGACGTCGTCCTCGTGAATACGTGCGGCTTTCTCGACTCGGCGAAGGAAGAAAGCCTGGAGGCGATCGGCGAGGCAATGGCCGAGAATGGCCGTGTCATCGTCACCGGCTGCATGGGCAATGAGGCCGACGTCATCCGCGCCCGATTTCCCAAGGTCCTCGCGGTCACCGGCGCGCATCAGTATGAGCAGGTGGTCGATGCCGTCCACGACGCCGCACCGCCGACGCAGGGCCCATTTATCGACCTCGTGCCGGAGGGCGGGCTGAAGCTGACCCCGCGTCATTATAGCTATCTGAAAATTTCCGAAGGCTGCAACCATAGCTGTTCCTTCTGCATCATCCCCGACCTGCGCGGCAAACTCGTTAGCCGCCGTATCGACGCGGTGCTGCGCGAGGCCGAGAAGCTTGTCGCTGCAGGCACGAAAGAGCTGCTGGTGATCAGCCAGGACACCTCGGCGTACGGCGTCGATATCCGGCATCAGCCGCGCGAATGGCACGGCCGAGAAGTCCGCGCCCATATGACCGACCTCGCGCGCGAGCTCGGCCGGCTTCGCACCACCGAAGGGCGCGCACCGTGGACGCGCCTCCACTATGTCTACCCCTATCCGCACGTCGATGCGGTGATTCCGCTGATGGCCGAAGGTCTTCTCACCCCCTATCTCGATATCCCGTTCCAGCACGCGAGCCCGAGCGTTCTCAAGCGGATGAAGCGTCCCGCTAATGAAGCGAAGGTGCTTGAGCGGCTGAAGGCATGGCGCGCGATCGCCCCCGACATTTCGATTCGGTCCAGCTTCGTCGTCGGCTTTCCCGGAGAGACCGAAGCGGACTTCCAATATCTTCTCGACTGGCTCGACGAAGCGCAGCTTGATCGCGTCGGGGCCTTCCGCTTTGAACCTGTCGCAGGTGCTCAGGCGAACGCGCTCGACGATCCGGTGCCCGAAGAGATCAAGGAAGAACGCTATCAGCGCATCATGGCAAAAACTGCCGCGATCAGCGCCGCGAAGCTCGAAGCTAAGATCGGCCGCATTCTGCCGGTGATCATCGACGAAGTCGGCGAGGCCGACGAAGACGGTAGCATAGGCGCCACCGGACGATCGCAGGCCGATGCGCCGGAGATCGACGGCCACGTCTACCTCCGCGATGTCGCGGCGACACTGAGGCCCGGTGACATCGTCGATGTCGAGATCGAGGATGCCGATGAACACGACCTGTTCGGTGTGGTTGGGGGCTGACGCGATCTCGGGTTGAGATGCCGACGGCTCTTTCCGCAGCGGAAGAGCATCTTCACAATTGCAGGGCGGCACGCTTCGCCGCACCGCTTGATTTCGCTTTCGCCCGCTCCACGAAGTTTCTAGGCTTCGATACCGGCCGGGTGTATCAGGGGCGGAATCATGCGTGTAATCAGGGAATTGGCTGCCGCACTTTTGCTGACGGCGCTGTTGTCCGCCTGCGATCCGGCGAAAGGCGGCGCGAAGGCGCCGCCACGCGCGACCGACGCCGCACCCATGCCCAGCCAGCGTTCGCTCATTGCCGTGCCAATCGATGCCGATATCGCGCCGCTGAAAGCACAGCTTGAACGCGCGTTGCCGAAAACGCTGTGGACCATCAACCAGCGCGAAAAGGCATGCGTCGCGCCGCAGCGGGTCAAGCTCTTCGGCAAGCGGGTGAAAGTTACGCCCGCCATCCCCTGCACGATCGTCGGTCAGGTCACGCGCGGCGCGCTCCGCCTGCGCGGCGAAGGCAATGAAATCATCGTCGACATGCCGCTCCACGCCACGGTCGCGGCGCGAGATATCGGTGGGGTGTTGAAGGGTGAGACGGCAACAGGCGCGGCGTTAGCGCATGCTCGCGTCCGCATCGATCTGGCGCCCGATTGGCGCATGCAGGGCAAGGCTAGGATCAGCTATGGCTGGACCAAGGCACCCGGAATCGACTTCCTCGGCAAGCGGATCACCTTCACCGATCAGGCCGACGCGAAGCTGGCGCCCGTCGTCCGCGACGTCGAGCGCGAGGTGAACCGAGAAATCGGCAAGATCAACATCCGCGCGCAGGCGGCGGAAATCTGGCGCCAGAGCTTCACCTCACTCGAACTCAATCGACAGAATCCGCCGGTCTGGATGCGCGTGACGCCGCAGCGCATCCTGTACGGCGGATATCGGCTGAGCGGCAACCGGCTGAGCCTCAATCTCGGCATTGAGGGCGTCACCGAAACCTTCGTTTCCGAGCGGCCGGAAAATCCTGAGTCGGTGCCGCTGCCGAAGCTGGTCCGCGAAATGCCACATCCGCATCTCGACATTCGCGTCCCGGTGGTCGCGGATTACGAACAGCTTCAACCCGTCATCGACCGTGCCCTCGCCAAGCGAGCGAAGCGGCCCTTCGTGCTGCCGAAGATTGGCCCGATGATGGTGAGTTTCGGCAAATCGACCGTCTATGGCGCACCCGGCGGCCGGATCGCGATCGGCGCCGACGTCGAAGCCCGTTTGCAGTCCCGCGCTGGAGAGCCCACCCGCGGACGCATATGGATGACGGCCGTTCCGGTGAACACACCCGGGTCGACCGAGGTCCGGTTCACGCAACTCGACATCAACGGCGATACCGACGGCGTCGGCGGCGACCTCCTCATTGTGCTCGGCCGCAGCGAAGGGTTCTCGGCGTTGATTGCTGCGGCTTTGACCCAGAATTTCGCCAACGACCTGTCCGAACTGGAAGGCAAGATCAAACGCGCGGTCGATCAGCGGCGCGAAGGCGCGTTCATCATCCGTACGCACATCGACGGGTTCGAAACCGGCGAGATCAAGGCCTATGGCAACGGGCTTTACCTGCCCGTCCGCCTGACGGGCGGCGCCAGCGTGGATTATCGGCCGAAGCGCTGATCAGAAAAGACGGGTCAACGCATAGAAGGCGGCCGCGACGACTGCGCTGGCGGGGATGGTAATGAACCAGGCGGCCACCACGTTCCCCGCAACGCCCCAGCGCACTGCACTGGCGCGCCGCGCAACGCCGGCGCCGATGATCGCACCCGTAATTGTGTGCGTCGTCGATACGGGAATACCGAGCAGACTTGCCGTAAACACGACCAGCGACCCGCCGGTCGACGCCGCGAACCCTTGATGGTGCGACAATTTGGTGATGCGCCCGCCCATCGTTTCGATGATCTTCCATCCCCCTGACAAGGTACCGAGACCGATCGCAATATAGCAGGAGATCGCCACCCAGTGCGGAACATGAAATTCGCCGGTCAGATAGCCGGTGGAATAGAGGAGCACGGTGATCACGCCCATCGTCTTCTGCGCATCGTTGAGCCCGTGACTGAGCGAATAGGCGGCGGAAGAGAAAAGATGCAGATAGCGAAAGCTGCTCTCCGCGAACTTCGCGGTCGCGCGGCGCAGCGCCCAACTGCTCAGCAACATCACCAGCATCGCGAGCAGCATCCCCAGCATCGGCGACAGGAAGATCGCGATCACGGTCTTGTTGAGCCCCGCCCACTGGATGCCCTCGAACCCGGCGTGCGCGACGCCCGCGCCGACGATCCCGCCGACCAGCGCATGGCTCGACGAAGAGGGAATCCCCTTGAGCCAGGTTACGACATTCCAGAACATCGCGCCGACGAGCGCACCGAACACCACTGACGGGGTTACGAGATCCTTGTCGATCAACCCCTTGCCGATGGTTTCGGCAACCTTGTGCAACGCCGGAAACGCGAGCGACAGGAAATAGGCCGCGAAATTGAAGAAGGCGGCGAACAGCACCGCCTGCACCGGCCGTAGCAACCGCGTCGCGACGACGGTCGCAATGCTGTTCGCTGCGTCGTGCAGACCGTTCAGAAAATCGAACGCCAAAGCGAGCACGATCAGACCGACGAGCAGAGGAAAGGCAAGTTCGTGCATGGCCTAGATCGCTCCGGCCTTGTCGGCCTCACATCGGCCCGGCAGGCCTTGCGACATCGCCGGGCGCGAACGGATTGTCTTGCGGGACATGCGGTATCGCTCGATCATGCGTGGTCGATGACGAGACCGTCGATTTCGTTCGCGACATCCTCGAAACTGTCGGTGACGCGCTCAAGATGCCGGAAGAGTTCGCGCGCGATCAGAAAGCGCGTCGGATTGGCCTCGCCATGCTCCTTGAACAGGCGCTTGAGGCCCGCAGCGTGGATATCGTCGGCATGGCCTTCCATGCGGACGAGCCGCTCGGTCAGTTCGTGCAGGCGCGGCCCGTTGGCCGAGATGTTGCGGAGCAGAGGCAGGGCTTCGGCGGTCAGACGCGCCGCATCGACAATGATGCCCGCAATATCGCGCATTTCCGGCTCGAACTGGGTGACATCGTACAGATCGACGGCGCCCGCCGTCTTCTGCATCTCGTCGATCGCATCGTCCATCGATGCGATGAGATCGGTGATCGCGCTGCGGTCGAATGGCGTCAGGAAGGTGCGCCGCACCGTCTGAAGCACTTCGCGCGTGATCGCGTCGGCATCGTGCTCGCGCTCGATAATCTCCTGAATATGGTCGGCGACGCCGTCGCCGCCTTGCAGCATTCGCGCGAGCGCTTCCGACCCGGCCGTGAGCGTCGCAGCATGCGCTTCGAAAAGCTCGAAGAAATTGCCCTGCTTGGGAAGCAGGCGCTGGAACCAGGCAAACATGCGATTGACCCCTGTCTTTTCCGCAACACTGAAGACGACGCCCGACTGGCGCGCCGCGGCCCGAAAGCCGCGATCGCCGAACGACCGGATCATCGCCTGAAGATCGGCTTCATCGACCGACGCCGCCGCCTGGTCGAGCGTGAACCAGCGCCGTTCGCGCTCGTCCATTTCCTTCCACTCGTCGAGTTCGCGCGTCACCGCCAGCGGAAACACCTCGACATCGTACATGATCGCGGCGCCATTGGCGCGACGCTTGCGGTATTGATAGCGCCCGATCGACGTCGGGCAGACCGCACCGACGACGCCCGCTTCCTCCTCCGCCTCGACCGCTGCCGACGCATGGCGATCCAGCCCGCTGAGCGGGTTGCCTTTCGGAATCACCCAGCGGCCCGTGCCACGCGAGGTGACGAGCAGGATCTCGGTCGGGCCGTCCTTTTCGGCGCCCCCGAATCGATAAGGAAGAACTGCGATTTGCCGCATTAAATCTGGTCTGATCGTCCCGGTACCGCGCCGCCGCGCAGTCTGAAATTGCAAATTGGTGACGCCGTCATGACAAGAATGTGACAGCGACAAACGCCCATAGCCGCAGCGGCACTTTCCGTAAACGTCAATTCGATTGCAAAATGCAACGCGGTGCGTAAGCTGCTCCCAAAGACTGACGGGAGACGAAATGATGGCAGGCACGGCAAGCCCGGTGGATCAGGACGTCCTGATCGTGGGTGCAGGCATTTCGGGCATCGGCATGGCGGTGCATCTGCAACTCTATAGCCCCGACCGCAGCTTTGGACTTGCGGAGCGCCGCGCCGACCTCGGCGGCACCTGGGACCTGTTCCGCTATCCGGGTATTCGATCGGACAGCGACATGCACACGTTGGGGTTCGTGTTCGAACCCTGGAAGCATGAAAGATCGATCGCCGACGGCCCGTCGATCCTCGAATATCTGAACCGCATCGTCGATGAGCGCGGGATTCGCGACAAGATCCGTTTCAACAGCAAGGTGGTCGGCGCCGATTGGGACAGCGCCGCGGCGCGCTGGACCGTGACGATGGAGGATGACGCCGGCGCCACGTCGACCACGACCGCGCGCTGGCTTTATCTCGGCTCTGGCTATTATGATTATGACGAGCCGTTCGACGCTCAGTTCGCCGGGCGAGAGGATTTCCAGGGACAGATCATCCATCCCCAATTCTGGCCGAAGGATCTGGATTATTCGGGCAAGAAGGTCGTCGTGATCGGATCGGGCGCCACCGCCGTCACGATCGTCCCCTCGATGGCCGACAAGGCCGCGCACGTCACGATGCTGCAACGCACCCCGACCTGGTATGCGATCCGGCCCGCCAAGGACGGCCTCGCCAATTTCATGCGCAAGGTCCTGCCCGAAGAACTCGCCTATCGGATCACGCGCTTCAAGAATGTGAAGATGCAGGACATCGTCTTCAAGAAGGCGCGCGACAAGCCGCACAAGGTGCGGGAATTCCTGACAAAGCAGATCAAGAAGAATCTCGGCGACCGCTACGATGCCGAAGCCTTCACGCCGCCGTACAATCCGTGGGAACAGCGGCTCTGCCTGGTTCCCGACGCGGATTTCTTCGAGGCGATGAAGGCCGACAAGGCTTCGGTCGTCACCGACCATATCGAACGCTTCGACGCGAGCGGCATCCAGCTCAAATCGGGCAAGCATCTCGACGCCGATATCATCGTCACGGCGACCGGCCTGAAGCTTGCGGTGGCCGGCAAGATTCCGGTGCGGGTCGATGGCGAGACGATCGATTGGAGCCAGCATTTCTATTACAAGGCGTGCATGTTCTCGAACGTGCCGAACTTCTCGGCCGTGTTCGGCTATTTGAACGCGAGCTGGACGCTGCGTGCCGACATCGTTGCCGAATATGTCTGCCGTGTGCTGAACCACATGAAGCAGACGGGCACCGAAATCGCGAACCCCGTCCTTGCCGATCCGACAAGCCTGACCGAAGAGAATATCTTCGACTTCTCGTCGGGTTATATCCAGCGGTCACTGCACATCATGCCGAAAAACGCCGACCGGCTCCCCTGGCGGCTCAACCAGAACTATATTCAGGATCGCGTCGATATGAAGACGGGCGCGATCGCCGACGGCGTGCTGACCTTCTCCAACGCCGGAGCGACCGCAAAGACCGCGCCGGCCGCGGAACTCGAAGCGGCGGAATAACAGACCCTCGTCCGGGATGCCTTCCCCATTCAATTTATGGGAAGGACGTCCCGCGCGAATTCGGGTTTGACCGCGTCCACCAGCTTTGCCGTCATCGGCACATTGATCTTGTAACTTCCCTCGGCATAGGGGCCGATCTCATAGGGCGCGATCGCGATCGTCATCCTGTCAATGTGCCGACCATCCGACGAACCGAGCCACACCGTCTGCGCCGAAGCCGCCGGACACGCGGCAAAGGCGCCTCCCGCAGACGCATCGGCCGCGCCGGACGACATGATCCCCTTCGCCGCTTTCGCCTGCCTGATACGCGCGCAGAAATCGTCCGCTATTGCAACATCGAACGTCTCAGGGCTGGTAAAAAGGTCAAGCGGCTTCAACATGCGGCGCTTGCCGCGATCCCACAGCAACGTGTCGAAGCCCTCCATTCCATGCGCGCCGCCCATATAGGTTTCGATCTCCGCCGAGAGGCTGAGGAAGCGCGGCGTATTCGTGACGCGCAGCCACGTCTGCAAATGGCTGTGGGCGCGATAGGGAAAGCCCTCCTTTTCCGAGGCGGCCTTGTCACGCCCGGCCGCCGCGATGAGCGCTTCGCGCTTCACCTGTCGATCGGTGTCCAGAAAGCGCGCCAGTTCGGGTATTCGCGCCGCATCCTTTGGATAAGCATAGGCGAAATCGATCAGATCGTTCCGTTCCCTGACATCCGACGCCGGCGCGCCCTTTGCCAGAACGTCCGCCACGCCACCGGGCGGAGCGCCCGGAACCGCGGAGGCGGCGGCCTTCTCGGCCTTCGTCGGTCGATTGTCGGTGCAGCCCGCGGCGAGCAGCGTCGCGGGAAGAATTGCAGCCATGGTTCGGTACGTCATGCCTGAATAACGCGGGGAATCGACAAAATATCCCGACACGCCTAGCACCTCGGCATGACCGACTATTCCGACCTCGTCCAACCCGACAAGGGGCAGGACGCTCGCACCATCCATCTCGTTGACAAGAAGAGCTATGACGGGTGGCTGAAAGGCCGCAGCGCGCGCGAACGCGCGCATCTTGCAGCAGTCGGTTTCAAGCCCGACGCCTTTGTCCACGCAATACTGCCCGGAGACGATCCCGAACGCTGGGCGATCGTCACCACGGTGGCCGACGTGAACAGCCTGTCGGCCTGGTGCCTAGCCAAGCTTGCGCAGATCCTTCCCGAGGGGCGCTATCGCCTCGAGGGACAGCAACCCGGTAAGGCGTTGTTCGGCTGGCTGAGTGCGCAATATCGTTTCGACACCTATAAATCCAATCCGCCGGTCAAGGGCGGGCGCGTGCTGCTTACGAGCGACGTCGGCGCAATAGGGCCGACCGTTGCCGAAATGCGCGCGGTCGCGCTGGTTCGCGATCTCGTCAACACGCCGGCCGCCGACATGGGACCGGCGGCGATCGAAAAGGTGGCGGAACGGATCGCCAAGGCGCATGGCGGCAAGCTGACGGTTACGAAGGGCGAAGCGCTTGAACAGGGCTATCCGATGATCCACGCGGTCGGACGCGCCGCGGCCAAACATCATGCCCCTCGGCTGATCGAGATCGAATGGGGCAAGGACGGTCACCCCCGCGTCGCGCTGGTCGGCAAAGGGATCAGCTTTGACAGCGGCGGCCTCGACATCAAGCCGGCGTCGGGCATGCGATTGATGAAAAAGGATATGGGCGGCGCCGCCCATGTCCTCGCGCTTGCCGAACTGATCATGGCAAGCGGGATGCCTGTGCGCCTTCACTGCCTCGTCGCGTCGGCCGAAAATGCGATCTCCGGCGATGCCTTCCGGCCCGGCGACGTGCTGAAGAGCCGAAAGGGTCTGACCGTCGAAATTGGCAACACGGATGCCGAAGGGCGCCTCGTCCTGGGCGACGCGCTCACCAAGGCGAGCGAGGCCGAGCCCGAACTCATCGTCGATTTCGCGACGTTGACGGGCGCAGCGCGCGTCGCGCTGGGCCCCGATCTCCCCGCTCTTTATTCCAACGACGACGATCTGGCGTCCGACCTGCTGGCAGGCGGCATCGACCGCGACGACCCGCTGTGGCGAATGCCGTTGTGGGATGGCTATGCCGAGTTGCTCGAAACCGACATAGCCGACCTCGGCAACGCGGGAACCTCCTCCTTCGCAGGATCGATTACCGCTGCGCTGTTTCTGAAGCGCTTCGTCCCCGACGGTACGGCCTGGGCGCATTTCGACACTTTCGCTTGGCGCCCGTCGGCAAAGCACGGACGGCCGAAAGGCGGCGCGGCGCTGGGCCTGCGCGCCGCATGGGCTATGCTGCAGATGCGATATGACCGCCGCAAGAAGGGTGAACGTCCTTGATAAAGCGGGGGGCGCTGGTCTAATGCGCCGCGATTGTCCGCGAGGCGCGGAAAAAGGCATATTACAGGACGGCAAGTGACAGCGAACAGCGGCGAAGATTCAGCGGCCAACCGCGTACGGATGGGACGCCCCGGCGTTGCCGGACAGGGCCGCGACCGCTTCGGCCTAACCGGCACGTCGCAGGCCTTCGATCCGCGCGTCGTGGCGATCCGTCCGGACCTGGCCGATATCGCCGTCGCGGGGACGCATTTCGCCCCCCACTATGCCGCGCCGATGATGATGAGCGGCGTTCTTCCTGCCGCCGTCATCCGCGCGGCGCCATCGCTGGATGCCGAACAGACGAGCGAACTGCTTTTCGGCGAAGGGTTTGCCCTGCTCGACCTGACCGGCGGCTGGGCGTGGGGTTACAGCCTTGCCGACCATTATGTCGGCTATCTCGCGGCCGACGCACTGGGTGCACCGATCGCGCCCACACACCGTGTCGAAATGATCGAGGCGATGCTTCATTCGGCACCCGACGCGGCGAGCGGCGGGCCGGCAGTCCTCCCGCTCGGCGCGCTGGTGATGGGTGAACCTGAGGGCGAATGGCTCAAGACGGCGCACGGCTATCTACCGCTTGCCGCTCTGGTCGAGGTCGGGACGGAGCATGACGACCCCACCGCGATGGCCGAACACATGGTCGGCACGCCGTATCTGTGGGGCGGTCGGACCGCGAAGGGCATCGATTGTTCGGGTCTCGTCCAGCTTGCCTGGGCTTCCGCCGGGGTTCACCTTCCGCGCGACAGCGACCTCCAGCTCGCGAGCCTGGGAAACGACAAGGATGTCGCTCCCACCGAGTTGGCGCGCGGCGATCTCGTCTTTTTCCCCGGCCACGTCGGGATCATGACCGATCACGACAGGATCGTCCACGCCAGCCGCCAGTGGATGGAAGTGCGCGTCGAACCGCTCGCCGACATTGCGAAGCGCTCGATGGCGAAGGGACATGATGTTCCGATCAGCGGCTACAAGCGGCTGCGATAAATCATGGCGCAAACGGTCTTTATCGACGGCGCGGCGGGTACGACGGGCCTGGAAATCGCCGAACGGCTTGCGGGACGGAGCGAGTTTTCGCTGATCGCCCTGCCCGATGCCGAGCGCAAGGACGCCGCGCGGCGGAGCGAAGCCCTGAATGGGGCCGATTTCGTCATTCTCTGCCTACCCGATGCCGCGGCGATCGAGGCGGTGGCGATGGTGAACAACCCGGCGGTGCGGATCATCGACGCATCGACCGCGCACCGCGTCGCGCCCGGCTGGGCCTATGGCTTTCCCGAGCTCAGCGCTGCGCAGCGGGGGGCCATCGCGACGTCCAAGCGTGTCAGCAATCCGGGTTGCTACCCCACGGGCTTTCTCGCTCTCGTCGCACCGCTGGTCGCCGCCGGCCTGGTGGGTCGCGACGCGCGGCTCAGCGTCAACGCGGTGTCGGGATATTCCGGTGGCGGCAAGGAGCTGATCGCGCGCTTTGAGGCGGACGATGACGTCGGTTTTCGCAGCTATGGTCTGAACCTCGCGCACAAGCACGTCCCGGAGATGCAGCGGGGAGCCGGGCTGGACCATGCGCCGCTTTTTGCCCCCGCGGTCGTTCCGGTCTATCGCGGCATGCTGGTCGAAGTGCCCCTGAGCTTTGACACGTCCATGTCCGACGCGGTCCATGACGCGCTTGCGGAGCATTTTCGGGAATCGTCGCTGATCAGCGTTCGGCGCGCCGGCGACGAAAGCGAATTGCTGCTCCGCAAAAGCGACGACGCGACCGACCGGATCGAGCTGATGCTTTATGCAAGCCCCGACGGCACCCAGCTTCGCCTCGTCGCGCGGCTGGACAATCTGGGCAAGGGAGCAAGCGGCGCCTGCGTACAGAACCTCAACCTGATGGCTGGCCTCGCCGAAACGACGGGGCTCCGGCTCTGACGATTAGTGGACGGTGTCGAGGGCGACGTCGATCGACAGATAGGTAATCAGCCGCTCGATCTGACGCCAGCGCGCGAAATGAACGTGGTTTCCCAGCACCCGATATTGCTCCGCACGAGCCGCCGCGGCGAACCCCGCTTCTTCGCCATGCTCTCGGATCATCGCATGCGCATCGTCGACCGCGCCACGGTCGGCAAGATAAGGTGCTGGCAGTTGCATGATGTCCCCGGCCCGTTGCGTCGAAAGCCGCTCTAAAGACAGCGCATCACCGCCCCGTTCCCAACCGTAATGAACAAGCGGGTAAGGTTAATCGTCGGCGTTCGCGCGTTAACCATGGACGGGGCGAATCGTCCATTTGCAGCCGTCGCATCGCCGTGTAAGACTGCTCCCATGCGCAAAATCCTGAAATATACCGGCATCGCCCTCCTCGTTCTGATCGTCGTGGGCGGGATCGCTCTTTATGTATTGTCGCGCCCCGACGTGGCGCGCTTCTCGACTGCCGAACTCAGCGGCCGCGTGCCGGTGATGGCGTCGCAGAAATCAGAGAGCATCCCGACGATGAACGTCCCCGAGGCGACGAGCTGGCCCGCAGGGCAGGCGCCGCGTGCGGCCGCGGGGCTGGGCGTCAGCCGCTTCGCAGAAGGACTGGATCATCCGCGCTCGATGCTCGTCCTGCCGAACGGCGACATCCTTGTTGCCGAGGCCCAGAGCCCGCCGCGCGACACATCAGGCATCGAGGGCAAGGTGATGGGCAGCCTGATGAGCAAGGCAGGTGCCGGGGGCAAGTCGGCCAACCGGATAACGTTGCTTCGCGATGCTGACGGCGACGGCAAGGCCGAGGTCAAGACCGCCTATATCACTGGCCTCAACTCGCCCTATGGCATGGCGCTGGTCGGCAAGACGCTTTATGTCGCGAACACCGATGCGATCCTTGCTTTCCCTTATGTGGAGAGCGAGACGAGGATGAGCGGCAAGGCCACCAAGCTGGTCGACCTGCCCGCAAAGGGCACCAACCGCCACTGGACGAAGAGCCTCGCGGCAGCGCCCAACGGATGGCTTTATGTGGGCGTCGGCGCCGATTCGAACATCGGCGAAAAAGGCATGGGCAACGAGACCCGGCGCGCCAGCGTCCTCGAAGTGCGTCCCGAGAACAAATATATCCGCACCTTCGCCGCCGGCATCCGCAATCCCGTCGGCCTCGCCTTCTATCCCGGCAGTGACCAGTTGTGGACCGTCGTCAACGAACGCGACATGCTCGGGAGCGACCTGGTTCCCGACTATCTGACCAACGTCGATGAAGGCGATTTCTATGGCTGGCCCTGGTATTATTGGGGCGGATTCATCGACCCGCGCGTACCGCCGGAGGACGAGGACCGCCGCCAATATGTTAAGCGCCCCGACTATGGGCTCGGTGCACACGTCGCACCGCTGGGTTTCACCTTTACCGACAAGCTTGATCTTGGCGAGCGTTGGGCGAACGGCGCGCTCATCGCGCTGCACGGGTCGTGGAACCGGGAACCGGTCGCCGGCTATGACGTGGTGTTCGTCAAATTCGGTGCCAATGGTCGCCCGATCGATGCCCTGCCCGTCACGTTCCTCGACCAGTTCCTCGCCAAGGACGGCAAGACGACGCGCGGTCGCCCTGCGGACGTCAAGGTCGCGAAGGATGGTAGCGCGTTGATTGCCGACGACACCGGCGGCGTGATCTGGCGGGTATCGAAAGCCGGCTGATCCGCGTCAGTCGGTCAGTTCGGCTTCGACGATCTTGTAGATTTTGGCGGTTTCACCAAGATCGACGCCATATTGTTTCCAGCCTTCGAGGCAGGGGCCGAACACCTTCGACAGCCGCGTATCGACGTCGCGCACCATATCGGACGTGATGATCGCGGCCGTCGGCGTCGAAGCCGGCTGGCGGCTCCGCAGCCGGCCGATGTAGAACGCGCTCATCATGTCGAGAACCGCCGCCTGCGACGCGGTGACCGGCTCGCCATTCGGCTTCGTCGCCTTGAACGACAGCGCCGACAGGAAGCAGCGCGCATCGGCACGGTCCTGTTCGGTAACCGTCTGCGCGCTCGCTGCGCTCGCAAGCCCGAGCGCCGCCACGGCGCTCCAAATCATTCTTTGCATCCCTATTCCCCCCACAGGTCAGGTCAAACGTCGGTCGCGTCCAGTGGCGCCCCCTTTGCGCAGGCCTCGTCAGACACGCATCGGCATGAGAACGTACAGTGCCGGGCTCTTCTCGCTCTCGCGAATCAGGGTCGGCGCATTGGCATCGGCAAGATGCAGTTCGACCGTATCGCCATCGACCTGGCCCAAAATGTCGCTGAGGTAGCGGGCATTGAAGCCGATCTCCATCGCTTCGCTGTCATAACCAGCCGCCAGTTCTTCGGCTGCGGTGCCATTCTCCGGGCTGGTGACGGACAGGGTGATGCGGTCCTTGTCGAGCCCCACCTTGACGGCGCGCGTCTTTTCGCTCGCGATCGTCGACACGCGATCGACGCCCTGAAACAGGCTCTTGGGATCGACCTTCAGCAACTTGTCGTTCGCGGTCGGAATGACGCGGCTGTAGTCGGGGAAAGTGCCGTCGATCAGCTTCGACGTCAGGACGGCGTTACCAAGCTGGAACCGGACCTTGCTTGCCGACAGGCTGATCTCGACATTTCCCTCGGCCTCGTCGAGCAGTTTGCGGATTTCGGCCACGCATTTGCGGGGCACAATCACGTCCGGCATGCTGTTCGCCCCCTCGGGGCGCGTCACGGTGTAGCGCGCCAGGCGATGGCCGTCGGTCGCCGCGGCCTTCAGCACCGGCCCGGTCGCATCCTCGGCGACATGAAGGAAGATACCGTTCAGATAATAGCGCGTTTCCTCGGTCGAGATCGCGAAGCGCGTCTTGTCGATAATCTGGATGAGTTCGGCGACAGGCAGTTCGAAACTGGTCGGAAGGTCGCCTTCGGCGATGACCGGAAAGTCGTCGCGCGGCAAGGTCGGAAGATTGAAGTTCGACCGGCCGGCCTTCACCTGCATCTTGCCTTCCGCGGCGGCCAGGCTGACTTCCGCCCCTTCGGGCAGCTTGCGCGCGATTTCGAACAGGGTGTGCGCCGACACGGTGGTGGTGCCTGACGTCTCCACCTTCGCCGCGACGGTTTCCACGACCTGCAGGTCGAGATCGGTCGCCATCAGCTTGAGCTGGCCGCTGCTATCGGCTTCGATCAGGACGTTCGACAAAATGGGGATGGTATTGCGCCGTTCGACCACGGACTGGACGTGGCCGAGGCTCTTGAGCAGCACCGCACGTTCGATCGTCGCTTTCATTGTGTCACATCATCCCTGTAGCGCGGGAAAAGTCCCTGAGAGTCCAGCGGAGCGGGCCGTTCGCCCCGAATCCCGTCCCCGAAAATGTCCACCTTCCTTAACGTCCGCACCGCGCCGTGCAAGCCATGCTTGCAAAGCATCCACATTCGCGCAAACGAGGGCCGATGCGGGCTACAGCCATATTCTTCCTGATCGCAGCGGCAGTGCCCGCGACAGTCCTTGCCGCGCCGCGCGCCGCTCTCGGCGTTTTCGACGGCTGGGGCGCCTTTCGCGAGTCTGCCCAAGGCTCCGCGCCACCCCGCTGCTACGCCATTGGCGCTCCTTCCGCGACGATCGGCACGCCGCAAGTCAAACCCTATGCGAGTGTCGGCTATTGGCCGAAATCGCGGATTCGTGGGCAATTCTACGTTCGGTTGTCGAAAGCCCGCGCGCCGGGCCGCGAACTGCGGCTGACGATCGGCAGCCGCCGTTTCATCCTGACCGGTAACGGCATCCACGGCTGGGCAAGCGACGCGCGGATGGACGCGGCGATCATCGCCGCGATGCGATCCGCACCGAGCATGAGCGTCGAGACCAGTACCGAAACGGGCCGTAGTGTCGCCGACACCTATCGCTTGCGCGGCGCCGCGACGGCGATCGACGCGGCGGCGCTCGGATGCGCTTCGATCCGGTAAGATCATCGGGTAAATGACGGGGATCTGGGTATCTTGACGCTGAATCGCCGCCCAGGCGCGGGGCTTGACGGCTTCGGCCTTCCCGCCACGTTCATCACCCGCGCATCATGGCCTGCGCCACGGCCAGCGCGAAGGTTACGCCCGAGGACAGCACCAGGATGATCGCCAGAATGCGGGCCTTCCGGCCCTTGACGGGGCGCTTTAGCCCGAAACGCAGCTCGCGCCGCCGCCACGTCGCCACGGCGAGCGTGAGAAGCGGCATATTGATAACCACCCAGATGAAGAACGTCTGAGCGGCCAACGACGTCGTGAAAAAAGACAGAATGCCGAGGCCGATGAAACCGGCGGGTATCGCAATATAGCCAGCTGTCGTGATCCGAAGTTTGAGATCCTCCTCCGCCCATTCGGCTTCGAGTGCCTGTTGCTCGGTTTCCTCCGCCGGCTCCCCAGCTTCATCGGAGGCATAAAGCCATTGTTCGAAATCATCATCGGCAAGCTGTTTGCGGGCCTTCAGCGATCCTTCGAACGGCGTGGCGGGGCCACCGGAATTCCATGATCCTGCCAATTACCACCTCCTCCGGCCAAAATCACAATCAACACTCGCATCGCAGCGCCATTCGATCCGTTTGAACCACGCGCACGTCCAGCAGGAAAGCGATATCTGGCCGAGCCCGCCGCTAACCCCGCCCCAGCTTCGTCAATTCGGCGGCGAGGAAGTCGAGGACGATCCGGATACGCGGCACGCGGCGAAGGCGTTCATGGGTCAGGAGCCACAGGCCCGTCGTATCCTCCGCCTTCGGGGGAATGCATCGGATGAGGTCGGGTTCGCGGTCGGCCAGAAACGCCGGCAATATGGTAAGGCCCATGCCCGCGCGAACGCCGGCGAGCAGACCCGACGCCGTGTCATATTGCATGACGACCGAGTCCTCGAGCCCATATTGCCGCAGCCATGCCTGATAAGGCTCCCACACTCCGCCGCCACCGCCGATGAACGGATGCGTCGCCAGCTCCTCGCGCGTGTGTGGGACGCCGTGGCGATCAGCATAGTCGCGGCTGCTGTAAACGGTCCAAGGATTGTCGGCGATGCGCCGTCCGACTAGCCCCGCTCCCGTTGGCTGCTTGCTGCTGCGGATCGCGATGTCGGTCGCCCCGGAAGAGAGGTCGCGCGGTTCGTCCGACGTGTCGAGATGGATATGGATGCCGGGATGCGCGGCCCGAAGATCGCGCAGAATGGGCGGCAGGATCGTGACCGCGAAAATCTCCATCGTCGATACGCTGACCGTGCCGCCCGCATCGCGCGATTTCGCGCCCGCCGCCTCGCCGAAGCGATCGGCGGCGTCGCGGACCGCAAGGGCGCTGGCGAGCATCGCTTCACCCACCGGGGTCAGCGCGTAGCCCGCTTGCCGACGTTCGAACAGGCTAAGGCCGGTGGCTTCCTCCAGCGCCGCGATACGGCGGGCGACGGTGGTCTGGCTGACGCGCAGCGCCTGTGCCGCCGAAAGCGTACTGCCGCTCTCCGCCACCGCGAGAAAGGATTTGAGGTCGTTCCAGTCGAACATGATGTCTTTTGCGAAATAACCGGCCGTGCCGCATTCTGCAATTATGCAGAATATCCCGGCAACATCGTTGCTCCCGCGGTGCCGCACCGAAGATTACCTGTATCTCCACCGGCTTCCTACCCTCCTTCAGCCGGCCGATGGAGAAATGAGATGAAAAAGCTTCTGATCCTCGCAGCGCTGGCCGCCACCGCATCGGCTCAGCCGGCCCTCGCCGACCCCGCACCCCGGACCATCCTCGTCCAGCATGCCGACCTCGACCTCCAGACAGCGACGGGCGCCAAAGCGCTTCAGCACCGTGTCTGGCGTGCGGTGGTCGAAGTATGCGGGACGACGTCAGACTTCGACGTCGCGGGCCAGAACGACATTCGTCAATGCCGTCGCGACACGCTGGAAGCCGCCTCCACAATGACGAACCAGGTCATCGCGGGAACGATGCGCAGCGAACCCGTTCGCGTCGCGTCGGCACGGAACTGAATCGGCGGGCACTCCGACCGACACCTTAGAGGGTCGCGACCGACACGGGTCGCGGCCCTTGTTTTTCGTATCACCCTCGCTCGTCAAACGTCCGGCGCGCCGCCTCGACCCGATCGAGATTTTCCCCCGCCCAGTGCCACACGCCGCAGAACGCTTCGCCGAGGCTGTGGCCGAGAGGCGTCAGGCGATATTCGACCTTTGGCGGGACCACCGGATGAACGGTGCGTTCGACCAGGCCGTCGCGCTCCATCGCGCGCAAGGTTTGCGTCAGCATCTTCTGGCTGATGCCCGCAACTCCCCGCGCGAGTTCGGTGAAACGCAGAACCCCGTGATCCTCCAGCTCCTCCAGCACGAGCAGGGTCCATTTGTCGGCAACCCGGCCGATCAATTCCGTTACCAGCGCTTCGACGCGCGGATCGACCGGAAGATTCGAGTCATAGGCGATTTTTTCCGTCGCAAGCATGGCTGAAAATCCAATTCTCTCTTTTGGGTAACTATAGTACTTTTGGGTGCCTACTTTCTTTTGGAGAGTATAAGGATATTCAGGCCTTCTCAACACCCATTCCAAAGGAGAAGATTCATGAAGACCTCCGGCAACACCATTCTCGTTTCCGGCGGCGGATCGGGCATCGGGCTTGCGCTTGCCCAGCGCTGGCATGACGCAGGAAACGTCGTGATCGTCACCGGCCGCAACACCGCGAAGCTGGAAACGGCGATCGTCGGGCGCGCGAACATGCACGCGATCGCACTGGACGTGACCGACCCGGCGGCGATCGCCGCCTTTGCAACAGACGTCGTCGCGCAATTCCCCGCGCTCAACATCCTGGTCAACAACGCCGGCATCATGGCAACCGAGGATGCGAGCACCAGGCGCGACCTCGCGCACGCCGAAGCGACGGTGATCACCAACATCCTCGGGCCGATCCGGCTGACCGACGCGCTGGTCGATCATCTGGCGGCGCAATCCGATGCGGCGATCGTCAACGTCACCTCCGGGCTCGCCTTCGTACCATTGCCCAAGGCGCCAACCTATTCGGCGACGAAGGCGGCGATGCACAGCTATTCGGTCGCGCTACGCATCCAGCTTGCGGGCAAGGTCGATGTCATCGAACTGGCACCTCCCGCCGTACGCACCGACCTGACGCCGGGCCAGTCGACGCGCGAAGGCTATATGCCGCTCGACGATTTCGCCGACGAGGTCATGGCCCTGTTCGCCGGCGACCCCACGCCGGAGGAAATATTGGTCCGCAACGTCCTACCGCTGCGCAATGCGGAAGCGAACGGCAATGTTCCGGCGGTGCTGGGGATGCTCGCGAACCTGTAGCCATCACCCCTCCCC
Organism: Sphingopyxis sp.; assembly: GCF_016793825.1. Taxonomy (GTDB): domain Bacteria; phylum Pseudomonadota; class Alphaproteobacteria; order Sphingomonadales; family Sphingomonadaceae; genus Sphingopyxis. The sequence goes on from NZ_JAEULM010000033.1 coordinate 69,221, forward strand.
ATTGGCCGGCAATGGGGAGGATTTCGCGCGCAATTGCGCTTTTCGCGCTTCCCCACTATATGGCCGCCATCATGCAGATTCCCGGCCATATCGACCCCGTGACCACGGGCACCGTACCGTTGCGTGGCGGCAACCGCATCGACCTGGTCGGGCTGCCGCGCGACGGCGTCGCCGCCGCGCTTGTCGAGGCCGGTCTCGATGCCAAGGGCGCCAAGCTGCGCGCCAAGCAGATCTGGCACTGGATCTATCACCGCGGCGTCACCGATTTCGAAGCGATGACCGATATCGCCAAGGCCATGCGTCCCTGGCTGACCGACCGCTTCATCATCGGCCGCCCCACCGTGCGCGAGGCGCAGGTGTCCAGCGACGGCACGCGCAAATGGCTGCTCGCCGCCGCCGACGGCCAGGAATATGAGATGGTCTTCATCCCCGACGCCGATCGGGGAACATTGTGCGTGTCGAGCCAGGTCGGCTGCACGCTGAACTGCCGTTTTTGCCACACGGGCACGATGCGGCTTGTCCGCAACCTGGCCGCAGGCGAGATCGTCGGACAGGTCCTGCTTGCCCGCGACGCGCTTGGCGAGTGGCCGAAGGGGACGATGGCGGGTTTCGGCCCTGATCCCGAGGACGACGACGCCGACGAGGAAGGCGGACATTACACCGCCGACGGGCGCATGCTGACCAACATCGTGATGATGGGCATGGGTGAACCGCTGTACAATTTCGACGAGGTCAAGGGCGCGCTCAAGATCGTGATGGACGGCGACGGGCTTGCGCTGTCGCGGCGCCGCATCACCCTGTCGACGAGCGGCGTCGTGCCGATGATGGGGCGCGCGGGCGAGGAGATCGGCGTCAACCTGGCCGTCTCGCTTCACGCGGTATCGAAGGAAATCCGCGACGAGATCGTGCCGCTGAACCGCAAGTACGGCATCGATGAATTGCTGAAGGCATGTGCCGACTATCCGGGCGCCGGAAATTCGCGGCGGATCACGTTCGAATATGTGATGTTGAAGAACAAGAACGACAGCGACGACGACGCGCGCGAGCTTGTCCGGTTGATCCGGCAATATGGCCTGCACGCGAAGGTGAATTTGATTCCATTCAATCCCTGGCCGGGCGCGATGTACGAATGCTCAACCCCGGAACGGGTGCGCGCGTTCAGCAACCTCATTTTCAAAAGCGGGATTTCCGCGCCGGTCCGCACTCCGCGCGGGCGCGACATCATGGCGGCGTGCGGGCAGCTCAAGAGCGCCGCGACCAAGCCGACTCGCGCCGAACTCGACCGAATCGCCGAGGAAAAGCAGGCAGCGCTCGGCTGATCCAGCGGCGGCGCATCGCGGCGCCTGACTAGGCGAAGCTCCTGCTGGTCGCCCCGCGCCATCCCGTCACCATCGCATAGCTATGCTGTGTTGTAAAAATAACACAGGTAATAAAATTGTCTTATTCTGAACGATGCGTTCATTGCAGCGACAGGTCGCAACCCCATCTTTGGCCCGGATCGCGACCCAAAGGGCGTGATCCAAAGTCAGAGTAAAGGATAAAGACAATGAAGAAGTTCGCAGTTGCAGCCGCTCTCCTCACGGCCGTCGTTGCCACCCCCGCCCTCGCTGCCGATGGCGGCGAAGCCCGCGTCGAAGTGCGTGGCGGCTATATCTGGGGCAATGGTCTCGACGAAGCCACCGCTGGCATTGCGGCCGGTTATGATTTCGACCTGGGCGACAAGGCGTTCGCCGGTGCCGAAGTCGCCGGCGACAAGGTTCTCCAGAACGGCGCGAACGTCCAGTTCTCGGCCGGTGGCCGCGTCGGCGCGAAGGTCGGCACCGCCGGCAAGCTTTATGCGACCGGTGGCTACACCTTCAGCGACATCGACGACCCGTACATCGGCGCCGGATACCAGCACAAGTTCGGCTCGAACGTTTATGGCAAGATCGAGTATCGCCACCAGTTCATCGGCAACTTCGGTGATTTCGACACCGTCGCGGCCGGCGTCGGCTTCGCGTTCTGATCTTTCGGAACGCCGACACGACAAGGAAGGGGCGGCCTGCGGGTCGCCCCTTTTCTTTTGCGCGCGATCGGGTCACGGTAGGTCGATGACCGCTTTCGCCTACATCGCCGCCGCGCTGGCCGAAATCGCCGGCTGCTTTGCCTTCTGGGCCTGGCTGCGACTGGACAAATCCGTCTGGTGGATCGTCCCCGGCATGGCTTCGCTCGCGCTGTTCGCCTGGCTGCTGACGCTGGTCGATTCCGATCGTGCCGGACGCACCTACGCGGCGTATGGCGGGGTTTATATCGTCGCGGCGCTTCTGTGGCTGTGGGCCGTCGAGAGCGCGAAGCCCGATCGCTGGGACCTGATCGGCGCTGCGATCTGCCTTGGCGGGGCGGCCATCATCCTGTTCGGTCCGCGCGGGAGCTGACGCCAGCTATCCCGCGCGGCACCGCTACCTATTTGAGCGCGTCGAGCGACGCCCCGAAATTGATATGATAGGGCTGGCCGCCCAGCACCAGCGCCGGAACCGACTTCACGCCGGCCGCCTCCGCCTCGGCAACGCGACCGGGCACCTCGCCCAGATGGACGATCTCGACATCATAGCGCGCGGAATCGATCGCGTCGGCGACCGTCTGTTCGGCATCGACGCAAACGCTGCAGCCGGCGTGATAGAAAGTGGCTTTGCGGGTCATCATCATTCTCCTTCGATCGATCGCAAATAGTAGCGACTCGATACAATTTACTTGCCACGCGGCATGAGGGTTGAGCAAATGGTTTTTACTCGATACTATTTGCCCATGACCGACCGGCTCTCTGACCTCCTGACCCGCACGGCCCGGCTGATCGCCGGCGACGGCCATTCGGCTGGGCTGAAGCCGGTCCAGTGGCAGGCGCTGCGCTATCTGGCGGTCGCCAATCGCTTTTCGCGGACGCCCGGCGCGCTGACGACCTGGCTGGGACAGACGAAGGGAACGGTGTCGCAAACGGTCGCCGCGCTGGAACGCAAGGGGCTGGTCGCGCGATCGGAGGACAGCGAGGACCGACGGCTGGTTCGCCTGTCGCTGACCCCCGCAGGATATGGCTTGCTGGCCGAGGCCCCCGAAGCGGTTTCCGATGCCATGACCGCCGGGCTGGCCACCCCCGAACGCGCCGCGCTCGAAGCTTTGCTGGCGCGCATGCTGACGGGCCATCTGGCAAAGCGCGGCTATCGTCCATTCGGTCAATGCGCCGACTGCCGACATTTCGAACGCGATGCGGCGGATGGCGCTCCGCATCGGTGCGGCCTGCTGGCGCTGCCGTTGTCCGACGCGGACGCCGATGCAATCTGCATCGAACAGGAAGCGGCATGACCATTCCCATCGACGCCGTCCTGACCGGCAAGGCGCGCGCCTTTCGCGGCGACGAGGCGAGCGCCATCGACAAACTGCCTTTCACCGGCGCGCGTGCTGTCGGCCGCCTGGGAATCGCCGGCGACGAACAGGCTGACCTGAGGGTTCATGGCGGCCCCGACAAGGCGATCCACCACTATCCGCGCGACCATTATGGCTGGTGGGCCGAAACGCTGGGCGGCCATATACTGCTGACCGCCCCCGGGGCGTTCGGGGAGAATATTTCGACGCGGGGGCTGATCGAAGGCGCAGTGTGCATCGGCGATCGCTATCGCCTTGGTTCCGCGCTGGTCGAGATCAGCCAGGGCCGCCAGCCATGCTGGAAGCTGGGGCACCGCTTCGGCATTGCGACCGTTCCTGCGACCGTGGTGACGACCGGTCGCGGCGGCTGGTATTATCGCGTCATCGAGGATGGAACAGTCGCGGCGGGCGACGCGATCGAGCTGCTCGATCGGCCGCTGCCCGTCTGGACGGTCGAGCGCGTGTTTCGATTGCTGATCGGCGGCGCAGGCAAGCGCGAACCCGGCGCGCTGCGCGATCTTGCCGCGATGGAGCGACTTGCGGCCAACTGGCGCGCGCGGGCGGAAAAGCTGCTAGTCTGATCCGGTTCTGCTGGCACCGCTATTTCGCGTCCGGCAACGCATCCTCCACCAGCGGTGCCAACCCTTCCACCACGATCTTCACCCCCCTGGCATTGGGATGGATGTGGTCGCCGAGCATCAGGTCGGGCTTGCCGACGACATTGTCGAGAATGAAGGGATAGAGGCTCGCATCATATTTTGCGGCGAGTTCGGGATAGATAGCATTGAAACTCTTTGCATAATCGGCACCCATGTTGGGCGCCGCGACCATGCCGGTCAGCAGAACGGGGATGCCGCGCTTCTTGAGTTCGGCCAGCATCGCGTCAAGATTGGCGCGCGTCTGCCCCGCGTCGATACCGCGCAACATGTCGTTACCGCCCAGACCCAGCACGACCAGCGCGGGCTTCGTCTTCGCGTTGTCCAGGACATAGGTCAGCCGCTGACGTCCCGCCGCGGTCGTATCGCCCGAGACGCCGGCATTCTGGACCCGCACGACGACGCCATCGTCCGCAAGCGCAGCCTGAAGCTGTGGCGCAAGCCCTTCCTTCGGGCCGAGTTGATAGCCGGCGTAGAGGCTGTCACCGAACGCGATGATCAGCGGCGCATCGGCGGGGATCGGCGCGGCGGCGATACCGGCACTTTTGTCCTTTGGCGCCGCCGCTGGCGCTTCGGCGGAACCACATGCCGCAAGCGGTTGGCAAAGCGCGATGGCAGATCCATATATCAAGGCAGAACGCCATCCGGCCGTTTTCATTTCCAAAGGGTCCCTTCTTGACCGACGCTTCACGAGCTTCGCCCGATCCGGCGATTGCCGCCCATAATGTGACGCTGACGCTGGGGAGCGACAAGGCCCCCGTCGAAATATTGCGCGGCGTCGATCTGGAGGTCGCCGCGGGTAGCTCCGTGGCGCTGCTCGGACCGTCGGGGTCGGGAAAAAGTTCGCTGATGGCGGTGCTCGCCGGGCTCGAGCGCGCGGGCGGCGGCACGATTCGGGTCGCCGGGCTCGATTTCGGCGCGATGGACGAAGATGCTCTGGCGCGGGCGCGGCGCGGGCGGATCGGCATCGTACTGCAAGCCTTTCACCTGCTGCCGACAATGACAGCGCTGGAAAATGTCGCGGTGCCGCTGGAACTTGCGGGGATCGACAGCCCTTTCGACAAGGCGCGCGCCGAACTCGACGCGGTCGGCCTGGGCCACCGCCTCACCCATTATCCCCCGCAGCTTTCGGGCGGCGAACAGCAGCGCGTTGCAATCGCCCGCGCAATGGCGAGCAGCCCTGCGATCATCTTTGCCGACGAGCCGACAGGCAATCTGGACACCGCCACGGGACAATCGATCATCGATCTGATTTTCGCGCGCCGCGCGGCGCTGGGCGCCACCTTGCTGATCATCACTCACGATCCGGAACTGGCCGAGCATTGCGACCGTGTCGTCGTGATGCACGACGGGCGGATCGAGGAACGGTAATGGAGCATCGCTTGAGCCCCGTTCGTGTCGAGCGAAGTCGAAACACTCCAAACGATAGCACGATCCCGATAGGCGTCTCGACTTCGCTCGACGCGAACGGGAAAGGGGGGCTCGCGATCTGATGCTCCCTCTCTCCACCCTCTGGCGGATCGCACGGCGCGATCTTGCGACGCGGATTCGCGGGCTGCGACTGCTTGCCGTCTGCCTGTTCCTCGGCGTCGCGACGCTCGCGGCGATCGGCAGCCTGACGAGCGGGATTACCTCCGAGCTTGAACGGCGCGGACAAACGATCCTTGGCGGTGATATCGAGTTTAGCCTGCCCCAGCGCGAAGCCAGCGCCGAGGAGATGGCTGGATTTCGCAGCATCGGCACGCCCTCGGCAACCGTGCGGCTCCGCGCGATGGCCAATGCGCCGGGCGGCGATGCGCTGTTGTCGGAATTGAAGGCGGTCGATGCCGCCTACCCGCTCTATGGCGCCATGCGGCTGGACAGCGGTCCTCGCGAGGGGACCCCGTCCCCCGGGTCGATCTGGATCGGCAAGGACCTCGCATCACGCCTCGACCTCAAAGTCGGCGGCGACGTGAAGTTCGGAGAGAAGACCTTCCGGATCGACGGCATCATTGCCGAGGAACCCGACCGGCTGGGTGAAGGGTTCACGCTGGGGCCGGTGGCGATCATCGGGCTGGGCGACCTTCCCGCGACCCAGCTCATCCAGCCGGGTAGCCTGTACGAGAGCAAGTATCGCGTCCGCCTGCCCGCAAACGCCAACCCCGAAGCCGTCGGCAAGCGGCTGACAGCGCAATTCCCCGAAGCCGGGTGGGACATCACCGACCGTAGCAACGGAGCACCGGGCACGCGCCGGTTCATCGAACGCATGGGACAGTTCCTGTCGCTGGTCGGGCTTGCGGCGCTGGTGATCGCCGGGATCGGCGTCGGCAATGGCGTCGCGAGCTATCTGGCCGGAAAGCGGCCGGGGCTGGCGACGCTGAAGGTGCTGGGCGCCGACAGCGCGGCGGTGCTGCGTATCTATGGCCTTCAGATTCTGGCCGTTGCCGCGACGGCGATCGGCGCGGGCCTTGTCGTCGGCGCTCTTGCACCCACGCTGATCGGCGCGATTGCCGGCGACGTGCTGCCCGTGCGGCCGGGCTTCGCGCTGTATCCGCTGCCCCTGATCGTGAGCGCGGCCTATGGCCTGCTTATCGCTCTTGCCTTTGCCCTACCCCCGCTCGCGGCAACGCGGCATGTCCCTGCGGCAGGACTATATCGCGCGACGGTCGACGGCGGGATGCGGATCGACCGGCGCACGATCGTCGCGGTCGGGACAGCGCTGGCGGCGATCGTTGCGCTTGCGGTCGGGACCGCACGCGAACCCCTGTTCGCACTCTCCTTTATCGGTGCGGCGATCGCGCTGCTGCTGATCCTTGTCGGGTTGGGGTGGCTGGTGCGGCGCACGGCAAGCCGGATGCCGAGGCCAAAGCGCCCGTTGCTGCGCCTTGCAGTCGCCAACCTGCATCGGCCGGGCGCGGCCACCGGCGCGCTGGTGGTGGCGCTGGGGCTGGGGCTGACGCTGTTCGTCACGCTGGCGGCGATCCAGACCAGCATCACCGCAGAGATCGCGCGCACGGTGCCGCAACGCGCGCCAAGTTTTTTCGTGCTCGACATCCCGCGCGGCGATACGGGCAAGTTCCGATCGATGGTGGTCGATGCCGCGCCCGATGCGCAGGTCAACATGATCCCCGCGCTGCGCGGCAGCGTCACCGAATTTCGCGGCCAGCGGGTCGACGAGCTGACCGAACTCCCCGAAGGCGCCTGGGTTCTGCGCGGCGATCGTGGGCTGACCTATAGTCCGACGCTGCCGAACGGTAGTACGCTGGTGGGCGGCCAGTGGTGGCCGGCGGACTACAAGGGGCCGCCGCTCGTCAGCGTCGAGCAGGAGGTCGCGGCTTCGCTGGGGCTGAAGCTGGGCGATACGCTGTCGGTCAACGTGCTGGGGGTCGAGGTGCAGGCCAAGGTCGCGTCCTTCCGCACCGTCGAGTGGGACAATTTCGGCCTCAATTATGTCCTTGTCTTTTCGCCGGGGACGTTCGACGCCGCGCCGCACAATATGGTTGCGACCGTGGCGGTCCCTCCGAAGGCCGAGGCCGGACTCGCGCGCAGCATTCCGCGCACTTTTCCGTCGGCATCACTGATCGAGGTGCGCGATGTCGTCTCGCAGGTGACGACGCTGCTGACGCAGATGAGCCAGGCGATCGCCGCGGCGGCCAGCATCGCGATTCTCGCGGGCATCGCGGTGCTGATCGGCGCGATCGCCGCCAGCCGCGAACGGCGCGTCTACGACAGCGTCATCCTGAAACTTCTCGGCGCCACGCGCGGCCAGATCCTTGGCGCTCAGGCGATGGAATATGCGGTGCTGGCGGCCATATTGGGCGCGCTGGCGCTCGCGCTCGGTCTTGCGGGCGCCTGGTATGTCGTGACGCAGCTCTTCGATTTCCGCTTTGCACCCGATCCGGTCGTCGTCGGTCTGACGCTGCTGGGCGGCGCCGGGCTGTCGTTCCTGATCGGGATCGCCGGAAGCTGGCCCTTGCTGTCGGCCAAGCCCGCGCAGGCGCTGCGCAGTCTCTAGGTCAGCAGCCGTACGACCGCCGATGTCGCCGCGACGCCAAGAACCAGCGCGACCATGACCTGCCACACACGCGGCGCGACCCGCCCGAAGTGACGCGCGCCATAGCGATTGCCAAGCCACATCGGAGGAAACAACAGCAGGGACAGAAGAAACAGTCGCCAGGTTGCAAGGCCCACCCAGATCGACGCCAGCGTTCCGGCGATAGCGGTCGCGAAGAAGATCAGCAGCATCGAGGCCCGCGCCACGCGGGGTTCGAGATGGCGGCGATAGTAAAAGGGAACGACGGGTGGCCCGGGCATCGCGGCGAAACCGGTCAACACCCCCGCCGCCAACCCTGTGCCACCGATGGCGAGCGGGCCCGGCTGGTGCCCCTCCGGCTGCTTGGGCAGCAGCACCGCGACAAAAGCGCCCACCGCGACGCTCGTGATCAGCAGACGCGCGACGTCGGGTGTCACTCCCTTCAGCGCCAACATTCCGATCGGTGTCGTGACGACCGCGATCAGTGCAATCGGGACCGCGCTGGACCGGTCGGAATCGGCCACGATCGCCGGCAGCCCCACCGGCCCGATCAGAAGTTGCAGCAGGATTCCCAGCGTCACCGCCTGCGCCGGCGGGATGATCAGCCCCAACAGCGGGACGAGGATGATCGCCATGCCGAACCCCGTCAGGCCCCGCACATAGGCTGCGCCAAAGGTCATCGCCGCAGCCCCTGCGATAGTCAGCGGCGCCAGTCCCACGAGACTTTGAAGGCTGTTCATCGCGAGGCGTCCTTTGGCGTGAGTGTCACCAGCCAGACGTCGGGCGGCGTATTGAACCGGATCGGCACGATGCTCGTGCCCAATCCGGCGCCGACGAACACGCGCTGGGCACGATCGCGAATATCGCCGCACGCGAAGCGATCACCGTAACGCGAGACATAGCTGAGCGCTCCGATCACCGGAAAGCGGATCTGTCCGCAATGCGTGTGCCCTGCGAAGACCGCGGCGACGGGTCGCCGCAGCTCGGGCACGATATCGGGACTGTGCGAGAGGATGATCGGCACGCCGGCGCCAAGCGCATCCATCGCCGCAAGCGCCTTTGGCACATCGGCGTGGCCCGAATAATCGTCGTCGATCCCGCCGATGATCAGCGGGCCGGCTTTCACCGCCGCGTTTTGCAGCACCAGCAGGCCCTGCTTCTCCATTTCGCCGCGGAGGGCGTCGGGCCGGAACCAATGATCGTGATTGCCGGGCGTCACGACAACGCCGAGCGGCGCCCGCAAACGACCGAGCGGTGCGATGACCTCTGCAGGCGTATAGATATGCGTTGCGACGCCCCGTTCGCTGACAAGGTCACCTGCGATCAGGACGAGGTCGGGCTTCAGCCGATTCAGCGTATCGATGATCCGCGCCAACCGTTCGGGCGGCATGTCGGGGCCGGCCACATGCAGGTCGGACAGCAGCAGAATCCGGACCGACCCCTGCCCCGCGGGCCAGTCGGCGACCGAGACCGTCGCCGCGCGGAGGACGGGGTCGCGCGTCGCGTTCCAATAGCCTTTTGCGAAAAGCAAAGCGCCAAGCAGCACGGCGAACGCCGTCCAGCGCCACCACTTCCCCCGCGATTTCGGGCTCAATCGCGCAGATCGGGCGGCGTAGCCTCGCCCTTCACCATCGCAATCGCTTCGGCGAGCGGCATGATCCGCTGACCATCCTGCCCGAGCGTGCGGATCGCCACCGTTCCCTCTTCGGCCTCGCGCTTGCCGACGACGAGCAGGTACGGGACCTTTTGCAGGCTGTGTTCGCGAACCTTGTAGTTGATCTTCTCGTTCCGCAGATCGCCTTCGGCGCGAATGCCCGCTGCCGTCAGTTGAGCGACCACATCGCTGGCAAACTGATCCGCGTCGGAAACGATCGTCGCAACGACCGCCTGCACCGGCGCGAGCCAAGTCGGGAACCGACCGGCGAAATGCTCGATCAGGATGCCGATGAAGCGCTCGTACGTACCGAGGATGGCGCGGTGGAGCATCACCGGGCGATGGCGATCGCCATCCTCGCCCACATAGCTCGCATCGAGCCGTTCGGGCATCACTCGGTCGGACTGGATCGTTCCGCACTGCCAGGTACGGCCGATCGCGTCGGTCAGGTGGAATTCAAGCTTGGGCGCATAGAAAGCGCCTTCACCCGGCAATTCCTCCCAGTCATAATCCTCGTTCGCCATGCCTGCGCGAGCCACGGCTTCGCGCAGTTCAGCCTCCGCCTTGTCCCACATCTCGTCGCTGCCGAAGCGCTTTTCGGGACGCAGCGCGAGCTTCACGGCATATTTTTCGAACCCGAGCTGGCGATAGACCCGGTCGAGCAATTCGCAGAACGCGCGCACTTCCTCGACGATCTGATCTTCGCGGCAGAAGATGTGCCCATCATCCTGCGTGAACTGACGCACCCGCATGATGCCGTGCAGCGCGCCATGCGGTTCGTTCCGATGGCAACAGCCCATTTCGGCCATGCGCAGCGGCAGATCGCGGTACGATTTGATCCCCTGGCGAAAGATCAGAACATGCGCGGGGCAGTTCATCGGCTTCAGCGCCATCCATTCGGCGTCATCGGAGACGATGGGTCCATCATCCTCGATGTTGGGGATTTCGTCGGGGATGACGAACATGTTCTCGCGGTACTTGCCCCAGTGGCCCGACTGTTCCCACTGCCGTGCGTCCATCACCTGCGGGGTCTTGACCTCCTGATAATCGGCGCCGTCGATCGCGCGCCGCATATAGGCCTCAAGCTCGCGATAGATGCGATAGCCCTTGGGATGCCAGAAGACGCTGCCATGGGCCTCTTCCTGAAGGTGGAAAAGGTCCATCTCGCGGCCGATCCTGCGATGATCGCGCTTGGCGGCTTCTTCCAACCGGACCAGATGTTCGGCAAGCTGCTTCTTGTTCAGCCACCCGGTTCCATAGATGCGCGAAAGCTGTGCATTCTTCTGGTCGCCGCGCCAATAGGCGCCCGATACGCGCGTCAGCTTGAATGCGGCGGGGTCGAGCTTGCCCGTCGAGGCGAGGTGCGGGCCGCGGCACATGTCCATCCAGCCCCCCACTCCTTCCTGGCCGCCCGAACGATAGACGGTCAGTTCTTCGCCCTCGGGCAATTCGCCAGCCCATTCGGCCTTGAACGTCTCGCCTTCCGCCTGCCATTTCGCGATCAGCCTGTCGCGCTCCCACACCTCGCGCGTGAGCGGAAGGTCGGCGGCGATGATGCGGCGCATCTCCTCTTCGATCAGCGGCAGTTCTTCATCGCGGAACGCGCCATGATCGGCCGGAGGAGCGAAGTCGTAATAGAAGCCATCGTTCGTCGAAGGGCCGAACGTGATCTGCGTCCCCGGAAACAGGTTCTGCACCGCCTCCGCCAGCACATGCGCAAAGTCGTGGCGCACGAGTTCGAGCGCATCCGCCTCGTCGCGGCTCGTCACCAGCGCAAGGTTCGTGTCTTCCTCCAGCGGACGCATGATATCGCGCAGTTCGCCGTCGATCTTCGCGGCAAGCGCGGCCTTCGCCAGGCCAGGTCCGATGTCGGCCGCAATCTCCGCCGGGGTAGTCCCGCGCGCGACTTCTCGGGCAGAGCCATCGGGAAGGGTGACGCGGATCATCTGGGACATCGAAAAATCGGCCTTTCTGGCATTTGGGTCGACACCGTGGAAAAGGCGCCAAAACTGCGCCCCTTTGCCAGCATGCGATATGGGCGACAAGGGGCGGATTCGCAATCGGGGTTGCAATGATACGATATATCATTATGGAGATGCGGCTCCCCTCCCGCGAAAGTTGCCTCATGTTCCTTCCCGCTTCACGCCCGCAGCTTGCCGACATGCTCGGCGTGGCGTTGTCGGCGACCTGCCTCGTCCACTGCCTGTTCCTGCCACTCCTGCTGCTGCTGGCTCCCGCGCTGGCCGGATGGATCGCGCTGCCCGAAGGGATTCATGCCGCGATCCTGCTGCTCGCCCTGCCCGCCGCCTTCGTCGCGATGCGTGGCGGCTGGCGCCACCATGGCCGGCGGGCACCGGCGCTCGCCGCTGCTGCCGGGCTTGCACTGCTCGCGCTGGGACTGGCGGCGCATCAAGGCTGGCTGGGACTCGCCGACCGCGAGGCAGGCGACCGGTGGCTGACCTCGCTCGGCGCGCTGACGCTCGCCGCCGCGCACCTCGGCAATTGGCGCGCGCAGCACCGCTAAGCGGCACCGCCCGCCTCCCACCTGAATGGCTTGCTTGTCACTATGTAAATGAAACTTGACTATCTCGACTCGCTATGTCAATGTCCCTTTACTGATTAACAAGGGAGCTTGACCAATGTCACAGATGACCCGTGCCCTGCCCTGGGCTCTTGCCACGATGATGGTTGTCACACTCTCGGGCAAAAGCTGCGCGCAGCGCTCGAAGGCGGCTTGAAATGGCCGAGGATAGCACCCCCGGCCGCGCACCGCTGATCTGGGGCCTTGTTTTCGTCGTCGCGATGTTCGGGACGGGGTTTGGTGCCCGATTTGCCCATCTGAGCGGTTTCTGGACGATGGTCGTCATGCTGCCACCCATGCTGCTGCTGATCCCGATGATCCGCTCGGCCGAGCGCAGCGGCAATCTTTCGGGCTGCACGTCTCCCGCGCTCAAACGCTACAACCGGCGCGGGCTGATCTGGGCCTTCTCCTATGTCGCGGCGCTGTTCTTCGCGATTTCGGTCAACGATGCGCTGAAGCCCGAAGGGCCGCTGCTGTGGCTGATCGCCGTGCTGCCGGCACTGCCGATCGTCTATTTCGTCTGGGCGCTCTATCGCTATCTGGTCGAGGAAACCGACGAATATCTGAAGATGCGCTATGTCACCCATGCGCTGTTCGGGCTCGGCCTTCTGTTGGTCGTGGCGACGGTGTGGGGCTTTCTCGAAAGCTTCAAAGTCGTGCCCCACGTCGAAAGCTGGATGACCGTACCGGTCTGGGCGATCGGGCTCGGAGTCGCGCAGATCTGGCAGCGGGTGCGCGGGTCGTGAGGAACCGCCTGAAAGTCCTGCGCGCCGAGCGCGACTGGAGTCAGGGCGATCTGGCCGAACGGCTCCAGGTCTCGCGCCAGTCGGTCAATGCGATCGAGACGGGGAAATACGACCCCTCGTTACCCCTCGCCTTCCGCATCGCCGACCTGTTCGGCCTGCCCATCGAAGAAATTTTCCTGAAAGATTGATGCCATGAAACGACTTTCGATTGCCGCGCTTTTCATCCTGCTGGTCGCGAATCTGGCGACGGGCCGCGCCGATGCGGCCGAGTCCGCCGGATGCGGAACGGGCCTGCTCGAAGGCAAGCGGATTACTGTCGAGGTCCAGGGAAGCGGACCCGATGTCGTGCTGATCCCCGGCCTGTCGTCCCCCCGCGATGTCTGGGGTCCCACCGCGGCGCGCCTCAAAGGCGCGCACCGCCTGCACCTTGTCGAAGTGCGCGGCTTCGGCGGCGATGCGCCGGGGCCCAATGCCGAGGGTCCGGTCCTCGAACCGATGATGCGCGAGATTGCCGATTATATCGACGATTGCATCGTCGATCAGGGCCACCCCGCCCCGGCGATTATCGGTCATTCACTCGGCGGGTTGACCGCGATGATGATCGCGGCACGCGATCCGAAAGAAGTCGGCAAGTTGATGGTCGTCGACAGCCTGCCCTTCTTCGGCATGCTGTTCGGTCCCACCGCGACCGTCGCCAGCGTCGAGCCGCAAGCCGCCGCGATGCAAAAGATGCTGGCGGGGCGCAGCAATGCCGAGGCCGACGAGCGGACGCTGCAGGTCATGTCGGCGACCGACGCCGGGCGTGCACAGGTCGGGGCGTGGACGCGGGCAGCCAACGCCAAGGTGGCGGCGCAGTTGATATATGACGATATGACGACCGACCTTCGCCCCGAACTCGGCGCGATCACGGCGCCTTTCACGATGCTCTATCCCTTCGATGCCAGCGCGATGCCCGCAGCAATGGTGGACGGTCTTTACAAGGACGCCTTTGCCGGCGCGAAGACGGCAACATTGCAACGCATCGACGGAAGCCGCCATTTCATCATGCTGGACCAGCCCGAAGCCTTTGCGAAAGCAGTCGACGCCTTCCTCGCGAATTGACGGCCCTTCGGCGCGCCGCCCTTGCAGGAGAAAGCCTCTCTCGCTAGGGCAGCGGCAGCCGGAAAGGAGCCGCCTCCCATGTTCAAGCGCCTGTTCGTCGATCATCCGAAGAGCGTCGATGAAAATTATGTCGAGCATTTCGGAGTCGCGTCGAAATTCGGGGTGACGATGATCTATGGCGGTCTGTGCGCACTGATCCACGCGGTGGTTCCCGGCTGGTGCATCACCACCGGCAGCGACACGATCCAGCGGCTCAACAGGATCATGGTCGAACAGCGCCGCGCCAAAGGACAGGCCGTGATGCAGATGAGCACGATCGACTGGGTCATCTGACCCGGTGCGACGACTGGCCGGCACAAGGATTCGCGGTCGCAGCGCCCGAAATGGTCGGGGGTCGTCGTGACTGAACCCGCCGTTCCCGACTATCTTGAGCGGCCCGGCCGGCCGCGGCTGGCCTATCGCCACGCCGCCGGAGCCGGGCCGACCGTCGTTTTCCTGCCCGGCTATATGTCCGACATGGCGGGCGGCAAGGCGACCGCGCTGTTCGATTGGGCGGTCGCCGAGGGGCGTGCCTGTCTGTTGCTCGACTATGCCGGATGCGGGCTGTCGGACGGGTCCTTCGCTGACCAGACCCTGCTCGACTGGCGCGGCGACATACTCGACCTGATCGACGCGAAGGTCGGGGGACCGGTGATCGTCGTCGGATCGTCGATGGGCGGGTGGCTGATGTTGCTGACCGCCCTCGCGCTGGTACGACGCGATGGACCGTCGCGGGTCGCGGCGCTCGTCGGCATCGCCGCGGCACCCGATTTCACCGACTGGGGTTTCAACGATGCGGAGAAGGCGATCATCCTGGCCGAGGGCGCGCTGATCGAAGAGACCCCCTATGGCGACCAGCCGTACATGACGACGCGCGCGTTCTGGCAATCGGGCGAAGCCAACCGGCTGCTGACGGCCGAGATCCCCCTCTCCTGCCCCGTGCGCCTGCTCCATGGCCAGGAGGATCGCGATGTGCCGTCCGATACCAGCCTTCGCCTGGCGGCGGCGCTCGCGAGCGACGACGTACAGGTCACACTGGTCAAGGGCGGCGACCACCGGCTGTCGCGCGACACCGACATTGCCCTGCTGATCGATACGGTCGCGCGCCTCGCGACCCATAAATAGGGGGTTTCATGGCTCGCAGCGAGTTCAAATTCCATGTCCGAAAGCGTGTCCGGTATGCGGAAATCGATGCGCAGGCGGTCGTGTTCAACAGCCGGTATCTTGAATATTTCGATATCGGCATCACCGAATATTGGCGGGCTGTCGGCGTCTATGATCGCTGGCCGGCGCGCGACAGCCCCGAATTTCACGTTGCGCGGGCCGAGGTCGATTACAAGGTTCCGATCCTGCTCGACGAAGAGATCGATATCTGCGTGCGCTGCTCGCGCGTCGGGCGCAGTTCGATGACCTTCCTTTTCGAACTGCACGGCGCGGGACAGGACGATCTGCGCGCTACGGGATTGGAGGTCAGCGTCCACGTCGAGGAGGCACGCGGATCGACGGCACCCGTCCCGAACGAGTTCCTGACCCTGTTCGAAGCGTTTGAAGGGGGCTCGCTTCGTGGGTAAGATGCGCCCATGACCAAGTATCTCCACACGATGATCCGCGTTTCGGATCCCGAGGCCACGGTCGATTTCTTCAAGCTGATCGGGCTCGACGAGGTTCGACGTTTCGACAGCGAGGCCGGGCGCTTCACGCTGATCTTTCTCGCGCCGCCGGGGCAGGAAGATATCGCCGAGGTTGAACTGACCTATAACTGGCCGCCCGCCGACGGCAGCGCGGCCGAAACCTATACCGGCGGACGCAATTTCGGGCACCTCGCCTATCGGGTCGAGAATATCTATGCCACTTGCCAGCGGCTGATGGACGCAGGCGTGACGATCAATCGCCCACCGCGCGATGGCCATATGGCGTTCGTCCGATCGCCCGATGGCATCTCGGTCGAACTGCTGCAGGACGGCCACCTGCCGCCGCAGGAACCATGGGCGTCGATGCCGAACACCGGCGTCTGGTAAAGGAGCAACCAAGGCCGGCAGGCTTTTACTCCGTCGTGGGTCAGGAAGCACGGCCGGAGAGAAGGAGACAATCGTGAGCGCGCTCGACATCGTCCGCATCCCCGTCCTCAGCGACAATTATGTCTGGCTGGTCCACGATCCCGAAAGCAATGCGACGATGGTCGTCGATCCCGCCGTTGCCGAACCGGTGCTCGAAGCGGCCAGTGCCCGCGGGTGGACGATCACCGATATCTGGAACACGCACTGGCACCCCGACCACACCGGTGGCAACGCGGCGATCAAGGAAGCCGCCAAGGCATGGGGCGGCTGCACCATCACCGGCCCCGCTGCCGAATTCGAACGCATCCCGACACTCGACATTCAGGTGAGGGGCGACGACACGGTCAAGCTCGGCAGCCACCTCGCTTCCGTGTGGAACGTACCTGCGCACACTGCCGGCCATATCGCCTATCATTTCGCCGATGACGGCGCGATCTTCGTCGGCGACACGATGTTTGCCATGGGATGCGGCCGGCTGTTCGAAGGCACGGCGGAACAGATGTTCGCGAACATGCAACGTTTCCAAACGCTCGACGACGCGACCCGCGTCTATTGTGCCCACGAATATACGCTGTCGAACGCGCGCTTCGCGGTGACGGTCGATCCCGGCAACGCGGCGCTTGCCGAACGGCTCGCCGCGGTTGAGTCGGCGCGCGCGGCGGGCGAACCGACCGTGCCGACGAGCATCGGGGCCGAACGCGCGACCAATCCCTTCCTGCGCGCCCCCAGCGCCGCCGAGCTGGGCCGGATCCGCGCGCTTAAGGACGCCGCGTGACAGCTTCAACACCCGTTCAGTTTGTCAGTGCCAGCATCCTTGATGCTGCAAGGAGTGTGACCATGGCCCGTTTCAAGCCGCTTTGCGCCGCAGCACTGGCGCTGCTCGTCGCGCCCGCGATCGCGAGTTGTGCCCCGGGTGGCGCGACCGAAACCGGCGCCGCGGCGCTGAGCCCCAAGCAACTCGAAAGGCTCGACAAGCAGCTTGCCGGCAAGGTTCCCGGCGAGCCGATCCGATGCCTGCCCAATTACCGGACCAGCGAGACGATCCGCATATCGGATGACATCCTGCTCTATCGGTCGAGCAGCAGCCTGATCTATCGCAACAATTTGAGGGGCGCCTGCCCCGGCCTCGCCCGCGACAGCGACATCATGGTCGTACGCCAGTTCGGTTCGTCGACATGCGAGGGCGATTTCTTTCATCTGGTCGATCGATCGAGCGGCATCCGCGGTCCGACCTGCGTCCTTGGCGAATTCGTCCCCTATCGCAAACCGGCGGGGGACGCTGGCTGACCTTGTGGTTGGCCGCAGGCGGGGACCGGTTTGCGCCGAGTTCTTCGGGTCGCACCCTCGCCTGCACTTTGGGGAAAGAGGCACCTCCGTACGACGCGCAGGCGACGTGCGTACGCTATGCGCAATTGCCCACCCCGCCCTTCGAACAATAGACTCCGAACTGGCAAGAAAGCCCTCTGACCCATTTTATCGGTAGCGCTTTCAAGCTATTGTACCGGAATGGCTTTCGCCGACCTGCCGCCCCCGCCGGCATTGGAAGTGCCCGCTTTCGACCTGGCACAGGTCGATGCTGCGCCGGGCAAAATCGACTTGAGGACGATCAAACCGCGCTGTCCGGAGGGCAAGCCGGGCGAAATCGTGGTTTGCGCCACCGATCCGGAGAAGGAGCGGGCCAGACCCTTGACGGGCCCCGACGCCGAAGGTCAAGGCTTGCCCCGCGCCGAGTTTGATCTTGGGAACGGCGTCAGCATGGATGTGCACTTCGACGCCGCAACCCTGCCCAACGGCTACACCGCAAATCGGGTCATGGTGGGATTCAAGATCAAGTTCTGAAGTGCGCAGGGCGCCCAACGGTGCCGCCGACAGTGCCATGCGCCGGCCTGATCCAACATGCGGGCGGGTCCTTCACGCCTTGTAGAGCGCGGCGATCTTGTCCTCGTAAACCTGCTTCAGAATGTGCCGGCGGATCTTCATCGACGGCGTCATCTGTTCGTTCTCGATGGTGAAGGGTTCGTCGGCGAAGTCGAACTTGCGTACCTTTTCGATGACGGACAATTGTTCGTTGACGCGGTCGATCGCCGCGCGCACCGCGGCGCGGAACTTGTCGTGCTCACGCAGAAGTTTCAGGTCCTTGGGCAGACCCTCCGCCTCGGCCCACTCAACGACCCACTCCGGATCGGGGACGATCAGGCCGACGATGTGCGGGCGCTTGTCGCCATAGACCATCGCCTGCAAAATCTCGGGCTGGAGCGTCAGCATGCCTTCAACTCGCTGCGGCGAGACATTGTCGCCCTTGTCGTTGACGATGAGATCCTTCTTGCGGTCGGTGATGACGATGCGGCCCTTGTCGTCGATATGGCCGATGTCGCCGGTGTGGAGCCACGGCCCCTTGTCGGGTTCGGCCGGATCGGGGACCAACACCCGCGCGGTCTCGGGCTTGTTGCGCCAATAGCCCTTCATCACCAGTTCGCCGCGGACAAGGATTTCGCCATCGTCGGCAATCTTCACCTCGGTGTTCATCAGCGGCGGCCCGACGGTATCCATCTTGAGTCCCACCGACGGCCGATTGCAACTGATCACCGGCCCCGCTTCGGTCTGACCATAGCCCTGAAGCAATGTCAGCCCGATCGAATGGAAAAACACGCCGATCTCCGGATTGAGCGGCGCCCCACCTGATACCAGCGCCTTCATCCGACCGCCGAAACGCGCCGAAATCTTGGGACGGAACAGCTTGTTGAGCAGCAGGTCGACCGGCCGGTCGAACACGCCCATGCGACGCTCATAATCCTTCTCGCCGACACGCAGCGCCTGCCCGAGCATCCAGTTTGCGAGCTTGCCCTGCTTCTCGACCGACTTGATCATCCGGGCCCGGATCACCTCGAACAGGCGGGGGACGACGACCATGATCGTCGGCCGGGTTTCCTCGATGTTCGAGACGAGCTTTTCCAGCCCCTCGCTGTAATAGATCTGGGCGCCGACCATGATGGGCAGGAACTGCCCCCCCGAATGTTCGTAGGCGTGGCTGAGTGGAAGAAAGGAGAGGAAAACCTCCTCGTCGCCGATCCCGAAATCATTGACCAGCACCTCTGCCGCCCCCGCCGCATTGTGCAGGATGGCGCCGTGATGCTGCATCACGCCGCGCGGCGCGCCGCCGGTGCCGCTGGTGTAGATGAGGCAGGCGGTATCGTCCCGCGTCATCGCCAGCCCGCGCGCCCTTGCCTCTTCCAGATGAGCCTCGCCGCCTGTGACGAGCGGGTCCCAGTCTTGGACCTGAACATCGCCCTGCTGCCCGACGCGCATCGATTCCATGCTGATCACCAGCTTGGCGTTCGATCGCATCACCGCGGGCATCACGCCGCGCGCAAGTTTTGCGGTCGACACGATCACCGCGCTCGCGCCGCTGTTGTCGAGAATATGCTGGTGATCGCGTTCCGTATTGGTCGTATAAGTCGGGACGGTGATGCAACCGGCCGCCATGATCGCCAGATCGGCGATGCAGAATTCCGGCCGATTCTCGCTGACCAGCACCACCCGGTCGCCTTCCTTCAGGCCAAGCTCGCGAAGATTATGCGCGAGCGCCGCGACCTGGTTCGCGACCTGCCGCCAGCTCAACGGTTGCCAGGCGCGGTCGGCCTTGCGCCACAGGAACGGGTCTTCGCCGCCGCGCGCCGCGCGGTCGAAGAACATCGCGACCAGACTTGGGAAGTGGTCGAGATGGGGGTTTTCGAGCTTCATGCCTCTCTCCAAGGGAGTGTCGTTATCTTTTCTTTTTGGTATCAATTTTGCGCCGGCGCCCCATCGACCGACGACGTACCGGGACCGCGCGGATCGGCGGCGCCCTGCCAGCCGTCGCCGAAGCGCTGGACGGCGTTCAGTTTCGAGCCGAGATCGGTCGCCGTAAAGCTGTAGCCAAAGGGTTTCATCTTCGCGGCAATCTCCTGCCCCGCCGCGTTATTCTCGATCAACACGCCCTGCTGGCCGAAAAAGAGATTGGGCAGTTCCATCGCCGATTTGGCATCGAGCCCCCAGTCGAGCACGCCGATCAACGTCTTGGTGACGTGCATGATGATCCGTTTTCCGCCCGCCGAGCCAACCGCCAGCACCACCTTGCCGTCGGGGCCATAGACGATCGTCGGAGACATCGACGAAAGCGGGCGCTTGCCTGCTTCCACTCTGTTCTGCGTCGGCACGCCATCCTTTGTCGGCGCGAGATCGAAGTCGGTTAGTTCGTTGTTGAGGAAATAGCCGTTCGCCATGAGCTGGCTGCCGAAGATGCTTTCGACTGTCGAGGTCATCGACATGACGTCGCCCGCCTGATCGACGACGACGAAATGGGTCGTCCCCTGTTCCTTGACCGGCGGCGCTTCATCCCGCGGCCTGGCGCCCGGCGGAGTGCCCGGCGCGTAGCGGCCGGCGGCGCCAAAGGGCGAGATGAGCTGGCGGCGTTCGGCAAGGTAGCTCTTGTCGAGCAGGCCTTTTACCGGGACGTCGACGAAGTCGGCATCGCCAAGATAGGCCGAACGGTCGGCATAGGCGAGCTGCATCGCCTCGGCGATCAGGTGCCAGCTCATCGGATTGTCCTTGCCCATCGCCTTCATGTCATAGGCTTCGAGCATGCCGAGAATACCAAACACGGTGGTCGCGCCCGATGACGGGGGACCCATGCCGCACAGCTTGTAGACGCGGTAGGTGGTACAGACCGCGGGCCGTTCCTTCGCCTTGTACGCGGCAAGGTCCTTGAGCGTCAGCTGGGTCGCGTTGCGCGGAGCCCTGGTCACGGCGTCGCTGATCGCCCTGGCGTTGGCGCCGGAATAAAAGGCATCAGGACCGCGCGCGGCGATGTCGCGCAGGATCGCGGCATAGGCCGGGTTCCTGATCGTGGTGCCGACCGGCGCGGGCTTGCCGTTCACGTAATAGATGGCCCGCGCGTCGGGAAAATCCTTCCACACCGGCTCGAACTGGACGAGCCACTGGTTGAGCGCGGGCGTGACCTGATAGCCCTGCTCAGCCAGCTTGATCGCGGGCTGGAACAGCGCCTTCCATTCCAGCTTGCCCCATTTGCGGTGCGCCATCTCCATCAGGCGGACGTTGCCGGGAACGCCGACCGAAAGGCCGCCCGGAATCACGTCCATATAGCCGCGCGGTTTGCCGTCGGGCCCCAGAAAGCGTTCCGGTTTCGCCGCCGCAGGCGCCGTTTCGCGCCCGTCGATCGTCGCGATGCTACCGTCCTTGGCGTCGTGATAGACCATGAATCCGCCGCCGCCGATCCCACTCGACTGTGGTTCGACGAGCGTCAGCACGGCGACCATCGCGACGGCGGCATCGGCGGCCGTGCCGCCGTCGTGCAGGATCTGGCGCCCCGCTTCGGTCGCACGCGGATCGGCGGAAGAGGTGACGCCCTGTGCCGAGGCGAGCGATGGGAGGGCAAGGACGAAAAGGCTAAGCGCTGCAAGGAGTCGTTTGTTCATGGGCGCGACATTGGCGCGGGGCTCGATACAGCGCAACCCTAACCCGATCCTCCCGTCCCGACGGCATCGCCAACCCGCGCAAAGCCGTCGCGAATCGCAAGCCTTTCCAGCCCGGATGCAATGCGCGCCGCAAGACCGGGACCTTCGTAAACCATCGCCGAATAGATCTGGACCAGCCCCGCACCGGCCCGAATGCGGCCCCACGCCTGTTCGGGCGACGCGATCCCGCCGGCGGCGACCAGCGGCAGCCTGCCTCCGCTGGCGGCACGGAAGTCCTTGACGCGCTGGAGCGCAAG
Source organism: Sphingopyxis sp. (assembly GCF_016793825.1). Taxonomy (GTDB): domain Bacteria; phylum Pseudomonadota; class Alphaproteobacteria; order Sphingomonadales; family Sphingomonadaceae; genus Sphingopyxis. Next base: position 91,233 of record NZ_JAEULM010000033.1, read on the forward strand.
ATCGGCAAGTGGCGCCCCCGACAGACCGCCGGCTTCTGCGGCGTGGCGCGAAGTCAGCGCCGGGCGGACGATCGTGGTGTTCGACACGATCACCGCGGCAAGCCCCTTGTCGAGCGCGACCCCGACGATGTCGTCGATGTCGGCCGGCTCAAGATCGGGCGCGACCTTCAGGAAAACGGGCTTGGGCGAATCTACCGGCTGCGCCGCAGCGACCCCGTCGAGCAATGCCTCAAGCGCGCCCTTGTCCTGTAGCGCGCGCAGGCCCGGCGTGTTTGGCGAACTGATATTGACCGTCAGATAATCGGCGAGCGGCGCCATCGCCTCGGTGCCCTTCGCATAATCGGCGATGCGGTCGGCGCTGTCCTTGTTCGCGCCGATGTTGATCCCCAGCGGCACCGGCAGGCCATATCGACGCAGGCACGCGATGCGATCGGCCGCCTTCGCCTGACCGCCATTGTTGAACCCCATGCGATTGATCACCGCACGATCCTCGACGAGGCGGAACAGGCGCGGGCGCGGATTGCCATCCTGCGGCAGTGGGGTGAGCGTACCGACCTCGACGAAGCCGAAACCGAAATGCGGCATCGCGTGCGCAACGCGCGCATCCTTGTCGAAGCCCGGCGCCAGGCCGACGGGGTTCGGGAAATGCAGCCCTGCGAATTCCGTCGCCAGCGCCGGGCTGGTCAGCGCGCGGCGCGCGCGCGGCAACGGCTGGAGCGCGTTCAGCGTGAGATTGTGGGCCGCCTCTCCATCGGTGACCTGAACGATCGGACGGACGAGCGCATAGGCAGCGTCGGTGGCAGAGGCGAAGAGCGACATGGCCCGCCATTGCGCGCGCGGGAACGCTATGGCAAGCCCGTCACTATTGGAAAAACAGGGAGAAAATCGTGTTGCAGCTTCGCCTGGCCGTCCGTCTGTCCACCGCATTGTTCGTCGTCGGATCGACCGCCTGCACCCCGGTGGCCGTGAAAGAGGCCCCGGCGACGGCCTCGTCGCCCGCTCCGGCCGCGGCGCCTGCGGGCGCGACGCTTGCGCAATTCTTCGACAATTACGATGCCGCCCAGCTATCGCTGAGTCCGCAGGGCAAGGCCTATCGCGGAATTCGCGACGCCGACTACGCGCGCTGGAACGACGTCAGCGACGAGGCTGAAGTGGCGAGCCACAAGCTTCAGCAGGCCAGCGCCGCCGCGATGCGCGGCAGCTTCGATCCAAAAACGCTGAACGAAGACGAAGCGCTGTCGTTCGAACTGTTCAATTCGAAGGCCGAGCGCGCCGACCGGCTGTTCGCGTACCGCGACCATGAATATATCTTCGACCAGATGAATGGCGCTCAGAGCCAGCTTCCCGCCTTCCTGATCAATATTCATCGCGTCGCGAACGCCGCCGAAGCACAGGCGTATATCGAGCGGATCCGCGGTCTTGGACCCCTGCTCGACACCTTGTCGGCGCAGTCGGCTGAGCGCGCCGCGAAAGGCTATGCGCCGCCGAAGTGGGTCTATGCCTATGTGATTTCGGATATCGACAATCTGATGAAGCCCGACAACGCGGTGATCGAGGACATCACCGCAAAGGTCGGGAAACTGGATATCGACGCCGCGGAAAAGGTGCGTCTTGTGGCGGCGGCGAAAGCGGCCTGGGTCGAAAGCGCTGGCCCGGCCTATGCGCGGTTGCAGACCGAAATGAAGCGCCAGCAGGCGAGCGCGCCAATGGTCGATGGCGTATGGCGGATGCCCGAAGGCAAGGCCTATTACGAAGCCTTGCTGTCGAACTACACCACCACCGATATGACCGCGGCCCAAATCCACGACCTCGGCCTCGCCGAAGTCGCGCGCATTCATGGCGAGATGAAGACGATCATGAAGAAGGTTGGCTTCAAGGGCACGCTGCCGCAATTCTTCGAGCATCTGCGGACAAGCCCGCAATATTATTACGACACGCGCGAGGCGTATCTGGCCGACGTCGCGGCCAAGGTGAAAGCGATGGAAGCGCGGCTTCCCGCCTTCTTCAACACGCTGCCCAAAGCCCCGTTGAAGGTGAAGGCGGTGGAGGCGTTTCGGGAAAAGTCGGCAGGCAAGGCCTTTTATTCCTCTCCCTCGCCCGACGGGTCGCGGCCCGGCACTTATTATGTGAACCTCTATGACCTGCGTGACATGTCGAAGACCGAACTCGAAGCGCTGGCGTATCACGAGGGCGTACCGGGACATCACCTGCAGCGTGCGGTGCAGACCGAACTCACCGGCCTGCCACCATTCCGGCGCTTCGGCGGCTTTACCGCCTACACCGAAGGCTGGGGCCTCTATTCGGAGGAGCTTGCAAAGGACATGGGCTTCTACACCGATCCCTATAGCGACTTCGGTCGCCTCGGCATGGAATTGTGGCGCGCGTGCCGCCTCGTCGTCGATACCGGCATCCACGACAAGCGATGGAGCCGCGAGCAGGCGATTCAGTATTTGAAAGACAACACCCCCAATCCGCAGGGCGACATCGAAAAGGCGATCGAACGCTATATCGTCTACCCCGGTCAGGCGACGGCCTATATGATCGGCAAGCTGAAGATCATGGAACTGCGCGAACGGGCGCAGGCCGCGCTGGGTCCGCGCTTCGATTTCAAGGCGTTCCATGACGTCGTGTTGCAGTCCGGCCCGGTACCGCTCGACGTCCTCGATCGGCGCGTCAATACGTGGATCGCTCATGAGAAGGATGTCAGATAGGTAATTGCGGGTTGACGCATCACGACAAATAGAAAATTATAAGAGGATAGAGAAAGGCGGCAACAAAGCTGCCCAGGGTCGGTCTCGTATGTCGGAACACACCTCTTCGCCATCGGGCGACGACGGCGATACGCCGTTCGAACTGCAATATTTTCCGCCCGATCCCGATCTGGCGGAAATGGTGTCGAGCTTTTATTTCGTGCGCCTCGATATGCCGCTGTTCGACGAAGTCGAACGCGCCGACCGTCCGCAGTTTCGCATCATGAGCGTTGCCGAAGGCGAATATGTCTTTCCCGATGGCTATCGTTTCCCCGCGAAGCGCGCCACGATCATCGGGCCGACCAGCGGCAGCGTGCGCGCGACCGGACGCGGCCCCTTGCGGATCTATGGTTTCGGGATGATGCCCGCGGGCTGGGCGACGCTGATGGGCGAACATGCCGACAAGCTGACCGACCGCGCGATGGACGCCGCCGACCTGTTCGGCGACTGGATCGAGGAGGTCATCGAAGCGCTGATCCAGGCCGAGAATACCGACGAACGCCGGGTGATCGGTAATAATTTCGTCCGCGAAATCCTGAAGAAGAACGAGCCGGCCCCGGTGTGGTTCACGCGCACCGTCGATGATTGGCTGACCCGATCGCCATCGCCGCAGGTCCCCGAACTCGTCGAGGCGACGGGGATGTCGATCCGATCGGTCGAGCGCATGACGAAACATTATTACGGCCTGTCGCCGCGCATGCTGGCGCGCAAATATCGCGCGGTACGCGCGGCCTCTTCGCTCGCCCGCGGCGAGACGCTGGAATCGGCGCAGCTCGGCGATGCCTTTTACGACCAGTCGCACCTGATCCGCGAAATGAAGCGGTTCGCGGGGGCAACCCCCGGCCAGTTGGCCCGGCCCACGCTCTACACCGAGGCGACGACGCGCGGCCGGAAGGAATTGACCGGCAAAGTCAGTCCGCTGGTGTCGGACACCTGAACCACGACGGGACGAAATAAAATAGCGCCGAATGACGATTTGGCGTTTTCGTACAATCGCGAATCACCGGCGACGCATAGTCAGAACATGCGACCCAGAAGAACTCTTCCTCGCACGAGGACAGAGACCTTCATCTTGGCACCCGTTTGACATGCGTCAGGCGGGTGCTTTTTTTGGCCCGAGAATTTTCTTGGCCGCGCGAAACCGCGCCTTGCTTGCGCGCCGCGAACCCTTCGCCTATATAAGTGGAGTAATTTACTCCAGTTAAGAATCGTTCGCAACTGCGACGGAAAAGAACATGCGCCTGTCCAACCTTGCCGATTATGCCGTGGTGCTGATGAGCGCCGCCGCCCGCCAGTGCGGGTCGGTCGCGCTGAGCGCCGGCGTGCTCGCCGAGCAGACCGGTATTCCAGGGCCGACGGCGCAAAAGCTGGTAAGCCAGCTCGCCCGCGCCGGACTCCTTGTCGCCTCGCGCGGCAGCGGCGGCGGCATCCGGCTTGCGCGGCCGGCCGCCGCGATCAATGTCGCCGATATCATCGAGGCGGTCGAAGGCCCGATCGCACTGACATCTTGTGTTTCCGAAGGACGACACGACTGCTCGCTGGAAGGGAGCTGCAAAGTCCAGCCGCACTGGGGCGTCGTGAACGGCGCCGTGCGCGGCGCGCTGGCCGGGATCAGCCTGGCAAGTCTGGCCGTGACACCGCGACTGTCAGGTCCGTTTGCGTCGAGCGACGCCGGGACAGCGCTCGACACGATACAAACCATGGGCCTCGCGACGTCGCTCGAGGCGAACGGGATTCTGCAATGACCGATAATACCGAGCTTCCCGTCAAGGACCAGGCCGCGCACGACGCAGCTGCAAAGGTTGCCGATTACGAGCATGGCTGGTCCTCCGCCATCGAGACCGATTTTGCGCCCAAGGGCCTGACCGAAGAAACGGTCCGCTTCATCAGTGCAAAGAAGAACGAGCCTGAATGGATGCTCGACTGGCGACTGAAGGCCTTTCGCCACTGGCAGACGATGGAAACGCCCGATTGGGCAAAGCTCAACGTCCCGCCGATCGATTACCAGGACGCTTATTATTACGCGGCACCGAAGGCGAAGCCAAAGCTGTCGTCGCTGGACGAAGTCGATCCCGAGATCCTCGAAGTCTACAAGAAGCTCGGCATTCCAATCGAGGAGCAGAAGGTGCTCGCCGGCGTCGAAGGCGCGCGCAAGGTCGCGGTCGATGCGGTGTTCGACAGCGTCAGCGTCGCGACGACCTTTCGCGAGGAATTGAAGCGCGCCGGCGTCATCTTCCTGTCGATCAGCGAAGCGATCCGCGAATATCCGGAGCTGGTAAAAAAGTGGCTCGGCAAGGTCGTGCCGATGCATGACAATTATTTCGCGACGCTCAACTGCGCGGTCTTTTCCGACGGCACTTTCGTCTACGTGCCCGAAGGGGTGCGCTGCCCGATGGAGCTGTCGACTTATTTCCGCATCAATGCCGAGAATACAGGGCAGTTCGAGCGCACTTTGATCATCGCCGACAAGGGCGCCTATGTCAGTTATCTCGAAGGCTGCACCGCGCCGATGCGCGACGAGAACCAGCTCCACGCCGCGGTGGTCGAACTGGTCGCGCTCGACGATGCGGAGATCAAGTACAGCACCGTTCAGAACTGGTATCCGGGCAATGCCGAAGGACTGGGCGGCATCTATAATTTCGTGACCAAGCGCGCCCTGTGTCAGGGCGCGCGCGCCAAGGTATCGTGGACGCAGGTCGAAACCGGCAGCGCGATCACCTGGAAATACCCAAGCTGCGTCCTCAACGGCGACGACAGCGTCGGCGAATTCTATTCGGTCGCGGTCACCAACAATTTCCAGCAGGCCGACACCGGCACGAAGATGATCCACAATGGCAAGCGCACGCGCTCCACCATCATCAGCAAGGGCATCAGCGCGGGCCGATCGAACAACACCTATCGCGGTCTGGTCCGCGTCGCGCCAAACGCCGAAGGCGTGCGCAACTTCACCCAGTGCGACAGCCTGCTGCTGGGCGACCGATGCGGTGCGCACACGGTGCCGTACATCGAAGTCCGCAACCCGACCGCGACCGTCGAACATGAAGCGACGACAAGCAAGATCAGCGACGACCAGCTTTTCTATGCGATGCAGCGCGGGTTGAGTCAGGAAGAGGCGGTGGCGCTGATCGTCAACGGCTTTGCGAAGGAAGTGCTGCAGCAACTGCCGATGGAGTTCGCGGTCGAGGCGCAGAAGCTGCTGGGGATCAGCCTCGAGGGGAGCGTGGGGTGATCGGACCGACGGCCCTGTCGGCCGGGTTCGGCCTGCTTCTGCAGCTGTCGGCCGCAAGCGATGCCGCGACCGAGGGGCGGAGCGCGCTCACGGCGCAGGAAGAAAGGCAAGCCGCCCGTTGGCGGTTCACGATGCCCTATTATGACCAGAAAAAGCAGACCTTTATCTGTCGAACGGCGACGACGTCGGGCGACGGAAAATCCGACCGGTCCTTCTGCCGGGCGATGGTTGCCTGCTACAATCGCCATCGCGCGGAGTACAACCGAATGATGCGCGTCTCGCATGATGCCGCCGAAACGGACGCGGCGGCGCGCGATTTTCGTCAGAAGCGCAATCTCTGCTTTCGAAATGAAGTTGCAGCGGAGCGCGCGTCCGGCGCGCCAGCGCAATAGAAGTTGCCGCAGATGCCCATGACCGAACGCCCAAGCACTTCCGTCACCGCCAGCCCGCTGCCCATGGCGCGAATGCTGGTCGCCCGGCAGCCGCAGGCGTCCCAAATCGAGACAGCCCGCGCCAAACCTGGCATCAATGGCGCCGCCGCTGCGCCAGCATTAACTATAATTTCGTCCAGTCCGCATCCGGGGACATGGGAAATCATGCCTTTGTCATATTCTGTCCTTCTATCCGATTCGGTCTGGAGGCAGCGCGATGGCACGGGGTTTGGAATTCGACTGGTCCGAAGCCGATCTGGTCGTGCATCCGGTGCAGGCGGTAGCCGCCTATCCGACGCGGCAGGGCGTGCTGATCCGTCAGCAAAAGGGATTGGAACGGGGGGATCGCGACGAGGTCGTCATGATACCGCACCACGCCGTCAGCATGCTGATCCAGCGGTTGCAGCACCTCCAGAATACCAGCGTGATCGGCGTGGAAGCCGTCGCCAATTCGGAGCTGGTGGAAATCTTCGCGGCCGAGTAGCCGCCGCTTATCCCGCCTTCCCGGCAAATCATTGCTCCATCTTGTCTCGTCGACCGCGGAACGCTTCGCTGCGCCGCGGCGCGTCGTCGCATGCCTCCGGCATGCGCGCGGCGACCAATCCTGCCTGAAAGCCCGAAATGCTGAAAATTGAAAACCTCCACGCGACCGTCGCCGACAAGCCGATCCTGAAAGGCCTGTCGCTTGCCATCAATGCGGGCGAGATCCATGCGATCATGGGGCCGAACGGTGCGGGCAAATCGACGTTGTCCTACGTGCTTGGCGGACGGCCGGGGTATGAGGTCACCGAAGGATCGGCGACCTTCGACGAACAGAATCTGCTCGACATGGACCCGCACGAGCGCGCGGCCGCAGGTCTGTTCCTCGGCTTTCAATATCCGGTCGAAATCCCCGGTGTGTCGAACGTCCAGTTCCTGCGTGAGAGCCTGAACGCACAGCGCAAGGCGCGTGGGCAGGAACCGCTGTCGGGCGGCGATTTCCTGAAGCTGGCGCGCGAGAAGGCCGGGCTGCTCAAGATGGACATGGACATGCTGAAACGCCCCGTGAACGTCGGCTTTTCGGGCGGCGAGAAAAAGCGCAACGAGATGGTTCAGATGGGCATCCTCGACCCGAAGGTCGCTATTCTGGACGAAACGGACTCGGGGCTGGACATCGACGCCCTGCGCATCGTCGGCGACGGGATCAACGCTATCATGCGCCGCCCCGACAAGGCGGTGCTGCTGATTACCCATTACCAACGCCTGCTCGACTATGTGCAGCCCGATTTCGTCCATGTCCTCGCCGCCGGACGGATCGTCAAGTCGGGCGGCCCCGAACTGGCGCTCGAACTCGAACGCGAAGGCTATGCGGAGATCGCAGCTTGAGCGTGAGCGCCCTTCCCTCGCGGCGCGACGAAGCGTGGCGCTATAGCGACATCGACGCGGTGACTGCGACGTGGCCGTTGCCCGCGCCTGAAAGCATCATCGTGCCCGCGGGCGGCGACTTTCGCCGCGCGATCGTGCAGGACGAAGGAACCATCCGCCAGATCGAGCTCGTGCTTGGCAAGGGCGCGACCGCGGCGCTGCATGTCCTCAACATCGGCGGCGCCTATGGCCGTATCGAACTAGGGGTGACGCTGCACGAAGGCGCCGATTTCACGCTCGGTGCGGCGCAGATCGGCGGCGGCGAACAGAATCTGGAGATCGTCACCACCGTCACCCATGCGGAGCGCGGCGCGACGTCGCGGCAGACAGTTCGCTCGGTCCTCGGCGGTACGGCAACGGGCACCTATCTCGGCAAGGTCGCCGTCGCGCGCGATGCGCAGCAGACCGACAGCGAGCAGGATGTGAAGGCGATGCTGCTGGATCGCAGCGCGACCGCCAATGCCAAGCCCGAGCTCGAAATCTTCGCCGACGACGTCAAATGCGCGCACGGTTGCGCGATCGGCGAACTCGACGCAATGGCGCTCTATTACCTTCAGTCGCGCGGTTTGCCGCCGGCCGAAGCGAAAAAGATCCTGTTGCAGGCTTTCGTCGCAGGCGTGTTCGACGGCGCCGAGGATGAGGAAAAGCTGCGCGCGCTCGCGCTCGCGAAGCTGGGAGAACTGGTGTGAGCATCACGACCGCCGCGCGCACCTTCCCCGACGTCCGCGCCGACTTCCCCGGCCTGACCCCCGGCTGGCATTATCTCGACACCGCCGCGACCGCGCAAAAGCCGCAAGCCGTGATCGATGCGACGGTGACCGCGATGGGCCGCGATTATGCGACCGTGCATCGCGGCGTTTACGCTCGCTCGGCCGACATGACGCTCGCCTATGAGGCGGCGCGGCGGCGGATCGCGGCGTTCATCGGCGCGCGCGAGAACGAGGTTGCGTTCGTGCGCGGCGCGACCGAGGCGATCAACCTTGTCGCCTATTCACATCCGAACAAGGGGCGTGTGCTGCTCTCCACGCTGGAGCACCACAGCAATATCGTGCCCTGGCAGCTTGCGGGATGGCAGGTCGACGTCTGCCCGCTGACCACCGACGGCTGCATCAACCTCGATGCCGCAGAGAAGCTGCTTACCCCCGAACACACGATGGTCGCCTTCGCGCATGTCTCGAACGTGCTCGGCAGCCCCCTCGACGTTGCGCGCGCAAGCGAACTCGCGCACCGCGTCGGCGCCGAGTTGCTGATCGACGGGTGCCAGGCGGTGCCGCGTCTGCCCGTCGATGTCGCCGCGCTCGGCTGCGACTATTATGTATTTTCGGGCCACAAGCTCTACGGCCCGACCGGCATCGGCGTGCTGTGGAGCGACAAGCTGGAGGCGCTGGCGCTCTGGCAGGGCGGCGGATCGATGATCGACCGCGTGACCTTTGAACGTACGACATACGCGCCCGCACCCACCCGTTTCGAGGCAGGCACGCCCGCGATCATTGAAGCGATCGGGCTCGCAGCGGCGGTCGACTATGTTGAAAGCATCGGCGTCGACGCGATCCATGCGCACGAATGCATGTTGGTCGGGACAGTGCGCGAAGCCCTGGCACGCAGGAATAGCGTCACCGTGTTCGGTCCGGAAAACAGCGCCGGGATCGTCAGCTTTGCGATGACGGGGGTTCATCCACACGACATCGGCACTATCTTGGACGAAAGCGGGGTCGCGATCCGCGCAGGGCACCATTGCGCACAGCCGCTGATGGAGCATCTCGGCGTGCCCGCGACCGCGCGCGCGAGTTTTGGCATGTACAGCAACGAAGACGATGTGGCGGCGCTGATCGACGGCCTTGCCCGCGTCGAGAGGATTTTCGGATGAGCGAGGACCGAATGAGCGAGACCAGGATTCGGGTCGAGGAAGTGGACAGCGTCGAGGCGCCGCCTAAGGCGCGGGTCGCGGATGCCGAACCGGTGCCGGAAACGATGGACGCCAAGCTGGAACGCAAGCGCGACTATCTGGAAGGTTTCCTCGCCGCGCAACCGGCGGCAGCCGATCCGCACGCCGTCGGCGGCGACCTCTACGAAGCGGTGGTGGGCGCGCTCAAGGACATTTATGACCCGGAGATTCCGGTCAATATCTATGATCTTGGCCTCATCTATAACGTCGAGATCGACGAGGGTCATGTGATGATCACGATGACGCTGACGACGCCGCATTGTCCGGTCGCCGAATCGATGCCCGCCGAAGTCGAACTGCGGGTCGGCGCGGTACCGGGGGTCGGCGATGCCGAAGTCAATCTCGTCTGGGATCCGCCCTGGTCGCCGCAGAATATGAGCGACGAAGCGCGCCTTGAACTGGGAATGCTGTGATGATCGAAACGAAATCCCGCGCCCGCCCCGCCGCCGTCGCGTTGACGCCCGGTGCCGAGGACCGCATCGCAAAGTTGATGGCGACCGCCCCCGAAGGCGCGATCGGCGTCCGGCTGTCGACCCCGCGCCGCGGTTGCTCGGGTCTCGCCTACTCGGTCGATTATGTCACCGAAGAGCAGAAGTTCGACGAGAAGATCGAAACCCCAGGCGGCACCTTCTATATCGACGGCGCATCGGTGCTGTACCTGATCGGCAGTACGATGGATTGGGTCGAGGATGATTTCGCCGCCGGCTTCGTGTTCGCAAACCCGAACGCCAAGGGCGCCTGCGGCTGCGGAGAGAGCTTTACCGTCTGATCAGCGGCAGATCGACCAGCCGGCGGTCCTGACTGCCATATCGAGATGGAAATGATCGGCGTGCGCCGCATCATGGTCGGGTGACAGCACGGTACTGAACAGGCCGCACGATCCGTCGCGGACCTCGTGGAGAAATTCGCTGCGCTTGTCGCCGGGCGCCCAGTCATTGATCAGCGCGACCCGCGTTCCGTCAGCCAGGACAAAGGCGGAGATATCGATCGCATTGGCGGTCGAATGCTCACTCTGCGCATTCCGCCCCGCGATCGTGCGGCAATTGTAACTGCCAAGATTTTCGAGTTCGACGACCTTTTGCCCGAAATATTTTCGGGCAGCCGGTTGCACCACATCGCGGGTCCATAACGCCATCGCGGCAGTCACCGCGCAGCCCGGCGCGGCGTTGGCGGGGCGCATCGTGGGAACCATGCGGTTCCCGGTCAACACCATACGCTGACTCGCGCGGCATTGCCCCACGCCGACCACCGGCCGCCGCGCATAGCCCGCGCCGATACGATCGAAAGCCGCGAAGCAGGCGGCGTCGTCCGCAGTGAACGCCATCAGCTTGCGATGCGTGGCCCAGCCCTGCGGCTGGCCGAACTCGAAGCGCGCGCCGGGGAAATGCTGCGGATGCGCGCGGACCCACTGCATCGCCCAGATTGCCCCCAGCGTCAGCAATACCGCGACAGCAAACCAGGCGAGATAGGGACGGAGGCTGGCCGGCATCACGCCGCCAGTGACAGGGCCACAAACGCAGGATCGTCATCGTTGGCGGCGCTGCGCGGCCGGACTGCACGCCGGATACGCCGCGCCCGGATGCGCGCGCGGCGCGGCAAGAGCCGCCCGATCTGCAAGGCTATCCATGCCCGCATCGAACGGGCGCGCGCAAAGGCGGAGAGCGTCCAGCCGGCAATCAGCACATCGACATAGGCGGTAACATCCCACGCCATGATCATCGCCATTTCGGCGGGCAGGGTCATGGCGAAACCCTGAAGCGCGACCATTCCAACGACGAGGAACAGGATATGCTTGCGCTCCAGACGGGCGGAGAGCCGCAGCGGCTCCTCGACCAGATGACGATGCAGCCAGCCAGCGATCGGCGTTTCGGGAGCAAAGATCATCGCAGCGATCAGGGCGACGAGAAACAACGCAAAGACCATGACCACAATCTCTCCATCCGGGAACCCCAAGATAGGCGGTGCGGCGCCGGCAGCAAGTCGCCGAAGCGGAGATAAAAGATCAGAGCGGTTCGAACGTCACTGTCAGCCCGTCCTTGGGATGCGGAATCGGCAGCACCTGCCATTCGGGCGCGTAACCATCGCGCACGACGATACGATGCGTCGTCACGACGTGGTGGAAAAATATCTTCGCCTGCATGTAAGCGAAGTGCAGGCCCAGACACATGTGCGCACCGCCGCCAAAGGGCACCCAGGCATATTTGTGCCGCTCGCGCGCAGCCTCGGGCGCAAAGCGCATCGGGTCGAACTTCTCGGGCTCGGGCCAATGCTCCGCCATCATATGGGTGAAGGACGGACTGACCCCGACGCTGGTTCCGGCGGGAATCCGGTAGCCACCATATTCGAAATCCCTGAGCGCCCGGCGCGGAAAGCTGGGCACCGGCGGAACAAGCCGCAGCGACTCCTTGAACGCCCATTCGGTGAGCTCCAGTTCGCCAAGGCCGTTGTGCCCGACCCCCTCGCCCGCCGGCGCGACACCCAGCATCTCTTCGCGCAGCCGATCCTGCCATTCGGGATGCTGCGCCAGCATCCAGACCATCGAGGTCACCGAGCTGGTGATGGTGTCATGCGCCGCCATCATCAGGAAATTCATGTGATCGACGATCGCGTCGACCGACAGATACTCGCCATCGTCATCCTTGGCGCGGCAGATCTGGCTGAAAATATCTTCTCCCACGCCGTCCCGCCGCTCCGGCACCATGCGTCCGAAATATTCGACCAGATAGGCGCGCCCTTTCGCGCCGCGGCCCATGGCCGTGAAAGGCAACGGGCGACGCACGACGCCGATCGACGCCTGCACCATGTCGACGAACGCCTTGTTGACCTTGTCCGCCTCCGGTCCCCATGGAATTCCGAGAAAGCTCGTCGCCGCGAGGTCGAGCGTCAGTTCCTTGATCGCCGGATAGAATTGGAATGTCCTGCCGCTCCATTGCTGGACACGATCCCTGATCCCCTCGTTGAGCGAGTCCGCATAATGGCGCATCGGTTCGGGCTTGAAAGCAACCGACAGCACCTTGCGATCCGCCCGGTGCTTTTCGAAATCCATGAGCATCAGCCCGCGCGGAAACAGCAGGTTGAGCACCGGTCCCCACCCCTGCTCGGACGAGAAGATCTTGTCGCGGTCGAACATCACCAGTTCGTTCGCCTCGGGCCCATGCAACGCCACGCTGCGCCCGCCAAAGCTGTTGTTGCGGTACACACGGCCGTATTTCGCGACCATCCGCCGCGTAAAGCCCGGATAATCGCGAAGCTGTTCGAGCGTGTTGCCGATGACCGGCATGCCGTCTTCGCCCGGAATATGGTCCAGCACCGCATCGGGATTGCGCGGCAGCCAATGCGCCGTGTCGGGGCCGAAACGACCCTCCGACCAATAGGGTTTCGCGGGGGCGTTCATCGGGGCGACCTCGTCGGTTGTTGCGATCGCCCGGTGGCTATAGAACTGCTGACATCAATGCAAGTAAGGCCTGTCCCGCTGCCGGACTCCATTCACCGCAAATTCAACTCGACTCATGCAATCCAATGGCAAGATAGCGGGTCGCATCCGTTTGCACCCTGAAGGACAAAGTCATGGCGAAGCGTTTCCGGGCCAGGAGTTTCAGACACCCCCTCTCTGTCGCACTCGCGGCCATCGCCACGGCGACGCTGGGCGGCTGCTATTATGGCGATGTCTATGGCACGAGCTATGCTTCGGGCGGCGACTGCATCTCGCGCTATGGCGCCAATTACTATGACTATGACGGTTACGCCTACGACGACGGCTATGGCTATGACTGCTATGACTCATCGGATTATGGCGCGGGCTTCGTCAACATCGGCTTTGGCGGCGGCTGGTACGACAATTATTATTACCCCGGATCGGGCCTGTGGCTCTTCGACAGCTATAACAACCGTTATCCGCTGCGCGGCCAATATCTGAACTATTGGGGTGGTCGCCGGGCGTGGTGGAAATACCATGGCGGCCGCGGCGATGGTCACTGGAACGGTCCCGGCCGCGGCAACGGCGATGGACGATATGGAACACGACCACCCGCCCCCGGCACAGGCAATGGCGCCCCGCCCTCCGCTAACAATCCCGGACGCCCCGATCGCCCCGGGGCCGGCCGGCCACAGCGGCCGCCGCAGGGCGACGGCAACTATGCGCGCCCGCGTCCGCCGCGCGGCAATACGCCCGCGACCGAACCGGGCGAGGTATTCAACGCGCCGCCAGTCGGGCAGCGCCCGCCGCGCAACTGGACGCCGCGCAATCCCGAGGCCGGACGTACGCCTCAACGGGCCCCCACCGGGCGTCCGGACGCCTATCGCCCCGCGCCGACCCAGCAGGCCGCCCCGTCCCGTCCCGTGGAGCGCAGCGCACCACCGGCGGTCCGCAGCGCGCCCGAGCCGCGCAGCGCACCTCACGGCCGCGCACCGCGCGTCGATCGCCCGAACGGCGTTCGCGAAGAATAGCGTCCGCGATCAGGCGTCGGTCGGCGGGGTCCGCTTATCGGTGACCATGTCTTCCTGAAGTTCCAGCCCGCGCGCACCGTGATGCGACGTGTGGGCGGGGGCGTGGGGCCGTTCGGCTTCCGCCGGTTCGGGCTCTTCGAGCATCCCTTCCCATTTGGTGATGACGCTGGTCGCCACGGCATTCCCGACGACGTTCGTCGCGGTACGGCCCATGTCGAGGAACTGGTCGATCGCAAAGATCAGCGCGACTCCTTCGATCGGCAGGTCGAACATCGCGAGCGTCGCAGTGATCACCACCAGGCTCGCCCGCGGCACCGCCGCGATCCCCTTCGAAGAGACCATCAAGGTCAGCAGGATCAGGATCTGCTGCGTCATCGACAGTTCGATATTATAGGCCTGCGCGATGAAGATCGTCGCGAAGCTGGCGTACATCATCGATCCGTCGAGATTGAAGCTGTATCCCAGCGGCAGTACGAACCCCGAAATCCGGCGCGGCACGCCGAACCGGTCGAGCTGCTCGAACAGTTTCGGCATCGCGGCTTCCGACGACGCGGTCGAGAAGGCAATGAGCAACGGTTCGCGCACATAGCGGATCAACTGGACGATACGGCGGCGCAGGAAGATCGCGCCGATACCAAGCAGCAGCGCCCACAAGACGATGAGCGACAGATAAAATTCGGTCACGAGCTCGGTGTAGGTCGCAAGGATCCCGAGGCCGTATTTCGCAACCACGCCCGCCAGCGCGCCGAACACCGCGATCGGCGCCAGTCGCATGACATAACCGGTGATCTGGAGCATGAGTTCGGCAAGCGCCTCGGCGCCGCGCACCAGCGGCCTGCCCTTTTCGCCGATGGCGGTCAGGCCGACGCCCGCGAACAGGGAAAAGACCAGGATCTGGAGGACGTTGTTTTCCGCCATCGCCTGAAAGATATTCTTCGGAAACACATGTTCGATGAATTCGAACAGGTCGAGCTTCTTGACCTCGCCCACCTCGGCAATCGAATGGGCACCGACGGTCAGGTTCAACCCCGCGCCCGGTTCGAAGAAATTGACCAGAAGCAGGCCGAGACTGATCGAGATCAGGCTGGCAAGAATGAACCAGGCAATGGCGCGCGTTCCGATGCGGCCAAGGGCGGCGCTGTCGCCCATATGCGCGATGCCCGCAATCAGCGTTCCCAGGATCAGCGGCGCGACGATCAGCTTGATCAGGTTGAGGAAGATCGTCGAAAGCAGGGTGAAACTGCGCAGCCAATAGGTAAAGGCCTCGCTGTCGGCAGGAACGGTGACCCGAACCGCATAGCCGACGATGACCCCGAGGATCATGCCGATCAGAATATATAATGTGAGGCGGCGTTCCATCAAATCACTCCCCTGTCCCGTCGCGGCGGGTCCTTATCGGGCGGGGGTAACAGGCTGATCCGCCGCGGGCAATCGATGATGCGAACTCAGGACAGGCAGGCCGCTGTCAGCCGCATTGGGCGCGATGCAGCAGCTTGTGATCGGCCAGAACCAACGCCATCATCGCCGCGACCACCGGTGCGCCACGAATGCCCACACAGGGATCGTGACGACCCTTGGTGACGATGTCCGCTGCTTCACCCGCCTTGTTGATCGTCGGCACCGGCGTGAGGATCGAACTGGTCGGTTTGAACGCGACGCGCACGATCACTGGCTGGCCCGTCGAGATACCGCCCGCGATACCGCCGGCATTGTTCGAAAGGAAATCGGGGCGGTTGCTGCCATCGGTTGCAGGACGCATGGGATCGGCGTTTTCTTCGCCGCGCAGCCGTGCCGCGTGGAAGCCGGCGCCGATCTCGACACCCTTCACGGCGTTGATCCCCATCATCGCGGCGGCGAGGTCGCTGTCGAGCTTGGCATAGATCGGCGCCCCCCAGCCGGCGGGAACGCCGCTTGCCGCACATTCGATCACCGCGCCGAGCGAACTGCCCGATTTGCGCGCGGCATCCATCAACCCTTCCCAGCGCTGCGCCGTAGCCGCATCGGGGCAGAAAAAAGGATTGCGATCAATTTCTTCAAGGTCGAAGTTCGCAGGATCGATCGCATCTCCGCCGATCTCGGCCACCCAGGCATGGATTTGCACCTCCGGGATCACCAGCCGCGCGACACCGCCTGCCGCAACACGCGCCGCGGTTTCCCGCGCGCTCGACCGCCCGCCGCCGCGATAGTCGCGGATGCCATATTTGGCGTCATAGGCATAATCGGCGTGGCCGGGCCGATAGGCCTGCGCAATCTCGCCATAGTCTTTCGACCGCTGATCCACATTCTCGATCATCAGACTGATCGGCGTACCCGTCGTCTTGCCCTCGAACACCCCTGACAGGATACGCACCTGGTCGGGTTCCTGCCGCTGCGTCGTGTGGCGCGACTGGCCGGGGCGGCGCTGGTCGAGATAGGGCTGGATATCGCCTTCGGATAGCGAGAGCCGCGGCGGGCAGCCATCGACGACGGCGCCGAGCGCGGGGCCGTGACTTTCCCCCCAGGTCGTGAAGCGCAGGATGCGCCCAAAGCTGTTGAAACTCATATCCTACCCCAAGCGGTCGAATGCGGGCGCGTATTCGGCGCGGCCGCCTTGCGGCCATATCGCCTCGCTGTCCAGCATCATTGCCATGAAATGCGGCCCGGCAAAGGGCGACGCAAAGCGCGCCGCGAGTTCGGCGGAATAGCCGAAACGGGAATAATAGCCGGTGTCGCCGAGGACAAAGGCGATCGCAACACCATCCGCGCGCAAGCGATCGCTGCCAGCACGGATCAGGGCGCCGCCGATGCCTTGCCCCTGCGATCCTGGCGCGACCGACACTGGCGCCAGCCCGGCCGCCGACAACGGCGCACCATCCGCTTCCGCCGTCATCCGGCTGAACAGAGCGTGCCCGATAACCGAACCATCGCGTTCGGCAACCAGCGAAACCACGATATCGCCGTCCGCCTCCAGCATCCGCACCAGTTCAGCCTCGCCCTGATCGCCGAATTCGGTTTCGGCAAAGGCGGCACGAACGATCCCGTCGATGGCATCGGCATCCGCCGCCGTCGCGGCGCGGATAACGAAGTCGTCAGGCAAGCGCGATATCCGGGGCATCTTCCTGCTTCATGCCGACGGTGTGATAGCCCGCGTCGACATGGTGTGTTTCGCCGGTGACGCCCGACGCGAGGTCGCTCAGCAAATAGAGCGCCGATCCGCCGACATCGTCGATCGTGACGTTGCGGCGCAGCGGGGCATTATGCTCGTTCCACTTGAGGATCAGGCGGAAGTCGCCGATTCCCGAGGCGGCGAGCGTCTTGATCGGGCCGGCCGAGATCGCGTTCACGCGCACCCCCTGCGGACCGTAGTCGTTGGCGAGATATTTGACGCTCGTCTCCAGAGCCGATTTCGCGACGCCCATGACGTTGTAATGCGGGATCACCTTCTCGGCACCATAATAGCTGAGCGTCAGCAGCGACCCGCCACCCGCGCCGGTTTCGGGATCGAAGGGCGTCATCATCGCCGCCGCGCGTTTGGCGACCGCAGTGAAGCTGTAGACGCTGATGTTCATCGTCATCAGGAAATCGTCGAGCGTCACCTCGGCATAGTGACCGCGCAGCGCCTCCTTGTTGGTATAGCCGATCGCATGGACAACGAAATCGATCGTCGGCCAGCGCGCGGCAAGCGTCGCAAAGGCCGCATCGAGATTGTCCATATCGCTGACGTCGCAATCGATCAGGAAATCACAGCCAAGCTGGTCGGCAAGTGGCTTCACCCGCTTTTCCATCACTTCGCCCTGATAGCTGATCGCGAGTTCCGCGCCATGCGCGTGCAACGCCTTCGCGATGCCCCAGGCGAGCGACTTGTCGTTCGCAAGACCCATGATCAGCCCGCGTTTGCCCTTCATCAGACCCGTCATTTTTCTTCTCCGGCCTTTTTGTCTTCGATAATGATGTCGTCGATGCGCCCAATAGCGTCGTGTCCCAAATCCTCAACCTCCACCAAGGCTGCATTGAGTTCGGCGCCAACCACCATACCCAATCCGACGAGGTAGAAAAAGAACAGCGCGATCATCACCCCCGCAAGGCTGCCATAGGTCGCGTCATAGCTGAGCAGGCTGGCGAGCAAGGGCGGAAGCGCAAGGGTGACCGCTATCCACCACAGCGTCGTGAACAGTGCACCCGGCCATTTGGGGAACTGCCGCCGCCGGTATTTGGACGGGGTCAGCGAATAGAAGAGCAGATAGATCGCAAGGAACAGGCCGAAACCCGACACGCCGCGCGAGATCGCGACGGTTCCTGCCGACTGATAGGCGGGCGGGAGGACGCGCGCAATGAACTGCTCGATCCCGACGATCAGCACCTGCATACTGAACGACAGGATCATCAGGACGACCGCGCCGGTGATGATCCCAATCGACAGCAGGCGGTAATGGAAGAAACCACGGCTGAAATGCGTGCCATAGGCACGGCGCAGAATGTCGCGCATCGTCTCGATGAAGCTGCCCACCGTCCACAACGCGACGAGCGCCCCGATCCACAGGAAAATGCCGGTGCGCGCGCTCATGACCTCCCGGATCGGCCCCGCGAGCGCTTTTGCGACGGAAGGTGGCATCAGCGAGAAGACGGCCTCGATCGCCGCTTCGCCGCCGGAACTGCCGCCCAGCAGGCTCAGCACCGCGGCAACAAGGATGAAGAACGGAAAAAGCGCGATCAACGCAAGATAGGCCAGATTCCCCGCATGGATGAAACCGTCGGTATAGGTACCGACAACGACGCGGCGCAGAATTCGGAACGCCCGCGTTCCCGGCCCCAGCGTGTCGCGACCCCGTTCGAGGACGCCCTGCGCCCGCGCGCGCAATTTGACGCGCTTCGCCCGTTCGGCGCGCGCTTCGGGCGAATGCGGCGAATGCCCTTCGGCAAGAAACTCCTGGCCGACTTCAACGGCCACCTCGCGCTCCAGCGCGGCGACGATCTTTTTCTCGCTTGGCTCAGCCACGCATCACACGCCAAGGTCCGCCCGGACCGCGCGCGCGTCGGTCCACGCCTCAACCAGCTTTGCAAGCTCGTGGTCGTCGGGCGGCAGATCGACCATCAACCGGACGAGCTGGTCGCCGCGGCCACCGGCCTTCTGGCTGAACCCTTTGCCTTTCAGGCGCATCACCTTGCCGGAGGTCGATCCCGCAGGGACCGACAGCATGACGGGTCCATCGACGGTCGGCACCTTGATTTTCGCGCCCTTGACCGCTTCGTTCAGCGTGATCGGCAGATCGAGCCGGATATTGTCGCCCTCGCGCTCGTAGAAAGGATGATCCTTGACGGCGATCGTCACGATCCCGTCGCCATGGCCGCCCGGGCCTGCCTGCCCCTTGCCCGCGAGGCGCATCTGCGTACCCGTTTCGACGCCGGCCGGAAGCTTCAGGTCGATCGTCTTGCCATCGGCCAGCGTGATGCGCTGCATCGCCTGCGTTGCGGCATCGACGAAGGAAACCGACAGACGATAGGCGACATTCGCTCCCTTGGCGGGCGGCGCGTTGCCGCGGCCACCAAAGCCGCCGAACGGTCCGCCACCGCCGCCGCGCCCGCTGAACAATCCCTCGAAGATATCGCCGAAGTCGGCGCCCTCGTTCCCGAAGCCGCCAAAGCCGCCCTGCGCACCGCCGCGCGGGTCGCCGCGAAATCCGCCGCCTCCGCCGCCGTAGCCGAAAGGCATGGCGGGATTGCCCTCGCCATCGATTTCTCCGCGATCGAACTGCGCCCGCTTCGTCTTGTCGGACAGCAGGTCATACGCCTTGGTGACGTCGGAAAACTTCTCCGACGCCTTGGGATTGTCCTTGTTCTTGTCGGGGTGGAGCTCCTTGGCAAGCTTGCGATAGGCGGATTTGATCTCCGCTTCATTTGCAGTTCGCGCAACGCCCAGGGTGGAATAAGGATCGGCCATCTTGCTCCTGTAGCCCGATAAGTGACTGGCCGTGAAGGCCTGATTAGCGCGCGATGTGGGAACAACGCAAAGGTCGGTCAAGGTCCATCCCGCCAGCATAGCGGCATGACGAGGATGCGATGAACCTCGACCATTACCCCCGGGCGCATTATGACGCGCGCATGAGTGACGATCCCTTTGCCCAATTCGCCGCATGGTTCACCGAAGCTCGCGCCAGCGAGCTCAACGATGCCAACGCAATGGCTCTTGCGACCAGCAGCCCCGACGGCCACCCGTCGCTGCGCATGGTGCTGCTGAAAGGGCACGGGCCGGACGGGTTCGTCTTCTATACCAATCTCGACAGCCGCAAGGGCGGCGAACTGGCAGCGAACCCACATGTCGCGCTGCTTTTTCACTGGAAGTCGGTTCGGCGCCAGATCCGCGTCGAAGGCGCGGTCGCGCCCGTCGATGCCGCCACGGCCGACGCCTATTTCGCAACCCGCAGCCGCGACAGCCAGCTTGGCGCCTGGGCCAGCGACCAGTCGCGCCCTCTTGACAACCGCGCGACCTTCGAGGCGCGCTTTGCCGAGATGCAGGCGCGGTTCGAGGGGCAGGATGTCCCGCGACCACCCCGTTGGTCGGGCTGGCGCGTCACGCCCGAACGGATCGAATTCTGGCAAGACCGCGAACATCGTCTGCACGAGCGCACCCTGTATGTGCGCGAAGGCGACGGCTGGACGAAAGGACTTCTCTACCCATGAGTGCTCTCCGCTCGCTTCCCATCACGCGCGTCGACGCCTTTGCCGACCGACCCTTCGCCGGCAATCCCGCCGCGGTCATGCCGCTGGAGGAATGGATGAGCGACGCGATGCTGCAGGCGATCGCGGCCGAGAACAACCTCTCCGAAACCGCCTTTCTCGTTGCCGACGAGAGTGGCGAGGCCGATTATGAACTGCGCTGGTTCACCCCCACCGTCGAAGTCGCGCTCTGCGGCCATGCGACGCTGGCGAGCGGGCATGTGCTGTTGTCGCACGCGGCCTGGCGCAACGAAATGCGCTTCCGGACGCGCAAGGCCGGCATCCTGCAAGTGATGCGCGGGGGCGACGAGAATGACTATCGCATGCTGCTGCCCGCCTATCGCGCGGAAGCGAAGGCGATGCCCGACGTGGCGACAGCGGTCGGCGGCGATGTGGTCGAAATGCTGTGGCACGATGGCGGTTACGCGCTGATCGCCTATCGTAGCGCCGCGGAAGTTCGCGCGCTGACGCCCGACTTCGCGGCGCTCAAATCCGGGGGCGACCGCATGTACATCGCAACCGCACCGGGCGCGGGCGATCCGTCGGGGGCCGACGTGGTGAGCCGCGTCTTCGTGCCCGGCGGCGGGATCGACGAGGATCCGGTGACGGGGTCGGCGCATTGCGTTCTCGCCCCCTATTGGGCAACGCGCCTCGGCCGTGATCATTTCGCCGCCTGGCAGGCCAGCACGCGCGGTGGTCATATCGGCTGTCGCCTGATCGACGATCAGGTCGAACTGACTGGCCGCTGCGTCACAACGCTGGTCGGGGAATTCTTGCTGTAGGGCTGACGGAAAATCAGAGCGCCGCGAGCAGGTCGGCGAGGTGACGGCGAAGGGCAGGAAATTCGTCGTCCCTGGTGATGCCCAACCGCACGACCGTCACCCGCTGCGACGGCGACACGATGATATATTGCCCCTGATGACCGATGCAGGCGAAAAGATCGTTCGGACCGCGGTCCGGCCAAAGCGCGGCGTCGGCGCCCGCAGGCCGGCTGCGATTCAACCAGATATGCCCACCATAGCCGGCGTCGTTCGGCGAGGGTGAAAGCATGAAACGCATCCAGGTTTCGGGCAGCAGCCGCTGGCCGTTGACGACGCCGCGATTGCGCAGGAACTCCCCAAATTTTGCATAGTCACGGGCGGTAGCGTGCATGATCGACCCACCGATCATCGTACCGTGCGCGTCAAACTCAGGCGTCAGACTGGTCATCCCAAGCGGTTCGGCAAGCCGGCCCTGGATAAATTCGCGCATCGCCTCCCGCCGCGCGTCGGGATTTTGCGAAGGGGTGAGCGTATCGGTCAGTATGTCGGAAAGAATGACGCTGGTCGCCGAGCTGTAGTTGAATAGCTCGCCCGGGCGCGCGGCCGCCGGCTTTGCTTCGGCAAAGCTCGCCATATCCTGTGCGCCGGCGCCAAAGAGCATATCGACCGTATCGCCCTCCCACACCGGATTGCCGGTTTCGACATGCTCGAGGCCCGACGCCATATGGAGCAGGTTGCGAAGTGTGATCGCGCCCCGAGGATCTCCACTCCGCTCCCACGCAGCCACCGGCGCCGGGCTGTCGAGCGACAATTGGCCGTCGGACACCATGATTCCCGCAAGAACCGCGGTGATGCTCTTCGCCATCGACCAACTGATAAGCTTCGAATTCGGGCCGAAACCCTCGCCATACCGCTCATAGATCGGCTTGCCGTCGCGCAGGACATAAAGCGCGCGAGTTTCGCCCACGTCGCTGGCGTCTGCGAAGAGCGCATCGGCCTTGGCCTTGATCGCCGGATCGAGCGCCGGCAGCGCCTGCGACGTATCGACAGCCCGCACGTCGTCGAGCGAGGCGCCGAAGGTCGGGCCCGGCGCCGCAGGGGCGATACTGCCCTGCCCCGCCGCATGCGTCAGCGACCAGCCTCCCAGCAGGACGAGAGCGGCACTTGCCAGCATGGCTTTTTTCGTGATCATGACTGGCGTGACTAACACCAACCCGCCCGATCCGGCAACGGCAGACCAGAAACCGTCAGCGCCGCCCCCCGATGTGCCGCCGCATCTGCGCGGACGGCGGCGGCGGGACGGCAAGAGCGGCGGCTGGCTGCCATGGGTAATCGGCTTTGGCGTCCTGCTCGCGATTTTCCTGGTCTGGAAATTCCCATCGTTCAAGGCGCAGGCCGAACTGGGGTCCGCCTATGCCGCTCGCGTCGGCTGTTCTTGCCGCTATGTTCAGGGCCGCAGCCTCGATAGCTGTCAGACCGACTTCGAGCCTGGGATGGAAATCGTGTCGCTGAGCGACGATCCGGCAACGAAGACCGTCACCGGCAGCGTTCCCCTGCTCGCGTCGCGCAGCGCACGCTATGCCGGTGCGAGCGGGTGTCTGATCGGCCCCGCAAATTAGGGTCCCGACCCTAACGTCCGATACGCGCCGCGATCATCGCGAAGGCGGCGGGAACGCCAAAGACGATCAGCCAGACCCCCCCTTCCTCACCCCAGCCATAGCCGGCCGACAGCACGCCGACGAGCAGGTTGCCGATCGATACGAGCAACCACAGGGCGAGAAAGACCCTCGTCGCACGCCCCTTGTCGCGGATGAGAATGCGCATCGCGATCAACAGCGCGAGCCCGGCGATCAGCATGATGGTGGTATGTGACACGATCCTGTTTCTCCCCCACGAACAGACTATGCGTCAGCGGCCCCGAACCGGCCAAACCACGGCGCCCAGCGGCGCCATCCGCCATGATAGCTTCCCCATTCCCATATCGCGGTGAACACCAGCACCGCGAAAGCCGCCATGCCCAGCGCGATCGGCTGCCAATGGAGGAACCAGGCCGCGGCGCCGACCGCGACCAGCAACACGCAACCGATCATGTGCGAAAACGGCGGCAGCGAGCGATCGTTCGTGGCTTTCTTGAAACCCATGTTGCCGATCAGGAACAGCAACGAACCGCCGATCGTGACCGCGAGAAACGCCGGCTCGATATGGCCATAGGGGTGCATCAGCAGCATCTCGTCGGCGACCGCCGAGACGACGAGGCCAGCGACGATGGGGATATGCCAATAGGTGTAGGCGTTGCGCGCGATCAGTCCTGCCTGTTCGCTCGCCTCGATCCGCTCGCTCCCGCGGACGGCACCTGTATCGAAATAGAGCCACCAGAGCGCCGCCGACCCCAGGAAGCAGGTCGCGAAGGCAAGCCAGTGGATACCGTCCTGCGGCAGGCTTGCGAAGGTCGCCCCGGTGATCAGAACGCCTTCGCCCAACGAGATGATGATGAACAGCGCACAGCGTTCCGCCATATGCGCGCCAGAAATATCCCAGTCATGCCCCTTCGAGCGCCCGAGACCCGGCGTCGGAAAGAAGGTGACGGGTCCCATGTAATCGACAAGCAGGGCGCCACCCCAAAGGAACAGGCGCTGCTCCGGCGTTGCCAGCGCGCCGGCAACCCACAGAGGCAGCGACAGGAAATGCCAGAAGGCGATCCGCGTGAAATTGCGGGCGCGACCATCATGAATGCCGCGGCTCGCCCAGATCATGTAGAATGTTCGCCCGATCTGCATCGAGCAATAGGCCGCGGCGAACAGCCAGCCGTTCTTGCCGAACGCCTGAGGAATCGTGCTCGACAGCACGAGTCCGCCCATCATCAGCGCAATCAGCATCAACCGGACGTTCGCCCGGTCGGGATCGAGCCAGTTTGCGACCCAGGTGGTGAATATCCACACCCACCATACCGCAAAAAGAAGCAGCAATATCTGCAAGCCGCCAAGCCAGCTCAGATGTTCGAGCAGCGCGTGTGACAGTTGCGTGATCGCAAAGACGAAGACGAGGTCGAAGAAAAGTTCGATATTGGTGACCGGCGCATGGCCGTGACCGCTGCGCGCGCGGAACAGATCGTTGCGGCTCACAATAGCCCCTCCTTCGTCGCCTGACGACGCCAGGCCCCGGGAGATATACCCAGCTTGTTCCGGAAGGCCGCACATAAATGCGCGTGACTCGAAAATCCGGTCGCAAAGGCGATTTCGGCGACGCTGAGCGGCCGGTTCATCAGGAACCAGCGCGCGCGGCGCAAGCGCTGGTTGAGCAGATATTGCGCGGGCGTCCGCCCGGTCGCTCGGGCGAAGTGGATGATCAGGCTATTGACCGACATGCCCGCCTCCGCCGCCATATCCTCGACCGTCAGATGTGTTTCGATCCGTGGTTCGATGAATGTCATCAGATTGTCGAGCCGCCGCGATATGTCCGCCGTCGCGGGGAAGCGCATCACGCCGCCGTCGAGCGTCTCAGCGATCGCGGCGAGCAGCGGATCGGCTGCCGCATCGTCACCCGCGCCCAGCGCCCGGACCAACGCTGCCAGGGCCGCATCCTCGTGCGCCGCGATTACCCGCGCGTCCTTGGCAACCGTCAATAACTCCGCCGGGATTTCCACCACCCGATAGCGGACGGCGCCGCCCTGCGCCGCGGCGGCGAAAATCCGATTGGCTGGCGCAAGCCACATCTCCCCCGGCAGGGGGTCGCCGAGCGACGTACGCCGCCCGTCAAGCCATGTTTCCAGATAATGATAGCTTCCCGCTTCGTGCAAGGTCAGCACATGGACGTCGCGTTCGATCGTCCAGTCACTAGGGCCATCGATCCTGTCGACGATCGAGGCCGTCTTGAGTCGCCCCACGTCCATGACCGGAATATGGCAAAGATGGGAGAATCTGAAAGCCTGCAATCCGGGCGAATCATATGGTTAAATCGCCCCTCCAATTTCCGGGGACGTCGGCCAAGCACCCCTGGTCGGCTGCAGAATGCACGACCCTGGTGGGCCTGGTCGCACCACCACGAGACCCCTCCCGGCGGGCGGCATCGGATCTTGCCGCCCGCCACCTTTTTATCCCGGAAACGAGGCAAAAAGGCGCTTGCGTGATCAGTCTTCCGAAAGAAACACGTCCATCGCTGCATTGACGGCGCCGGGGTCTTCCCACGGGACGAAGTGACCACAGCCCGGCACCTTCACGATCGTCACGTTCGGCACCAGTTCGCTCATCCCGTCGAGATTGCTCGGCGGCAGCGCGACATCGTCCAGCGCCCAGACGACGAGCGTCGGGATCGTCAGTTTCGGAAAGGGTGCCGCCGCCGGCGCGTCATAAGGTTCGTCCATCGCCGGTACGTTCGCCGGCGAACCGCGATACCAGTTGATCATCGCCCGGCAGGTGTCGCGATCTTCCCAATCCTTGAGCAGTCGGGCGATCTCGTCGGGCGGCTGGATCCCGCCGCTCGGCACGCGCCCCGCGAAAGCGTGTGCCAGGATGCCGGCGATACCATGCTCCTCGATGATCACATCGCTCGCGGGATCGCGAAAGGTTCGGATATACTGGCTCGCCGCGCGCTGCCCCGGATCGGTGAGGAGCAGGCGCTGAAAGATTCCGGGATGCGGCGCGTTGGCGATCACCGCCCGCTGGACGCGCCCGGCCCAGGCGGGATGCAGCCCGCCGGGCTGCCCACCCAGCGCCACGCCCCAGGCGATCGCCCCGCCCCAATCATGGCCGACGATCGTGAACTCGCCGACACCCAGCGCGTCGGCGAGCGCGAAGATATCGGCGATCAGCTTGTCGGGCGTATAGGATTCGGCGCCCAGCGGCTTCGATGATCCGCGATAGCCCCTCTGATCGGGCGCAATACAGCGAAAGCGGTCCGAAAAATGCGGCAACTGGAAGCGCCAGGTACGATGCGATTCGGGGAAGCCGTGGAGAAAGATCAGCGCGGGAGCATCCCTTGGTCCGACATCGACGACGTCGAGTTCGACCCCCGTAGACAGTTTCACCCGAACCTGCTCGAAATCGCCGTCCATCATCCGCTCCTTAAGTTGCTTTTCAAAACCAGATGGCGGGGATCGGCGAAGCTGGCAAGCCACCTTGTATCGGGCGACACACGGGCCCGAAAGACAGTGCAGGAGCGGGCCTCAACGAGGCGGCGGAGGCGTGGGCATCCCCGGCAACGGGATGAATTCCGCGCTGTCGCCCGGAACCAGCGGGAATCTTCGCTCTTTCCAGTCGTTCTTGGCCTCGTTGATCCGGTCACGCGAGGAGCTGACAAAATTCCACCATAGATGGCGCGGCGTCACGAAAGCCTCGCCGCCGAGGAGCATCACGCGCGCATCGGTATCCGCCCGCAACGTCATCGCCTGCCCAGGCTTTAGGATATAGAGGCTGTACCGGTCGAGCGCCTGGCCATCGAGGCGCGCATCGCCCATCGCGACCACCACCGCGCGCTCGTCGGCTTCAGCCTCGATCGGCAAACTGGAACCGGCATTCATCAGGATATCGGCATAGATCGTCGCGGCCTGCTGCGTCGTCGGGGCGGTCGCACCCCATAGGCTGCCCATGATCACCCGCGCCGATACCGAACCATCCTCGACAAGCGGGAGATCGTCGGCCGCGACATGTTCGAAGGCCGGATCGATTTCTTCCTTGCCGTCGGGCAGAGCGAGCCATGTCTGCATGCCCGAGATCGGCGACCCGGTGGTGCGCTCGGCCTGCGGCGTACGCTCGGAATGAACGATGCCGCGCCCCGCCGTCATCAGGTTGCACGCGCCGGGCCGGATCGTCGCATAGGTGCCGAGACTGTCCCGATGGTCGATCGCGCCTTCAAAGAGGTAGGTCAAAGTCGACAGATTGATATGCGGATGCGGCCGCACGTCCATTCCCTGCCCGATGTCGAAATGCGCCGGGCCGAACTGGTCGACAAAGATGAAGGGGCCGACCATCGTCCGCTCCTTGTTCGGCAAGGTGCGTCGCACGTCGAATGCGCCGATGTCGTGCGTCGAGGGGGTGATGACGGTAAACATCAATCGAGCCTTTCCAAGGTTCTTCGGGTCTTACCGGTTTCGACATTGCCCGTGTTCCGTGTCGAACCGGGTTCTAGCAGCAGCACATGGCACTCGCCGTCCAGCGCCTCGGGGCAATGCTCGACGCCGTGGGGCACGATGATGAATTCGCCCGGCTCGACGATCACGTCGCGACCACGGAAAGCCATCTTCATCCGGCCGGCCACGACGAGAAAAAGCTCGTCCTCGACCTCATGGTGATGCCAATCGAACTTGCCGTCGAGCTTGACCAGCTTGACCTGAAAATCGTTGATGTCACCCGCGATCCGCGGATTCCAATGATCGTGAAAACTGCCGAAGGCTTCAGCGAGATTGACCTTGGATGGCATCACCCCTCCCCCGGCGCGCTCGCTTTGATCGCAAGCGCGTGGACGCGCTGGCCCGGCAAGTCGCCCAGCGCCCTGTTCACCGCACGCTGACGCGCGACGCGGTTCTGGCCCGCAAAGCCCGACCATTCGATGGTCAGGCTGAAATGCGACTCGCCGCTGCCATCGTCGCCCGCATGGCCGTGATGTTTCGCGCTGTCGTTGCTGAGGATGAAGCTGGCATCCGGGAAAGCGGCGGTCAGCATGTCTTCCATTTCGCGTTGGACTGGACCTTTTTGTGTCATGCCCCCATGTTGGAGGCGGACGTTCCGCATGACAAGCCCCCGCTCCCCCCGATTCCATGGCCGCGTTCCGCGCGACGCCCCTTGCGCCGTGCCCGGTTGCCGCGAACCCGGGGAATTTCGCGCGCCCGTGTCTCAGCACCGGTCGCCCGATGGGCCCCCTCCCTACCGCTTTCTGTGCCTCGACCATGTCCGCGAATTCAACGCGGGCTATAATTTCTTCGAAGGCATGACCGCCGACCAGATCATGGCGGCGCAGTCGCCAACCGCCGGCTGGGAGACCGAAAGCCGCGCGTTCCGGCCCGCGGGCAGCGCCGACTTGCCGCCGCGCTGGGCCGACTTCAAGGATCCGATGGACGCGCTCGGTGCGCGCTTCCGCCAGCGAATGGACGAAGCGCGGCGCGAGGCGGCCAACCCCGGCCTGACGCGCGAAGAGCATGCCGCGATGCAATTGCTGGCGCTGCCCGCCAACGCCGACCGCGCGGCGCTCCGTCGCCGTTACAGCGAGCTCGTCCGCAAATATCATCCCGACCGGAATGGCGGCGATCGCAGTTTCGAGGCGAGACTCGGCGAGGTCGTTCAGGCATATCAGTTGCTGAGAAAGACGAAGGCCTTCGCATAAGGAGAGGTTCGATGAGCGACCTGAACGAAGCGCGTATCGAAACCGTCCGCCGCCATATGGCGCTTGAGATCACGCACGACTGGGACGGCGTCCTCGCGACCTTCGAGCATCCTCGCTATGAATTGCTCGGTCCCGGCACCGTCTTCGACGGTGAGGCCGCCGTGCGGTCCTATTTCGCTACGTCGCGCGAACCCTTTCCCGATCAGGCGAACGAGGTGATCGCCATCGCGGCCGACGAAAGCACGAACGCGGTGCTCGTCGAATTCTGGCTGACGGGCACGCATCTGGGACCGCTGAAGCTCGGTCTCCGTACGATCGAACCGACCGGCAAGGCCTTCCGCATCCGCATGGCCGCGACTTTCGAATTTGCGCCGGGCAGCGACAAGATCGTCTGCGAGCGGCCCTATTACGACCAGTCGGCGGTGATGAAGGCCCTGGGTCTGCTCTGAATAAGGCGTTGCAAGCCGCAACCCATAGCGATACCGCGCTGGCGAAGCGCCGGACGTCCGGCGACTCTCCCACCTATCGCTTCGCTGGACAACCGACATGACCGACATCCCGAACAGCCTTCCCGACCACCACGGCTCGACGCTGCTCGCCGCGCCCGATACCGAGGTCGATGCACGCGAGGTTTTCGGCGTCGATATCGACATGAAGGTTCCCGCGTTCAGCGAGGCCGACGAGCGCGTTCCCGACCTCGACCCCGCCTATGTCTTTGACGGCGACACCACGCTCGCGATCCTTGCCGGCTTCAAGTTCAACCGTCGCGTGATGGTTCAGGGTTATCACGGCACCGGCAAATCGACCCACATCGAACAGGTTGCCGCCCGGCTCAAATGGCCGTGCATCCGCGTCAACCTCGATGCGCATATCAGCCGTATCGACCTTGTCGGCCGCGACGCGATCGTCCTTCGCGACGGCCAGCAGGTCACCGAATTTCGCGAAGGTCTGCTCCCCTGGGCGCTGCAGACGCCGACCGCGCTCGTCTTCGACGAGTATGACGCGGGGCGCCCCGACGTGATGTTCGTGATTCAGCGCGTGCTGGAAGCCGAGGGCAAGCTGACCCTGCTCGACCAGAATCGCGTGATCCGCCCGAACCCGCATTTCCGCCTCTTCTCGACCGCGAACACGGTTGGTCTCGGCGACACGAGCGGACTGTATCACGGCACTCAGCAGATCAATCAGGGCCAGATGGACCGCTGGAACATCGTCGTCACGCTGAACTATCTGCCTGCCGCGACCGAAAGCGCCATCATCCTCGCCAAGGTGCCCGGCACCGACGACACGACCGTCGCCAATATGGTGAAGGTCGCTGATCTGAGCCGTCAGGGATTCATCAACGGCGATATTTCGACCGTCATGTCGCCCCGCACGGTGATAAGCTGGGCGCAGAATGCCGCGATCTTCAACAATCTTGGCTTCGCCTTCCGCCTGACCTTCCTAAACAAATGCGACGAGGCCGAACGGATGATCGTCGCCGAATATTATCAGCGCGTGTTCGGCGAGGATCTGCCCGAGGGCGTCATCGGCAAATAAGCGGCCGGAGCGGTACGCCGCCCCGAACCGTCATTTCAATATGGCCTCGGCGTCGACCAGCCGGACGTCGTGCATCTTGTCGAGATAGGCCTCGAAATACCCCTTGTGCGAGGCGCCGACGATGCTGAGCGTGCGCGCACCCGGGCGTGTCGCCATCGCGGCGCGGATGTTTGCAACCATGCGCAGGTTGCGCGTTTCCCACCACCCGACATAGCGGCGACCATAATTCTGCGGCGTCACGTCGGCGAGTGCCGCGCCGAAATCGCTGTCGAACGCGATGCGCATCGTCGCGGGACTGTTGTATGCACGATAAAGATCGAGGACGCCGGCGCTGTCGAGTCGCGACTCGATTATCTTTTCGGCAGCCAGCCGTTCCTTCAGGACCGGATTATCCCAGGCTCGCTGCAGGGCAGCGCCATAACCCGGATCCTTGTCGATCGACGCGGTCGTCCCGTCGGCGCTATGGTCGTCGACCGAATAGACGCGATCAAGCTCCAGCCGCGCCGCGAGCGCTGCGGCTATGACGAAATTCTCGTTGCGATGGGTCGTCAGCTTGTCGAGCCGCGCCACGAGAGTCTCGTCGAGCCCGTCACCCGCATGCCGTTCGGCCGCAGGCAGTCTCAGCCATTGCACAAGCGCCGACGCCTGCTCACCGCCCGCAAGGAAGACGGCGGCCAGATGGCGACGCTCGGCAGCGACGGGATTTGCCGGCCAGGCCGCCAGCAACCGCGCGGCCTCGATCGTCGCGGCCGGAACATCGAGTCCGGTGGCCTTGCGCGCCGGCTCGGGGTTCCAGCAATAATCGTCATAGGCTCCGGGATAGAGCGGCTTGTAACGCAACAGCATCTCGCAATCGGGACCGGAGATACCCTCGATCGTGATGATCTGCGGATTGAATGCCGCCAGCCGCGCGAGCAACGGGTCGAGACTGGCGACCGAAAACCCTTCGGGAAGCGCCGAAAGATGGGGCGTCCCCAGAACGAGCAGCTCGCCGGCCGTATCGGCCTTGAACGCCCCCGGATCAAAGGACGGCACATAGGACGGGGGCGTGCTGGTCCCGGCAGCGAGCAGCAGCGCAGCGAATAACGACATCACATTCTCCCTGATCGCCGCCCACGGCGTTCGCCTTGGAATAGTCCAAGTGTATTACTCGATCAATACTCCCGATCATCCAACTTTCGCCTTCCCAAGTATCGCCCGCTCTGCCAGCGTTGCGCGATGCGCCTCCTTGCGGCCCTCCCCTGCCCCCTCCTCGCCTGCCTCCTCCTCTCCGGCTGCATCTCGCCCGTTGATTATGGCGAGGTCCGCCACACCGCCTATGTCGCCGACCCGCGTTGCGCCGCGGCGGCGGGGGCGTCCGTCGACGCGGCGGCACTGCCGCTTTTCTTCGTGACCAGCCGACTACCCGACTGCCGCACCGAAGCGATCACGCTTACCAACCATCGTGGCGACATCGTGCGCTACGGCCGGTTCGCCGCGCCGCGGGAGAGCGAGATCGGCGGCAAGAAAAAGTTCCGCACGCCAATGGCGTTCCAGAACGAGGGCGATTGGTGGCAGGCGTTGCAAGCCGAGACCGACCGCAGGCAGGGCCGCGTGCTCCTTTATGTTCACGGCTATCGCGAGACATTCGAGACGACATCGAAAGATGCCGCGCAAATCGCGCGCATGACCGGCTTCGACGGTCCCGTGATCGAATATAGCTGGCCCTCGCAGGGCCAGGTTCTGAAATATGCGGTCGACGAAACCAACATGTATCATGACGTGCGGAATTTTGGCGATTTCCTGCGAAATCTTGCTGACCGATCGTGGGTCAAGGAGATCGTCATCGTCTCGCACTCGCTGGGCGCGCGCCTCGTTATTCCAGCGATCGCCACCGCCGACCGCTTGTCGCGGCGTGCCGGACGGACGACCAACATCTCCAACATCATCCTCGCTTCGCCCGATATCGACCGCGAGACATTCGAGCGCGACACTGCAGGCGACGTCCTGGCGCCCGAGCGCGTCGAAGGTGGGCGCCACGTCACCATCTATGTCTCGCTTCATGACAAGGCGCTCGCGGCTTCGCGCGCGCTGCACGGCTATCCGCGGCTCGGTTCGCCTTATTGCTTCGACCCCTTCGACGCCGCCGACCTCCGCGCCAGAGGTTTGCCGGAGCGCTGCTATGTCAAGGCGGTGCCCGGCATTACCGTGGTCGATACGACCGATGTGTCGCGAGGATCGACCGGACACAGCAATTTCCTCCGCAGCGCCGTCGCCTGCCGCGACTTCGTCGATGTGATCGCCGACAAGTCGGCCCGGCCCGAACGCACCGCAACGCCCTGGAGCCATATCTTCCGCCTGATCCCCGATCCGGCCGATCCGAAGCCCGACGACAATCTGATCTGCGGCCGCGTTGCCGGCGACGAGGAGGATTGAGGCACAGACGACCATCCTCCTGCACCACCCCGGATCAAGCCGGCGGTGACGAATGTGACATAGGCCACCTCCATCCTCTTCCTTCGCGCAACAAAGCTGGTTAGAGCCGACTCGAAATGGCAAGTCAGTCTCCCCTCGACGACCTGAAGGCCGCGCTGTCCAGCGTCGCGCGCGCGGTGACGCGCGACCCCGAGGTCGAAGTCGGCTTCACCGCCGATGCGCCGGTGCAGATCGGCAAGGCGATCAAGGTTCCGACGCCGTCGCGCACTCTGCCCCGCGATCAGGTTGCCGAAGCGCGCGGGTTCGCGGACAGCTATGCGCTGCGGATGAAGCACCACAGCGAAAAGGTCCACAATGCGGCCCGCCCCTCCGAACCCGTCGCCGCCGCAGCGTTCGACGCCATGGAACGCGCGCGGATCGAGGCTCTTGGCGCTCGCAACATGGCGGGCATGCGGCAGAATCTGTCGGCTGCGCTGACCATGCGGATGCGCAGCGACCCGATCAGCCGGGCACAGGCGCGCGAGGACGTGCCGGTTTCGAGTGCGCTGGAACTGATGCTGCGCGAAGCACTGACCGGCGAACAGGCACCGCAGGGAACCGAAACGGGCCTGTCGCTGGTGCGCGAATGGATCGCCAAGGACGCGGGCGGGGACATCGACGCGCTCGCAATGCTGATCGACGATCAGGCCGCCTTTGCCGAGACCGCGAAGATCGCGCTTCGCCATCTCGACCTCATCTATGGCGACGATCCGATGGACGAGGGTAGCGAAGACACCGGCGAAGAGGATCAGTCTGAGGCGGAGGAAAGCCAGGAAGAACAGGAAAGCGAAGACGGTGGCGCCGGCGAGAGCCAGGTCGATGCCCGCGCCGAAATGGCGGGCGACCAGGCCGACGATGGCGACAGCGACCCGGACGCGCAGGAAATGGAAGCCGACGGCGAGCCCGAAATGGGCGGCGAAGGCGACGAGGGCATGTTGCCGGTCCGCCCAAACCGGTTGCCCACCGACGTCCCCGATTTCAACTATCTGCGCTTCACCGAAAAGCATGACGAGATCGTCCTCGCGACCGAGTTGTGCGATGCCGACGAACTGACGCGGCTGCGCGCCTATCTCGACCAGCAGATGGCGCACCTGCAGGGCGCGGTGACCAAGCTCGCCAACCGTCTCCAGCGCCGCCTGATGGCGCAGCAAAATCGAGCGTGGGACTTCGATCAGGAAGAGGGTCAGCTCGACGCCGCACGCCTCGCCCGGGTGATCGTCTCGCCCGGCCAATCCTTGTCCTACAAGGTAGAGCGCGATACCGATTTTCGCGACACGGTCGTGACGCTGCTGATCGACAATTCGGGATCGATGCGCGGCCGCCCGATCAGCATCGCCGCGATCAGCGCCGACATTCTCGCGCGCACGCTCGAACGTTGCGGCGTGAAGACCGAAATCCTCGGCTTCACGACACGTACGTGGAAAGGCGGGCAGAGCCGCGAAGACTGGCTTGCAGCCGGCCGCCCCGCGCACCCCGGCCGTCTCAACGACCTCCGCCACATCATCTACAAGCCGGCGGACGAACCTTATCGCCGCGCGCGGAGGTCGCTTGGCCTGATGATGCGCGAGGGGCTGCTCAAGGAAAATATCGATGGCGAGGCGTTGATGTGGGCGCACCACCGCATCATCAATCGCCCCGAGGAACGCCGTATCCTGATGGTGATCAGCGACGGCGCGCCGGTCGACGACAGCACGCTGTCCGTGAACCATGGCGCCTATCTCGACCAGCATCTGCGTCAGGTGATCGAGTGGATCGAAAACCGCTCACCCGTTGAACTGTGCGCGATCGGGATAGGGCATGACGTGACGCGCTACTATAGCCGCGCGGTCACGATCATGGACGCCGAGCAACTGGGCGGAACGATGGTCGAGCAGCTCGCCAGCCTGTTCGACATCGATTAAAAATAACTTCACACGGATGTCGGCACAAGGTAATCCGCACGATGAGAATTAGGGGATATTTAATGCGCAAGAGTTTCGTTGCGACGTTGGGCCTCGCGGTAGCTACGATGTCCATTTCAGTCCCAGCTTTGGCGAAAGAGACGGAAGAAGCCAATACATTGACGCACGGAATGGTGCAAATGACGCTAAAGGTTGGAGAGACAAGCCAAGCTGAGATTCTTGAGAAATTCGGTGGCCCAAATATCACGACGATCGATGGTTCCGGCCAAGAAATGTGGGTCTACGATCGCCATGCGACCGTCAGCTACGATAAACAATCCGGGTTTTCCATTGGATTAGCGGTTGGCGGCGGCAGCGGCGGTGTTGGCGCAGGCGGCGGACTGGGCTTCGGTTCAAAAAAGAGCAAATCGTCAACGACTACGCGTTCGATGACATTAATTATTAAATTCGACGCGAATAAGATTGTATCGGACTTCAAGAGCAGAAGCAGCTCATTCTAAGCATAATCGGGGGACTAGGCAGTGAAACATTTCCGAGTGGCGGTAGCCGTAGCAGCGATCGCCAGCCTGTTCATTGGCGCTCCAATTGCGGCCGCAAAGGAAAAAAGGCAGGAAATGTCAGCCCTGCAAATTCAGGCGATGCAATCCCGAGATGTGGAAGGAAGCTATAAGACCGTCTTCGCGTCGGTGATATCGGTTCTTCAAGATTCAGGATACCGAATCGAAAACGCAGATCGCGATACTGGACTTGTGACAGGACTGGGGTCGAGCAAAGGAAAGCTTACATACAATCTTTTTACCGGGTTCGGAAAATCTAAGAAATCTCCCATAGTTTCTGCTTTCATCGAAGAAATAAATCCAAATACATCTCGTGTTCGGATTAATTTTGTCATGGCATTAATGAAGTCAAATGCATATGGGTCTCAGCCGCAAGACGAAGAGCCCATACTTGATGCTGCTGTTTACCAGGATGCATTCGAAAAAATCAATCAAGCCGTGTTCGTTCGGAACAGCATGGCTCCTCCTGCACCGACTCTTGAAGAAAGACCGGAACACAGCGCAGAAAATGGTGAAAATAACAAATAAAATCCTTCTTTATTTGTTTGATTTATTCATAATTTTCTTGAGTTTCGGCGTCACGCATGGACATGCCGCCGAACCGCGCGTTGAGGTCAATTGGAACCTATCTCCGACTGATAAGGTAGGAAGCCGCAAATCCGGAATAGCTTGCTTTCCGAACGGCGCTTTACGCTGGAAAGACATTGCGAAGCCTGATTCATCCGAACTGGCTACCCATTTAGGCGCGCTGCTTTTGCCAAACGCGCAAGAGAGGCAGATCAAAGGAAAGCTCGTTTCGATAAAGGCATCATTATGCACGCCTTGGCTCGGAGTTGGAGAAGCCGAGCCAAAATCTACATTCAAGATCACGATGATCTGGAGCTTCGTTGAACCAAGCGGGATTCTGGCCGACGAGATTGTCGAGACTGAAATCGGGAGCAAGCAGCTTGACCTTCGCGTCAATGCAACTCTGTTTTTTGAAGCCTTTGAAACCAGTTTGAAAAGCGCTCTCTCACGCGGACGCTAGCAATGCACTCAAGATTGCGCCGCGTCGCCGCACGCAGGTGACAACCCCTTTTGCCCTCGTTACAACCGCTTCCCGGAGCAGCAGGGACTCGCGCGGCTACGACGGGCACCGCTGCATCATCATTGTGCTGAAGGTCGCCGGCACGGACTGCAAGCCGCACCCTGAAAGGTGCGTTGCGATAGGGGGCGACTGATTGTGAAAAAAGCATCCGACCTGTTCATCGATTGCCTGGAAGAAGAAGGCGTCGAATATATCTTCGGCGTTCCGGGCGAGGAAAATCTCGACTTCCTCGACAGCCTGTCACGTTCGAAGAAGATCAAGCTGATCCTGACCCGCCACGAACAGGGCGCGGGTTTCATGGCGGCCACTTATGGGCGCCACACGGGCAAGACCGGCGTCTGCCTCGCGACGCTTGGCCCCGGCGCCACGAACTTCGTCACCGCCGCCGCCTATGCGCAACTCGGCGGGATGCCGATGATGATGATCACCGGACAAAAGCCGATCAAAAAGTCCAAGCAAGGACGCTTCCAGATCCTGGACGTCGTCGCGATGATGGGGCCGATCACCAAATATACGCACCAGATGGCATCGTCGGATAATATCCCGAGCCGCGTCCGCGAGGCCTTTCGCCTCGCCGAGGAAGAAAAGCCCGGAGCGGTCCACATCGAGCTGCCCGAAGATATCGCCGACGAACATACCGATAGCACGCCGCTGAAGCGCAGCCATTCGCGCCGCCCGAACGCCGACGTCAAGTCGATCCGCGAGGCGGTGAAAGCGCTGGAAAATGCGAAATCGCCGGTACTGGTGATCGGGGCGGGCGCGAACCGGACGATGACCAGCCGCATGCTGCTTCAGTTCATCGAAAAGACCGGCATCCCGTTTTTGACGACCCAGCTTGGCAAGGGCGTGATCGACGAACGGCACCCGAAATTCCTGGGCTGCGCGGCCCTGTCGGCGGGCGACTTCGTCCACCGCGCCGTCGAGGCGTCCGACTGCATCGTCAACCTTGGCCACGACGTCATCGAAAAGCCCCCCTTCTTCATGAAGCAGGGGGGACCGACGGTCATCCATGTGTCGTCGAAAACCGCCGAGGTCGATCCGGTCTATTTTCCGAATATCGAGGTGATCGGCGACATCGCCAACGCGGTGTGGCAAATGAAGGAAGATATCGTCCCGAACGGCAGTTGGAAATTCGACGATATGCTGCGTTATCGCCAGGGAGAGGTGGCCCACACCGCGCCGCTCGCCAAGGACGAACGCTTCCCGATCTTCCCGCCCCATCTGGTGCAGTCGATCCGCGATGCGATGCCCGACGACGGGATCATCTGCCTAGACAATGGCGTCTACAAGATCTGGTTCGCGCGCGGATATACCGCCTATCGCCCCAATACCGTACTGCTCGACAATGCCCTCGCGACGATGGGCGCCGGCCTGCCGTCGGCGATGATGTCGGCAATGGTCTATCCCGACCGCAAGGTCATGGCGATCTGTGGCGATGGCGGTTTCATGATGAACAGCCAGGAAATGGAAACCGCGGTGCGCCTCGGGCTAAACCTGACCGTGCTGATCCTGAACGACAGCAGCTATGGCATGATCCGCTGGAAGCAGGCGAACATGGGCTTCAAGGATTGGGGTCTCACCTATGGCAACCCCGATTTCGTGAAATATGCCGAAAGCTATGGTGCGCACGGCCACCGCGTCGAAAGCGCGGCGCATCTCAAGGAGCTGCTCGCCCATACTCGCGACACGCCAGGCGTCCACCTGATCGACTGCCCGGTCGATTATTCGGAGAACGACCAGATCCTCAACGTCGACATCAAGAAACTGTCGAAGGAGTTGTAGGACCGGCTCCCCTCCCGCAAGCGGGAGGGGCAGCGAGACTTGCGAGCTCGCTCGTTAGTCGCAGCGGGGTGGGTTTCTTCACCGCCGCTGGCCCACCCCCAACCCCTCCCGCTTATGGGAGGGGGGAGTAAGCTGAATGAAACTCAAGGACGTCTATCCGCTCTACCTCAACAACAAGGCCGCGCAGCCGAACACCGACCTGGAGGTGATCGACAAGTTCACCGGCGAGGTCGCGTTTCGTACCGCGCTCGCGACGCCGGATGTGATCGACGCGGCGATCGCGGGTGCCGTCCGCGCCGCCGAACCGATGGCCCGGCTCGCCAGCTTTGAAAAACAGGACGTCCTCAACCATTGTGTCGGGCGATTCCGTGAGCGTTTCGACGAGCTCGCCTATGCCCTGTGCGTAGAGGCAGGCAAGCCGATCGCCGATGCCGAGGGCGAGGTCAGCCGCCTGATCGACACCTTCCGCATCGCCGCGGAGGAAGCGGTGCGCAACTATGGCGAGATCCAGCCGCTCGACATTTCCGCTCGCGCCAAGGGCTATATGGGTATGTGGAAGCGGGTGCCGATCGGTCCGTGCAGCTTCATCTCGCCGTTCAATTTCCCGCTCAATCTTGCCGCGCACAAGATCGCGCCCGCGATCGCGATCGGCTGTCCGTTCGTGATGAAACCCGCATCGATGACCCCGCTTGGCGCGATCATCATGGGCGAGGTGCTGGCCGAGTGCGACATCTTGCCCGAAGGTGCCTTCAGCATCTTGCCCGCAAGCCGCGCGGGCGCCGATCTCTTCACGACCGACGAGCGGCTGAAGCTGCTGTCCTTTACCGGCTCGCCAGGAGTCGGCTGGGATCTCAAGGCAAAGGCGGGCAAGAAAAAGGTCGTCCTCGAACTCGGCGGCAATGCCGCGGTGATCGTCGACAAGGACGCCGACCTCGACCACGCGCTCGCGCGTATCGTCTTTGGCGGCTATTACCAGTCGGGGCAAAGCTGCATCCATGTGCAGCGCACGATCATCCACGAAGATATCTACGACCGCTTCCGCGACATGCTCGCGGCGAAGGTCAAGACGCTGAAATCGGGCGATCCCAAGAATCGCGACACCTTCATCGGTCCCATGATCTCCGCCAAGGAAGCGCAGCGCCTGAAAGGCTGGATCGACGCCGCGGTCGGCGCGGGCGCGACGCTGCTCGCCGGGGGCGGATGCGACGGCAACATGCTCGAGGCGACGTTGCTCGAGAATGTGCCGGACGACACCGATGTGGTGCGCGAAGAAGCGTTCGGCCCCGTCGTCGTCCTTTCAAAATTCTCAAACTGGGAAGAGGCGCTGGCCGAGGTCAACGATAGCAAGTTCGGCCTGCAAGCCGGCATTTTCACGCGCGACATCCACAAGATACTGGAAGCCTGGGACCACCTCGACGTCGGCGGCATCGTCGTCAACGACGTTTCCTCCTACCGCGTCGACAATATGCCTTATGGCGGGGTCAAGGACAGCGGCCTCGGCCGCGAAGGCGTGCGCTTCGCAATCGAAGACATGAGCGAAATCAGGAATTTGGTGATCCGCAGGGTCTAATCGCCCGAACCCGTCATTGCGCGGAGCCGAAGGCGACGCGGTAATCTCCAGCTATCGCCCTCACAAGGCCGATGACTGGAGATTGATTCGCTCGCAATGACGGACTCGGTCGTCACCGAACCGCCTTCAAATTTTCTTCGAACCGTCATCGCTCCACCCCGCACGCTGTAACAAAACTCCTGTCTAGGCCGTAGACAGCCAAAGGCTGTTCACGGAGTGCGACATGGCATCGATTTCGACCCTGCCGATCCCCGCCCGCTTTCCCGATCCCTTCACCACCGACCCGCATATTCCCGAGCGCGTGATCGGCGAGCGCCGCAATTTTCGTGCGGTGTGGGTCAGCGACATCCACCTCGGGACGCGCGGATGCAACGCCGCGATGCTGATCGATTTCTTCGACCATGTCGATTGCGAGACGCTCTACCTCGTCGGCGACATCATCGACGGATGGCGGCTCAAGAAGCGCCACTTCTGGCCGCCCGAACATAATGATGTCGTCTGGCGCGTGCTGAAGCGCGCGAAACGGGGCACCCGCGTCGTCTATGTTCCCGGCAATCATGACGAAATGATCAAGCCCTTCGACGGTTTCGATTTCGGCGGCGTCGAAATCCGCCGCGAGGCGATCCACGAGACCGCCGACGGGCGGAAACTGCTTGTCGTTCACGGTGACGATTTCGATGCGGTCATGCTGGCGCATCGCTGGCTCGCCGTCATCGGCGACGCCGCCTACACCGCGCTGATGAAGTGCAACGTCGTGGTCAATGCGGTGCGGCACAAGCTGGGTCTGCCCTATTGGTCGCTGTCGATGGTCGCGAAGCACAAGGTCAAGAACGCGGTGCAGTTCATCGGCCGCTATGAAGAGGTCGTGGCGCACGCCGCACGCTCGCGCGGGGTCGATGGCGTCGTGTGCGGCCACATCCACAGCGCCGAGATGCGGGAAATCGACGGCGTCGATTATTATAACGACGGCGACTGGGTCGAAGGCTGCACCGCGCTTGTCGAACATCAGGACGGGACGATGGAGGTTCTCCATTGGGCGACGGAAGTCGCGGCACGCAGCGCACCCGTCGCGCTTCCCGCCCCGGCGCGCGCCGCGTGAGAATCCTGATCGTCACCGATGCGTGGGAACCGCAGGTCAATGGAGTCGTCCGCACGCTGCAGGCGACGACCGCCGGACTGCGTGCGGAAGGGCACGAAGTCCGGATTATCTCGCCAGACATGTTTCGCTCGATCCCCTGCCCGACCTATGGCGAAATCCGCCTCGCCTTTGCCGGCAAGCGGGCCGTCGGGCGGCTGATCCAGGCCTTCGCACCACAGGCCATTCATATTTCGACCGAAGGACCGCTGGGTCTTGCCGCCCGTCGCTGGTGTGTCGCCCACGGCTTTCCCTTCAGCACCGCTTACCACACACGCTTCCCCGAATATGTCGCGGCACGGCTTCCGGTATCGCCAGCACTCGTTTGGCGCTTCATCCGCTGGTTTCATCGCCCCGCGCGGCACATCATGGTCGCGACGCGCAGTCTGGCACGCGAGCTTGCCAGACAGGGACTTCCGCAAACTCTGCTGTGGGAACGCGGCGTCGATCACGGGCTGTTCCGCGACGATCGTGCACCCCACCCCGCGTTCGATACGCTCGCCCGTCCGATCCAGCTCTATGTCGGGCGCGTCGCCGTGGAGAAGAATATCGAGGCGTTTCTGGACGCCAGACACGCTGGCACCAAGGTGGTTGTCGGCAATGGCCCTGCACTGGCCGAGCTACAGGGCCGCCATCCAGACGCAATGTTTCTGGGCAAACTCAGCGGCGACACTCTGGCGTCGGCCTATGCCGGCGCCGACGTCTTCGTCTTTCCAAGCCGCACCGATACCTTCGGGCTGGTGGTCATCGAAGCCTTGTCTTGCGGCACGCCGGTCGCCGCCTATCCTGTTCCTGGTCCCGGCGATATCGTCCGCGACGGCGCCGGTGCGCTGGACGAGGACCTGGACAAGGCCATCGCTGCCGCGCTCGCCTGCCACCGCGCCGACGCCGCGGCGCTCGGCGCGCGGTACAACTGGGCTCGCTGCACCGCGCAGTTCGTGCAGGCTCTGACTTTCGTTCCGGCTGAAACCGCCATCGATGCGACGGTCGGCACACCGAACCTCGCCTAAACCGGGAGCCCAGGGTCAGGACCCTAGAAAGCCTTGCGCCACTCCAGTTCCACGTAGCGGCCGAGCGGATCGGTATAGCCCGGCTGGTAATTCAGTGGGACGATTCCGTTGGCATCGGTGATCTTGCGCTGCGCATCGAACAGGTTGTCGATCGACAGGCGCACGCGCGACCCTTTCAGAAACGGCAGCGATTTGGTGATGTCGGGCTTCTGGTTGAAATCCATGAAGAAGCGCAGATTGAAGGTCGCCAGATCACCGAACTTCAGGTCGCCCGCGGTGCCGCCGACAACGGTACTGCCGCTGTCATATTTCGCGCTGACGCGCGCGCCCATGCCCTTGTAGAACACGCCGCCGTCCAGCTCGACGAGGTGGCGGTTGCTGCCGCCGCCATTGCCGGTCGCCGATCCATTCAACAGGTCGAGTTCTGGAATACCGGGACCGATCAGCACCTTATCGGTGAGTTTGATCGTGTGATACAGCGAGACCTGCCAACGCCCACCCTGCGGCTGGCCGAACATGCCGCCCGGCCCGCCACGGCCGCGGAATCCGCCGCCGCCGGGGCCACCCGGTCCGCGTCCGGTTCCCGGAGGAGGTCCGCCCTCGCCGCGCGGCGGCCCGCCCGGCCCGCCAAGACCGGGGCCGCCAGCGCCCTGCTTCGGCTGAGCAAAGCTCTTGCCGAAGTTGAAGCCCCAGCGAATCTGCGAATTTTCCGCGCGGTCGTAATTGACCGGACGCTGGTCGAGCGCGATCAGCACGCCGTTCGTGTCGCGGATCGCGCGGCCGGGAAATGCCGCTTCTATCTCGGGCGTCAGCAACGGAAACGAGTTCGCCGTGTCGAAGCTCTTGTTACGGTTGTAGTTGACCGACAGGTCGAGTCCCTCGATCATCGGCGGCGACCAGTTCAGCCCGACCTTGAGATCGCGGCGACGCTCGGTAAGCAGGAAGGGATTTCCCCCGCTCGTCGTGGTGATGCGGACCGTCTGTCCGGTCCTGAAATCATAGTAAGTGACGTCGGGCGTCGTCAGCGGCGCCGCGCCCAGTTGGGTCACGCTGGGCGCCGCCTCGTCGCTGTTGAAACTGGTGACGACCGAGAAATTCTTCGACAATACCCAGTTGAGGCTCGCGCCCCAGCTCTTCAATGTTTCGAAATCGCTCGGTTTCTGGATCTGCGCGCTGAGGTTCGCCGACAGGCGGATCGGCCCGGCATGATATTCGGGATCGAGCAGCGGGACGTTGAGCGAACCGAATACGCTGGGCAGATCACGCGACAGGTCGGTCGTCACGATCGTCGCGCCGCGCTCCGAGCGGCTGTCGAAGCGGAGCCCGCTATAGCCGCCGGTCACCGACGCGCGGATCGGCCCTGCCCAGCCATCACCGAGGCTGCCGGAGAAATTGGCGTTGGCGCCGAAATTCTGGCTGCTGCTGTCAAAGCGATCGCGCGTCGTGTTCAGCCTGTCGGTGAAGATGCGCTGGTCCGAATCGCCATAATTGCCCGTCACCGCCCAGCGCCAGTCGCCCAGCATTCCGTTGACACTCGCGGTGGCGGTAATGTTTTGCGTCCGGCTGTCGCGCCGCAGCGGATCGGCGA
The DNA here is from genome assembly GCF_016793825.1 of Sphingopyxis sp. Taxonomy (GTDB): domain Bacteria; phylum Pseudomonadota; class Alphaproteobacteria; order Sphingomonadales; family Sphingomonadaceae; genus Sphingopyxis. The sequence goes on from NZ_JAEULM010000033.1 coordinate 134,826, forward strand.
TGCCCCCCGCGCCCGGCCCCAGCAACGAAAGCGAATCGGTCTGGTCGAAGCGCAGGTTCAGCGATGCGTCGGTGAGCTTGTTAAGGCTGCGCTGGATCGTGCCGTCGATCGAATAGGTATCGGTCGCGGGAAGCAGGCTGCGCGCCGAGGCGTCGGCGGCGTCGCTCGTCGCGGGGTCGTAACGCAGGTCGCGCTCGCTCTCGCGTAGCATCGTCGCATGCTCCCAGCCCGCGTTGACGTTCACCCGCCCATTCTTTCCGATCATCAGGAAGCTCGGATCGATTTCGCTCTGGAACCGGCCACCCTGGGTCGGGACGCCCCCCTCTGCCTCGACCGCAAGCTGCCGGAAATCGGGCTTGAGCACGACGTTGACGACGCGCTCGTCAGCCGCATAGCCATATTGAAGCGCGACCTCTTCGGGAAAGATTTCGATCTTGGCGATCGCTTCGGGAGGCAGGTTGCGCACTTCGCCGAAACCGCCGATGCGGCGCCCGTTGACGAGGATGATCGGACGTCCGCTCCCGCGCCCGCGGCCCGACCGCGTCTGCGGTGCCAGCGCGTCGATCAGATCGGACAGGTTCGACACGCCATAACTCGCGATCGCCGTCTCGTCGAGTTCGGCCTCGGCGGCGATATCCGTGTCGAGTTGTCCGGCAAGGCGCGGGGCGGTGACGATGATCTCGTTCCGGTCGAACTGATCGGACTCCTTGTCGGAAGTCGTCGCGGCCGGCACTGCGGGTTGCTCCGCCATATCGACCGTCGCAGCGACTGCGGCTTCGGTTTCCGCCAAGGCCGGCATCGTAAACGACGCCCCCGCCGCCAACAGCAGCGCCCGCGTGGAAAGGGAAAGGCGATTTTTTTTCATTGGGGAGAAGCCTTGTTTCTTTTCTGTCTTGGTCTTTTCTTGCCGTGCCCGCGCTGAACACTCGCTGACACCGCTCTTTGTTCGCGGTTCAGTTATGTCGCAATTGTCGCAACAATGTGTCGGAACCAGCGCCGTTCCACCAACGACCGATATCGACCGCTGGACAGCGGGGGCCTGCCTCTTTATCGGCCGGCCATGCCGACTCCCGACTCCTCCGCCGCGCCTGAATCGATCCTGATCATCGACTTCGGGAGCCAGGTCACCCAGCTCATCGCCCGCCGCGTCCGTGAAGCGGGGGTCTATAGCGAGATCGTCCCCTTCAACGCAGCCGAAGCGGCGCTTGAGCGAATGAAGCCAAGGGGCGTGATCCTGTCGGGTTCACCCGCTTCGGTCCCCGCCACCGGCAGCCCGCGCGCCCCGCAATCGGTGTTCGACAGCGGCCTTCCAATCCTGGGCATCTGCTATGGGCAGCAGGTGATGAGCCAGCAACTCGGCGGCCGGGTCGAGCCCGGCGGCGCCGATGGCGAACGCGACGGCGAGTTCGGTCGCGCCTTCCTGACCGTTACCGAACCCTGCGTGCTGTTCGACGGGTTGTGGGAGGTTGGCGAACGCCATCAGGTGTGGATGAGCCACGGCGACAAAGTCACCGAGTTCGCTCCCGGCTTTCGCATCGTCGCGGTCAGCGACGGCGCACCCTTTGCGCTCATCGCCAACGACGAACGCCGCTATTACGGCACCCAGTTCCATCCGGAAGTCGTCCACACGCCCGACGGCGCGAAATTGATCGCCAATTTCGTCCGCCACGTCTGCGGCTGTTCGGGCGACTGGACGATGGCCGAATTCCGCGCCACCAAGATCGCCGAGATACGCGAACAGGTCGGGGATCAGCGCGTTTTGTGCGGCCTGTCGGGCGGCGTCGACAGCGCGGTTGCGGCCGTGCTGATCCACGAAGCGATCGGTGAGCAGCTCACCTGCGTCTTCGTCGACCACGGCCTGCTTCGCATGAACGAGCGAACCCAGGTCGAAGAACTGTTCCGCGGCCACTACAACATCCCGCTCGTCGTCGTGGACGCCGAGGAACGCTTCATGGCGGGCCTAGCCGGCGTCACCGACCCCGAAAAGAAGCGAAAGTTCATCGGCGGCGAGTTCATCAATGTGTTCGAGGAAGAAGCGAAAAAGATCGGCGGCGCCGACTTCCTCGCGCAAGGCACGCTTTATCCCGACGTGATCGAAAGCGTATCCTTCACCGGCGGCCCCAGCGTGACGATCAAGAGCCACCACAATGTCGGCGGCCTGCCCGAGCGAATGAACATGCAACTCGTCGAACCGCTGCGCGAACTGTTCAAGGACGAGGTAAGGCTGCTTGGCAAGGAACTGGGACTACCCGATATTTTCGTCGGACGTCATCCCTTTCCCGGTCCGGGTCTCGCGATCCGTATCCCCGGCGAAGTATCGAAGGAACGCTGCGACATCCTGCGCAAGGCCGATGCCGTCTATCTCGACGAGATCCGCAACGCCGGATTGTATGACGCCATCTGGCAGGCATTCGCCGTGCTGCTTCCGGTCAAGACCGTCGGCGTCATGGGCGACGGCCGCACCTATGACCATGTCTGCGCGCTGCGGGCAGTAACGTCCACCGACGGCATGACCGCAGACATCTACCCCTTCGACGCAAGCTTCCTCTCGCGCTGCGCGACGCGCATCATCAACGAGGTTCAGGGCGTCAACCGCGTGGTGTACGACTATACGTCGAAGCCACCGGGCACGATCGAGTGGGAATGATTCCGCGTCTGGCACAGCCAGGCACCTGATGGCATGAAATGCCGCTAAGCCCGCGTAATTGCGGGCTTTTTTTTGTTTGTGTTTGGCACGATCTGGCAACGGGAGGAAGCGCCAAGCACCGTTTG
>NZ_JAEULM010000013.1 GCF_016793825.1 Sphingopyxis sp.
GCGCGCCTCCGGTCGGGCTACGCCCGCCCTCCGCCGCACGCAGCGCAAGGCCATCTTCAACAAACCAGCATCATATTATCCGAAAAGGGGGTCCCTCTTCGACGCCGATCGGGGGTCCCTTTTGAACGCCGTTTGACAGGCGTGAACTTCATCGAGCCCGGGAACCGGCTTTGCGAAGCCGCCCCCGCCGATGGCCTGGCCGCGAGACGCTTCGAAAATGTGCTTCTCGAGCGGCGGGGGCCCGTCCTTGAGGTGACGCTCAATCGGCCCGAGGCGATGAACGCGCTCTACAGCGCGGTCCATTTCGAACTTCACGAGATATGGGATGCGTTCGAGCGCGACCCGGGGCTCTGGGTGGCGATCGTCACCGGGGCTGGCGAGCGCGCCTTTTGCAGCGGCAACGACCTCAAGGTGACCGCAAAGGGCGGCGATCTGACGATGCCGCCGACCGGCTTTGCCGGCCTCTGCGAGCGTTTCGATCGCACGAAGCCGGTAATTGCCGCGGTCAACGGGATCGCCATGGGCGGCGGTCTCGAGATCGTTCTGGCCTGCGATCTGGCGGTCGCCGAAGATCAGGCGCGCTTCGCGCTCCCGGAAGTGCGCGTTGGACTCTATGCGGCAGCAGGCGGCGTCCAGCGGCTCACGCGCCAGATCGGGCGCAAGGCCGCGATGGAATTGATCCTGACAGGTCGCCACTTCGACACCGCCGAAGCGGTCGAGCTTGGCATCGTTAACGCCCGCGCCGACACCGGCGGCGCGCTCGCCGCAGCGCGTGATCTTGCCGACAGGCTCTTGCAGAATTCTCCGTCGGCGATCCGCGCGTCGAAGGAAGCATTGAACAAGCTCGAAGAGCTGGAATCGCTTCAGGCTGCGCTCGCCGCCAATGGACGGATTTTCGGGAGGCTCATGCGGACGAGGGACTTCAGGGAGGGCGTTGCAGCCTTCGCCGAGAAGCGACAACCCGAATGGAGCGGATCATGATTGCAGCGGGCGATACCATGCCGATGCTGAAGGGGGTGAAGGTCGTCGATCTTACGAGCGTCGTCTTCGGGCCGTACTGCACCCATATCCTCGCCGACCTCGGCGCCGAGGTCGTCAAGGTCGAGACGCCAAATGGCGGGGATGCTTTTCGATGGTCTGGGAAGGCCGCGGCCACCCCCGGCATGAGCCCCGCCTTCATGACGATCAATCGCGGAAAGAAGTCGATTGCCCTCGACCTCAAGAAGCCCGACGATCTGGCCGCGATGAAGGCGCTCTTGCGCGATGCCGACGTGTTCGTTCTCAATGTTCGCGGCAAGGCGGTCGAACGGCTCGGACTCGACTATGCGTCCGTGAAGGCGATCAATCCGGAGATCGTCTACGCCCACTGCGTCGGCTTCGGACAGGATGGTCCCTATGCCGATCTGCAAGCCTATGACGATGTCATACAGGCCGCGACCGGGACGGCTACGCTGTTGCCTCGTGTCGATGGCAATCCGCAGGCGCGCTATTTGCCCTCGCTGATCGCGGACAAGGTCGCTGGCCTACACGCGGCCTACGCCGTGCTTGCCGCTCTCATTCACAAGCTGAGAACGGGAAGCGGCCAACTCGTCGAAATTCCGATGTTCGAGGCCTTCACCAATTTCATGCTTCTCGAGCATCTCGGCGGCCTGACGTTCGATCCGCCCAATGCGCCGGTCGGCTATTTCCGTCAGATCGACCCCGACCGGCAGCCGTTTCCGACCGCGGACGGTTTTATCAGCATCGTCGCCTATACGGATGAAGCGTGGCCGCGGGTCTTCGAGATATTGGAGCGGCCCGAATTTCTCGATGATGAGCGTTTCGCGAGTCGCAAGCTTCGCGCTGTAAATCTGGCACTTCTGTACCAGGAAATGGCGCGCTTGACGCCAGGCTTTGCGACCGCCGAACTCTTGCGGCGCTGTCAGGATGCTCAGATCCCGGCCCAGCCGGTCCGCGATCTTGCTGACATCATGGATGATCCGCATCTTGCGGCGACTGGCTTTTTCAGCAGGCAGGAGCATCCCACAGAGGGCGGATATTTTGCGATGGCACATCCCGTGCGGTTTGGCCCAACCCTCGGTGCGCAGGGAGCGATGGCGCCTCGCTTGGGAGATCAAAGTGATCAGTTGAAGCGCATCATAGGTTCCTAGACGCGATAATCGGTGCAGATGCCGAGTTCTGCGGGCTGCCCAAGTGTGATTCTGGCAGCGTTACTCAGGGTGCACATTGTCTGCAATTCCCGAATTGGAACTAGATCCGGACAGTCCGCCAGCGGCCAGAGCCTCATTTCGAGAAAACTAAAAATGAGATTGACGATCGGCACTTGATCTGACATTTCGACGTTATTCGAAATGAAGGTTCGCCGATGCAAGCAGACTCAGCTGTCGCCTCTTTAGGGGCTCTCGCGCAGGAACATCGTCTCGCGCTGTTCCGCATGTTGGTGCAGGCAGGCGAGGGCGGAATGGCTGCCGGCATGATCGCCGAGAAGCTCGGCGTACCCAACAGCTCGCTGTCGTTTCACCTGACGCAGCTCCGCGAAGCCGGACTGGTACTGCAGGAACGGCAGCACCGATCGATCATCTATCGCGCCAACTATCCGGCGATGAACGCGCTGGTCGCTTACCTCATGGAAAATTGCTGCGCAGGTGCCGCCGATTGCGGTGTCGGCGCGGCTTGTGAAGCCCCCGCACAGGAAAGGAAGAGCGCATGAAGCGTCTGCATGTTCACGTCGGCGTCGAGAATCTCGACACCTCGATCGGCTTTTATTCGACGATGTTTGGTGCGGAGCCGACCGTCGTGAAGGACGATTATGCCAAATGGCTGCTGGAAGACCCGCGCGTTAATTTCGCGATCTCGGCGGGCAACCATGCACGCAAGGGAATCGAGCATCTGGGCATCCAGGTCGAGAGCGCGGAAGAGCTCGGCGAAGTCTATGGTCGCCTCAAGGCAGCCGACCGACCGGTCCTCGAAGAAGGCCGGACAACCTGTTGCTACGCCAAGTCGGAGAAGAGCTGGATCGCCGATCCGGACGGCATTGTCTGGGAGGCCTTCTTCACCGATGGCGAGGCGACGACCTATGGCGACAGCCCGGCGCTCGATCAGTTGACGAGCAATGATGCGGGCTCGACCTGCTGCGTCCCGAAGGCGGTCGGCGCGGCATGAGCCGACCCTTCAATGTCCTCTTCCTCTGCACGGGTAATTCGGCGCGGTCGATCCTGTCCGAGGCGATCTTGAACCGCGAAGGTGGCGGCCGCTTTACCGCCTATTCGGCGGGCAGCTTTCCGAAGGGCGAGGTGCATCCCGCGGCCTTGGCGCTGCTCGGCGAGCTGGGATATGCAACCGAAGGCTATCGCTCGAAGAGCTGGGACGAGTTTGCCGGGCCCAACGCGCCGCCGCTCGATTTCATCTTCACCGTCTGCGACAACGCCGCGGGCGAGGTATGCCCGATCTGGCCAGGCAAGCCGGTGACGGCGCATTGGGGCATCGAAGACCCGGCGGCCGTTGAAGGCAACGGGCAGCGCGAGTCGTTCTGGCAAGCCTATCTCGCGCTTAAGCGCCGCATCGATCTGTTGCTCGCGCTGCCAATTTCAAGCCTCGATGAGCTGAGCCTCGTCGAACAGCTGAAGGCTATCGGCAAGACCGCCGACGAGGAGGTCGCGCTTGGCTGACACGCCGCCGCTTGCGCGGCGTATCGTAGCGGAGGGCATCGGCTCCTTTTTCCTGTTCGCCTGCGTGATCGGATCGGGGATCATGGCCCAGACCTTGTCCGGCGGGAACGACGGCGTCGCCTTGCTCGCCAACACTGCTGCGACCGGCGCCATCCTGTTTGTGCTGATCACCATGCTCGGCCCGATTTCGGGGGCGCATTTCAACCCGGCGGTCACGCTCGTCTTTGCGCTGCAACGCGAGGTGCCTTGGCTCGACGCCGGCGCCTATGTCGCCGCTCAGCTTGCCTTCGGCATCCTTGGCGCGTGGGCCGCGCATCTGATGTTCGACCTTCCGATCCTCCAGTTTTCGGCAAAGGCGAGAACCGGATTGGGGCAATGGACCGGCGAGTTCGTTGCGACGTTCGGCCTCGTGCTCACGATCTTCGGCACTCTAAGATATAAGCCACAGGCTGTGGCGACTTCGGTGGGGCTGTATATTACCGCTGCTTATTGGTTCACGTCATCGACGAGCTTCGCAAATCCGGCGATCACCGTGGCGCGCAGCCTTTCGGACACATTCGCGGGGATCGCACCGCACGACGTCCCGCTGTTCATTGTTGCGCAATTCGCAGGCGCAATCGCCGCAACCGCAGTCGCAGGCACCCTGTTCGGCGAGCGATCTGGAACGTCGGCTATTTCGCCACCCACGCCTGAAAGCTGACTGGCGGCACCGTTGAGAGTTTCAGACGCCGATAGGCGTCAGAAAGTCTTCGGTGCCCGAACCGCGGGCCGCATGGACTGAGCTATGGGGAAAGTTGTTTTGCGCTGATGGCGAGGTAGCCAGTTGCTGCCCAAAAGCGGACGTGCGCGA
>NZ_JAEULM010000014.1 GCF_016793825.1 Sphingopyxis sp.
CGTGCCAGCAGCCGCTTGACCAGAAGCCGAAATCAGTGACAAACCAGCCCATCGATCAGGCACTCTCGCCCGGGCGGCATCAGCTCGGAATGGTGGGCGCGATCAGATCGGAATAGGTGGGCGGCATCGTCGGAATCCGCAAACATCGCCTTGGCGGCGGCGATATGGAGAGCGAAGGCGATGGCTGTCGCATAGTCCTTGCCGATATCCCGCGGTATTTCGGCGCGCCCAAACGGCAGATCAAGCCCGAGCGACGAGCCGGTGAAGGGCTCCATGAACAGGGGGATGAGGAGGATGCAAAGCCCGGACGCGACGAATGTCGCAACAGGCCATCGGATTATCCTCGCGGCCGCGTCACGGTACAGATAGCCGACATAGCCGAGCGCCCAGAGCGGGAGCAGGGCGGCGATCGTCGGTCCCGCGCAAACGAGGATCAGGATTGACAGGGGCACGGCGACCGTGCGCCTGGCAAACAATATCAGTCCGGCCACAAGATAATATGTCGCCTCGAAGCTCAGCGACCAAAATGGCGCATTGCTCCCCGGTACAATGCCCCCAAACTGAAAAATTCGGAACTCGTTGACGAACAGAAGTGAGGCCAGATATCCTTCGCCGCTAGGCGGCTTCATCAATATTTTCGGATGGGCATAGAAGCTCGGGTCGATCGCCTGTCCGACGCGGTCGCACAGCCATGTGATCAGGAGTGCCGGAACGACCACGGAGTACAGACGTGATATCCGGCTGACGGCATAGCTGAAGCCGTCCTTCTCGCGCGTCGTCACGACAAGTGCGATGACATATCCCGAAAGGACGAAGAAGAGCGTGACGGCCGTCTGTCCGTAGTTCCCGATCAACTGCCACCCGGTGCGAGGGGAGCCATCGCCGGTGATTGGGAACGACACGAGATGATCGGCCAATACCGCAACCGCAGCCGCAAAGCGGACGATGTCGAGATAGAGCGACAGAAGCGGCGAGATCGTCGGAACTGTCTTCACCATGTGGGGGCCGGGTCTCCTGTTGCTGGAGGTGCGATCAACGTGTGGGGGCAGTGGTGCCAGATGTTGGCTCGCAGCAGCCACATCTCCGGCTGCTTGTCAACGAGGCTGCGGATGGCGGACGGGCGGGCGCCAACCGCGAGAGCGCCGATGGCTTTGGAGCGGGATGCTCGGTTCGGCAGTCGGTAAGGGCATCGACCCATTTCCCAATGCCTGGCGGCCGTCGATTTCCGTTTCATTTTGAGACATCTAAGGCGCCATTATTCCGAGCACTTCCCGGTCGCCCTGAATTAACAATCGTTTACGACCCTGTAAACTTGGGTTATGCCGAAACTTCGAATCGTCTGCGATGGTTGGTGGGATTTCTGGCCGCGCGGTGCTATTTTTGGGGGCCTTACAATGCGCAGTCTTCTTGTCGCGGCAGCAGCCGTCGCCTTGCTTCCCGCCAACGCCAGCGCGGCGGGCTTCGTCAACGGAAGCTTTGAGTCCGGCATCGCACCGGGTTCCTTCACGACCGTCGCAGGAGGAAATACGACCTCGATCACGGGTTGGGAGGTCACGGGGAATAGCGTCGATTATATCGGCAGCTATTGGACGGCGCAGAATCTGTCGCGCAGCATCGATTTGAATGGCAATGGGCAGGGCGGCATCCAGCAGACCTTCGATACGGTTGCGGGCGTTCTTTATAATGTGAGCTTTTGGCTGGCTGGAAACCCCGATGGTGCTCCGGTCACGAAAAGCGTGCTGGTCGGCGCAAGCGGCGCAAATAGCGCGACATACACCTTCACCTTCACCGGCTTCAACAAGGCGAATATGGGGTGGAAGAACTACACCTACAGCTTCGTCGCTGCGGGCCCCTCGACGACCCTGTCGTTTGCCTCGAAGGACGCGACGTCCTTTGGCGCGGCGCTGGACAACGTGTCGGTAGCGGCGGTTCCCGAACCGGCGACCTGGGCGATGATGATCCTGGGCTTTGGCCTTATTGGCGGATCGATGCGTCGCCGGCGCGTTACGTTTCGTCCGTTCGCTCGTCTCGTTCGCGCCTGATCGCTGATCGACAGCGTACGATCTTCGCAGGACGGATTCTGCGAGGAAAGGACTATTGTCTGATTGCTTCGTCTTTCGCAGGGAGGGCTGCCGTTGGGCCGCCTGCTTTGTGAGTTAAGTTGCGCGCAATTAGGCTTGTATCTTGTTAAGATGCTGATACCGCCATTTCGGACCAAAAAAGACGGAAGGCTCACCCCATGAAGCGTACTTTGATTCTAGCAGCGGCGACGCTTGCGGCCATCGGCACCGCCACGGCCAGCCAGGCAGCGACTCAGGTCGTCAATGTCAATGCACAGGGCAACAGCTCATCCGGCGGAACCGGATACAACACCGGCCTCGGCTTTGTGGCCGGCGAGATTTTTTCGACGAGCGTCGCGCTCACCGATCTGTGGAGTGCGGGCGCGCTTCCTCGCTGGTCGAACGCCGATGGCCTGACAAGCGATTTGTTCGCGACGGGAACGGATGAGTCGGGCGAAGCGGCTGGAACCCAGATCGGCGTGAATTTCGGAACGTGGACGCAGGATGGCTTTACCGCCCCTTATGGAGCATTGGTGGGCAAGATCGGAAATACCTACAAGCTCCTCGGCACGTCGTACAACGGCCCGGCTTGGGATACGGGATCGCTTCAACTATTCTATTGGGACAGCAACAGCGGCGACAACAGGAACTCGGTTGCGGTGTCGATTGCCGCGGTTCCTGAACCGGCGACCTGGGCGATGATGCTCTTCGGTTTCGCACTGGCCGGCTTTGCGATGCGCCGCCGCTCTAGCGGTGACGTCCGCACCACTGTTCGCTACGCCTAAATCCTAGGCTATCTGCTTTCTGGAAAGCCCCCGCATTACGCGGGGGCTTTTTCGTTTGTGGCTGTGCGAGCTGTTCGCGTTCGCCGGGCGCGCGGCTGGGCGGGACCATATGTCGTCGCAACGTCGGTTCGGGTCGCACGGTCATGACTGCGCCGCGCTGCGTTTCCACACCTCGGTTGGACGCGAGCGGGTACGCTTTTACGCACCGCATCGGCCCGCCGCGATCGTGCCGCAGGTTGGAATGGTGGCGTGCTCCGGCGCGCGACCTGTGGACGCGGGGCTATTTCTTTGCGGCGGGGGCCGGCTTCTTGGCCGCCTCGGGAGCGAAGCCAGGCTGATAGGTGATTTCGGCTGCCGTGCGCGCCTGCTTCAACTTCTGCTGGAGCGTATCTCCAAGCTGCTTGTTTTGAATGGCCTGTACGGCAAGCGGACGGGCTTCGGTGCCGACGAGCGGGGTCGGTTGCTCGCCCTTAATCACACCGACCGTGACCATGCCATTTTCGGGAACGATGAAAGGCTCGCCTGCCGGTAGCGATTTGATCTGCTGGATTCGCTGAGCCCCCACTTGCGCCGAATCCATCTGTGCTGCCGATCGCACGAATTTGATCCCCAGGCTTTCCAGTCTCGCGGCAACGGCATCCATTGAGTGATCGTTTTCGAGCGCCTTTAATTGCGACATATCTTTCGGGAAGGCGAACTGGATTCGATCAATGGCATAGAGCTTGCGGTCGGCGAACATCGACGGATTCTCCGCAATGAACTTGTCGATTTCGCTCTGGCCGGGGACGCGAAGCGCGCGCTGCGATTTCTGGCCCATGATTTGGACGAGCAGTGCGTCCTGCAGCTGGCGTTCGCGCAGCATATATTCCGGGCTCTTGTCGAGATCTTCTTCGCGAGCGCTCTGAGCGAGAAGGCGGCGATCGAGAATCCGCTGGAGCGCGGCTTGTTGGATCGCCTTCTTGTCGACGCCTTCAGGTATCGCGGCGTTGCCAAGCTCTGCGTTGATCTCTTGCAACGTGATCTCGTCACCATTGACGACCGCCGCGACCTGACCCGTCGGTTCCTTGTCGCACGCGGCGAGGGCAAAGAGGCTGAACGCAATCACTGCCAAGGGTTTACGGGTCATGCTGAAGGTCCTTTTGAAGAGCTGCCCCCAAGGAGCAGATGTTGTAGCTTGCTGTTGGAATGCAGGATGAAAGCGCGCGTAAAATTGTCGAGCAGGGTTTCAGCCTCGTTGGCGCCGATGCCAAGTGTCGAGACGCGCATCATCATGCCGTCGGGAATGTCGCCCGCCAGGTTGGCGCGAATAACCGCGAGCCGCTGTTCGGCCCAGGTGCGCGGGAAGGCATCGCCGAGGCGCGTGAAATATTGGACTTGCTCAAGCCGATCAGGCCCTGTCGCGGTAAAGAAATTTGCAGGGATCCTTCGGCCGCTGACCTCGACGTCCACCGCGCGCGTATCGCTGAGCTGGAATCCGCCGACCGGATAACAGACCTCGGGACGATGCACCTGCAGCACGCCATCCTGGACATTGTTGTAGGCCAGCAGCATCATCACCGATGGCGAACCCGACGCGGAATACACGCGCGTGACCAGATTGTCGTAGAGCCGGTCGCGCAGGCTGTCCGGGGGGGGGAGGACGACACCGGCCTGTGAGATGCTGCTCCATCGGCCAAAGCTGTCCGGAACCCACTTTTCAAAGGCTGCCTCCGGGATGGCGGGATTGGCGATGGCTGGCTGACGCAGGAAGGCAAAACCTGATGCACAGGCAAGAACGCCGCCGATCAGCGCATTGCGTCGCGATATCCCGCCACTGCGCGCGGTCTGGCCGTCATCAGGCATGGGCGGTCTCCGTTTTCGGGGTCATGACGCGATCCCAGATCGGTTTCAGCATGATATCGATCCCGAATATCGTTACCAATGCGATGGCAAACATCACGAGGCCAGCGAAGTTGTGCAGGAAGCCCTGTGCGGCAGCTTCTCCGACATGATAGGTAAGGAGGATCAGGATCAACACCCGGAAGAAATTGGCGATCAGCGCGACCGGGACGATGAACAGTACCAGCAGCAGCGCATAGCGCCATTCGGCCTGGTGCCGCATGTAGATATAAAACAGCGAGATCGCGGCGAGCGAAATGATCGAGTTGATACCCGAGCAGGCGGCCGCGACCAGCAATTCATATTGGCCGATGTAGATGCGAACCCCTTCGCCCCCGATCGGATATCCGAAGAGCTGAAGGAAGGCGACGGCGGCATGGGACAGCCACATCTTCATCGGCACGGTGACGGTCGCCACGATCGTTTCCGGAGGCGGAAACATGAATGCCAGATAGAATAGTGGAAACCAGAGGGCTTTCATGACCCGCGCGCCGACAAGGCTGTACATGACGACCAGCAGAGTGGCGTACATCATATAGCCCTCGATCTCGACGATCTGGGTAATGCGCGCAAAGACAAGAAGCGGAACGAGGACGAGGAGCGCAGCCCATATCAGCAGCGGGTTTGAATCCTCGCGCAGATGTTTGGCGTCGGTCCATTGGCGATGAAGCAACCAAAGCCCGGTGGCGAAGACGATCGGGCCGTGCGCGCCGGCCTCGTTCGACCAGGATTCGCGAATGACGAACAGCATCGTCGGAATTGCGAAGAGCGCCAGCCCCACGGCAAGGATGATCGCGCTGGCGGACAGCACCTCGCGGGCAGGGCGCCCTGATCCCGGACTCTTCGTCCGATCAACGAGCGTGGCCATCAATCCTCCGAAGTTTCGCGAACATTGATGCTCGATAGAGTAAACCGACGCGGCTGCCAATGCCCGTGGGAGAGAGAGCGTTAAGCGTGCCAACAAGGAACAATGTGGTTTGAGATCATTGCACTGCTAGACCCGGATCGTCCTATGACCTAGACGCTGAGCAGTCTCCGGACGGTATAGGAACGATGGTCGAAATGACTTCCGGCGCTCATCATGTTCGCGACAAGATTCTCGCGGTCGCCGCAGTGCTGGTTGCGCTCGCGCTTCTTGCTGGAGCGGGCTGGTGGATATTGCGCGAGAGTGGTCCGCCGTCGTCCCGCAGGGTCGCGGCCACACCGCCGGCGCCGCCGGCCCTGGAGCCCCAGCTTTACAAGCCGCTGACGCCCGACGATGCATTGGCCGAAAACGCGGCCCTGCCGTTTTCCACCGCGCCGATCGAACGCGCCGCACCGCTCGTTCTGCCCCTTGGCTCGACCGATATCGTGGGCCGCCGGTCGTCGCTCGATTGTCTCACCGCCGCGATCTATTATGAAGCCGGTCAGGAATCCGATCAGGGCAAACGGGGCGTGGCGCAGGTCATCCTCAATCGGGCTCGCCATCCCGCCTTTCCGAACACGATTTGCGGTGTCGTATATCAGGGCTCGGAACGGCGGACCGGTTGCCAGTTCACTTTCACGTGCGATGGGAGTCTGGCACGGCGCCCGTCCCGGCAAGGATGGGATGCGGCGCGGCGGATCGCGTTGGCCGCGTTATCGGGCGTCGTCGAACCCAGTGTCGGGATGGCGACGCATTATCACGCCGATTATGTGGTGCCATATTGGGCGCCTACGCTCGCGAAGATCACGCAGGTCGACCATCACATCTTCTATCGCTGGGCGGGCGGCTGGGGCCGACGATCGGCGTTCACTCAGTCCATCAGCCAGGAGCAGTTGCTCGCGGACCAGCCGCAGCTTGATCCGAACGACAGCGGCCTCGACCCGGCGGCGATCGTCCCCAGCCCGAGTATCACGCCGATTTCGCCGCGCCTTGTAGCGGACGAGGTTGCCGGAACCGTGTCGATCAATGCAGTCGGACCCGCTGCGGCGGGGGCCAAGGCCGCGGTCGCGGCGGACGAAAATCCGGGGCGCCTCGCAGCCGACGATGCAAGAGGCACATTGAAGTCGGAGTAGCGCAGGCGCGGAGCCGGTGCTTTCGGACCGGCGAACGGGTCGCGGCCACGGACATTGCCGGGTTCCGAATAGCGGCAGACGAGAATCTCTTCCCGGCCGAGGCTGCTGAGGCCGCAACCGACTTCCGCCGAGCGGGCCCATATCAACTGGGTGTAATGGGCTACGTCCTGCGGCCGGCCGGTGGAACTGTTTGCCGGGAAGGTCCCGTAGACGAAGAATTTTTTCTCTTCCACCCAAAGGTTTACCATCGATTCGGGCAGGAATGCGCCGGGTGTCCCGCCCCAAATATTCTCGCCCTCGAGCGGCTTTCCCGGGACATTCGGCGAATGTTCGAACTGTCCGGTAGCCGACAGGTGGTCGGCCCATGCCTGGGCGCCGCGGGCGAGATCGTCGTTCCACTTCAGTCCGGGCACGCCCGCCAGCGCGCGCTCGCGGTTGTGGGTTTCGAGGAGCCGGGTATCCAGATCGCCAAGGCGTGTCTGCATGCCCGTCAGCAACAGCGCCGACGCCAGCAGGACGCCGGCTTTGCAGGCCTTTTCCGTGACTCCTCGCATGGCATTTCCCCAAGTTTCGGGAAATGCCTACGGCGGTGGGTCCTAAGGTCGGGTGAGAAGTTAAGCTTAAAGCAGCATTAACTTCCGACCCCGGCGGCGAACTGGCGAGCCGCCGCTGGATCCGAATTGACGACATCGACTTCGTCGCCCGTCTTCGCTGTCGCGAACAGGAGGCGGGCAAATTCTATCGGAAGGCCGATGCACCCATGTGTTGCGTGACGGCTCGACATCGGGCTTCCATGCAGCGCCACCCCGTCCCTTGTTATGAACATCGAATAGGGCATCGGCGCGTCATAAGCACGCGAATGATAATCACGATACTTGGAAATGATGGGGAACCGGCCGAGCGGTGATGCCATCCCGTCGGCACCGTAAACGATGACCGAAGTGCCGATTTCGTGACCGCCGCGCAGGACCGAGATCATTTGCCGGCGCAAGTCGACCCAGATGACAATTTTCCCGGCGGGAACATTCTTGTCGTCCCAATGATATTCGCCGTGCTTGAGCGGCTTGTCGGTTTTGAGAAGCGACTTTGCGCCCGGAGGCAGAAGGTTGGCGCGATTTGCGGCATCGGCTTCCGCAGCCGTCAGGAAATCCCGGTCGGGCGAGAGGGCGGGGGAAAGCTTCGCCGATATCGTGGTGCCGGAAAGGTTTTTCGCCGATGGCTCGGCCGAACTCTGCAAGGCGAAGACCGCCATGGACAACGAAGCCGCAGCTACGATAGCTCCGCCGGCGATCCACCCGCGCATCACGCGATGCCCGGTTTGCCCGACCCTTCATGACGACGACGGCGTAGTGCGGCGCCGCAGAGGCCAAAGCCAAGAAGCATCAAGGCCCATGTCCCGGGTTCGGGAACCGCACCGACCGGGTCGGTGGGCGTCGTCGGATCGGTCGGCGTCGTGGGGTCAGTCGGCGTCGTGGGATCGGTCGGGTCCACCGAAGGGTTCGGCGGTACGACGGTGGTAATGCCTCCCGGAAAGCCCGGGCTGCCGCCCGGTCGTCCACCCACATTTCCGATATCACCAAAATCGGTAGGATCGACGTCGCCAAGCGCAAGCGGGCCTAGCGGCGCTTCAGTCAGCGACTGAACAGCTTCCTCGGGCGGCGTATCGAAAATCTTGCCCAACGCGCGCTCTTCAGCTTCGCCGGGTTTGGTACGGGGCGCGGTTTCGACCAGCTTGCCCCCGGCTTTCCCTTTGCCGCGCTTGATCTTGGTCTTGATCAGATCGACATCACCGCGTTCGCCCGGCGATCGGCCGAGAAAACGGCTGATCGCGTCCGAGGTCTGCGCCATCAACGATCCGCCGTCGCCGTTAAAGGCGGGGATGGTGATCGACGCCAGCGCAAGCAGCGACATCGCGATGATGCCCGCCGCCATCCGCCTTCGCGATTTCAGATATGTTACGAACCATCCCATTCAGGCTAAGTATCTTAATTTGCACGTAAGAGAAACTCCCTTTGTTGCGTTGCCGCCGTCCCACTCTGGAATGATGTTAACCACGTAAATCTGGGGGATTATGCCAATTTTATGAGGTTTGGGGCGCTGGGGGTTCTCATAAGAAAAATTTACTCTTCCGTGCGAGGGAGGAATATCTAGCAATATGAGAGAGTTCGCATTTCCGATTCGGGTTTGTGAAGTAGGTTGGTCTGGAGGAGTGTTAAGAACGGAAGCGGGCCGTGATTGGGCCATGGGCAAGATCGCGCACCCTGTCCGAGCGATAGGCTTCAGCTCCCACACGAGCGGCGATCGCAATCGAACTGGTGCTGGGCGTCAGTGGGCTTATACGGGGCCTCCGATCGGAGAAGCTTGAGAATGATGCCGGGCGATGCGCCAAAGGAGAGTCGCCTGTTGGCCCGTCTGCGTGAGCGGACACCATTGTTGGCGACTCTGGTGCGCTTTGCGTTGGCGACGATTTCCAGCGCGACCCTCTCGTTTCTCCTGCCGCTTGTTCTTCACAGTTTTGCGGGGATTGGCGAACATGCGTCAGTCGCGATTTCCTTCGCGATCGCTTACGCTTTCAACTTCATTGCGCTGCGAAAGCTGGTTTTCGCCAGCGAGACGGGTTGGCGTCGTGATCTGGCGCTTTACGCCGTCGTCAACGCCGCCTTCCGATTCGCGGAGTTTCTGTGTTTCTCGGCGCTGCGCGCCTGGGGAATATTACCTTACGCGGCAGCGCTACTTTTTGTCCTCGGCGCGTCGACCATAGTGAAATTCTTCGCTTACCGCCGCCTCTTTGGGAATATCGGCTGAATCGGCGCCCTTCGCGGCAGCCATCATATGTTCTATCCGCTTCACTCGCTCCAGCGTCATTTCGACGAGTTGGCGGTTGTGGCTGATGAGATCGGCCATAAGGCCAACGACGAACGTGATCGTACCAACGGTCAGCAGCGCCGAACCGACCACGAGCGACTGGATTTTTCCCTCGCCGGTCACGAACAGGTAGAAATAGAGGAAGCGCAGCATCGGAATGACGCCGATGAGGGCGATGGCGGCGCCAATCAGCGTGAAGGTGCGAAGCGGTTGATACATGGCATACATCCGCAGCGCCGTAGAGCCCGAGCGCTCGATGAAGCGGAATGCCGACGAGAACAGCCTCGAATCGCGGGTTTTTGCATTCGTCCTGATCGGCACGCTTTCATAGGCCATCGCCTTGCGGCCGACCTGGATCAGCATTTCGATCGTATAGCTGAACGACGAAACGATATTGACCTGCATCGCGGCGGCGCGGGAGATAGCCCTGAAGCCGCTGACCGCGTCCGGGACGTCAACGGAGGAAAAGTGACGGACGACCCAGCTGCCGAAGCGCTGGAGGAGGCGTTTTGTCCGTGAAAAATGAACGATCGATTGCGTCTGGCGGTCGCCGATCACAACGTCGGCGCGGCCCGCTAAGATGGGTTCGACAAGCTTTTCGATGTCTGCACCGCAATATTGATTGTCGCCATCGGTGTTGACGATGATGTCAGCGCCAGCGCCAAGGGCGAAATCGAGACCACGCCTGAAGCTGCGGGCAAGCCCCATGTTACGGCGGTTTCGCAGGACATGGTGCACGCCGCAGGCCGCTGCGATCTCGCTGGTGCCGTCGCTCGATCCATCGTCGATCACAAGATATTCGATCACGTCGATGCCGGGGATATGGCGCGGCAGATCGGCCACCGTGGGTCCGATGGTGTCGGCTTCGTTGAAGCATGGAATCTGGATAATGAGTTTCATGGCGCGGCCGTTTCTCCGGTCGGAATGAAGCGAGTGAGGCGAAATTGAAAGCCGGATGCGCCGAGCGCGGCAACGACCAGCGGCAAAAGCCAGATGATACGCATCAGATAGCGTGCGTGTGGGGTCGATAGAGCTCCGCAGATCACAACATTCGCCGCGACGGCGAGGACCAGAAGGAATGTGGCGGTGATGACGGGTGAGCGCCAGGTTTTGCGGCGCACAGCCTGGATGATCGCAATCGTGATGATCAGCAACGATGCGATTGTCGTTGCGATCGATAGAATGACCGTCGGGGCGATGGGAACCGATCCGCGGTAGGCCGCCGATTGTTCAACCCAGCGAAACGTTGCATCAGGGAGATGAAGCCGCGCACCTTCGCGATGAATCGGGATGTAGTTGAAATGATCAAGGTCGAATTCGACGGTCTGCTTTGCGATTGAGCCAGCCATCGAACCGATAACCTCGAGTGGGCGATCTTTCAGCACGGCAATATAGAAAGCAGTGTCCTGCCGGCCCAGCGCGCGTTTGACGGGATCCGATACCGTGCTGAAGACCCCGTCGCGCGGGTCCTCGCTCCAAAGGAGTGTGTCGCTTCCTTTTGGCATTCGATCCAGATAGCGGCACAGGACGAAGTGGCCTTCGCCGCAGTGCGTCTTCAGATAGGCATAACCCGGACCATCGGCGATCAGTCGCGCCGACATGAACGGCGGCGATATCGGCGGCGCGCCAAGCGTTTGCGTCACAGCCGCCGAGAAAAGCATCTGTCCACCAGCCGCAAGCAACATCAGCACCGCAGGCAGGACGATGACCCGGGTCCACGACGCCTTACTTCCTATGGTCAAAAGAAGCGCGGCCGCACCAATAGCGACAGTCAGCAAGATATGAGATGTGTGGAAAAGAATGGCAGCGCTGGCGAGGGCGACAAGAAACGCCCGCGCGATACGAGTATATCGATCCCAGAAGGCAAGCAGCGCGACCAAGGCTACCGCCAGCAGTCCGGTAAAGGCGTCAGGCATCAATCGCGAAAGGAAAAAGGGGAGCGGGGTCAGGGTGCCAATCGCAAGCAGCCCCCCCCAGATCCATCGCCCTCGGTGACTCGGGTCGCTTGATTGCGAGGCCCCGAACAGGAACAAGCCGACGGCGGTCACCGCAATAGCAGACTGGATGAACACCGGGCCGTATTTCCCGAATGCGAAGCCGCCGTAGAGTAACGCCCCATAATAGATCGACCGACCGGTGAGCACGGTTCGGGTCGACCGGATCGGGGTCGATCCGGCGTTGCCGCCATCCGCTGTCGCGGCGGTTCCTTCTCGACCGTCGGTCAAGATCAGGCGATCGGACCATTCGGACCGAACGCCGGTCAGCGAAACGACGGCAGCGTCTGCGGACCGGATATAATGACTACTATCCGGAAAGAAGAACGGGCCACCATTCCACAGGGCGGGCCAAGAATAAAGCAGGACCATGGCCAGCCATAACCCTATCCTTGTCGGCGATCGCAAGATCATCTCTCCAACTCGCAGAAAAGGCGTTCGAATCCACGACTGCCATTATCGCTGTATGTCAGCGAATCTTGAAGGTCTACCGATTGAGGCAAGGGCGTTGTCTCGTTTTGAACCTACGAAGCTTCGGATAATCGACCCACCTCCCGCTTGGCTTTCGCAGTGCGACCCGTCAAGTCCGGGTGTCCGTTTTCTGGCAAAGGCAAAGCGGCGGCAATCCGCACCAACGTTCGATCGTGGTTTGTCCGTCTTTGCGAATTTGGACATCTTCGATTTATGCACGGCACAGCCGTCATCTGATATGCGGGGGCAGTGAGATAGACCGATTTGCGTCTCGACGCGCCTTCAGAAAAGCAGTTGGAAACGGTTTGGCATCTATGGTCCCCTTTGGCAGGGCGAGTTGATTGCCTCCGCTCCGCCTGCGATGGAACCACAGGCGGATGCTTTCCTCCTGACTTGAATGGATACCGAATGAGATTGCTTTTCGCCTTGCCCGGATTTCATCGCTTTGACCGGGGAGCCGAAGTGGCGCTTCTTTCGGTCGCGGAGGAGCTTGCGAGGGAAGGGCATTCGGTAACCGTGATGGGATCGGGCGAGGCCCGGACGGATACGTCATACGCCTTCAGGCACGTATCGTCCGCGCGGCGCGAGCGATTCGAGAAATTCCCCTTTTTTCCGCCGCTGCGGAGCGAGACGGCGTGGGAGGACATGACGTTCGCGGCGAATCTTCTTCGCGCCTATCGGCCGGCAGATTTCGATGCGGTTGTCACCTGCTCCTTTCCCTTCACGCACTGGGCGCTCCGTCGCCCTTCGCGCACCAATCCGCTCCAGATTTTCGTGACTCAGAATGGCGACTGGCCTGCATTTTCCGACAATTCGGAATATCGCACCTTTGCGTGCGACGGGCTGGTGTGCACCAATCCCGACTATCTTGAGCGAAACAGCAAGCGCTGGGCCTCGGCCCTCATACCCAACGGCGTCGACCTTGCGCGGTTTCGCGTCGGAGAGGACGAGCGCGAGCGTCTTGGCCTTCCTGTCGACAAGCCGATCGTGTTGATGGTCAGCGCCTATATTCCGACGAAGCGCGTCGTCGACGGCATCCGGGCAGTATCCCGCCTGGACGATGCGTATCTTGTGGTGGCAGGCGACGGCCCGCTTCGCGACGACGCCGAGGCTCTTGCCGCGGATCTGCTTCCCGGACGCTATCGCAGAATCAGCCTGCCGGCCACCGAAATGCCGTCGCTCTATCGGTCAGCCGATGCATTCCTCCATCTGTCGTTGCTCGAATCCTTCGGTAACGTCTTTCTGGAGGCATGGGCCAGCGGCCTGCCGATCATCGGTCACGACAGCGACCGGCTCCGCTGGATTCTTGGCAAGAACTCCGACTATCTTTGCGATACGGAAGATTCGGTGCGGCTGGAAACGGCGATCGGCGCCGCGCTTGCAACCGGACGCCAGCGACAGGGTGCCGCCGCCGGAATCGAACGCTTCGCCTGGCCGACGATCGCCAGTCAGTATCGCGAGTTCATCGCCGGCTTGATCGCGGCGCGCTGATCAGTTGCCGAGAGCCCGGAAGTAGGCGATCGTCTTTTCCAGGCCTTCGCGCAGCTTGATCTTCGGTTCCCAGCCGAGTTCGGCGCGCGCCAGCGAAATGTCGGGGCGACGCTGCGTCGGGTCGTCTGAGGGTAGCGGGTGCTGAACCAGATTCGATCGCGCGCCCGTCAGTTCGATCACCAGTTCGGCGAGCTCGCGGATCGTGAACTCGACCGGATTGCCGAGGTTGACCGGCCCCGTGAACCCTTCGCGTGAATCCATCAAACGGAGCAGCGATTCCACCAGGTCGTCGACATAGCAGAAGCTGCGCGTCTGCGACCCGTCGCCATAGATGGTGATGTCCTCGCCACGCAGCGCCTGCATGACGAAGTTCGATACCACGCGCCCATCGGCGGGGTGCATGCGAGGACCATAGGTGTTGAAGATGCGCGCGACCTTCACGTCGATGCCATGTTGTCGGTGATAGTCGAAGAAGAGCGTTTCGGCGCAGCGCTTGCCTTCATCATAGCAGCTGCGCAGGCCGATCGGGTTGACATTTCCCCAATAGCTTTCGGTCTGTGGATGCTGCGTCGGATCGCCGTAAACTTCGCTTGTCGAGGCCTGAAGGATCGGCACCTTGGTCCGTTTGGCCAATCCCAGCATGTTGATCGCGCCGATGACGGAGACCTTTGTCGTCTGAACCGGATCGTGCTGATAGTGGATCGGCGATGCGGGGCAGGCGAGATTGAAGATCGCATCGACCTCGACGAACAGCGGCAGGCAGATATCATGGCGGAGGAATTCGAAACGCGGATGCGGCAGCAGGTGCGCGATGTTCGCCTTGGCACCCGTAAACAGATTGTCGACGCACAGAACCTCGTCGCCGCGCTCGATAAGGCGGTCGATCAGGTGTGAACCGACAAACCCCGCGCCGCCGGTCACAAGCACCCTGCGGGCCATGGAATATTCACGCGCCATTGAAATCTTTCCCCCAATTGGAGGTTGCTCTCTATCCAGCCGCTTTGTGATTGCATAGGCCGGAGCAACCAAAGTCGCACTTTGGTACAGGCAAGCGCGCAAAGCTTGCCGCGCGACGAAGATCGATTAAACGCGGGGCGGCATGTTGGGAATCCTCGCCTGGTTGATCGTGACGCCGTTTGTCGTGGCGCTTGCCTATCTTGCCATCGAGCTTGCTTCCGGTCTTGCCTCGCTCCGGGCCCCTTCGGAGGCAGGCGGCTCCGTGTCCTTTGCCATCCTGATTCCCGCGCATGACGAGGCGGCCGGCATTTCGGACACCATTGTCGCTCTTCGTGAAGCAGCGCCGACGGCGCGGCTCTTGGTTGTGGCCGACAATTGCGGCGACGCCACTGCCGCGCTTGCTCGGGCCGCCGGTGCCGAGGTCATCGAGCGTCAGGACGCCGAGCATCGCGGCAAAGGTTTTGCGCTCGCATTCGGCCGGGATCATCTTGCGCTCGATCCGCCTGAGGCCGTGCTGATTCTCGACGCCGACTGCCGGATTGCCAAGGACGGGGCCGAGCGTCTGGCCGCCGGTGCGCTGGAATCGGGCGCGCCGGTCCAGGCTGCCAATCTGCTCGTCGCGCCTCGCGGGGCATCGCCGCTCGTGTCCATTTCCAATTTTGCCATGTTCATCAAGAATTTGGTGCGTGCGCGCGGTTTGATGCGGATCGGTGGCGGGGCGCTGCTGTTTGGCACCGGCATGGCCTTTCCGTGGGCGCTATTCAGGCATATTCCGCTCGCGACAGCCAATATGGTGGAGGACCTCGATCTCGGGATAGGGCTTGCGCGTGATGGGATCCGGGTCCGGCTCGACGATGCGGTGCTCGTGACGAGCCCTGCTGCCGGGCTGGACGCGGGGCGGGGACAGCGCAGCCGGTGGGAGCATGGTTTTATTCAGACCGCCGCTCGGCAGGCCTGGCCGTTGGTTGCGAAGGCGGTCGTGCATCGGTCGCGGCACCTGGCGGCGCTCGGCGCGCATCTGCTGATACCGCCGCTCGCGCTCTTGATGGCCCTTGCGACGCTGGCGCTCGCGTTCGCGGCGGCGCTTGGCCTTTGGTCCGGGAACGCCATGCCTGTGCTGGTGCTCGGCACATTGTTCCTCGTCGTCATCCTACTGCTTTTCGCGGCCTGGTGGCGCGGTGCACGCGCGATCCTGCCGTTCCGCGATCTTGTTCGGGCGCCTCTCTATATCTTGTGGAAGATACCGATCTATCTTGCCTTTTTCAGGCGTCGTCAGACGGTTTGGAACCGGACCGAGCGCGATCCGCGTTAAGCGTCCGCCAACGCCACCAGATCGGGAATATGGCTGGACCATCGACTAGATAGCGCCGCCACAGCCGCCGGGGTTCGCTGACCAGCCGAAACAACCATTCGAGACCGGCGCGCTGCATCCATCGCGGGGCGCGCTGCTTCGCGCCGGTCAGGAACTCCAGCGATGCGCCGATGCACAGGGCGATACCGCGCGAACGGCCGCGCGCCGCGATCTCTCCGCAGACGATCTCGCTTTGCGGTGCACCAATCGCAAACAATATGACATCCGCCTGCATCGCTTCGACGAATACGGCGATCGCATCGCGCGCTTCCGGATCGCGCCGAACCCCCATCGGAGGTATGTGGAAGGTCCAGGCGAAGCGGGGGTAGAGCGCTTCGAGGTTTCGGTGCAATTCGCTGTCGCCACCGATAACGGCGACCCGGCAATCGGGTAACTCACCGCACAAGAGGTCGCGCGTCACATCGCTGCCCGGAACCGCAGCGAGCGATATTCCCGAGAATGCGGCAAGGCGTGCGATGATCCGGCTGTCGCAAATACAGAGCGCTGCGGCGTCGTAAATCCGGATGATCTCAGGGTCCGGAGATCGATGGAGCTGCACGATATGGTCCACGTTGGGCGTGACGACATAGGAAAAGGACGACGAGCGGGCGAGGGCGACGACCGAACGGCGCACCGCAGCCGCGTCGAGAGCGTCGAAGTGCAGCCCCAGAAAATCGATACGGTCCGGTGCGGCGACCCTCATCGCGTGACGATGCGGCCGAACAGGCCGTTCGGGGGGAGCTGCCCCGGCAGGAGGTCGATCCCATAGCTGCGCGCCGCGACGGCAAGTCCTCGCTGCGCGTCGGCGACACATTTCGCATCGTTCCGCGTGCAGGCTCCTGCATAGAGCCGCCATCCGCTCATCAACGCGGGAGCATCGTGGGTGAGGCGGCGGCCGATCGCGACTGCCTCGCGTCCCTGGCCGTTCGCTTCCAGCCAGCCGATCGCGGCGGCGGCGATCGTCGAATTCTGACGGTTGGCCGCGATACCCTGGCGCCACATCCGCTGGGCATTTTCCAGATCGCCACGCCGCGAATAGCTTGTCGCGGCCAGTCGCCAGCCCCGAATCTGGCCGGGGCACTGGCTGACCGCTTCCTGCGCCGATCGCAAGGCGCCCTGCAAATTCCCATTATGCAGGCGCACCTCGGATCGTACGGTAAGGGCGAGGCAGTGTGTTGCATCCTCGCTCAGGACGCTGTTCGCCAGTTCGAGTGCTTTTGGCCAATCCTTCTGCTCGAGCGCCGCGCCCGCGTCGAGCGCCACCCTGTCGGCCCCGCGCAGGCTCGTAGCCGCAGAAGTGGCTTTCGCAATTTGCCCGTTTTCCAGGAAATATCCGGCGACCGCAGTGCGGGTGGCGGATGATCCTTCGCTGACAATTCGACGAAGAAGCACATCATCAGGACCACTTGGGCTATATTCTTGCCACAGATTGAGAATAACCGGAACCTGATCCCTGGCAAGCTTGGGATTGGCCAGCAGCGCGGCGGTAATCGCGAGACCGTCCGCGGGGCGCCCGTCCTTGAAGGCGAAATTCGCCTCGTCGACGCGGACGGCGTCATTGTCTGGCGCCAGACCGCGAAGCTTGGCGAACTCCGCGCGCATCCCATCGGCATTGTCGAGCGCGCGATAAATTTCCAGCCGCGTCAACGCAATGCCAACCGTGGCCGGGTGCGCTGCCGTAAACTGGTCGAGCGCCGCGAGAGCGACCTGCGACTGTCCTTTCCGGAAAATGGCGCGCGCCTTTAGAATCGCGCCGCCTTCATTCGCCGGATCGATCGCAAGAATCTTGTCGGCGTAGCCATCGGCCTCATCGAACCGGCTGCGAACGATCGAATGCAGTCCGCGCGTGAGGAGCGCGGAGAGGTCATTGGGAGCAAGCGAGAGGATGGTATCGGTCGCATCGAGCGATTCGCGCAAATGCCCCGTCTGCAACCCCAGCTGCGAGACTGCCTGCAGCGCTTCCATATTGCTCGGATCGAGGGCCAGCGCGTCATTATAAGCGTCATAAGCCTGAGGAATCGCGTTCACGGCATATTCAATGCGTGCCCTAAGTATATGATATTGCGGTTCATCATCCTGTTCGGAGATGGCCTCCTTGATCGCCATCCTGGCCTCTGCGAACCGGCGCTGTTCGAAAAGGGATTGCGCGCGCGTCGCATCCGCCGCAGCGGCTGCCTCGGACCGCGAACAGGCCGACAAGGTCGGGGTCGCCAGCAGGGCCGCGGCGAGCGCGAACAGGACGCCCGGCCGGAACGCGCGTGCCCGAAGTGCAAGTTCAGGGTTAACATTGTAGCCAAACACCATGCAGCGCCTTATAATGTTGCAAGCTTTTATGTCGACCGCCCACGCTGAGCGTTTACAAGGTAATTTTCCGAATGATGAGATTTCTGCTTTCGGTCGGGATGGCCATGACGCTTGTCGTGCCCGTATTGGCTGCCGCACAGGATCCCGCGGCGACTGCCGAAGTGCCCGTTAGCGCGCCGTCAGGCGTTGCTCCCGCGGCATCCCCGACGACCGTTCCACCACCGCCGATCACCGTGCGTGCCAACGCCTATCGTATCAACGCGGGCGACGAGCTTGAAATTTATGTGTGGGGCGAGGAGCGGCTACAGCGAAAGGTAAAGGTTCTCCCCGACGGAACCATTGCCTTCCCGCTCGTCGGCAAGATTGTCGCACAGGGCTATATGCCGAGCGAAGTCGAAACCTTGATCACGGCCGGGCTGCGGGACCAGTATCGCGGACAGGTGCCCCAGGTTACCGTATCGGTGGTGCAGCCCGCGGGCCTTCAGTTCTCCGTGATGGGGCGTGTTCGCTCGCCGGGAACCTTTACGCCGGGCCGCTATATTAATGTTCTTGAAGCACTTAGTATGGCAGGTGGTCCAAGTGAATTTGCCAATCTTGACAATGTGGTCATCATTCGCAAGGCGGGCGAGGACCTGCGGACGGTCCGCGTGCGCCTTGCTCCGCTGTTCAAGATGGGCGCCGATGCCAACGATATCGCGCGGGCAAACATCCTTAGGATTGAAACGGGTGATACCGTTATCGTTCCTTGAGGCGTTGGGGGGATTTATGATGAGGAAGCTCGCATCCTCGATATTTTTGCTGGCTTGGTGCGGCATGCCCGTGGCGGCATTTGCACAGCAACCCGAGGTGACCGTCGATGTTTCGGTCGGGGGTTCGGTGTCGACGAACCCGTTTCTTTACGCGGATAAAGGGACGGCGGCGGCGGGCAATGTTGGCGTGCGCCCGTTGATCCTCTGGCAAGATGAGGTCGGTCAGACCGCGATCGAGGGCGATTTGCGGCTTGCGCAATACACCAATCGCTACGGGACGGACTTGTCCGGCCGCATCGGTGTATCGAGTAATCGCCGGCTTGATGAAAAAACGACCCTCAGCCTCTCGTCTTCGTATCAGTCGCTGCGTTCGGCGATCCAGAACAACTTCCTCCTGGCGGGGCAAGACCCTCTTAACCCCAGTAATGATCCGATTCCTGTCATCCCGCCCGTCGATACGACGATTGCAGGTATCCGCAGTCGGACACAGGCTGCCAGCGGATCGGTCGGGGTTGCGCACGTCATCGACGAGGTCAGCTCGATCAATGCCGGCGTTTCACTCGGAGCATCTTTCGTCAACGACGACATTGGCTTCGATTATCGCAATCTTTCGGGCCATATTGGCTATGAGCGGAGATTTTCCGAGCGGTTTGCACTTACCGCGACGGTCCAAGGCGGCACCGTCAATTATCTTGGTCGCGGTACCGGGGACAGCAGGATATTTACCCCTCAGCTCGGAATCCGGCAACAATTGACCTCTCGGTTGATCTTCGTGGCGGGCGCGGGCGTCTCTTATGTCCTCACCGATGTCGGCACAGGAAAGGATGCCAAGCGCACGTCATTTTCCGGAAATGTCGGACTTTGCGATCGGGGACAGGATCAGACTTTTTGCCTGTCAGCGAGCCGTAGCGCGCAGCCGACGGCGCTCGGCGGGGTTTCGTCCGTGACGGCGGTTGCTGCAAACTTTGACGTCGTTCTGTCCCAGAAAGACCGTGTCTCGTTCGCGGCGCGCTATGGCCGCACCGATCAAAATGGCAACAGTGGCCTTCCGACGCAGTTCCGGGCAACCGACATCATCGGCGTCAGCGGGACATACAGCCGTCGGCTTAACGATCGCATGACCTTCACAGTAACGCCGAGCTACTCCAAGATTTATGGCGATACGCAAGGGCGCCGGGGCTCCAATGCTTCACTGATGGTTGGTGTAACGGTGCGCTTCGGAAAGCTTGGTTGATGGACCACATGATCGACACGGTAGAGGAAGGCGGTAGCGGAGGAGGCTTCCTGAGCCAGATTCCCGTCATTCTGTGGCAGCGAAAATGGTGGGTCATTGCCCCCACCGTTGTTGGCACTATCGCAGCACTCGCGGCGATCTTCCTGATCCCGCCAACCTATCGTTCGAATGCGATCATGCTCGTCGAATCGCCTCAGCTTCCGCAGGAAGTCATCGGCATCGATACGAGCAACGACGTGATCGACCGACGGATCGCGGCGATTCAGCAGCAGGTCACCGCGCGTCCCGACCTCATCGAGTTGATCGAACGTCACGGTCTTTATGCCAGTGAACGCAAGCGCAAGCCGCTTTCTGAAATCATCGAAAAGATGCGCTCATCGATAAAGCTGACCCCTACTCAGGGGAGCGCGCAGCCAAATCGACCTGACCAACGCACGATCGCGTTCGAACTGGCGTTTGAATATTCGCAGCCGGCCCAGACGCAGGCCGTCGCGCAAGACCTGATGGACCGCATCCTTCAACTCGACGCACGCGGCAATTCGGAACAGGCCACGAATACGGTGCAGTTCCTCACCGATCAGGCGACCGGGCTGGAGACGCAGATCGGCAGTCTGCAGGCGCAGATCGCAACGGTGACGGCGCAGAACGGCGGCGTGCTGACGAGCGGCGGCATGATGATCGGCAGCGGCACCGGTGGCTACGACGTTCAGATTGCCGCGCTGCAACGCGATAATCAGACGCTGCTTCTTCAACGCAACAACGCGCAGACAAGCGACGAACGCGACCCGGTGGTCGTCGGTGCAGAGCAGCGGCTCGCTTCCGTGCGCGCGGTCTACGCGGAAACGCATCCGGACGTCATCATCGCGAAGCAGGCGCTCGCGGAAGCAAAGCGTCTCGCCAAGGACAACACGCAGAAGCTGCCATTGCAGTCGATCGACGAACAGATCGCGTTCAACAATTCCCAGATTGCCGGACTTCGTGCCGCGAAGGCGCAGGAAACTGCACAGGTGAGTTCGCGTCTGGCGGCGCAGGCCCGCGCGCCGCTGGTGCAGCAACAGCTTGGCGAGCTGCAACAGCGGCTCACGGCGCTCAATTCCCAATATGAGCAGGTGCAAAAGCAGCTCATGTCGGCTCGCTCGGGCGTGCGCGCCGAAGACGAACAGTTGAGCGAACGGCTTTCGGTGGTCGAACCTCCTGTCATTCCCGATACGCCGAGCTGGCCAAACCGGCTCCTGCTTGCGGCCCTCGGTTTGGGAGGAGGCCTTGGCCTCGGCTTCGTTCTTGCCTTTGCGATCGAGATTTTTCTCAGACCGATACGCGATCCTTCGGCGCTGAAATCGATCCTTGGGGCGTCGCCGCTCGGCGTGATTCCCGTCATCGAACTGACTCGTGTTCCGGTCCAGGGATGGCGTCGCTTTCTTCCGTCCCGACGATCCTGACACGCGATATTCTGAGGTATGATCATGGCTGACGCCGACCCGACCGCCCTTGGCACGCGCGACATGCTTCGGCTGGAAGACCTGCCCGTCTTCACGCCCGAAAAGTCTGCGATCAACACGCACAAGCTTGTCGGGTTCGACAGCCGCGATATTCGCGCGCGCCCCTTCAACCTTTTGCGGACCAGCCTTTCGAAGAAGGTGAAAGAGAGCGGCCTGCGCCTCGTCGGCGTGACGTCGGCAACGCCGGCGGCGGGCAAATCCTATTTGTCGCTCAATCTTGCCAGTTCACTGGCGCGTGTCACCGATCAACCGGTGTTTCTTGTCGATCTCGATATCAGGCGAGCGTCGCTTGCCGAGGAGATCGGGCTGATCACCGAGCATGGCATCGAAAGCTTTCTGGAAGGCGAAGTGTCCGACCTGAGGCGCGTCGGTTATCGCATTGAAGGCACCGAACTTGGTTTGTTTCCTTCCGTGCGGCGCAAGCGCAATACGGCAGAGTTGCTCGCGAGCGAGCGTTTCGCCGAGATGGTGGAGATTTTTCGCAGCAAGAGTGAGGCTGCGATCATATTGTTCGACCTGCCGCCAGCATTCGCGAACGACGACGCGATGATCAGCCTCGAACATCTCGACGGCTATCTGCTGGTCGTCGATAGTGGCAAGACGACCCGCAAGCACGTGCAGGATGTGCTCGCCATGCTTCATCCGACGCCCTGTATCGGATCGATCCTCAATCGCTACAATGGCGGTTTTACCGACAGCTACGGCTATGGCTACGGCAGCGCGCACTACGGAAAATATTACGAGCAGGTTGACGATGCCTCGGGACATTCAGATTAAGTCTGAAGTGGCGCGCGCGGCAAATGAGGCCGAACTCGGCAGCGCTGCAGAGCGAACATGATGCCCGGCGATGAGATGATCGCACCGCGCATCGCTATTTGCGTCATTGCGCGAAATGAAGCGTCGACGATCGGAGCGCTGGTCGCACAACTTGCCACGCAGACCCTGCTCATCGATCATGAGAACGTCGACCTGTTTGTCGTGAGCAATGGATCGAACGACGGCACTGCCGAAAAGGCCCGGGCGGCAATCGACGCGGAATTGGGTGCGACGCGGGTTCGCAGTATTGTGCATGATACGACGGAAGGCGGCAAGGCGCGGTCATGGAATCTTGCCGTCCACGACCTCATCGATCCAGCAAGCGACATCGTCATCTTTCTGGACGCCGATATTGAACTCGCGCATGAGCGAGTGCTGAGCGGACTCGTCGAACGTCTCGTCAGTCGGCAGGATCTTCGCGCAGTCTCGGGCTTCCCCGTCAAGGACATCGCGCGCAAGGATCGCAAGACGTTCATCGACCGTTTCTCGCTGAAGATTTCCAGCGATTCGCCGGCGCCGCACGCGATCAATGGATCGCTTTACGCCGTGTGGATGCGAGAGCTTCTGAAAATATGGCTGCCCGTGCCGACCCCGGGCGAAGATGGCGTTCTTTCCGCCATGCTTCACACGAACGGCTTCACCGAGCCTGCGTGCCTGCAGAGAATCGAGCGCATGCCGGCGCCGACACATTATTTCGAGGCGCATGATGTCGCGGGCTTCTTCAAGCACGAGTGCCGCATGACACTCGGTACAACGATCAACGGATGGATATTCGAACATCTTTGGGCGGGTCGACATGAACATCACGTCGGCACGCTGATTCGTGACTGGAACGCCCACGATCCGCAGTGGATCGACCGGCTTGTCGCTGCCAGAGTGGGAAACAGGATTTGGGCGCTGCCGCCTCGGATGCTGAGCTGGCGACTTCACAATCTAAGGGGAGTCGGTTTGCGCCGGGCGCTTGTGCGGGCGCCGTTCTCACTTGGTGCCACGATCCTGAACCTCTGGCCCAGCATCGAGGCCAATCGGATGCTCAAGCGAAAGGGAGCCGCGCGCTATTGGTAAAGTGAAGCAGGCGCGCGACGGTGTTTCAAACGCCGGTCGAAAAGAGATTCGCCATGCGGGCAGCGGATACTTCCACGCGAAACTCTTCCACGACCCGTCTTCGTCCTTCGACACCCATTTTGTCCCAGATGGACCTGTCGGCGATGGCGTCGCGAAGCCGGGTCTGAAGCTCCTTCCAGTCCGATGGTGCAAACAGCCATCCATTCTGCCGCGCTTCCACCAGTTCGGGAATGCCTGCAACCCGGCTCGCGATGACCGGGAGGCCGAGCGCAAGCGCCTCTATCAGGACGACAGGTAGCCCCTCCATGAGGCTCGGCAGAACCAGCATGTCCGCATTCACGATTTCGGCCAGCGTTTCCGCTTCGGTCAGGGCGCCAGTGAAATGGACGCGATTCCCAAGGTTCAGCGCCGCCGCGTCGGCGTGCACGACTTGCGCCGAGGGCCCGTCCCCCACGATCGTCAGCGAGAAATCAACGCCTTCCTCGACAAGCCGGGCGAGAGCGGCGAGGAGGCCGGAGTATCCCTTTTCGGGTGACAGGCGACCCACGCAAACCAGCCGCGGCGGATCGTCGCTCGATCTTCCGGCTTTTGCTGCGCGATCCGGCAGCGCCGCCAGGTCGATGCCGCAGCGGACGATATGCATCTTGGGCCATTGTGCGGGTTCGACAAGGCGCATGGCCTGCGCGCGCATGAAATAGGATGCGCATGCGATAAAGACCGCGCGCTCGATCTTCCCGGCGAGGAGCGCGCCGGCCGGGTGATCGGTTTCCGAAATGCCATGCAGCGTCAGACTCCATGGGACCCCGGCAAGATGCGCGGCAAGCATCCCGACGGTCGCACCGCTGTTCGCGAAATGACTGTGCAGGTGGCATACGCCTCGCCCGCGTATCCGGCGCGCGAGAAGCACGGCTTCCAGAAAGTGGAACTGCGACCAAAGCAGTGCGCGCGCGCCGCCAACCCGATGACGAAGGGACAAGACCCAGCTTGCGGCCAGTTTGCGCGGCCTGGTGAACAGCGCCCACAGCAAGGCCAGAGCGTAATCGAGAAGAGGGCGGCCGAGGAGGCTCTCGGTACCCTCGCGGTCCGAGCATGGCTGGACACTGAAGGTCAGGATGTTGTGTCCGGTTGCGCGCAAGGCCGCGACCTCGCGCCGAACAAAGGTGTGCGACGCAGCGCCGTAATCGCTGACCAGATAGGCGATGCTCATTTGTAGAATATAGCGCCCTGCGTACGCCGTGCCATCATCGCGAACAGGAACCGCATGATGCCGAGCATCTCGGCGAATTTACCGACCATCAGATGCCAGGCCCTCGCGGCGCCATCGCGGCGCGCGAGGCGCAAGATCTGCGTGCTCCACAGCGCGGGGGCCGCGAGAAGCGCAAGCGGGCCGAAAATGAAGGCGAGAGCTATGGCAAGGCTGACAATCCCCACAGTCCAGAAGAGCGAGCTCATCACTTGCCGCCCATAGAGGCGATCGCCCGTTCGTTTCGTCTTCCACCACACCTGCGCATAGCCGAAACCGCTACGGACCGCTCGCATCCACCATTGGCTGAAGTGATGCATATCGGCGTCGTGGATCGTCATCGGGGCGTCGAGACGCCAGATCCGCCAGCCTTTCCCACGCATGCGCTGACAAAGTTCAGGCTCCTCACCGGCAATGATCGCCGGGTCGTAACCTTTCGCATCGACGAAAGCCTTGACCCGCATCATCGCATCGCCGCCGCACGCGCCTGCTTCTCCAGTCGGCGTATTCCATTCCGCATCGGCCATGGCGTTATAGAAGCTTGCACCCGGAAAGCGCTCGCGGCGGCGACCACAGGTCGCAGCGAATTCGGGTTCGCGGTCGAGAAAGAGCGTGGCAGCGTCGAGCCAACCTTCTTCCAATTCGCAATCGCCGTCGACGAATTGCACATACTCGATGTCGGGATAGGAGGCGAGGAGCTTGTCGAAGCCCTCATTGCGGGCGCGCGCGGCCGAAAAGGGCAATCGCATGTCGAGCGCGACGACAAGCGCACCATGTTCACGGGCAAAGTTCACGCTGTCGTCGGTTGACGCGCTGTCCACATAGACGACCGGAAGACCGTCCGGGATCGAACGAAAACAGCGCTTCAGCCGCTCGCCCTCGTTTCGCCCGATGGCGACCAGGCCCAATCGGCCCGTCCCTTCGTCAGCCATGGACTTGTGCCCCCTCTCGAATCCAGTCGCCGACGCCGCCGGTCAGGCCAACGAAACTGCTCGCCTCTCGAAAGAGCAGGATCAGCGCAAAGAAGGCAATCGTCAAAATCACGTCCTGACGCACGAAGCTCAACCCGGCCCGCCGCTTCCGCCAGGTGAGGGCAGCATAGCGTATGGCTTCGGCCGCAACGAACGCTCCCATTGCTGCGTTCAGGCCATAGCGGGGTAGCAGGATTGGAAGCGTGCAGGCGATCGCGGCAAATTTGACGCCATTACCGAGGGCGACACCAGAGGGTTTGCCGAGCCCCATCATCATGGCCTCGGCCATCGACGCGAGAATGGAGAACCAGGTCCCGGTGAGGAGGACCGTGAGGAAGAAACCGGCGTCATGGTATCGGGCGTCGTAGACGAGATAGATAAATCGATCGGCAAGCACCACGCCGACCGCGAGGCCGATCGCGACCACGCCTAGCAGTGCGAAACGCATTGGTCCGATCGCCGCGCCAAGCTCGGCGCCGCGCAGCCCTGTTGCGGAAATCTTGGGGAAGATCAGAAAGCTGCCCACGCGTTGGAAGAGTTCTGTGACCGCATCGGCAAAGGTTCGCGCAATTCCGTAAACGCCCAGCAGCGCCAATGGGATCATGTCCGCGAAGTATAATCTGTCGAAGTTCATCGCGAGAAAATAGACCAGCGAAGACAGGAATATCCATTTGCCGAAGTGGACGATCGCATGGACTGCCTCTTTCTCCCAGCGCAGGCGGTGCATTCGCCAGTCGATCAGAAAGAAGCTCGCGATGGCGGGAACCGCGACGCCGATCAGCAAGGCCCAGATCAGGGCCCATATCGTCGGCATGAGAAAAGCGAGGAGGAGCTGAACGCTGGCCCCGAATATCGCCGAGGCGAGGTCGAACAGCGCGAGCTTTCGGATCTCCAGGCGCTTCTGAAGGAGGAAGCGCGACGGAGAGGTCAGCCCCGTGAGGATGAAAATTGGCGCCGCCGCGGGAAGCAACAGCAGCAGGTCCGGTTTTTCATAGGCGTGCGCGATGGGAATCGTAAGTGCGAGCGCCACAGCAAATAGAAGCAGCCCACGCACGATCTGGACTGTCCAGGCGGTGTTGAAGAAGACCGGGTCTTCGCCGCGCGGGTTGTTGACGATGCTTTGCCCGACACCGACATCGGTCAGCAGTTCTCCGCCGGTCCGCAGCGCGTTGATCAACAGCATCGTGCCGAGCAGGGCGGGCGCGAGAAGCCAGGCGAGCAGAATGTTCGACAGGAGGCGGACGATTTGTTGGGCAACGTAAGTGGCGGTGATCCACCCCATCGAACCGAAATGCCCCAGCCAGGAATGCGGTAGCGACAAACGAAGGCGTTTCATTTCGTCCGCGCTGACCTGCTCGAGTTTGATACGCTGCTGGAAATTTCGCTATTTGCGCCGGGCACCTGTCGTTTCTTGCGCGCATCAGCCAACTTTTCGACGCGAGCCTGCCTGATGGTTCCGGCAATGATTCCCAACGATATCACAAACACATATTGCGTATTGTATACAACGAAGACCCATTCCCAAAAACAATGCAGTGCCGCTGCAAAGATCGCGACGCTCGCGCCAATGACGATATCTCCCCTGGGATCCTTCCGATTGGAGAAAGCAAAGGCCAAGCCGCGCAGAACCGGCCATGTGAAAAGCGCTATAAGCGCCAGCAGCCCGGGCCAACCGGTCTCCGCGGCGGTAAGCAAATAGATATTGTGAACGGTTGCCGACCGACTGCGATAATTCCAGATGACCCCTGCGTTTTGCGAGTATCCTTTCGAGTTGGCGACGACGACATATTGATTGGCGCCGACGCCCATTGGGTGGTCTTTCCACATCGCTTTTGCGGCGCGTTCGAATGCTTGGCGTTCGCCGTCGGGTCCGCTGGCGACTGGGGCAACCGCGAAGCGTTCGCCAAAGGATACGGCGGCGATCGGTGCCACGACCATCAGCACGAGAGCGCCCAGACCGACGATTTTCCATTTATGAGGCGTGCTGCGCCGCACCAACGAGAGCAGGAACAGGAGGGCGAGCCCAACGGCGACGAAAGCAACGGCTCCGCGGGAGGCGCCGAGTGCAACGGCAAGCAACGCCGCAAAGACCCCGAGCATTATGAACTTGCTCCGCTCGCCAGCAAGCAGCAGCGCGATGAGAGGAAGGGTAACGAAATGAAGCATCAACCCGAGCAGGTTCTGATGAACCATGGTTCCCGAGGCCTGGACCGCGCCCGATAGTCGCTGATCGAGCGTTACGACACCTTGAAAGATCGCTCCCGCAGCGAGGCCGAACGCGAGCCACCGCACGGCCTCAGGTTTTCCGGCGATGGAAGCGACGGCAACAAATACGAGGATGACGCGGATAAGCTGAAAAGCGTAGAAGCTTGAACTCATCCACTGGTCTGAAAAGAACATCGAGAGCGCAGCCGCGAGCATGTAGGCCGTTAGCAGCCCCAGAAACGGCAAACGGCGGAATGGTGCACGAGCAATAACGATCACGGCGATGGCGAGCGTATCAAGAATGGAAACCACCAGACCGCGCGCGAAACCCGGCCAGGTGTCCCAGTTGATAAAGGCGACGTCGAGGTTCGCCCAACTCATCGTGAAGGGCAATATGCCCATCGCGAAGTACGCCCATTTTCGTTGGCGCGGAAACGAACGTATCCACCAGATGAAGGCGGGAAGCGATATAAGGATCAGAAGGATGCCGAGGATGCGCATAGATCGGATTTACGCGGTACAGACCGGTGGCAGCAATATTCCTGTTCGCACAGGCTTGGGAACGCCACTCGGGTCTTGCTGACGCTCAATAGGCATTTTTGTGAATGACGACCGGAAGGGTCTTGAGCAGGATCATGATGTCGCTCCACAGTGACCAGTTGGACAGATATTCAAGGTCGCAGCGAACGCGCAGGTCCAGATCCTCCACTTTTTCGGTCGCGCCGCGATATCCCCGAATTTGGGCAAGGCCTGTGATTCCGGGCTTCAGCGCATGTCGAAGCCAATACTGACGCGAAGCGTGCCAGAAAAGCTCGTCGCCTGCCGTTGATCCCAGTGCATGGGGTCTTGGCCCCACCATGCTCATCTCTCCGCGCAGCACATTGAATAGTTGAGGAAGTTCGTCGATGCTTGTTCTGCGGATCAGGCGCCCGATACCCGTGACACGATCGTCCTGTCGACCGGTAGACTGCGTTCCATCCGCGTCGCTGCTGTCCTGGCGCATCGAGCGAAACTTGAAAATTCGAAACTGCCGGTTTCCTTGTCCGACACGCCACTGACGAAAGAAAATAGTGCCGGGCGTCTCGAGCTTTATCGCGGCGGCTACGACGAGCAGGATCGGCGAAAGCAGGATCAGCGCTGCAGTCGCGACAACAAGATCGAGTCCTCTCTTCTGGACGCGGTTCATCAAATTGAGCGGTCCGCGCGAGAGAACGATGGTGTCACGCTTGTCGTATCGCCCCAGCGCAACCGCGCCGTGCAACAGATCGCGGTCGAGCAGAATCTCGCCGCCGATATCGTGCCCCTTCAGAAAGATTGACCAGAAGGCGCGATGTTCGAAGCGCGACGCGACAACTACGCGGTCGAACGGGGCGATCAGTCGCGACAATGTGTCGATCATGTCGGGCCGGTCGAGGTCAGGCCATAGGCCCAAGGCTTCGACATCGACGACGATTGCCGGGCCCTCGGGTTCGGCGTCGAGGCCATCGAGGAGAAGGATGGTCGCAACGACGGCATTCCCCAGCATTGCCTTGACGATGATATCGAGCAAGAATTTTCCAAGAATGATGAAGCAGGCGCCGGCACCAAAGGTAATCGCCAATCCGAGCCGCGAAACGTCATCGGCCTTGAACAGAAAGCCGAGGCCAATGATCACGATCGCGGTTGCGCCCAAAGCGCTGAGTGCGCGCTGGGTTCCTAGGAGCCGATTTTGCAGCGTCTCCGCTTCCTGCGCTTCGCGGGCGATCTCGAACATCACGAAAATAGGCAGCGCGACATAGATGATCGAATGACCGCCAGCGCTTAACCACTGGGCATCGCGGGTCTCAAGCGCGCACAGATATCCCAGCACGAGCGCAATCACGTCGAGCAGCAGCGACAGAATATAGAGTAGCGTTCGCTTGTCCCGCGCGGACGAAAACACGCCACCCTCGCTGCCCTGCGGCCGATTGGGGTAGCCGGGGATGTTCAAGTCCCTCCCGATCTCGATCTGCCGGATGTCCATATACCCTTACGTCAACCTGCTGGCGTTCGGCAACCCGCGCCCAAACTCCTGATTTAGCGACTTGCCGTCAAGCACACATCATGGTTGCCGGCGCGCCCAAAGAGGCACGTCCCGTAATGGGAAGAAGATAGCTCAAAAGATTACCGCTGCTGAAATGGTATCGGAACTTTGAGAACCGTGAAGATATAAATGATTACACCGACAAACAGCAGCGCGGCGAACAAGTCATATCCTTCGTTACCCAGATAATTGACGACGGCACATCCAACGGCCGGAGGGCCATATTGCCACAGCTTGTCGCGTGGCGTCTCTTCGCTCGACCGTTGCAGCAATAATGTTGCGAGGCCGGAAAACGCGATGACCGTGACCCAATCCCAAATCGTTTCCACTCTAACCTCTCCCCACCATCCTGCGCGGCTGGCCGACCCGTTTGAACTTCGCAGCGCGCCGAATCCTAGCAGGGTGCCGCGAGCTTCGAAAGCCGACTTCTCGCGCATGAAGCGTCAAGTTGGCATTATTGTGTTGTTATGATGCAGATTGGTGCCCTTGCGCTTGGATAATATCTTTCCCGATGTGGCTGCGATTGGCTCGGCGTCTGCCGCGCGTAAGTGAGGGTGGGTGACGGACAGCGTGCTCGGCATGGACGATCCTTATGCTAAACCTCCTCCAGGCCCTTCTGGCACTACGAGGTCTGTCTTATGAACGATTCGTCCCAACCAGCAGGTCCGCTGAAATATGAGCGCGTTTGTATCGGCGGTGGTGGTTATGTCACCGGCATGCGCATAGCGGGCATGGGCGCAAACAAGGTACGGGTGTGTCGCACTGACACGGCCGGGGCATTCATTTGGAGTGAACGGGCCCAGTCATGGCAACCCCTTCTTCAGGTCGGCATCAACATCTCCGAGCGTTTGGTAAAATACAATTATGCCCGCGGCGCCGGTTGTTACGATGTCGTCACCGCGCCAAGTGCTACCAATCACATCTACGTCTGCCAGTTCGGTTATGTTTATCACTCGGCGGATCGCGGCTCTAGCTGGAGCCGCACCAGCCTTCCTGCGTTTGCTGGTTATGGTGCCAATAGTAGATCGCGCGCGACGAACGAACGCATGGCGGTCGATCCCGCGAATCACTTGATCGTCGGTCTCGGGAATCCGGATATCGGTGCGCAAGGAGGACTGAAATACACGTTGGATGGCGGCATCAGTTGGACGTCACGTCAGGATATTCCCGCACCAACGGAAGTTGATCGGGGCATGGCGGTGGCCTTTGATCCGGAAAGCAGCGTGCCTGGTCGCAAGACTGCGACAGTCTACGTTTGGTCGTTCGGTCATGGTATCTATCGATCAAGCACGGGGATCGATGGAAGTTTTGCGCTGATCGATGGAAGCCCCGTCGATATCGGCCATATGGTTGCACGACTGGGCGCGCTGTGGGTCGGAGGCACCAGCGGCGGAGCGAGTGCTCCGCTTCGCAAGTGGACCGAACGCACCGGTTGGAACGCCGTAAGCGGCGTGGGAGACTGCAAACATATTGCCATCTCGCCTGACGGCAGGAAGATCGTCTCCATGATCCCCTCGAGCGCCTACCGGATGTCGAAGGATGGCGGGGAGAGTTTTTCCCCGCTGACACCCAGGATGAAGCGACAGGCGGTCCATATCGGATGGCATGAAACCACGAATGAAAATTACATGTCGAATGGAGCCTGCGTGTGGGACACCGAGGAGGATATTCTTTACATTGCCGAAGGGATCGGTTGCTGGAAATGTATCAGCCCCCCTGCTGACGGGAGCATCCCGACCTATCTGGAGGATAGTGTCGGCATCGAGAATCTGGTTTCGATGCAAATTCTCGTGCCGCCGCAAAATAGCCGGATCCACTACGTGTCGCAGGATAGAAATGTCATCACGCGCGAGTGGTGGCAGTATAAGCTTTTCCCAAATCACGTCGGCGTCAGCAACTCGGTTCCGATCGATCATGGTGGAGGTATCGATTTCGCCGCGGGAGACGAGAATTATCTCGCTGTTGTGAGCAGCAAGAACGGTCGCTGCAACATTTCGACTGACGGTGGGGCAAGCTGGCAGCCGGTATCCAGCGTTCCTGCCAACGTACTGCCTACGCCGCCGCAAACGGGATCGGGAGCAGGATTTGGCGGAAATGTAGCGGTAGGGGCTGCCGGTAATATCGTTTGGTTACCGACAGGAAATAACAAGCCTAGCTATACGCTCGATGGCGGCCAAACTTGGGCCTTTTGCAGGTTTGAAGGGGCGGAACCGGAAAATTCGGGCATGCGCTGGCACAATCAATATTCATACCAGCGGATTCAACTGCTCGCGGACAAGCAAAACCCAGGCACCTTTTATCTCTATCATGTTGGCAATCAGATCCACGATGCAGCCAGCCAGCGGTTTCGCGGTTTCTGGAAGTCGGTCGATGGAGGCGCGAATTTCTCGCGAAAGCGAAAGGATATCATCGGACCGATTTACGGGACCGATGCATTCAACTGCAAGCTGAGGATGCCGCCGGGAAAATCCCCGGATCTCTTCTTCTGTGTCGGCGACGTCGATGCCGATGATACGCACACCAATATTGGTCTTTTCTACAGCGGTGACGAGGGCGCGAGCTGGAGGAGCATCGCCGGGGTACGCGAGCCTCTCGATTTTGCGTTTGGAAAGCCGGTTGCAGAGGGGGCTTACCCTGCGATCTACGCATGGGGAGGCTTGTCGGACGTTCGTGGGTTACATCGATGCTTGAATTTCGACCCATCGCGACCGTCCGCAGCCAGTTGGGAGACGATTGGGCGTTATCCGGAAGGGAGCCTCGATAACGGGACAGTCATGGCGGCCGACATGCAGGAATTCGGGCTCGTATATCTGGGGCTCGGTGGATCGGGCCTGTTTCGTGCTGTCAATGATCCGGAACTACCAAGAGGGAATGGATGAAAACCCCGTCACTCGCATGGACAGCTC
The DNA here is from genome assembly GCF_016793825.1 of Sphingopyxis sp. GTDB lineage: Bacteria > Pseudomonadota > Alphaproteobacteria > Sphingomonadales > Sphingomonadaceae > Sphingopyxis. The sequence continues at coordinate 32,944 of NZ_JAEULM010000014.1, forward strand.
CGAAACTTTCTGGCGAGCAGGTAGTCAAACAGGGTAGAATTTTGATCGGCCGACCGTCGTTGCGTTTGCCAGCCGATCCGATCGCGCGCTCGGCGGATGCACTGGCGACGATGTCCTCAAATATCGAACCTGAATTCGCTGGTGCGAAATCCTGACGCTTCCCGTACGAATACTATGTCGGTCTGGACGAGGTCCGAACCATTCGGCCGGATGAAGCCGGCGAAATCGTAGGGGACAAACCCCCAGGCCCTCATTTGTACCAAAAGCTCGACGATTTGTGGAGCATCCTTGTTGTACGGCAGAAGCGCGGTCTCGAGCTGGACGGCTTCGCATCTGGCGAGCGTCGCAGCTCCGCCAGAGAGGATGGCTAGTTCAGAGCCCTGCGTGTCGATCTTCAGAAGAAGGGGGCCTGCCAGATCCGCAGCAACGTCGTCCAGCGTACTGGAGGTCAGCCGGCGTTCGGTTCGGGGAACATTGCTATTTTCCGGCAGGATAGATGAACCGGACTCCATCTCATAGAATATCACTTCTTCGCCGGCGCGGTTGGAAAGCAGGCTGTTAACGATTGTAACATTGTCTATGAGACTGAACTCGGCAACGAGGGCTGCGGCCTTCGCAGCTTGTGCCTCGACCATAAGCACCGGCGCGTCGGGAAACACGTTGCGGGCCAGTCTGGTCCAATTCCCCTCATACGCCCCGACGTCGACTATGCCTGCCGGTTCGAAGCCTTTAAGTTTAAGGCGCCGATAGACTTGAATTTCGAGCGGAGTATCCGCTCTTCGACCAAGCAAGCGATCAAATATGCCCAAGAATGTGCCCTCTCGTTTCACGCTGTGTGATCCGTGCATAGCGCGGAAAAGCGAACCAAAATATAAAAATGGGTACTGGAGGCCACGGCAACGCTTAGTTGGCCGTCAAAGCGGCTCTTAGGGAAGGGGACGTTCGCGCGGGCGATATTATGCCGTCTGACACGTTTGCGCCAGGCGGATTGATCGTCTCGAATGCCCGACAGCTATCGCCCACTGGACGTAATGCGCAAAATTCCCGCGAAAAGCCGGTGACCAAAGCAAAGCGCCCGGGGAACAGGCCCGGGCGCTTCATATTTCGACAAGGTAGGCTCGTTTAACCGAACGATACAGAAACCCGGGGTTGCGACGTGCGCCGCCGCATGGCTGCACCCACGGCACCGAAGCCCGCCAGCATCAGTATCCAAGTGGTCGGTTCGGGAACCGCCGGAGCGTTGTCGATACGGAAGGCGTAGTTCGTGAATTCCGATCCCCGAGCGTTATCGAACACGTATGCGGATGCCGAATTGGTCTGGTCACCAAGCGTATATCCCGACGTTGGGCCATAGAATTGGCCCAGATACTTGCTGGAATAATTCTCGCTAAGCTCGAAACCTCCGGAAACGCCGAGGATAGAATACCAGGCCATGTTGTTGATATTGGCGACGAGGTTGTCGACCGTCGAAATGGCATAATCGGAAGCGGAGCCGCCGAAAAGCAGCGCGGCCGCTTCCTGGCCCGTATAGGCCAGAGGGCCGTTGGGGGGCGCTAACCAATTAGGGCCCTGATCGACGGTCCAGCTCCCCACGAAAACCGTTGCAGCCTGAGCTGGAAGTGCCGCGACCGCGCTGAGCGCCGACATCGCCAATAAAAGCGTCTTCTTCATTTTCGCGTCTCCTGGTCCGTGGATCGGCGCCCCCTCGGCAACCGGTTTGAAAAGATTCGTTGATTTTCCTAAGCAAACTTAACAGGAAAGCAATCGATACAATCGAATCTGTTCCGATTTGATACAGTTTTGTCGTCATGAAGAGTATAAGCCGAGGGGGGCTTTGAGCGCCGCGGTCGCGCGCGCTGAATACAACAGCAGGGGGCTGGCTGGACCCGGTTGTTTGATGAGCCCGTTGTCGATCGGCAGCGCCCGCCTTGCAGGGCGGTGCGGGTTCATTGAAATTTCATCGGAACCAGCCTATAAGATGGTCGTGCGGGCCGGGCCCCTCTGGCGACCCTTATTTCGAAGGGCGTGATGTCGGACCGCATCGAGTGAGCTCGATGCAGGTCTTTTGCTATTTCTTTATCCTGGGACCTGTTCGTGCCGCTCGTTGGATCGATCAACGAGGATGGATATGTTCGAACAGCAATCTTTCAACCGGACCCGCGGCGCGGAGAGCGCCGCCGAGTTCGATGCGGGCCTCAAGCGCCACATGCTTCGGGTCTACAACTATATGGCGTCGGGTGTGCTCCTGACCGGCATCGTCGCGATGCTGGTCGCGTCGACCCCGGCGCTGTACCAGCCGATTTTCGGTACGCCGCTGAAATGGGTCGTGATGCTGGCCCCGCTCGCCTTCGTCTTTCTTTTGTCCTTCCGGATCGAGAAAATGTCGGCATCGACCGCGCAGGCGCTCTTCTGGGTCTTTTCGGGCCTGATGGGGCTGTCGCTCGCGTCGGTGTTCCTGGTGTTCACCGGCGCGAGCATCGCCCAGACCTTTTTCGTCGCGGCGATCATGTTCCTGTCGATGAGCCTCTATGGCTATACCACCGGCCGCGACCTGTCGAAGATCGGCAGCTTCCTGATCATGGGCCTGATCGGCGTCGTTCTGGCGAGCCTCGTCAACCTGTTCCTGCAATCGGGCGCGCTGCAGATGGTCGTGTCGATCGTTGGCGTGATCGTCTTCACCGGCCTGACCGCGTGGGATACGCAGAACATCAAGGCGCAATATGCCGAACATCATGGGCAGGAAACCAACAGCAAACTTGCCGTGTTCGGCGCGCTTTCGCTGTACCTGAACTTCGTGAACCTGTTCCAGTTGCTCCTGAACTTCATGGGGCAGCGCGAGGAATGATCGCGCGGCCTGCCGCTTGCGTGCTTGCGCAGGCGGCAGGCCGACCCTTATGCGATGAGGAGTCGTCCGATCAGCAGGATGACCAGAGACGAACCGAAATTCGCTACGTTTCCGTCGATCCGGCCCAGCCGGGTCGATGCCAGCCCCGATCCCGCATAGCCCGACCCGCCGTAGATCGGCGCGCTGAAGAGGGCGATGAAGAAGCTTCCCAGAACGGCGAGGCTCAATATCGTGGCGATGCAGGTGCCAAGCGCCAGATCAACTCTTCCCGACCAGAGAAAGAACAAGGCGACCCCACCGATCGCGGAACCGGCGAGCGTCTGCGCAACGACGTGAAAGCGCGCATGGCCGGGCCACGCCGGGTTTGCGGCATGGCTGCGGTTCAGGTCGGCGAACAACGGTCCCACCATATATTGCAGGATCGCAACGGACATCAGGCCCAGGCCCAGATCGGAAATGGTCATGCCGTCAGCATAATATGGTCTGAGCAGGCTGCAACGCCTGTTGTCGTGCAGCGAAGGGTGGAGCGGGCGTTCCGGAACTTTCGACCCTAACCAGCGTTAACGGCACATCCACGAAGGATATCGACGGCGGCTTTCGTTCATCCCCGCATAAGGGCGGTGGGGGAGGGAAGGTCGCGCGTCCCGGAAGGAGACCGACATGTTCAGATATGCTCTTATCTTCGCGGTTATCGCGCTGGTTGCGGCGCTGCTCGGTTTTGGCGGCATTGCCGGCCTCTCGGCCGATTTCGCGAAGATTCTGCTGATCGTCGGCGTCGTGCTGGTCGTCGTCGCGTTCGTCTTTGGTCGCGGCCGCCGGACGCTGCCGTGACTTGTGCGGATCAGCGCCCTTGCGCGCGTTGGCGCAGGCGCGCATAGTCGCGTCATCGTCAACAAGCGAAAGGAGGTGGTCCGATGTCTCATTGTCCTATGCCGCACGCGGCAGATCAGTTGAGCATGGCCTCCGTCGCGGGGGCCGCGCTCGCCTGAGCAATCCCGCGTCAGCCAAGACAATGGAGGGGCCGCCCGCGAGGGTGGCCCCTTTCGTTTGCGCTGATACGAGCGAAAGGCGGACAGGTTCGTTTGTGCGCCGTCCGATGCCGGTGTACGATCCTGCCTTCATTTCGGGGGAACGGCGATGAAGCGGATGATGATGGCGGCGCTGCTGGCGGCGGCGATGGTTCCGGGAGCAGCGATGGCTGAGGAGGCACCCGCGGCGCCGGCGGATGATGCGCCGGTGGTGATCGAGGCGAAGACCTTCATGGCAGGCTATGCCGACGATCTGCTGACGGGCGACCGTGCGGCGATCGCCAACCGGTACGACCGGCGTGGCGCGTGGCGCGTCGGCGGCGGTGAAAAGACCTTCGACGAATGGAATGCGATCCGGCGTTACTACGCCGAAGGCTGGAACAAGCCGGCGACATTCGAATGGCGCGATTTTAGGGTCAGGACCCACTAATTCCGCGCTCGAGGTTTGAAGCGATTTTGTTCAGGGCGAGGAGAAAAGGCGCAGGAATATGTCGATATTTCCAGACTTTTTGACGAAGCCATGGGCAAAATCGGTCAAATCCCGCAGGGACGCCGAAATGGCTTCGATCTCGAACCTGCGCGGCCTTGCGGGTAGCGATGCTACCCGCTGCACCCGCACAGGCCCGATATCTTCGCCATTTCGACGCCTCGAACGTGGAATTAGTGGGTCCTGACCCTAACTATGAACCGATCGGTGCCGATGCGGTCGCGATCGTCGGCCTGTTCGACTGGGGCCTTGGCGAGGGCAGGGCACCCATTACCCTGTCGTACACCGCGCTGCTTACCCGCCAGGAAGGCGAACTTCGTATTCGCCTGGAGGATGAGAGCGCGGCGCCGCAAAAATAGACCGCGCTATTTCTTCTCGACCAGTTCGCGCAACAGGAAGGCGTGGAGCATCGCGGCGCGGACCGCGTCTTCGGCATGATCGGCCCCCACCGAATGGCCGCCCTCCAGATATTCGTGATAATAGACGCTGTTGCCATATTCCATCAGGCGGGCCGCGAACTTGCGCGCGTGGCCCGGATGGACGCGGTCGTCCTTGGTCGACAGATAGAGAAAGATCGGGGGGTATTTCACGCCCTTGCGGATGTTCTGATAGGGCGAATATTTCGACAGGAACGCCCAGTCGGCGGGATTGTCGGGGTCGCCATATTCGGCGACCCATGATGCGCCCGCCAGCAGTTTGTTGTACCGGCGCATGTCTTTCAGCGGAGATCCCGAGATCACGGCGCCGTAAAGATCGGGGCGCTGTTCCATCGCCGCACCGACAAGGACGCCGCCGTTCGAGCGCCCCGAAATGGCTATTTTGCCTTTGCTGCTGACGCCCGTTGCAACCAGATCCTCTGCGACGGCGTGGAGATCGTCGAAGCTGTTCTGGCGCTTTTCACGCAGCGCGGCCTGATGCCATCCCGGCCCATATTCGCCGCCGCCGCGGATGTTGGCGAGGACATAGGCATTGCCATCCTCGACCCAGAAAAGGCCGAGCGGACCGGCGCGATAGGGCTGGCCGGTAAGATATCCGGGCGTCTGCGCCGCGCGGAACCCGCCATAGGCATGGACGAGCGCGGGGACGGGGTCGGTCGCGCCGGCCTTGCGAACAAGAAAATAGGGGACTTTGGTGCCATCCTTTGATGTCGCGAAGCGTTTTTCGACGCGCATGTCCTTTGCGTCGAAGGTTGCGGGCAGGCTTTGAACCGTCGGCGGCGTGCCGGTTTCGGCGACGGCGTAGAGCGTCGGCGGCATCAGCATCGTCTCGGCAGTGACGAACGCGAGATCGCGGTCGTCGACGGTGCCCGAAATCGTCATCGTCGCATTGGCGACGACCGGAACCTCCTTTTGGCTCCAGCGTCCGTTCGGTTGGTCGCGGCGGAGCGCGAACAGCTTGCCTTCTACGTCGTCGAGCGCCTTGACCCACAGGATATTCCGGCTCGCGGCGACATTCTCGATCGCCTGCGATCTGGTGGGCATCATCACCGGCACGAACGGCACCTGATCGCCGCGCGCCATGGTGTCGAGCGGCAGGGCGAGCAGCGAACCCGCCGCGAAATCGCCGATGGCATCGTTGAGGAACAGGATCGCCTGTCCGTCGATCACGGCGCGAAGGTCGGCGGTTTCGGGGATCACGCTGCGGCTGTAGGTGCCGGTGACGGGGTGGGGGAGATAGACGTCGCTGGTATAGAAGGTCTTGTTCCGGCTGATCATCGTCCAGCGCCTGTCGCCGTCCATCACGGCGCTGACATTGATGCCGACGTCGTTTTCCTCGCCCTCGATAAGCGTTTCCGCCGCGGCGAGCGGCGTCCCGCGTTTCCAGCGCTTGACGATGCGGGGATAGCCCGATGCGGTCATGCTGCCCGCGCCATAATCCGTCGCGACCAGCAGCGTGTCGCCGGTTTCCCACGTCACGCTGCTCTTGGCCTGCGGCAGCGTGAAGCCGTCCGCGACGAAGCTTTTCGTCGTGCGGTCCCATTCGCGGACGATGTCGGCGTCGGTGCCGCCGGGGCTGACCGACACGAGGCAGCGCTTATATTCCGGCGCGAGACAGTCGGCGCCGTGCCAGACCCAGCTCTGCTTTTCGGCCTTGCCGAGCGCATCGACGTCGATCAGCGTCGTCCAGACGGGCTTGCCGGCGAGATAGGCGTCGAGCGGGCTCTGGCGCCAGATGCCGCGCGGATTGTTCGCGTCGCGCCAGAAATTCGTGATCGTGTCGCCCATGACCTCGCCGGGATCGGCGATCTGACGATCGTCGTCGAGGATCGCCCTGGCGCGCTGGCGATCGCTCTCGAATCCGGGGCGTTCCCGGATCAGCTTGTCGGTCGCCGCATTTTCCTTTTTCACCCAGTCGAGCGCCTTCGGACCCTCGATATCTTCCAGCCAGAGATACGGGTCTTTCGTTTCCTGCGCGGCCGTCGCGACGGCGACGAAGGATGAGCTGAGCGCGAGCGCAGCGAGGGTGGCGCGGATCATGGTCGGAAAGTCTCCCCTGGGGTGTGGTGCCGCTGTGCTAGCATCACCAGACACCAGAGGGGAAGAGGTTGCAGGCGAAACCATCGCCCGCGCCGCGCTTTGCGACGCACCGCCTTACTGGTCGATGATGATCGTACCCGGGTGGTGCTTGTCGAGATGCTTCTTGATGATCTTGAGGTTGCGGGTGTTCGACCGGAACAGGAAGTCGAACGCGTCGCCCGCGATCGGGATCGCGCCGAGCGCCGTATCGACCCCCAGATTGCCGATCATGCGCCAGATCTTCCATTTCGGCATGCCGAGATTGCGCGCTTCCCAGATGATATAGGCGCCCATCGTCGCGGTAATCACGTCGCCGACGACGGGGACAAGGCCGACGATCGCGTCGAGGCCGACCGGACGGTTGATGCCGGGAATGACGAAACTGCGTTCCAGCAGGATTTCCAGCGTCTCCACGCGCTTGCGCAACGCGGCGGGGTCGCGCCTGTTGTTGATCAGGGCATCGAAGATCGCATCGGGGTTCGGGGTCGAAGGGGCCATCGGGGTCCTTTCACGCAGCGTCGGGAACAGACGCCACTGTATTAGTTAGGTAAGGCAATCAGTCGATTCAATGGGTGGATCGCGCGCACGTTCGGACGCAGCCCGGTCAGCCGCTGCGAAGCGACCGACCAGCGGAGCGGCGAGGCAAGGGGAATGAAGGGCGTGTAGCGCGCCAGGATCGCCTCGATCTCCCCCACCTGCTGCGCGCGCTGGCCGGCATCGATGTTCGCGGTCGTCGCTTCGATCATCTCCTGCGCGTCGCGGTTGCAGAGCGTGCCCGGCTGACAGGACAGCCGGCGCAGCGCCCAGAGTGCGTCGTCGTTGGGGGCGACTTCGTCGATCAGGCGGAGGTCGGCCGCCGATGCCATGTTGACGCGCCGGCTTTCGATGCCGAGCCGTGCGAAATCGGCCGCGATATAGGCGAAGAGAATGCGGCCGCCCGGCGTCGCGGGGACCGCGATGCGCAGCGGGTCGATGTCGCGGCCGCCGGCGCGCCAGGCATCGACGACACGCTTTGCCTGCACGAGGCGCGAGTTGTCGTCATAGTCCGCCCATGCGGGGGCGAGCGGCTCCGGACCGCCGTCGCGGCGAAAGGCTGCCGGTCGCAGGGTCGTTTGCGGCTGCCATTCGGCCAGCCCGAAGGCGTCGATCAGGCGCTGGCGCCGGATGGCGCGCGACAGGGCATCGCGGTTGGCATCGATCCCGAGAAAGCCGTCGGTGCGGGTGAAGGCGAGGCCGAAAAGGCCCGGCGCCGGATCGACGACCAGCCGCGACCGGCCGATATTGGAGGCGACGAAATAGGGCAGGGTCGAAAAACGCCCCCCGATGACGCCGTCGGCATAGCCGTTCTTGAAACGCGCCAGCGCCCCTTGCGGAGTGGTGCCGACGAGTTCGATCGACGCGGCGGGGTCGTTCGCCGCCGCCTCCGCCGCGGCAGGGTCTTCGGCAAGCGGGTCGGGAACGGGCGACAGCAGGACCGTGCGCCCCGTCCGTTTCGCGCGCATCGGTCCCCATCCCATGCCCTTGTACACGATCGCCATCGACGGTTGCGCAAGGAGTTCGAGGATGTTCGGTTGCGGGACCGACAGGCGGATTTCGATGACGCTGTCGGTCATCGCCTTGATCGTTTCGATCTCCGGAAAATTGCTCTTGAGGAGGTGCCGGCTGGCCGGGGCGATATAGGACCGCAGGGTGGCGGCGACATCCTCCGCCATCACCTTGCGGCCGTTCGTCCATTTCGCCTCGCGGATGCGAAAGACATAGCTGCGGCCGTCGGCGGTGACGGTCCAGCGTTCGGCGAGCCCGGTATCGATCTGTCCTTCGCCATCGAAGCTGACGAGTCCCTGCGCCGACAGGTCGAGCAGCGCGGCGTTGCCCGCCGACAATTCGCCGCGGAGCGGCGCGGCGGCCGACGTGATCGGCCCGATCGCGGCAACCCTCACCGGGCCGCGCGCGCCGAAAAGACCGCAGTTTGTCAACGCAAGCGCGGCGGTGGCGGCAAGCAGGACGGTGGCGGCGGGGCGGAGGGCGTACATTCCCGCCACTTTAAGACGCGCTTGCGCGCAAGGCCATGCCCTTGTGTGCCGGGCCGGACAAAAGATGAAGGACGGCGCCCGGGCAAGGGGATGGATGGTGCGGACGGCGGGACTTGAACCCGCATGACACTAGGCCGGCAGATTTTAAGTCTGCTGCGTCTACCGATTTCGCCACGTCCGCGCCGTTTCCGGCAAGAGCCGATGGCCGGAGAGAGGTCAAGCCTCCTTTGCGGGCTTCACCCTGCGCGATCGCTCGGCTAGAGCCGGATGCATGCAACCAGTCCTCGAGATTTCCGGCCTCGGAAAGACGTACAAGAGCGGGCATCAGGCGCTCAGCGACATCGACCTCACGATCAACAAGGGGGAGATTTTCGCGCTGCTCGGGCCCAATGGCGCCGGCAAGACCACGCTGATCAGCATCGTATGCGGGATCGTGACGCCGAGCGTGGGGACGGTCGTCGTAGGTGGGCACGATCACCGGCAAGGCTATCGCGCCGCGCGTTCGATGATCGGGCTGGTGCCGCAGGAATTGCACACCGATGCCTTTGAAAAGGTCATCACCACGGTCAGCTTTTCACGCGGACTGTTCGGCAAGCCCAGGGATCCGGCGTTCATCGAGCAGTTGCTGAGCGACCTGTCGCTCTGGGACAAGCGCAATTCCAAGATCATGGAACTGTCGGGCGGCATGAAGCGCCGCGTCATGATCGCGAAGGCGCTGTCGCACGAGCCCGAGATCCTCTTTCTCGACGAGCCGACGGCGGGCGTCGACGTCGAACTGCGCCGCGACATGTGGAACATGGTCCGGTCGCTGCGCGAACGCGGCGTGACGATCATCCTCACGACCCATTATATCGAGGAGGCCGAGGAAATGGCGGACCGGGTCGGGGTGATCAGCAAGGGCAGGCTGATCCTGGTCGAAGACAAGGTCGCGCTGATCAAGAAACTGGGTCGCAAGACGCTGACGCTCAATCTGGCCGAGCCGCTTGCGGCGGTCCCCGAAGCGCTTGCCGAATGGAAGCTGCGGCTGGGCGGCGAGGGGTATGAGCTTGTCTATGAATTCGACAGTCAGGCAGAGGCGACGGGCGTGCCATCGCTCCTCCGCCGGATGAGCGACATCGGGGTGCAGTTCAAGGATCTCCACACCGAACAGAGTTCGCTGGAGGATATCTTCGTCGGACTGGTCCACGAACCCAGGGCGGAGCAGGCGGCATGATTTCGAATTTCCGGGGTATCCGGGCGATCTATCGGTTCGAAATGGCGCGGTTCGGGCGGACGGTCTGGACCAGTCTGCTGCTGCCGGTGATCACGACGACGCTCTATTTCGTCGTGTTCGGTTCGGCGATCGGCAGCCGGATGAGCGACGTCAGCACGGTGCCCTATGGTGCGTTCATCGTGCCCGGACTGATGATGCTGACGATGTTCACCGAAAGCATCGGCAACGCGAGCTTCGGTATCTACATGCCCAAATGGACCGGCACGATCTATGAGATGCTGTCGTCGCCGATGTCGCCGCTGGAACTGCTGATCGCCTATGTCGGCGCGGCGGCGACGAAGTCGGTCATCATCGGATCGATCATCTTCGCGACCGCCCATCTGTTCGTCGATGTCCAGGTCGCCCATCCGGTCCTGATGGTCGGGTTCATGATCCTGATGGCGGTCACCTTTTGCCTGTTCGGGTTCATTATCGGCATCTGGGCGCAGAGTTTCGAGCAGTTGCAGGTGATCCCGATGCTTGTCGTCTATCCGCTGACGTTTCTCGGCGGCGCCTTCTATTCGCTCGACATGCTGCCTGCGGCCTGGCGCGTGGTGACGCTCTTCAATCCGGTCGTCTATCTGATCAGCGGTTTTCGCTGGACCTTTTTCGGGCAGGGCGACGTTGGGATCGAAGTCAGCATGGGGGCGGTGGCCCTTTTCCTTCTGCTCTGTCTGACGGTGATCTTCTGGATGTTCCGCACGGGTTACCGCCTGAAGAATTGAGCATGCGGCGGACGCACGTCCGCTGGTCCGGCACGGGCCTTTCCACGCCGGATCGCGGCGCGCCTGCGCCGCCTGCAAGGACGGAATACAAAGGTTGGCGGACGTCCGAACTTAATCGTTCAGGCGTTCACGCATTTCCTTACCGGGTTTGAAATAGGGAACATTTTTCGCGTTCACGGCGACGGGGGTGCCGGTGCGAGGGTTGCGGCCGGTGCGCGACTCGCGCGCGCGGGTCGAGAATGCTCCGAAGCCGCGCAATTCGACGCGCCCTCCCGCAGCAAGCTGATCGACGATGGAATCGAAAAACGCATCGACGATTCTTTCGACCTCTTCAAGACGCAAGTCGCTGTTTTCACTCGCGATCTTTTGCACCAGTTCCGACCGGATCATGGGCTTCCCCTAATATAAACACGCGCACCCCGCAGGATGCAGGCCATCCGGTCTTTGCCGGCTCGGTATGCGTGAGGACCCCTCCCTACGCGGTGGGAAGACTATCATGAATCACTGTTCGGTCAAAATATATCACTGAAAGAAAAAGGCCCGCAGAGGGACACTCTGCGGGCCTTTTGCATTGCCTTGCGGCGAAAGGCTGAAACTATCAGTCCTTCTTGCCGGCCTTCAGCGCTTCGCCGAGGATGTCGCCAAGCGACGCACCCGAATCCGACGAACCGTACTGAGCGACGGCTTCCTTCTCTTCGGCGATCTGCATCGCCTTGACCGAGAAGCTGGGCTTCTTCGAACGGTCGAAGCCGATGACCATCGCGTCGAACTTCTGACCGACCTGATAGCGCTCGGCGCGCTGTTCGTCGCGGTCGCGGCCAAGGTCGGCACGCTTGATGAAGCCGGTCGCGCCGTCTTCGCCGGCCTGGACTTCGAGGCCGTTGTCGCGGACTTCGAGGACCGAGACGGTCACGATGTCGTTCTTCTTCAGCGAACCCGCGCTTGCGGCGGCGCTGCCGCCAACGGCCGGCGCACCCTTTTCAAGCTGCTTGATGCCGAGGCTGATGCGTTCCTTCTCGACATCGACGTCGAGAACGACGACCTGCACGGCCTCGCCCTTGCGGTGGAGGTGCAGCGCTTCTTCGCCCGAGATGCCCCATGCGATGTCCGACATGTGAACCATGCCGTCGACGTCGCCCGGCAGGCCGACGAACAGACCGAATTCGGTCGCGTTCTTGACTTCGCCTTCGACGACCGAACCGACCGGATGGGCTTCGGCAAACGCACCCCAGGGGTTCGACTGGGCCTGCTTGAGGCCGAGGCTGATGCGGCGCTTGTCGCTGTCGACTTCGAGGACGATGACGTCGACTTCCTGGCTGGTCGAAACGATCTTGCCGGGGTGGACGTTCTTCTTGACCCACGACATTTCGCTGACGTGGACCAGACCTTCGATGCCGGCTTCCAGTTCGACGAACGCACCATAATCGGTGATGTTCGTGACCGTACCCGACAGCTTCGCACCGACGGGATACTTGGCGGCGACGCCTTCCCACGGATCGCTTTCGAGCTGCTTCATGCCGAGGCTGATGCGCTGCGTGTCGCGGTTGATGCGGATGATCTGGACGCGGACATTGTCACCGATGTTGATGACTTCGCTCGGGTGGTTGACGCGCTTGTAGCTCATGTCGGTGACATGGAGCAGGCCGTCGATGCCGCCGAGGTCGACGAACGCACCATAATCGGTGATGTTCTTGACCGCGCCTTCGATGATCTGGCCTTCTTCGAGGTTCTGGATCAGGCCCGAACGCTGTTCGGCGCGCGTTTCCTCGAGGATGGCGCGGCGCGACACGACGATGTTGCCGCGGCGACGGTCCATCTTCAGGATCTGGAACGGCTGGGGCAGGTCCATGAGCGGGCCGACGTCGCGCACGGGGCGGATATCGACCTGTGAACCCGGAAGGAAGGCCACGGCGCCGCCGAGATCGACGGTGAAGCCGCCCTTGACGCGGCCGAAGATAACGCCTTCGACGCGGGCTTCCTTGTTGAATTCTTCTTCCAGGCGGTCCCACGCGGCTTCGCGGCGAGCACGGTCGCGCGACAGCATGGTTTCGCCATTGGCGTTTTCGACGCGGTCGACATAGACTTCGACTTCGTCGCCGACCTTGATGTCGGCCTTCTGGCCCGGCATCGCGAATTCGCGAAGCGGCACGCGGCCTTCGCTCTTCAGGCCGATGTCGATCACTGCCAGGTCATTTTCGATCGCGGTCACGGTGCCCTTGACGACGCGGCCTTCAAAGCCGCCGTCGGCACCACCAAGCGATTCATCGAGCATCGCGGCGAAATCGTCGCGCGTCGGGAAAGCCGTAGTGGCCATGGATGGTTTCCTTACTTCATTTGTTCCGGCCAAGCGGTTGGTTCCGCTGGTCTTGTGGCCGATCCGTCCTGCCCGCCGAATGCGAGGCAAGACATCCTCGAGGCGGATCGCGGACGACGCACGGGCAAAACAAAAAGGGCGCGACGAGGTCACCCCGTCACGCCCGACGCTCCAATAGAAGCGGCGGTTCACTCGTGCCTCGACCGGCAAAAAGCCCGTCGGACGGCGCGCGTATAGGCGTGAGAGCCGCAGTCGGCAAGGAAAAAGGCCGTGCCGGTCGAGGCGGTTGAGCTTTCGAAGTCTTCGAATAGGGGAGCAGGCGGATTGGATCCGCGCTGAGGCGCGGAGTTGTGATTCAGCCGGGCTTGCCCACCCTGCCCACGACGAAGGCGATCGCCGCTGCGACCGCCGCGTCGCGGTCGAGCGTCGTGTTGTCGAGCAGCAGCGCGTCCGTGGCGCGGAGCAGCGGCGCGTCGGCGCGGCCGGTGTCGCGCGCGTCGCGGGCGTGAATGTCGGCGAGCACCGCGTCGTAGGTGACGTCGACGCCGCGCCCCAGCATCTCCGCATGGCGGCGACGCGCGCGTTCTTCGGGAGATGCGGTCACGAACAGCTTGGCATCGGCGTGCGGCGCGATGACGGTACCGATGTCGCGGCCGTCGAGCACCGCTCCGCCCGGCTGGTTCGCGAAATCGACCTGCCGTTGGAAAAGCGCCTTGCGCACGGCGGGATGAATCGACACGCGGCTCGCCAGGCTGCCCGTACTTTCATACCGGAGAGCGGGGTCGTGCAGCAGCCCGTCGGGAAAGTCGCACGCGGCCAGCGCATCGGCGCTGTCGTCGGGATCGCCGTGATTGAGCTGCGTCTGATAGCCCACCGCGCGATAGAGCATGCCGGTGTCGAGCACCGGCAGGCCGAAATGGTCGGCGAGCGCGCGCGCGATCGTCCCCTTGCCCGATGCGGTCGGACCGTCGACGGCGATGATCATTGCTGCAGCCCTGCGAGCAGATCCTCGAAATTGGGGAAGCTCGTGGCAATCGGCGCGATATCGTCGATTTCGACGGGCGCTCTGCTGACGAGGCCGGCGATGGCAAAGCTCATGCAGATGCGGTGGTCGAGATGGCCTGCGATCGTCGCGCCGCCGGCAAGCGGATCGCCGCCGGTGCCATCGATGATGAGGCCGTCCGCGCTTTCCTCCACGTGCACACCGATGGCTTCGAGGCCGGTAGCCATAACAGCGATACGGTCACTTTCCTTGACGCGCAGTTCGTCCAAGCCGGTTGTCGTCGTCCGCCCCTCGGCAAGCGCCGCGGCCATGAAGAGAATGGGGAATTCGTCGACCATGCTCGGGACGATGGCAGGATCGACCTCGATCCCCCTGAGGGTGCTGTGACGGACGCGAAGATCGGCGACGGGTTCGCCGCCGACGGTGCGTTGGTCGAGCAGTTCGATGTCGCCGCCCATTTGCTTCAGCACCTCGACAAGGCCGGCGCGCGTGGGGTTGAGGCCGACGTTGGCGATCGTGACATCCGATCCGGGGACGATCAGCGCTGCGACGATGAAAAAGGCGGCTGACGACGGATCCCCCGGGACGACAATCGTCTGTGGGCGTAGTTCGGCTTCGCCGCGGATACGGATATGGCGCGTGCCGTCGCCGTCGGTTTCTACGGACAAGTCGGCGCCGAAACCCCGCAGCATTCGTTCGCTATGATCGCGGGTGGGCACCGGCTCGATCACTTCGGTGATCCCCGGCGTGTTGAGGCCGGCGAGCAGGACCGCGCTCTTCACCTGTGCCGACGCCATCGGCAGGCGGTAGGAGAGGGGGATGGCAGGCGCCAGCCCACGGACCATCAGCGGTAGGCGGCCTCCGGGCGAGGCGGTGATGTCGGCGCCCATCTGCGCCAGCGGATCGATGACGCGGCCCATCGGACGGCCCGAAAGGCTGGCGTCACCGACAAAGGTCGCGGTGATCGGATGACTTGCGACAAGGCCCATCAGCAGTCGGGTCGACGTGCCGCTGTTGCCCATGTCGAGCGCCTCGCGCGGCTGGAGCAGGCCGCCGACGCCAACGCCGTCGATCACCCACTCTCCATCATCTCGGCGTTCGATCGTGGCGCCCATCGCGCGCATCGCGGCGGCGGTGGCAAGAACGTCATGCCCTTCGAGCAGGCCGGTCACGCGGCTTGTCCCCACGGCAAGCGCCGAAAGCATCAACGAACGATGCGAAATGCTCTTGTCGCCGGGAATCGCGATCCTACCTTTGAGCGGAGCGGAAGCGGAAAAGCTGCGAGTTGTTGCGGTCTGATGGGTCATGGCGTGCGGCTTTTGACAGCGGCCCGACAATCTGGCAAGGCGCACGCCGATTTGACGGATGCCCCATGCGGTGGCGTCTTTTTTCCTAGATTAATATCCTTCTTTTAAAGGGTTACGAGGCATATATGGTAAAGGCTGAATGGGGCACGAAGCGTAGCTGCCCGAAATGCGCAACCCGATTCTATGATTTGACCAAGGACGATCCAGTTAGTTGCATCAACTGCGGTTACGCCTGGCTTCCGGAATCGGTGTTGAAATCGAAGCAGCCGATGCCGTTCGAACAGCTCGAAAAGCCCGGCAAGGTCGCGAAGGAAGAGAGCGTCGACGAGGATCTGGATCTGGACGTCGATGTCGACGAGGACAGCGATTCGCCGGACAATGACGTCGACCTTGGCGGCGACGACGATCTGGGCGTCGACACCGGCGACGACAGCGACGAAGAAAGCTGATCATCCACGGGGGCCAAAAAAGCACCTGGCGGTGCATTTGGCCCCTTGCATAACGGACGTGCGCTGGTAAAGGCGGCGTCCCGGTCGCACTCCCCAGCGCGGCCGTATGAAATGGCACGGGGCCTTAGCTCAGCTGGGAGAGCGCTACAATGGCATTGTAGAGGTCAGCGGTTCGATCCCGCTAGGCTCCACCATTTCCCACAGGGCCCGCGAAAGCGGGCCTTTTTGTTGTCCGATCATGGTGTCCGGCGAAGCGGGTGGCTATGCGGCCGCTTCTTCCTTCTCGAAGAGGGGTTCCAGCTCGATTGGGTCGGCCAGCGTGATCCGGTCGAGGATCGACGCGGTGTCGTCGCGTACCTTCAGCATCAGGCTGCGGAGCCGGCATTCGGATTCGGGCAGGCAATTCTTGCAATGTTCGTGGGCGTTGCGGGCGGCGCAGGGCACAAGGGCGAGCGAACCGCGTGTCAACCGGACCAGGTCGCCATAGCTGATGTCGATCGGCGGCAGCGCGAGCTGATATCCACCGTCGCGGCCGCGCTGCGATATCAGGAGTCCCTCGCGCGCCATTTCCGACAAAATCACCGTCAGGAACTTGGGCGGAATATTCTGGGCGTCCGCAATATCCGCGAGCTGGACCTGCCCCTTGCCCCAATGGTCGGCAAGGTGCTGGAAAGCGCGGATCGTGTAGCGGGTCTTTTGCGACAGCATGAAGCGGTTAGTGTGACATATTCATACTTAATTCAACCTGTGTGCATGAGATTCCGTCAAGAGTTGATGAAAATCACAGCGAGTGGCATGAACCCGCCGTACAGGGGTCGTGCGGCTGCCCGAATTCGGGCGCGACTAGGGTGGGTATGATGAAGCACAGGATTTTATGGGCCCCGGCGATTCTTGCCGCCTGCATGCTGGCGGTAACACCCGCCGAGGCGCAGTTCGGCAGCCTCTTGCGCAAGGTGACGACGCCGACGCCGAAACCCAGCGAGGACGATAATGGCGGCTGTCCCAAGGGTAAGAAGGGCAGCAGCGCCGGGCGCAAGGTGCTGGGCGGAGTCCTCGACGAAGCGATCGGCAGCGCGGCGAGCCGCGCCGGGGTGTACAGCTATGTGCCGATCGCCGAGGTCAGCGGAACGTTGACGAATGCGATCGCCTGCAAGCTCGATCCGGCGGAACAGGTACAGGCGGCGGCCGCGACCGAGGAGGTCACGCGCGGCGAGGCGGTTGGCGCGACGGCGAACTGGACGAGCGAGACGCGCGAGAATGTCACGGGATCATCGACCGTTCAGTCGAAAAACAAGCTCGCCGACGGCACGAGCTGCATGAACGTCACCGACATCGTGATCGTTGAGGGCGAAGAAACGCGCGTCTCCAAAAAGATGTGCAGGGGCCCCGGTCAGTCGCGCTATGTCCTCGCGGCATAGGCTGGTCCGGATCGCGCTGGCCAGCGCGGCGCTTGCGTGCCTGACCGGCGCCGCGAAGGCCAAGATGGACCCGGCGAACCCGACGTGCCCGCTCAGCCCCGACTGGTCGGCGAACACGACGATGCAACTGACCCCGGTGGTTCGGAACGGCACCAAGGTTCTGCTGGCCGAAGGACGGATCGACGCGGGCGTGCCCGACCGGCTCAAGAAAGCGCTCGAGGCGAATCCGGATGTTGCGGAGGTGTGGCTGCGTTCGCCGGGCGGCGATGCGCGCGCGGGCAACGCGGCGGGGCGTGTCATTCGCCAGAATATGGGGCTGATGACGCGGATACCCGCAGGCTGGGCCTGTTTCAGCGCCTGCAACTTCATCTTCATGGGCGGCCAGCCGCGCGTGATTGATCCGGGCGGGCTGTTCATCGTCCACATGTTCACGCGCACCGGCGACCGCCAGTCGATCGACATGAGCGTCGCGATGGGGACCGACGCGACGCGCGAACTGATCGGCGATATCGAACAGGATGCCGCTCTTCTGGCGAGCGAGGACAATGATTTCCTGATCCGCATGGGCGTGTCGCGCAAGCTGCTGACCGAAGTGATGTACCAGCAGAAAGCGCTCGCCAATTCGGAGGACAAGTCGACGCGCCGCTGCCTGACGCAGGCCGAGGTCAAAGCCTATAACGTTGCAAATAACAACGAATAGGATAGGTTCTCTCCAAAATCAGGAGAGGCTGCCATGAATGACATGACGCACGAGCATGCGACCTTCCGCTCGATGATCGACGGGACGCAGGAAGACTGGGACATCATTGCGCGCGAGCAGAAGGAGTTCGCTCCGAACAATGGCCGGCGCATCCTCGACCATCTGAAGCTGCTCGGCGGCGACTATGGCGGCTTTCCGGTCGATCGGCTCGAGCATTGCCTGCAGACCGCGACCCGCGCGCACCGCGATGGCCGCGATGAGGAATATGTCGTGATGGCGCTGCTCCACGACATCGGTGATACGCTCGGCGCGTTCAATCATCCCGACGTTGCCGCCGCGATCCTGAAACCGTTCTTGTCGGAAGAGAATCTCTGGATCGTCCAGCATCATGGAGTCTTCCAGGGGCACTATTTCTTCCATTATATCGGGCTCGACCGCGACATGCGCGATCAGTTCGCCGACAGCCCTTATGCTGCGGCGTGTGCCGAATTCTGCGAGAAGTATGACGCACCGGCTTTCGATCCCGATTACGACACGCTGCCGCTGGAATTTTTCGAGCCGATGGTGATGCGGCTTTGCTCCTATCCGCGCCAGAGCATCTACAAGAAGGTGATGGTGGAGGAAGCGGCGGCGTAGCGACCCGCGCGGGCGCGTCACCCCGGTTTTCGCCGGGATGACGTGGCGCGCCTACTTCCCCTGGAATTCGGTCTTGCGCTTTTGCTGGAAGGCCAGAATGCCTTCCATCGCGTCGGCGCTGTTGCCGGCGATGAACTGGCCCTTCGCTTCGGCGTCGAGCGTTTCCGAATAGCTTTGCGACAGGCCGTCGCGCAGCACCTTGCGCATCGTCCCGAGCGAGACGGTCGGACCCTTGGCGAGGCGCGCGGCTAGTGCCCTGGCTTCGGTCATCAGGTCGGCATCCTCGACGCATTTATAGATGAGGCCCCATTCGGCAGCCTGTTCGGCGCCGATCTTTTCACCCAGCATCATCATCTGCGTTGCGCGCGGCAGGCCGATCAGGCGCGGCAGCAGCCATGATGATCCGCCGTCGGGGACGAGCCCGATATTGACGAAAGCCTGAAGGAAATAGGCGCTTTTGCCGGCGATGGTGAAATCGCCCGACAGGCCGAAGCTGCAACCGACGCCCGCGGCGGGACCGTTGACTGCGACGACGACCGGAATATCGAGGTTGGCAAGCGCAAGGAGCATCGGGTTATAATGGTTGCGTAGCGCCTTGCGGCTGTTCGCGCCGCCGCCGACCGCCGACCCGCTGCGGTCACCCGCCAGATCGGCGCCCGAACAGAAACCGCGCCCTTCGCCGGTGATCAGCAGCGAACGCGCGCCCAGAACGGGGAGGTAGTCGAGCGCCGTGCGAATATCGTCCGCCATCGCGGGCGGCATCGAATTCAGACGATCGGGCCGATTGAGGTTGATCGTGGCGACATTGTCGGCGACTTCGAGCTTGATCGTGTCAAAGCTGGGGGCATCGGTCATGGGGAAGAATCCTCTCGCGGCTGCTTTACCTTTACGTTCACGTAAGGTGTGACCCATTTGGACGGCTAGCGCAAGGGGGCGAGGAGTGGCGGCGGCTTACGACCGATAGCGGCCATGCGATCCTCCCCGCTTGCGGGGAGAGGGACTGCGCCCGCAGGGCGTGGTGGAGGGGGTGCGACGTCGCTTGAGAACGCCACCCCCCTCCGTCAGCGCTTCGCGCTGCCACCTCCCCACAAGTGGGGAGGATCCGAAAACGTCCGCTCCCCCCAAAGCTGTCGAACTCATCCTACTCCGGATCGTCACGCAGCCGCACGAACCGCATATCGCCCTCGGTCCGGTGGAGGGTGAGGCCGCGTTCGGTCTTTTCTGCGCAGGCGCCATCGAAATCCACGACGCCGATATCGTTCGGAACGATGATCGCGCGCAGCTTGCCGCCGTCCGCGTCGGTCAATTCGAAACGCGGCGCGGTGATGTCATAGATCGGCTCGCGCACTTCGATCCAGCGCGGGATGCGCTTGTCCTCGTCGGGCATCGTCCAGCCGTCGGTCTGCGTGTAATCCTCGATCGGATCGCCACTGTCGAAACCGATCGTGAAATCGACTCCCGGGATGCCCCGACCGTTGGGCCAGGTGACGAGCACGGTGGGTATGCTGCCTTCAACAGCCATGGGCGTGCCTTTTTCGAGGGTGGGCGGCACGGGTTTGGGGTCGGTCGTCAGGCAGACCCTGTCGCCATGGATTTCCCAGCGCCCTTCGGCGCGTTCATCCAGCGCCCCGGCGGCGAGCATGTAGAGGAAGCGGCCGTCGTTGCGGATCAGCAGGCCGCCGCCGACGTCGGGACCTTCGGCAAGGCCATATTCGCCAACAAAGGGCGAATCACCGGCGGCGGCCAGGGCGCTTGCGGGAGCGACGATCAGGGCCGCAGTGAGGAGCAGGATGCGCATCGGGCGATCATGCGTCGGGTACGGAACCGACGCCAGCCCCTTTCCACCATCCGCCCTTCCTGCTAACCGCCCGCGCCATGCCCCAGATCCATCCCGAACGTCGTACCTTCGCCATCATTTCGCACCCCGACGCGGGCAAGACGACGCTGACCGAAAAGCTGCTCGTCGCGGGCGGGGCCATCCACATGGCGGGAGAGGTGAAGGCGCGCGGCGCGACGCGGCGTGCGCGCTCGGACTGGATGAAGATCGAGCAGCAGCGCGGGATTTCGGTCACCTCGTCGGTGATGACCTTCGAACATGCGGGGCTTGTCTTCAACCTGCTTGATACGCCGGGCCACGAAGACTTCAGCGAGGATACCTATCGCACGCTGACCGCCGTCGACAGCGCCGTGATGGTGATCGATGCCGCCAAGGGTATCGAGCCGCAGACATTGAAGCTGTTCGAGGTGTGCCGCCTGCGGTCGGTTCCGATCATCACGTTCGTCAACAAGGTCGACCGCGAAGGCTTGCCGCCGTTCGAACTGCTCGACGAAGTCGCCGACAGGCTTGCGCTCGACGTCTGTCCGATGAACTGGCCCGCGGGCATGGGGGGGCAGTTCGAAGGTATCTATGACCTCGTCGACCCCGCGATCATGAAGCCCGACGGCGATGCGTCGCGCATGTATGAAGGACATCGCGTCGGCGTCGCGGGCCTCGACGATCCGGCATTGGCGGCGGAATTGTCGGCCGATGGCCTCGCGCACCTCAGGGAGGAGACGGAGCTTGCGGCCGCCTGTTACGCCCCCTTCGACGCTGCTGCTTACCGCAATGGCGATCTGACGCCGGTCTATTTCGGTTCGGCGCTGAAGGAATTCGGCGTCGTAGACCTGCTGACCGCACTGGCGAACCATGCGCCGGGGCCGCAGCCGCAGCCGGCCGAGCCCGCGCCGGTGCACCCCGCCGACGATGCGGTGACCGGATTCGTGTTCAAGGTGCAGGCGAACATGAACCCTGCGCACCGCGACCGCATCGCCTTCATGCGGCTCTGCTCGGGAAAATTCGAACGCGGCATGCGCCTGATGCAGGGCGGGACGGGCAAGGCGATCGCCATCAGCCGCCCGATGCTGTTCCTGGCGCAGGACCGTGAGATGGCCGAAGAGGCGTTCCCGGGCGATATCATCGGCATCCCCAACCACGGCACATTGCGCGTCGGCGATACGCTGTCCGAACGCACGGACATTACCGTGACGGGCCTACCGAACTTTGCGCCCGAACTGCTGCGCCGTGTCGCGCTGGTCGATCCGACCAAGACAAAGCAACTCCGCAAGGCACTCGACGACATGGCCGAAGAGGGCATCATCCAGGTCTTTTATCCCGAAATCGGGTCGAACATGATCGTCGGCGTGGTCGGCCAGCTCCAGCTCGAGGTTCTGATCAGCCGTCTCGACGCCGAGTATAAGGTCGAGGCGAGGCTCGAAGCGTCGCCGTGGGACACCGCACGCTGGATCGCGAGCGACGATGCCGCGGCACTGAAGGCCTTTCAGGCCGATCATCGCGGCGCCTCCGCGACCGACCGCGACGGCGCACCTGTCTTTATGGCGAAGGACGTCTGGGAGGTCGGCTATGTGACGCAGCGCCACCCCGCGATCCGCTTCACCGCCACCAAGGAGCGCGTCTTCGCGAAAGCGGGCTGACGGCGGGCCTTCGCAGGCGGCGGGCGCCTGCACCGATCGTCAGATAAGGCTGAGCAGGTCGGCGGGCGCCGCAACGGCGTCCTCATCCTCTTCGCCTTCGAATTTGCTGAGCGTGACGCCGAGCAGGCGAATCCCCTGCGGCGTGGGAAGCAGGGGGGCCAGTATCGCTTCGCCCGCGGCCAGCAGCGCCGCGCCGTCGAGAATCGGCGCGGGCAGGGACCGGGCGCGGGTGATGGTCTGGAAATCGGCATATCGCAGCTTGAGCGTGACGGTCCGTCCGCGCGCGCCCTTCTTCGCCGCCCGATCCCATACAACGGTGCAGACATGGGCGAGCGCCTCGCGAATCTCCGTATCGGCGATCAGGTCGTTGAAGAAGGTGCGTTCGCCGCCGAGCGATTTCAGCGGCCGGTTCGACCGGACGCGGCGATGGTCGATCCCGCGAGCAAGGTTGTGGAGCCATTCGGCGTTGTTGCCGAAATGCTCCGCCAGCCACATGGCGTCCTTTGCCGCGAGGTCAGCCCCCGAAAAAATACCGAGTCCCTCCATCTTGGCGGCGGTTACTGGGCCGATGCCGTGGAAGCGGCGGATCGACAGGGTCTGGACGAAGGCGGCGCCTTTGCCCGGCGGGATGACGGTCAGCCCGTCGGGCTTGTTCTGGTCCGACGCGAGCTTGGCGATGAACTTGTTGTACGAGACCCCAGCCGAGGCGGTGAGGCCGGTTTCCTCGCGAATGCGGCGGCGGATCAGGTTCGCGGTCGCGGTCGCGCTGCCGAGGCTGCCCTTGTCGCGACTGACGTCGAGATAGGCTTCGTCCAGCGACAGCGGTTCGACCTCGTCGGCATAATCGTGGAAGATCGCCCGGATCTGGTGCGAGACCTCGCGATATGCGTCGAATCGCGGCGGGACAAAGACAAGGTCCGGGCATTGCCGCTTTGCGGTGATGCTGGGCATGGCCGACCGGACCCCGAACTTGCGGGCCTCGTACGAGGCGGCGGCGACCACGCCGCGCCGCGACGATCCGCCGACGGCGACGGGCTTTCCGCGCAGCGCCGGGTCGTCGCGCTGTTCGACCGATGCGTAAAAGGCGTCCATGTCGACATGGATGATCTTGCGGACGGAGGCCGCCGCATCATGCCCGGGAGCTGGGTTTTCTCCGTCTTCCACGCGCCGGACATAGCATGTTGCCATGATGTTCTCAATGACGGGCGGCATGCTCTTGACGGCGGGCGGGCAAAATGGCAATCGCCGCCGGCCTCTGGAGATGCGGGTATAGCATAGTGGTAATGCTCTAGCCTTCCAAGCTAGCTAGGCGGGTTCGATTCCCGCTACCCGCTCCAGCGTTTCTCCCCCGCTTTCCATCTCGCGATTCATCGGCGCCCCGTACGTCTTGCGTGGCTGGCAGGCGCGGGCGGGGTCGCCTTTGGCCGGTTCGGGGTCATATCTGGTTCATTTGGGGAAGGCGGCGAGCACGCGCCGCTCGAGAACCGTCAGCGGGATGCGCCCGGCGCCCAGAACGACATCGTGAAAGCGCCTGATATCATAGCCCTTGCGGCGGGACACGGCATCGCGCGCGCCGAGGATTGCGATCTGCCCCACCTTGTACGCGCACGCCTGTCCCGGATAGACGATGTAGCGATCGATCTCGGTCCGCGATGCGCTTGGCGAGTTCGACGAATTCCGGGTCATGTAGTCG
The DNA here is from genome assembly GCF_016793825.1 of Sphingopyxis sp. GTDB lineage: Bacteria > Pseudomonadota > Alphaproteobacteria > Sphingomonadales > Sphingomonadaceae > Sphingopyxis. Next base: position 56,821 of record NZ_JAEULM010000014.1, read on the forward strand.
ATGGCCTGGTCGCGGCTCCAGCCCATCGCATGAAGGCCGGTGTCGACGACGAGGCGGGAGGCCCGAAAGGCGTAGGAGGCGAGGTAGCCGATCTTGCCCAGCGGATCGTCGTCATACAGGCCAAGCTCATCCGCGACCTGTTCGGCATAGAGTCCCCAGCCTTCGCCATAGGCGGTGACCGAAGCGGCCTGCCGATAGAGTGGCAGCGCGGCATCCTCGAATTTGAGTGCGCCCTCGAACAAATGGCCGGGCGCGCCTTCGTGATAGGCAAGCGTCGGCAAGGTGTAGCGCGGCCATTCCGCCGTATCGCGCAGGTTGATGAAGAAGATGCCCGGGCGCGACCCATCGGGCGTCCCCGCCTGCGCCGAGCCGCCGGGGGCGCCGATCTCGATCTCGGGCGGTACACGGCGAATTTCATACGGAGCCTTGGGCAGGCGGCTGAACACTTGCGGCAACCGCTCGCGCACCGCGGCCAGCCGGCCGTTGAGATACGCCAGCAACTCGGCGCGGCCGGCGTCATCATTTGCGAAGCGCTGTCCCTCGGCCTTGCCAAGCGCGTTCAGACGATCCCGGATGCTGCCGTCCTTGTAACCTTGGGTCTTCAGCAAATTGTCCATCCGCGCCGTAAGGTCAGCGACCTGGTCCACCCCGATGCGGTGGATGGCGGCGGCACTGAGATCGGTCGTCGTATGCTGCGCCAGCGTTGCGGCGTAATAGGCCGCTCCATCGGGCAGTCGCGACACGCCCGCCGCCTCTCCGGCACGCGGGAGCAGGGCGGTCAGCGTATCGATCTGCCGTGTCAATGCCGCGCGGATCGGGCCTTCGAACGCCGCGGCGGCGCGCTCGCCATAACCCGAAAGACCGAACGCGGAGCTGCGCCTGGCGATCGAGGACACGAGCGTCTTGGTCGACGCATCGCCGTTGCGCAGCCGGCCGAGCTGCTGAATCGCCTGATCGAGAATGAAGCGCGGCGCGACAACGTCGATCGCGGCATTGGCCTGCACGATGTCCGTATCGGCATCGAACAGCGCCGGGATGGCATCGAGGCGCGCCATATAGGCGTCGGCATCGGCCTTGGTCGCGACGGGATGCTGGCTGTCGAGGAAGGTGCTGACGCCCGTATAGAAGCCGCCGAGCTGGGTCACGCCATAGGGACCGGCCCGGTGGCCGAAGCCGCCGCTGTGGTAGGAGAAGCGCGCAAGCCGCTGGCGCGTTGCGAGGTCGAATTCGGCGCTGTCGTGGGCGACGCGCGCGCTGTCGCTGAGTGTCGCGGGGTCGATCGCGCGTACATCGGCCAGGTCGATATCGATCTGCCGGTCGCGCTTCTGTCGCGCTGCCGCCGACCAGTCGGGAAACTGCGCGCGCAGAGCGGCACGCGCGCCGGTGTCGATGCCCAGGCTGGTTGCGCGCGTGGGGTCGTCACGCAGCCCGGCTTCGAACTGGCGTGACAGCAGGGCGTCGAGCTTGGCGTCGCCGCTCTCTGCCGCGAGCGCGGGGCGGACGGCCCCCGCAATGGCAAGGCCGCCCACACCCGCCAGCAAGGTTCGGCGATCGACTGCGAAATCCCTCATGCGACTCTCCCGTTGGTTTGAAGGCAGCCTAGGATCGGGGCCAGGCGTCGGCAACCGGGTGACTCAAGCGATTGCACCGAGATGAACGAAGCGGCCGTTTCGCGACAATTTGCGACAATAATTCGCCGTTTCGACAAGCGGCTGGGACAAGTGGGCCCTAGAAACGTTGCATCGGGACATCGCAACGGTCCCTTCGACAGGAGTTCGTTTCGTGAAGAAAATCTCTCTTTTGACGCTGGGTGCCGCGCTGATCGCGGTTCCCGTTTTCGCCGCCCCAACGGGCGGCAGCAAGGCCGATGCCGATGGCAACGGCACGCTCACCCGCGCCGAAGCGCAGGCGCACGCCGCCGAAAAATTCGCGAGCCTCGATGCGAACAAGGACGGCAAGCTCGATGCCAGCGACCGCGCCGCCCGGCGCGCGGCGATGCAGGCGCAGATGTTCGCCGCGATCGATGCGAACAAGGATGGCAGCATCAGCAAGGCCGAATGGGACCAGCATGGCGCCGATCGCGCGGCGAAGCGCGCCGAGCGTGGCGACAGGCGCGCCGACGCGGGCCTCGACGGCAAGCGCGGCATGCGCGGTGACCATCATGGTCCGCGTGGTGGCCATCACGGCATGATGATGGGCAAGGCCGATACCGACGGCGACAAGGCGATCAGCCAGGCGGAATTCCAGGTCGCGGCGCTCGCGCGCTTCGATGCGGCGGACGCCAACAAGGATGGCCAGGTAACCGCCGACGAACGCGCCGCCCAGCGCGAGGCGCGGAAAGCGAAGGCCGACGAATGGCGCGCAAAGCGCGGCGCGCCGTCCGCGGCCCCCGCCAGCGAATAAGCTCATGGCTCGGGGTGGCGGCAAGCCGCAGGCTGTCCTCCCCCCTCCCGGCATTGCCTTTGCCGTCGCCCCCTGCCAGCATCGCCCACCGGTCCCGTCGGATCGGTGGGCGAACTACTGCTTCTTACGGACAAGTGATGACTGAAACGCCACGCATCCTGCTGATCGACGACGAGCCTTCGATCCGCGAGCCGCTCTCCGAATATCTGGAGGCGCAGGGCTTTGCCGTGACCGACGCGGCGAGCGCCGCGGAGGCGCGGTCGGTGCTTCGCGCGCAGTCGGTCGACCTGGTCGTCAGCGATATCATGATGCCCGGGGAGGATGGCCTGTCGCTGACCCGCCACCTGCGCGAGACCGGCAATATCCCCGTCATCCTGCTGACGGCGCGCGCCGAGGATACCGAACGGATCATCGGACTGGAAATCGGGGCCGACGACTATGTCGTCAAGCCGTTCAATCCGCGCGAACTGGTCGCACGCATCCGGACCGTGCTGCGCCGGACGCAGGCGAACGGGCGTGCGCTCGACAACAGCGGCGCAAGCTATGCGTTCGGTCCCTGGGTGCTGCGCGAGGTCGAGCGGGTCCTGGTGGATGAAGCGGGCGCGGAGGTCGCGCTTTCGTCGGGCGAATATCATCTTCTCCACGCGCTCGTCCGGCACCCCCGGCAGGTGATGAGCCGCGACCGCCTGCTCGACCTCGTCCGCGGCCGCGAGGCCGATATCTTCGATCGGGCGATCGACAATCTGGTGAGCCGCCTGCGCAAGAAAATCGAGGACGACCCCGCGCATCCACAGATCGTCAAGACGGTATGGGGCGGGGGCTATACGCTTGCGTGCGAAGTGCGGCGCATGGGCCCGGCCGCATGACGCTGCGCCTTTGGCCCCGCAGCCTTGTCGGCCAGCTTGTCTTCGCGGTCGCGGTGATGCTGTTCCTTGCTCAGGCAATAAACTTCGTGCTGCTCGCGCGCGGGCAGAAACAGCAGGCATTGGCGCACGGGGGCGGTATGGCGGTCGCCCGCATCATCGATGCGATCGAGCGGGACCGGCGCGGCGATTTCCGGCCCGCGCGCAACGAGCGTGAACGGCACGAGGAGCGCGAGCGCGCGGAGAAGCTGTCGATTTCCGACCAACTGCCCGTCAAACCGGCAGGCGCCGTGCGGCTGCCCGATCTGGCGACCTATGTTGCCGGCCTGCTGAGCGAAACCGATGCCCGGGCGGAAACGGTCGATGCTTGGATGCTGCCGCAGCGGCAGAGGCAACGGCTTCGCGGCCCCACCTTTCCGGACCGTGCCGTCATCGTTGTCGCGAAGGTGGAAAATCGCTATTTTTCTGTCCGGACGCGCATCCCGGCAGGCGGCGACCGCCTCAAAGGTTTTCTCGTTTGGCAGACGCTGACGCTTTACCTGCTGCTGCTCATCCCGGTCATCGTCATCGCTTATCGCGCCGCCCGGCCGCTGCGCGACCTGACGCGCGCCGCGCGTAGCAATCCGGCGCTGCGCGATACGGTGCCGCTCGACGAGGAGGGACCTTCCGATGTCCGCGACCTCATCGCCGCCTTCAATGCCTATCGCGCTCGTATCGCAACCATGCTGTCGGACAAGGACCGGATGCTGGGCGCGGTGGGGCATGACCTGCGCACTCCGCTCGCGAGCTTGCGCGTGCGGGTCGAAGGGGTCGAGGACGACAAGCTGCGCGACAAGATGGTGGCCTCGATCGAGGAAATGACCGCGATGCTCACCGACATATTGGCGCTTGCACGGTCAGGGGCGGGAACCGAGGTGCAGGAACGAATCCCGCTTCGAGAGCTCATCGGCGAGCTGGCGGCCGATTATGGTGAGCGCGACAAGGATGTCACCGTCGGCGATGTCGCCGACGTCCATGTTCTGGCTCGCCCGATGCTGCTCAAGCGCGCGCTGCGGAATCTGGCCGACAACGCCCTGGCCTATGGTGTGCGGGCGCGGTTGTCGGTGACCGCTGCCGCAGGCCGCGCACGGATCATCGTATCGGACGATGGTCCCGGGCTGACCGACGAGCAGATCCGCGCGCTGGTCGAACCTTTCGCCCGCGGCGAGCAGTCACGCAACCGGGCGACCGGCGGTGCGGGTCTTGGCCTGTCGATCGCTCGTGAAATCGCCGAGAGTGAGGGCGGGGCGCTGACGCTGGTGAACGGCGATGCAGGTGGTCTGAGTGCGATTATCGAGCTGCCCGTTCAGGCGTAGATCGCGATCGCCTGACTGCCGCTGAGCACCGGTTCGCCGGCGCGGTTCCACAGCATCATGTCCTGCACCGACAGGCCGCCACGGGCATAGCCGGTTTTCGCCGACAGCAGCCACCAGCCATCGTCGGTCGTCGGCGCGCCGGTCAACATGTTGACCGTCCAGTTCATCGAGCTGATTGGGCCGAATTCGCTGAACAGGGCCATCGCAGCCGGCGGCAGCGCGTCGCCCATTGCCAGCAGCGCGACGGCGGGATGACAGGCCGGTTCCTCGACGAAGCGCACCCAGGTCAGATATTCGCCGACCTCGCTCTTCCAACTGAAGCGCGGGCCTGTGGTCGGGCGCATGTCGAAATGGCGCGTGAAGGACGGGCGGGCCTTGTGTTCCGGGACTGGCTCCAGCGTATCGGGTTCGGGCGCTTCCGGCATGATCAGGCGATTGTGATCGAGATGGCTTTTGCGGTCGCCTGAAAAGGCAAAGACGGCGGCGGTGCCAAAACCCTGATCGCTCGATACGCCGGCATCGATGAACAGGCTCGATTTCGACTGGCGCAGCACGCGCGTGCTGACCGTGCAATCGCCGCCGACGGGTCCGATAAAGCTGATCTGCGCATAGCGAAGCGGCGTTTCGGTCGGGTGGAGCGCCATCGCCCCGGCCAGCGCGACCGCCGAACTGATCCCGCCATAGGCGGTGCGGCCCTGCATCCAGCCGTCGTCGATATGCGCCTTTGCGACGTCGCCGTCGATGCGCAGCGTGGAGAGCAGCGCGTCGAGCGCGCTGGGAGAGGTCGTCATTGTTATGCTATTCCTCGACCCGAAAGGTCAGTCCGGCGTTGGCGGTCAGTCGCGCGATCAGGGCGTCGCCGAGCAGCGCGCCCGGCGTCCACACGCCGCCCGTACCCTTGTTTTCGAGCAGCGCGATGCCCGTTTCGGCGAGCATCTTCGACGTCGAGCCATAGCCCGGATCGCGGTCGCCCTGCACGCTGGTGCGCACCGTCGTCCCGTCGGGATATTCGCCGATGAAGAGAATGTCGTAAAAGCCGTTCTCGCGCTCTTCCTTGCTTGGGCCCTCGCCGGGTTTGATGCTGGGATCGAAGGGGTTCGCCTTCGCCATCGCCTCGGCCATCGCCTTGCCGGCGTCGCCGATCGTGGTCATCACCATTTCGTCATAGACCAGATCCGCACCCCATTCATGCCCGAGCAGGAAGTTGCTGCGGTGGACATTCTTGGTGTTGATTGCCGCCATAACGAAAGGCGCGGTCCAGGTGCCCGTCGCGCTGTCATATTCGGGGACAAGGCCTGTCGGTTGCGACGGCCCCTCGAATCCCGGCGTCAATGCGAAGCTGGATTTGAGCAGCAGCGCCAGCGAGGGCTTTTTCGCGATGGCCTTCAGCGTTTCGGTGAGGCTGGCGATGGTTCCGCCCGACGCGCCGCCCGCCATCTTGCGGACGCGGCCCTTGACACGCGGGGCGGGTTTGCCGTGCCGCTTCACCGCCTCGGCCTGCAGGAACAGGACGCCGAGGTCGAAGGGGATCGAATCGAAACCGCATGAGAAGGTGATGCGCGCGCCCGACGCCTTTGCTGCGTCGTGGTGTTTGTCGATCATCTCGCGCATCCAGCCCGGTTCGCCGCAGAGGTCGGCATAGGCGGTGCCGGCGCGGACGCAGGCGGCGACGAGTTCGTTGCCGTAAAGCTGGTAGGGGCCGACCGTGGTCAGCACGACCCGGGTACTCGCGGCCATCGCATCGAGGCTGGCGGGATCGCTGGCGTCGGCGACGACAAGCGGCGTTTCCTCGTCGGCGCCGATCAGGTCGCGGACTTCGGCCAGCTTGGCGAGGCTGCGTCCCGCCATTGCCCATTTCGGTGCGTCCTTGCGGCCCTTGTAGTGATGCGCGAGATATTCGGCGACGAGGCGGCCGGTAAAGCCGGTCGCGCCGTAAACGACGATGTCGAGATCGCGGCCAGCGGCCATGACAAACTCTCCCTTTACGTAAACGTCAAGTGGAAGCTAGCGCAGAGTTTGCCCGATGCCAAGCGCGAAGCGTCAGCGGCGCCACCATGGACGATGGGCAGCCACCGGGGCATCGACCGCATCGGCACGCCCCTCGGCGCGCGCGGCGCGAAGTTCGGCGTCGTGTGCGGTGATCTCGTCGCGCCGTTTGCGGCGAAGCGCATCGTAGCTCCAGCGCGTGTGGCCATAGCCGAACAAGCAGAGCAGGCCGCCGGCGATCGCCAGATTCTTCATCGCTGCCACCGCTTGTGCCGGATCGGTGAACTCGCGGTGGAAGAAAAGGATCGTGAGCAGGACGAACCCCGCGAGCAACAGTGAAAAAAGCCGCGCAAAAATGCCGAGCGCGATGCAGATGCCCGCGATCAGTTCGAAGAGGCCGGTCGGGACGGCCAGCGCGCCGGGCAGGCCTGCGGCGGAGATCATCGCGCCGGTGTCGCTAACGTGGATGAGCTTGTTGATCCCGGAAACGATGAATATCACGGCGATGAACAGGCGGCCGATGAAGACGGCGATCATGGACATGGGGCATCCTCCACTCGCGCCCCGTCCGCTGTCCCTTCAGGACGCTTGGGGGGCGAAAGAGGTTCCGCCGTCAGAGTTTGGGCAGAGTAACGCCCTTTTGCCCCATATATTTGCCCGCGCGGTCGGCGTAGCTCGTCTCGCAGGGTTCGTTGCCTTGCAGGAAAAGGAACTGGCACGCGCCCTCGTTCGCATAGATTTTGGCGGGCAGGGGCGTGGTGTTCGAAAACTCCAACGTTACATGGCCTTCCCAGCCGGGTTCGAGCGGCGTGACGTTCACGATGATGCCGCAGCGCGCATAGGTCGACTTGCCGAGGCAGATCACCAGCACATCGCGCGGGATGCGGAAATATTCGACGGTGCGGGCGAGCGCGAAGCTGTTCGGCGGAATGATGCAGACGTCGGTTTCGCGGTCGACGAAATTCTTGGGATCGAAGCTCTTGGGATCGACGATCGTGCTGTCGACGTTGGTGAATATCTTGAATTCGGGTGCAACGCGCGCGTCATAGCCGTAGGATGAGAGGCCATAGCTGATGCATCCGTCACGGCGTTGCGCCTCGACGAACGGCTCGATCATGCCCTGCGTCCGGGCGGCTTCGCGAATCCATTTGTCGGAAAGAATGGCCATGCCGCTGTCTTGTCGGCGCCGCGCGCTTTGCGCAAGCGGTCAGTCGAGAAGGCCGAGATCTTTGGGGCCGAAAGCGGCAGGGAGCAGTTCGCTCAGCCGATAGCTTTTCACAGCTTTGCCGTCGCCCGAGGCGCAGTGGACAAGGATGTCGGTCCGCGATCGTTCGGCGGCTTCGTTCAGCACCTGTCGGCAGCGTCCGCACGGGTTGACCGGGTCGGAGCCGATCAGATCCTCGCCGTCGGGGCGGCCGCCGATGATCGCGACTTCCGCAAGTTCGCCGATCCAGCCTTCATTGGCGATCTTTGCCACCGCGTTCGTTTCGGCGCAGAGCGTCAGGCCATAGCTCGCGTTCTCGACGTTGGCGCCGGTGACGACGTCGCCGTTCCTGAGCAGCAGCGCGGCGCCGACATGAAACCCCGAATAGGGAGCATAGGCGCGGCTTGCGGCGTCGCGGGCGGCGGCGATCAAGGCATCGCGCGTGCTTGGGCGTGCATCACTCATGGCATGTCTCCCCGAGGGCGCAGCACGTTCCAGCCGACGGTGCCCCCGGCGCCCGTAAGGCGGATATAATCGTTCGCCTGCCACATCGCCCAAGGATGGGCGCCATAGTCGGGTTCGAAGAAATCGCGGCGAAGCCAGGTGGTGCGTGCGATCCCTTCCGTCACCTTGTAATCGGCCTCGAACGACGGACCGGGCGCGATCAGGCTGGGCTTGCCCGTATGCGCCTCGATCTGGGCCAGAAAGGTCGCGAGTTCGGACAAGAGCAATGCGCGTGTCGGTCGGTCGGGGCAGCGGTCGTCATAATCGAGCCAGACGACGGCGGGCAGGGCATCGGCGCGGCGCGGAACATGGCGGATGAAATTTGCGGCCTGGTCGGTCGCAAGCTGGCACAGGCTGTAACGATGGATCGCGCCGACCTGTACGCCGACGTTGCGTGCATGCGCCAGGTTGCGCGTGAACATCGGGTCGAGCCCGTCGGTGCCGTCGGTCGCCGCGACATAGGCGAAATCGGCGCCCGCGGCCTTGATCGATCCCCAATGGACTTCGCCATTGTCGGCACTGATCGTCACGCCTTGGGTCGGAAACAGGTCGCGGTTCGGGGTCCAGCGGGCGGCCCACCACAGCGCGATGCCGACAAGCAGCACGACAAGCAGCAATCCGCCAGCGACGCGGCGTACAAAGCGCGCGATCGCATCCCGCCAGCCCTGCGTCGCCTTGCCTACCTGCTTCGCTGCCTTCGTCGCCATGCTCAACCCTTGATGTGGAGCACGCAGATCAGCGTGAAGAGGCGCCGCGCCGTGTCGAAATCGACGGCGATCTTGCCATCGAGCCGATCCATCAGCATTTCGGCCGCTTCGTTGTGCAGCCCGCGGCGCGCCATGTCGACGGTCTCGATCTGCTGGGCGGTCGAGGTCTTGATCGCCTGATAATAGCTATCGCAGATCGCGAAATAATCGCGGATCGGGCGACGGAACCGACCCAGTCCGAGGATGATAGCTTCGAGCGGCGAGCCGTCCTCGCGGCTGATTTCGAAGATAAGTCGTCCTTCCTCGACACGCAGCATCAACCGGTAGGGGCCGGCGTAGCCGTCGGGATGGCCGCGCTGCGGCACGAACTTGTTGTCTTCGATCAGATCGAAGATCGCAACGCGCCGCTCCTGTTCGACATCCGGGTTACGCCAGACGATCGAGCCTTCGTCGAGCTCGATCGAAATGATGCGCTGTTGGGAAGGGTCGGCGTCGGTCATGCTGCCTGTGCTTCTACTTGCCGCACGGGGAAGGGCAAGGGCCACTTATGCCGGAAGTATCCACAGGCGCGTCGGGTGGTCGCCGATCCCTGTTGCATGGCGTTTCATGCCGTCGCATGGTGCCGCCATGCCAGAGCTAGCCCTTTTTCCGACCCCGGTGGCCGCCCGGGAAGAACGTCAATTGCCTCGCAATGTCGAGGCCGAGGCCGCGTTTCTGGGTGCGATCCTGATCGACAACCGAGTCGTCGAAGATTTGCCCGTGCAATTGAACGCGACGCATTTCTTCGAACCGCTGCATGGCCGTATCTTCCAGCAGGCGATGGCGCTGATCGAGCGTAACAGCATCGCGACGCCGGTGACGCTCAAACCCTTTTTCGAGGCCGACGAGGCGATGAACGCGGTCGGCGGGGTCGGTTATCTTGCGCAATTGACCGGAAGCGGCGCCGGCCTGATCGGCGCGCGCGACTTTGCGCGGCAGATCTTCGACCTCGCGCTGCTTCGCGAACTGGTGGGCGTGGGGCGGACGCTTGTCGACAGCGCGCTGGACACCAGCGAGAGCGTCGATCCGCATGCGCAGATCGAGGAAGCCGAAACGGCGCTGTACCGCGTCGCTGGCGGCGAGGCCGAGATGGGATCGGTCAAGAGTTTCAGCGCCGCAAGCCTGACCGCACTTCAGGCGGCCGAGCGGGCGCTCAATTCGGGCGGCCACCTGTCGGGGATCACGACCGGCATCGGCAGCATGAACGCCAAGATCGGTGGCATGCACAATTCGGACTTGATGATCCTTGCCGGCCGTCCCGGCATGGGCAAGACCTCGCTCGCGACCAACATCGCCTATAACGCCGCCGAGCGGTTCCGCCGCGACGAGGAGGACGGCATCCCGCCCGAGAAGAATATGGGCGCGAAGGTTGCTTTCTTCAGCCTCGAAATGTCGGCCGACCAGCTCGCGACGCGCGTGCTTGCCGAGCAATCGGGGGTGTCGGGCGAAGCGCTGCGCATGGGCAAGATCAGCAAGGAGCAGTTCCAGCAATTGAGCCGCGCCGCGCAGACGCTTCAGACGCTGCCCCTGTTTATCGACGACACGCCGGGCCTGACGATCGCGAGCCTGCGCACCCGCGCGCGGCGACTGCAACGGCGCCACGGCATCGGCTTTATCATCGTCGACTATCTGCAACTGCTGCAAGGATCGTCGAAGAGCGGCGATAACCGCGTGCAGGAAATCTCTGAAATTTCTCGCGGTTTGAAGACGCTGGCAAAGGAACTCAACGTTCCGGTGATGGCGCTGTCGCAGCTCAGCCGCCAGGTCGAAAGCCGCGAAGACAAGCGTCCGCAACTCTCCGACCTTCGTGAATCGGGGTCGATCGAGCAGGACGCCGACATGGTGCTTTTCGTGTTCCGCGAGGACTATTATGTCGCGGCGCGCGAGCCGAAGCGCCCGGTCGAAGGCGATGACGTGAAGATTCACGCGCAGCATGAGGAATGGGCGGCGGAGATGGAGCGTGTTTTCGGTCTTGCCGAAGTGATCGTCGCGAAATCGCGTCACGGTTCGACGGGCAAGATTCGCATGCACTTCGAGGCGAAGACCACGAAGTTCAGCGACCTCGCCGACGACAGCATGGCCTATACGGATTATGAATAGCTTCTAGTCCGTCATCCCGGCGACGACAGATGTCAGAAGGCCGGGTCGTTCGCCGGGTCGTCGAGAATGGGCGTGACTTCGGTGTGGATTCCGCATTCGGTCTTGTCCCAGCCACGCCAGCGGCCCGAGCGCGGGTCTTCGCCTGGCTGAACCTTTGACGTGCAGGGCGAGCAGCCGATCGACGGATAGCCTTCGGCTTCCAGGGGATGCCGAGGGAGGTCGTGCGCCTCGAAATAGGTGTCCAGCTCGTCGCGGGTCCAGTTGGCGAGCGGGTTGAATTTCAGGCGGCCGGTCGAGCCGTCAAGTTCGAAGCGCGGTAGGCCGGCGCGCGTCGACGACTGGAAGCCCTTGCGGCCGGTGATCGACGTGTCGAAATCGGCTAGCGCCTTTTCGAGCGGCTTTACCTTGCGGATTTCGCAGCAGCCGTCGGGATCATAGGACCAGCGCAATTCGGTCGCGTCCCTGGCCGCCAGATCGGCAGCGTCGGGCGTGAGGGTGACGATGTTGAGATCGAGCCGCCGGGCCAGAGTGTCGCGATAGGCCAGCGTTTCGGGAAAATGCTTGCCGGTATCGAGGAACAGCACCGGCATGCCGGGTGCCGAACGGCTTATCAGGTGGAGCAACACTGCGCTTTCGGCGCCAAAGCTCGATACGATCGCCGTGTCGCCGAGCAGATCGGCGCCGATTACGCTTGCCACAACCTCGGCGGCGTCCTGGCCGCGGAACAGATTGTTGAGCCGGATGACGTCATCCTGCGTGAAGCGCGGCGCCACGTCGATCCGGTCGCGCGTGCGATCGCGGCGCTTGTCCGCATCCGCTGCCAACGCGGCCGGGACGCCCGCCGGCCGGACATGGCCATGGGGAGTCTCCGTTTCGCTGGTCGCGAACGGGATCTTGGCGCCGTCAACCATGGCGCAGCTTCCATATCGGAACAGCTTCGTCGGTCGCATCCTGATAAACGTTCGAATAGCGGTTCAGCGCTGCTTCGACATCGACCGGATTCAGCGAATGCTGCGAGGCGAAACTGTCGAAGCCACAACGGCGCATGAAGAACAGAAGGTCGATCAGCACGTCACCCTCGGCGCGCAGTTCGCCCTTGTAGCCGGCCTCGCGGAGGATGCGCGCGCTCGAAAAGCCGCGCCCGTCGCGAAAGCGCGGGAACGAGACTTCGATGAGTTGCAGGCGGTCCAGATGCGGGATGAGCTGCCGGGCGTCCTCGCCCGCCTCGAGCCGCACCGCCGTGGCGTCAGGCTGTTCGAGAAAGGCGTCGAGCGTGACCGCCGGTTCTTCGTGCGGCTGATCGTCGCGATAGCGGAAATTACCCATAGATCGCCTCCTTGAAAGGGTCGAGGCCGACACGGCGATATGTATCGAGGAAGCGTTCGCCGGGCTCCCGCAGTTCGCGGTAGCGTTCGACGGTGCGCTCGACGGCGTCGACAACGCCGTCCTCGTCGAAACCGGGGCCGGTGATCTTGGCCTGCGACGTGTCTTCCGCACCCGAGCCGCCGAGCAGGAGCTGGTAATTCTCCGTACCTTTGCGGTCGACGCCAAGGATACCGATCTGGCCCGCATGATGGTGACCGCAGGCGTTGATGCAGCCCGAAATCTTGACCTTCAGTTCGCCGATGTCGAGTTGTCGGTCCATGTCGGCGAAACGCTGCTGAATCTTCTGCGCGACCGGGATCGATCGGGCGTTCGCCAGCGTGCAATAATCGAGGCCGGGGCAGGCAATCACGTCCGTGACGAGATCGAGGTTCGCGTCGGCGAGACCTGCGGCGGCGAGCGCCCCCCACACCGCATAGAGATCCTGCTTGCGAACATGCGGCAGGACGAGGTTTTGCGCATGGGTCACCCGAACATCGTCGAAGCTGTAGCGTTCGGCAAGGTCGGCGACGACTTCCATCTGTTCGGCCGTGACGTCACCGCCGATACCGCCGACCGGTTTCAGACTGATGTTGGCGATTGCGTAGCCGGGGGCCTTGTGCCGAACGGTCTGGCGATCGACCCACAGCGCGAATTCGGGGTCGGACCGGTCGATCTCTTCGGACAGACCGGTTTCGAACGGCGGCGGCGTGAAATAGGCCGCGATCCGGTCATATTCGGCCTGCGGGAAATCGGTGCCGAGCGCGAGAAAGGTCTGGAACTCCTCCTCGACCTGACGTCGAAATTCTTCTTCGCCCAGTTCGTGGACGAGGATCTTCATCCGCTGTTTGTGGATGTTGTCGCGGCGTGCGTGCAGGTTCCAGACGCGCAGGATCGCCTGCAGGTATGAGAAGATCTGATTGGCCGGACAGAAGTCGCGGATCGGGAAGGCGATGAACGGCGTGCGACCCATGCCGCCGCCGGCATAGACTTCGAACCCTTCCTCGCCCGCTTCGTTGCGGACGATGCGCAGCGCGCAGTCGTGCCAGCGCAGCGCGGCGCGATCCTCTTTGGACGAAATGACCGCGATCTTGAACTTGCGCGGAAGATAGCTGAATTCCGGATGAAAGGTCGTCGCCTGCCGCAACAGCTCCGCCCAGGGGCGCGGATCGCAGATCTCGTCGGCGGCGGCGCCCGCATATTGGTCGGCGGAAATGTTGCGGATACTCTCGCCGCTTGTCTGGATCGCGTGCATCTCGACCGTCGCCAGCTCCGCGAGAATGTCGGGCGCCTGTTCGAGCTTGATCCAGTGATACTGGAGATTCTGGCGGGTCGTGAAATGGCCGTAACCGCGATCATAGGTGCGTGCGATATGCGCCAGCTTGCGCATCTGCACCGAATTGAGCGTCCCATAGGGGATGGCGACGCGCAGCATATAGGCATGGAGTTGCAGATAGAGGCCGTTCTTCAGTCGCAGCGGCTTGAACTGGTCGTCGTTGATGTCGCCAGCGATGCGGCGGCGGGTCTGGTCGCGGAATTCCTCGACACGGGCATCGACCATCGCCTGGTCATATTGGTCATATCGATACATGTCAGATCACCCAGTCGCCGGCCGTCGGATCGGCGGGCTTCAATGTCAGGTCGGGGCGCACGGTCGGGCCGAGCGCGCGGATGCGGTCCTTGATGTGCGCGGGGCGCGGGCCGTCAGGCGTGGCTTCGGCATCGACGATATAGCCGCCGTTGACGCGGCGCGCGCCATCCTCGGCCGCCAGCACCGCTTCGCCATGTTCGCCGACGTCGGCCGCGTCTTCGACGTGAAGCGACCAGTCACGGCCGGTCCACCAGATGACGGCACCCGTTTTCAGGTCGTTGCCGGTCAAGATTCGCATGCAATATCCTTTAGTGAAGCGGCTATTCCCGGTGCGCCGAGGCAATCGAGCGCATCGGCGCGCGCCGCGACCTTGCCGACGATGATAAGCGCCGGGCTGGCGACCTTCTCGCGGACGACAAGATCGCCCAGATCGGTGAGAAGGGTCCGGAGGACGCGCGCCTCGGCGGTCGTGCCGCGCTCGACCACCGCGACCGGAAGCCCCGGCGAGACGCCGTCGGCGATCAGCTTGTCGGCAATGGCCGACGCGGTCGCCAGACCCATATAGATCACCAGCGTACGGCCATGTCCGGCCAGACCGGACCAGTCCTGGTCGGTCAGATCCCTGCACTGGCCGGCAACGAAGCTCACCGCGCTCGCGTCTTCGCGATGGGTGAGGGGAAGCCCGGCCTGTGCGGCGCAGCCAGCGGCGGCGGTGATGCCGGGGACGACCTCGACCGCGATTCCGGCCACGCGCGCCGCATCGAGTTCTTCGCCGCCACGGCCGAAAATGAAGGGGTCGCCGCCCTTGAGCCGTACAACCTGCTTGCCGGCCAGCGTCTCGCGAACGATCAGGGCGTTGATCAGATCCTGCTTCATCGTGTGGCGGTTGCGCTGCTTTGCGACCGATATCCGTTCGACATGCGGCGGGATCAGGGCGAGTACGCCCTCGCCGACAAGCCCATCATGGACGACGACATCGGCCGCCGCCAAGAGGCGCGCGGCACGCAGCGTCAGCAGGTCCGGGTCGCCGGGGCCGGCGCCGACGAGCCACAATTTGCCCGGTCGAGAGAGGTGTTTTTCCATGCACTGTAAATGATCGCGCGCCGATCAAATCGCAAAGCAGCCTTTATTGAAGGCGGTGAAGGTAAATTTGCGCGGTACGAACTGCCCGCCGCGCCACGATCGGCCGTCCGGTCCGATGGGCGCGGATCGGTCCGTACGCGGGGCGGGTCAGAGGTAGTTCTTGCGGACCAGCTGCGATCCCTCGGGGTCGCGAAGCCCGACCCCGATCGATGCCCGGATGGCGTCGCTTTCGGCGCTGGCCACCGGATAGGCGCAATAATCGGCGGCGTAAAAGGCGCTCGGCCGATGGTTGCCGGACAGCCCGAGCCCGCCGAAGGGCGCGGCCGAAGAGGCCCCGTTGGTCGGGCGGTTCCAATTGATCACCCCCGCGCGCGCATTCGCCCAGAACTGGTCGTAAAGCTGCGGCGTACCGCCGATCAGCGATGCCGACAGGCCAAAACTGGTGTTGTTCGCCTCTGCGATCGCCGCTTCGAAGCTGTCGACGCGGATGACCTGAAGCAGCGGGCCGAACAATTCGATGTCGGGGCGTTCGGGCATCGCGGACACGTCGATGATCCCGGGCGTCAGGAACGGACGTCCGGCGCTCGGGCGCGACATGTGGCGGATCACCTGGCCGCCGTTCGACATGAGGACGAGAAAACTCTCGGTGAGCGCGTCGGCCGCCTCATTGTCGATCACCGGCCCCATATAGGGTGCAGGATCGGCGTGCGGATGATCGACGATCAGCCTGTTCGCGAGACCCTTGACCTCGTCGAGCAGGCGGTCGGCCATGCTCTCCTTCACGATCAGGCGGCGGGCGTTGCTGCACCGCTGTCCGGCGCTGAGAAATGCCGATTGCACGACCAGTATCGCGGCGGTGGCGATGTCGGCGGTGTCCCAGACGACGATCGGGTTGTTGCCGCCCATTTCGAGCGCGAGGATCTTTCCCGGCCGGTCGGCGAACTGGCGATTGAGCGCGAGGCCGGTGCGCGCCGACCCCGTGAACAGCAGGCCATCGAGCCCGTCGTGCGCGGCGAGCGCCCTGCCTGTGTCGGGGCCGCCGATGACGAGCCGCAACACGTCGGTGGGAACGCCCGCGCTGTGGAACAGGTCGACCAGCTTTGCGCCGACGGCGGGGGTTTTTTCGGAGGGCTTGAACACCACCGAATTGCCCGCGAGCAGTGCGGGAACGATATGACCGTTCGGCAGATGCGCCGGGAAATTATAGGGGCCGAGGACCGCCAGCGTTCCGTGCGGTTTGTGGCGCACCGCGTTGCGCAGCCCCATCGCGCCTTCTATCCGGCGGTTGGGCGTGCGTTCGGCATAGGCCTTAATCGAGATTTCGACCTTGTTCGCGACCGATTCGACCTCGGTCCGCGCTTCCCAAAGCGGTTTCCCGGTTTCGCGGGCGATCAGATCGGCAAGCGCTTCGCCTTCCGCCTTGACCCGGTCGGCGAAGCGACGGAGCGTTTCGGATCGGAAAGTGACGGCTTTCGACGCCCATTCGGGCCATGCGCGCCGCGCGGCTTCGACTTCGTGATCGACATTACTGACCGCGCCGCGCCATAGCTCGTTGCCGGTGGCGGGTTCGAAGGAAAGCAGGTCTTCGCTCATGGTCGCCAACCTCTTATCGGCGAATGCGGTTGGCGGCAACCGCTCCGCCCCATTTCGGCGACGGATGGCTTGCGTCGCGCGGGCTGGTTGGCGATAGACGGGGCGGGGCGCTCATCAAGGGGATAGGCCATTTCGGCAAGGCAGGACATCAAGCGCGAGTGGGACGATCATTATTGGTGGTCGCACGATGGCGTCCGGCTGCACGCGCGTATCTATGGAGGGCCTGAAGGCAGCGCCGCAGCCCCGCCCATATTGTGCATGCCGGGTCTGGCGCGCAACGCGCGCGACTTTGAAAGCCTTGCGCCTTTCATGGCGGAGGGGCGGCGCGTGATTGTCGCGGAATTTCGGGGGCGCGGCGAAAGCGCCTATGCCAAGGATCCGATGACCTATGTCCCGCTGACCTATGTGCAGGACGTCGTCGCGCTGCTCGACGAGATGGAGATCGAACGTTTTGCAACCGTGGGAACCTCGCTCGGCGGGCTGGTTTCGATGTTGCTTGCCGCGACACAGCCGGGGCGCATCGTCGGTGCGGTCCTGAACGACGTCGGGCCGGAGCTGGAGACGGCGGGGCTCGAACGGATCCGCGACTATATCGGTGCGGGCGGGAGCCAGCCGACCTGGGTCTATGCGGCCCGCGCCTATTCCGAACTGAACCGCGCGGTGTATCCGCATTATGACATCCACGACTGGCTACGCATCACCAAGCGGACCCACCGCCTGACGCCTGAAGGTCGGATCGTCGCCGATTATGACAAGCAGATCGCGGCGCCGCTGCGGCTGCCCGGTGGCGAAGGCGGGATCGATCTGTGGCCGGCGTATCAGGCGCTTGGCGACATTCCGGTGCTGATCCTGCGCGGCGCGCTGTCCGATATCCTGTCGGGCGCCGCGGCGAAGAAGATGGTCGCGAAGCTGCCGAACGCGAAACTGGCAGAAATCCCGGGCGTCGGCCATGCGCCGACGATGGATGAAGGCGACGCGCGCGCGGCGATCGGCGCCTGGATCGCGGACCTGCCCGCCGCGTGACTGGCGTCGCCGTTCCCGCGCGCATCCTGCACCTGCACTCCAGTTTCTCGCTGGGCGGAAAGGAGGCGCGCGCCGTCCGGCTGATGAACCTGATGGGGCCGCGGGCGCGGCACGTCATCCTGTCGGCGGTTCCGGAGGCGATGGGCGCGCGCGATGCGATCGACCCCGCCATCGACGTGCGCTTCCCCGCGGACGCGCCGCCGCTTTTCGGCAAGCCGGGGCTGAAGCGTTATCGCGCAATCGCCCGCTATATGCGCCGTTTCGACCTTGTGCTGAGCTATAATTGGGGCGCGATGGACGGCGTGATGGCACACCGTCTTTTTTCGCCCTTTCACAACCTGCCGCCGATGATCCATCACGAGGACGGATTCAACGAGGACGAAAGCGTCCGGCGGAACTGGAAGCGCAATATTTTTCGCCGCCTCGCCTTGCCGACGACCGATGCGCTGGTCGTGCCATCGACGATGCTCGAACGGATCGCGGCCGACGATTGGGGCAAGAGGCGGCGGGTCCAGCTGATCCGCAACGGCATCGACGTCGCGGCCTATGCGAAGCCGCCTGTCGTTCCGATTCCGGGGCTCGTCCGGCGCGAAGGCGAAGTGCTGATCGGCACGGTTGCGGGACTGCGCAAGGTGAAGGATATCCCCCGGCTCGTCCGCGCCGCGGCCGACCTTCCCGCCGCGGTCCGGCTGGTCGTGGTGGGCGAGGGCCCCGAGCGGGACGCGATCGCCGCCGAAGCCGCCGCGTGCGGGATGGCGGACCGGCTCGTCATGCCGGGCTTCATGGCGGACCCCGCGCGCTGGATCGGCCATTTCGACCTGCTCGCGCTGTCGTCGCGTAGCGAACAGGCGCCGATCGCCGTGATCGAGGCGATGGCCGCGGGGTTGCCCGTCGTCAGCCCGGACGTCGGCGATGTCGCGGCCATGGTGTCGGGGCAGAATTTCCCTTTTGTCGCGACCGACGAAACCGCCTTTCGCAAGGCGCTCGCGACGCTGGTCATCGACGCGGGCCTTCGCGCGCGCGTCGGCCATGCAAACCGGAGCGTCGCGGCCGCGCGCTTCGACGAATCAACCATGGTCGCAGCCTATGAAAATCTCTATGGTCGGGCGCTCAAGGGCCGCCGCCTCTTCTCCGGGGATCAGGGCGCACGGCATTGACTTTCATGGCCGCCTTCCGCTTACGGAAGCGGTAGACGGGGCGCAGCGCGCGACGGGACGCGCGCGGAGAGAAAGAGGTTTAACGTGTTCAAAGGTTTGAAGCCCATTCTTTACGGTGGCCGTGAAGTATGGCCGCTGGTCGAGGGCGGTAAGGGCGTGTCCGCGACCAACCATATGTCGAGCGGTGCGTGGGCCGCGGCGGGCGGGATCGGCACCGTATCGGCCGTCAACGCCGACAGCTATGATGCCGAAGGCAAGATCATCCCCCAGATCTATCGCGCGCTGACGCGGCGCGAACGGCACGAGGAACTGATCCGGTACGGGATCGACGGCGCCGTCGAACAGGTCAAGCGTGCGCACGACGTTTCGGGCGGGAAGGGCGCGATCAACATCAACGTGCTCTGGGAAATGGGCGGTGCGCAGCAGATCCTCGAAGGCGTGCTGGAGCGGACGAAAGGCCTGGTCGCGGGCGTCACCTGCGGCGCCGGCATGCCGTACAAGCTCAGCGAGATCGCCGAACGGCACAATGTCCTGTATCTGCCGATCATCAGCTCGGCGCGTGCTTTTCGAGCGCTGTGGAAGCGCGCCTATCACAAGGTCGCGCATCTGCTTGGCGCCGTGGTCTATGAGGATCCCTGGCTCGCCGGGGGGCATAACGGCCTGTCGAACGCCGAAGACCCGCTCGTCCCGCAGGACCCCTATCCGCGCGTCAAGGCGCTGCGCGACACGATGCGGGCGGAGGGGATTTCGGACGACGTGCCGATCGTGATGGCCGGCGGGGTCTGGTATCTGCGCGACTGGGAAGACTGGATCGACAATCCCGAGCTGGGCCAGATCGTTTTCCAGTACGGGACGCGGCCGCTGCTGACCGAAGAGAGTCCGATCCCGCAGGAATGGAAGGACCGGCTTCGCACCCTCGACGAGGGCGACGTACTCCTCCACCGCTTCTCGCCAACCGGTTTTTATTCCAGCGCGGTGCGGAACCCCTTCCTGCGCGAACTTGAGGCACGGTCGGAACGCCAGATTCCCTATTCGAAGCAAGAGGCGGGCGACCATGTCGCGCAACTCGACGCGGGCGTGAAGGGCAAGAATTTCTGGGTCACGCCGCATGACCGTGATCGGGCGCGTGACTGGGTCGCCGAAGGTTATACGACTGCACTCAAGACGCCGGACAATACGGTGGTCTATGTTACCGAGGACGCCAAGGCGGTCATCCGCAAGGATCAGTCAGATTGCATGGGCTGTCTGTCGCATTGCGGTTTTTCATCATGGAAGGACCATGACGATTATTCGACCGGATACCTCGCCGATCCGCGCAGCTTTTGCATCCAGAAGACGTTGCAGGACATCGCCCATGGCGGCGACGTCGACCAGAATCTGATGTTCGCGGGCCATGCCGCGTTCAATTTCAAGACCGATCCCTTTTATTCGAACAACTTCACGCCGACGGTGAAACAGCTCGTCGACCGGATCCTGACAGGGGACTAAGGCGCCGCTACCGGGCGCGGCGCGAGAGCGACCTGTGTCAGGCCCACCCCTCCAGCACCTGATCGGCGGGGCGATGCCCGTCGCACCAGGCGCGGATATTGGCGATCACCTTTTCGCCGGACGCCTCGCGCCCTTCGATCGTTGCCGAGGCGAGGTGGGGGAGGAGGACGGCATTGTCTAGGGCGAGCAGATCGGGATCGACCACCGGCTCCTGCGCATAGACGTCGAGCCCCGCGCCCGCGATGCGGCGGGTCTTCAGCGCGGCGATGAGGGCCTTTTCGTCGATGATTTCGCCGCGTGCGGTGTTGATCAGATAGGCGGTCGGCTTCATCGCCGCGATGCGGGCGGCGTTCACCATCTCGTGCGTTTCCGTCGTGTGCGGACAGTGGATCGAGACGATGTCGCTGATCCGCAGCAGCGTGTCGATACTGGCGTGATAGCTCGCGCCCAGTTCCTCCTCGATCGCTTCGGGCAGGCGGCGGCGATTGTGATAATGGATCGACAGGCCGAACGCCCGCGCGCGGCGCGCGACCGCGAGGCCGATACGGCCCATGCCGATGATGCCCAGCAACTTGCCGCCGACCCGGTGGCCGAGCATCGTGCTGGGTGCCCAGCCTTCCCATTTGCCCGATCGCATCAGCTTCTCGCCCTCGGCAAGGCGGCGCGGGACGCTGAGGATCAGTGCCATCGTCATGTCGGCCGTGTCTTCGGTGAAGACGCCCGGCGTGTTCGACACCATGATGCCCTTGGCGCGCGCGGCGGCGAGGTCGATATGATCGACCCCGGCGCCGAAATTGGCGATCAGTTTCAGCCGCTCACCGGCGGCGGCGATGACATCGGCGTCGATTTCGTCGGTTACCGTTGGCACCAGAACATCGCAATCGGCCACCGCGGCTTTCAATTCGTCACGGGTGAACGCCCGGTCATAGGCCGACAGGGCGACGTCGAAGAGTTCGGCCATGCGCGCCTCGACATGGGGCATCAACTGGCGGGTGACGATGACGCGCGGGCGTTTCGGGCGGGATGAATCGGGCATGACCGCGATAGAGCGCGCCCGCGACAGGGGGTCAAGGGGGAGGCGACAGAAAAGGCTGGGGACGAACGCAGCCTTTCGCGCGGCGAACGGTTGTAAAGCGGGCATGAGTTTGACAAGGCAGAGAGATGACCAGCCGCCAGATTCTAGCAGTGATAGCGCTCGTCGCGGTCGTGGGACCGGCAAGCGCGCAGACCGAGGTCGAGCTGCCCTATTGGGCGTCGATCAACGTGGACGAAGCGCGGATGCGCAAGGGGCCGTCGCCGGACGTGCCCGTCGTCTGGGAATATCGGCGCAAGGACCTTCCCGTGAAGGTGATCGCGCGCTTTGAAACCTGGCGCAAGATCGAGGATCCCGACGGGACGCAGGGCTGGATGGCGGCACGCCTGCTCAGCCGCACGCGCACGGCGATCGTGACCGGCGGCGTGCAAGCGATGCGCGAGGAGCCGAACCTGTCGGCCGCGGTTTCCTATCGTGCCGAACCCGGCGTCGTCGGCCGGATCACCGATTGCAAGAATGGCTGGTGCCTCTTCGACGCCAAGGGGCGCAAGGGCTGGATCCAGACCGACCATATCTGGGGCGACTGACCGCGCCGCGGCCAGTCGCCGAATGGCCTATTTCTTCTTGGGCGTGACCGTCACGACGGTGCCGTCGTCGGCGGTGGCGGTAAAGCTGCCGTCGGCTTCGGGTTTCGAGACAGCCCAGCACATGCCCATCTCGTCGCCATCGGGGTCAAAGCAATCCTTGCCGTCGTGGGTCGCATATTGCCCCTTGACGGCTTTGCCCTTGGCGTCGGTATCGACATAGGTGCCGTCGGCATTGATCGTCGTCGTTCCCACGGTGCCATCGGCCATTTTGACGTCGTAGGTGCCGGGTGCGGTGCCCGAGTCGGCGGTCGGTGCAGGCGCCGCCGCGGCGGCAGGTTCGGCGGGAACTTCCTTTTTCTCTTCAGTCTTTTGCGAGCAGGCGGCAAGCATCGAAAGCGCCGCGATCAACACTATCTTCTTCATGTGACCTCTCCCCATCAAAGAGGAGCGCAGGCTAGGCCGATTGGCGGCGGGCGGCAAACAAATGCGAAAAGGGCCGGAGGGCTTTGCCTCCGGCCCTTCGCAAGAGATTGTCGTCGCAACCCGCGGCTCAACGCCAGCGGAACTCGTTGCGATAGACCTTCACCACCTTGCCGGTCCGGACATTGACCAGCAGCAGGTCGTTATAGTGGCGAACATAGGTCAGTCCCGCGCCGGCGCGCGGCACGCCCCAGCGGCTGTCCCAGGTCGGACGATAGGCGGGCGCGTAATAGTTCGACCGCAGCGTCGATCCGACGCGGAACTGCTGATATTTGAACGGCGCGCGATAATTCTGGTAGCGGGCGTCGCGACGCCAGTCGCGGACATCCTCGCGATATTCTTTCTTCGCATCGCGCACGTCGTTGCGGGCTTCGCGGACGTCGCCGCGCGTTCCGTGCCGCTTGGCGTGATTGAGGTCGCGCTGTTCCTGCCGGATATCCTGCCGGTCGCGGCGGAGTTCGCCGGTCTGGGCCTGCGCCATCGCCGGGACCATCATCGCGGCGATCAGGCCGGCGGTGAGAATTTTGCTCTTCATTGTGCCATTCCTTTGCATCGTCAGGGGGGAGGGGATCTGCCCGATGACACGCATGGAATAGGCCCGCCGATTTGAACCGAACCGGAATGCCGCGTTTATTTTCAGGTCATTAGTGTCGCAATTTGTCGCGCCCTAAACGACGAAAGGGCGCCGTCTCGCGACGACGCCCCGGAACTTTCGTCGAAAGCGGATCAGACGAGTTCGACCGCCACGGCCGTCGCTTCGCCGCCGCCGATGCACAGGCTGGCAATGCCGCGCGTCTTGCCGTGGCGCTGGAGCGCGGCGATCAGCGTCGTGATGATGCGCGTCCCGCTGGCACCGATCGGATGGCCGAGCGCGGTTGCGCCGCCGTGGACGTTGATCTTGTCGTGCGGGATGCCAAGATCGTGCATCGCGAACATCGCGACGCAGGCAAAGGCTTCGTTGACCTCGAACAGGTCGACATCGCCGATCGACCAGCCGGCCTTGGCCAGCACCTTGTTGATCGCGCCGACGGGCGCGACGGTGAAGTCCTTGGGCTCCTGCGCATGGGCGGCGTGCGCAACGAGCTTTGCCACCGGCTTCGCACCCTTGGCGTCGGCGACCGACTGGCGCGTCAGCACGACCGCGGCGGCGCCGTCGGAGATCGACGAACTGGTCGCTGCGGTGATCGTGCCGTCCTTGGCAAAGGCGGGCTTCAGCGTCGGGATCTTGTCGGGCATTCCCTTGCCCGGCGCTTCGTCGGTGTCGACGACGACATCGCCCTTGCGGGTGGAGATGGTCACCGGCGCGATTTCGTTGGCGAAAGCGCCGTCGGCGATCGCCGCCTTGGCCCGATTGAGCGACTCGATCGAATAATCGTCCTGCGCCTGACGGCTGAGCTGATAGGCGTCGGCGGTATCCTGCGCGAAGGTGCCCATCGCCCGGCCGGCCTCATAAGCGTCTTCCAGCCCGTCGAGGAACATATGATCATAGGCGGTGTCGTGACCGATGCGCGCGCCGCCGCGATGCTTCTTGAGGAGGTAGGGGGCGTTGGTCATCGACTCCATGCCGCCCGCGACCACCAGGTCGATGCTGCCGGCGGCAAGCGCTTCGGCACCCATGATGACGGTCTGCATGCCCGAACCGCACACCTTGTTCACCGTCGTCGCCTGCACCGACTTGGGCAGACCCGCCTTGATCGCGGCCTGCCGCGCCGGCGCCTGGCCGAGGCCCGCCGGAAGCACGCAGCCCATATAGATACGCTCGATATCGTCACCCGAAACACCCGCGCGCTCGACCGCCGCCCTGACCGCGGTCGCGCCGAGATCGGTCGCGCTTGCGTCCGAGAGAACGCCCTGCATGCCGCCCATCGGGGTGCGGGCATAGGAAAGGAAGACGACGGGATCGGTGGCGGTCATAACGAAAGACTCCGTAGGGGAAAGATACGTCGGCGGTCGGATTAGCGCCTTTGCTGCACTTGCGAAAGGGGGTGCGGGGGAGAAACCGCGTGGGCCATTGTTTAGGAAAAATTCGCCGATTTGTTAAGAATTGTTAAAAAAATCCACCATGTTTCGGCGAATCGCATTATAGTTCCCTTGCGGGGGGTGGGGCTCTCCGTCCGATTGACCGATATATCAACTACAGTGGGTCTGCGCCAAGTCTCTGATCAAGGGAGTTTTTGACGTGCAAAAAAGATGGACCAAGAGCTGGATGAAGCGGCTTGCGCCGCTCGCGCTGGGATTAGGAATGCTGACGTCTGGGCAAGCACAGGCGGCAATCAATCTTTACCCTGACGCGGGAACCGAGAATCCGGCGTTATATACTTTCACCGCAGCGTCGGACGGGCCGCTGATTGCCTATTTTGCAGGAAATCACGGCTCGTATCGTAACTTGCTGGGCGTGCTCGTGAACGGAACGGATCGACAGATCTATGGACTGGACAGTCTCAGCTCGGCGGCAGGCGACAGCCTGAGTTTCGGCGACGTGGTTGCGGGCGACCTGCTGACCTTTTTTATTCTGGTCAACGTGAGCGATGACGACGAGGGCAATCCCGTCACCGATCTTTCCTATTATTCGGACAAATCGCTCAATCTCGACGGCATGAATCACGTCTATTCCAACGCTTACGGAGGCGGCGATTTCGGTATTCCTGCCGGCACCTATGTCGCTTTCGAGGATCTCAGCCGCGACGGCGACTTCAACTACGCGGACCTGGATTTTGTGTTCACGAATGTTGCGGTCTCTTCCGGGGTTCCTGAACCCGCTACGTGGGCGCTGATGTTGCTTGGCTTCGGCCTGGTCGGCGGTACGATGCGCCGCCGGCCTCAGCCCTCGGGCGAGCCAACTTTCGCATAATATTTCGGGGGGCCTCGGCCCCCCGTTTTCGTGACGGTCGCTGCGATTGAAATGACAATCGCGATCGTGTCGGTTGACGAGTTCGGCTGACGTTTCCAGCCCGGCCATGGGACCAAACGCCGAGCGGCCGTATGTGCGCTTCGGTGCGCCGAGATATGGCCGCCGCGATATCGGGATCGTCTCGACAGGCGGTCAGCCGGTTTCATCTTGCAACCAGCCGCGCGGCGTGATCAAACAGCGCCCGCAAAAGAACAAGGGAGACGGGTCATGGCCACCGCGATCAAGCAGGATATTGCCGGCGAAACCGCGCGCATGCACGAGGTGCTGGCGGCGCAGAAGGCGAGCTTTACGGCCGCCATGCCCGAAAGCCTTGCCGTGCGCACCGACCGCATCGACCGCGCGATCGCGCTGCTGGTCGACAATGCCGAGGATTTCGCCAAGGCCGTCAGCGAGGATTTCGGGCATCGCAGCCGCGAACAGACGCTGATGACCGACATCATGCCGTCGGTCAGCGCGCTCAAGCACGCGAAGAAGCATATGGACGCCTGGTCGAAGGGCGAGAAGCGCAAGCCGACCTTTCCGCTGGGCCTGCTCGGCGCGAAGGCGGAGGTCGTCTATCAGCCGAAGGGCGTCGTCGGCGTCGTGAGCCCATGGAATTTCCCCGTCGGAATGGTCTTCGTGCCGATGGCGGGCATCCTTGCGGCGGGCAACCGGGCGATGATCAAGCCGTCCGAGTTCACCGAGAATGTCTCGGCGTTGATGGCGCGGCTGGTCCCCGACTATTTCGACGAAAGCGAGATCGCGGTTTTCACTGGCGACGCCGACGTCGGCATCGCTTTTTCGAAGCTGGCGTTCGATCATCTGATCTTCACCGGCGCGACGAGCGTCGGGCGCCACATCATGCGGGCGGCGGCGGACAATCTGGTGCCGGTGACGCTGGAACTTGGCGGCAAGTCGCCCACCTTCATCGGACGCAGCGCGAACAAGGATCTGGTTGGTCAGCGGGTCGCGCTCGGCAAGATGATGAATGCGGGGCAGATTTGCCTCGCACCCGACTATCTGCTTGTCGCCGAGGATCAGGAGGATGCTGTCATCGACAGTGTCACCAAGGGGGTGACGGCGCTCTATCCGACCCTCCTTGCGAACGACGATTACACGTCGGTCGTGAACGGCCGGAATTATGATCGACTGCAATCCTATCTTGCCGACGCGCGCGAGAAGGGCGCGGACGTGATCGAGGTCAATCCGGGGAACGAGGATTTTGCGAGCGCGAACGGTCACAAGATGCCGCTGCACATCGTTCGCAACCCGACCGACGACATGAAGGTGATGCAGGAAGAAATCTTTGGCCCGATCCTGCCCGTCAAGACCTACAAGACCATCGACGACGCGATCGATTATGTGAACGAGCACGACCGCCCGCTCGGCCTCTATTATTTCGGGCAGGACAAGAGCGAGGAAGACCGCGTGCTGACGCGGACGATCTCGGGCGGGGTCACGGTCAACGACGTCCTGTTCCACAATGCGATGGAAGACCTGCCGTTCGGCGGCGTCGGCCCGTCGGGAATGGGGAATTATCACGGAGCCGACGGGTTTCGTACGTTCAGCCACGCGCGCGCCGTGTATCGCCAGCCAAAGCTCGACGTCGCGGGGCTTGCGGGCTTCAAGCCGCCCTATGGCAAGGCCACCGCCAAGACGTTGGCGAAAGAGCTCAAGAAATAATCGCCGTTCCGCGCGGCAAGAACGCGATGTCGGGCAAGAAATAGCTTGGCAAGGGCGGGGGTGGCACATTAGGGCACGCTCCGTCCACGGGCCCCTGTGGTGAAATTGGTAGACGCGCTCGACTTAAAAGCATATTTATATCAAGCTCTTACGATATAAATGTAGCAAAAACAGTCAGTTAGTGGCAAAATAGAAAGATGGACGCCTAGCGCACATCTAGCACAAAATTGCTACCAAAGGTGCCCCCATGACTGACCATAACCAGACCGCACGCCACAAATTCCTCGACGGCAAAGTGCAGATGTTCATGCGGCCCGGCAGCCCGCATTGGCAGTGCTCATGCTCGATCGCTGGTAAGCAGATGCGGACGACCACCAAAGAGGAGAGCCTGGCTCGGGCCAAGGACGTAGCGAAAGACTGGTATCTCGGCCTCATGGGCAAATACCGTCACGGCGAGATCAAAGAGGGAGTGCCATTCACGAAGGCCGCGAAGCACTTCCTGTCCGAATACACGGTGATCACCGAAGGGGAGCGCAACGAGAAATATGTGGAAGGTCACGGCATCCGGCTCCGTGTCCACCTCCTGCCGTTCTTTGGCGAGAAGATGGTTCAGGAGATCACTCCCGGCATGGTGCAGGAGTATCGCGTCCACCGCATGACCTCCCGGCTCGACAAGGAGGGCAAGCCGAAACGGCCATCGCGCTCGACAATCCATTCAGAGATCATCACTCTTCGCCATGTCCTGAAAACAGCCCAGCGCCACGGCTGGCTGCCTTATCTGCCGGACATATCGGCACCGTATAAGACCTCTGGAAAGATCAATCATCGGGCGTGGTTCTCGCCCGACGAATATAAGAAGCTTTACAAGGCGACCGGGGAGCGGGCGAAGAACCCCCTCAACCCTCGCTGGCGGAGCGCCTGCGAAGACCTGCACGATTATGTGCTGTTCATGGTCAATACGGGCCTGCGGCCTGACGAGGCAAAGCGCATCGAACTGCGCGATATCGAGATCGTGCAGGATGGTGCGGACAAAGAGCGAATCCTTCACATCTCAGTGCGTGGGAAGAGGGGCGTCGGCTACTGCAAATCCATGCCCGGCGCTGTCATGCCCTTCACGCGCATGAAGAAACGTCACAACCTTGAACCGAAAGACCTCCTGTTTCCTCGCATCCAGCGGGAACTCTTCAATACTATCCTGTCCGAACTCGACATGAAGAAAGACCGCGAGGGGAACCCTCGCACGGCATACAGCCTGCGCCATACCTATATCAGCTTCCGACTTATGGAAGGTGCGGATATCTATCAGATTGCAAAGAATTGCCGCACCAGCGTCGAAATGATTGAGAAATTCTATGCTTCGCACATCAAGGATATTATTGACGCCGCCGAGGTTAATAAGAGGCGGCCAAAGGGGTAATTATCTGATATTGACGGAATCATCATTCTGATATCAAATCAATGCTCTTACCGGTTGACGCAGCCAACGCCACACAGCATATGCGCAACCGCTTGCCGGTGTGGTGAAATTGGTAGACGCGCTGGATTCAAAATCCTGTTCCGCAAGGAGTGTCGGTTCGAGTCCGACCACCGGCACCATCTTTTTAAGCAGCACTGAACGGTGCGCGAGAGGGCAGATCAGCCGAACGGCGACTGCCCTTTTTGCGAAGGTCCAGCCTGAACGGGCAGGGCCGCTGGCCGCAGGGCACCGAACGGGGACCGGCCATCGCATTGCTTCCCAGACCGCCGCTTGCGGTCGTTGCGAATCCACCTGACTTGGCTATTATGACTCCCTGTATAGGGGAGGCTTCAACAGGATCGGCTTTGGCTAAAGGTGCCAATAATACTTTCGGCACCTACAGAAAACGTGAATGAAGAGGCTGGGATAATCACAAAACAGAATTAACATCGATAGTTTTGAGCGTCGAGGATTGCCAAAGTTGAGAATGGGAGCAGTTGATCATCGTAGGATTTCATCTGAGGGGCGGCGCCGGTAATGAGCCGACTGCGGAACCCTTATCCTGTGGTCGATTTGTTCGCCGGTCCTGGGGGGCTTGGCGAAGGATTTGCTTCCCTGACGGATGGACGCGGCAAACGCCGTTTCGATAGCGTTGTCGCCATCGAACGCGACGAGTTTTCACATCAGACCCTTTTTCTGAGACACTTCATGAGGGGCTTTCCCGATGGGGAAGCGCCGGATGATTACTACGACTTTTTGAAGGGAGAGCTGACGGCAGATCAGCTCTTCAAAAAGCACCCCGCCGCCTTCGCCCATGCGAAGAAGAGTGCGCTGCGAATTTCGCTTGGCGACGACTCTCACGCAGCCGTCAAAAGGACCATTCGCGACCGGTTGGCGGGAGAGGAGCGCTGGGCATTGGTCGGCGGCCCGCCCTGCCAAGCTTATTCGCTCGTAGGACGATCACGCATGATGAATCGCCCAGAGTTTGAGCAGGACGAGCGGCATACCCTCTACCTGGAATACCTGAAGATCATCATCGACCATCGCCCCCCGATATTCGTCATGGAGAACGTGAAAGGGCTGCTGTCCGCGACCATTGAGGGCAAATCAGCAATCACCAGGATCGTCAGGGATTTGTCGAACCCCAAATCCGCAATCTCTCAGGGATCGAATGGACTTTCCTACAAGCTGTATTCCCTGTCCGAGCAGGAGATGCCGGACGAGGAGGTCGATCCCAAACTCTTCGTCGTCCGCGCCGAGGACTACGGCATCCCACAGGCGCGGCACCGGATGTTTATCGTCGGCATCCGAAGCGACCTGAACATAAAGCCAGGCAGGCTGAAGTCGCTTCGGCCACCTACGGTGCGCCAGACAATCGGCAGCCTGCCAGCGGTTCGGAGCAGCCTGTCCAAAGGCACTGACAGCCCAGAAACATGGCGCAAGGAAATAGCCCGCATT
The DNA here is from genome assembly GCF_016793825.1 of Sphingopyxis sp. Lineage (GTDB taxonomy): Bacteria > Pseudomonadota > Alphaproteobacteria > Sphingomonadales > Sphingomonadaceae > Sphingopyxis. Next base: position 86,866 of record NZ_JAEULM010000014.1, read on the forward strand.
GCTTCGATGGATATCAGAAGCCAGTTAAATGGGGCGACCTATGCTCGCGCCGTCGCGCAGGGCGTATCTCTCAGCGCACTGGCAAAGCTCAACGCTCCCGAGCATACTTACTCAACCCGATACAGGGGAGCCAGTGGTTCCAGCCATCAGGTTCTGAAATCCCTCCATGACCCGCGCCTGAAAGTCCTGACTTCACATGAAGCGCGGGGCCATATGGCATCTGATCTGCGTCGCTATCTGTTCGCTGCCACATTTGCAGCGGAATCCGGCATCAGCCCAAAGCTGGCCGACTTCCCGAAAAGCCTGCTGCCTGCGCATCAGAATGTTGAACTTGGCCGCACCGGGAAAATGTTCTCTGACAGGTTCCGTGTGCAGCTCCCGGAGCAGGTGGCAACGACCATCACCTCCCATATTTCCAAAGATGGGCACTACTTCATCCACTACGACCCGGCCCAATGCCGGAGCCTGACCGTGCGGGAAGCCGCGCGGTTGCAGACTTTCCCTGACAACTACTTTTTCGCAGGCCTGTCAAACGGCGTTCAAAAGGGACCCCCGATCGGCGTCGAAGAGGGACCCCCTTTTCGGATAATATGATGCTGGTTTGTTGAAGATGGCCTTGCGCTGCGTGCGGCGGAGGGCGGGCGTAGCCCGACCGGAGGCGCGC
>NZ_JAEULM010000015.1 GCF_016793825.1 Sphingopyxis sp.
GCGCGCCTCCGGTCGGGCTACGCCCGCCCTCCGCCGCACGCAGCGCAAGGCCATCTTCAACAAACCAGCATCATATTATCCGAAAAGGGGGTCCCTCTTCGACGCCGATCGGGGGTCCCTTTTGAACGCCGTTTGACAATCCACGACCCCGATCGCGACGCCGGGGACGCCGGCGACCCGCATGAGGCGGGGAATATCCCGCACCAGATCTTCGGACGGGATCCAGGCGGCATCGCCGGTCGGGCATCGGGCCGGCGTCAGGGCTTGGGCCGACAGGGAGCCACCGGCGGCCAGCGCCGCGGTCCCGGCCAGCAAGGAACGCCGCCCGACCATCGCGCCCGAAGCGGTCATCGGTTTCCGCCTTCCATCGGTCATCCTGTCTCCGCCGTCAGGGCAAGATTGCGAGCAGGGTCCTTGCTACCCAAGTCGGCCACCGCTGCAAAGGGCCTTCCAGGTGAAGACGCCTGGCGACGCGGGAGCGGAAGCTATCCCGCCATCCGATCCCGCGTCGCCGGCCGATAGCGCGAAACGGCGAGCAGGTCCGCCGCATCGTCCAGCAGGGCGATGACATCGGATTCGGCCATGACCTCGCTCGCGGCGCCGCGCATCCGGTCGTTCGCATTATGGTGCATCAGGCCGCCGTCGGTCGTCGGCTGGTTCAGGATGCGCGCCGCGATGGAGATGTCGAATTCGCGAAAGGCAAGGCGGGCGAGCGATATCGAGGATTGTCCGGACGCCAGCGCGAATTTCTGTCGCCGGTGGGCAATGACCGAATAGCACAGACTGTGAGTGCGGGGGTCGAATTCACCCATGTCGACTGTGGTGCCAGACAGGCGGCCGGCGGCCGGGTTCTGGGAAGGAAGGTGCGGCAGGAGGCGCGAGAATATCGGCCATGCGTGGACCGCATCGGCTCCGCCCGGAAAGTCCGCGATCGTGAGAATCCGCCCGTTCGCGATGCGGAGCGAATGCCTGATCAACGCCGCGTTCGATACCGGGTCGAGACGGAGCAGATACCGCTGCTCGAGGACGGAGTGCATCTTGCGGCCGACCTCGACCCGATATTGCGCATTGCGCAGCACGAGGAGGAGGTCGTTGTTCGCAAGCTCGCGGACCGAGAGCAGGTCCGTCGGCACACCGTTACACGATGCCGTGACGCGGGTTTCTTTTCTATCCATTGATCACCGGCGTGAAGAGGGCGGGGCGAGAGGCTGCGCGGATCAGATTTCGCTGTCCTGTCCGCTTGCGAGATTTTCGGCGTGTTCGGCGATGCGGTCGGCGGATTCCTCGCCCGTCAGCGCATAGACATTGCCCTCGTGCGACCAGTATCCGACGGCCTGGCCGTCGACGATCCGCGTCTGCGGCTCTTCGGGCAGGTTGTCGGAGGTCCTCGCCGCGAACAGCGACACCGGCTCGTCCCCCCCCGTGTCGATCACCATCTGAAGACTGGGGCCAAAGTCCGAAGGAAAGAGCTGGGCGTCGAGAACGCGCCAGTTGGCAGGTAATGCGGGAATCTGGATGCGGGTCGCGGTATGGACGGCCTTGCGGTCGAAATGCGTCGTTTCAGGCTGCGAGGGCATTTGCGCGCGGATCAGTGCCGTCTTTTGCGACATCAGCGCTTCCTTGACGAGCGCCGGGACGGCGGCGCGCGCGGGCGGGGCGAAGTCGGCATATTGCCATGTGCCGACCCCGATCACCGCGACGGCGATGGCCGCTGCGAAGGGGACGGCGCGGGCCAGGCGAGCGATGGTGCGCCTGCGTCCCAAGATAGAGTCGAGCCGGCGCGCTTCGTCCTTGAGCGGAGGCGGCACGGGCGATTCCTCTGCTTCCGCGAGCGCGCGTATCGCATCGCGTGTGCCAAGATCGGCAAGGACGCGCGCGGCCGCTTCGGGGTGGCGGACCAGATAGTCCGCGACCTCGAGGCGGCCCGCCGCGTCGAGCTGGTCGTCGACATAGGCCTGCAGGTCGCATTCGGTGATCGTGACCGATGGCGAAGTCATGGGTTCAATTCTCCACAATGCGCAGCGAAACGGGGGAGCGATCGTCCGCGTCGCCGTCTTCGATGGCGCGCAGCCGCGCCCGGGCGCGCGAAAGGCGCGAGATCAGGGTGCCGATGGGAATGCCGATGACGGCGGCGGCTTCCTGATAGGATAGGCCCTCGACCGCGATGAGGTGGAGCACCTGTCGTTGCTCCTCCGAAAGGCGGTCGAGGGCCGCTGCTACCTCTCGCAGGCGGACGGAATGTTCCTGCGGCGAGGGCCCAGTGTCAGGCGGGAACGAGCTGGCACGATATCGTTCGCGAACCGCGTCGTGGCGGGCGCGGCTGATGAAGGCGTTGTGCAGGATCGCGAACAGCCAGATGCGGAGCGAACGGCCCGGCTGATAGGAGCTGGCATTCGCATAAGCCGCAGCCAGCGTCTCCTGCACCAGATCCTCCGCCTCATGTTCGTCGCGCGTCAACCGCCGCGCATAGCGCAGGAGCGCTGGCAGCAGGTCGGTCACGTGGAACATGGTCGATGACATATGACATTTACGCGGTTCGGCGTCTTTTAATCCAGCGGCGGTGCAAATTTCTCTCGGGCGCTTTCGATCGGCGCTCGCCGCCCTCTCTGCGGCGATGCCCTGGATAGCATCGAGGCTTCGAAGCGAGCCCATGCGGGGCAGGGGAAGGGGATACGCCGCTGATGTGCGCGGCATCTTTCGGGGCAGCACGATACCCCTAAATAGTCAGCAATTCCGCGCCGCCTTCCATGCTAGCACGGCGGTCTACGCCCAAGGGGAGGATCAGTTTTGGCGCAGCGTTCCATGCCATCCGGACGATCGGGGGGGCCGGCTTCGGCGTCCTCCACCTTTGCCATCGCCGCTGCGAGCCGGGCGGGACCTAAGCCCATCAGACCAAGCGTGCCGGCACAGCCGCGCGAAGGCAGGGTGCCGATCCTCAAACCGGTGGAGGGATCTCCGGCTCCCTGGTTCAAGGCCGCGGTTCTCGACGGCAATCCCGAATACACGTTCCACACCGTCGCGGGGCGCGTCACACTGCTCTTTTTCATCGGATCGGCGCAGGGGGCGGCCGTCCGGGATGCGCTGGATCAATTGCTGGCCGCCGCCGACCTGTTTGATGATCGCGATTGCTGCCTCTTTGTGGTGACGAATGATCCGGACGACGTCGCACGTGGGCGCGTCCGGACCGCGCTGCCGGGAATCCGGGTGATCCTGGACTATGATCGCGCCATCAGCGCCGCTTATGGCGCATGCCGCGAAGCGACTGACGATTATGATCCCTATGTGATGGTTCTCGACCGCCAGCTTCGCGTCGCGGGACGTTTTCTTTTGCCGCGCGCACAGGAATCGCTGACGCTGGTCGAGCGTCTGTTGGGCGAAGCGGCGGCGGACGACTGGGCGCCGGTGCTGTCGGTGCCGCGCGTCCTCGATCCGGCGACCTGCCGCCGCCTGATCGAGCTTTACGACGCCGACGGCGGGAATGATTCCGGCTTCATGCGCGAGGTTGACGGCAAGACTGTCCAGATGATCGACCATGGGCACAAGCGCCGGTCGGACTATACCATCACCGATGATGCGCTTTGCGGGTCTCTGCGCGCGCGCATCGGCCATTGCGTTCGCCCCGCGATCCATCGCGCCTTCAATTTCGACGCGACGCGGATGGAGCGGTACATCGTCGCCTGTTACGAAGCTTCGGTCGGTGGGCATTTTCGGCCGCATCGCGACAATACGACGAAGGGAACGGCACACCGCCGGTTTGCCGTGACGATCAATCTGAACGGCGATTTCGACGGCGGCGAACTGCGCTTTCCGGAGTTTGGAACGCGCACCTATCGCGCCCCGCCGGGGGGAGCGGTCGTCTTTGGGTGCGGGCTGCTCCACGAAGCGACGCCGGTCACTCGCGGGCGCCGGTACGCCTTTCTGCCTTTCCTCTATGATGACGCAGCCGCCGCGCAGCGCGAGGCCAACAACAAATATCTGGGGGAAGGTGTCGGCGACTACAGGCGTCGCTGATCAGGGAACTGATCGGGGCGAAGGGGACGGGGGTAACCTCCCTCCCGCTTACAGTTCGATCGAAATCTTCACATTCTGGGCCTTGATCCCGGCAAGCGCGGCGATTCCGAGCTTGGCGGCATGGATCATGATGCGGAGCCGCTGCGGGTGGGCGAGGCCGGCGGGAATTTCGCCGGTTTCCCACGCCGATGGCATCAGCACGTCGATTTCGTCGACCGGGCCGCCGCTGCTTTCTCTACCGGTCACGAGTTCCATCTCCGAAATGCCAAGAGCCGTGGCCAGGGTTTGCAGGTTGCTGTTGCGCGGCTGTGTCTTTCCCGACTCCCAGGCCCAGATCGTGGGGCGGCTGAGGCCGGCGCGCTCGGCAAGCTCGGACCGGCTCATCCCTCTTTCTTCGCGGACACGTCGAAGGCGCGTGGACAGCAGCTCGCTCGAACTGCCGCCGACAGGGTCTGCCGAGGCGCTCATAGCGGATCCACCGCGCTTGCGGTTGGCGCGCTGCCGGACCGACCGAAATGAATGCCTCCCATCAGCGCCCCCTCAAGCACGCATCGCCCGCAGGAAAGATATGCTGGGACCGGCGGTTTGCCGCCAGTCCCCGATGGGGACACGATCGGCGTCGGCGATTTAAAAAGCGGTGCCGAAGGTGATCGAGAAAATCTTGGAGCGATCGCCTTCCTGCCGCTTGACGGGTTGCGCGATGTTGAAGCGCAGTTTTCCGGGCGCGACGTTGAAGGACATGCCAAGGCCGACCGCAACGCGCGGCGTCGCGGAATTCCCGATCAGGGATTCGCCGGGCAGAAGTTCCGACCTGCGAGCGCCGAATACCGATCCGGCGTCGACGAAGATGCTGGGCGAGGCGCCGAATTTTCCGATGTCGCGGCTGAGATGGAACGACAGTTCGACCCGTCCGACATAATAAGCGCGGCCGCCGATTGCGGTGGCTTGTCCGGGCGCCGCCGCAATGGGCACGACCTTGGGACCGAGGCCGCGCAGGTCGAAACCGCGCATGGTATTTCCGCCGATGTAGAAACGATCGAAAAGCGGAATGTCCCGCCCGCCATAGCCGTTCATATACCCGCCTTCGAGACCGGCGGAGAGGTCGATGTTGTCGTTCAGGCGGTGATAGAAGGTTCCCGCGGCGCGGTATCGCACGAAGCGGTTCGTGCCGCCGAGCCCGGCGATGTCCTGCGATATCCGCACCTGAAACCCGTGTTTCGGATTTACCGGGTTGTCGCGGCGATCGAGGCTGAGCGCGAGGCTGAGAACCGAGCTGGTCGATCGACCGAGCGCATTGCAAAAGACGCTGCCGTGGATGCTGCTGTCACAGAGCGCATTCTTGCGGCGGATGAGGAAGTCTTCGTCTGAAAAACGATAATTCGCTGCGAAGCGAAGGCCCCGCTTCAGGGGGCGACCCAGATAGAAATTGATGCCGCGTGCCGATTGAACGAACAGGGACGTGTTGACCTCTTCGTCGAACCCGACCGCCTTTGAGCGCGAATAGAAGAATGTTGGCGCCACCGCGAACCCGCTGCCCGCGAAGTTGGTGTCCGATGCGCCCAGTTCCATAAGGGCCTGAACCTTGGAATAGCGGCCCGACAACGTGATATCGCGGCCCGGCGCGCCGATGTTGGTTCGGGAAAGCTTGATCGATCCGACCGGGCCCTCGATCGACGAATATCCCCCCGAGACGGCAAGGCCGCCGCGCGAAAGCGTCTGGAGCGTCAGGAGGTCGCCTTCTTTTGCCTGCCCGTTTCCGGCCGTGCTCTGCGCATCTGTGCCCTGATCGACGGCGGCGCCCGGAGCCTGGCTTGCGGGCTGATCGGGGGATTGGTCGGGGGACGTCGCCATGAGTTCGGCAGCCGCTTGCAGCAGCGAAACCTGCTGCGATCCCGCCAGAACGAAAGCGCCTGCCTTGTCGATCAGCGGAACGGCATGGGCGTCCGAGACCTGCTCCGCGCCGTCCGTAACGCTCGTGTCCGCTCGCGGACCGAGATCAGGCAGGGCCAGGACCATCGCGCGCTGCGAGGCGGGATTGGCGATCGGGTCCATCGAAACGGCGGTCCCGGGGGTGCTGACGTCCAGAAGCGCCTCGGCATTGTCCGCATGCGGAAGAAGCGTGTCGAAGGGTGGGGCATCGGCCGATAAGCCGCCGATTGCGTCGATCGGCGGCACTGCCTGGCCCGCGTCGATCGGCAGGACGAAGGGTACGGGCGGGCCGGCGGAGGCGGGCGCATCGAATGCGGGCGGGGTTTCGCCGGATGCCAGAGGAAGCGCAAAATTTGCGGATTGCGGCGTGAGCGGACCGGCCTCGATCAACAGGATTGGTTGCTCGCCCGTCGCGGGCGTTGTCGGTCTGTCATCCAGCGCCAACGGTCCTGCGACGGCGCGCGTCGGCGCTGCGACCTTGCGGTCGGGTATCGGAGCGGCGGCGGCGGCCGGCAATTCGTCGGCAGGCGAAAGCGAGCGATCGGACCCGGCGTTCTGGCGAAGGCTGGGCTGGAGAATGGCGGGGTCGGGGATGTCCGGTGCAACGGTTTCACCGATGCCGAGACCGACCGCGACGCCCAGTGCAGTTCCCTGCACGACGTGATGGACTCCCCGGAAAAGTAATCCGTATCCGGACAATTCATTTCCCCCTGACGGGGCAGGCTATTCGTCCCGCCCCGACACTCCCCCGCGCGGCCCGACGATCAGGATTCCCTGAAGGACCGGTTGAAACTGTCGATCATCGGCTGGAAGAACATGTTCACCATCGAGCTGGATCCGAGGTCGATATAGACTTCGGCCGGCATACCCGACGTCAACCGCACGGTCGGATACCGCTTCAACTGTTCGGGCGAGATTTCCACGATGACCTTGTAATAGATTTGCTGGCTGTCCTTGTCGAAGATGGCGTCCGGGCTCACTTCCCTGACCGTCCCCAGCAGGTTCGGAATCACGCGCGCCTTGTAGGGCGTCAGCTTGACCTCCGCCTTCAAGCCTTCATGGACCATGTCGACGTCATTGGGCCGGAGCCGCGCCGACACGACGATCTTTTCGGAGGACGGCACGATGTCGAGGATCGGCTGCCCCGCGCCGACCACACCGCCCGGCGTGATCAGGCGAAGGTTGGAGACCCGCCCGTCGATCGGTGCGACGATCTGTCGCCGATCGCGGATGTCGCTGCTGACTTTCATCTTTTCGCGCGTCTCGGCGATCCGGAGCTGCACTTCGGGCTGTTTGGTGGCCGCGTCGGCCGCCATCTGGCTGCGCAGCGAAATCACCTGCGCCCGCGATTCGCCGATCGAACTGCGAAGACGGTCGAGGTTGTTGGTGAGCTTGCCGCGTTCGCCGATGACGAAGGCACGCTGCCGTTGCAGCGCGAGGAGGCGCGATTTCCGTTCGAGACCTTCGTCGACCAGCATATCGACGCCCATCTCTTCGTCGGCGAGCAGCTTTTCCTGATCGGACAGTGCTGCGATCTGGGCGTCCGAACTGCGGATGTCCGCGTTCGTCTGGCCAATTCGCTGCGTATAGATCTGGCTCTGTTCGTCGAGGCCGCGCTGGCGCGAGGCGAATTCGTCATTCGAGGTCGCGATGATCTCCTTGATCTCGGGATCGCCGGCTTGGGCCAGCAGTTCGGCCGGATAGACGACCGAGCGCAAACCGCGCCGTTCGGCATCGAGCCGGGCGTCCTGCGCGAGGAGGCCATAATAGGTCGATCGCAGCGCGGCGTCCGAAGCGTCGCTTTGTGTCGCATCGAGAAGAACCAGCGGCTGTCCCGCGCGTACCAACTGCCCTTCTTCGACCAGGAAGCGATTGACGATTCCGCCTTCCAGATGCTGCACGGTGCGTCGTCCGCCCCCTGCGGCTTCCAGATATCCTGCCGCGATCGCCGCGCTGTTGAGCGGGGCGGCCCACGCCCACACGCCGAACGCCAGGACGAAAAGCAGGATGGAGATCGAAGCAAGGCGCAGCGATCCCTTCACCTTCGGCGCGGCGCCGACATCCTGGTAGGGTGCGGGGAGGGCGAGGGGCGCGGCTTCGTTCGATGGCGACAGGCGAAGGGGAATGTTCATGCGCCGACCCCCTTTTCGCCGAACATCGCAGGTTTCGTCTTGGCAGATGCCTCTTCCTGCGGAGGAATCGCGCGGCGATTGCCGGCCATTTGTTCGACCACTGTCCGCGCATCGCCGAACTTCGCGACCTGCCCGCCCATCATCAGGAGGATCTTGTCCGAAAGTTCGAGCAGGTTCGATCGGTGCGAGACGATGATCGTCGTCATGTTCAGGCCCTTCAGCTTCTTGATCGTGGCGAGCAGCGCGGCATCGCCGCGCGCGTCGAGACTGGCGTTGGGTTCGTCGAGGACGACGAGCGGGGGCAGGCCGAACAGCGCGCGCGCCAGCCCGATCCGCTGCCTTTGCCCGCCCGAAAGCTGATGGCCGCCATCGGTGAGTACACAGTCATAGCCGCCATCGATCTGGAGAATCATGTCGTGACAATCGGCCAGCTTTGCCGCGGCGATCACGTCGGCGTCCTGTGCATCGGGACGGAAGCGGGCGATATTCTGGCGGATCGTTCCCGATAAGAGCTCGACGTCCTGAGGCAGGTAGCCAACATTCTGGCCGAAATCGCTGCGCATCCATTCGAACGTATCGGCGCCGTCGAGGCGGACGTGGCCCGAGGTGGGTTTCAGCACGCCGACGAGAAGGCGCGACAGGGTCGTCTTGCCTGACGCCGACGGGCCGACGATGGCCAGCGACGTCCCCGCCGCGATCTGGAAGCTGACGTTTCGCAGGATCGCGCCCTTCATGCCCGGCGCGGCGTAGGTCAGCGCTTCGATCGACATCTGGCCGGTCGGCTTGGGATATTCCATCTGGGAAATGCGCGCGGGAGGCAGGTCGCAAAAGCGCGACAAGCGCTGCAGGCTCTCGCGCGCCAGCACGAACTGTTTCCAATAGCTCATCGCGGCCTCGATCGGGGCCAGCAGCCGCGCGATCAGGATGGAGCCGGCGATCATCGCGCCGCCGGTGAGCTGTTGGTGGAGGACGAGCAGCGCGCCGACGCCAAGGAGCACAACCTGCACGAGATTGCGCACGAACTTCATCCACGCCAGGATCTTGCTCGACTGAAATTGCGTCTGATCCACCGAATTGGCTTCGGCGATATAACGTTCGCTCCAGTGTGCGACGGTGTCTTTCGCCATACCCATCGCATCGATGACTTCGCTGTTGCGGACCAGCGACTCGGCATATTGCATGTTGCTCGCCGCCAGCGCCTGCGTCTCCTTGATCGCTCCGCGCGTCAGACGTTCGTTGTACCAGGTGAGGCCGAACAGCGTGGCCGCGCCGACGGCCGATATCAGCCCGAAGATCGGATGGAGCAAAAAGACGATCAGGAGATAGAGGGGCACCCACAGCATATCGACGACGCTGAAGACCGTCGGAGTCGAAATGAAATTCTTGACCTGCGCAAGCTCGCGCAACGCTTCCAGCCGCGTATTGGGCGCGATCAGTCGCTGTTCGAGCGTCCGCACCAGCAACTCGGGCGCGAGCCGCTGTGAAAGCCATGTGCCGATCCGGTTTGCGACCTGCTGTCTGACCGCGTCGAGGATCGCCGCAAGCCCCATCACCATCACGACCGCGAGGCTGAGGAAATAGAGCGTGTCTTGGCTCTGGCTCGTCAGCACTCGGTCGAAGAGCTGCATCATGTAGAGCGACATGGCGAGCGCCGCCATGTTGGTGATCGCCGAGAACAGGATCAGGCGGACAGCGATGGGGCGCTGTAGCCGCAGGCTGTCCGTCAGGATATTGCCGGCGTTCGCGGACCGGCGCCCGGCGACGAGCGCGTTAGCCATCCCGGCCATCCCGGATCGACGCGCTGTCCGCCGCGCGAAGCGGAAGCACCAGTCCCGATATCAGCCCGGCGAGCTCCATCTGTCGATGCACGCCCAGCTTGGCCCGAACCCGTTTCAGATAGGTGCGGGCGGTCTCCTCCGACAGGCCGCATCCCTCCGCGGCGTTTCCGAGGCTGCTCGATTTCAGGAAGTGTCCGAGAAATCGTTGCTCGGACGGCAAGAGTCCGAGTGCTTCCAGAAGCGAGCTGGGCGCATCGACCTTGCCGGGCCCCATGATGATCAGCATGGCGCAGCGCGCCATCGCGCCACCCGACCGCGATTTGGCGGACAGCACATAGGCGAGACGCCAGTCGCCATCGCGGCAATCGAGACGAAATGCCTCCTCGACGGGGAACTGCGCCGTCGCCGCGCGCCGTATCGCGTCGCGCAACCCCTTTGCCTGTGCCGGATTGGCCGCGACGATCGCGCCATCGGCGGCCCGGATGAGCCACCGGCGCTGCCCGACCAGCGCGCCTGCCGCACTGTTCATGAACAGCGGCTGCCCGTCGGCCGACAGCAGTGCCATTGACATCGAAACCCGGTCGAACATCGCCTCGAGCATCGCCGAATGTCGCGACTGCCGGGCGAGCTGGGACACGCGAGTTGCCGATTCGGCGAGAATGGGTGCGATCAGTTGCAGCGAAAGCGCATCGCGGTCGCTGAACCGTCCGGCGTCCTCGCACCGGAAAAACAGGGCGCGGATGACTTCGCTGCCGCGCTTCATCCGGATCGAAATGGCCCAGTCGAACCGCCCGGAGAGATCGCTGGCCTGCGGCGATGCGGGTGCAAGATCGGTGCGGGCGAGATGGAAATGATGAACCGGCTGTTCCCCACCACGTTCCAGCAGGCCGTCCATCATCGCGAGCAGGCCCTCGGTCGCGGCCGGATCGCCGCGCACATGGTCAAAGCCGATCAGAAAGGCGTGGCGCTGTGCGCTGGCACCTGAAGTGGTAACGGTGAGAATGGCGGACGCGATGTCGAATTGGGCAAGATAGTCATGCCATATCTTGCGCGTGCCGGCTGCGGCGTCGGCGTCGTCGGCGTGATCGGCCGCCGCGTGCTGATCATAGCTTTCGTTGCCGTCGTCGAAGTAGAAGGATCCAGCCCCCGCCTCACCATAATATGTAGCCAATTCAGTATCCGACGACATATGGCCCCCCAAATGAAACAAGGAACCCGCCGCAAACCTTTGAGTTTGCAACAGGATATGCACTCGCGACCATGATGCCTGGCGTGCCGTTCCGGTTCGGAAACAGAACGCGATCTCTGACCTTTTATTCCGTATGTTCTGGCCAGATGGAGCCGCCGTCAGTCGGGAGCCTGACGGTGACGTCGCCTGCCATGACGAGGCAACCGACAGGCGCTGTCTATTTCGATTCGGCGGAATGAGTCTATTATCCCCTCGGACATATCCGTTCGGGTAGTTTCGCGGCCGGCCGTCGCCCTTTATTCTGTCGCCCATAAAAAAGGGGTCGGCTCTCGTTCCAACGAACGATTCCGAAGAGGGGCCACATGCGAAAAAAATGGATCCTGCTCGCTAGCGCGATGTGTGCGCCAGTCGCCGCGGTGGGCCCGCTGATCGGGCCCGCATCGGCGCAGTCCTCCGCGCAATCGCCATCCCCGTCGAGCACGATGGCGACGCTGGCGCGGTCGGTTGTCGATAACAATCCGGACATCGAAGCACAGCGTTTGCAGGTCAGGGTTGCGCAGGCCCGACTCGAAGGTGCGGAGGCGGGCTATATGCCGACCATAGAGGCCAACGGATCGGTCCAGCGTCGCGAGATCGACGTCAAGGGAGGCGCGCGCGGCGATTCGAAATACACTTCGGGCCATGCAGCGGTCGAGGCGCGGCTGCGATTCTACGACGGCAATCGCACCTACAACAGCGTTGAAATAGCCAAGGCCGAGCTTTCGTCGACCGAGGCAGGGCTCGACGGTACGATTTCGGATACGCTGCTTGAGCTGCTGACGAGCGCGGCCGACGTATGGCTCAACCGAAAGGTTCTGCAGTTCGCGCAGATGCAAAGCGATGCGATCGGCGAGCAACTCCGTGCGACGTCGCGAAAACTGGAATTTTCGGAAGCAACCCGGACGGACGAAGAACTTGCGCGGGCGCGCCTTGCGACGTCGCAGGCCGGCGTCCTAGCCGCGACCGAAGAGCTCAACGTCAACGGATTCCGTTTCCGTACCGTGAGCGGGCAGTCGGGAACGATCGTCCCGCCGCTGCCGACGCTCGCGGCGATCCCGGGCTCGCTGCCCGAAGCGCAGCGAATCGCCGCTGAATCGTCACCGCGGGTGCGCGCGGCAAGGCTGAACGCCATCGCGGGAAAGGCTGGCGCGAACTTTGCCGCCGGCGCGCTTCTTCCGCAGCTCGACGCGGTTGGCGGCTATGAGTATCTGACCGGCGGGGTCGCGAATCTCTTCACCGGCAAGCTGCCCGACGATCGATCGTCGGTGTATGGTGGTCTCGAGCTGCGCGTGCCGATATTCCTGCCAAAGGACCATGCCGAAATACGGCGCGCCCGCGCCGTGCGCGATCAGCGCTTGTCGCAGATCGAGATTGCCGAGCGATCGGTCGCGGAAGATGTCGCAAGCGCCTGGACGCGGTGGCAGTCGGCGAAAAATACCATCGTTACCGCCGACGCGGCGGTCGCCGCGACCGAGCAGGCGATCGCGGGCCTGAAGAAGGAAGCGATCGGCGGCAATCGCACGCTGACCGAAGTGCTGGACGCCCAGAACTCGTTGCTTTCGGCGCAGGTCACGCTCGAACGTGCGCGCCGCAGCGAATTTGTCGCGCGCGCCAGTGTTCTTGCGGCAATCGGGCGACTGGATGTCGATGCGATCGCCGAGGGGCGGTGCTGTGCCGCGGACGGTGTTCCGCGTCCCGGAGCATCGCCGCTCGGCCGGCCTGCGGTTGCCGATATCGGTAAGCCCGGCGTGGTCGCTGCTGTCGCGGTCGCGCGTCCGGCGAACGCGGCGATCGGTCGCGCGCCCGAAGTCGCTTCCGGCACCCCGCCTGCGGGTCCGGACGAATCGTCCGTGCCGGCGAACCCGTCGCGCCCGCCTGCTTCGCGGCTGGGGCGAAAGTTGAACTAGCCTCCGCGCGAGCGACAGAGGTCAAATTTTCCCTTTCTGGGCGCGCTGTCAGTGCGGCGGGAAGAGGGTGCGCGCGCGCGGCGCGAACGCACGACCTGCTCCGAAATGGGCCACTTTCAAAAAAGTTATCTCCATGTCCCCATGCAGGAATGTCGGGTCCCAACCCCCCGCCATATTCAATCTTCAGGCTCCGAATTTTCGAGGGCCAGATGGGTGGGCTTTGATCAATCTGACTGAAGCAGCATCCTTGCGACCAGAATGAAGAGGATAGCGAAATGCCGAGTGTAACTCCATCAAACGCGCCGACGGCCGCGAAGAATCCGACCTCGCGAGGTCAGGTTCTTGGCACGAACTCCGTCGACTTCATCGATCTGAATGCGATCACGTCCACTGCCACGCTGCCTTATAACGCACGCGGCAACGGCGGGAACGACACCGTCTATGGCAACAACCTCGACAACGATCTGTATGGCGATGCCGGCGATGACAATGTCATCGGTCGCAGCGGCAATGATCGCATCGACGGCGGCGCGGGCAACGACACGCTGATCGGCGACCAGGCGACCTTCGCGGTCGTTGGACCCGGCAACGTCGTCTACACCGGCGTGGACAATGGCGGGGCGGACGGCAACGACACCCTGCTTGGCGGCGCTGGTGCCGACACGGCCTGGGGCGGCGGCGGAAACGACTATATCCGCGGCGATGCAGGCAATGACACGCTCAACGGTCAATCGGGCGACGACCGCGTCGAAGGCAACGCCGGCGACGACGTCATCAATGGCGGCGACGGGCAGGACAACCTGTTCGGCGGCACCGAAACCGACGTGGTGAGCGGCGGTAACGGCGACGACTACATCGAAGGTGGCACGAACGCCAACGGCGTCGACCAGCTTTCGGGCGGCGACGGCAATGATGTCATCTTCGGCGACAACGGTGTTGGCCGCAAGGCCGATCCCGACTTTGCCTACAACCAGAGCAACTACAACCCGGGTAACGGCCATGCCGACAACATCTCGGGTGGCGCGGGCGACGACCAGATCTTCGGCCAGGGTGGCGACGACACCATTGCCGGCGATTCGGGCGACGACCTTCTCTGGGGCGACGACGGCAACGACACCATCACCGGTGGCACGGGCTATGACCAGCTCGACGGCGGCGAAGGCGACGACAACCTTGCCGGTAACGACGGGGACGACGAACTCAACGGCGACGCGGGTAACGACGTGATCCGTGGCGGCGCTGGCTTCGACTTCGTCCAGGGCGGGGCTGACGACGATGACATTGCCGGCGGTGCCGATGATGACACGCTGAACGGCAACGATGGCAACGATCTGGTCCATGGTGACGGCGGCAACGACGTGATCTGGGGCGAGGGCGGCGACGACGCGCTTTATGGCGACGCCGGCGACGACATCATCCGCGGTAACGGCGATCCGTTCTTCGATCCGCTCGATCCGTCGAACACCGATGCCGACTTCATCTCGGGTGGTGCCGGCAACGACATCATCAACGGTGACGAAGGCAACGACGTCCTCGAAGGCAATGATGGCAACGACGTCATCGGCGGCGACGCCGGCAACGACAATATTTCCGGTGGCGAAGGCAGCGACACCATCACGGGCGACGACGGTGCAGACGTCGTTTCCGGTGGCGATGACGACGACCTTATCTACGGGAATAACGGTGCCGACAACCTGTCGGGCGACGACGGCAACGACACCATCTATGGTGGCGCCGGCGCCGATACCATCAATGGTAACGACGGCGACGACACGCTTGCAGGCGACGCCGGCAACGACACCATGAACGGTGGCGATGGCAACGACACCATGTATGGTGACACGCTGTACGACAACCTGGGCAACCCGGGCGGCGGCAACGACACCATGAATGGTGGCGACGGCGACGACTATATGAGCGGTGGCTTCGGCAACGACGTGATGAACGGCGATGACGGCGACGACACCATCCGGGGTGACACCGGCAACGACACCATCAACGGTGGCGTTGGCGATGACAACCTGGAAGGCGAAGCCGGCAACGACACCATCACTGGTGGCGAAGGCGACGACCATATGTCGGGCGGCGCAGGCAAGGACCTGTTCAAGTTCGACTCGACCGATGCGTCGCCGGGCTTCGGCAACGACGTGATCGGTGCGCCGTTCAGCCTGGGTTCGGGCCGCGACTTCAACCTCGCGAACCGCGACACGCTGGTCTTTGACGTCGATTCCGGCTTCGATCCGTCGAGCGACATGTTCGTCCTCACGGGCGACTGGGATGGTCAGGGCGATGCGCTGGACGTCTATGTCTTCACGTCGGCGGGCTCGGTCCTCATCGAGGACTTCTGGGAAGGCGCTTCGGCTCCGATCCAGGCGCTTGCGGAAGCTGGTGCGTATGACTCGGTTGCGGCGATCAACGCCTACAGCCAGGGCAATGCCAGCTACGACATGATCACGTTCGTCTAAGAGAGGCTTCGTCCGGGGAAACCGCACCCCGGACGAACCTTCGCAAAGGAGGAGGGCAGGCCACGGTCTGCCCTCCTTTTTTGTTGCGGAACGAATGGCCGCATCGCCCGGCCTTTGGCGGCCGGAACGGCAAAAACCCAGTGTCCCCATCCGGGACTTTCGGCCTGCTGCGATGTCCGGCAGATCGATTGCAAGGACGGCAGCTGCAATGATCGTCCACGGCGGGCCCGCCTTCTCCATGCGGGTGTCGCAGAAATCCACGATTGAAACGCGGTCCGTACCTGACGATACGGCAATGACGCTGGTGCCGGTCGTCTGGTGTGCGGGCAGCGCTCCGAGCTTGGTCGGCGCTTCGAGCTGGCCCGCCGTGCCCGCTGCCACAGCCCCCCGTGGCAGCGGCCGGCGTCGGAGACTTGAAGAGTTTCGGCCGGTCGCGGCGAAGGACAGGCGCAAGGTTCGGGTAGCCAGCAATGTATGCAATCCTCGCCGATATTCTGTTTGCGATGACATCGTTCGCCGGCGCGGAACCCGGCGCGTCCACGGCGCTTGCACTTCCGGTCGACTGCACGCCCGGTCGAACCTGCCTGATCCAGAAATTGTTCGATCATGATGCGGGCCCCGGCCGGCGCGACTATCGCTGCGGCGTGCTGACGACCGACGGGCATGACGGGACCGATATCCGGCTCCGCACGATGGCCGATATGCGTGCCGGCGTGCCCGTGGTGGCCGCACGGGCCGGCATCGTTCTGCGGACGCGCGACGGCGAGCCCGACGCCGGCCTTGCGGGACCCGGGCGAACGGCCGGCAAGGACGCTGGCAACGCCGTCGTGATCGATCATGGCGGCGGTTGGGAGACCCAATATAGCCACCTGCGTCGCGGCAGCCTGTTGGTGCGCCCCGGTCAGACGGTCGCACGAGGCCAGGCGATCGCGCTGGTGGGCCTGTCGGGCAACAGCGAGTTTCCGCACCTTCATTTCACGGTACGCCATAACGGGATGGCCGTGGACCCCTTCGTCGGCCTGACGCCCCTGGCGGGCTGCGGGTCGGGTGCGTCGCCCGCGGCCCTGTGGTCGCCGATCGTGGTGACGCAGCTTGGTTATGTCCCGACCGGTGTGATCGCGGCGGGTCTCGCTGCGGAGGTTCCGCCAAGCGCGGTTGTCGATCGCGACCCGCCACCCGCGCTTGGCGGCGCACATGCGCCGCTGATCCTTTGGGCCGACACCTTCGGGGCCCGCGCGGGCGACCGGCAGGAGTTCGCGATCATCGGCCCCGATGGCAAGGCGGTTCACAGCCAGGCGTCGGAGGTCGAGAAGGGCGGACTTAGCTGGTTCGCTTACAGCGGCAAGCGCCCGTCGGCGGCGGGATGGGCGAAGGGGCGTTATGTCGGCCGCTACAGGTTGCTTCGTGGATCGACAGTTGCAGCAGAGATCGAGGTCGGCGGCGTTGTCCAATAGAGAGGAAGGGGTATAGTGGCATCAACAGGAGGTAGATTTACCTATAAATATCAGAATAACTACCTTGATATTTTGAAAAGCAAGCGCATCATGAAAAGGATATGTTCATATTGCGACACTTTTTAACGAAATTGTTAAGATTATTTATTCAAATTTACTGATCATTAACCCATAAGATGTTTATTTTATACAAAAGTATAAGAGCGCGTACCGGAAATTGCCATTGCAGAATCACCGGCCCGGGTTTGTATTCGACCCAACAGTGAGAAGGCACGGGCACAGGTCGCCAAAGAGATCCTGGCACAATCACAACAGCGAAAAACGCGGTTCCGGGTGGTCTTCTACCCGGAAGCGGGAGCGCTTTGCCCATGACCTGACGGATTCTCCGGAACGGCCGCAGCAGCGCACTCGCAAGCAGGAAGTGCAGGGGGGCCGACAGGGCGATGGAGCTACGTCGAAATCAGGAGTCGTCCGAAACGGCCGGGGTGGCCGCGATTCCTCCAGCCGCGTCGGCGGCGACGTCTGCCATGCTTCTTGCGGCGAGCGCGGAACGGGTCCTGCCGATCGACGGCGTCATCCAGTTGCCGCCCGGTACGCGGCTCGACGCCATCAAGCTCGCCGGAAACGACCTGATCGTCACGCTGCCCGACGGGCAGATCCTCATCATTGTCGACGGCGCGCTCCACATCCCGCAGATCAGGATCGGCCCGATCAATATTCCGGCCCCGACGGTCGCGGCGCTGATCGCCGGGCAGGAGCCTGAACCCGCGGCGGGAGCGCCGCAAAGCTCGGGCGGCAATTTCGCCGAAACGCCGGGCACCATCGGCGACCCCTTCGGGCTGGGCGACCTGTTGCCGCCGACCGAATTCGCCCTGCCGGAGCGTGAACAGCGCGAACTGATCCCCAGCGCGGTCGACAATGAGCCTGAGATACTGATCGTCACTCCCGATCAGCCGGCGGGGGCTATTTCCGCCACCGCGACCGTGGCCGAGGCGGCGCTGCCGCAGCGTGGCTCCGAACCTGCGGGCTCGGACGCCGGGTCTTCGGGCGAGACGATCAGCGGCACGATCCAGATCACCGCGATCGATCAGCCCGCCATCGTGTCGGTCAACGGGACCGCCGTTACCGCGATCGGGCAGACGATCGCTACCCCACTGGGGCAGATCACGATCACCAGTATCGCGCCCGACGCGATCGGTTACAGCTACACACTGACCGACAACAGCACCAATCCGGATGCGACCGACGTGGTGACGATCATCGTCACCGACGCCGATGGCGATGTCGCCACTGCGACGTTGACGCTGAACATAACGGACGACGCGCCGACCGCGCGCGACGACATCGACGATGCGGCGCCGGCGACCTACACGCCGCAAACCGGCAATGTGATCACCGGCTTGGGGACGACGAGTGGCGCCGACGGCGCTGATACGCCCGGTGCCGACGGGGTATTGGTGACCGGCATCCGATCGGGCGAGGGGACGGAATTTTCCGCGGCGGGGGCGCCGATCGCCGGACAATATGGTCGCCTGTTGATCGGCACCGACGGCAACTACGCCTATCTGCGCAATCCCGGCACGCCGGGGGGCGTGTCGGACGTGTTTACCTATCGTCTTACCGACGGTGATGGCGACACGTCGACGGCGACGCTGACGATCCGGATTGGCGACAGCGCGGTCAGCATCGTCACGCCGGCTTCCGGCGAGGACGGGACGCAGGTTTTCGAGGCGGGGCTGTCCGAGCGTGAAGACGGAGCGCCAGGTTCGCGGGCCGGCGACAGCTCCGACGTGACCGCCGGGGTCATCGAATTCAAGGCGCCGGATGGACCGGCCATCATCACGATCAATGGCGTTCAGGTCACCGAAGAAGGACAGACGATCGAGCTGCCGACCGGCACCTTCTACGTCATTACAATCAATTCCGATTCGATCGAATATGCGTTCGTGCTCGCGACGAACGTGAGTGGCGACGCCGTCTCGCAGCCGATCAACGTGACGGTCACCGATCTCGACGGCGATAGCGTTTCGGCCAGCTTTGCCATCGACATCATCGACGATGCGCCGATCGCTTCGGCAGACATCGACCGGGTGCCCGGAGGAACCTTCGGGCCGGCGACGGGCAACGTCATCACCGATGCCGAGAATGACGGCGGAGCCGATCTGACCGGCGCGGACGGGGCCGTGGTCACGCTGGTATCGGGCGCGGGCGGCTCGGTCGCGGCGGGCGTCCCCGTTACCGGCCTTTATGGCGTCCTGACGCTGAAAGCCGATGGAAGCTACAGCTATATCCGCAATCCGGGCACGCCGGGCGGCGTCGCGGATGTCTTCACCTATCAGTTGACCGATGGCGACGGCGATACGGCGAGCACGACGCTGACGATTTCGGTCGGCGATGGCGGCGTGACGATCCGACTGCCGGGTGGATCGGACGACGGCCAAAGCGTTGCCGAAGCCGGGCTGGCCTTCGGATCGGATCCCGAGGGCGGAACGGCGACGACCAACGGCTCCTTCTCTTTCACCGTTATCGACGGATCGGCCAAGGTATCGATCGGCGGGGTCGAGATCACCGGCGTGGGTCAGACCGTCGCGGGCACCTATGGTACGCTCACCATCACCAGCATCGGCCCGGCGGCGATCGGCTATAGCTATACGCTGACCGATGCGGCCGCCAGCGACGATGCTGCGGAAACCTTTGGCGTGGTCGTGGCCGACGCCGACGGCGACACCGCGAGCGGTACGCTGAGCATCGCGATCGTCGACGATGTCCCGAACGCGATCGACGATGTCGATTTCCTCGCGCTCGTGACCGGCGGCAGCGCCGACGGCAATGTCCTGACCGGGTCGGGCGGCGTCGACGCCAATGTGACAGACGGGGCGGCCGACATTCAGGGCGCCGACGGTGCCAGCGTCACGGCGGTATCGTTCGATGGTACGGGCGGCGACGTGGGTGGGGTTACCGCGGGCGCCTATGGCATGCTCGAGATCGATTCCGACGGCAGCTATCGTTATGTGGTCGACCCGGACAATCCCGATGTGCAGGGTCTCGACAGCGACGACGAACTGATCGAGGTCTTCGAATATGTGATCACGGACGGTGACGGCGACGAAGCGACCGCAACGTTGACGGTGACGATCCGCGGGCGCGACGATGGCGTGACCATTTCCGGCCTGGCAACGGGCGGCGGCGAACTGACGGTGTCCGAGGCGAACCTGCCCGACGGGTCGAACCCCGACAGCTCTGCGCTTGTCCAGACGGGCAGCTTCACGTTCGAGGCTGCTGATGGCGCATCGGCGATCACCATCGCTGGCGAGACGTTGTTCGACGGGAATATTGTCGCTGGCCTGACGATCGTGACGGCGCTTGGCGTCCTCACCATCACGGATTTCGAGGCGGTCTATGATACCGGCGGCGACCTGATCGGCGGGACCATCAGCTATAGCTATGAACTGACCGACAACAGCCTGCTCCACAGCGGCGCGGCCAACGCGGCGCTCGGCGAATCCTTTGCCGTCACGATCATCGACAGCGACGGGTCTGGCGCGACGGCCAGCCTCGACGTCCAGATCCTCGACGATGCGCCGGTCGCGCAATCGGCGCCATCGATCACCGTTGCGGAAGATGCTGCCGCGATCACCGGCAATCTTCTTGCGAACGACACCCAGGGGGCCGACGGAGCGGTCGTCACGTCGGTGAGCATCGGCGGCGTGAACGTCGCGGTCGGCGCTTCGGGAACGACGAGTTATACCAACGCCAATGGCACTTACACCTTCCGGGCCAATGGCGCCTGGAGTTTCGATCCGGTCGTCCAGACCAGCGTCTTCCCGGTCCACGCCGATTTCACCTATACGATCACCGATGGCGACGGCGACACATCGTCGGCGTTGCAGCAGATCCGCATCGCCGACGGCACCGATCCGAAAGCGAGCGCGCCGGTCACGCTCGTCCTCGACGACCAGTATCTGGAAAGCGGTTCGACGCCGACTGTTCAACCGGTCGCGGCGAGCGGTACGATCGCCTTTACCCAGGGCGCCGACGCCATCGTGTCGATTGGCTTCGGGGATGTTTCGGCGCTCGACGGCGGGCTGACCTGGGAGATGGAGTCGGACACCCGGATCATCGGCCTCGATGCCGACCTGAATCCCGTGATCACGCTGGACCTCGTCGTCACCGGAAACACTGCGACCGTCACCGCCACCCTGCAGGCGAACTATGGGCTGCATCCCGACACGTCGATCGACGATCTGGTCGATCTCGGTTCAGTTTCGGTGGTTGCGGTCGATGCTGACGGCGACGTCGCCTCGGGCACGGTCAACCTCTCGGTCTCGGACGATGTGCCCTCGATCAGCGCGGGCGGGTCCGCGGCAGGTTTGCTCGTCGTCGACGAAACAAACCTCGGCGCCGACGCCACCGCCGACTTCCGCATCCTGTTCAACACGATCCTTGGCGCCGATCAGGCAGGAAGCAGCACCGAATACAGCTTTACCGTCACGACCGCCTCGGGGCTGACCGATGTGGCGACGGGGTCGAAGATCATCCTGCAGGCGACGGGCAACGTCGTCGAAGGACGCCTGCTGGACGTACCCGGAACCGTCGCCTTCCGGCTGACCGTTGCTCCGGACGGCACCGCAACGCTCGACCAGATCCGGGCAATCAAACATTCGGACCCCGCCAATCCGAACGACAGCGTGTCGATGTCTTCGACATTGATCCGACTCACCGCGACCGTCACCGACGGCGACGGCGACAAGGCGTCGGCCACCGTCTCGATGGGCAATGCGCTCGTCTTCCGCGATGACGGTCCGTCGATCCATGCCGCCAGCATCGATAACAACAGCATCCTCCTGACGACGCAGGACGGCGATACGCGAGGGGCGGCGTTCGACACCGCTACCGCCAGCTTCGCCTCCGCATTTTCCGTCGCGAGCGCGCAGTTCGGTGCGGACGGTCCTGCGGGAGCGGGACAGGTTACATGGTCCTATTCACTTGCTCTGGGCACGGCGGGCGCGACCCCCGTCTTGACCAGCAACGGCGTGCCGGTCTCGCTGGCCCTTGTCTCGGGAGAGATCGTGGGCAGCGCGGGCGGCACGCCAATCTTTTCGATCGCGGTCAACGCCGCGACCGGACTCGTCACGCTGACGCAGTTCGCCGAGATCGATCACCCGCTTCCGGGGTCGCCCGGCGATTATGTGGCGCAGCTCGTCGAGCTGGGCGCCAATCTTGTCGAACTGCGGGGGACGGCGACGATCACCGACCGGGATGGCGATACCATATCGGATACGGTGGTGGTCGACCTTGGCGGCAATATCCGGTTCGCCGACGACGGCCCTTCGGTCTCGGCTGGCGGCAACGCGCCGAACCTTGTCGTCGACGAGTCCGACTTTTCGGCGAACGCGACTGCGAATCTGTCGGGGCTTTTTTCCGCGGCGACCGATTTCGGAGCCGATGGCCCGGGGAGCGCGACCTATACGCTGGGCGTGAAAGCGGGGCCGAGCGGATTGATCGACGCGCTGTCGGGCCAAGCGGTCGTGCTTTCGATCGAGGGCGGTGTCGTCATTGGCCGCGCCGGGTCGCAGGAGGTGTTTCGCATCTCCGTTGCGCCGGGCGGTATCGTCACGTTCGACCAGTCGCGGGCGGTGATCCACAGCCCCGACACCGGGCCCGATCAGGCCCTGTTCCTCAGTGGCGCCAATCTTGTCACCTTGACGGCCACCGTCACCGACGGCGACGGCGACACGGCGACGTCGACCGCCGATATCACTGGTCATTTCGCCATTCGCGATGACGCGCCGAATGCCGTTGACGACGAAGACAATGTCTCGCGCGACGCGCAAAGCTTTGCCGACGGCAATGTGCTGACGGGCGTCGGCGGGATCGACGACAATGGAATGGATGGCGCGGCGGACGGTGCGGGCGCCGACGGTCATCTGCATGTCGTCAGCGTATCGTCCGGCGCGAATACGGGCGCCCTCGGGGCGGCCTTCGCCGGTGAATATGGCGCGATCACGCTCGCCGCCGACGGCAGCTATCGCTACGAACTCGATCCGGCCGATCCCGCGGTCATCGCGCTCAATGCCGGGGAAACGCTGGTCGAAACATTCCACTATGTCGTCAGCGATGCCGACGGCGACACGTCGACGGCCGCGATCCGGATCGTGATCACCGGCGCGGACGATTTCCCGATCGCACGCGCCGACACCAACTGGGTGCTCGATGGAGCCTCCGGATCGGATCCGAGTGCGAGCGGCAACGTCCTGCAGGACATCGCGCATCCCGGCGCGCCGTTCGGCGTCTTTGCCGATACCGCCGACAACGATCCCGACCTCGAGGCGCTGACGGTCGTGTCCGCCGGAACCTATGTCGGTCTCTACGGTACTCTCGTCATCGCCGCCGACGGCAGCTACACCTACACGCTCGACGAGGACAAGCCCGCGGTCGACGCGCTCGACGCCGGGCAGACGCTGGTCGACAGCTTTGCCTATACGATCAGCGACGGGTCACTTTCGGTCTCCTCGACGCTGGCGGTCACGGTGTTCGGCACCAACGACGCGCCGACCATCGGCACCGCGATCGCGCGCGTTTCGGAAGAGGGGCTGATTGGCGGGCTTCCCGACGCGCTGCCTGACGCGGTGCTCGACACGACGAACAGCGCGGTCGCGACCGGCACGCTGGCGATCGGTGACGCCGATGCCGGCGAGACGCTGACGGCAACTCTCGGCGATCCGGGCGCGGTGCTTACTGCCGGTGGCATCCCCGTCACCTGGGCGGGAGTCGGAACGGGGACGCTGATCGGCTCGGCTGGCGGCACCGAAGTCATCCGGGTCACGCTGGCACCGAGCGGCGCCTATACCGTGACCCTGTCGCATGCCGTCGATCATCCGACCGTCGCGGTCGAGGATCTCAAGAATTTCACGGTGCCCGTATCGGTGTCCGATGGAACGGTGACGACGACCAACGCGACCGCGATCCAGATCGTCATCGAGGATGACGCGCCGATCGCGGTCGGAGAAACCGGTTCGTCGACACAACCGACGCAGGATGTGAACACGCTCTTCATCCTCGATTTCAGCGACAGCATCGACAACGGCGAACTCGATACGATGATCGGTGCGGTTCAGGGCGCGCTGGCGCAGCTCGACGACGCTGGTTCGGGCGTGATGACGATCCGGTTCGTGATCTTCTCGTCGGGCTCCTTTGCGTCGCCGTCGTTCGCGAGCGCGACCGAAGCGAATGCCTACCTCGATTCGCTCAATCCGCTTGCGGGTGGCGAACGGCCATCGGCCGAACAGATCGGACTCAACACCAACTATACCGGCGCGATCCAGACTGCGCTTGCCAATTTCAGCGCCATTTCGGGCGCCAGCAACCAGGTCTTCTTCCTGAGCGATGGCAACCCCAACCAGCAGGTCCAGTTCGCAGGAATTCCGCCAACGGTCGTCAATTCGCTGACGACCGCCACGGCGACGGCGTGGAACAGCTTCGTCGACAATAACCACGTCAACGTGACAGCGATCGGGATCGACAACAATCCGCTCCAGCCGCTCAATATCCAGCGACTGCGCGACGTCGATCTCAATGATGCTCCGAACAATAACCCGATCCTGGTTGACGATTTCCAGGATCTCGTCTCGACATTGCTCGCGGTCATCGTGCCATCGGCGGTTTCGGGCGATCTCGACGCCAATGACGCCTTTGGTGCCGACGGCGGGCGTATCCTGTCGATCAGCATCGGCGGCGCGACATACACCTGGGACGGAGCGTCGAGCATCGCGGTGTCGAGCGGCGGTACCATCTCGGGCGCGATGCTGAATGCCGTCACGACGCCGATGGGCGGGACGCTGACGCTCAACTTCGCAACCGGCCAATACAACTATCAGCCGCCGACGCCGATCACGGTCACCGCGACCGAAGTCTTTTCCTATGTGTTGACCGACCGCGATGGCGACACCGTTACCGCGAACCTGTCGGTTACCATCACCGCGCTGGCTCCGCCGATTGCCGTCGATCTGGATGGCGACGGCGTCGAGTTCGTATCGAGCGCAGCGGGTGTCCATTTCGACTATGACGGAGATGGTCAGCCGGAGACGACGGCCTGGGTCGGGCGCGACGACGGGCTGCTTGCGATCGACAAGAATGGCAACGGTACGATCGACAACGGATCGGAGCTGGTTTTCGGCGGCCCGGGCGTCAGCGACCTTCAAGGTCTGGCCGCCGCCTATGACAGCAATGGCGACGGCAAGCTTGACGCATTGGACAAGGATTTCGCGAAGTTCGGCATCTGGCACGATGCAAACGGCAACGGCGTCACCGATCCCGGCGAGTTCCGGTCCCTGATCGACGCAAATATCGTCAGCATTTCGCTAACCTCCGACGGCAAGGGCTATGCCGCCGCGAACGGCGAGGTTCAGGTGAAGGGCGAGGCGGTCTTTACTCGTGCGGATGGCAGTACCGGAAAGCTCGCAGACGCTGCCTTTGCGACCAATTTCGCGACCGAGCAGCAACGCGCAGCCGCTGTTTCGGGAACGGCGGGGCTTTCGGCCGCGATTCTCGTGGCGGGGCTGGCCGCCGCGACGCCGCTCGCCGCGCAGCCATCCGAGGCGTCGCCGGCGAACGAGATGATAGCGGCGAACGCAGCGCTGGCGCCATCCGCAGAAGCGGCTGAGCCTTCCGCAATTCACACGGCCGATCGGGCAAGCCTGCTGGTCCATGACGATGCCAACGGCCACGCCGCCGCGCGGATCGTGAACGGTGGTTCGGATCATGCGTCCGGCGCCGACGAACGATCCGGCGGGGAGCTTCCTCGGTTGCTGGATGCGGCGGAGGCTGATCGACCGCTCTCCAGCCTTCCCGCCGCCGACGATGCCGCATCCGCACCCGCGCCGGCGCCCGCATTCGACGCGGCGCATAGCGTCGAGCAGATCCAGATGGTGATGCCAGCGCAGGCGGTCGTGGATGCCGAAGCGGGGAAGGGCGCTCCTTTGGCCGTGGACGTTTCCGCGGTCGTGAGCGCCGCGCTGGAGGGACCATCGGTCAACCTCGACGCCATGCTGGGTCCGGCGCCAGTCGATGCACGGCCGCTGCCGCAAGTCGCTTTGCTCGCGGACAGCGGCGGCGGCGTGCCGAGCGAGATGAATGCGCCGATGGGCCACGCCTTCATGATCGGCCTCGCCGAACAACATGTCGCGGCGCAGCTCGAACAGGCGGCCGCCAGCGGTCACGCTTGAAGAAGCGCCGTTCACAGGCGCCTGAATGAGAAGCAGGGGACAAAGAATGTCGAGAAAGCGTACCGCAATCCTGTTGCTATCCGCCACCGCGCTTGTCGTGATTGCCCGTCCCGCCGGAGCGCAGCGTCTCGAACTGAAATCCGCTGTCGAAACCGCGATGCAGACGAACCCCGAGATCAATCAGGCGGTCGAAAACCGGCTCGCGATCGAGTTCGAACGCGAACAGGCGCAGCGCCTGTTCCTGCCGCGCATTTCGGTCGAAGGGTCGGTCGGTATCCGCCGGCTTGAAAATGGAACGCGCCGGGCGCTCGGCATCGCCGACGACAAGCTCTACCCCGCCGAAGCGGGGCTGAGGCTGGAACAGACGCTGTTCGACGGAGGCGTCAAACGGCAGGAAGTGAAGCGGCAGGCCGCGCGCACCGACGGTGCCGCGTTCCGCGTGGAAGAGCGCTCGCAATTCATCGCCTTGCAGGTGACGCGCCAATATCTCGATTATCTGCTCCAGCAACGCATCGTCGCGGCGTCGGAGGACAATATCGGTTTCCACAGCAAGCTGGTGACAGACCTGCGCGAAGGCGTGGCGAAAGGGTCGCTGAGCATTGCCGATCAGCAGCAGGCCGAAGAGCGCCAGCAGGCGGCCCAGTCGCGGCTGACCGAGGCCAATCTCGATCTTGTCAACACCGCGGCGTCGTTCCGGACGCTTACGGGGCTTGATCTTGTCGACGGTGCCGCGCTGCCGCCGTCGCTGGCCAATGCCATTCCGGGGACACTGGAGGAGGCTTTGGCGCGTGCCCGCGAAAGAAATCCGCGGGTGCGCGAAGCGCAGGCCGACCTCGATAGCGCCCATTCCATGGTGTCGAAGGCGAAGGCCGAGATGATGCCGACGCTCTCGCTCGAAGGCAATGCGCGGATCGGCGACGATATCGACGGCTTTCGGGGCGAGACGAACGACCTTCAGGCGGGCGTGGTGATGCGTTGGGACGTCTTCAACGGCGGCGTCAAACGTTCGAAAGTCCAGGAAATGAACCGCCGCGAGCGCGAAGCCCGGTTCCGGGTCGACCAGATGGTGCGCGAAGCCGAGGAGGATGTTCGCGTCGCGTGGAACACGTGGGACGCGCAGGGCAGGCTGGTCAAGGAACTGGAAGAACAGAGCCGTGTTTCGGACGAATTGCTGCGGTCGTATCAGGCGCAGTTCAACGTCGGTCGTCGCTCGCTGCTCGACGTCCTCGATGCGCAGAACACCCGTTACAATGTCCAGGTGCGCGCCGAGACGGCGAAGTTCGCGCAATTCTACGCCGAGTTCAAGCTGCTCGCGGCGCTGAACGACCTGCTTTACGCGATGGAGGTCGCACCGCCGAAGGCCGCGACGGCGAATGCCCGCGAACGCTTCAAGGTGGCACCGGCGCCTGACATGAATCCGGAATCGCTGCGGGATCCTACATGAATTATCCGGCTCATGCAGGCCGCGCGCGCCGCATGGCGCCGCCGCGGGCGACCTTCGACGCCTGGACGGCAGACCCGGTGCATGGCGACGAGTTGCTGGGGGCGGTCGCGCGGATCGCGGAAATGTTCGAGCGGCCATTTTCGGAAGCACGGGTGAAGAAGGGTCTGGCGCTCGACGAAGACGGGCATCTTCCGCTCGATCAACTGGATCACGCACTCGAAGCGGTGGGGCTGCGGTGCCACCTTGTCCGTCGTGCGCTTGGCGGGTGGAGCGACCAGGATGTACCTGCCATCCTGTTCCTTTCCGACGACAGGCCCGTGATCGTCACCGCGATCGACCCCGACTATTGTACCGTCCGCCTGCCGGCGGGCAGCAACGATATCCAGATCGAGCGCGCGCATCTTGAAACGGTATATTCGGGCAAGGGCGTCGTCGTGCGCCACGACCCGGCGAGCGAGGCGGCCCGCGAACGGCCCTGGGACGAGGCGCCGCGTAAGCACTGGTTCTGGAGTGAGGTTCGCAAGGAACGCGACCAGTACGCTTACGTGATGCTGGCGTCGCTTCTGATCAACCTGCTGGCGTTCGCGATGCCGCTGTTCACGATGAACGTGTATGATCGCATCATCCCGAACAAGGCGGCGTCGAGCCTTTGGGTGCTGGCACTTGGCGCGGTCTTTGCCATCGCGGTCGAATATTCGCTCCGGCTGGCGCGAACCGGGCTGATCGACGAGGTCGGACGCGGGATCGATGCGCGGCTCTCGCAGCGCTTGCTCGACAAGGTGCTGAACCTGCCGCTCGCCACCCAGCGCGGAAGCACAGGTGCGCTCGCCCGGCGCGTGACCGAATATGAACAGGTGCGCGATTTCTTTGCGTCCACCACCATCGTCTTGGTCACCGATATCCTGTTCCTGTTCGTCTTCGTCGCCCTGATCGCCGTGATCGGCGGCTGGCTGGCGGTCATCCCGATCGTTGCGGCGGCCATCATGCTCATGATGGGCTGGCGGTTGCAGCGCAGGATGAGCGCCGCGGTCGCCGACGCGCAGGTCGATGCCAGCCTGCTCCAGACGACGCTCATCGAATCGATCGGCAGTCTGGAGACGGTAAAGGCCTGCCGCGCCGAAGGTCGGATGCTCGGCAAATGGCGCCGGCTGTCGGCATCGAATGCCTATACGCAGGAAGAAATGCGCAAGTTGACGGCGACGGCGGTCAACCTCGCCACGCTTTGCCAGCAGGGAACCAGCATCGCACTGGTCATGGGCGGATTTTATCTGTTCAACGCGGGCGCGATCTCGATGGGCGCGATCATCGCGGTAGTCATGCTCGCGAGCCGTTCGCTTGCACCGGTCGGCCAGCTTGCCTTCTTGATGACGCGCGGTCGGCAGGCGTTCGTCACGCTGAACAGCCTGCAGCTGTTGATGGATCAGGACGACGAGCGCGAAAAGGGTGCGCTGTCCGTTGCGCCCGAGGTGCGCGACGGGGCGCTGCAGCTTGACCATGTGGCCTTCTGCTATCCCGACACCGAGCGGGAATCGCTCTCCGACATCAATCTTGTCATTGCGCCGGGCGAACGGATCGGGCTGATCGGCCGCGTCGCGTCCGGCAAATCGACACTGGGCCGGCTGCTTTGCGGCCTCTATGATCCGGTGGCGGGCAGCTATCGCATCGACGGGCTCGAAAGCCGACAATATGACCCGCACGACCTGCGATCGACGCTGCGCTTTGTCGGGCAGGATGCCGAATTGTTCAGCGGCACCGTGCGCGAGAACCTGTTGGTAGGCGCGAGCGACGTCGGCGATGCCGAGGTGATCGACGCGGTCAGGCGATCGGGCGCGGACATCTTCCTCGGCCGCGATGCGACGGGGTTCGATTTTCATATCGGCGAGCGCGGCGCCCGGCTGTCGGGCGGGCAGCGAAGCTTCCTCGTCCTGGCGCGGGCGCTGATGAATCCCGCACATCTGCTGTTCCTCGACGAGCCGACCGGCGCGATGGACAGCCAGACCGAACAACTCTTCGTCGATCGGCTCCGCACCGCTGTTCCGTCCTCGGGAACCCTGATCGTCGCGACTCACCGCATGGCGGTTCTCGGACTTGTCGATCGACTGATCGTCATGGACAATGGCCGTATCGTCGCTGACGGTCCGCGCGACGAAATCCTGGCCCAACGGGCGATGCCATGAGCGCGACGGCGGTCAGACGTTATGGCCCCGCGCCGCGCGAAGACCATCGCCGTACCATCCTGTGGCTGGTCGGGATCGCGGTGCTGGTCTCGCTGCTGACCTCCGAAACATTGTGGGGAAGGGTCCTCGACTTTCTGGGCGTCGAAGATCACGGCTATTCCGACACGGACACCCCGCAGCCCTTTGTCCCCGACGCCGAGATGAAGCAGCTCATCGAACTGACGGGGGATAATGCATCCGTCCCGGCCTATGCGCCCGAAAAGGCGATTTCGCTCAACGAAGCGATTCCGTTCACCCGCGGACCGGTGGTCGCGGCGCGACCGTTTCATCCCGTCAACATCGGGGAGGCAACGAAGCTTACCGCGATCAGATGCCTGACGCAGGCGGTATATTATGAAGCCGGTTTCGAACCGATCGCCGGCCGCCGCGCGGTTGCGCAGGTCGTGCTCAACCGCGCCGCGCACCCCGCCTTTCCCAAGTCGGTCTGCGGCGTCGTCTATCAGGGCGTGAACCGGCCCGTCTGTCAGTTCAGCTTCACCTGCGACGGCTCGCTCAATCGCCGACCCAACCCGCGTGCCTGGAAGGAGGCGGAAGAGGTCGCGCTGGCCGCGCTCAATGGATATGTCGACGCGACCGTGGGTTATTCCACCCACTATCACGCGAACTACGTATCCCCGTATTGGGCGCCCAAGCTGGTCAAGATCACGCAGATCGGCGCACACATATTCTATCGCTGGCCCGGCCGGTGGGGAATGCCCGGTGCTTTCTCGGGCCAGTACAGCGGGTCTGAAGCGATTCCCGCGATCCTTCCGCGCAGTGCCGTTGTGCGACCGGGCGGCGGCGGCACCCAAAATGGGCTGGTGAAGGCGTCGGCCGAAGGTGGCGCTCTGGCGCTGCAGGATCGGCGGGCCGAAAATGACGATGGCGGACGGATCGATCCGGCGAAGGGCTGGGAACTTGCCCTGCCGCCGCTCGAGGAAACCAGCCGTGCCTCGCGCATGATGGCGCAGCAACAGGCCGGCGAATATGACATCAATGGTACGGGGAATGGTTCATGATCAGATCGCGCCCTTATGTGGGAACACGTCGGGTCATCTTGTCGGCGGGGGTCGGGCTTTTCGTCTTCACCAGTTGGGCAAGCTTTGCCAAGGTCGATGAGGTGACGCGCGGGCAGGGACGGGTGATCCCGTCCAGCAAGGCGCAGATCGTTCAGTCGTCCGAGCCCGCGACGATCCTCGATATCGTCGTTCGGGCCGGCCAGCCGGTCAAGAAGGGGCAATTGCTCGTTCGGCTCGACGACACCGAATCATCCTCCCAACTCGGCCAGCTTGAGGCCGAAAACCGCTCGCTGGCTGCGCGCGCCGCGCGCCTGGGCCGTGAAGGAAGCGGCACCGAAAGCTATGGCTGCGCCGACGGTACTGGAAAGACGGCCGCCGAATGCAACCAGGAGGCGGCGCTTCAGTCGGCCCGCGCCGCCACGCTGCGCAGTCGCAAGATGGCGTTGGGATCGGCCGTCGAACAACGTCGGAGAGACTATAGCGAAGCGCAGGCGACGATCGCGTCGCTGAAATCCAGCCTCGGGTTGGCGCAAAGCCAGGTCGATATGCTCGAACCGCTCGCCGCGAAGGCGATCGTTCCGCAGACCGAGTTGCTGGCGGCCAAGCGCGAGGCGACCGAGATCAGAGGCAAGCTCGCCGCCGCCGAACAAGGCGCCTCGCGGGCGGCCGCGGCGATCAACGAGGCGTTGGCACAGGCGTCCGAGGCGGGAAACCAGTTCCGGCAGGAAGCGCTCGACGAACGCAATCAGCTGATGGCGAAGATGGCGGTGAATTCGGAATCGCTCCGCGGTGCCGCGGGTCGGCGTCAACGCAGCGAGATCCGGTCGCCCGCGACGGGTATCGTGAACGACGTACAGGTTACGACCGAGGGCGGCTTCGTCCAGGCCGGGCAAAAGATCATGCAGGTCGTGCCCGTTGGCGACAAGCTGCTCGTCGAAGCGCGCGTCGCGCCGCGCGATATCGCCTTTATCAAGGTTGGCGACCGGGCCAATGTCAAGGTCACGGCCTATGATTTCGCGATCTATGGAGGCCTGTCTGGCAAGGTCGTGCAGATCTCCGCCGACAGCATTTACGACGAGGCGGCGAAGGAGGCCTATTTCACCGTCGTCGTCGAGACCGACCTGGCCTACCTGAAAAACGGACGTCGCCGCTTGCCGATCACCCCGGGAATGATCTGCGACGTCGAGGTCATAACGGGCAAGAAAAGCGTCCTCAGCTATTTGTTCAAGCCGTTCCTGAGGGCGCGTTCGGAGGCCTTAACCGAACGTTGACGAACCGGCGGCGCTGCGTTTCGCTGGACGCGCGCCGTCGGTTCGAGGAGGTTCCGAACAAAGGGAACGGGCAGGGGCGTGCGCCTGACCCGCTCGTCGCAGGCCTCAGGCGGCCCGGCCGGTCACCGGCGACAGCCTGGGGAGAGCCCGCACCGGCCGCACCTCCCGCAAATTCAGCTGCACCGGTTCACCTAAACCATTTTTCACTCCCCAGGTCGCTGCCTGGGTGCGGTTTTCGACGCCCAGCTTGCGCAGGATCGCCTTGACGTGAACCTTGACCGTCGCTTCGCAGATGCTGAACTGGCGGGCGATCACCTTGTTCGCCATGCCGGCCATGATGCTTTCGAGAATCTCGATCTCGCGTTCGGACAGCCCCACCGCAGAGGCGCTGCTCTTCCAGTCGCCCGCTGCGGCCGTCGGAATCCAGTTCGTGATGTTCGTGATGAGCTGCGATGGAAACACTTTTTCGCCCATGGCGACAAGCCGGATCGATTCCGCCAGCGGAGCGCACGAAATTTCCTTGATGATGACACCATCCGCGCCGAGCTGAAACGCTTCCACGACTTCCTCGAACGAATATTGGTCAAGGAGAAGCGCGATGCGCGCCTCGGTTCGCCTTGCTGCAATTTCGCGGCAAGCATCCCGCCCATTGCCGCCGGCGCCATCGATCACGATGACATGGTCGGCCTTGTCGCGGAGAATTTGCCCCTGTGCATTCAAAAGTGCCGATACGTCCGAAACCGAAGCCTCGATGGTGAAACTCTCACCCGAAAGTATCTGCCGCAGTCCCTCACGTGCGATCTCGTTTTTTGCGAGCATCGAAATGGAAATAACCTTCGACATTTTCCGCCTCCCTGAAGTTCTCAGTCAAGGCAACCCTTCTAGACTGTGAGGTTCGATCGACGGCGACCTTCGCCGATCCTCCTTTCTCTCTGTTAAGATTTGTTAAGATCAGTGCTTTCAAAACCAATTGCTGCAATAATGGTTATACCAGCAGCTTACGGAATCCATGCAGAATCGCACCATTACCCCCTAAGAGGTATGACCGAAATTCGCCCCACGCGATGGCTTCTCCCCCTCTTGGTCGGGCGCTCGCCGCCAAACCGTAGCAAATGCAACAGCTTATGCTTAGCACATCCGAGGAAAAAAGGGAAAGTGCGACAATCCTTCCGGATAGCGCCCCAGGCGCAAGAGTGACTTCAAACGGTCAAATACCGATAATGTTAAGGAAATATGTTAACTCTTGCGTTGCATTTGGGTGAACGGAGCGCTCAAAATGGGGTTTCCGAGTCGCGACGCTAGCGCAACCGATTCGGACCTTTCTTTACAGCTGAACCTGCGGGGCAAAACCCCGATGTCTCCGTATCTTGCAATGAGGATCGCGGAGACGGGCTTTATGTCGCCGGCCGGATCTCGCCGCCGAGGAGCCACCGATAGCGTGCGATCGCATGGCGAGCGATCGCGACGCTCGCCGCGCGAACATCGTTCGGTTCCCGGCCGCGGATGCTGCTTTTATACGACTGCCTCACCGGGTAGGCGACGTTGTCGGCCGTCGTCGCCGTCGGTGCTTTTGTTGCTGCCGGAATGGCGGCAATCGGCTGAACAGGTTGCGTGTCGAGATATCCATGCACCCAGCGGCGTTCGCCGCTGAAAGACATGATGGGCCGGACCGCATTTGCCCGGCCACCGTCATAGATACGATCGGTCATGTTATCGAGCGCGACCCATCCTGCTCCGGACCGCACGAGGAGGAGGGCATGGTCGGCGTTGAGAGCAAGGTCCCTCAGAAGAACCAGCTTCACCCTGTCGCCGCCAATGCCCGCAGCGCGTAGCAACTGCATTTTCAGAATCGCAAAATCCTCGCAGTCGCCGCTGCCGCGTGCGAGCGTCTCTGCTGCGGTGGCCCAGACGTCGTCCTGCCCATAATTGCGCGCGTCCGTCTTGTAGGTAAGGCGGTGGTTGACCCACAGATTGATGCGATCGAGCGTTTCCGTCTCGACCAGGCCGTCCCCGACATGCGCCTTTTCGAGTTCGCTCTGCATCAGGCGCTTGGGTGGAGCGCGGCGAACGCGGTTCCATCGATCGTCGAAGCGTGTGCGGTCGACGGGGATTGCGGTCGTGCCAAGTTCGGAATTGCCATCGGCCGCATCGGTCATCCTGCTGATCGGCATCGGCGCGCAGTGATCCCGCGACCGGGGCGAAGGGCCGCTCTCGGCCGACGCAGGCTGGAAAGCGGCAGCGGGCGGTGGTGCAGCGCCTTCCTGCGCCAAGCGGATACGGTCGAGCGCGCTGGGCGCCGGAGCCGCCGGCGCCGGCGCGGCGAGCCCGACCGACGAAACGGCCGCAAGAGCGGGGGCCTTGCGGCAGATATCGTCCTGAAACGATGCAGGCTTCGCGTTGGATGTGCGCACGCTTGCAGCGCCGACTGCACACGGCGCGGTATTTGGCACGGCGGCGGCTGCAAACAGCACGGCTGCAAACCATGGGCGCGCCCGGCGTGTCGGGAGAGGCGACGACATCATGTCCCTGACGATGCCGAAGAAAGATAAGGATTCCGTCGCGCACGATGGTTAATGCGGCGTTAGGGCTTGGGCGCGCGACATTGGAACTGGTGTCGTCGGCCAGGGAAATTAGGACGACCTGTCACCCTTTCCGATCGGGATGCTTCGGGTCATTGGAGAGCCCGGTCTGACGCTCGTCTCATATTGAGCCAGTGTATGACGCCTCTGGCGCGGCATTCGGCCGGTGCACATCCTTGACGCTATTGGGATTCGTCCCCAGAAATGGCTGTGCGTTCAGCGGAAGGGGTAGAGATGGCAACGTCAGATCGGGGAAAATTGCTACTCGTCATTCCCACGGTCGTCGAACAGTCGGGCCAGCATCTGCTACTTGACGGCGATTTTTCCAACAATGTCGAAGCGTATCTGCGTGAGTTCGATTCGGTCACCGTTGCCTGCCCAGCGCGCAGGCAGACCGGCACCTTTCCGAGCACCAGGGATCCGGAAGATGTAGCCGGATCCGAACGGCTAAATCTTATCGTCCTGCCCGAGCCTTATCGCGAGGACCGTTACATCGCCCGACGCGGTGAAGTGAAGAGGATACTGCGGGAGCAGATCGAGTCTGCGGACTATATCCTTATATCGCCGCACGCCGCCTTCGACTGGTCCACGCTCGCGGCCGAGATGTGTATCGATCTCAAAAAGAAATATAATATGGAGGCCGACTGGAATCTGCCGCAAGTGACGAATTATATCTGGAGTCAGATGCCCTTTGGTCCGAACAAGCTTCGTAAGCTTGTCTGGCAAAAATATCATACGCCGAAGTATTTCCGCTGTCTGCGGAACAGCAGCCTCGCCCTTGTGCAGGGGGAAGACGTTTACAACGAATATAAGCGTATCGCGCCCAACATATTCCCGGTTCTGAACATCCAGGTCACCGACAAGGACAAGATCTCACACGAGAATCTCGCTCGCAAGACTGCCGCCGTTCGGCAAGGAGCTCCACTTAAAATTGTGTACGCTGGCCGCGCGGCCGAGATGAAAGGGCCGATGGAATGGCTTGGAGTGCTCGATATCCTGCGGGGCAAGGGTATCGAGTTCAACGCGACCTGGTTCGGCGGAGGGGAACTGCTGGACGAGATGCAAGGCGTCGTCCAGGATCGCGGCTTGACGTCCTGTTGCGAGCTGTCTGGAAATGCCGATCGCGAGGCCGTTTTTTCGGCGCTCCAATCGGCGGATATGTTCCTATTCTGTCACATGACGAAAGAGTCGCCCCGCTGCCTGGTCGAAGCGCTTGCTGCCGGCGCGCCGCTCATTGGGTTTGGGACGGATTATTCACGCAGTCTCGTTCGGCAAGCCGGCGGTGGAGCGTTTGTGGAGCGCGGCGATGTGGAAGGACTCGCCGAGATCGTCGAGCATTATGCGTTGAACCGCAACGAACTCGTCGATCTGATTGTGCAGGCCGCGGCAAGCGGTGATCGGCTTGATCGCGACACAGCCATCTCGGAACGAATTTCGCTAATGAAGCAATATCTGAAGGCCGACTGAAACGTGGCTTGAGCATCGTCATCACGAGCTCGCGGCCGGGTTGCCTGTCGCGCCATCGCGCGACGCGGGCCATCGCGCGACGCGGAGAGTCTTCAGCAGATCTTTGCTTTTAACAAGACGAGATGCCCCCGTGGAGGCCACTGCAAACCGGGCGTCACTGACGAGAAACGGGGAATCCGCCCTCGGCGGTCTGGCCCAGATTTCAATGAGCCTTTACCCTGACTGCTCTACTACAATAGAGCCATGCCGCGCCGGCGACGATGAGAATGCCCAGAAGTTCCTGCATCATCCATAGGCTGAACGCCTTGAATCCCCGACCGAGCAGGTCGTCCAGATGATGAAATGACGCGGCCCGCAACAGGATGAAGAGGCCGATGAAGCCGAGGCCGATCAGCGCGATGCGTACGGCGACGTGCGTGCCTCTCGTCAGCCAGAGCACCGCGATTCCAGCGAAAGCCGCGAAGACTGCCAAGCCTGCCACGAAGTAGTATTGCACCGTCCGGTGGATGGCATACCACCCATAAGCCTCCGCATTGGCGCGGCCGATCACGGTGAGAAGTGTCTGCAGGTCCAGAAGTTCGTTGATCCCGAGGAATATCATCAGGATGGCCGTGGCGCGCCAGAAGGCATGGTCGCGCCGTTCGCGTCTCAGCGACGCTTTCGAGGCGGCGGTTGCGGAAATCGCAGCGGCGATCAAATAGGCGAATACGGTCACCCAGTCGGCCATGTCGGCGTGTTCGATCGACGACAGATAGTCGCTAAACTGCATGGGGCGCCCGGAAGCGTGATGAAGTCGTCATCGATCAAGTATAGCCCGTGTCGCGGGCGGCGCCAGCCGGCACAGCCGTGGATATCGCGATCAGCGCCGCCATTCCTGAACGGTCAGGAAGAAACGCTGCCAAAACGGTTGATTGGCTTCTGAAGCAGGAATTCGAAAAGGAGTGGCGGAGGTTGTCCCCAACCGGGACTCCATTCATCGGGTAGAGCGAGTTCCGTCGGATTATCAGGGCCTTGAGGGGATGTCGCCATTTGTAATAATGATTCGCGTTTTCCCGAATTTCGATTAAAAACAGTGAATTCCGTAACAAAATAGCGAGTCGCGCGGATAGGTCGCCTTTTAGGAGGTATGTACGATGCGAAGCTTTGTGTTCAAAATTGCCGTAGCCGCGGCGGCGGTGGCTGCTCTTCCTGTGAGTGCCAATGCTGCCATTGTGATTGGATCGGTCACGCCCGGGACCGTGCCCTATACGGGGCCGCCGCCGACGTATGATTTCGATTCGCTCTCTGCACCGGTTACGGGTGGCAAGGTCACCAATACATCGGTCTCCGGCGTGAGCGCGCAACCGCTCGGCAGCACGGGGAATTTCTGGACCGTTGGACCGACCGACGGCGCCACCGGGATCATGGACCTGACCTCGTTCGGCGACATTTATAATGTCAGCTTCATCTGGGGTTCGGTCGATTCCTATAACACCCTCGAGTTTCTCGATGCGGGCGGGGGGCTTCTCAAGAAGTTTACGGGTTCGGACATCTTCAATCCCGCAAATGGCGACCAGACTGCCCCCGACCTTAATCCCGTTGTCCGGTTCAACCTGACTGGCTCGGATGTAACGGCCTTGGCGAGGCTTCGCCTGACGTCGTCCAGCAATGCGTTTGAGACCGACAATTTCACGATCAACGCGGTGCCTGAGCCTGCCACCTGGGCAATGATGCTGCTTGGTTTCGGCCTCGTGGGCTTCGGCATGCGCCGCCGGCGTGAGTTTACCTCACCCTCATTCGCCTGAATCGCGGCGAAGGTATCGGATGAAGGCGGCCCTCTGGGGTCGCCTTTTTCTGTTGGGATGGGGCGCTCCGATCACTGTTGGACGGATATCTCACAGGCGAAAGACAGCAAGATCTTTTCCATCGGGCGGCCACCAGGGGGGCTTTCTCGCGTCTGCTTTGGCCTTGTCGTTCAGATTGTGGGTGGCGAATTTTCGAAGCTCACCGGGCTCTTAGTCGCTGGTCGGTCGCATCCGGAGTCCCGTCTTCAACCGGTCGCGCAGCTTGTCGCATAGCGGGGTTACGAAAATCATGGCGATTGCAACGCCCGAACCAAGCCAGGCGATGTGCAGCATAGACGATCGATCGAAGGGACTCGCTACCGCCAGCAACGCCAACAGCGGAAAATGCATCGCATAGAGCGGGAAGGTCGCTGCGCCTGCAAAACGAATTCCGGCGATTGTGCGTCTGTGCGAGATGGTCCAGTTCTCGTGTCGATCGAACATCTGCGGATTCCGAGGTGATCGCGCCCACCATTCCGAGGAATTCCCGCCCGGGATTCCGAGCTGATCCCGCCCACCGTTCCGATTAATGTCCGCCCACCCTTGGGGTGCGGTGCCTGATCGTTGGGACCATGCTTTCCGGCT